>CAWHGE010000011.1:0-57542 GCA_963828845.1 uncultured Chloroflexia bacterium
CGCCAGGTTGTTTTCGACTTGGGTCAGGGGGAACCGGTTTCGCTCGCGCCTGGTCAAACGGTCGCCATGGATATGTCCACGACCTTGGCTGAACCAAAATTGTGGCATTTTGACCATCCCAATTTGTATGTATTAGCAATCTCTGTTAGAAAAGATGGAAAGGAAGTCCACCATCTTGAATCCATCTTTGGCATCCGTTCGGTTGAATGTAAGGACGGTCGGATGATCCTTAATGGTGAGCCTGTACGTCTGGTGGGGGTGACCCGCCATGCCGACTCGCCGCAATTCGGCCTGGCAGAATTTGTCCAGATCATGGCGGCAGACTATGCCGACATTAAAAATATGAATGAGGTGCTCAGCCGGCCGGTGCATTATCCGCAGGCTGAATTCATCCTGGATTATGCCGACCGGCACGGAATTCTGCTCATCCCAGAAATTCCCGCCTGGCAGTTGACCGCCTTCCAGATGTCCCTGCCTAAAATGCAGGAGCTGGAAAAGCAGCAGTTGCGCGAGATGATCACCTCGGAGTATAACCATCCAGCTATTTGGGCATGGAGCATTGGCAATGAGATTGAGTCGGAAACTCCCGAGGGCCATGCGTTTGTCAAAGAGATGCTCGCTTATGTCAAATCACTCGATCCAACCCGCCCGGTAGGATTTGCATCCAACCGGTTGAATTCAAATCCCAGCCAGGATGCAACGGCTTACTCCGATTTTGTGATGATGAACCAGTACTGGGGCGGTTGGGCTGGACCCAAACAAGGGTTGCCCGGTGCTTTGGATGCCATTCACACGGCCTGGCCTGATAAAATTGTGATCATCTCTGAGTTTGGTTTCGAGCCAAACTGGAATCGTTTTTGGGGACCGGCAACTTCCACTCTCAGCCCTGATGAATACTACTTCATCCCGGATGGCACACCCCCGGATTCAGAGCTGGCGGATGAACAGCGCCGCCTGCTGATAAACGACCAGATGGCAGTCTTTAGGACCAAACCCTTTATTGCTGGGGCAATTTTCTGGACCTATCAGGATTACCGCACGCGGTCCGGTTTTGTGATGGGGGTGATGGACCCGGAGCGCAACAAACGCCCCTCGTGGGATGTGCTGCGCGAAGAATTTTCTCCCGTCCTGTTTGACTCCATTGCCCTCTCACCGGTGGTTGATGGCCAGCGCACAGTGACGATCACACTGCACACCCGCGGCCCAATCGATATGGACATGCCAGTCTACACCCTGCGAGGATATACCCTGCGGTGGGCAGTAACCTCACCTGAGGGCAGCACGAAGTTCTCCGAGGGGGATACATCCCTGCCAACGCTGGACCCCGCCTCACAATGGTCGGGAGAGTTTACATTGGATGTCCCTGCTGTGGATTACATCGTGACAGTGAGCATTATTCGCCCGACAGATTTTAATGTAATTGAGCGCTCTATTGATGAAAAAGGAGAGCAAATTCCATGAAGGTTATTCGTCTGCATGCTTCCGCTGACCTTCGCCTCCATGATGAACCTGATCCGATTCCCGGCGCAGGAGAGAAACTGTTGCAGGTGAAAGCCGTGGGCATCTGCGGCTCGGACATTCACTGGTTCTTGGAAGGCGGGATCGGTGATGCGGCATTGGAACAACCTCTTGTGCTGGGACATGAATTCGCTGCAGAACTGGAAGATGGTCAGCGGGTGGCGGTCGACCCGGCCATCCCCTGCAGGAAGTGCGAATTCTGCCTGCGCGGTCACCCCAATTTGTGTCCTGAGGTCCGTTTTGCCGGGCACGGAATGGTTGATGGTGCGCTGTGCGAGGTTATGGCGTGGGACGAGAAATGCCTGTTCCCCCTTCCTGATTCTTTGACATATGCTGATGGAGCCATGTTGGAGCCGCTCGGGGTGGCGCTTCATGCGGTTGACCTTGCACATCTCAAAGCTGGGATGACCGTGGGTGTATTCGGATGTGGCCCGATCGGCCTGCTCATCGTCCAAATCTCGAAACTTACGGGTGCGAAACAAATCATCGCCACGGATAAACTTGCCCACCGCGTGGAAGCAGCAAAAGCCTATGGAGCGAACAAGGCTCTCTTAGCGGGAGACGGCCACGAGCGTGAAGAGATCCAGGCAGCAACCGGGGGACGAGGGGTCGATGTGGCATTTGAAGTAGCCGGCGATCAGGGTGCGGTGGATGATGCTTTTACCACTGTCATCCCTGGTGGGAAGGTGATCCTGGTGGGGATTCCCGGTGATGACAACACATCATTTACGGCATCTGTGGCTCGACACAAGGGACTGACCATCAAGCTGGTTCACCGTATGAAACACACGTACCCGCGAGCGATTGAGCTGGTTTCAAAGGGGCTTGTGGATGTGCGCTCTTTGGTGACACATCGTTTTCCGCTCGAACAATCCGCACAAGCGTTTCGTGTGGCAGAACAGCGCGAAGGGTTGAAAATCATTATAAATATGTAAGAGGTCATATGTCAAAATATACCATCGGTGTGGATTTTGGCACGGAGTCGGGACGGGCGGTCCTGGTGGATGTAATGAACGGCCGCGAGCTGGCAACGAACGTCTACCCGTATACCAACGGAGTCATCGACGAGAAATTGCCCGAAAGCGGCTTGTGGCTCGAACCGGATTGGGCTCTGCAAGATCCAAACGATTACCTGGAAGTGTTCAAGAACACCATCCCAGCGGTACTGCGCGAGACTGGCATTGACCCGGCGAACGTGATCGGTCTGGGTGTCGATTTCACTGCCTGCACCATGCTGCCCACCAAGGCGGACGGCACCCCGCTATGTTTTATACCCGAGTGGCGCAGCCACCCACACGCCTGGGTGAAGTTATGGAAGCATCATGCTGCCCAGCCTGAAGCCGATCGCATCAATGGGACCGCCCGCAAGATGGGCGAAGCTTGGCTCGACCGCTATGGCGGTAAGATTTCCTCAGAATGGTTTTTCTCAAAGGCCTTGCAAATCTTGGAAGAGGCACCTGAAGTGCATGATGCTGCGGACCGCCTGATCGAAGCGACAGATTGGGTGGTCTGGCAATTAACTGGTGTAGAGACGCGCAATTCCTGCACAGCTGGCTATAAGGCAATGTGGTCAAAGCGGGAAGGGTTCCCATCCAATAAATATTTTGCCGCGCTCTCACCCAAAGCTTGCCACCATTATCGATGACAAAATGACACGCGACATCAAGCCGATCGGCGCGAAAGCTGGTGGGCTGACTGCCCAAGCCTCGGCGTGGACAGGACTCAAACCTGGAACTGCTGTGGCTGTGGCAAACGTGGATGCGCATGTGGCTGTTCCAGCAACAACAGTGGCAGAAGCTGGACGCATGGTGATGATCATGGGCACCAGCATCTGTCACATGGTATTGGGCCAGGAAGAACATCTCGTCCCTGGTATTTGCGGCTACGTAGAGGATGGTATTCTACCCGGACTATTCGGCTACGAAGCGGGACAATCCTGCGTGGGCGACCATTTTGCCTGGTTCACCGAGAACTGCGTTCCTTCGGTATATGAACGCGAGGCACTTGTGCGGGGAATCAATATCCATCAATTGCTAGAGGAAAAAGCCGCCGCGCTGAAACCCGGCGAAAACGGTCTGCTGGCGCTGGATTGGTGGAATGGCAATCGCAGTGTGCTTGTGGATGTCGACCTGACAGGTCTATTTATCGGCGCAACGCTGTTGACTAAACCCGAGGAAGTATACCGTGCCCTGATCGAGGCGACCGCCTTCGGGACGCGTGTAATCATCGAAGCGCTGGAAAATAACGGTGTGCCGGTCTGGGAACTGGTGGCTTGCGGTGGTTTGCCAGAGAAGAATAAATTACTGATGCAGATCTATGCGGATGTGACCGGGCGCGAAATCAAGGTCTCGGGTTCGTCACAGACCCCGGCGCTCGGATCAGCCATGTTCGGCGCAGTGGCGGCCGGCAAAGCTAAGGGTGGCTACGACAGCATCTACGAGGCTGCACCGGTGATGGGCAAGCTCAAGGAAGAGACCTTCAAACCCAATCCAGAAGCCACGCAGGTTTACGATAAATTATTTGCTGAATATATGCTCCTGCACGATTATTTTGGGCGCGGCGAGAATGATGTGATGAAACATTTAAAGGAAATCAAGTTGGCCAGTAGAAGGAATACTTAACATGCGGAACATTCTTCTGGGAACATCAGATTTGAACGTCTCACAAATCGGTTATGGTGCCATGTCCATCGGTGGTTCATGGGATGATACGCCTCTTCCCAACTCAGTACGCAAGGCAGCCATGGAGGTGGTAAGAACAGCGCTCGATGCCGGAATTAACTTTTTCGATCATGCCGATATCTATTGCAACGGTAAATCTGAAAAAGCCTTTGCTGACCTATGGAAGGATAGACCGCATCTACGCCAGGATATTTATCTGCAAACCAAGTGCGGAATTCGTTTTACCCCGCCGCACCGCTTTGATTTTTCCTACGAACACATCATTGCATCGGTGGAAGAGAGCCTGAGCCGCCTTCGAACTGATTACATCGACGTACTTCTGCTCCATCGTCCTGATCCGCTCGTTGAACCTGAAGAAGTGGCGCGCGCTTTTGATGAATTAAAGAGCGCAGGGAAAGTACGATGGTTTGGCGTGAGTAACCACACTGCAGCACAAATGGATCTTTTACGAAAATATCTAAACC
Organism: uncultured Chloroflexia bacterium; assembly: GCA_963828845.1. Classification (GTDB taxonomy): domain Bacteria; phylum Chloroflexota; class Anaerolineae; order Anaerolineales; family UBA4823; genus FEB-25. The sequence goes on from CAWHGE010000011.1 coordinate 4,664, forward strand.
AGCCCATTATTACAAATCAAGTAGAGTTCAATCTAATTCATACTCAAATGCTCGATGAAGGTATTTTGTTCAATCAAGACAATTCACGGATTACACGGAATGAAGGAGTGATTGAGTATTGTCGCCTACATAACATTACCCTTCAAGCCTGGGCACCGCTTGCCGCGGGCAGGCTTGCTGGCATACCACGACCCAATGATAGCCCTCATATTCGAAAAACAGCGAATCTGGTGGAGCAGATGGCATCGGAGAAAGGTGTTCGCACCGAAGCGATCCTGATTGCGTGGATATTGCGCCACCCTGCTCATATTCAACCTTTACCCGGTACGACCAATCCAGAACGCCTTCGCGCCGCCTGCGAAGCGGAACATATAAGCCTAACTCGTGAAGAATGGTATAGCTTGTTCCTGGCGGGTCGTGGCGATGCCCTGCCATGAGATGTATGATATTTGGAGAAACCCATGCTTGAAAAACTAAAAGAAGAACTGGTGCAATTGCACCTTGAACTGCCGAAAAATAACCTGGTGATGTGGACCGGGGGCAATGTCAGCGCTCGGGATCCGGAAACAGGACTGGTGGTTATCAAAGCCAGCGGAATCCGCTACGAAGACATGGGACCTGAACACATGGTAGTCATCGACATGGATTGTAAAGTGGTGGAAGGTGATTTCAAACCATCGTCCGATGTGTACAGTCATTTGTATATTTATAAACATCGACCGGATGTGTTTGGTGTTGTGCATACGCATTCACGCTATGCTACGGCCTTTGCGGCGGTGGGCAAGCCCATCCCGTGTGTGCTGACAGCCATCGCTGACGAGTTCGGCGGTCCTATCCCATGCGGTGGATTCGCCCTGATCGGCGATGATGCGATCGGGAAAGTTGTTGTTGAGAGTATTGGCAAATCGCCGGCGGTGCTGCTCAAGAACCATGGCGTGTTCACCATCGGTAAAGACACCCAGGCGGCGGTCAAGGCAGCTGTGATGACGGAAGATGTTGCAGCTACCGTCTGGTTGGCGCTGCAAATTGGCACACCGGAGGTCATTCCCCAGGATGATTTGGATAAGTTGCACGATCGGTACACTCATATTTATGGACAATAAAAAAATATCAGGCGGGATTACCCCGCCCGAATCGGTGGTCCAATCAAAGGAGATGCAATCATGATTGATTTGAAACAATATGAAATCTGGTTTGTTACCGGCAGCCAATACTTGTATGGTCCCAAAACGCTTGAGACTGTTGCCGAGCATTCGCGTGAGATTGCGTCTGTGTTGGGTGCTTCTGCTTATATGCCGGTCAATGTGGTGTTCAAACCCGTCCTGACCACCCCCGAGTCCATCCGTGAGTTGTGCCTTGAAGCCAACTCGGCCAAAAACTGCATTGGTCTGATAACATGGATGCACACATTCTCGCCTGCCAAGATGTGGATTGGTGGACTAACCACGCTCAAGAAGCCCTTCGTTCACTTGCACACCCAGTACAACCGGGAAATTCCGTGGGCTGAGATTGATATGAATTTTATGAACCTAAACCAGGCTGCACACGGTGACCGTGAGTTTGGTTTTATCGCCAGTCGCCTGCGCCTGGAGCGCAAGGTCGTTGTTGGGCATTGGCAGGATGAGGATATCCAGCGCGAATTGGGTATTTGGGTGCGCGCCGCCGCAGCCTGGGCGGACTGGCAGGGAGCAAAAATTGCCCGCTTTGGAGATAACATGCGCGATGTGGCTGTCACCGAGGGTGACAAGGTTGAAGCACAGATCCAACTTGGGTACGATGTATACGGTTATGGCGTGGGGGATTTGGTTAAGGCGGTGAATGAGGCTACCGAGGTCGAAATTGTGCAGATGATGAAAGCCTATCTTGACGAATATGATGTCGCTCCGGTGTTGTGCCCTGGCGGTGAGCGCAACGCCTCCCTGCGTGAAGGTGCGCGGATTGAAATCGGAATAAGAAACTTCTTAAAGGCGGGTAATTTCAAGGCTTTCACCACCACATTTGAAGATTTGCATGGCCTGGCGCAGCTGCCCGGCTTGGCGGTCCAGCGCCTGATGCGCGATGGGTATGGATTTGGTGCTGAGGGGGATTGGAAAACTTCTGCTCTGGTACGGGCGATGAAGGTGATGAGTGCCGGGCTGAAAGGTGGTGTCTCGTTCATGGAAGATTACACCTATCATTTCAGCTCCAGTGGCGACAAAGTCCTGGGCGCACATATGTTGGAGATCTGCGAATCGATCGCCTCGAATAAGCCCAGGTTGGAGATCTTACCGCTCTCGATTGGTGGCAAAGCAGACCCAATCCGGCTGATTTTCGATGCGAATATTGGCGCGGCAATTGGTGCATCTATTATGGACATGGGGCAGCGTTTCCGTATGGTGGCGAATGTGGTGGATGTTGTTCCAACCGACGCTCCGCTGCCCAAGTTGCCGGTGGCACGTGCTCTGTGGCTGCCGCGACCAAGTCTGAAAATTGCCGCCGCAGCCTGGATCTACGCAGGTGGTGCACATCACACCAGCTTCACTTATGCCGTCACTGCCGAGCACCTGCGCGACTTTACTGAAATGGCTGGAATAGAATTTTTGTTGATCGATGAATCAACCCGCGTGGAAGACTTCAAGGAAAAATTACGTTGGAATGATATGTACTATTCTTTTTATCGAAATCGTTAGGTTAATTTTCAAGCTATATCAACAATTCTGACCGAGTTTTTTCTATTGAGGTCCTAAGAAAATGAATATTAATCAAGGAACACAACCCATCCGCGTTGCGATCATCGGTACCGCTGCTCGTTCAAGTTATCTGTATGGACCATTGATTAAAGCGCTCGACCGCGATACGAACCTCGTCTCTGTATGGGGGAGAAGTTCAAAGTCTGCAAGAAAACTTGGAGAAGGATTGGGCGTTCCCTGGTTTACGGATATTAAAAAACTTATCAATGAGACGACCCCTCAGATCGGTATTGTTTGCGTGGCTTATCACGCCAATGGTGTAGTGGGTTTAATGGCAGTTGAACATGGATTGCACGTCCTGCTTGAAACACCAATTGCGCATAAGTTGAGCGAGGCAGATGCAATCATCCACACCGCGCGCCGGCTAGGGCTAAAAGTTGAGGTTGCAGAGCAATTTCACCGTCGACCATTAGAACAGTTAAAACTAAAATTGATACAGTCTGGACTATTCGGCCAGGTATATACTGCCTTCAATGATTTTGCTGGTCATGGCTACCATGGCGTTAGTGTACTGCGAAGTTATTTAGGATTTGATGCCAAACCTATACAAGTCATTGGTGCTATGCAATACAATCCCCTTATACCTCATTGGTCCAGATTAGCAGGTGAATTTGGTCCGCGTATAGAATCGCAAGAACACGGTATCATAACCTTTGAGAATGGGCAATTAGGTATTTTCCACTGGACAGATGTAGGCTATGATTCAGCGCTACGCTGGTGGCGAAGTAGCAGGTTTTTGGCAGAAAAAGGAATGGGGATTTCGGTCGGGGTTGGGATAGATATAGACGAGCAATTGACATTGCTTTCGCCGGATGGACAAGCTCCACAGTTTATTACGATTGAAAGACAATTTGAAAGAGTCGATGGTGGAGCTCTGGTGGCAATGATTGCTCACACAGGGAACCTGGAGTACCCCATTGTTCGCTGGGAAAACCCATTCAAACCAGTAATAATGGGGCACGGTGCACAATGGCATGACGACGAGATCGGCGTAGCCGGTTGTTTGATGAGCGTTGTGGATGCGGTCCGGAATGATACAGCCCCAACTTATGGTGCTGAACAGGCTAGATTAGATCAAGAAATTGTCTTAGCCATCCAAAAGTCAGCGAAAGGGGATGGCATTCCAGTGAGATTACCACTGGATATATCTTATGATGAAGCATGAGTGATTTTCATGGTCTCCCCACCCGCAATCTGAAAAATAGCCTGTTAAGCCTGGAGTTTCTTGCCGAGGCAGGGCCACGCATTGTCCGCCTCTCAGCCTTCGGAAAAGATAATCTGTTCGCTGATATTCCAACTACGGTGAGTACACCTTACGGTGTTTTTTTCTTTCGTGGTGGGCATCGCCTTTGGTATGCCCCCGAGACATTTCCTCGCACTTATATACCTGATAATGACGGCATTTCAATTGAGGAGCTGACTGATGGAATACGTCTGAATGGTTCGACCGAGATAGGAACTGGGATTACCAAGACCATCGAGATTCATCTTCCCGTAGACCAGGCCACTGTTACGTTGAAGCATTTCTTGCGGAATGACAGCCTGTGGCAGGTGGAACTCGCTCCATGGGCGCTGACCATGTTTCAGCTGGGCGGAACAGTCATACTACCACAACCGGTTGGTAATATTGATCAGCATGGTTTGTTGAATAATCGCATTCTAGCGCTCTGGCCATATACTTATATCAATGATCCGCGACTTGTCCTAAGGGATGATTTCATTCTTTTCCAAGCTGCTCCGAGCCCATCTCCATTTAAGCTAGGATATTACAATCCACATGGCTGGATGGCTTATTGGCTTAATGGTATTCTATTTCGCAAGACCTTTGACATATCTTCTGGTGCAGCATATCCCGACGGTGGCTGCAATACCAAATCATATTGCAATGATCGGTTCGTAGAGTTGGAGAGTTTAGGATCTCTGGTCAGGCTCGAACCCGGTGGAGAAGTGAACCTAACAGAAACTTGGGACCTCCACGAAGGACTGAGCGTTCCATTTCTTTCAGATGAGATTTGCGAGGTATTGACTGTTGCGGGTAAAGGGGAAAGTATTTTCACTGGTTCTGTGGCAAGTTAGGAAAAGCCACAGATTTCTGAAAACCAGTAATGCCGAATGGCGCACATGGATATCATAGGCTAATTTTTTCTTGTGAAAGATCATATATCATTGCTCATTGTTGAAGCCTGGTATCTGCTTGAAAGGGATGGAAATAGTTTTCGATACCATGGTGGCTAGGCGATCGGGACGGGTGCTGGCATCTTTGACGCACCCTGCAAGGTGCAAATATTCCGTCCATTCAGAAGGCATAAAAAAAATCTCATTAACCCAAAAGTAATACCTAAGAAATTCTATGGATGAGTGAAGTAGTCCAGGACAGGTTTCTTAATCAGGGGAACGAAAGAGAAAAGTGAAGACGATGTTTTTCAAGGACATCATTTGCATCAAATCCCCATTTGGACAGGTTTACGGATTCGCCTTTCCTTGCTTCATACCGATGCATATCTGGTACATTGCGTGTACAATTCGGGAACAATTCGGGTACAGATATGCTAGAACAGTATGGTGATTTTGGAACAAAATAGACGTAATAGACAACTTTTTTCCCTTTCTCCCCTACTTGCTCATCCTTCGCACTGAAGAGGCCGCGGGTTCGAATCCCGCCAGGTACACTTGATTACCCTCCTTGAATGGGTGATTCTCAATTATTTAGCACTGAAATTTGTCTTTTTACGCTAATAATTGAGCGTTCGATCCGATCCACACTCGCTTAGATGCTTTACTATCTAGGCTTCTTTTTGTTTTGGTTGAGAGTCCCCATAAGGGGATCTATCCGAATCTCTCCACACTCATTGAGAAGATGCTCCGATGCTGGGAGTTTTTTTTGGTTGAGAGCCCCAGCAGGGGATTGTATTCAGACCTCTTCACATTCATAACTCCCAGATATTGAAATGGTCAATGTCAGTTACCGGGTCAATTCGCTATTGAAAATTACTATGCCCATACTCTGCCCATACCTTTTGGGGGTTGTTTTTTAGTTTGATCAGTAAATTGACCAGACTTAACTTGTACATTTATTTCAAATGCCTATTGGGCGAGCCATATTTCACCCATTTCAAAGCTTTGGCTTTCCCATACTAGCAAAACACCCTATTGATATCAATATTGACACCCCAAAGCCAAATCTGGAATTTACGCTATTGACAAGGCAAACGTTTGCCATTAGAATTCACCTTAATGGACAACGTTTGCCATTCTGTAATAAACAAATTTCATAGATTGTTTTGGCATTTGATTGTTTAAATAGAGAGAATCGCGGAGGTTGATTTTAGAATCGATTTGGAAAATGGAGGATCCGTCCGTATTTCCATTATTTCTGAAGGTGTCCACATTATTCTCGTTTGAAACTTCTGGTCCAAGAAAAGGAATTTTATATGCGTTCTCTCTCAGCCAAGAATTTCCTACTCAGAAGAAAAATATTCCCCTCACGTGAAAAACTGACCCCTTATTTCTTTATTCTTCCATCTGTTTTGTTCCTAGGCGCGATCCTGGGCCTTCCAATACTATACAGCATTTTGATCTCGTTTCAAAAGTACAATCTTGAAACTTTGGTATCTGGCAAGGCACAATTTATCGGGCTTCAGAATTATTTTGCCATACTTGGCAACCCCCAACTTAAAACCGCACTAATACATTCATTAATTTTTACTTTTTTCTCCATTCTTTTTCAATTTACGATCGGGCTAGGATTATCGATCCTGCTTAATAAAGCTTTTCACTTACACAATGTGATGAGAGGTGTCTTGCTTTCGGGCTGGCTAGTCCCATCTGTGGTCACCGGAACAATCTTCCTGTGGTTGTTCAACCTGGATTATGGTTTGGTAAATTTCCTTTTGACCTCATTGAGGATTGTTAATGAACCCATAGCCTGGTTCTTCCAAGCCAATACAGCTATGGCCGCCGTCATTATCTCAAATATCTGGCTTGGGATCCCCTTCAACGTTATTCTGCTGAGTGCAGGTATCGCAGGACTTCCAGAAGATATATATGAAGCAGCCACAGTTGATGGGGCGAACGGATGGCAAAAAGTTTTTTACATTACGCTTCCCCTACTCAAATCAACCATCATGGCAGTCTTGATGTTAGGGTTCATTTACACATTACGCGTATTTGACATTATTTGGATCATGACCAAAGGAGGCCCGGGAACCGCGACGGAAGTCCTGCCCACTCTTGCTTACCGACTTTCTTTTATTAATTTCAACTTTGGACAGAGTGCAGCTGTGTCAGTAATCATTCTGGCGATACTTCTCATTGCTGCGGTACTCTATCTTAAATTTACTTATGGTGAGGAGAAATTATGAGCCGAAAAAAGATAGAGACCTCCTCAAGATTTGCTTTGGGGTTATTTGCATGCGTGATTTACATCATTCCGTTGTTTTGGATGGTTTCAACATCGTTAAAACCCGTGGAGCAAATTTTTCAAAAGCCGCCCGTGTTATTTCCTTCATCCCCACAATTAGATAGTTATCGATCCATTTTGGGCATGCATACCAACAGGCCTGACCTTTATATCAACACTGCGGTTTATTTTAAGAACTCTTTAATCATTGCCACGTGGACTACCATCCTGGTGTTCCTCTTGGCTGTCCCGGGTGCCTATGCACTCTCACGTTTCAAATTTCGCGGGCGGAGTGCCTACCTGCTTTTCCTGCTAGTCGCGCAAATGTTGCCCAGCGTTTTGCTTGTCATTCCTCTATTCGTGCTGTTCAAAAGGTTAGGTCTGTATAGCACATATTTAAGTGTAATTTTTGCAGACACGGCCCTTGCCTTACCATTTGCAATCATTATCCTGCGAACCAGTTTTTTACAAATTCCAGATACCCTAGAAGAAGCAGCATGGATCGATGGCGGTTCGCGGATCCAAGTGTTGTGGTTCATCATCCTTCCCCTGGTAAGGGCAGGCTTGGTCGCCGTAGGTGTCTTCTCTTTCCTGACAGCCTGGGGTGAGTTCGTCTTCGCCTTATCTTTCTTGCCAAAAACCGAGATGCAACCTGTTTCGTTAGGCGTTTTCCAATTTATAGGCATGTATAAATCCAATTTCGATACCATGATGGCATTTTCAACTCTCGTGGCAATTCCAGCAGTAGTTGCATTCATGTTTTTGCAGCGCCAATTTGTCAGTGGCCTAACATCTGGATCTGTGAAATGAAGACTTATCTTTGAGAAGGAGGTGATGTTTGGTTGTGTGTTTTTCGCTGTTCTTGATCGTTCCAACCATAATCTACTGAAAGGAGAAATGTACATGTTCAAGCAATTCAATTCGAGAAATCTGATTCTGACGGCATTGGTGCTCGTACTCATCGCGACAGGTTGTGCATCACCTACCGCTACTCTAGAACCTACCACAGCAGCTCCCGCCACTTCAGCTCCCGCCACTTCAGCTCCTGCCACCGCTGCTTCGGCTGGCACTGAAGTCAACATGTGGACTTACTATGGCGACACCGGGCCGGCAGCAGCATGTGTAAAAACTGCCGGTGAGGACTTCAATGCAGCGCAGTCAAAGTACGTTCTGAAAATCCGGAACCTGGCTTTCACAGACTTCAACCAGCAGGTTACCACAGCGATTGCGGGAGGAGTTACGCCGGATTTGATGATTGTCGACAACCCGGATAATGCGAAATATGCCGCAGCAGGCGCACTGGCCGATCTTACCGACTATGTGAAGGCCTGGGGGCAGGGCGACCAATTCCTCCCTGGCCCGTGGAACTCCACCCTCTGGGATGGCAAGAACTACGGCATCCCGTTGGGCAGCAACACCGTGGTGTTGTGGATCAATACTGACATGGCCACGGCCGCTGGCCTGGATATCAATAAGCCCCCCACGACGTGGGATGAATTCGAAACCTGGGCAGCAAAGATGACCGACCCAGCAAAAGGGGTCTACGGCACAGCCTTACTCGCCAAGAAAGATGAGACCGGCACATTCTTGTTCCTGCCGTGGGTGCTCCAGAATGGTGGCACTCTTGAGACCCTCGATTCCCCCGAATCCGTTGCTGCGCTGGCTTTCTGGAAGGATCTGGTCGACAAGGGTTATGCTCCCAAGACAGCCATCACGGACGGTTTTGCCGAAATCTATACCCAATTTACCACCGGCAAAGCAGGCATGATGATCAGCGGCACCTGGAATGTTAATTCCATTCCGAAGGATGCCCCGGACCTGAATTGGGAGGTTGCACTTCTCCCTTATACCCAGAAGCCTGCTTCTTCCCTTGGTGGTGAAAACTGGGCCATGTTTGCTTCTAGCGAACAGAAAGATGGCGCGTGGGCATTCCTGAAGTTTGTCACCGATCCTGCTTATGGTACCAAACTGACCGACTGCATGGGTTATATCCCCAGCCGGAAGGACGTCCTTGCCCAGGTCGCGGCAAAGTCGGCAAATGATCCCACCATGCTGGTATTCCTAAAGCAAATGGAATCTGCTGAGGCACGTGGACCTTTACCCAACTGGCCTGAAGTTTCAGCATACATCCAGGAAGCGATTCAGGAAGGATTGACCGGGCAGAAGTCGCCTGCAGATGCTATGAAAGCCGCTGCGGCAGCAATAGACCCACTCCTTCCGACCACCGCCGCTACGGCTCCCGCTGAAGTCAACATGTGGACTTACTATGGCGACACCGGGCCGGCAGCAGCATGTGTAAAAACTGCCGGTGAGGACTTCAATGCAGCGCAGTCAAAGTACGTTCTGAAAATCCGGAACCTGGCTTTCACAGACTTCAACCAGCAGGTTACCACAGCGATTGCGGGAGGAGTTACGCCGGATTTGATGATTGTCGACAACCCGGATAATGCGAAATATGCCGCAGCAGGCGCACTGGCCGATCTTACCGACTATGTGAAGGCTTGGGGGCAGGGCGACCAATTCCTCCCTGGCCCGTGGAACTCCACCCTCTGGGATGGCAAGAACTACGGCATCCCGTTGGGCAGCAACACCGTGGTGTTGTGGATCAATACTGACATGGCCACGGCCGCCGGCCTGGATATCAATAAGCCCCCCACGACGTGGGATGAATTCGAAACCTGGGCAGCAAAGATGACCGACCCAGCAAAAGGGGTCTACGGCACAGCCTTACTCGCCAAGAAAGATGAGACCGGCACATTCTTGTTCCTGCCGTGGGTGCTCCAGAATGGTGGCACTCTTGAGACCCTCGATTCCCCCGAATCCGTTGCTGCGCTGGCTTTCTGGAAGGATCTGGTCGACAAGGGTTATGCTCCCAAGACAGCCATCACGGACGGTTTTGCCGAAATCTATACCCAATTTACCACCGGCAAAGCAGGCATGATGATCAGCGGCACCTGGAATGTTAATTCCATTCCGAAGGATGCCCCGGACCTGAATTGGGAGGTTGCACTTCTCCCTTATACCCAGAAGCCTGCTTCTTCCCTTGGTGGTGAAAACTGGGCCATGTTTGCTTCTAGCGAACAGAAAGATGGCGCGTGGGCATTCCTGAAGTTTGTCACCGATCCTGCTTATGGTACCAAACTGACCGACTGCATGGGTTATATCCCCAGCCGGAAGGACGTCCTTGCCCAGGTCGCGGCAAAGTCGGCAAATGATCCCACCATGCTGGTATTCCTAAAGCAAATGGAATCTGCTGAGGCACGTGGACCTTTACCCAACTGGCCTGAAGTTTCAGCATACATCCAGGAAGCGATTCAGGAAGGATTGACCGGGCAGAAGTCGCCTGCAGATGCTATGAAAGCGGCCGCGGACGCTATAGCCTCGCTCCTTCCGTAATAGCGTCGTTGGAAACGCTTACGGAAGAGACCTGTATCAGGAGCACAATCGGTGCTTGCCGCACCTTCTACTAATCTCCTTGATTTCCCTTCCCCTGATCGCATCACCAGGGGAAGGGAAGCAGGAGAATTCTAAAGTCTAGCCTGAGTATGGGAGCAGAATTTGAAAAGTTATATGGGTACAAAGTTGCTGGAAATTCGAAAGCCACCCGTTATAAAGAGAGCCGTCTCAGAAGCACAATCGGTGCTTGCCGCATGTTCTGACCACACTTCAAAGAACGGCTCCAATGAGCATTATACTTGGGACAATCGCTTATTAGGAGAATTTGATGTGGATAAATCAGGCCGTCTCAAAGTTGAAGAATCCATAAAAATTATCAATGCGAGACCAACGTTCTTGGATGGTCAACACTTGCACCGCACTGTGTTTGGTGCAGAGCAGGTGAGCAATTTTCGCCCAATTAAGAGATTGCTTTGTCGCTAAGTATGCTCCTCGCAATGACAATCGCGAGCTTTGGGAAAACCCTGGTGGATGAATATGGTCTCATCCGCCTCCCGGATCCTGATTATTCCTGAATATCAGGAATGTCTGCAAATACCTGCTTCAACCAGCATTCACGATAAAATCTTCTCGGTACACACGGCTGTGGAAATGGTTTTACATTCTAATAAAAATAATCCGGTCTATCACCTAGATAGGCTGTAAAATTCATCTGACTATTTTTGGATACAGGATATAGATTATGCCAGTTACTCTACATGAATTAGCCAAGGCTGCGGGCTGTTCCGTTTCGACCGTCTCAAGGGCGCTGACTGATAGTGACCATCGGGTCAATGATGTCACCAAGGAGCGCATCCTGGCCCTGGCCGACCAGATGGGCTATCACCCGAATATCACTGCGCGCGGTCTCAAAACAGACCGGACCTTCACGATCGGTCTCGTGGTTTATAACATTGCCAGCCCCTTTACTCCCATCCTTATCCGCGGTATTCAGGAGTATCTCAAACAGCATAATTATTTCAGCATCATCATTAGCACGGATTGGGACTCGGAGCTGGAAAGCGCAGCCGTGCACCAGCTGATCAGCCGGTCCATCGATGGGATCATTTTCGTGGAATCGTGGCGAGATGAATCCAACAAAACCCTTGATTTGGCCAATAAACCGTACGTTTTTGTTTACCGGCTCTTTAATGGGACTTACGCTAATTCGGTGCTTTTGGATGATCGTTATGGCGCCCGCCTGGCAGTCGAACATTTGGTCAACCTGGGACACCGCCGGATTGCCTTAATCAATGGGCCGCATGACTGGAACTCATCCATAGAACGCCTGGCGGGTTATCAGGATGTCCTGGCGCAGTATGGCATCTCCTTTGACCCAGCTTTGGTCGCAGAAGGCACCTGGGAGGTTCAAAGCGGCTACCCGGCTGTAAAGAAATTCCTGGAGTTACCCGACAGGCCGACGGCGATATTTGCTGCAAATGATTTGATGGCATTGGGTGCCATCTATGCCATCCAGGATGCCGGTTTTGGCGTGCCTGAAGATGTGGCCGTGGTCGGGTATGACGACCGCGAGATTGCCAGTCTTTCCAAGCCGACGATCACGACGGTTTGCCCTCCGAGTTTTGAGATGGGCAAGTTGGCCGCTCAGTTGATGTTGGACCGGCTCGAAAACCAGAATGAAATGCAAGACCCCATCCGGGTCCAGGGCAAGTTGATCATCCGCGAATCCTGTGGGGCTAGTCCGGGCAAGGTCCCGCCTGAATACCATGTCAGTCACACCAACCCACCCGAGCCCCTGATCCGCAGATGGAGAGGTAAAAATCTAAAAGAATGATAGGCTAATTGATTATTGAATAGTTCTGCTTGGAAAATTGCTTATCATTTTTAACTTTGGATATCGATCATAATGAGAGACTGACATACTCCCACTCGGATCGACATATTAGTGGTCATTGAGAAGGACCACCATCATACTGTTTGATGATATAGGAAACGTTCATGCTTACTAATGTTGAGAATTCAGGATTTGGTCCTGTGGATACATCGAAAAGCCCTTTCGCTCGTTGGAAAACCATGGAATTAAAGAACGTATCGCTAAATGAAGGTTTCTGGACTAAAAAACAAACGGTTAATAGAAAAATCAGCCTGTATTTTGGTTTTGAAATGCTGATAAAGGCTGGCAACTTTGACAACTTGCGTATTGCTGCGGGCTCAATCAAAGGTAATTACCGCGGATATGTTTTTCAAGATTCAGATATTTATAAATGGTTGGAAGCTGTGGCATGGGAGATGGGAAAGGAACCGGACAAGGAATTGTCTTCAATGACAGATCAGGCCATTTCACTGATAGCGACCGCACAGCGCCCAAATGGTTATATAAATAGTTATGTTCAGACAAGAGAATCCCCTGAACCCTGGATAGACCTGGATAATGGGCATGAGCTATATTGTGCCGGACATCTGTTTCAGGCAGCAGTTGCTTTTCAACGTGCATTAGGTGATCATCGTTTATTAAATATTGCCTGTCGTTTTGCTGACTATATTTGTTCAGTTTTTGGACCGGATAAAAGACACGGGGCTTGCGGCCATCCGGAGGTTGAGATGGCGCTGGTTGAGTTGTACCGGCTCATGAACGAGCCTCGATATCTGGATTTGGCAATATTTTTTATTGACCAGCGTGGCCAAAATATGATGAAAGGCCATCGATCTTATGGCCCAGAATACTATCAGGACCATGTACCGGTGCGCCAGGTTAAGGAGGCTGCCGGCCATTCAGTTCGCCAGTTGTATCTGGCTTCAGGGGTCACAGATCTATATCTGGAAACCGGGGAGCAGGCCTTATTGGATGCCATGTTGCGCCTCTCGAAAGATATTACAGAAACAAAACTGTATATTACAGGGGGATTAGGGTCACGTTTTGATGGTGAAGCTTTTGGCGATCCTTATGAACTGCCTGCCGATCAGGGTTATTGTGAAACTTGTGCAGCCATAGCCAGTCTCATGTGGAATTGGAGAATGCTGCTTACATCCGGTGAAGGACGCTATGCAGACCAGATGGAACGGGTACTTTATAACAATATCTTAGCCAGCCCTGATCTGGACGGGCGTCATTACTTTTATATTAACCCTTTAATGCTGCGTGAGGCTAAAAATTTGCGCTTATCCACTGACCTACCTCCAAGCGAGATCTCCTTTCTTAAAAAACGTCCCGAATGGCATGATTGTGCCTGCTGTCCCCCAAATGTGATGCGGCTCTTTTCCTCTTTTACCCATTATCTGTCCACACATGATGCAAAAGGCATTCAAATCCATCATTATGCCTCTGCGGATATTAGCTGTGACCTACCCTCAGAGCAGCATGTAAAACTGAATATGATAACCGAATACCCATGGCAAGGACTTATCAGACTGAAGGTTATGGAATCTGGTAATTCGCCATGGGCATTGTCTCTGCGGATACCTGAATGGAGCCAAAAACCAACTTTATCCATCAATGGGAAAGTAGTAAAAGAACTTAGTCTTGAGAAAGGATATCTTGTCCTGGAACGGGCATGGCTAGTTGAAGATATCATTGAACTCGAATTAGGGATGGAACCAATGTTTGTGATTTCCAATCCACGCATCGATGCAACGCGTGGTTGTTTAGCAATCCAACGTGGCCCGATTGTTTATTGTCTTGAGGACATAGATCAAGAAATAAAGGGGCGATTACTCGATGTTGAAATTGATAAAAATGAACCTCTTATCACCAGGTGGGAAGGTGATCTGTTAAATGGGGTGATGGTGGTTGAGGCCAAAGGCCAATTTATTGATATCGAAGGGTGGTGCGGGCATCTCTACCAACCAACAACATTCCCTATTCAGGAAACCACTCACCCTGCCCGACTGATTGCCATACCTTACTATGCCTGGGGTAATCGGGAGATCGGTGGTATGCGGGTCTGGATTCCGGAAAAAATGTCATAGGATTGGAGCTGACTATATCATGGTTGAATTTATTAATAAAACCAACAGCTTATTTTGTTCCCTGGATAATGAAATCATAGAAATTGAGCCTTGGGGGCGTAATGGCTTACGCGTTCGCTGTACACAGTCCAGCGAAATAAAACGGGATTGGATAAATGCGCTAATTAATCAGGGTGATTATCAGGCTGACATAGAAATTCACTTAAATGGGGCAAGTATTCAGAATGGGGAAGTAAAAGCCAATATTAATTCCAAAGGTGAATTATCCTTTGTTAATGTTAATGACGGAAAAGAATTACTAAAAGAAAAACCAATTCATTTGATATCGATCCCAGCTAGAGCCTACAAGGACCTCAAAGGGGACTTATTCCATATTGACTGTTGTTTTGAAGCCTATGATGATGAACATATCTATGGACTTGGACAACATCAACATGGTCGATTGGATCAAAAGGGCTGTGTGATCGAGCTCATCCAGCGTAATACCGAAGTCAGTATTCCTTTTCTACTTTCCAGCAGAGGCTACGGATTTCTTTGGAATAATCCTGCTGTTGGGCGGGTAGAGCTTGGCGCTAATGCAACCCGCTGGGTCGCCGAAGCCACACCTCAAATCGATTATTGGATAACTACAGGTAGAGATCCTGCAGAGATCTTATCCAATTATGCTGATGTCACCGGACATGCCCCCGCGTTCCCATATTGGGCATCTGGATTTTGGCAAAGTAAATTGCGTTATGCGAGCCAAGAGGAATTGGAGTCAGTTGCCAGGGAATACCACAAACGTAATTTACCCTTATCAGTTATCGTTATAGACTTTTTTCATTGGACCCGGCATGGGGAATGGCAGTTTGACCCGCAATACTGGCCTGATCCAGCGGGGATGGTAAAAAGATTGGAAGACCTGGGGATTAAAGTAATGGTATCGCTCTGGCCTACCGTTAGCCGTTTATCCAAGAATTTCCCAGAGATGTGGAACCATAAATTTATTGTACGTAACAAATTGGGTTCTGCTGCCCAAATGTATTTTGTGGATAATCATGCTGAAGACGGGATTTATCTCCATTATTATGACCCCACACACCCCGGTGCAAGAAAATTTATTTGGGAAAAGGTCAAAGAAGGATATTACCAATATGGAATAAAGTTATTCTGGTTGGATGCCTGCGAACCAGAAATGCTTCCTTTTATTCCAGAAAATCTGCGTTTTTATGCGGGGGATGGGGAGACCGTCGCCAACAGCTATCCACTCGATCATGTCCGGGGGTTCTACGAAGGTATGCTGGCAGAAGGCGAAAAGACGCCATTGTTTTTATGCCGTTCGGCATGGGCGGGCAGCCAGCGTTATGGCGCAGCAGTCTGGTCTGGAGATATAATGTCGACCTTTTCAGCCCTGCGAGCCCAGGTTAAAGCAGGTTTGAATATAGGCTTGAGCGGGATTCCCTGGTGGACTGCCGATATTGGCGGTTTCCGCGGAGGCGATCCTGCCTCGCCATATTTCCAGCAGTTGATCATCCGCTGGTTCCAATTTGGAGCTTTCTGCCCCATTTTTCGTTTACATGGCCACCGAATGCCCAATAAAGATGATTTTAATGGTGGACCGAATGAGGTTTGGTGTTTTGGCGATCTTGCTTACGAAATCATCCAAAAGTATATGTTTCTTCGTGAACGATTGCGGCCTTATATTATGGAGCAGATGGCGAAAACATCCAAAACGGGTGTCTCGCCCATGCATCCTCTTTTTATTGATTTTCCCTCCGACCCCCTTTGTTATCAGGTTGAGGATGAATATATGTTTGGAGCGGACTTGTTGGTAGCACCTGTTTTGGATGCCGATATCAGTATAAGACAAGTATATTTGCCTGCCAACAGCATTTGGAAAGATGCCTGGACAAATCAGGTTTTCGAAGGCGGACAATGGCTTTCTGTTGAAGCACCCTTAGACAGGATCCCATTATTTTTGAAGGGCGATTCAAGCCTGCCGATTAGAGAAGTGTAAATGGTGCAGAAATAATCGTCTTTTCTCGATAATTTCCAGAACAAATAGTGTTTGTTGAATTAATAACCACGAAATTGAGCATTTCTCATGTATACCATTAAAATGTGAATGCATTATTGATGGAGAGCAATTTAGAAGATGAGATCATTTGATAACATAAGAACGGCAAAACACCAACCTTGGTCATTCCTCGCTGCACCACCTCCCATACAACGTCTTACTCCCAAGTAATATGAACATCCTTTTCCCTCATAGTGGTCCAATCTGAGTTTATGGATTCATAGAGATGGTACGATTTGGATCGAAGGCTGAAAATAGATAATGCTTAAAGGTAAGCAAATCCTTTGGACTAAAAGTATTGACTGGACTTTAAAAAATGTAACCAAAGGCAACCAAGAGACTTTTCTTTCCACCCATCCAATGGATTGGCATAAAACGGCAAGCCCTTGGTTGCCAACAGAGTTTTTTACAATTTGTCCTTTTAAGCCTTTGGTTGAGTGTTTGAACTGTTCCAGGTTTGCTGACCATATAAAAAAGGTAAAAAATATATTTTCCCCCTTTGGACAGAGCTACGGATCGCCTTTCCTTGCTTCATACCGATGCATATCGGGGAACAATTCGGGAACAATTCGGGAACAGATATGCTAGAACAGTATGGTGATTTTGGAACATAATAGACGTAATAGACAACTTATTTCCCCTTTTCCCCTACCTGCTCATCTATCGCACTGAAGAAGTCGCGGGTTCGAATCCCGCCAGGTCCACTGAATTACCCTCAATGGGTGGGGTGATTTTGTTTTACCATGCTTACACTTATGGGATCGGGGGATAGTATAGGGAAAACCGTCTAATTTGACGCTAAATAACATTATTTGCCTGTTTTAAACTAAAAATGTACCTATATAGACGGTTTAGAAGCATTTGAATCGAGTTGTTATCTCTTACACAGAGGAGGTCAAAAGTTTGAGTCTTATTCCGGCCGTACAGGAACTTCAAGGGCTCAGGTTTTTTATTGGGAGAGGAAGAATGGATATTGGGATCAGCTCCCCAGATATGTCCAGCGATGCCCTACTATGCCATCGATACTTGGGGAACATATTCAATTGTTTTTGATATCCCCCGTGTTTACTCTAGAAGCGCAATAACCCCTTACATAATCAGGTGACTACTGAATGGTATTGTATATTAGGGAAAAACCCAGAGGGAAGCTGATTGCATGGCAAGAAAAGAGGTGTATGATGTGAACATATGATTTTTTATTAAGATGTGCATTCAAAAGGTATCTAGAATTTCGTGTTTCCTAAGCTAAAAATCCGGAAATGAAAAAGATGAGCACCGAATGGGAAATGCTAACTCGGGAAGTGGAGAATCTCTATAACGCCGGTAAATTTGATCGAGCAATCCGTGTGGCGAAGAAAGCGCTCAATGTAGCAGAGAGGAACATGGGTCCGAACCATCCCAATGTTGCAAACTGCCTGTACAATCTTGCATTTCTTTATTACAACCAGGGTCAATCTGCGCAGGCTGAGCCACTTTACGAGCGTGCGCTGATGATATTTGAGAATATTCTCGGTCCGGATCATCCCGATGTGGCTATGTGCCTGTACAACCTAGCCACTCTTTATTCCCAGAAGGGTCAATATTCGCAGGCTGAGCCACTCTTCAAGCGTGCACTGGAGATCCAGGAGACTATCCTCGGATCAGACCATCCCGCTGTGGCCTCGATCATACACAACATGGCTCTTCTTTATGCCTATCAGGGTCAATACACGCGAGCTGAACCGCTTTTCAAACGTACATTGGTAATCTGGGTGAATGCCCTCAGCCCTGACCATCCCAATATAGCTATGAGTTTATTCAATCTGGCCACTCTTTATTCCAACCAGGGTCAATATGAGCAGGCTGAGCCACTCTACAAGCACGCACTAGCTATCTATGAGAATGCCCTAAGCCCGGACCATCCCGATGTGGCAGAGACGCTATACAACCTAGCCAATCTTTATTACAACCAGGGTCAATATGCGCAGGCTGAGCCGCTCTTCAAGCGCGCGCTGGCAATTGAGGAGAATGCCCTCGGATCGGACCATCCCAGTGTGGCAGAGTGGCTGAACAACCTGGCCAATCTTTATTCCGACCAAGGTCAATACGCACAAGCCGAGCCGTTATACAAGGGCGCACTCGCGATCCAGGAGAATGCCTTAGGTCCGAACCATCCCGATGTGGCAAATAGCCTGTACAATCTAGCCAATCTTTATTTCTACCAGAGTCAATACACGCAAGCTGAGCCGCTCTACAAGGGTGCGCTTACGATCTGGGAGAATAGCCTCGGACCAGATCATCTCGATGTTGCAAATAGCCTGAATAAACTGGCTAATCTTTATTCCAATCAGGGTCAAATAGCACAGGCTGAACTGCTCTTCGAGCGTTCACTGGCGATCTACGAGAAAGCCTTCCGACCGAACCACCCTAAAGTTATATCGAGCCTTAATGAATTGGCAAATTTCTATCGAAACACCGGTCGTATCAAGAAGGCTGAAGCGTTGGAAGATGAGGTGGCAGCAACGCACCATAGTGCGATCAGTCCAGAAAACGATACAACCAAGTAAAATTCCCTGGTTTCTCGGAAACCCACGACAACATAGTGTTCAAACCATGATCGAGCCGCTCCACACTTACTTCCCATATTTGCCGCTTGAGACAAACCTTACCGCCATGCGCGGGTTAATAATGTTGCGAGTATTATGGATTGAATTTTATTCAATAGATATTTCCCCAGCTACGCAAAAAATACGTTAAGTGCGGGCGGTGTTTGACCGCCCCAAATTAAACTTAACCTAAATTAGCGCATTTTTACCCCGAGAGTAGAAAAACTTCTTGGTCAACTCAGTCGCGACGACGTATAGCGCTGTCAGCCCGAGCATGGTAAGCATGAGCGGTGCAGGCAACGGGACAAAACCAAACACCGAGATCCAAGGCAAGATATGGCAGTATGAGGGCAATTCCAATGAAGATCAATGTACTCACCAGTAAGAGTTTGCCCGGGCGGCTACGGAAGAAGAGATGGCGCGTCCGCACCACCAGGGCGATGACCAACTCTGTGATCAAGGACTCGACGAACCAGCCGGTGCGGAACTCTTCCGGTGAAGCATGGAACAGAAACAACAAAGTCCCGAAGGTTAGGAAGTCGAAGATCGAACTCACCAGGCCGAAGAGAATCATATAATTGCGGATGAACTTGGTGTTCCAACGGCGCGGCCTCTCCACCATTTCTGGGTCCACATTGTCACTGGCGATGGTTATGGCTGGAATGTCAGAAAGGAAATTATTGAGCAGGATTTGCGGAGCGGTCAGGGGCAGAAATGGCAGCACCAGCGAAACCCCAGCCATGCTAAACATGTTGCCAAAGTTGGCGCTGATGGTTGTGAGGATATACTTGATCGTGTTGGCGAACGTCACGCGACCCTCATCAATACCTTGCCTTAAAATAGCCAAATCCTGCTTAAGCAGCACAAAGTCAGCTGCGTCTTTAGCCACATCCACCGCAGTATCCACGGAGATGCCCACGTCAGCGGTATGCAGGGCTGGTGCGTCGTTGATACCATCGCCCATATAGCCAACCACGTGCCCGGTCTTTTGCAGCGCAAGGATGATGCGCTCCTTTTGATTGGGATCCACTTCTGCAAAGAGGGTGGTGCGTTCAGCAAGGTGCCAGAGTGCCTCATCACGCAGGTCATTCAGCTGACTTCCTGTCAGCACCCCTTGCAGTGGAAGGTTCACTGCCTCCGCGACGTGCCGGGCTACTTTCTGGTTGTCACCGGTGATGATCTTGATCTGCACCCCGCGCTTAGCCAGATCGACAATGACTTGCTTTACATCGGCCTTCGGTGGATCAAAGAAGAGCAGGAAGCCGGCAAAGTTGAGTGCCTTTTCATCGGCTTGTGAATAGTTTTCAGGTCGCCCGTTTACCGTCTTCGTCGCCAGGCCGAGTACGCGGAAACCTTTTTCGCTCCACTCGCTATAATGCTGTTCAATCTCTGCCCGCTTCGTAGCGTCCAACGGAAGGGTTCCATCCCCAGATTGAATGCTGGTACAGATGCTCAGAATGTTATCCAATGCGCCCTTGGTGATGAGGGTACGTTCACCTTTGGCGTTACCAGTGACCATACTCAGGCGTTTGCGCACGAAGTCATAGGGGATCTCGTCCACTTTTTGCTCAGCACTGATGTCCAGCCCAGCTTTCTGAGCGGCAGCTTGAATCGCATCATCCAGCGGGTTGTTCAGCCCGGTCTGGTAGTGTGCATTGAGATAAGCGTACCTTAGAACAGCCTCGGATGGTTGTCCGTGTGTATCGAAGGCGCCGTCGAGACTAACCACACCTTCAGTAAGTGTGCCAGTCTTGTCGGTGCATAGCACATCCATGCTGCCAAAGTTCTCGATGGAGGTCAAGCGACGCACGATCACACCACGTTTAGCCATCTGTTGTGCGCCGTGGGAGAGTGTGATACTGATAATGGCCGGTAGGAGCTCGGGCGTGAGGCCTACAGCAAGTGCAAGAGTAAAAAGAAGTGAGTCTAAAAATGGCTTGGCGAGGAGGACGTTGACTGTCAAAATGATGACCACCATCACCAGCATGACCTGCGTGAGTAAATTCCCAAAGTGACGGATACCGCGTTCAAACTCAGTCTCAGGTGGGCGCAGTCTCAGCCGTTCCGCCACCTGGCCGAATACAGTGGTTTTTCCCGTCAGAACGATCAACACCTTTGCGGTTCCACTGCTGACACTGGTACCCATGAAGACGCAGTTTGTTCGCTGAGCCAGGCTGGCATTTGCAGGGATAGTCGCTGGCTTCTTCTCTACCGGGAATGTTTCGCCGGTCAGTACTGCCTGGTTGATAAAGAAGTCATCTGCTTCCAGCACGATACCATCGGCCGGGATCAGACTTCCTGCGGAGAGTACCACAACGTCACCTGGCACCACTTGTTCCGATGGCAGCATTTGTGGCTGGCCACCACGCAGCAAGCGGGATTTGACCGTCACCTGCGAGCGCAATTTCGCGACGGCGTTGCTGGCAGTATATTCCTGCACAAAACCGAGGATCGTGCTACCCAGCACGATGGCAATCACAATGATGGCATCTACCCACTCCCCCACGATGCCTGAGATAATTGCCGCGAAGATGAGGATGAGAACGAGTGGGCTTTTGAATTGGCTCAGCAACAAGCGCAATGCGGTAGCTTGCTGCTGTGCACTAATTGCGTTCAGTCCATATTGCTTTAGACGTTGCTCAGCGTCTGCAGTTTGAAGTCCATCCCTGGAAGTGTGCAGATTAGAAAGGAGTTGTTCGGGGGTGAGGCTCCAATAAGCTACTGGAGTTGCCTGATCGACCTGTTGCCCCCTTGTGGGTGGAGTGTTGGTAGAAAGTTTTGGAAGGGGTTTCACTTAACTTCTCCGAACCTCATGATTGTTATCATAACCCTTTAGCATCGGATCTTACTCCTAAAATGAAAACCCTACTTAGCTTGCACTCGAGTATTTTTGAATTAGCATGCTACCTAAGATTATACATCTTGCGACACTATTTATTTTTGCACCAAAATCTATTCAAAGCATAACGTGCGAGCTGATGTCAGACCTCAATTATAGCTAACACCTCCCAGGTTGTCTCGAACCTCTGGAACATTTTCGCGACCGAGATGCTCCAGAAGTTCAAAGGAAATTGAGCCATGAAATATGCTTACCTTATAAATTACGCCTACTTTTTTTGAAGGTGTTCGCGAACTTTCGCCGCAATCTGGCGATCGGTCATCTTGTCTACAGTTTCAATCGCCAAGATATGTCCTTTGAATTCTGAGCCCTCAAGGCGCTTTTTTAGCTCGCCTTTGGCTTCGCCGGGACCGAAAATCTGAACCGAGTCTCCATCACGAATAACAGCAACGACAGCATCGTAGAAGCTGTTGAGGCGATTTTCAAACTGGCGGTCGCGAATATCCTCCGAAGCTCCACCTTCGGAGGTATCATTTGAATATCTGACATGCTTTTCCATGTGGGATGTGATTTCCTTAACATCTTCGCCTTCATCGCTAACAATAACAATCACAGCCTTGCGGTGGTCAATCCACAAACCGATTTCCTTTTTCATATAGGTCTCCTTACCTATAGTTTGGAAACATTGACTTTCTTGAAATCGATATACCCCCGATCTACATTTGCAATGATTAACTGTACGTGCGTTCGCTCATTTAAATCGCAGGTATTTCGGTAAAGATCGCTTGCCTTGGATAGTAATTTACAGGATTTCATATCAACTGTTGTTTGGTTGTGATTCATTAGGCAGAGTTCATCTCTCTTCTTCGTCTCCCATTATCACCTCAACTCGATGTTCCTGTCCATTGTCAATCAGGGGAATAGCCTTTTGGTCCAGTATTTTTCCATCCAATTTCACGAGCTGGACATTGTGAGCAATATGCGTGGGGTTGCTCACCTTTATTTGATAAGTTGTCGCCCAAAATATATACTTAATCTCAAACCCGTCCCAGGTTGGTGGTATGACCGGGTCAATGTACAGGGTGTCGCCGGTCTTCTTGAAGCCCAGGAGAGCTGTTAGACCGAACCGGTACATCCATGCGGCTGAACCGGTATACCAGGTCCAGCCTCCGCGATGCAAGTGAGGCGGCTTGCTGTAGATATCCGCACTTATCACATATGGCTCGACGCGATATTCAGCCACCTTATCCTCCGAATCGGAATGGAAGATAGGATTAAGCATATCGAAGAGTTCACCAGCTTGCTTCCCATCGCCAAGTTGCGCGAAAGCCCAGGCCGTCCAGATGGCAGCGTGAGTGTACTGTCCACCATTCTCGCGTATACCTGGAAGGTAACCTTTAATATAGCCTGGATCATGCTCAGTTTTGTCAAACGGTGGGGTGAAGAGCAGGGATAACCGATCCTGTGGAAGAACCAGCTGTTCCAACACCGACTGCATCGCCTTCTGGCTGCGTAAGGGATCACCAGCTCCACTTAACACAGCCCACGATTGGGCAATTCCGTCGATCTGGCATTCAGGTTCCTGGATCGAGCCAAGTGGGAAGCCATCATCATAATAAGCACGACGATACCACGCTCCGTCCCAGGCTGTTTGTTCAATAGCGGTAGCATATTTCTTGGAGCGAGAACGATAATAATTAGCGGTTTCGTCATCTCCCTGTTGGTCACATATCTTTGCAAAGCGCTCAAGGACGTCGCATAAAAACCATGCCAGCCAAACACTTTCCCCTTTTCCTTCCCCCCCAACTCGATTCATGGCGTCATTCCAATCGCCAGTACCGATCAAAGGCAGGCCATGCGAACCACTGGTAGCTCCTTTTTCAATAGCCTGTTGGCAGTGTTCTAATAAAGTATATGTTTCATTAGTTTGCAGATATTTGTTATAGCGTTCGTTTTCATCCTTGCTTAATGGCGGTGCTACCAGGAAAGGAATTTTTTCTTCGAGTAGACTCACATCCCCAGTGGTTTCGATGTATAAGGCAGCCACATATGGAAGCCAAAGCAAATCATCCGAGATATGCGTTCGCACACCTCGACTGGATGGTGGGTGCCACCAATGCATTACGTCGCCTTCAGCAAACTGGTGTTGAGCAGCGTTGAGTATCTGGCCACGGGAAATAGCTGGATCGATCGGAAGCAAGGCCAGAACATCCTGGAGCTGGTCGCGGAAGCCAAATGCTCCGCTTGGTTGATAGAATGCCGACCGGCCCCAGATACGGCATGAGAGGCTTTGGTAGAGCATCCAACGGTTGAGGATCAAATCGATAGCTGGTTCGGGGGTATTCACCTGCACTGTATTGAGCAGGTGGTCCCAGAACACCCGGGTGCGCTCTAAAGCAGCCCCCACGTAAGCGGAGTCATGGTATTTCCTGGCAAGCTCAAGGGTATGATCCTTATTGCTCCCTTGCCCCAGCACAAAGTAGATCTCTTCAACCCCACCGGGGAGTAGATCGATGTGTAGCTGGAGGACAGCGCATGGATCCTCGCCAGGTGAAAGGCGTGTTTCCAACCCGATACGATGCAACGCAACCGGAAAAGCAGGTGTTCCACCCCGCCCCAAGAACTCAGTCCGGTCGGCGGTCAGTCCGTGGACCGGTTTGTTGGCGATGAGGAAGGCGACTCGCTCACTAAATTCGGCGTTGTATGGGTTGGTAGCCAGCAAGCAGTACTCGGCTGTGTCATACTCTGAAATGACATATGGCATTGACGCGGCATGGGTTGTACCCAACACCCATTCGATGTACTGAGTGGCTGTAATTCGGCGATTGTGATTCCAGGTGTTTTCAACCCGCAAGTGGATAATTTTAACCGGATCCTCTGGGCTGGCGAAGAGTGTCAGTCGCTGGCGAAGACCGTGGGAATTATGCTCGAAGATAGTATAACCCGCCCCGTGTGTAACTCTATAAGGTTGGCTTGCTCCAGCAGGGAGAGGTGTGGGGGTCCAAACATCACCGGTCTCTTCATCTCGCAGATAGAGTGCTTCACCTGTTGGGTCGCGAACTGGGTCATTAGACCATGGGGTAAGGCGGTTTTCTCCGCTATTAACCGCCCAGGTGCTCTGGCTGCCGGTTTCGCTGACTATAAAACCGAAATTTGGATAACCGATTACATTTACCCACGGGGCAGGAGTAAGCCTACCGGGGGGGAGCTCGATGATATATTCGCGGCCATCTTTACTAAAACCGCCGTACCCGTTAAAAAACTGCAATGGTTCAATTGAATGTAGGGAATCCTCATTGCTGGGAATGGCAATGCCTTCGGCGGATCTGGTTGGAATAAATTCGGGTAGATGATGAACCCTGATGGGGTATGCCGGCATCTGATCATCCAGGGATCCATGATCTCCCCTAAAAATGAAACGTCCCGCAGTTTGCAATAAAGTGTGCTCCTCAGAGGTGATCTGGTCCGCATAAAGGATGAAGATGCCCCCGCGCTTATTCAACCACTGCTCGCCGTTCAGACGGCCGACCATACGGTAGAGCATCCCGTTCAACTCGGCGCCGTAATCGGTCTGCTGATAGTTGAGAATTACGACATCCACCATAAAGCGGCGGCTACGCAAGAATTCATGTATCCGCAAAACCTCACGGATCAGATCAATCTGTTTGGGATCCTCGATCTCTACAAGTAATATAGGAAAATCACCTGAAATGCCAAAATGCCATAACCCAGACTGACCGAGCCGGTTTGAAGCAATCGTTTCTGGTGATGCGCGCACCGCTTTGAACGGATATAGTAGTGCCGAAAGCACCAGCAAAGTATCTTTGAATGCCCGAGAATCATAGTTTTGCTTCCCCAACCAGGTCTGGGCGGCTATGTTAGCCTGATGGAATGAACGCTCGATCAGAGACCAGCTGGAATATCGCCGGGCTAATACCAAGAGCGCTTCCCGGCTGTCTCCAGCGAAGGTCAGATATGCCAGTTCAGTACTTTCTTGTGGGTTAAGATTGACTTCTTCGCCAAGTGCAAAGATCGGGTCAAGTGTAGAGCCAGTTGTTCCTGTGAGGTACTGCTCAGAAGTGAGTGCGACCGGGTTGCGGAGGGTTCGGCCTCGACCGATAAAGCGATTGCGGTCTGCTTCATGACGTACCGCTGGCTGACCATCACGGAATTCGACTTTACTCTCGACTACCAGCATGTGTCCCAGGTAGACGGGCGTTTCCTCGCTGGAGCGCCGGCGTCGTGTGAAGATTTGCATATTCAGCTCAGGTACAAATTCACTCTCGATAAACAACTTGTTGAATGCTGGATGGCGGCTGTCTGCAGCCTGTTGGGTGAGGATCACTTCCCCATAGGAGGTCAGGCGAAGGAGGTGCGGCTGGCTATCCGTGTTATGCAAATGGATGCGACGGATCTCGACCGGGTCGTCAGGACACACAGTGACTTCCATGGTAGAGGTAATATTATCCTCCGTGCGATGGAAGACCGCCATATGGGCGAAGAAGGTCACCTGCATATTTGCTGCATTGGTGGGAATGGGTTGGAGCCCAGTTGACCAAAGTCCTCCAGCGGTTACATCCTCACCGTGGATGAGATGCATATCTTGGATGTAGATCCACGTTCCCCACGGGTCGAGCACCCCATCTGCCTGCCAGCGGGTCAGGTCAATATCACGCCAGGTGCTATACCCACTCCCCATGTTGGAAAGCAAAACAGCGTAATTTCCATTTGAGAGGAGATTAACCTGTGGGATTGCGGTCTGAACCGGCACACTCCAGGGATCTATTTCAATTTGGGCTGCTGTTAAGCGTAGCAATCCTTTAACATCCTCAGCATAAGGATTTTGTAGCGGAACTACCTGCGGTATCTGCTCCTGTAAAAGCAACTCAACACTCTGGATACGAGGGTCACTGTGCATCCGGCGTACCATAATGTCTTTGTGAAAATAATTTACCAAGGCCATCAAGATCATGCCCTGGTGGTGAGTCATATACTCGTGCACCACTATTGATGTATCACCCATCGGGAGCCGGTCGGCCGTGAAATCAATCGACTCATACAGGCCGTACAACCCAAAATTGTTATGCTCCATCAGGCTCGCCAAATTTAGCGCTACAGCGTGGGGGTTGTAACTGATCGCCATAAGTGAGGCATAAGGTGCAACAACCAGGTCATCTCCCAATCCGCGTTTAAAGCCGAGCCCCGGAACCCCAAAAGCGCGATATTGGTAATTTTGATTGGCGTCAAATAAGTAAAAGCCGGATTCGGAGATCCCCCACGGGACACCTTTCGATTTTCCATAAGCAATTTGATGGAGGATAACTCCCTGTGCGCTATCTGCCAACAGAGTACCCGGGTATGAGCGTAAGAAGAGCGGCGGCATCAAGTACTCAAACATGGTAGCACTCCATGAAAGAAGAACGTACATCCCTTCTACCCTGGTTAACGGCCGGCTAAGCTGCAGCCAATGGGACTGGGGCACTTCTCCTTTTGCCAGGGCAATGATAGATGCGATCCGTGCCTCTGAGGCTAGTAGATCGTAGCAGTTATTGTCGAGCTGTCCGGTATCAAGGTTATAACCATTGCGAAACACTTGCCGCTGAGGGTGATAAAGGAATTGGAAATCCATCTCCGTCACAAAGCGTTCAGCGCGGGTCGCACATTGAGCGTATATATTCATCAATGCATCTGCATTGGCTCCAGCCTGAGCTAAAGCCTGATCCATTGCATCCAACCATTCCATCGCTTTGCGTTCCTCACCAGAATCAGGATCGGAAGTGACTTGGATTTCCGTGAGAAGATTGCGTAAGCCAGCAGTGCTGGGTAAACCAGCAGTGACGGAGGCGTGGATTTGACCGAGACGCGGATTGTAAGGTAAATTATCTCTCAATGTGCTCAACACTTGCGAAAATTGAGTCTCATTGAAAAGCCCGGGGACCTGCTCGAGCAAGTGAATCCAGGGTACCAATTCGGTAAGCGTTCGCTCTATTCCTTGGTGATGGCGTTCAACCTGAGCTGCGACTTCTTGCAACTTGCGTAGCGCTTCCAAATCAAATGCTAGACTGCCTACCTCTATAAGCTCAACCAGGAGCTTTGAGAGATCCGGCCAAAATAATCCATTTACAGTCTGAAAAAGTGCATACCACCGGTTTGGTTCTGTCCGTACTGACAGAATTTTATCTTTCATCTCGGCGATTCGGCGGTTGATCTCTTCAACCTGCCGGTCAAATTCTGCCTTGCTCATTCCCTTTAAGATCTCGGTTAGATTGGAAAGTGTATCCAAGTAACCTTGCCAGAGGAACCAACGAAAAATGCGTTCATTCGGCATTCTCTGGCATGCCTGAGCAGTCACGATCAGGCTGG
The DNA here is from genome assembly GCA_963828845.1 of uncultured Chloroflexia bacterium. Classification (GTDB taxonomy): domain Bacteria; phylum Chloroflexota; class Anaerolineae; order Anaerolineales; family UBA4823; genus FEB-25. The sequence continues at coordinate 32,997 of CAWHGE010000011.1, forward strand.
CAGCCAGGTTACCACTATCTACGGTAGAAATATAGCGAGGGTTGAGTGGTTGCAGGGTTAACGTATCATACCAATTTAAGAAGTGCCCACGGAAACGTTCCAGCTGGTCTAGCGTATCCATCGTTATGGTGAGACGGGTTGCCAACCCAAGCTGATCCAGATAACCAAAGTCATAAGCAGCCAGCGTTGAAGTGAATAGCAAGCCAATATTGGAAGGTGAGGTATGATGTGCGATTATCCCAATGGGTGCTTCTTGGAAGTGATCGGGCGGCAGCCAATGATCTTCTGGACCAACAAAGCGCTCAAAGAAGCCCCAAGTACGCCGAGCGACCTGACGAAAGAGACCTACTTGCTCTTCGCTCAACGGAATCGTGCGTTGAATAATAGGCTGGCTGATCCATTTGTCGATTACAGGCGAAAATATCCAAAGTAACAGTATGGGTGTGGCATAGATCAGGGGCGGGGCAATCCCACCATTCCCGGAAATTACATAAACAAGTTGGATTCCAATGGCTAGAGTCAGTGCCATTACAGTCGATACGATCATCCTTAGCCAAACGGTATTCCGATAGACCTCCAAGCCAAATAGACGAGTGGTTTGGGCAGCAGTCGTCCACTGTAATAGATTGCGGTGACTGATTACGAGGCGATAGAGGGTGGTCAGGATGGCATCCAGCGCGTTATAAGCCTCGTAGGGCAAGAAGACTATCGCCAATAACCAGCGGAAGAGCGACCATCTTATAGGACGAAATGCTAGGATGAAATTTTCACCTCCCAAGGTTTGCAATGCACTCCTGGCCATACTTGTAAGAACAGGGACGCCTAATGAAAGCAGGACAACTGCCATCCAAAACCCAATTAAATCAGGCATGGAAATTGTGCCCAAATAGAAGATCAGTAGGAGGGCAGGAGCAAGCATTGACCGGATCAGGTTATCGATCATTTTCCAGCGATCAATTGAAGTGAGTTTAATCCCGAATTTTCCTGGATTAATCAACCACGGTAGGAGCTGCCAATCTCCGCGCATCCAGCGCTGTTGGCGTTTGACCTGTACATAATAGTTCGACGGGTAATCCTCGATCATGGTGATATCAGTGACCAGACCGGCGCGGCCCATGATCCCCTCCAATAGATCATGACTGAGCACAGTGTTTTCTGGTATACGTTTCTCCACGCTGCGTTCGAATGCGTCTAGATCATAAATACCTTTGCCAACATAACTTCCCTCACCAAATAAGTCCTGGTAAGCGTCAGAGACCGCGCGTGTGTACAAATCCAGCCCAGTATCTCCAGCAAAGATGCGGGTAAACCAGGAATAATTTGAGCTTCGGGGATGGATCTCCATGCGAGGTTGCAACACAGTGTAGCCGTCAAATACCTGACCGGTTGTGTTGTTGAACTTGGCGTAGTTTAATGGATGAGCTAGCGTACCAACCAAACGTCTGGCTGCCCCACGCGGCAGGATGGTATCTGCATCCAGGGTAATCACGAAACGGACGCATTGTAATTCTGCCCAGTCCGCCGTCCCACTGGTGATGGTAGAAAATGAGGTATCCTTACTGCCCCTCAATAGCCGGTTCAATTCCTGTAGTTTGCCCCGTTTACGTTCCCACCCCATCCACCTTCCTTCAGATTGGTTCCATAACCGTTTTCGGTGAAGCAAATAGAAAAGTTTTATACCTTCCACGATGGGGTGCTGTATTTGCTCATCACATCCAAGGTCAACTGCCTCATTCTGTTCGGCAGTAGTGCTGTCAGCCGGCATGTTGTAATCATGGATCGAACGTCCATATTTAACGTTCAAATTCTCTATTGCAGCGGCAGTGTACCCTATCATTTCTTCATCTTCAGGCAGAATTTCGCTGTCTGCATCGCCGAAATCTGTCAGTAAAGCAAAAAGCAAACCTGTCTCTTGGTTGCGTAGAAAATTCATTTCTAGCTGGCGAGTCAGGTTATCAATTTCTCTCTGGCTGGTGATTAAGGCAGGGATAACCACCAGGGTCCGGAAGGGGGCCGGAATTCCTTCAATAAAGTCGAGTTTAGGAAGGATGCGTGGTCTTATCTTCAACGTGATCGCCCAATTGATCAGGCTGGCGGAAACTGCGAATATGGGAACCAATAATGCAATCTCCAATACCAGAACAAAGATCCATTGCAATGGAGCGCCTGGCTGAAATATCTCCCGCAGATTGATCTGAAGTGTGACAAGCCCAAAAACCAGCAAGCTAAGAAAAAAAATGCTTCCAAGGTATAAGACGCTGGCATGTTGAGCCCCCCACCGAGCAAGTACTGTTTTAACAGCTGGATGATAACCAATCCTCTGTTCCAGTCTGATACGGCCTTTCCCCAGCAAATATTCCCCAAGATGCGTGAGCATAGAAGTGGGTGAACTTTCATACCCATTTGTTCCTGGAAATATTCCAGCAGAATCGGGTTTTCCTATGCTGTTTTTACTGGCAAGGTCTAGGGTGATTTTTGCAAGTTCATTTTCTTCCTGCCCACTTGCAAAAGAGAGCGACTCTATTTCTTTTCGGTATAGATCACGGGTTTTAAAGTCCATTAATGGGTATATTCCGGCTGGGTCTTTACGCAGAGTCCGTTCAAGGCTGCTAGCTGCCTCAAAAAAATCGCTCCAGTTTTGTTCGGAAATGGTACGCAAGCTAAGGATTATATTAGCCACGATCCCGCCAGCTAAAGTATCGTTTGTTGTCGTTTGGTTTGCCGTAAAAGGATCACCAGTTCCGACAAGCTGTTGAGGGAAGGCAGGTAAGTCAGGAAAGGATTGGGGACGGATGATCCATTCTAGGGCGTGCGTCAGAGTTTCGATCAGACTATAGCGCAGGAAAATCGGTAAAGCCCATAATTCGCCCATCGTCAGTGGTACATGATCCTGAATCTGAATGAGGATGGCTTGTAGGTCAATCGTGTTCAATAAATAATTTTGGAAGGAAAGCACGGCCCGCCCAATTGCATAAATTCGCGGCAGACCTTTCAAAGGTCCACCTGCTAATTTGGGCAACTGCTGATAATAACCAGGGGATAAATCTTCCTCGATTTGTATGAGAGCCTGCCGGATGATGTAGTAATTGTCCAGCACCCATTCTGCGGCAAGAGTCAGCGTCAGATCTCGATTCAAAGCCTCTCGGAAATAGGTATGCACCCTTTCAAGCCAATCTTTATACACTTTAAGATCGCTTCCACCTATAACGATCTTCTTGCCGAGCTCCTTGGGAACTCGGCTTATCTCCTGATAATTACTTACCAGAAAATTAACCAGGTCCTGCATTTGTTCAGTTTTAGATGAAAATGAATTTTCCGAACCAGGAAAATCCGGTTCTCGGATTTTATTCTCTTGGTCATCCGACATGCTTAACGTCTCCCGGATTTTTCTGCGGCAACCTCCGCCGCAGTTGGTCTCACTTGAGAACGCGGCACATCTTGAATAACCAGAACAGGTTTGGTGCCATGCTCTATGTAATTGCGCGTTACAGTCCCGTAAGGCCAGGTAACATTCCCAGAATAACCGTGGGCGCAAATGACTACAATGTCGACATCTTCCTGCTCGGCTAGTTCCTGTATTGCGGAAGGCACACTGGTACTCTCAACCACACAGGTATCACAATTTACCGGTAAACGTTCTTTCATCTCGTAAAGGTATCGGTCAACAGCCTGGTGGCTGAGTCGTATCAAATTTTCCGAAAGCTGGCTAATTTCGATCGGGAAAGGTTCCGGAATTGGCAGTTCGGGTGGTCGAATTACTGCTGCGAGGAAAAGTGTTGATTTTTCACCCACGGCTTCTGTTATACCATCGGCTGAAGTTTCTCCTTGCGCCAGCTTAATTCCGGCGGTGAGTGAACACTCAGCTCTGCGCGAACAGTCGATTGGGATGAGAATTCGGCGGTAATGAAGTCTGCCTTCATCACTGATGGATTGGCTAAAAGCACGCACAATCAGTACCGGCAGATAAATCAGGTTGATTACTTTATGGGTGACACTGCTGATATTCCAACGACTCAATCCGCTTGAACCATGCGTGCTGATAACCACCAGGTCGATATTCTCGGTATGGGTAAAGTCGATGATGTTTTCTGCAGCTTTTCCTTCTCGGACGAAATATTCAACCCGGCTCTTCTTTTCATCTGCACCTATCAGGGATTTTTTACCCAAATTATTCCGGATTCTGTGTGCGATCCCTTGCATATATGCATCTGCCTCAGCTTTACGGAGCTGCCAGCGTAATGGATCAACAGCATTTGGCACTTCTTGGTAGGAAGTTGGGTCAAGAACCTGTAGGAAGATTATGGATGATCCAAAGATTCGTGCAAACAGCTCGGCATGAGGAATCGCTCCTTCAGCAAGCGGTGATCCATCCAACGGAACAAGGATTCGGTTAAACATGTTGCTAACTCCTTCCTAACAAAAAAGACTAAAGAGGGGCTGTATGTGCTTAATTACTGCTCCACATAGCCCACCAATATGCATCGTCTGGAGCCTGCTCGCACAGGTGATAAGCACCAGCAGGTAAAGGAGAATCACCCAAGCAAAACTTTTAACGGGGCAAGCGATGAAAATCCAGAAATCGGTGATGGAGCTGGGAGGTTCAGCAACGATTTTGGCAACGCTGCCATAGCCCCGAAGATTATTCGCATGAAGACCCAAGGTTCCCTGCGCTGGCTGGCTGACCACATCAGAGATGATGCAACAGAGAAAAAGGAAAAATCAATCCAATACGCCCCCATTGTATCAGCAATACCGCGAACAGCGCTGCGTGGCATAAAATTCCGACCCGGTAGCCTGGTTGGGAAACCAAGTCGGTGTTCGTACGACCTAGAATGTGTGGGTGAGAAACAGGTCTGCTACTTGTGAATTGGACCGGTCTTGCCTGCTTCTTGCTTCTGCCGCCGCACGTGTGTGCGCTGCCCTTTGGAGAGTCGTTTTTTCTTCTTTATTTTTACAGTTTTGTCTATCATTGGTATAACTCCTTGTTAACGGATTATGACTAATACCCAGGCGCTTGTTCACTGACCATGACCGCCAAGGCGCACCGCTGCATACTGATGAGCAACAGTCTTTCTCCTAATGCAAAACCATCTGCCATGAACGATATAGCTGGGTTGGTGTCAATATCCACCCTGCGTACGCGGTAGTGCTGGATGCGTTCGTCTTCTGGCTCGCCATGCCTCTATCCGTTCTGTATAAGGTCATCATCTGTTTTGGAAGGTTTTATGGATAAAGGTAGCTCACCTTCAGCGGTGACCGGTACGGGCGAGAGGAATGGCACGGAAGGTTCAGCCGGCAAGCCGGCTTGCAGAATTGGTTCAGCTTTCTCAATCAGATGGGAGAGGCGTTCCATGCTGCTGGTCACCAATGGCAGAGACGGTCCATCCATCGCCTTTATTGCAGCCCACACCAACACTTGTCGCTCCTTGAGGTCTGATATCTGGGTCGCAGCCCCTGAAACAGCACGGTGGTTAACCAGGCGGCTCCACAGGATTTGGCATACAACGGATAAAGGTGGTGCCACGATGATACCGATAAGGCCAAAAGCGTCTGCCAAGGCAATGAGTAGAACTACGGTTAAAATGGGATTATCCCATCTACGGTTGAAAAGTCGTGGCTTGACCCAAACTCCCAAGGCAATCATTACAATTAGAACATAGATGGCTGTAATCAGGCTAAGCTGCACACTGGTCAGTAGACCCACCAATAGCACTGGAACGACTGCTATGGCTACCCCAACCACAGGTATCAGGCTTGCCAGAGCGCCAGCCAACGCCAATAGCGCTGGGTATGGGGACCCGAGCAGCCAGCAACCAAGGCCTATTAGCAGCCCGGCCAGGAGACTTTGGATCACCTCGCCGCGAATGTAAGCACCGATGTCGGGCTCGATTATCCGCCAAATACCACGCGCTTGTTTGCGCTGACCAGATGGAAGCAATGAGAGCCAGAGTCGTTCAAAATGAATTTGATTGATGCTCCAATAAAGGCTCAAGAATAGGATGATAATTACAGCACTCAAGATGCTGCCAACGCCCTGCGTGAATCCAAGGAGGGCTGGTAGAACGAGCTGCCCCTGGCTGCCGGTGACTGCTTCGAATAGCATGCTCGGTGGTGGCAGTCGTGATAACAGAACCTGTTGGAACGAGCTGCCCTCCAGCCATAACGGTAGCACCCACTTATCCTGCACCGCTACAGTATGGGCTAACTGTTGAATCTCTTTGATGGCGGTCTCAGTGGTTAGGAAGAGTAAGAAGCCGAAACCAACCAAGACCACCACGTACAGTAAAATCCAAGCCACGCGCACTAACCGGCTTCGTCCAACCAAGCGGTTAAACAGTGGGCGTAGAGCTGCCGCAAGCATAAGGGAGATTAAAACGTAAACGACGACAGTACGGAACTGCCACAATACCACCAGTGCCAACAACGTGGTCATAACCGCTAGTCCGAACACTACCAGTTTCTTCGTCATGGTGTACCTGAACTACTAACTTGAGCCAACAGAGAGTCAAGGTCGGTTGTTATGGTCTCAATTTCATCCAACACCTGATCAACCTGCTTGACCCTTAGATCCGTGCCTCCTTTTTTGAGTTCGAGCCTGCTTGCGTAAATCTTGGGCAAGATCCAGTGCTTCATAACGCAGCCGGCTGGCAAGGTCGCGACCGCTCGAGACCTCCGATTCAATCGATCCTGGATGAAAGATGAAGCGATCGAGTAAGAGCTGAATAATGGCCGCGATGGGAATTGCCATGAGCGCGCCGGCAATACCGAACAAAGAGCTAAAGGCAAAAAGCGAGAGCAGAGAGACGAACGGGTTGATTCCCACTGCTTTACGCATGACACGCGGCACCAGTAAGCTGTTTTCAATCTGTTGAATAACTATCGTGGCGACGATCACCCAGATCAACTTGGAAGGCGCGATAGATAAGGCAATTACTGCTGCAGGAATAGCCCCAAGCAACGGTCCAATCATCGGTACAGCCTCAAACACTCCCGCCACGAGCGCCAGCACCAGGGCATTGGGCAAGCCAATGAGTAAATAGGCAACCAGCGCCATGATGCCAATGACCAGGCAAAGGATGCCTTGCCCGGCAAGGTAGGAACTAATCTTGGTTTCCATGGCTGAAATCAGTTCGCTAATGCTCTCGCGCTTGTCCTTTGAAACCAGCGGTAACAAGGATTGAATGATTCGCGGTCCATCGAGTGTCCAGTGATAGGCCAACAGCAAAATAACAATGGCTATAAAGATAACCTTAGCCGCTAGAGACACGTAACCCAACGCTTGTCCAGCAGAAGCCAACATCTGCTGTGCGGTCTGCTGTATTGGTTGCAGGCTTGGCAGCGTCTGTGGGAGAAACTCGCTTAAGCGCACAATCGATTGATTGGGAAAATTAGCCATCGCCTCACGCAGGCTTTGGTAGTAACCTGGCACAGAGGCAGCAATCGTTGTACCTTGCTCGACAATCAAGGGAAATAGCAACAGCACGAAGCTGATGAGTAAGGCAAGCAAGATAAGGTAGACAAGAATGACTCCCGCAATCCGGGGGAGTCCTCGTTGGTATAACCAGGTAACAACTGGCCTGATCACCGTGCCCATCACGATGGCGATGAATAAGATGAAAACGACTTGGTTAAATCGATAAAGAAGCCAGAAGCCAAGAGCAATAAAAACCAGGACGAGAGTCGCTCCCATGACGCGGCGAAATGTCCATTGATACGGTTGTGAAGGTTGAGAGAGTGCCATACTTTATTTAATCCCTCGGAACATCTTGAAACAACTCATACTCACTAATTTTGCCAGCCAGATTTATACTCACGTAGTTAATGCTGGCCGTCCTGGATGCCCACGAAACAAAAAGGTCAATAAAAACCCGACCACAAATCCACCGATGTGTGCCATATAAGCAACACCACCCGTCTGTGCAGTGCTGGTAATGGAACCGAAGTAGACAAAAAACTGTAGGACGATCCAAATCCCAATCACAATCAGCGCGGGTACTTGAATCTCTCGTTGGCCTTGCATTACTCTGACCTTGCCTTGTGGGAATAATAAAATGTAAGCGCCGAGCACCCCCGCAATCGCCCCCGATGCACCCAAATTCGGCACATCTGATTTGGAACTAACAGCCAACTGTGCAAAAGTTGCTGCAAGCCCACAGATTAGATAGAAGATAAAAAACTTGATATGCCCGAAGCGGTCTTCCACATTGTCACCGAAGATCCATAAGTAAAGCATGTTGCCTGCCAGGTGAAGCCACCCAGCATGCATGAACATGGCAGTAAAGAGGGTTAGAAAATCAGCCAAGGGACTGGCAAGGAAGCGGCTGGGGACAAAAGCCCATTTCTCAATAAATGCGTCACCCCCAATCAGCTCTACAATGAAAAACAGGATGTTAAGAACAATCAAGCCATATGTGACATATGGAACAGTTCTGCGAGCGGAATCATCATCACCAATGGGTATCATAAGGTTTTACTCCTTTATAAATTCGGTGAGGGTTTACAGATAAAAGCCGGGAATTAAGCCTCTCCGAACCATCACCTAGTAGGTGATGCTCAATAAAATCGCACAGCGATGTTTATCCTTCGCATCAATGATGGTACTCCCTACCCTATCTAATGATCACTAATTCACGCAAGGTTTAATCAGTTGTAAATTGAAAAATCCTTGCCCTCTGCCACCTGGCTGATCAACTGGGTGGCAGAGGGCCTTGCGATTTAGCAAGATGAAGACTTCATCAACTTCGATAGACCTGGACCAATCATTGAAGCGCGAGAGGTCAAATCACATGGAGTAGATTCAGTATGATGAGTATGATGGCGATAACGATCAGTGTATGGATCCAACTGCCAGTCTTTGGGATACTTGAACTGATGTTCCGACCGAAAAAGCCGAGAGCCCATAGAATGACCAGAACGATGATGATAATCCAGATTAGTGACATGATATTTCTCCTTTATTAATCGATTTTATGATTTATTGGCAGCCCACCTGGTCGCGGTTGACCAAGGAACAGTTGACCTTACGGTCGTTAACGACCTAGTAAAATGAAGATGCCGGCCGCGATGGCGAGCAGCCCCATAATTATGCCGAGCCCATTAAAGCTTAAGCTGAATAGTGCAATCAGCCCGGTCAGGATGAGCCAGATGGCCAGCAAAAGCATGCCGATATTCTTGGTTAATCTTTTCATGAAATTTTCCTTTCTTTATGACATGGTTTTTGAATGTTTCTTATTATTCATCCTTCAGCTTTGGTGCAAACACCAGCAATGGTCGTGATGGTTTGTGAATAGTCTTGATAGAAGCAATTGGTTCGTTTCGTGTTAGGTTCTTCTTCTTCTCCCAACAAATAATCGAATGATAAGGAGCAATACCACTGCCCCGGCAAACGCAATCAAGATCGAAGGGAGGTTGATCCCAGACATCGGGTCACCGTAGTGGAAGAAATAGGAAGCAACAAAGCCTCCTAGTAATCCGCCTACCACGCCGACGATGACGTCACCAATACAACCATAACCGCCCCCTTTCACGACCACCGAGGCCAACCAACCAGCGATCAAGCCAACCACAATCCAGGATAGTATTCCCATTCTAATCTCCCTATCTTTCTTATCAGGTTTATCGGTTGTTGTCATGCGAAGGGGGTAAACCCTTCGCATGACCATTTCAACAAGGTAGCTTAACTCTCCTCAGAGCGGGACACCTCAGCAGGTACTTGTTTATGGGTCCACCCGTCTTCTGTTGTTACGATCCGGCTGGCAAACCAGCCGATAACAGCTCCGGCACTGAGCCATAAAATGAATTTAATCAGTTCCATACTTATCTCCTTTCAAGGAGTATCTCAACCCTGGCTTTTCAATCGTTGCATGACGAAACCGTTGTTGTGTGCCTTCCCCACCATCATAAGGAATCCGGGGTTTGGGACTTCGTACTTTCGGTGACAGTCGTTTAACTGGCGTCAACGAGTGATCGGGTTGTGATCTATTTTCATACTGGCTTTCGTCATCGGTCTGATCGCAGTACCTCAAGCACTCTTAACTTTCTTCTCAACATCGTTTATCCGCCGATTGAATTCCTCTTCGGCAGCCTCGCGGGTATAGCCATACTTCTGTTGGAGCAAGCCAATGATTTGTTCGGCATTGCCACCCGCTTGTTCCAGCTCATCATCGGTGAGCTTGCCCCACCACTCTTTGAGCTGGCCGTGCATTTCTTTATACTTGCCTTCGAGAATGTCCTTGTTCATTTTGTGCTCCTTTTTCCCTTAAGTAATTGCTTTTTTTACGTCCGTTTTATCTTCTTCTTATCAAGCGCAATACCAGAAGCAAAATTACTGCTCCGACAAACGCAATCAGGATCGACTCCAGATTGATCCCAGTCATATTGCCGAAATGCAGCAAATTGACAGAAATCCAGCCTCCCAACAATCCGCCAACTACACCTACGATGACGTCGCCAATCAACCCGAAGCCTCCGCCTTTAACAACCAATCCGGCCAAAAAACCAGCGATCAAACCAACCACAATCCAGGATAATATTGTCATTCTTTACTCCGTTTCTTTTGTTTTTGATATCTTTATTTGATGTCACCCGATGGGACGAACCCATTCGCTTGACCAATTCGACAAGAAGACTTAGTTCTTCTTGGTGTTGCTGTTATATAACGTCCACTCAAAGAGCAGCTCTTGGTTGGATGGAAGTGGGGCTGGCTGTGCGAATTGCTCATACCCGGCCAGGTTGACGCCGTGCAACTCCTGCAACTTCTCCCGATACCAGACATCAAACGGGAGCACCGATGTGATGATCTGCCCTAAAGCCTGCGCCACATCGGGAGCTTCCAACGTGGTTACAGCCGTCGCCCCAAAGGCGGTTTCCACCAATGCCAACCGTTCACGCGTGATGCCCAACCGTTGGCGCGAAGCTTCATACGGCTCTCGCCGATAATTGCATAGCTCCTGGCAAAATCGCCGCCAGGCTTCCACCTTACCGTCCAGGATGGGAAATGTTAGAACAATACCAGACATCGTGGGCCTTCTTTCAGGTTACTGCACTCTCTAATGTGGAATCTACATCTATCCAGTAATCCATAGCCTGAGTATAATGACGAAGCGTCTCAAAAGCGTCACAAGGAGCTATGCAATGGCTGACCTGTTATTACCATTACATCTCTATGCATTGGGACCTCCCGAAGTGCGCCTGGGTGAAAACCCAGTAACGTTTCCTACACGCAAGACACTGGCGCTCCTTATCTACCTGGCGATAGAGTCAGGACCACAACCGCGCGAGGCTCTGGCTACCCTGTTGTGGCCGGAAGCCAGCCCAAAGCGCAGCCACGCATCACTTCGCAACACCCTCGATCACCTGCAAACAACCTTACGCCAGGCGAGTGGTCAGGCTCAAACCTCCTATCTTCTCGTCACACATAATACGCTGAGTCTGAATCCAGGCGCTAATATCGACTTTGACTTGCAAACGGTAGAGCATGCGTACGCTCAGGCCCGTGCCGATCGTTCGAGCCGGACGCTGCCGGAGGGTTCAACCAGCTTACCTTTGTTACAATCGGCAGCAGCCTGCCAGCGTGGTAATTTCCTGACAGGATTTTCGTTGGGTGATGCGCCTGACTTTGATGATTGGGCTGCTATTCAGCGCGAGGTCTGGCATCGCCGATTGGGACTGATCCTGGATCGCCTATCTGAAATCCAATTTGCGCACGGTGAGTTTGCAGGTGCTTCCGAAACAGCTTCGCGTTGGATTGTCCTGGATGCGCTGAATGAAATTGCCTATCGCCGCAAGATGCGGGCACACTTCGCGGCTGGCGAGCGTGGGCAAGCGTTGGAAACCTACGAAGCCTGTCGTGCCATTTTAGCAGCTGAATTGGACATCGAGCCAGAGCCGGATACAGTAGCATTAGCGGAGCGTATTCGCCTACAAGCTACCCTCGTACATCCTCATGTCCGTAAGATCCCTCCTCAGCCACGGCAACCAGATACCTCGATCAATTTCCTGGGAAACCTATTTGCAGGGCGCAACAATGAGTACCAGGCACTTCTTAAATCTTATGGACGCGCTGCTGATGACCAGCCTCAGCTCGTGGTGCTGCGCGGCGAGGCTGGGATCGGTAAGACCCGCTTGGTCAGGAAATTTATTCAATGGGCCAGTGCACAGGGAGCAGAATTGCTGCTGGGTAGTGCCTTTGAGAGTGGCAGTCATTTACCGTTTCAGCCACTTGTAGAAGCACTCCGTCTGTGGCTCGAGGCTGAAAGCTCGTTAACAGACTTAGTGGATGAGATTTGGTTGTCGCCACTGAGTCAGCTGCTACCAGAATTGCGTCAACATAATCCGAGTTTATCACCCACTCCTGTGGAGTCTCCTCACCTGGAAGCAGATCAAAGTCAGGCGCAGTTATACGAACCCCTGGTGCAATTTATGCTGGGTCTGGCCAAACGGGCACCACTGGTGCTGTTTATGGACGATTTACAGTGGACAGATAGCGCCACATTGGACTTGCTGCACTATGCCATCCGACGCTGGCAGGAAAACGCTGCACGGGTTTTGTTTTTAGCCAGCATACGGTCAGAAGCCTTGCACCCAATGACCCAACCTCAACTAGCAGGCAGACTGCAAGGCTTGGGCCAATGGTTGGAACGTGTGGCACGTGAGCAGAATCCGGTACATATTGAGCTGGAGGCGCTCGGTGAACGTGAGACAGTGCAGATGATGCTGTCCATTCTGTCGCCACCCGATGCTGACTTTGCCCAATGGTTGTACGATGAAACGCGCGGGCAGCCTTTCTACCTGATTGAGACCCTCAAGGATTTACTCGAACGTCGTGTGCTACACCCTAAACGGCGGGCAGAGGGTCAATGGACTTTTTCAGTTGACTCTGATCACAATCTTGGGCAGGCAGTGCGCGTCCCGTCTACCGTACATGCAGTTATCCGCTCGCGCTTAAATCGTCTCAGCCCGAATGCCTTTAGCCTGTTGGCAAGTGGAGCCGTGCTTGAGAATCGGATCACGTTCGAGCGCATGTGTGCCATCTCCAACCTTAGCGAAGACCTGGCTTTACCCGCCCTAGATGAATTGATCAGCGGGCGGTTGTTACTGGAAATAACGCAGCTGGGTGTGGTCAGTGAATACGCATTCACCAACGACATGCTGAGCGATGTGGTGTATACAGAAGCTGGAGATGCGCGGCGGCGGCTTTTTCACCGACGCGCATTCGAAATCCTCGAAAAGGGTGGTGAGTCGGCAGCCATTCTAGCCCATCACGCCCTAGCTGCTGGGCTGGCACAGGTCGCTTTCCATTACAGCCTGGTAGCCGGGCGAGAAGCTATGCGTCTATCAGCGATGAACGAGGCCGTCGTCCACTTCGAGCACGCCCTCCAATTCGTACGGGAAGCTGCACTGCCAACAAAACCAGATAAGGCGGATTTACGGGATTTGTACACGCAGCTAAGCTTGGTCTATAAATTAAGCGACCAGACGGAAAAGGCTTTGGCTATTGATGCTGAACGAGATAGATTTTTATCGGATTGAAAACCCATTAATTAATTGCCCCTAACCATTGTTCAAAATCGTATTCATGATTGACAGAAGGAGTTTAGCCATGAATGATACCCAACCCTGGAAGTTCACCTGCAAAACATGTGGCGATCATGAATTGATTGTCACTCGCATTTGGACCATCCTCGCTGGTCCCGTTAGTGAACGCTGGCAGGAATGGGGACCGCTTGATGCTGATCATCAATGGCATTACGAATTTAAAGAAAAGGTGGAGGATAAACCAGATAAAGAAGCAGAATTAGGGGACTTCGGTGAATTTATAGAAAATGACTCTGATTCAGAACCGGAAGAGTATGAAATCTTCGAGCCGGAGAACAACCCGGAAAGTGACGAGTTTTATGTGAATTGCGCAAACTGCGATCGGGAGATCGAATTTGGCTGGTCACAACCCAACCGTGTTGGGCGTATATTCCCCGTCGAATATTCAGATTTTATTCCGGGGGAATACTGGCCGGAGCCCAGATATTTGGATTCATGGACGCAGAAACACTGGCTCCGAATGGGAGATGGACAGCCATAACCAATACCCAAATCGAAGTTCTTCGGGCCAATTATTCCCAATTGCTTATAACAGCCTCTTTCATATGCACGACATTTTTTTTACGATAATATCTCCCCCTATTGACAGGTCCGCAGGCTACATTTCTTTGTTGATTATATAAGCTGTCTTCCTGCTACTTTTTTCCCACACTGGTGAAGTCGTGGTGCAGATGGGAAATTAATCAATGGATACGTTGTGCATGGTGGACAAAATTACCCCCATATAATGGATTCTATGACAAAAAAACATCATATATACGATATAGAACAAGCGGACTATAACTCTTAATTAGCTAGTTAAGGGTTCATATCGTTCCGAGTCGCCTTTCCTTGCTTCATACCGATGCATATCGGGGAACAATTCGGGTACAAATATGCTGAAGCAGCATGCAAGGCGCGCAGCGAGTTGTATGGTGATTTTGGAATAAAAAAGTGACGTATAAGGCGGCTATTTCCCCTACAATTTTTACCATCGCACTGAAGAGGACTCGGTATTGAGTCCCGCTTGGCCCACAATAAATTATACCTTTTCCCTCAAAATACCCGCTTTTAACCGTTATTTTTGTTAATTCTAGCGGTCAGGTAGGATCGTCGATCATTTTCCGATGCATTTTTGTGTGCTTAGGGTGCTTGGGTACAATCGGACATAATTGAATTAGAATTAACCAGTTGATTAACTTTGCAGCTTAGATCAGTATGCCAGGGATCAAATGTCCGTAGGCGTCTACGGTGATTGAAATCCTGTCCTTCCCCAACCTCTTCCTGACCACAATGGCTGGCACGCCGTGATTGTGCATCAAACTGGCATAGCATGTTGGGGGACATGGAAACGTATTCGGGGTTAGCCAGAACAAGTAGCATTACCTTAGTTTTTTGGGTGGTTTTCACTTTTCTATCCTACCTATCCATCGTGAGCAGCTTATAAGCGGGTATATAATAATTTCATCACCAAGGTTGTAGATTGGCCTGGAGAGGTATGTGATTAAATGACTATTCTATATAAGTCACAATAATAAAGGACTTTTAGCGTATACTACTTTTTTACCCATAATATTGAGTCTTTTGGAATAGAAAGGTCAAAATGCACAAAATGAAAGATGGCCCGAGTTCTTCTTACTTTAAGCCTGTGCTATTCAAGGGTAACATGACCTATTCTGGTTTGACAGACTTTGGTGTCTCAGACGAGATGGCACAGGCTACGGAGCATGCGCCGAACGGTCAATGCGTCGGATGGGGGATCCCATTTGAGATCGGAGACGTGATTGCGATCCGGGATCATCCTGTGACCATCGAGTTCGCACCGTTGGTAGCGCATTGGCTCGTTTTTATGCACACTTCGGATGTACGGCACGTAAAGCTAGGCCCTGTCGGTTTTTTCTCACCTATGCGCGGTGAGGGGCAATTGGCCGAGCACGCCTCCGATTATGTACTGCTTTATGAAGACCGCGCGGAGAAACGCGTGGCGATTCGCCGGCGTTACCAGATTGGTGCATTCCAGCGTCTCTGGGGCGAGAATTGTTTTGAGGCAGTGGCGCATCATAAGCCCCATCCGGTGCGACCTCCGCACGAGCAACTTGGTCCTGGTTGGGGTTCTGCGCAGACCCGCGCATCTTCAGCTGATGAAGGCTCTTGGGTGAACTGGCTGTGGGCATGGGAGAATCCCTGCCCGGAAAAGACCATCGTCGGCATGCGCTTTGAGCCGCGTACAGGAGTAGTGATCGTTGCGGCCATCTCAGCTGGCGATGTGTCCTCTCTGCCCATACGTTGGGAAACCCGCCGCAAGGCTTTGCTCACGCTTCCAGAAGGCGAGCCGTTCCAACCTGACTTGGACGAATATGGTCTGCTCCACCAGATTCAACTCGACCTGGGGCAGGTAATCTCAGCCAGGCCGCGCCTAGTGTATCCCGACGAAGGGTGGACAGAGACCTACAACAACCTGCCACCCATACGATCTGAGCGAGAGGTGCTGGTTGAGTATACAGCACATCCCGATGCCTGTTTTCACCTTTCGGATGGCAGTATAATTCCGGTTCTGAGTGTGAGGGAGGGTGTCCAATCTACAGACCAATTGCGACCAGTCAAAACTGCCACGCAGCGAGTCATACTGCGCGTAGTTGAGAAGGAGAGTGGCAGGTCCGTGCCAGTCAAGTTACACGTACACGGTGAGTGGGGTGAGTATTTGGCGCCGCTTGATCGCCACCGCATCCCCAACTCGGCATGGTTTGAAGATTATAGTGTGGATTTTGTCCATGGCGGAGGATGGGATGGCAGAGGAATCAATCCACACTATTGCACCTATATCCCAGGCGAAACGACTATTGATCTTCCATTGGGAAGGGTGTACATCGAGGTCTCAAAAGGCTTCGAAGTACGACCCGTTCGCAAAGTAATCGAGGTGACGCCAAGCACAGAGGAGATTGTTATCGAGATCGAGCGCATCTTGCCGTGGCGCAAGAAGGGCTGGGTCACTGCCGATACCCATGTCCATTTCCTTTCGCCGACGTCTGCGTTATTCGAAGGCTCTGCCGAGGGCGTGAATATTGTAAACCTCCTTGCTAGCCAGTGGGGTGAGTTGATGACCAATGTGGGCGATTTCGACGGAAAGACAACCTGGGGTTCAAAAGAGCGCTGGTGGTGATGGTGAGCATCTGGTGCGCGTGGGGACAGAAAATCGCCAGCATGTGCTGGGGCACATTTCGTTATTGGGTTACAGCGGGAAGATCATCGCGCCAATGACAACGGGTGGCCCGGATGAATCCGCTCTTGGCGATCCCATCGAAATCCTGTTAACCGAGTGGGCCAGACAATGCAAACAACAAGGTGGGCTGGTTGTTTTACCCCACTTTCCTCAACCCCGCGCCGAACACGCAGCCAGTATTGTTAGTGGCGATGTGGACGCGCTGGAGATGACCTCTTGGGGTAATCTCTATGGAGGCATCAATCCGTACTCGCTTTCAGATTGGTACCGATATCTGAATTGTGGATACCTTGTGGCAGCGGTCGGCGGAACAGACAAGATGTCAGCGGATACGGCAATAGGGACAGTACGCACGTATGCTCTGATACCACCCGATAAACCATTCACCTACGAAAATTGGAAAGCAGCCGTTCGGCGCGCTGAGACGTTTGTAACGTATGGCCCGCTCTTAGAGTTCTTCGTGGATGGTCACCCACCGGGAAGTCGCATTGAGATGTCAGCCAGTGGGGGGACGGTGGATGTGGTATGGCAGGTTGCGAGCGTCACAATCCCCGTTTCACGAGTTGAGTTGGTCATGAATGGGGAGATTCGGGAAAGCGTTTCCACGCTGCATGACCAAGCGAGGGGTAGTTGGTCAGTTAAGGTAGATAAGAGCGCCTGGCTCGCTCTTCTTGTGCGCGGCCATTATGCGGACAAGCCCGAGATAGTCGCAGCACATTCAACACCTGTGATGGTGAGTATGGAGGGATCACCCTTTCTTGCTGCTGCCGATGCTATAACAATTTTAGAACAAATCGAAGGCGCGTTGGCTTACCTAGACACAATAGGTACGCGAGCCGAAGATGTATCTTATAAGCGAATGCAATTAGTGTTGACCTCGGCTCACCGCAGCTTGCACAACCGGATGCACCACTTGGGGTTCTATCACGATCATACGTCGGTGTTGAATCATCAAGAACATCATCACTGATCAAAATCTTCTTGCTACGGAAAATGTTGCAGTTCAGGTGTAATTCATGCATTACTACATATAAAACATTAACGATAATCCACTTTCTTAACCACAATAAGTCCGCGTAGGAATTTCTTGGTAAAACTGTACGTGCAAGATATTCTAATGAAAATGTTCTTCTTAATTTTGTTTTATATGATTAGCTTGACAGCTTACTTCTTCTGTGCTATCTATACACGGAATTTCTATTTGTTACGTCACCTTTTTTAGATGCGAGGTACTACATTATGAGTGAATCGGTACGTTCTGTAGAACGGGCTTTGGATGTCCTCTTATGTTTCACCATCCAGACTCCTGAATTGACGATGACTCAAATCGCCGAGCAAGTGGGGATTCATAAGAGCACAGCACATAGATTATTAGCTACGTTAGAAAATAAACGCTTTATTCAAAGAGATCCAAATACAGGGATATATCGACTGGGTATTCGCTTGCTTCAAATGGCTTATCTGACAATGGAACAAAATGATTTACGTCGACTGGCGGTACCATTCATGCATCGCCTTTGTGACCTCTATGAAGAAAACATTGACTTGGCTGTGCTGGATGATACAGACGTTGTATATGTAAACATTCTTGAGGGTCCGCGACGAGTTAAATTGGCAGCTGCTATAGGTCTACGACTTCCAGCATTTGCAACTGCCTCTGGTAAAGCGATCTTAGGATTTATGCCTGAAAAATTTGTACGGCGTATTTTAGATCGAGGGATGCCTGAATTAACTCCTTATACACTAAACTCATCGGATGTTTTATTTGAAAACCTAAATTCTGTCAGGGAACTGGGCTTCGCGATTTCTGAGCAAGAATTAGAGGAGCAAATCAACGCCGTGGCTGCACCGATATTTGACCGGGAAA
Organism: uncultured Chloroflexia bacterium; assembly: GCA_963828845.1. Classification (GTDB taxonomy): domain Bacteria; phylum Chloroflexota; class Anaerolineae; order Anaerolineales; family UBA4823; genus FEB-25. The sequence continues at coordinate 51,659 of CAWHGE010000011.1, forward strand.
ATCATCCCATCGCCTCGTTAGCTATTGCGGGTCCAGCTTATAGGCTTACGCGTGAACGAATGATGGAGATTGGTCCTGGTTTGATTGCCACTACCAGAGAGATAAGTCAGGAGTTTGCAATGGCAGGTGTTCCGATGACAAATAATGCAGTTCATGTACCGGTTGCTATAGGAAATAGCAAATAGGTATTACCTCCTGCCAGTTAACAACTTATACCTGGTATAGCATACCGCTTTTCCATTATCGAAAGAAGGGTTTATTTTTTTTACAAGTACCAGGAGTAGAGTTAATTTTCCAATGTATATTAAGATAACGCTTAGGGTGGGAAGATTATTATGGTCTTTTTAAATGTTTATCTAAAAAGGAAAATACCCGCATCATATTATCTTCTGTTTCGAATAATGGGTCTCCATGATCCGCATTCTCTAAGATATCAAACTCAAATCGATCGGGACAAACATATTTTTTTAGTTTTTCCACAAAAATAATTGACTGCTGTACTGGCACAATGTGATCATTCCGCCCGTGTTGAATTAAAATAGGCGGCATATCTTCGTGTATATAGGTCATTGGATTAGCTAGCTGGACTTTTATAGGTATTTCGGTAATTTTTGCCCCCAAATATCTAGATTCAGGAGAATCTACATCACTGTGGTCACATGGACCGAAGCCGCTTTCTGCAAGCTGTTCATCCATTTTTAGAAAATCTGTCGGTCCAAACATATCTACAGCTACCTGGACATTACATGAATATTCTGGATTGCCAAGGCTTAGATCATCCAGTTCGGATACACTAGATGTAAGGCAAAGCATGGCAGCATAATTCCCTCCTGCTGAGCCACCGCAAGCTGCAATTCTATTTCCATCTAAGTGATATTGCTGTTGGTTTGCTCTCAGCCATCGGATGGAGGCTTTTAGATCCTGCAGACCTGCTGGGAAGATGCCTTCACCACTCAGTCTGTAATTCACACTCACCACAGCGTACCCTCTCTTTAATCCCCGTAAATAAGACATTAAGTAAACATCCCGTTTGTCTCCAATTGCAAAAGCACCTCCATGGATATGCAAGACAACCGGGAAAGGTCCATCACCTTCATCGGGTAAATAGATATCAAGCGTTTGAGAATTTGAGAGCTTGGCATAAGGGTTATCAAGCCACTTTCGCTGGATATGGGATATATCTGCTTGAGGAATCTGGAAGAAAGCCTCATTCATCTGATCAGGTTTTTTATGGAAATCCATTGTAATTTCCTTTCGGGACCAGGCCCGAATCTCATGCATCTACTATATCTTACGCTTCACTCGAATCATACTTTTTGCGTTTCTTTGGAATTGGTCAAATGCTACTGCTCCGAGCAGGATCAATTCCCTCTGACTATGAATTGAGCATAAGTTCCCCAACCAGCCAGCTGCATCCCGTTGCCCAGATACGGCCAGGAGCAATACCCCGCGATAAGGGATTGGATACTACCTTCCCCGCCCATAAAGCTGATCCCACCCACAATAGCAGCAGTTAGGGCGATGAATTCCGTCCCAGGCCCGAATGAAGAGTTGGTGGTGTTTGACTTGGAGATCATCACCATGGTGGCGATCGCGGTAAAAAAGCCACAAATGGTATAAATGGCGATTTTCATTCTTCGAACGTGTTGATGCCTGATAATCTGGAGGCTTCTTCATTCCCACCAAGGCGAGTAGTCTGAAACCAAAAACGGTTTCGGTGTAGACGAATACTTACCAGGATAGCAATCACAAAGGTAAGAAAGATATCAAATGGAATTCCGAAAACTTTTTCTTTGGTGAGAAAAAGAAATTCTGCCGGGTAACCGCGGAATGTATTTGCTTTTGAGATAATATATGAAATCCCTTGGAAAACGGTGGCGGTGGCCAAGCGTGGCAATCAGCGGGAAGATTTTAATGCTGGTAACGATCAACCCATTGATCAAACCCAGGGTGGAACCGAGCAGGAGCCAATTGCGACCGCCAACCAGGGGGCAGGTGGCAAACCATCATCAGCATTGCGGTGACCACGCCAACCAGTGACATTTGATAGCCAACTGATAGGTCAATCCCGCCCCCAATCATCACGAATGATAAACCGATGGCTACGATGATGAAGTAGGTATTCTGAATGATGATATTGGTTAAGTTTCGTACGGTAAGAAAGTATGGACTTACAAAAGAAAAGAGAACCATGAGAACAAAAAAGGATGAATATGACCGTATATTTTTTCAGGACACTCAAATCAATCTTTGACAATTTCTCACTCCCGCTGGTAAAGAATCGTTGGTTCGGATCCATGCTCTTAACCTCTATTACTTTTTGTCAGGTAATGACTTTGCCTATTTATCCGAAGGATTTGTACTCAACCTCGGGGTATGATTTCTATTTCGTTCCTTGCCCCGAACGATCATCGTTACGACATCGTCGAGAGCAAACCTTACTTGCATCCAAGATATCTTGCCTTTGCCCGCCTTTAAGGACAAATACCCGGTCCGCAATCGATAGGATATCGGGGATACGTTGGGTGATGAGCAAGATCGAAAGTCCCATATCTTTCAGGTTCCTGATCAGACCAAGCAATTTATTGGCTTCCGTGACCCCCAAGGCAGCGGTTGGCTCATCCATGATCAGGACTTTCGATTGAAAGGCAATGGCACGGGCGCAGGCAACCATCTGGCGTTGCCCGCCGGACATACGAGCCACATTCAATTTTGGGTGATTTGATATCAACGCGCAGATCTTGGATCACCTCTTCTGCCCTCTTGTACATTCTCTTCTTATCCATGAATAAATTAAAAGGCCCGCGGACAAGTTCCCTACCGATGAAGATATTTCTTGCAACATCCAGGTTATTGAACAAAGCTAGGTCCTGGTAGATCATGCCAATTCCCAGGTTAAAAGCATCCTGCGGATTGTGGATGTGTGCTTTTAGTCCATCGATGAAAATCTCACCCTCATCCGCTTGATATGCTCCCGAGAGAATTTTCATCAGTGTGGATTTTCCTGCGCCATTGTCCCCAACCATACCCATGATCTCACCACGCCTCAATTCCAAGTCTACACTTTTGAGAGCTTGGATTCCACCGAAGCTCTTGCATATCCCCTTCATTTCAACAATATATTCTGTGTTCATAACGCCTCATTGGTTACTATTTCAATCACAATATCTTTAGGGAACAATTGTTTGGTACATATTTTATATTATATGATCTCCGTTGATCGCTAGGTAATCCAGAAGAACAGCTTCGCTAGTTATATATAGCCATGAAATAATTACTTAGTTTTCACAAGGCTCTAATGTTTGCTAGAGCAGTACTAAAACGGGTTCTTGGAATGGTTAAAAGATTTGACCATAACCAAAAAAAATGAATTTTGGTAACAAGGGTATAAAATTTATCAGGCTGGGGAGCCCCATTTAGTTCTTTCTCCCCAGCCCTTACTCTTTATTATGATAAACAGCGATTTTTAATTTGGCAGATTAGATTTAGATTTATATCCCTGTGTACCATACATGCCGGCAGTAACACGCTGGTTTATGGAGGTCCAGGTGGAAGCTCTAAAGGCATGGGCTCAGTAGTTGGAACGGTGAGAACAGTTGCACTCTCAACCGGCACATACATTAATTGACCGTTTTCTGCAGTTACCATATCAAGCGCATCCCAAATTATCTTTGGATAATCTTCACCGTTCAGCATCTTCCCGGCATATTCCATCGTTCTACCAATTAGGTCTCCACCAAATCGGATTGTGCCTCGGAAGACACCTTTACCTGTGGAAGAATCTGCTACTGCAGGTCCTTCTGCGCCAATCATGCCCACACTGAAGACCGCAACTTTTGCTAAGTCATCGATGACACTGACTCCAGTACCTTTAGCATATTCGTCCATAATCGCCTGTGAGGCACCCATACCACCATCACCTGCATAAGCAATGACAAGTTTTACGTTGGGATTGGTGGTTAATATATTCTGCATGGCGGTCTGACCAGCCTGGAACATTTCCGCCTGAACGGTTTGAACGACTTTCACTGCCGGGCTGTAGGCAGGGTTTTCTACACGATCCGCTTCAGCGACCACAGCACCCGTAGCATCGATGTATTCACCCTGTTCATTTTTCAAGTAAGGTTCACTGATCATCTTGAGCCCTTGGGAGCGTGCAACAGCTTCTGGATTAAGCGTTGACTCGAAGATTGCAGTTTCAATTGAGCCTGGTTCAGCATCCGGATAATTTTTGTCTACCCATTGCTTAGCCATTAACGCTGCATATTCGCCAGATAGGAATTGGTTCATCTTCATGACAGCATCATAGGCATTCTCATCACCCGGATCACCACCAGCAAAAAGGACCTGAGCACCAGCTTCGCGTGCAGCGATCAGCTTGGGCACCAGGCTGGTTGGCTCAACTGCCATGACAAACAGAAATTCCGGCAGCATGGAGGTATAGTTCTCAATTTGCGTTGCTTGAGTATTGGCATTACCATCGGCACTGGAGACTTGAACATCATAGTCAGCGCCAAAGGTATTTTTAAATGCATCCTGGAAGGCGAGCATAAGTGGATTGTCTAAAGCTGGCAGGCTGACTACCAGAATGGGTTTCCCTTCCGGTGCGGGTTTGGTTGGGGCTGGCTCAACTACTTCCGGTTCTGTTGGCGCTGGGGCAACAACTTCTGGTTCGGTCGCCTGGGTCTGACAGGCAGTCAATAACAGACCGAAAACCATTAAGACCGAGAATAATATGGATATTTTCTTCTTCATCTATTCCTCTCCATTTCATTCATTATATACTCTACGGATTATTTTATTTTCAGATCATTCTACAAAAGCATTTTCGGAAGAATGAAAAGATTTTCCTAATTTTCACCATATCTATTGAAATATTTTTTTTATTCCATGCGTTTCCCTTCACCTCCTTGGTTTTTTGTCCACCAATAATTTAAGAATATCATCAAGAATGAAACTATAAAAATTTATGTAGCCATTCGCAGGTCTATCTCTTTTACCCTTCTACTTTTCTGATATTGATCATAACCAACCGCAGCCAGCAATAACGCACCTTTGATGAGATTTTGGTAAAAATCCTGAAGACCGAAGAGTTGCATGCCATTATTTAAGACGGCGATGATCATGACCCCCGTGATCAAGCCCAAAATTGTGCCTTCACCACCCGCAAAGCTAACACCGCCTAGAAGGGCAGCAGTCAATGCATCAAACTCAATGCCTGCTCCGGTAGTTACCTGTCCGTTGAAAACCCTGGAAAGTAGTAACACCGCTGTGATCCCAGAAGCAAAGCCGCAGATGGCAAAAACTACCACCTTTTTCTGTTTGATATTTATTCCCACAAGGCGTGCTGCTTCCTGGTTGCCACCCATCGCATAAACACGACTTCCAAAATTTGTACCATGTAAGAAATAGGCTCCTATAATCGCTACGATGATCATGATAATGATAGGAACCGGTACTTGGCCAACGTAGCCCTGACCATAAACTCGGAACGAATCAGGCAAACCGTCGATATTTCGCCCAGCTGCAACAATGTAGCCGAGACCTCTGTAAATATAAGCCGTGCCCAGGGTGATGATCAATGGATGCACCTTTAGGATATTGCTGAGGACTCCGTTTGTCATCCCCAAGATCGTGGCCATCGCAATACAAATTGGAATGGCAATGAGGGGATCGATCCCATAACCATAGCTACTTGAAATCATGAGCGAAAGCACGACATTGGTAAGAATAATCTGTGAACCAACGGACAGGTCGATTCCCCCAGCAATCATCACAAACATCAGCCCAACCGCGCTGATAGTCACAAAGGACATTTGCCGAATCATAAGTTTGAAGTTATTAATGGTAAGAAAATTGGGAGCTACGATAGAAAAAATCACTA
>CAWHGE010000012.1:0-64699 GCA_963828845.1 uncultured Chloroflexia bacterium
TATCCAATCAAAAGAACGCTATGTCTCTCAGCAAGAATTACTCGACATCGTCAGGGAATACCGAGAGCGACAACTACCTTTAGACTGTATCGTCTTGGACTGGCAGTATTGGCCGGATAAACAGTGGGGACAAAAAACCCTGAGGGCAGATCAATTCCCGGACCCTCAGCAGATGATGCAAACTATTCATGCCCTGAATGCCCATTTGATGGTATCAATCTGGCCCAACATGAATCCTGGGGGAGAAAACAGGCAAGAGATGCTTCAGAATGGCTTTTTATTGGGCAATCTATTCACCTATGACGCGTATAATCCCGAGGCGAGAAAACGGTTTTGGAAACAAGCGCAAGAAGGGTTATTTGTGCATGGCATCGATGCGTGGTGGTGTGACTGCACTGAACCTTTTGAAGCAGACTGGCGAGGAGCGGTAAAACCTGAGCCGGAGGAACGGATGCGGATGAATGTCGGTGAGGCCAAAACATATTTAAATCCACTATTGGTCAATGCGTATTCCCTGCTCCATAGCCAGGGAATCTATGAAGGGCAGCGAAAATCAGGTTCAACGAAACGTGTGGTCAACCTGACGCGTTCGGGTTACCTGGGCCAACAGCGATATGCGACTGTGGTGTGGTCAGGAGATATTACCGCGAAGTGGTCTACCTTAAGTAAACAAATCGCTGCTGGATTGAATTATTGCGTTACCGGGATGCCCTTTTGGACAGTGGATATTGGCGCATATTTTGTCCAAAAACGCCCTGAATTTTGGTTTTGGGACGGTGATTATGATCGAGGAGTGGACGACTTGGGATATCGGGAGTTGTTTGTGCGTTGGTTCCAATTTGGCGCTTTCTTGCCGATGTTCCGCACCCATGGCACAGATACACCACGCGAAATTTGGCGCTTCGGGCAGCCTGGGGAGATGATGTATGAAGCTCTGGTCTTAATGCTGCGGCTACGCTACCGGCTTATACCTTATATCTACTCTTTGGCGGGTTGGGTCACCCATCACCATTACACCATGATGCGTATGTTGCCTTTCGATTTCCGGGAGGATCCTAAAACTTATGAAATCCGTGACCAGTTTATGTTTGGCCCCTCTTTACTCATCAACCCTGTTACCTGCCCGATGTATTATAGTGTAAATTCAACGCCGTTAGAAAATGTAGAAAAAGTGCGATCAGTTTATCTGCCAGTAGGACCTGGTTGGTACGATTTTTGGACCGGTCAGTACTATGAAGGCGGTCAAACCATCCTTGCTGATGCGCCTATCCAAAAACTTCCGCTTTATGTACGCGCCGGTTCGATCCTGCCAATAGGCCCAGAGATACAATTTGCTGATCAATCCACTAATGAACCTCTTGGATTACACATCTACTCAGGCCAGGACGCCGAGTTCGAGTTGTATTTCGATGAAGGCGACCACTACAATTATGAAAAAGGGGAATTTGCGACCGTTCGTATCGTTTGGAATGAAGCTATGCATCGTCTCACCTTGGAAGAACGCAGTGGGATATATCCAGGTATGAAAAGCGCGATAAGTTTTAATGTAACGCTTTTTTCAAAAGGTGAAAGCCGTGAAAATTCGCACTTACTTCATTACAATGGCCAGGAGATTTCGCTAAACCTTGCATGAAGTCTGGAGAGTGTTTATATAGCCCATGCATTAAGGAATGTAATCTGCATGCTCTCTCCGAAGCGTATCATTCTTGGCGGTGGAGTAATGCAGTAACCGAATCTAATAACTTTAGTCCGGAGAAAAGTTCTAATATTATTAAATAACTATATTCACTCACCAGATATTCTTGAACACATTGACGATGTTATCGTCCCACCCTTTTTAGGCAATCACTCAGGTGTATTGGGGGCGATTGCGTTAGCCAGTCTAGCTCAATGATGCTATTTATAACCTACGAACTATCTTATAAAGACACACAATGATCATTTCCCCTATGGACAGGGCTTGGGATCACCTTTCCTTGCTTCATACCGATGCATATCGGGTACACTGCGGGAACAATTCGGGAACAGATATGCTAGAACAGCCTGCAGGGAGCGTAGCGAGTTGTATGGTGATTTTGGAACAAAATAGACGTAATAGACGGCTTTTTTCCCCTTTTCCCCTACCTGCTCATCTATCGCACTGAAGAAGTCGCGGGTTCGAGTCCCGAAAGTTCTAGCAGTTATTCTAAGCAAGATGGCTTTCGCGATGTCAACCATTAATCTGCTGATCTATTGGGTCGGGCTTCATCCTGCTCCTGGAAATGTCGTTCATTTTATCTGTCGATGTGTTGAGATAAAAAAAGAACCTTCATCAGTTATACAAGATTAGTACACGTAATTTTCGGAATTTTACATTCCTTTGGAATATCGGGACAAGTGTCCCTCCCACAACGGGACATCTGCCTATCGCCTTTGAAGCCGTAATCTTGTATGATTATCATAGCCTGAGCAACGAAACACGGTCTCTACCGGGCTCAGGCATCACACTCATGATCTGCAAGGCGTAATCAAACGCAGCAAACACGTTGGCCGGGATACTCCTGCTGGAGAATTGTTCCGGCCAATTTGTTTTAACCACTTTTCAATGGAGGCTGCCATTATCAACGATGTCGTTCTCGAGGGGATTGTCGTCAGGACTTGAAAGATTGATTCGAGCGGATGACCTTAATAGCCAGGAAAGGGTGTAGACATGACTGCAACTTGCTTGTTGTGGGTGAGGGTCCGCTCGGATTACGAGCTGCTGTTTTCGTTCCTGGATAGTTTCCGCGTTGACACCAGGCAATGCTTTTGGAGCAGTGAACAAAGTATAGAAGTGAACACTTGTGACATGGGGGAAGATTTGGGACATACAGTGACAGAAGTCAAAATCGCCTTCCCGATGTCCCACAATACCTTGACAATCGCTGAGGAGCATATACAATGGTAGGTAAGCTAGTAAGAAGTGAGATCGCCCAGCAGCTTCTAAGCGATCTCGTGTGGAAGTTACACCACAGGGTAAAGCCTAGTTCCTTGACATCCGTTTTTCAACAGATCGAGAGCCGGAAGGCTCACTTGACTTTACGCTCCGCTGAGTGGATACCCACCCTCTCCGCAGCCGTGAATACATTGCCTTCTCCACATGGAGAGGGGTTTTTCTTAATGATTCCAGCTTTAGCTGTTATAAACAATTTTATTCCATCTCCTTACGAAAGTCGATGGGCATATGTCCCATTTTCTCGGCAGCGGAATGGGTGAGAAATTGCTCGTTTTCGAACCTGCCCATTTCGTTCGGATGGCGTTTGTTATGGAATAGGATGTATTGTTTGATCCATACAGATAAGATTTCTCTGTCCGGTAAGCATAATTCTTCAACCGCAATCTGTCGCGGACCTGGTCGAGGAGTTCTTTTTTCTGTGGAGGCATGGAACACTTCTCAATTAACAAACACAGCATTTATGACATATAATTTCATAAGGACTATATATAGTAAAATACGCCACAAAATTGCGTTACATGCACTAGTTGGGCGGCTGTCGATAAAGAATTTCTATGCTTACTGTAACTACTAAGGTGAATGTTAGCCAAGGATGCATTATCACAAAGCCGTGCGATTACTTTTATATTATCAATTCGATGAATGTTGAGTTACATTCTATTCATGCCAGGTCTCTTTGCCAAGAGATTGCTGATTCAAGCTGTCACGGCGGTTTTGCCCTTCAACTTTATTATGCATACCCGTATGTCTGGTCATCGGCCTAAGCCTCAAGGAGTGAGAACGATGATAAATCTGTATCCTTGCATTATCTGGCCTTTGGTGGTCCTCGCAGCCATTGCTACCTATCGGATGTGGAAAAACCGTCGAGGTCTTAAGGATTCATGGATTATGCCTGTCGTTTTCTTCGTCGGGGTTTTACTTCTGTTGGGGTCGGCGGTCTTGCTACGTTTTGAAGAATTTTGGTTGGATGGATTATTCTTCGTGTATATTCCCCAGTAGCTTGGTGCCGATCCTAATTCAACTTTTGGTGATCCCAGAGATGCCTCGATCAAGAAGAGTAAAATTCAGTTATCGCCGCCCAACACAGCGCGCACTGGACGCTGGGGATTCTGCCGCATTTTCGAGGATTTTTCTGGCTTCGAGTTTTCTCTGCTCCCAAACAGAGTCCACGCCCGCCCCAGCGCCATTAACGCAAACCGTTGGGCTGCCCGGTTTGAGTTCTGGTCTGACTGCAATTTCACAATGCATAAAGGAGGTCTTGCGATGAAGTCAAACAACTATCTGATTGGTCTGTCGATCCTGTTCTTCGTTTTTGCGGCTGCCTTCTCATTCTTGTTTTGGGCAGACGTTTCGTTGGCGGCCAAAATCGGTTTCTTTGTATTAGGGTTTGGTTCCGGTGTGACGGCCGGTCAATGGTTTGTCAGGCGGAGCGCATAAGCCTCAATATTCTCATCACCTTGTTGCTGAAGTAATTGGCCGTTTGTTGGCAGCCCAACAAGCGGATGGAGCCGCCCTTACTATACCATCGATCAAGTGAGAGTATTTGGCGTTCTGCAAGTTGACTTCTAGAGGAGTAACACAGCATGGGCTGCTAGGCGGCTCATCCGTGGTCTGTTGGGCAGCCAAAGCTGTTGAAGGAAGGTTTTATGACGATAGCCCTGCTAGTTATTGATATGCAAGTAGGATTGTTTGAAGGAGACCCACCACGACACGATGCGGATGGTGTTATCCGGCGGGTAAATGAGATCGCCAAGGCAGTACGCACTACCGGTGGTATCGTGATATTTATCCAGCATGAAGACGATGGCAGCCTTACGCCAGGATCTGAAGGCTGGGAAATCCTACCGTCTCTTGAACGTGTGGATACAGATTTGTTGTTACGCAAACAGGCTTGCGACTCGTTCTATGAAACAGAGTTGCCCGATCTCCTCGAACAGCATGGTGCGCAGGAGATAATCATTACAGGCTGTGCAACTGATTTTTGTGTAGATACCACCATCCGTGCTGCTGCAAGCAGAAACTATGAAGTAGTGGTTGTAAAAGACGGGCACACAACCAAGGATAGGTCGCACTTGGATGCAAAATCGATTATCGTTCACCACAATTGGATGTGGGAAAACCTGATTCTTCCAAGAAATGAGGTAAAGGTTTTGCCAGCATCAAGCGTCATAGATTGGTTACAATCGGTATCTCGATCATAAGTAGGGCTGCCCAACACCGGCTCCAGCGGACAGCGGCTGCGCAGCAATCAGCAAATAGCAGTTAGCAATCAGCCTTGAGCTTTCAGCTTAAACTGTCAAGTCCTTAAAAACCCTTACTGATAATATTAGTTACAAAACGATATCATCGAGCTGATGTAAGGTGGAGAACCTGCACATAAAGTACCGCGGATCTCGAATGGTAAAATTAACGAACGGCTTGAGCTCGGCGGTCAAAGGACCAATTACACCATCACAGACATAGCTCTAGCAGGTTTGGCGTAGATCGCATTGTGACCAAAGGTCAATACAAGGAAAGAAGAGTTAAATGTCGAAAACACCCGTAATCTACAAGAGCACCCACAGGATTAATTTCTCCGATCTCGATCCTTATAATCATATGCGCACGGCAGCCTATGCGGCTTATTACGTTGATCATCGGATGAACGGCTTGCGTGAATGTGTCGGATGGGATCTGAAGACCCTGGCGAAGTTGCCGTTCATGGTCTGGGTCAGGAGAATGGAAGTTGACTACCTACGACCCGTCATCGGAGATCAGGAGATCACCATCACGTCATTCGTGCGGGAGTTCCGTGGCCCTGATGCGCATATCGAGTGCAGCATGGTCGATGAGACTGGAAAGAATGTTTCACGCTGCCTCATGATCGTCGCCTATGTAGACAAGAGCTCAAATCGGGCGATGGATTGGCCAGCCGATACGATGGCTCTGTTCTTTGAAAATGATACAATCTGAGCCAAGTAGAATGGTTTGGTTCCTGAACCTTTTCGGACGTCTAAATTTTTAGAGCAGTATCTCGGCGAACCACTCGTAGAACAATCGGTCTTTTAACGGTCACAGGTTCTACTCCCACCCTATACGTGGGTGAAGCCAAGCTGCGGGCAGGCAAGAGTCTGGCGCTGATCGGGTACGATATTCTCACCAAACAGGAATTCCTGGGGAAGGTGTGGCAGGAATTCGAACAATACCACCAGACAAAGTGAGGAAAATATGAAAATAACAGCAATCGAAACCATCCCGATTAAACTCCAAATGAAGGAGCCATTCGTCATCGCCAGCGTCACGAATTTTGATATGTATTATGTGGTGGTAAGGGTTGAGACTGACACCGGTATCACCGGTTACGGAGAAGCTACCCCTGCCTGGGAAGTGACCGGCGAAACCTGGCAGAGCGTTGCAGCCTGTGTCGATCTCTTCGCCGATGGCCGCTTGCTGGGTTATTCTTTGATCGGCCGTGAGATCGGCAGCCTGGAAGCAGTGCGAGAGATCATGGAGACCATTGAGCCCCAGCATGACATCCGCCTGGTATACGGCAACCCATCGGCGATTGCCGCCCTGGAGCAGGCCATGCTGGACGCGTGTGGAAAGGCGGCTGGAAAGCCACTGTACGAGATGTTCGGGCGCTTACAATACACCGATCCCATTCACCCGCAACATCAGCATTTTCGATGTCGAATACTACTCTCAGCAGGGTTGAGGTTGGTATCCAGCAAGGATTCGGCATCATCCGGCTCAAGGTAGGCATCCGCGGAGCAGGAGGGCTGCCTGGATACGAACGCGATTACCAGGTGGTCAAGCAGTCGCGCCAGATGATCCAGGCCAGCAAAAAGCCAATCCTACTGATCTCTGATGCCAACCAGGGCTTTCGGGACGTGGAAACAGCCACCTCCTTCTGCCAGCGGGTGATGGGCATGCTCGACTGGCTGGAGCAGCCAACTCTGGCGTCCGACCTGCTGGCTTTCTCCAAGATCAGGCAAGCTGCCTCGGTGCCGCTGATGGCCGACGAAGCGGTCCATGGATATGAGCAAGCCAGGCTTCTCCTGGAGTTGGGTGGCGTTGATTATATTAATATCAAGCTGATGAAAACCGGCGGTTTGCTGCGCGCCCTAGATATCATCGACCTGGCGGCGGAATACGGGGTCAGATGCCAGATCGGATCGATGCTCGAGTCATCATTAGGGGCAAGCATGGGCTGCCAGGCGGCGCTCATCCGGCCACAGATCGTAAGCACAGATCTGAATTCTTTCGACTTGCTCAGGGATAACTATGCCTCCGGCTTGCAGATCGAGGATGTTCAACTGAAAATGAGCCAGGACCCGGGCTGTGGAATGAAATTCGAGGAAAAGGAGCTGGATCATTACACGCTGTAACGCTGAAATTCAGATCCACCTTGGGCACTGGTGGAGGGTGTTTATCCCGCAAGGGGACAGGTTCGAATCCCATCCTGCCACACTCGGCCTTCGGCCTCGGTGTGCATAGAGCGCACTCTTCGCAGAAAAACAGCCTTCAGCAGTGAAATCATGAAAACACGGCAAGCTTTCAGCAATCAGCTTTCACCTTTCAGCAATTAGTTATTCCCCTTTAACGTAAATTAGTTTTCATGCTTTAATTAGTGAGGAATACAGGCATGAATGACTTCCATAACCGTGTGAATTTTGTGACGCATGCCCCCAGGAGCAATGTGATGAAGAATGGAAAGATCAGCAACGACTACGGCTATTTCGATGAAGCCACCGGAGAGTATGTGATCACACGCCCGGATACTCCCACACCCTGGATGAACTACCTGGGACAAGGGTATTACGGTGGGATCATCTCGAATACTGCCGGAGGATACTCTTTCGAGCGTGACCCGAAAAACCGCCGTGTGACCCGCTACCGTTATAACGCCATCCCGGTAGACCAACCAGGACGCTATGTTTATCTACGTGACCAGGAGGACGGTACATATCTGGAGCCCCACCTGGCAGCCTATCCCAGGGACGGAAGCTGGATGTATACGAGTGCCGCCATGGACCTGGGTATACCCGCATCACCAGCCGATATCAGGGAATCCGGGCCGAGCTGCTATATTTTGTGCCGCTATCTTCCAGTGCTGACCCATCACTCCCGAATGATGAAGATGCTCCGTGCGAACTTTGGGTGCTACACCTGCGCAATACCTACAGGCGACCGCGGTAGCTACGCTCATTCAGCTACTGTGAATTCAGCATGTGGAATGCAGAAGCCGACCTGAACAATCTGGATTGGGGTCAGCACGTGCTACATAGCCGCGTTGAAGCAGGGATTTATTACCACCAGCACCATCTTCCGCGACACGACAACCTTCTTCAGCCAGCAGCCTTCCACCGTCCGGTTTCGATACTGACCGTGAGGAATTCATCGGTAGATACCGTGACCTGTCCAACCCGATCGTGGTTGAGAATGGGAGACCGACCAACTCACAAGCGGCGCGCGGCAATAATGTCGGCGTACTGTGCCATGATTTCAGTCTCGAGCCCAGGCGAAGCGAAAGAAATCATTTATATCTTGGGTGTGACAGATGCGCCGAAGCAGATCCCTGCTTTGGCTGCCAGGTACCGAGGAAGCAGAAAACGTGCAAGAGGCATTTTCCGAGCTCTTAAAGCCGATTGGAAGGAATATCTCGATAAATTCCAGGTTGAGACGCCGGATGCAGAGATGAATGCCATGCTCAACATCTGGAACCAGGTGCAGTGCCGGGCAACCCTGTTCTGGTCTCGTTTCGTTTCCGCGTATGAGACCGGGCTGGGCCGCGGTATGGGGACACGCGACTCGGCTCAGGATACCCTGGCGACGGTGCAGAATGCACCTGAAAGGGCGCGGAAAAACCTGACTGCACTGTGGAAATTGCAGTTCCAGTGATGGTCACACCTGGCACCAGGTTTTCCCGCTGACGGGCGAAGGCGGGGCGGGGCTGGCAGCTGAATACCCGGATAAGCCGCAATGGTTCTGTGACGATCATTTATGGCTGCTGATGGCGGTATGCGCCTACTTGCGGGAGACGGGTAACTTTTCATATCTGTGGAACCATATTCCATATGCGGATGGGGGAGAGGATATCGTGTGGGGGCATATGCTCCGGGCGGTTGATTTCACGCTAAATCATCGAGGTCCGCATGGATTGCCGCGGTTGGGTTTCTCAGACTGGGACGATACGATGAACCTCGACCATGGCTCTGGCAAAGCAGAGAGCGTGATGGCGGCGCAGCAGTTTTGCCGGGTGATGCTGGACCTGGCGGATTTGTGTGACCAGATTGGCAAGGATGAGGACGGGAATCGCTTCCGTGAATTGAAAGAAGAGATGGATGAGAGTCATCAACCGGGCTGCCTGGGATGGGGCGTGGTACGCTAGAGCTTTTGATGATGAAGGGAAGCCAGTGGGTGTTCAGGCAGAGGAGTATCACCAGATCGGCTTGAATACACAGACCTGGGCAGTCATTGGCGAGTGTGCCCCGAGGAACGGGCCAGGCAGGCAATGCACAGTGCACACGCACGGCTAAACAGCCCATTCGGTCTGGCAATCTTGGCACCCGCCTACACCCACAGCGACCCACGCGTGGGCGGTACCACCACCTACCCGCCTGGTGCCAAGGAAAATGGTGGGATCTTCTGCCATACGAATACCTGGGCGATCATCGCAGCGGCTCGCCTGGGCATGGAATGATCTGGCATACCAGTATTACCGCCAGATCATGCCCCTGGCGCGGGAGGACAACGACGTGTTCAAAGTTGAGCCCTACGTTTACTGCGGTAATATCTGCGGTCCGGAGCACCCACAATTTGGCTATGGGCGCAATTCCTGGTTATCTGGGCACGGCGTCCTGGACCTACGTGGCAGCCACCCAGTGGATCCTGGGCATCCGACCGACATTCAAGGGATTGCAAATCTCACCGGTTATCCCGGAGGAGTGGCCAGGATTCAGCGCCCGGCGGATATTCCGCGGAGTGACCTACATTATCACAGTGGAGAGGATTGGAAGTGGGTAATAGCATCTCATTGACGGTGAACAATAAACCCATCGATGGTGATGTCGTTCCCTTTGCGCCTGAGGGGACAGACACCATACAGGTGCATGGTGTGTTGAGGTAATACCAAGGAACTAAATAGGTAATAAAAATGGGGGAGTCAAGGTCTAATAAAACAAATGAATAGAATGTGCCTACCGTTTTGATCTGAGGTAGCTCGTGAGGTGATGCCCAACCTTACCACCCCATCCTGCCTGGGGCTACCCATGGGTGTGAAACCGGCTCAGGCAGGATGGAGCAGAGCGTATATCAGGAGGTAGGTTGATGGGTGCCTCGCCGCTTAAGAATTGCCCCCAATATCATGGCTACCCCGATAACCAGCAAGGCTACCCCTGGAATGAGATCATTGAAGGTCTTCCCCATCAGAAATGCCAATATGGAGGCAATCAGCAGACCAAGCGCAGGATACTTCGCCCAACCAGTTGGCTGGGAGGCACGCAGCAGCCACAGGATGCCAAAGGTTATGGCAAATCCCAGCAAGAGCACGCCAGTATAGACATTAAATTGGTACTTCCCAAGCTGGAAGTAGTCATGGCTTGGAAGCAGGAGGTCCAGCAGTGCCACCAATCCAATACTAGCGAAGACACCAGACGGGATGAGTGCCCACCATTGCTTCTTCGACACGATAAAAATTATTAAGAAGGCCAGGGCGAACAGAAACATTACCACAGGTCCGAGAGGTCTCCCTGGATAAATGTATCAAGCAGTGGGAAGATACCAATGAATCCCAAAACCACGCCTGTGATGAGTGCCCATACATGCTTTCGGTTGACCAGGTAAACGACCAGGAAGGGTAGTGCAGTTGCGTATAAGAACAGTGCCCCGACCAGATTAGAATCGACGCGCTCGGAAAGGAGGGGGATAACGGCTACCACGGTAAGGATCCAGGCTGGGATCAGCAGCCCCCAATGCTTGCGGTTCAGGAGGAAGCCGACATAGAAGGGGATGCCGATGCTGAGCAGGATGGGCACGGCAATGATGGAGCTATCGGCTTCTTCAATGACCAGGTTGATTATCAGCGCGAGAGCGGCAAAGATCAGGGCAGGAAAGAGCCAACCCCAATTCCTTATACCACTCAGGAAATAACTCAGGAAGAAAGCCGCACTGATAACTGCAAAGATGATCGCCCACCCCTGGTTGGTGATTAATTCCAAATCCACATAACCGAGTTTGTCGGCAAGGGATAAACCACCCAGGGCGATCAGGACGACCCCCCAGAAGATTTTGATGAAATTTGCTTTCATTTTTTTCTCTCCTTTGGAATAAGTTGTCACTTTCTCTGATGAGAAGTGACATTGAGAATGGTACTGGTGACGAACAGGACTGCGTATATGTACCACAACGGCTTATAGATGAGTGCCAGAGGCCACCAGTAGAACATCACCGTTGCCAGGTACAGGATTAAATATGGTCCCAAGACTGACCAATTAACGGGTGATCGCCATTGTATACCCCTGACAAATTCAACCGAATATCCATAAATTGCCCAGACGAGATAGATAAAACCACTCAGCCACAGATACCAACTTTTACCAGCCAGAAGGATGAACAGGCTTAAGACAGCAGCTGGAAGGCCGAGAAGATACACGATCCAACCGTAGCGCATTGCTAGGGCAAAACGCCATTTTCGTAAGGCGAAATGGATGATCAGGATCACCTGAAAGAGAAACGCACTGATTACGAACAAGGTTTCGAGAATATCTGCCCCAAACATGTGATTACCTCCAATAGAACCAATGAGTGAAACCAGATAGAGTTATCGCCGAGGGAGTGAGGCGATGATCATCCCACCCCAATGCTATCAGTTTACTTGATATAACCCCAGACAAGAGGCAGTGTAATGCAATCGTTGAGTGGTGGGTGCGGTAGCGGATTGGGTGCATAATCATACCAGGGTAGATTGAGCTAATGAACAGCCAGCATGGCTATAAACAGGAACAGGTCGGCTGCAGCGTGGATCAGATAAGCTCCCCAGATGCTGTCCGTTTTCACCATCAGGATACCGCATGCTAAACCCAACGTAAAGGCGTTGATTACGAAAATTGGCACAACGGTGATTGGCATATAAGCCACAGCCACGAAATGCATCACACCAAACCAGATGGAGGTCAACAAAACCGTTCCTACAACTCCAATCAGCGGGACCAGTTTCTTCACGAATAGACCCCTGACCCACAGCTCCTCCAACATACTGTTGCTGAATGCAAAGACCGCTCCCCATAGAATCAGCAGAGCCGAGTTTGGACATCTCATAGCCGGTGCCAAAGAAGATCAGCACCGAGGTCAGATAGTTGACCACCAACAGGGTGCCGATGCCTAAACCCCATTTATAGTTCAGGTTCCCTTTTACCAGAGAAAGCGAACGCAGGTCGGCGCCTGAAAGCAAAGTCAGCACGAGGATGGGGATGACCGCCAGCAGCGTTTCGTAGAGCTTACCCACTCCGAGTACCTGGGTTGGTACCCGTCGAAGCACCCAAGAAGCGCACGAAATCACCCTGGTAGGCTCCAAACACGTCAGAGACCAGGTTGACCATCGAAGCGACGAAGAAGGCGTAAGTAATTGGCCAGAATTTCACGAGCTTATCAGTGCGCTTGAACAACAGGGCAGCGATCAGGAACACAACTGAAACGCTGGCGGCGTATACGCGGTTGCCATTGGTAGGGAACAGATCAGAGTAATTCGCTCCCAGCAGAAACACCGCAAGTGAGCAGACCAGGAAGATTACAAACAAGATTGCTTTGCATCCAATCGATTTAGCTTTGGTTGAACTATCGTATTTACGCTTATGTTCACCAGTATTCGGCGATGGTTGTGATTCGATGGTTATACCCATTGCATTTCTCCTCATCATTGTTTAGGGTACGTTGAGTGAGGCGATGATCATCTCGCCTACCCGCTGAGCTTCTCCGCCCAGGTTATTACCGGGCTCGCAGTGGCCGAAGGTGCTGAAGATGAAGCCGAACTCCAGATTGCCGCGTGTGAGGTTGGGCTGATCCTTCAGCCTGGTGATACCAAATCGAGGTGACCTCTCCCGTGGGGCAAACCAATAACACACGCAGTGCGGGCTGCCCTGCGATATCCAATGTCCCTTGTGGGATAAATTCGCCATGACCCACGCCGGTAGGCCATAGAGGGGTCTCATCCCCCACGAGCCGGAAGGTCATACGTATGTTCTTTACTTGAGAATCCACGACACTGTACAGATTGAGGGCATGACCAATCAATAACGGATCACCCGCAGTGACTTCTTCAACGACCCAACCATCTGGGAGCCTGATGGAAAAATTATACACAGGGTGGGTGTATGTGATCCAGTCCTGATATGCTGCTGGATCAATGGGCAAGGCAGTGGGGATGGCGGTTGAAGCTGATGAGGCTGAAGCAGGCTCGATAAATTGGAAGCTCTGCAAGAAGTGATTATTCAGCTCCCAATCTTCAATTTCGGCGGTATGCCCAATGAGGATCTGATACAGCTGACTCCCATTGGCAAAGTAATAACGGTCATCGGCGGGGGATTGTGGGCTACGCGCATGCCGAAAGTGAATGGCGGTTACCCCTGCAATTTGCTCATCCGGCATTCGCACCTCACCCAGCAGATAGTGATCCGTCAACCATTGCAATAAATCCGTTCCCTCAGGAGGACGATAATCATCACGATCACTCGGATGGGTAATGACCCAGGTTTCGGATCCCATCCCAGGCCCGTAGATAGACAAGCCCTTTAAAGGTTCATCGTTGATCACCATCTGCGCTTCTGCGGGGTAGTAAAAGCTATATCCGAGATCAACGTTCGTGTAGATTTTCCAATCCTGGCTGTCACCATCTGAGGATTCGGCAGGTGTACCGATGGCTGCTGGTTTGCACTCACCACGGAAATAAGCCCACTCGTCACATTCGCTCCCGTCTGTAAAGATGCAAACGCCGCTTTGGCTGCCATCGGAAGCTGTGCGGATATCCAGTGTATATCCCTGTTGCTCACAATAGACTGAAGCCGGATTGGGTAAACCTGGTATGGTGGGTTGGATGGTGGGTGTTTCTGGAATCACTGTATCAGCTGGCTGGGAGGTAGCATGAACGCAGCCAGTGACCAGAAGGCAAAAAATAATTAGCAAACCTTTAGTTCTCATTATCAATCCTTTCGACAGTGATGACGGTTATATTGAGATTCCAGAGCTGATCCAAGAAACCACGCAGGGCAGGTTGGTCGGTAAAGGTGCCGACCAGAAGGGTTTCACCATTCTCTTGGGGAATGAGGACTAACTGACCAATCCAATCGGTGACACGGCGATCAAGGGTTTCTTTAACCCTGATACGATAGGTGTTGGGTTGATTGGCATCTTTAGGATCCATCATTCCTCCTTGTTGAACAGCCCATGGCAGGATTTGTCGATTTCATCTCCATAATAAAATAAAGGGCCTGAAAAATCAGGCCCTAAAAAGGGTATTGTTGGGGTATTGTGAGGGGTATTTATCGAAAAAGAATCTTACAAAATGCCCAGCTCGTGAGCACGTATGATAGCTTCGGTGCGGCTGTGCACTTCCAGCTTACCGTAAATATTTTTGAGATGTTTGTGGACTGTTTCGCGGGCAATCACCAGGCTCTCAGCAATTTTCTTATCCGTGCAACCTTGTGCCAATGACTTAAGCACGTCTATCTCGCGCTGTGTAAGTGGCTCGACCAAACCAGATGTAGTGCCTGCCTCGACCAGCTGGTCTTTTGCCTCACGGTCGAAAGCCGCCAACAGCAGATTAACATAATCCGGCGTAATCCTGGCTGCGCATGCCTGATGAAGTAAAGGGATTACCCCAGGACCCATATCGATGAAGGTACGTACATAGCCTTCGGGAGCAGCCAGCGTCAGAGCGCGCTTCAATGAGACCAATGCCTGCGCGTTTTGTTTCAACCCCTGATATACCAGAGCCTGCCAGGTTAGCGCACGCACGATAAAGTAGCCAAGATCCTTTTTTTCAAAATATTCCAATAGATTAGCAATCAACGACAAGGCTTTATGGTATTCCTTTTGGGCAATAAAGACTTTGACAAATGTCAGGAGCTTTACCTGGCTTTTGAATGATATGAGGGGTTGATTGTATGATTCTTCGAAATCCAGCTTAGCAAGGCGTAAGCGTTGTAAAGCAGCTTCCAAGTTATCCTGCGATAAATACCATTCGACTTCTTGGGAAATCGAAATTTCTTCAAACCAGGAAGAAGTACGATGAGCTACCTGCCATGCCTGGCGAAGAGCATCAAATGCCCCTTCCACGTCACCGGATGCAAACAATGCATCCCCAAGGTTGTCAAGAGCAAAATGCTGCGCGTCCGCCTGCTCCCAGTGACGGGCAAGGTTAACAGCCTCTTTCGAATAGCGTAAAGCCTCTTCCAGGTCGTTCCACTCAATAAGCACAAAACTCAAAGTAGTGAAAACATGGCTGAGGGTGGGTAGCGGTTGGTGTGTGCTGCTGGACTGGGCAAGCCGTATGGCTTCGTAGCATGCCGAATGAGCTTCACGCAGCCTGCCTTGCATGGCGAGGAACCATGCCCAACAACCATGGGCAAAAATGGTTACATGTGAGACGCTACATTCTCTAGCATACGCAATGGCTTGTTCAAAAGCCTGGATACGGGGGTTGGTATCACTGACGCTTAAACCCAACAGGGTGGCAGCCTGGCAGCGAATTAAACGCTCGTCTGCAGGCAGCCATTCAAGGGCGACCTGGGCTGCATTCGCAGCGATATCCCGTTTATCATTAATCCAATTGGTATACGCTCGAATGGCAGCAATATGCCCTCCAAGCGTTTGCAACTCCACTTCACTGTTCAAGCTGTTGATCTCGGTTTCCACTATCTTCAAGATAGGGTCGACAGAGCTCAATTGTCCAGTGTAAGCTGCCAGCCATGCACGCCCAATCAGAAGCCAGGGGCGGGCCAGGCTTTTTTCATTAGTCAGCGATTCGATCTGCCGCGCCACATTATTCAGCTCATTTTGCTCAAGCAGAGCGAATATATTTGCGGAGATCAACCTAACCACGCGTTCCCAGTCAGATGCAGCCAATGAGTGACGGATTGCATCGGAGATTAACCCTTGCGTTTCAAACCAGGTACTAGCACGGATATGTAAAACTTGTAGCTTAGCAGCTTCGTTCTGCTGAAGATGACCCCGCAGCAGCTCAGCGAATAATGGGTGATAATGATACCAATGGTGCTCGTTATCGATGGGCACGATAAACAGATTGGCGTGCTCAAGCTCTTCGAGGATGACAGACGAGGGACGAGAGGGTGAAGACCCCCCATTCTCATCGAGCAAAGCATCACATAGGGGACCGGTTAATTGATCCAAAATGGAGGTATAAAGCAGGAAGCGGTGGATTTCTGGTGATTGTCGACCTAAGATTTCTTCCAGTAAGTAATCGAAAATATAATGATGGCTGCCTGTGAAGGCAGTGATAAAACCGGACACATCGTTCGTGCTCTGCATGGATAGCGCTGCCATTTGTAAGCCAGCAATCCAACCTTCGGTACGCTTTGTGATGCGGGCAACATCTTCTGACGAAACCTTTAGCCCCATGGTGTGATTTAGAAAATCTGCGGCTTCCTGATTCGTGAAGCGTAAGTCATTCAGGCGCAGCTCCAGCATATCAGACTTTGCCCGCAGCCTCGCCAGGGGCAGGGGAGGATCGGCACGGGTGGAAATAATCAAATGCAGAGGAGCCGGACGGTGTTCCAGAAGGAAACTGACTGCCTGGTGAATGATCTGGTTACGGATCACATGATAATCATCGAGAATCAGGCAGTAGGGATGATTTAGCCGGGCAAGATGATTGATCAGCTGAGTAAGATGAGCTTCGACTTCTGGCTGTTGGTTGAAGCCAAGCGTACTTTCGAATACATCGTTAATTGTAGGATCAATCCCACGAAAGGCAGCTGCTAAGTAAACCAGGAATCGTGAAGGATCATCATCTCTATCATCGAGTGAAAGCCAGCTAGTAGCATATTCACACCGACTCTGCCAAGAGGTTAGCAAGGTGGATTTACCATAGCCAGCGGGTGCTGATATCAGCACAAATCCACATTCCATTCCCTGGTTTAGCTTTTGGATCAGCCGCGGCCGCTGTACCAACCTGGCACGTAGAGGTGGAATAGATAGCTTGGTAAATAAAATCTGCAAAGGAACCCAACTTTCTTGAGACACTATATCCTATCGTATATTGGCTGCTCTGGCAACACTAAAAGGGTGCAAGTTATTGAACCTATCCTATTAGGAGGAATTTCTTTGGAAACTATGAGATTGGGAGGAGAAGCCAAACTGATTGGTATGGACCCTACAACTATGAAGCACGATGTGAGAAGGTCATACTGTATCCATCTTCAGCGGTTACTGTAACCCCCATGGAAGCATCAAAAGGCACATTTAAATAGGTCACCAAATCCTTGAGCGCAATACCCCTGAATAGCGAGGGAATGGTGATCTGACCTGTGCTGCTTTTGATGCCTCCTTGTCCTTCTGTAACCGGCAGGGCTTTGAGCTGAGCCATGGTGAGGATATTTCCGCCCTTTGGTCCGACCAAAGTAAAAATCCTGCCAGTTGGGTCGGTGCTAGCAGGCGTCCCTAGGGTGGCAGCTGAATTCGATCCGCAAGCGGTGATAACTAGTGAGAGGATGAAAAGTAAAGAGAGGGCGATAATGGAGGTGCGACTACGAATTCATTAAGAATTCTCCTCAGATTGGAATTTGTTCGCCGGTATGGGTCGTATCATAGCCGGTTAAAGCGTCGACGCCTCGGCGGAAAGTGTGGGTTTGAATCGTATCCAGGAGCGGAACAAGCGAGCTGCTCTGGTCCTGCATAAAAACAAGGTCGTAGCGTTCATGGAAGAGCGGAATAAAATCCAACCCAAACTGGTGGGCTGCTGCCCGCAGACCGAGGGCCACATCCGCTTTGTGAGCTTGAACCATTCTTGCACACGCAGTGTGTGTGCTGACGGTGTCCTCATAACCGAGGATGCTTCCGGTGGATATATTCTCTGCCTGTAAGCGGCGATCGAGCCAAAGACGTGTGCCGGATCCGGGGTTGCGGTTGATAAAGGTTACATTTTCACGCGCCAGGTCTGCCAGCGAATGGAATCCCTTGGGGTTCCCAGGTGTCATCATCAATCCCTGTTCGCGGAAAGCCAGTGTGACTACTTGCATTGCCCGGTCTGGGAAGAAATGGCGAATAAAAGGCAGATTGTATTCTCCGCCGGGATCGAGCAGGTGGGCTCCGGAAAGGTTGCACAGGTTCTGGCGCAAAGCCATCAACCCGTCCAGGCTTCCGACCGTGAGGGTAAGCACATCGAGATGATCAGAGATGAGACTGACAAGAAACTCGACGGCCAGGTCATGACTTCCGGAAAAAACAATCACCGGATGATCTCGTTTCTGCGGAAGGATGAGCTCCTGCAACAAGAAACCACCGGCGCAGGCGCGGTAAAATTTTTCAACCACACCGGATTGGATGCGTGTCTCGACTAGCTCGACCAGACCAGCAGCTTCCAACTGCTTAAGATGGTGACGCACCCAGGCCGGGTGTTCCCCGATAGCTTTTCCCAACATGGTCAAGGAGGCGGGACCTGACATCAACTGTTGAAGAATTGCCCGCCGACGTGGGTCTGCCAGGAGTTTGAGCTGTTCAAATGACTGCAAATGTTGAATGGAGAACATTGCCGTTAAAATTTTCCTTAACAGGTCTTAGTTTAGCAAATGTGAGATGGTTTGTCAATTTACAAAAGTAATGCGTGAGGGATTAATTTATCACAGCTCATTCGGCGATCCGAATCAAAAGCAGTGTGATAGGAAAACGCTGAATAAAATTTACCGGCGCTTTCACAAATCACAGTACAACCGCTTGGACCAATATTTGATTGCTAATTAATCAAACTAGAGGAGATTTCACCTAAAATGTAACCCATTCATAAGTATTCTTGAATAAAAGGCAGACTAATTTACGTTCACCTGGTTGAAAAAGGGATACGACTCAGCGCTCCTGCCAGGACACGTGAACCAGTTAAAGCTGAAACCTAATCTATTTCATTGCCTCTTGCAGTAAATCATCTAAGGACTCGCCACCTGGCAAGGCATGCGGCTTCCAACCTGGCGACAGACGATCCAACAGGACCGCAAGGGCGTTACCAGAATAGTAAAAGCGAGTATCGCCTGAACGGCCCTGGGTCTTTTTCGCTTCAGTCAACTGCTCGGACCAGAACTGCTGCTGATTTTTGTAATTATTAAAATCCTTATCCTGTGATATATCTTGTACAGGATGATAATCATTCCTTGTGCCAGCCAGGCGGGTGATTTCCAGCTCAGCATACTTGGCGAGCCCTTCCTCCCATTCTCGCAGGCGCTCTAAATCCACCTGTTCGGCACTCAATCCTGCCCGGCGTGAGCTTCGCATTTGCAGGAACTTGCGGGCGAGATCGATCGCCTCGGAGTCAGTATCGGCTTGAGCCGCCTGGACAAGCACATTCATTTCTTGCCTCCAGGGTTCTTCCATAGCATCAAACGGATAATTACCCTCGACCTGGTACATCTGTTCGGATGCGGTCAATCGATCCACTGCCAGAATACCCTCATAAGCATGGAAAGATTCATGCTCCAACGCGGCAATATAGGAATCGGTTTTCCCCATCAGCAATTGCCCATACCAGACGCACCGGAATCAGGTTGGAAATGAAGGGCGGTAAATTTTGGCGGAACCCCCGATAAAATTCCACCTCGCCATATTCGCGGGTTTGGAAGGTAGCCACCCAACGGTCGCCAACCAGGACGGTGAAACCCTCCGGTGTTTTCTGGGGGTTAGTGATTGGGGTACGGTAATATGGATGTCCTTCGAAGACGTCGCCGGGAACCTCTTCCCAGGGTCCACCGCGTGGTTCTAAAGTGGGTACCTTCATCCAGCCGGCAGGTGGGTTGGGATATCCAACCATGAAAGCATACTGCTCGTTATAGACGATCAAAGGGATATCTGCTTGCGACCATCCAGGCCAGGCGGCATCACCCAAAGTAGTGCGTAAATGCAATACTTCTGACAAGCGGGCTTTTTCCAGCTCGCTTAAGCGATCCAGGGTGATGGAGTGCTGGGGGAGGTTCAGGTTGCTTAGAGTGGAGGCAGTTACTGCCAGAATGCAGAGCACGATTAAGCCTAGGGGGAAAAAGAGACAACCCTTTTTTAGATTAGAGGATTTTGTGGGCTTCATATTATTACTCTGGTAAATTTCAAATAAGAATTAAAACGGATCTAATTTTCAAAAATATACCCTGCTTGCGACCAAGACGAGGGCAATCCCACCAAGTATAATCCATCCAGGGGCAAGGTTGTTCATGAGCGTTCGAGTAATATGCCTTGTGGGCAGCACTGTTGGGATAAGAAACCGAGTGGGGTAAAATTGCTTTAGCACTTAGTATATCATTTTTGAAAGGATCACCATGAAAATATTATTTGTCGGCGGAACCGGGATTATCAGCTCAGCCTGTTCTGAACTGGCACTCCAGCAGGGTATGGAGCTCTACTTACTGAACCGTGGGAGAAGCTCGCGCCCAACACCTGCGGGCGCAATTCACCTGCGAGGAGATATCCACCAACCTGCCTCTGTAACTACAGCATTAGGTGATCTAACATTCGATGCAGTGGTAGAGTGGGTAGCATTCACCCCAGACCAGGTGAAATCGGACATAGAGTTATTTCGCAATCGCACCAGGCAGTATATTTTCATCAGCTCCGCATCAGCATATCAAAAACCGCCCAGTTATTTGCCCATCACTGAGAGCACACCCTTGCACAACCCTTACTGGCAATATTCCCGCAATAAAGCCGTATGCGAAGCGCTGCTGGAACAGGCTGGACGTCAAGATAGTTTCCCCTACACAATTGTTCGCCCATCGCATACTTACGATCGCACCCTGCTCCCATTCCACGGGGGTTATACAACTGTTGCACGGATGCGAGCTGGCAAACCGGTGGTCGTGCATGGTGATGGTACCTCGCTGTGGATCATGACGCACCACCGTGATTTCGCGGTCGGTTTTGTTGGACTCCTTGGGAATCCACATGCCATCGGGCAGAGTATTCACATTACTTCCGATGAATTGCTAAACTGGAACCAGATCTATACCATCATTGCCCATGCTGCGGGTGTTGAGCCACAGCTGGTGCATGTCCCATCCGAACTTATCGCCAGGTATGACCCAGAGTGGGGTGACTCGATGCTGGGTGATAAGGCACACAGTGTGATTTTCGACAACCATAAGATCCGCCAGCTGGTCCCCCAATTCAATCCCTCCATTCCTTTCTGGCAAGGGGCACAGGAGATTATCGCCTGGTATGATGAGGATGTGTCGCGCCAGGTGGTGGATCCATACAACGATAAAGTCCAAGACCAGCTTATTGCAGCGATGAAGCGAGCCCTTCCTGGAGTGCCGAGTAGCTCCGCCTGACGCCCCCATCATTTAATCGGCCTGTGCGGAAGCCTGACGGGTTATATCCCGGCTGGTGGGTAAGAAGCCTCATCGCCTGAATTATCCTGGGATAATGCCTATAGAGAAACCAGAAGAAAGGCACTTCTGCAGCTGGCTGTCCTATAAATCGCCGGATGAGCCCTAGCAGTGGATATTCGGATGGATAGCCTTATAATATAAACGTATCTACCCCAACCAAGATGCTGATTTTCCTTCCTTTCCTAACTGTCGTGTTTGTGTTCCTTGACCTGCTGGGTCTGCAGAAAGAGGGATCTTCAAGGCTCACTGGCTGGCGAGTTGCGCTACTCCAGGCGGTCTTGATGGCGGGGGTTTTCATTGCCATCCAATCTGAAATTTTCAGTCTATTCCACGCATTGTCACGACCCTACGTTGCAGGCTTGTGGTTGCTGGCCTTAGTCCTATCGATGGGGTTGGGTATAAGCAAGGGGTGGATAAACCGAGGCTGGAGGAGTTGGGTAAAGAGTCTTCGAGCGCTTGATTGGTTTGAAATCGTGTCCCTGGTGGCCTTTAGCCTGATTTTTCTCCTGCTTATGGTCATCGTCATCATCGCACCACCGAATAACACCGACTCGTTACGGTATCACATGAGCCGGGTAGTGCATTGGGCACAGGACCGAAGTATTGCGCACTATCCGGTGGGTATTACAGCTCAATTAACCAACCCAGTCGGAGCCGAGCTGATCATTTTACAGCTCCGTTTGCTGTGGGGCAATGATCAGCTGGCCAGTCTGCCACAATGGCTCAGCCTGATCCTATCTGCGATTGGAGTTTCACTCGGTGCCAAGCTATTGGGGGCGGGACGAAAAGGACAATTAGCAGCCGCGGCTTTTGCGATCAGCATCCCAATGGGATTGCTCCAAGCTACAAGCACCCAAAATGATTATGTGACCGCGGTATGGCTGACAATCATGACGGTCTTCGTTTTATACTCCTGCCAGGCAGAACCGAGCTGGGCTGAAATCCTATCAATCTCAGCGGCACTCGGGTTAGGTTTGTTAACCAAAGGAACGTTTTACCCAATCGCGGTCCCCTGGGGAATATGGTTGGGCATCCATTGGCTCAAGCACAGGAAACTGCTTGCATTCCTGAAACGCAGCGTGCTCATTATTCTTATTTTGATTGTCCTTAATGCAGGATACTGGGTGCGAAATATC
The DNA here is from genome assembly GCA_963828845.1 of uncultured Chloroflexia bacterium. Lineage (GTDB taxonomy): Bacteria > Chloroflexota > Anaerolineae > Anaerolineales > UBA4823 > FEB-25. The sequence continues at coordinate 22,683 of CAWHGE010000012.1, forward strand.
ATTACCTATGGTGGTCCATTCGGTCCAACAGAGTGGGTTTCCCTCATGACCACCGCGGATAAAGGGGTCTTAAAACCTTTAGCATCCAACTTGGTTAAAAATATTGCGCTCAACCTGGCAACACCCAGTAGCAGGATCAATGAGGAGATGGTTAACTTTATCAAATCAAGGTTCCAGGAGTCTGATCCGGATGTGCGCGGCTTTAAGCTGAACTGGGGATGGAACCATGAAGATATCGCTGGGAACCCTCTCCACCTGGTGCTGGTTATCGTCATCCTTGGTGCTGTCTTTCGACTGGTTGCCCTAAGGCGGGTAAAAGATCACCAATTGCTCTGGTACACTCTGGCAGCTATTTTTTCTTTTATTGTATTTGTCCTAGTGACACATTTCGACCAGTACGGTGTGCGGTACCAACTCCCATTAATAGTAATCTGGGCTCCGGCATTTGGAACTTTTTTCTCCCGGATGAGTGGACGATGGTTGACACCTTTAGCGATTGGGATCTTTTTTGTAATTTCCCTGCCGTACGTCGTCTTCAATTCTACCCGTCCGATGATTGCGGTGAAGAATGGACCGGAACCTTATGCGATCCAACCATTCCCCGGACTGCAAATAACCAGAAGCAGCAGCATATATTTTGCCGACCAGCAAAGCTTGCTCTTTGCGAACTGGCCCGAACTGAGAAAACCTTATGCGGAGATTACTCAAGATATCCGCGATTACGGATGCAAACAAGTGGGCTTGCGCCTCGACTCGCCTGATCTGGAATACTCATTATGGTGGCTGTTGAAAGCCCCGCAGAGCGGGATCCGGATCGAGTCGATCTACTATCCTAGCCTACTTGCGCGCTACGCTGACCCAAATTTTAAACCGTGCGCAATTATATGTACAATTTGTACTGAACGTACCCAACTGCATGGGTTGGAACTATTTAAGATTTATGATTCGGGCATGAAGTTATTTATTGGTGATGCGTACAGTCCCTTCGAAGATAAATAATTGATGCAAGCTGGGGAAAACAGAAATAGAAGCTCAGTCCAGGTGAGCGAAGCGGCATTTTAGGATGCGGATGACATACCCAAGACCGGCAATGCCGAATTGCAACAGGTTGGTGTTCGACTTGGAAATCCCTTTAGTACGCTCAGTGAAGGTGTAAGGAATCTCTATAACTTTCAAGCCCTTCCGGCAACAGGCGTAAATGAATTCGATAAAATACGCGCCGTATCCCGCAGGGGTCAGGGAGACGACATCAAGCACATTTCGGTGCATAAGGATAAAGCCACTATCGTAATCCAGGATGCCATGCCCTAATATCAGGCTGGCCATACGGTTGATGAGGCGGCTGGTCAAAACCCGGCTGGGATCACGGTCGTCTTTGCCACCCTTCACATAACGCGAACCGATCACCACATCACATCCATTAAGGGTTTCTAGCATGGTGGGGAAAAGTGACGGTGGGTGACACATATCGGCGTCCATCCAGCCGATAAACTCACCTTGCGATTTAATAATCCCCCGATTGATCGCGGATGCCAGACCGCGTGTCTTCATACGGCGAATGACCTTTACACGCCGGTCACCCAACTCTGTGGCGATTTTCCACGTCTCGTCGGGTGAATTATCATCAACGACGATGATTTCTACCGGGTCTTGCAGGGAGGCAAAAACTGCGTTGATGATATCGCTAATGTTCTCTCTCTCATTATATGTTGCCAGGATGATGGAGACCAAGCCTCGAGGCGAGGAAACTGTTCCTGCGATTCCGACCTGGGAAGATTTGGAGGAAGCATACTCAGGATAGGATCTTCTCTACAGCCTGGCAGACCTTATCCACCTGTGCCTCGGTGAGGGTTAATCCTGAAGGCAAGTAGAGACCCTGACGGGCGATACGCTCGGCAACCGGATATTTCTCATCCTTAAACAAGCCCTGATTTGTAAATGCAGGTTGCTCATGCATGCCGAGGAAGAAGGGTCGGGTTTCAATGCCCTCTGCGAGGAGCTGCCTGGCGAATTCTACTGCGTTGAGACCAGTGCTCTCGTCCAGCACCAATCCATACATCCAGTACACCTGCCTGGCCCAGGATTCTTCAACCGGGAGTTGAACGGTTGGGATGTGCTTCAAGCGCCGGGAATAGGTTTCACCGATCCAGCGTTTTTTAAGGATAGTTTCAGGCATACGTTCGATTTGAGCCAACCCGATGGCTGCCTGCAGGTTGGTCAACCGGAAGTTATGTCCTAATTCGGTGTGGAAAAAACGCTGCTCACGGTGAAAGCACAGGTTACGCAAGCTACGTGCCTGTTCTGCCAGCCCGGGATCGTTGGTCAAAACCATTCCACCCTCGCCGGTGGTGACCAGCTTGTTGGCATAGAAGCTGAATATGCTGATATCCCCCAGGCCTCCGCACCTGCGCCAGTCCTCATCAGGTGTACCTCTGAATGAAAGATACTCTGCCCCGTGGGCTTCGGCTGCATCTTCAATAATCCACAGGCCATGCTGTTTTGCCAGGGAAATGATTGGATCCATATCCACCGGATGCCCGTAGATATGGACGGGCATGATCGCCCGAGTGCGGGGAGTGATTTTGGCTGCCACCTGGTTGACGTCCATGCACCAGGTGCGGGGCTCGCTATCCACTAAAACCGGGACACCCCCATTGTATGTAACTGCCTGGGCACAAGAGATGATGGTAAACGTCGGGAGGATTACTTCATCGCCAGGTTGCAATCCAAGGCAAGCAACAGCAACCTGGAGTGCGGTGGTGCCATTACTGACCGCGATACCATAACGCATCCCGCAATAGCCAGCCCAAGCCTGTTCGAAGCTTTCCAAGTATTTGCCCGATGATGAAATCCACCCTGTATGCAAACAATCCAGAACGTACTCGATCTCCTTCTCACCAATCAACGGCTCATTGACCGGGATCATTAAAATAATTCCTTATCCGAGGCTCCGGCATATGGACCGAGCTTGATCTCCAGCAAAATTGCCGCTTCCAAGATCCGAAAGCCATGCCCTCCTGAGACCATCAAGACAAAATCACCCGCCTGGAGCTCACGAGTGGTTAAAAGGCTCTTGTATTGATCGTAGATATCAATCTCCAGCTTGCCTTCGCGAACGATAAGCGCTTCGGAGCTGCTTATATTCTGGCGGTCCACGTTCTTATGGATATGCCGCTTGATCACCCCACCAGCCGGATAGACCACAAATCCAAGCTGTTGGGCAAGGTCGGGGCTGGTCACAAAAGTAGTTTCAGTGGGACGAAAGTCGCGCCGGATGATGATGCTCGTGAGGATATTATCTTTGGTTTTTATAAATTCCATGCTCATAACTGCTCCCTTTGTCGTCTGGGAAGGTCATGCCGGAAGACAAATGATTTTTCCTTAATCGTAGGAATCATACCACATGCCCTCGGCCGCTCAGTTTCGTTTATGGATGACACCCTTCTACATTGTAAAGGTCTCGAAATGCGGAGCTGGTTAATTTCATCTCAGCCACCAGCTGGACGCACGGCTGATTGTATGCAGCCTGGATGTGGGGAGATAATTTCTGCCACCATGTTTCATCCATGTAGACATATGAATAACCGTCTGAGGCGACTTTAACAGGGTCGGGATTGGCAATCAATGCCTCCCAAGCGGGGGAGCGTTTATATACATCCGTAGCAGCGAAAGATGCACGGCCGAAAAGAAGCACTGCGCGTTCCGGATAAGAATCCAGGACCTGAGCATTGGTTTCAAGACGGTTCCAATATGCCCGAGCGAAATCACCCTCGCTATATTTAAGATAATAGGTTATCTGAGGTACAGGAATGGCAATAAGCTCTACTGCCAGCATCACCAGACCAGCATAAACCGCTACCCCATAACCGAGACCTGCCAAGAGGCGGAACCCTTGCCTGGCATTGACGAGCCACAGCCAAAGGAATGGGAAGACCATTGCATAACTTAACCACAGGGCGGCTCCAACCAGGCGAGTGATATCGAAATCCAGACCGTAACGAAAGAATATCGGGAAGAACAGGCTCAAAATCGATCCCATAACCAGAGCTTGTGGGAGGCGGTGAGCTTTCCGTAAATTTCTCAGCCAATAAATAATAGCAAACAGTAACAGGATGAGAGCCGGGCCAGCTTCAGCCAGCAATATCACAATCTGACCAGGCTCGAACAAGGAAAGTGGTCCAAAATGACCAGAGGGGACAGCCGGTGGCCAGCGGATGCTGAACCCCTGAAAGTCGGTCGTCACCATGGGGTAAGTGTGCCCGGTGAGCCTGGAAAGCAAACTCAAAAACCCACCCGTTATGTACCCGCCCTGGAACAATGCCAGCAAGGCACTCAGGGCAAGGGGTATCCCCCATGGAACCAGGTAGGCAGGCTTGAGAGGACGATGCCGGACGGCAGTGAGAATGGCGTATACGATAAGAACAATCACCAAGCCGGCAATGACAGCCGCATAAACATGTTCTGCGCTTAATGCCAGACTGGCTAATATCAAGCTGATGGTCAATATCCTGGCAAATGAAGACTTGCGCGGGTTCCACAAGAGCAGGAGAAGTAAGATGGTCATCTCCCACATGGCTCCTGTTGCACCCAGCTGCATATTCAAAGGTTCGAGAATGCCACTAGCATAGGCATAAGGGAAAGGAAATGGTCCGCCTCCATCCATAGGCCAACGGTTCACAAGATCGGTTACCAGGTTACCTCCGGCAGTCATTCCAGAGATATCCATGTGCAAGTTGGCACCCATGCGGTTAAGCAAGGGTTGAGGGATGAGCAAGAGAAGCCAGCGTGAAGCACCTCCGAAGATGAGCAACCCGGTACCCAGGTAAGCCGGCAGTTTCGCACCCGTCATTCGGCGGATCCATAACCAGGCCAATAAGACGGTGAAACCGAATACGACAGCCCGGCTGATATCCCAGGCGCTCCAGGGGAAAAAGCCCCCCAACCTAACCATTCCGGCAGCGAATACTTGCAGCCCATAATGGTAGGGTAGGTGGAGGGAAGGATCGAGATAGAAGTGGGGCGGGATATCGCCAGTAGCCATCACCGAGATCATTGGCAAGTGGTAGTAGTCATCGAAAATAGCCAGACCACGAAGGATCATGGTAAAACCCAGGATCACCGCAAAAAGGATAACGATTTGAGGCCACCATTTCAACGGCCAAAGGTCGATCTGCAGCCTTTTTTTGGATAACAGTACCAGAGCCAATCCGGAGAGGAACAAAATTACCGAACTCGACCAGTATGCGGCCGTCAGAGGAAGAATTTGGGCGAGCAGGTTGCTCAATACGATGAATAGGAGAAAACCGGCTGCCAGGCCTGTGATCAATTTTTCTCTAGCCTTCAAGTGGAAGCCATGACTGGCGATCAATAAACCACCGAGAGACCAAAGAGCACAGAGTAATACGAAACTGGCGATATCAATCCAATTACCTGTGCGAGTCCAATAATCCATAAGCACACTTTCCTTCTGATAAGTCCCTAATATAATTTATCGCACTTGTCCATAGATATAGAGTTTAACATGCATTCCAGGTTCTTTACAACCTGTGTGCCTTATGATTGACGATGGTTGGTCTTCTCCTACCCAACCGTATCAATGAGACGCAATTTAGCCGTCGTCAAATATCATTCATCATCATTTTTTCAAAAGGTTGGAAATGCCCATCTGTTTTGGGAAATCCTTTGGCGAATAATACCCGCTACAGAAAATCATAGAAGGGAAATAAAGGAAAATTCGATTGAATAATGTGAATTCGGTTACCGCTTTCAGCACACAGGCAACTAAAGCATGACCAAACATAGCAGGTCACAGTATAAAAAAGACTATAATAGATTTTGAAACTGGATAATTTTTCTGACCATCGATACTCGGCAAGCGAGATTTTATGGAGGGATTAAATGGCTTCCATACATCCACTTATTCTGCAATTGAAATTCACCCGTAGCGAGTTCAAACGTGCACTCAAAGGCTTATCTGAGGAGGATGCAGGCAAGCGCTTATTACCTATGAATTGCATCAGCTGGAATGTGGGACATTTAGCCTGGCATGAACAGCGCTATTTTCTTTACTTCGGGCAAGGACTACTGCCATTTCCTGAAGCGCAGGAAGCTTTTGCCTATGGCGCTCCGGCAAGCACGCCTCCGCTGCGTAATGTGCTTGCTCTTTGGCGGAAGATTACGAAAGCAGCCGACCCATGGCTAGAAAGCTTAACCAGCGAGAAGCTGCAGGAGCATTTTTTGAAGCAAGATGGCACTCCATCGGAGCGAATATTCGGATCACTCCTACAAAGGGTGATCTATCACTATTGGTACCATACGGGTGAAAACCTGGCAATCAGGCAGATGCTGGGGCACACCAATTTGCCAGAGTTTGTTGGCAATATCGATGACCGGGCTCCTTATACACCGGAATGAGCCGATCTAATAAAGAGGAACTCCTATGAACGAATTAGCCCACCTACATTGTAGTGCAGTAACATCAGAGACTGCACGATTAAATAAGCGTGAAATCGCTCAATACATTGACAAGCTTCCTGGCTGGCAGGTTTATGGAAAAGAGAGCGAACCGCGCCTGGAAAAAACTTTCCTATTCAAGGATTTTAATCAGGCATTAGCCTTCACAAACCGTGTTGCAGATGCGGCCAATGAAGAAGACCACCACCCTGCCATCCTGACGGAATGGGGCAAAGTGACCATTACCTGGTGGACCCACAAGATCAAAGGCCTGCACCTGAACGACTTCATCATGGCAGCGAAAACTGATGAGCTCTTTGGAGTGGCTCTTTAGGGAGGATTTTGGTCCAGTAGATCCTCGCTACTTACCGATGTAAGCTGTAGGCCTAAATCGCGTAAATGAGATATCGCTCCATACAAAGCCCCTGATCTGAGACAATTCCGGTAAGTATGGTTTCATCGGGGTCGGAATGGCTCATAATCAGACCATCGAACCACCCCGACCATTGATCCTTGATATGGCCTTTGATGCGGATTTCAACCTTTTGCATAGCGTATTTCTTTTGAAAATATTATCCTACCGCAGCTACGACTGCCGTAGTCGTCATTACGGAATGAATGCTTAATCAGAGGTCCATTGCCTAATGCATTTATTAATACTAAATCCACTCACTGGCCGCTCACCTGCTCAATGATTGTTTGGATGGCATTGATCACCAGCTCAGGCTGATACCAGTGAATTTCATGACCACTATTCTCGGCGACGATCAGTTCCCCTGCTGTGGACAGGCTGACCAACTCTTGTTGAATCTCGTCATGGACCTGGACGACCTGGGTGAGTACATCCGGTCCTCCCATGGCTGTTACCACAGAGTTAGGTATATTTTCGTTGAAAGCACCAGCCGATAGAACTATTAATGGTAAATCACCCAAGCTGCCAGGCTCTCCCGGCTGTCCAGGTGATCCCAAAACGACTGCTTCAGCATATGCCGCTTTACAATACCCGCTCTGGTATAAGGTCGAAGTCAGTGCCTTACCAATGTCGGTCGATGTCAGCGCCTCAGGGAGGAAAGTGTCCCAGAGCCTTATCAGGCGGACCACACCAAACGGTGAGAGGTATTGGCATATTTTCTGTGTCATCAGCTGATATTGATTAAAGTTTAGAAATTTGGCTGGGTAACGCAGGGTTTCGCTTTCATGGGAAGAATCCACAAATACCATTCCAAGCACTTCGGAGGGATACTGCCTGGCATATGCGCGAATGTACTCGCCTCCCGAAGAATGCCCAACAAGAATATATGGTGCTGATACGCTTGCTACCTGGAGCAATTCATGCAAGAGGGTAGACACCTGCTCTCTGGTGAGGGGGCTGGTGGAAGGATCGCTCCAACCGAACCCAGCGCGGTCATACGAACAAACACGAGCAAACTCTGCGACTTCACTCTGCACAACAGACCACCCGATTGACGGATTCCCCGCTCCCGCTTCCAGGATCACGGTAGGGCTGCCCTCACCAGTTGTGCCGGTGAGACTATCTTCACCGGTGCAATAGAGATGCAATCGATAGTCTCCCACATCGTAGAGCTCACCGGGCGGTGGGTATTTCTTGAGGTCACTGGCGCTGGCTGAAGCTTGATAGATCAACCCTGCCACCAGGACAATCACCAGGAAAATCACCAATCCGATAGCACCGCGCCCCAAACACCCCAAGCGGCTGTGTCGTTTACCCGTAAGTTTATTCTGAACATCTTTCTGGTTATTCGTTGCGTCCATTTGAATCCTCCATGATTTCCTCACTCTTTACTGAGACAAGCTGCAAACCCAAATCGCGCAGATGGGAAATGATCCCATATAGGGCTGCCTGATCGGTCACAATACCAGTCAGAACCGTCTCATCGCGTCTGGAATGGCAGATGGTCAAACCGCCAAACCACTCGGACCATTGCTGGATAATTCGTCCCTTGATATGGATCTCAATCTTTTGCATTCTGTGCATCCTCTATGGTTGAAATTCTTCACTGCCTGGCCGGTGCTGGACGAACGGATCATCACATCCAGCACCATCCAGATTAACTAGAGGTGGTTTGTGATTTCGGCGTACGGATCTTACGACCGTAATAGATTGCCCAGCCCACGATTACCATGAACCCAATTACCAGCATCCACCCAAATAACTCACCGATCACAGAATGAACGGTATGAATGTGGTGGTTGGGCAATTGCACGACGAATACGCGCTCGGAAACACGAGTAGCATCCATGGAGCCCAAGATTCGGCCATACGGATCGATGGCGAGCGAGATTCCCATGCTTGTGGGTCGGAAGATCGAGGTGCCGTTTTCAATAGCACTAAAAGGTGCCATCTGCGAATGGGCGGTGATATTTTCCGTTGTCGGCTCAAAGCTGGGGTCCAGGAGAATGTCAACTCCTTTTTGACTCACCTGCCGGGTGACGTATGGGAAATCGAGATCGCAACAGATCACGCCAGCCAGCCTGCCGTATGGTGTATCGATGGTTGGGATTTCGAAATCGTACATATTAAACGCCATGCAGCCATACTTGAGCTGGTCCACCACAACTTCGCCGTGAGGATCGATAATCACTAACCTGTTCTCCCCTTCGGGGCCCGAATTGGGGCCGATCACATTCAAGCCCACTGCCAGGTAGATGCCTTCCTGATGGGCGATGTCCTGTGCCCGGGCAAGCACTGCTTCCAAATCCTCCTGGTAGCCTTCGATGGCCACCTCGGGCCAGACGACGATCTGTGCCCCCGCCTGAGCTTCGCGGACGGTGGCTTGCAAATAGCGTTCATACACGGGAGTCATCATGGCTCGGAACGCCTGCGGATCAGATTCACTCAAGGGCCAGATCCTGGTGTCCCATTCGTAGCGGGTATAGTCGGCTTCATCGATTCCGTGGATACGCACTGTACCGGGTTGGGGCTGAAAATAGGTCAGGCGGACCATGCCATACAGCAATACGATCAGCATAACACTGGAGAAAATCGCCAGACCCCGGCGGATACGCTGCCAGACAAGGCCCTCTTCCCAGATCCAGTTGACGGTTGAGGCAAACCAGGAAACGAAGAAGGTAACGCCCCACAAACCGGTGATGGAGGTCAATTGGGTCAGGTATATGTTGCTGAACTGGCTGTATGCCAATGCGCCGTACGTACCCATGGGATTGGGCCAGAGGGTCAGGAACTCGAATGCGGCCCTGGCGAAGGGGAAGACCAAGGTGGTGGCGAACCCCTGGAAGCGGCCCACGAGTACGCGGTCCAGTAAGAATGGAATAGTGTACAGCAAGCCAAAAACGAACCCGGAGATGATGCGGACCGGGGTTGGGTTCGTAGGCATGAGGTTCCACCAGGAGATAATATTGGTTACCACCAGCGCCAGGCAGATCAGGAGATAGCCCCTGCCTACCTTTCGAGTGCGCAGGAAGCGAATAAGGAAGACCTGGGCGAATAAGGCAGCCAGTGGATTACGGTACATTCCATAGGTGAACACAAATAGAACGGCCGCAATCACCAGCCAGAGATAAGACCGACGATCATGCAGCGGGTATTTATTTATGGATTCTGTTGCCATGATAAGACTCCTTTACTTTTTACTCTATTGCTTGTGTGGTCTGCCCCAGCCTGGACATATTGACAAGGCGGGGCAGAAACCAACCAGGCTCAGCGGGATTTGGAGAGCTTCTGATAAGTTTTGAGAATCATGCCACCGACAATGCCGACGGCGATGATGATCCCCAGTGCTACACCCGAGATATTGATCATGGGGGTAAGAATTGCCCAGTTGACCGTCCAGGATGCCCAGGCGAAGATAGCGAAGAATGCACCCACTATCAGCGCCACCAGGATCAATATCAGGGCTTGAGTATTCGCGGCTTTACCGGTGACGAACTGCTGATGTTTCCCAAACTGACGAGCGGGGGATCCAGCCTGGTAAATGTTATATAGGCTGCTGGGGGGATAGGCGTGCAGTCTCAGGGCATGCACGGCGATGAGCAGCATTAATCCTGCCACGCTGGTGGGCAGGAGGAACCATGCGGCGGGGATGGCTCCTGCAGGAATGGTTTTCCACATAAAGGACAGTACCAGGGCGGTGATGAAGATAATGATCATGATGCCGAGAGCGATGCTTTCCAGAACTTTCATTACCCGATGAAACGACCGAATGTTTTCAGGCTGTCCCTCAAGGTAACTGGCAAGCTGGGTTTTTAATTGTCCTGAGCTTATATTCTGTGTGCGTGAATCTTGTACAACTGTTTTCTCCATGGTTTCCTTCTTTCGTTTTAGTGAGAATGTGGTTTGAGCGTTATCTAGCGCAGAATGGACATGAGGCCTGGTCTCCAGACCAGGCCCTAACTAAATGGCTAGAAAAGTTTCTGGATGGCGAGCGACGCCAGATTGAAAATATGGACGGCGCCTGGTGCACCTGCACACACGATCCCCAAGCCGCCGACGATATACCCGATTCCGGTGCTGAATGGTATCGGTCGGTTGGATCGGTAAAGCGAAGCTGGGAAGATATTGGAGGGGAAGATGCGTGTGAGCATCGTGTCCAGCCCCAAGGGGAAAGCCAGGAAGGACATGCTCAACCCGAAATCGATCCAGGCATTATCGAGCTTGGCCAACGCTCCTGTCGAGATCCATACGAAAGTGTAATAGAGAGCGACGACAAACATGATGCATGCGAGCACCAAGCAGATCAGGAACAGACCCTGCAGGACATAGTGAAGCCCACGTACGATAGAGGGCTGCTTTGCCATATACTCACTGACCTTTGCCTGGTATTCTTCTTTGTACTCTTGTTCTTTGATCGAAGCGGTATTTTGAAGACTTGCTGTGCTTTTCATGAAATTCTCCTCTTTTGGTGAATGATTGTGATTGATTGTGTCTATACTATATTGCTCAACCAGATAGATTGTCATCCATCCAAAGATAGATTAGTGGATAGATTAGGAAAATAAAAATCCCCGATCCTAAAAGGATCGGGGATGGGGTTTGACCATTATCTGGTGATGGACTGCCTAAAGCAACTTCAGTAACCGTGCCTGAACGACCGCTTGTGTGCGGCTGCTGACCCCCAACTTATCAATGATACTGTGTACATGGCTCTTTACAGTTCCGATCGTAACCACCAACCGTCGTGCTATCTCGCCATTCGACATTCCCTGCTCCAAAAGACTCAGCACTTCGAGCTCACGCTCGCTCAGCGGCTCGACCAGTGACGGCGGGACTGAAACCCTACTAATCTCCCCATAAGCCAGCAGAAGAGTGAGGATATACTCTTTAAACTCTCCTCCTTGTGACTTTAACCTCTCGAGCAGTGCCTTTACCGGCTCGCCCTTATCCACAAAAGTGCGGATGAAGCCTTCAGGTTTAGCAATACTCAACGCCTGCTGGAGAAAATGAAGCGCTTCGGTTGGGGTTTCTGCTGCCAGGCTTTGCAGAATCCGTACCTCAACCATCCCGGTACCACAACCTTTTTGGCATGCGGTGTCGTAGAGCTCAACCAGCTTTTTCGCAGCCTCTGTTTTTTTGTGATGCGCGAGCAGAATATGGATGGGGGTAAGTCCAAGACAGGGGTCATAGAGAGAAGTGTCGGCAGGTTTGGTCACCTGTTCGGCCCAAAACTGAGCGGCATTGAGGTTGTTTTGCGCAAGCGCAACCTGAACATGGCTGGCAGCAATGCGCAAGCGTGCAGTTGGTGAAACCTGATGGTTGTCAACCAATTGGTCTGCTTTTTTGAGAGTGGACAGGGCTACGTCAGGTTCACCGCGGCCTTGATGGATGATCGCCAGGATACGATAACCATCACTCAGGATCAAAGGATTTCCGGTAATTTGGCTCTGCTCGATTCCAATTTGAACTTCTTTAGAGGCTAGATCCAGCTGATTCCACTCGTAGAAAAGCGAAGCCAATCCGATATGGGCAGGCGCAACGGGTGGGGATTGACCCCCCAATTGGATTACCTGCTGACACAACTCGGCTGCCCGGTGAAGATGACCAAAAACTGCCTGGATATTCCCCAGATAGCTCAGAGCGGTCATCCGGGCGTAATGGTTGCCGGATTGCTGTGCAGCGCGGTCCACTTCAAGGAATGCTCGCTCTGATTCCTGAAAGTCCCCTTTATTCCAATAAGCCAGGCCAAGGGTGAGCGCAGCCAGACCGCGTGAAAGCGCATCCGTTTGGGGAAGGATGGATAAAGCACGACGAGCGTAATCAATCGCATGAGGGAATATCACCACGAACGCGCAGGTGGTATGCCCGGGCGACCAGGATGGGACCAAGAAGTGTCTCATTATCTTTGGCGATATTCTCTGCCTGCTGTAAATAAACATCCGCTGCATCAAGCTGCCCGGTTAGCGTTAATACCCAACCATAATTCTGGCAAAGTTCCGGGCGAGTGAAGATCACCTCATCTGGCAATGCTCTGAGCCAGCTGAGAAGGGTCATCAATTCGCCGCTCCTCAGCATCGGGACGGTATTATCACTGATGAGCGCAGCTGCCCGATCCCAATCGGATGCTTCCAGTGCATGATGGATTGCTTCAGGGACGAGCCCCTCGGCGGCAAACCACTGGCTTGCGAGTTGATGAAGCTTATTTTCAGACAAGCTATCGGTGGCGTGCAGGCGCTGGCGAAGTAAATCAGCAAACAGACGGTGATAACGGTACCATGTACGCGACTGGTCAAGCGGGAAGATAAACAGATTGGCATGTTCCAGGTGGTCAAGCAGATCGTTACTGTTTTTCCGATCGACGACCGCATCACATAAAGGTCCAGATAGCCGGTCAAGAATGGAGGTCTTTAACAGGAAATCCTGCGCTTCAGGTGACTGCCGCTCGAACACTTCCTCGATCAGATAATCCAAAACGTAATGACTGCTACCGGTGAAAGCGGCGACAAAATTCGATAAATCATTGCGTCCTTGCATGGATATAGCTGCCAGCTGTAAGCCAACAATCCATCCTTCGGTTCGACGTTCCAGGGCAGTGATATCTTCCGCCGTAAGATTCAGACCCATTACCCGCTGCAGGAAGTCTACACACTCCTCGGGCAAAAAGCGCAGGTCATTCTGGCGGATCTCCACCATCTGCCCACGCGCCCGCAAGCGGGCAAGTGGAAGGGGTGGGTCTTCGCGGGTGATGATCACCAGGTGCATCTGCGGAGGCTGGTGTTCCACTAGAAAATCGAGCTGGCTGTGAATTGGTAAGGCCTGGATCAGGTGATAATCATCCAACACCAGGATAAATGGATTGGGGACAATGGCTATCTCATTCAACAGTGAGGTCAGCACCACGTCGGGAGGAAGTGGCTGGGGGGATTGGAGCATCGGCTGAGTTTTCTCTCCAATGCTCTTGTCAATCAGCTGTAGCGCGGCAATCAGATAAGTGAGAAACCGGGCTGGGTCATTGTCGGTTTCATCCAGGGATAGCCATGCGGATTTAGCTTGCTAAGCCTCGTACCCATTCGGTGACCAGGGTGGTCTTGCCATAACCCGCCGAGGCTGAGACCAGGGTCAGCTTTTTCTCCTGCTGCCAGGCATCATTCAGCATTTGGATCAGACGCTGGCGTGGGACAAGGTTTTTACGCGCCGGTGGGGTATATAGTTTGGTAGCAAGCAAGTTAGGAGACACTTTTGACTCCCCGAATAACAGGTAATAATTAACCCCGAGTAGGAAATCCTCTGGTTATAGTATAGCAAATATTTACTTAATCAAGAGGATGTACTTTTAGATTATACCGGTGCGGAATGTTATTGTTGACCTACGCCCGCAATGGTTTATTGGGAGAGGGTGGGTGAACACTTAATGGGGCCTTGTAAGAATTCCGTCACATTAGTGATGCATGGCAAACATCCAACCAGCCGGGATATTTTATATAAATTGATGGATACCCACCCGAGTTACCCAGAAGCTGGTGCAATCTTAGGCGAGCGCGAGCCAGGCGGCTCTTCACCGTACCGACTGGGTATTCTAAGGACTTGTGCGGCTTCGGCGTAATTGAAATCCTGTTGATCAACCAACACAACTACGGTCCGTTGATCTGCATCCAACCGGTTGAGGGCTTGTTGAACAGCCTGTTCTAATTCGTGTCTCTCCACCTCCATCTCCGGTAAAATACTGGAGCCTGAAAAATCGTGGAGCGGTGAAATATCTTTCTTCGGCAAGGACTTCACTCTCGAGGGACAAGACCGGGTATCTTTTGTGCCGGCGGTGTACATCATAACAGAGGTTGGTGGCGATCCGGTATAACCAGCTGCGAAAAGAACCATTTCGAAAACGAGGCAAGTTGAGATAGGCCGTCAGAAATGTGTTCTGGGTGATATCCTCGGCGGCGTCCTCATCTCCCAAGATACGTGCTGCCAGGTTATAGATCCTGTCCTGGTAGCACAGCACCAGCTGGTTGAATGCGTCCACATCACCCTTCCGGGCGGCTAATATCAAGTTTGTTTCATTCAGGCTGGTTGAGCTCTCTGAACAGCTCATAACTCGTTGTCGCCATATATTCCACCGGTGATCTCACGCCTGCTATGTCCACTTTGGTTGCTGAGTGTTTCTCTATCCAATTCTCACGGATGTGGTCTTCCAGTTGCATCGATGAGCTCCAATTCAACCCATGGTGCGTGTGGTTATCACCAAGGACAGGAACCCCAATAATAGATAACAATGTCGTCAGTAAGCCAACACCAAGGACAATGAATCCGGCGAGCTTGCTTTTTTGTAAAAACAGCAAGACTCCACCAATTACTGCCAGGATCACACCTAACACCAATATAGCCAGCATCATCAGTGTAAAAGTCATCGTTTCATCTCCATATTCAAGAATTTAGGGACAGGTGGCTTTTCCAATGGAAAGCAGCGTTCCATCCTCAACCTGCCAGATGCGGATTTCCACACCATCGGTGGCGGCAAGCAAAGAACCGTCTGGTGAAAAGAAAAGCTCCCACACCGGCGATTGCATCTCTATCGATCACACGGATGAACCTGCGCCGTATCCGGAGAAGCCAGGATAACCTTATTGCCATCATCCACATCAGAATAAGCGAGATATTGACCGTCTGGAGAGAAGGCAACTGCCATGCTGTTCTTGACCTCATTCCACACCAGGCTGGCATCGGAGATTCGCCACAAGAATAAACCGGTAGCAAGATCGGCAGCCAGGTATTGCCCATCCGGGGAAAACTCAGCATCGGAGGTATCGTAGCCGCCGTATCCGCCCAAATCTTTGATTTTCTCGAGCGTATCCAGGTCCCACAGCGCCACCGGGCCATCGAAGGGCACGGTTGCCAGCATGCTCCCATCCGGGGATATGCCGATTCCCAGCGCCTCAACTGCTTGAAAGGAGCGCAGCTCTTCACCCTGCATATTCCAAACCCTGACCGAATTGTCGTGCGAGGCGGATACCAGGAAGTCCCCGTCTGGCGAAAATCTCAGTTTGGTCACCATGTCGGTGTGCCCAGACAGGGTATGCAAGACCTTCTGGTCAGATATCCGCAGCAGCTGGATGGTGTTGTCGTCCAGCGACCAGGCCAGGATCTGTCCATCCGGTGATAGTGCTGCAGTGATCACATTCTTGGAGGAGCCTGAATGAAGGCTTCTAGAACACCTGACTCCAGGTTGAAGATCTGCACCCCTGACCTTGCTCTCACCAGAAGCTTGGCCGCCATCGGGCGTGAACGCAAAGGGGAGGAGCTCCTCAGGTGCAAAGCAGATGGGCAGCGAACTCGATTGCTCATTGACTGGGGTTGGGGAAGGAGATAGGATCGGCAGGCATTCCTGTTGTACCGGAATGGAAGGCAAGGTGGACATAGCTGCTTGGGTTGGACTCAGTTTCAACAACCATGGGGGTAGATTGATCACTCCGGGTGACGAACCAGGGCAATATTGCCCCTAATATGCCCAAAATAACAACAGCAGCCAAAATGAGGATGACAATAAGCAAGATCAATAGTTTTTTAAACATGGATTACACCTATTCTTACTTTTTTATAAAGTGACATAGTTCATCCCTAATAAGATTATTCAGGGAATTTCTTCAGCCTGTCCAAAATCTCTCCCTGGGCAATCAGCGTCTGCACCATCCATTCAATGACGAGATTTTGTACAGAAGCCAAATAGAGCCCAAATCCATAGCCGAGTAGAATCCCGATGATCCCACCCAGCCACCAGTAATCTCGGGCAAAGAAAGCTACTAAGAGGATCGCCAGGCTACCAAGAAACAAAATCCAAAAGGCTCTGGTCATCCTGTTCAGAGTGGTCGACTGAGTTATCAGATGGGAGACTAACTTACGAGTATTTTCATTATCATAAATCATGATCATTTATCCTTATTTCAAAATGTGCCGGTAGATTCAGCCTTTAGCTCTGAACACGTGAAGAATTATATATATCATTGTTACAGCTTCGTTCTATTTTGTATTAAAGTTTGCTAAGTCGACTGGAGACATTCCGAGTAGGGTGAAATTGATAATCCCAGCCAACCATGATATTGTCGAGATTCAATCAGATCAGACAATCTTCCCAAGCGTTTCGATCTCTAGCATACTTGCCAGAGCACTCAACTGGTGCTCGTCTGAATTCATGGTGATCACGGTCGTGAAGGTGACAGGCTTAGCAGGTTCTCTTGAAGATGTCATTGTGGCAGGCAATCTGGGGTTGGCTATCTGAGTTGGATCAGGGTTATTATCCGTGGAGGCATCTGGATCACTCTGATTAATGTCCCTGGGAAGTACTGCTCCTTGGGAACCGATTGCGACAACGACACCCAAAAGGATCAGGACAACAAGCGGGATTAAAAGTATCTGTAACAGCAACATAAGAATTTCCTTTCTTTTACACCTATATACAATCACTTATCCTCAGATTATGTTGATTTCAGTTTCATGGATGAACACGAATGAAATCGTGAAATTGCTGCTGAAGGGACTGCCAAATCCCAGAAATGGCTTGTATCTGGCAGTCCACGCCAGCAATTTACGATACACGACTTTTACGGGCAGTAGAGTTTTGTGTTGATCCATTCCCCATTATTTACTCTAAGGTTCACAGTGATATCATCCGGGTGCGGGTATGGACCTACTAAGCGCAGGTTGATCGTTTTTGTGCCTGCCTGGTCGAAGACGAGAGTACCGGTCACGTCGTAAGATAACTCACCATTATCCTCAAAATATCCGGCTGGAATCTGCCCGGCGGTCGAGCCGATTTCATAGGAGACGGTAGCGGGACCATCTGTGGTGATGTAGGCGTGGACAAAGTAGGTGGAATCGGCAGTACAAGCTTCACCTGATCCCTGTTCGGGCACAATGTCGATGGCTGTAGCTGTGACTGCTCCAGTATCGACAGAGCCATCATTCACTTTGACTTCAACGTAGAACGAATTCCCATCAGCGCCGCCTTCGATCGGTATAATCTCTCCATCTTCATTCTTCAGAGCCCCAATAGGACTTGTAATTTCCTTTCATGGGGGGTGAAGTCATGCCGACGTGAATATCCACGGTCTGACCGGGCTCGACAGTATTTTCCGGAGGAACAAGCCAATAACCAGGTTGTTGGGTCATGAATGCACCGGATATTTGGAACACCAGATATCTACTGTCCCAGGTGCAGGTGCCGGTATTTTTCACCGTCCAGGTCTTGGTGAAGGCTGTATTGGGGGCGTAGGTAGTTCCATCCAACCCATCATCGGTGACGTATTGGGCTGCATCCTGGCAGCCTGTTGAGGTGGGCACCGGTACGGCAGGGGGTAGAGGTGTGGGAATCGAGCCATAAGGGATGACGGTGATAAAGCTGCCATCGGCCACCTTCTGCGGATTTGCTCCATTGATGTCGACCATCCATAACTCACCGGAGCAGTATGGGGAGCAATCCTGCAAGTTAGTCGATTGGACCAGCAATGTCTGATCGTTCAGCCAGCCGGCAACTGTAAAGTAGCTGCCCGCCTGGCTGGTCAGGATCACTTTGGAATTACTGACGGCAGTGTCAGATACGACCACCCAACCTTGTTCATTGTTGGGATCACCCTTTGCGACTGCGTAAGCGATGCGACTGCCGTCTGGGCTGAAACGGGAGCTGCCCAAGTGCTTGTATCCAGAAGGAAGATCATCTGGGAGGAGTATATTAGCGGTACCATCTGAGGTGAGGTCACGGATCCTGATGAAATCTTCTGAACAATGCTCTGCCACATAGCGGTAATCCTTGGAGATGGAATCCAGGCATACTTGCGGTCCATCAGAAGGCACCAATGGGATTAACTCGCTAACTTCCTTCGTTTTGACGTCGATGCGGTACAGGTTGGAGGCGCCTCCGAACAGGATGTAACCTCCCAACCCCACAGGCTCTTTGCTGAAGTACAGCGATTTACCATCTGTAGACCAGAACAATGGCGCTAACTGCAGCAGCGGCTCGGATACTTCTTGAGTCAAAAGCGTTTCTCGACCTGATCCATCCACAGAGCTGATTTCGAGAGTGGAGTTCGGGGACGCCTGAGTGTACTCGGTTCCCCACGCCAGGCGCGGCTGGTCATCGGCACTTTCTTGGTAAACTGCCAATCCATACAATGTTGGTCTTTCGATAAAGCTGAGGTCATGAATTCCACTTGCATCAACGAGGACTGCTTTCGTTGCGTTGGTGGAATCGAGCACATAAGCCTCACCTCTCGCGGATGCACCCTGCGGGATTAGCCCATTGAAATACGGATTTAAGCAAATCCTGGCAAGCTCAGGTCAACCACCTGGATATTGTGGTTGGAATCATAAACAACCAGCTGAAAAGGCGTTGGAAGCGGTTGTGGCTCTGTTGGAATCGTGAATGTTGTGGTCGCGCCATTGGCTACAACGGTATAGGTCCCTTGTGCAAGATTGGTAATATCGAGCGGAATAGCCTGTTCGAAGGGTGTGGTGACCTGGATACAACCTCGATCGGATGGACTGCTGGTTAGCACCTTGATATTGAAGGTATTATCAGCAAAGCTGACCTGAGGCTCGACGAGTGTGGCGCAGGATTCACTCAGGTTGCCGCGCACGATAGCCCAGACTTGCATAGGCTCGATTTTCGAAAATTGGACTTCCACACTCTGCACCTGGGCTTCACGCAGGGCAGCAGGTGCCTGGGTAGCTTGAGCAGGTGTGGCTGGCACGCTGGTGGGGATACCCATAGCGCTTGAAGTACTTGCGCATGCGGTCAACACCAGGACCAACAGAACAAAAATTACTGTAATGATTAGATTTCTTTTCATGAAATTACTCCTCGCTTTGGCGTAAAATTTTGAATTTATTTTCGGCATACTTATCTCTCGCATAATTATTTTGACCATTTATTGTTATCTCCTATCTTTTATCTTCCATTGGCTGCATGTCACAATTGGTTTCCGTGAAGTCGATCAGGAACACAAATAGCTGTTCAAGACTGGAAAAGCCGATGCGTTTCCCTGTTTCAGGATTTTCCACGGATGCCCGCCAATCGAGTGTGTCGGACTGCACTTCCCGCCACAGGCGGAGTATGAATGAACACTTATTATTCGGGTGCATAGATTGATCTGGTTGCCTCACTATCTTTTTCATGGTGATCCCATTTTATTGGGGGGTTGTCAGGGTAACATCAGGGCATCGTCAGGAATATTATTAATATCTACTGACGGTTTCAGGTTTTTACCTTTGCATTGATTCAAGCGCCAATGCGGCCAAACCAAGACCGAGCAGGGTGATTGCGGACCCAATGGCCAAAGAGCTAAGGGTACTCAACACAATCACAGCGACACCCGTCGCAAGTGCGATGCCTTTCAGGGCAATGGAACTGATGCGCTTAACCATGTAGTTCTCCTTTTGATGAATTCGATTTCAATCTAGCCTGGCAGTTTATCGGAACGCTGTGTGTAACTCTCAGTCGGCTATCGCGGAATGTAGATTTTTCAAAAAAGCGCTTCAAAAAATCCACATCGCGGTCACCTTTGGATTGAGCTGTGTCTTATCTATTTGCTATATCTGCCAAATATCTCTTGTGGGATTAAAACTCCTGGCGGCTGGCATTGCGCCGCCGTATGCGCCGGACAACAAACCATACCAGCGCCACCAACAAGACAATGACCGCCAGCACGGTGCCCAGCAGGACCTTGGCCAACCCCGGCCACCCAAGTCCCGCGTCGAAGTTCACTGGCTGGTATGTGTAGAGTGAAGCGTCGACCTCGCCTGTGCTGAAAAAGGTCTTCAGCATGTGCGCCCGCGCCTCTGTTTGACTGTTCCAGAAGGTCTCCGTATGGCCAAAGTCTTTGAGGATGACCTGCTTACCATTGCCCAGGTGCGGCAGCAGTTCCTGGGTGGCAAACTGCGGCGGGGTCGAGAAGTCGATGCTGCCGCTTATCAGCAGCGTCTCAACGTCGGTGGGCTGCACCTGGAGGTACTCTTGGGGGATGAGATTGCTCGGCCACCCATGCGCCATGCCCCACATGAAGAGCGAAAACGGTGAGCCGAGGATTGAATCCGGCGGGTTTAGCTCAGTCCGGTAATCGCGTGCAGGGTCATAGAAGTCGTCGACGCTGCCCCCCATCGAGAAGAACTCGCCAAAGACAAATAAGTTTGGCAGAAACATGTTGCGGCTCATCGATGCCAGGGCCATCCCGCTGGCATCGCCATTTTCGGCGGCCAACCACATGTCGATCGCCGCCGGGCCGTACAACGGTACCGGCATGCCCGGGGGCTGGATTGATTCCATCAACATAATGAAAGTGAGGAGCTTCACACTACCCTCATCGATGGGTATGAACAGCCAGTGGTCGGGCATATTGTCGGTCACATGGCGCATCGAGGCGGCCAGGTTGTCAGTACGGGCACTGCATTCAGCGTCCTGAGCGCACAGCTGCGAATAGTCCTCGAGCTGCGCGTCGATGTTGGCGGCTTCCCACAGGAAGTGACCCGGTGGATTGACGGCCGTCATGACCACGCGGTGCAGACTGTCGGGATACATCCACTCATAGATCATCTCGAGGCGGGTGCCGTAGCTTTCACCCATCAGGTTGATCTGGTCGTAACCCAATGTAACGCGAGCGGCTTCCATATCGTCGATGGTCTCGGCGATTGTGTAGCCAGCCAAATCAACCCCTTCGGCTTGCAACCGCCCGGCGCAGCGAGTGCTGGCCTCAGCGTAGCCCTGCAACGCTGCATCGCTCAGCAGGCCGCCGGGCGAATTGCGGATTGCCTCACTGATCTCCGGACAGTCCAGCACGACCGAGCCATCCACGCCCCGGTATCCAACCTGCACGAAGTCTTGAAGGTCAACCAACCCCTCCAGGTTCTGGAATTTCATATTGGACCCCCCCGGCCCGCCTACGAGGAAGAAGATGGGTTCGGCATGGCCTCCGTCCAGAGCGCGGACGCGAATCACGGGCAGGGCAATCAACCGAGAGCTCGGATCGCTTCGGTTCTCTGGCACAACCAGCGTGCCACAATCGGCAGAGTATGCAGTCCCGCCAGCCTGATACGTGCAGGGTTTTAGATCTATCAAGTCCCCGGCTCGCGCGCCTGCAGGAACTACTGGAATTGGGGCATCCTGGCTGCCACAGCCGACGAGCAGCAGCGCTGCTAAAAGTACCAGAGCGATCAAAAGGTGGTTTTTTTTCATTTTTCGCTTTTCCTTTATCTAATATTTCTGCCAGGTATCTCTTATGGGATTAAAACTCCTGGCGGTTGAAACGCAGGATGGCTACGGTGATAAAAATGACACTGAAGACTACCGTCGAGATCAACGGCAGCCATGAGAACACCGGCTGCACCGGTCATAAAAGAAACCGACAGGGCATTCATTTGTTCGGGAGCAGGGCTAAAGGACAGCAGCAATGGCGAGATATAAATCAAGGCGGGGATTATGCCCGTCCCCATCCAGAATACAAAGAAAAGTGCCATCGGTACTGCGATCACAACACCCGAGGATTCAAAAAGCGATCCCATCATCAGTACCAATGCAATCCAAAAGAATGTGTGGAGTGAGATCATCAATAGACCGGCAATAAATCCCAAGGGAGAAAGCCACCCAGTGGCACTAAATAATCCCAGGGTTATATAGAAGATCACACCAGGCACGATCACCGAGGTGAGCAGGATGGCGATCGAATTGACAACCAACCGGGAGACGACAAAAGACGTGCGTGTGACCGGTTTGGAGAGTACCCAGGCAGCCGTGCCGGAGTGCTTTTCAGCGATCAGGACCCGCTGCATGATGATCATCACCCCAAAGGCGACGAACATCCCGCCGAAGATGCCATACATAAAAATGGGTTCTGGCATCTCCCCTCCTTCTTGGGCAATTTTAGTAGATGCTAATATCAGGATCAACATCATCAGGTTAATGATCGAAAACCACATGGCGAGGTGTTTCCACCACCTGGAGGATTTAAACCAGGCCGAGTACTCGCCCTGTAACAAGTTACCCAACCCCCGCCTCCAGCCTTTTTCTTTGACAAGTTGAAACTGACCCGATGCAATGGCACTCATTTCTGACTCCTTTCAATGATATTGATGAATACGTCTTCCAGGTTTTGTTCTTTGCGGCTGAAGTTGGAGATCTTCAATCCGCTGGATACCAGTAAGCTCATCAATTGGTCTTTAGCCGCGGCCTCGTCTGTCACGCTCACCTGCCAGGTGGTCTGTTCACCCTCCTGGCTGGCCTCGATCCCGGA
The DNA here is from genome assembly GCA_963828845.1 of uncultured Chloroflexia bacterium. Taxonomy (GTDB): domain Bacteria; phylum Chloroflexota; class Anaerolineae; order Anaerolineales; family UBA4823; genus FEB-25. The sequence continues at coordinate 45,816 of CAWHGE010000012.1, forward strand.
AACCCAGGGTTGTTGATGGATCTGGGTGTAGGCGCTCTGGGCATCGCCTGTCAGTGTTACTGAGTAGATCACATCACCCTTACCTGCCAGCAGTTCTTCGATGGATGCCTGTGTGACCAGCTCACCCTGGTTGACGATCGCAACCTGGTCGCTGACCCTTTGTACATCGTCCAGGATGTGGGTGCAGTAGAAGACTGTGGCGTGTTTACGGATGCGGGACATCACTTCGAGCACATCTCGCCGTCCTTGCGGATCCAGGTTGGCCGCGGGTTCGTCCAGGATCAACAGGTCTGGATAGTTGACCTCCGCCTGGGCGATTCCCAACCGCTGGCGTTCGCCCCCAGAAAAACCCTTAATCGGCCGGTCTGCCTTGCCCTCCAGCCCAACCAGCTCGATCATCTCATTCACGCGCTTATCGATCTCCGATTGAGGACCGGTATAGAAGAACTTGGCAGTGTATTCCAGCGTCTGGCGGGCGCTCATGTGCTCGTAGAAATGGGTATCTTGAGGCAGGTAGCCGATGTTGGCGCGGATATCGACGCTTTCGCGGATGATATCCTTGCCAAGGATTTTGCCGCCCCCGCTGGTAGGTTTGATCAGGCCCAGCAACAGCTTGATCGTGGTGGTTTTACCGGCGCCGTTGGGCCCAAGGAAGGCGAAGATCGATTTCTGAGGCACACGCAGGTCGAGCGATTTGAGCGCCTGTACCTCACCAAAAGATTTGCTCAAACCTTCTGTACTGATCACTAAATCATTAGAATTCATTCTGTTTTCTCCTTTTTTTGACAGTTACGTCTTTGTTCTAAAAGCATCCATTTCGTTCTCTACCCGGGCATCAACCCCAGGATGACAGCCAGAGCCATCACCAGCACCGGGAGCGTTTCCGCGCCATGCACGATGACGCCATCCAGTTGCTGCGGAAACGCCTGGCTGGCCAGCTGTACATCAAGTTACCCGCGATGACGCTGAGCAGGTTCCAGGGTTTCATCACGTGATAAAAACCGAAGAGAACGGCGTTTGCCACCCAATCGTACTTTCCAAAAACCCCATGCATCTTGGGCAGGAGTACGCCGTGCCAGAGAAATTCCTCGCCCAGGAAATAGTTGAAGATAATACTGACCAGGACAATTCCCAGGATCCACCATTGACCCTGGAACTCGGGGCTAGCTAATTGAGCCATATCTGTGTAGGCGGGAGCATGCACACCAGGTAACAGCCAGGCCATGGGCGCATCCAGATAGCCGCCAAGTACGGCAATCACCAGGGCATCCAGGAGTAAGGGAGGCAGCACCCACCAGTATAGCTTTCGATTCGGCTGGTCCGTCTTTGGATCACGCGGGGTTTGCAACCAGGTCCGCTGGCGGATGGCGCTCCAGCGCAGCGTGCCGAGCTCGCGGTAAATGATCACCAGGGCTACAACAAACTCCCATGCCATACCGACGATGATCGCCAGCCAATACGTGATGCCGGGATAGCAACGGGCTGTAGGGGATGATGGCGGGAGTGACTACCCAGACCAGCAGCGCCATCGGCAAGGCTACGAGCGCCCAAATACCGAGGATCTGCCAGAGGGTGTATTGATCCAATCGTTCCGCCTGAGTGCGATCCATACTAACTTGAATCGCTGAGGGTGAAAGTGCATTTGTAGCCATTTTTATTCTCCTTTTATCTGAACAAAAGTTGTCCGCTCATTTATTTCCATGGTTTTGCGTATCAAGCGAGCCCTAATACAACACCGAGGATCAAGACCAAAAAATACACACTTTGAGCAGAGTGAACGATGACGGCCATCCAGGTGCTGCGGTAACGCCAGCTTGGAAATGCGAGTACGAAGGGACCACTAATGACATTCTGCAAAATGCCCCAGGGCATGTGAACATGGTATAAGCCAAAGAGCACACCGTTTGCCAACCAGCTCCACCTGCCAAATACTCCCTCCATCTTGGGAAGCAACACTCCCCGAAATAGAAACTCCTCTCCCAGAATCGAGTTGAAGACAGACGTCACCGCAAACAGGCCAAAGAACCACCAGGCGCCTACCAGCCGATTCAAGATTTCTTGGGATTGAAAGACCAAGTCAAAGTTAAAACTCGAAGGTTCAGCAAGAAAGGGGAAGATCGACACCCATAGCTTGTCCACAGATGGCGTTATTGCAAGATCATACACAACGCTCGCGATAAGAAACGGAATTACCCACAACCATAACCTGCGGCGAGTTTTGCCGGTCGTTGGATCCTGCGGTCTGTTGAGGCGCAGCCTGCGCTTGATCGTCGCCCAGCGGAGATCACCCTCTTCCTTCCGGACGATGATCATGGAAAGGACAAACTGCCAGATCAAACCAACTGTGAGCAGCACAAGCCGGGTAACACCCGCTCCAAGCGGATCTGAGTTGAAATCGGGCGATAAAGCGGGGTATACGACCCAACCTAGGATCCCCATCGGGAGGGCAGCCAGGGCCCAGATACCGAGGATCTGCCACAGGGTGTATTGGTCCATTCGCTCCACCTGAGTGCGGTTCAAACTATCTTGAATTGCAGGTTGTGAAAGTGTATCTGTTGTCATTTTTTTCTCCTTTTATCTAAACAAAAGCTGTCCGCTTGAATGTCCCATGATTAATTCGTTTCGTGACTGGTTAATCTTTTGAGAGTCAGGCACCGGCCATCATCGTTTTGGCCAGCTGTCATCGTCACACTACAGACCAAACAAGCTGCCGAACCCGGTCGCGCTCAGGCCTAGCAAGGACAAAACGACGCCGGTGAGAGACATGATGATCGCCCAGGGGATGAGACCGATAATGACGGTGACGATGGTCTTTCCCCAGGTCAAATCCAGGGCTTCGTGCACGGCCACAAACCAGGCCACCACCAGGGCTACCCAGGAGATGACGATAACCGGACCCAGTATGCAAGATAGAGCATCGGAGAAGGCGGCAATGATGCCCAGGACGCCCACCGCGGTCCAGATGGAGGCCAGACCCATCGTCCGCACCAATTCGTTGAAAGTGACTTCGGCGCTGAAGCTTCCGCGCCCGACCCAGTTGATAACGGCTGCAGCAATGGCGAAGCCGGCAATCGCCGTTAGCACACCGATACCTGTACCCACCGACCAGTCAAAGATACTCTGGGAGGCGTGTGATCCAAGCTGATTGAGAAGGGCAAAAATCACCACGAGGATCCAGGCAGTCGCAGTGAACGTCTTATCTGCTTCTACCTCCGCGTAGACGCCCCGCCGGAATGTGAGTGCACCAATGATTCTTTTGGTTAACATGGCAGTTTCTCCTTGTAGTTTTCTATTTCCTACTCGATTTCCAGCAGGTTTATCGTGCCGATACCGGCCTCCAGGTCTATCTGCAACGTCACGTCCGACACGCCATAGGCGGCGTTGGTGTAGACGTCTCCATCCTTCGTCAGGCCTGTGGCTCAATCGTGTGCGGACCCGACTCGACCTTGACGCGGGCACCAACGTCCTTGGGCAGCCGCACGGTGAGGAAGCCGCGCCGGCATCAATGGTGACGTCCAGGTCACGCGCCCAGTCGCCGCTGAGGTCGACCGTGTATATGCCCGCGCCCAAGGTGACGTCGAGCCCGGTCAACGACAGACCAGCCAATTGCAGGTTGCTGGATCCAGCGCCCACATCCACACTCAGATCCATGGGCACCCCGTCGTAAAGGCGCAGGCCCCACTCATTACGGAAGTCCGTTATGCCTAGCAAAGCTGGCATGCCGTTGGTTTCGGGCTGCCGAACAACGAGTGTGCCATCTGTGTACTCCACCTCTGGCTTCAACTTGGCGACGTTATAGGTGAAGTCGGCCTCCATCAGCTTCTCCGCACCACCAGTCAGCTGCAGGTCGCCAGCGCCCAGGCTGATCTCGACACGGACCGACTTGGCATCTCCCAGCTCGACCGATTTAGACTCGGTCTGCAATGCGCCCACCCTGGCGCGGTATCGCAGCTGGCGAGCAGCAGTGTTGCAACAAGTACGAGGACGATCAATAGACGGTTTGTTTTCATGGTTCATTTCTCCTTTTTTAGTGTGACAATCGCTTTATAAGTGACTGCCATCTTGAACGAGCATTTATGAATAGGTTGAATGGGTTGATCAGCTTGCATAGGATACTTTTTTCATCGTGAGACCAGTTTACCCATGGACTGTCAACGCAGCATCAGGTCATCGTCAGGAACAGGGCTAATTTCCCCTGACGATCATTAATGTACTATTAAGGTAATAGTGGTCTAATTAGCTCACAAATGACACACCTGTCGATCGAGGTGTTGGGATCATTGCAGGTTTCGATAGCCGATACGCCGATAACGACGTTGGAATCGGTAAGGGTTCGCGCGCTTTTGGCTTATCTCGCGGTGGAATCTGATCGCCCACATCGCCGTGAAACCCTGGTGGGTCTACTTTGGCCTGATTATCCCGAAGAAGCTGCCCGGCATAATTTACGACAAGCCCTGTTCAACCTGCGTTTGATCCTTGGCGACCATACTGCCAATCCTCCCTATCTCTTCATCTCGCGTGACGCAATTCAGTTCAACCGGGAGAGTGACTATTCGCTTGACCTTGACCTATTCAACCATCTCTTCTATACATGCGAAGAAAACCTAAGTCAGTGCAAAGAGGATTGTTCAATCCACGCCTCACGGCTGGAGGAAATGGTAAAACTTTATCGCGGCGAGTTCTTGCAGCAGTTCTTCCTGGAAGACAGTACGGAGTTTGAAGAGTGGGCAGTGTTGCAACGTGAAAATCTCCACCAGCGCGTCTTGGAAGCCCACAGTTATCTGGCGAACTACTATGAGCTGCAAAGGGACTATAAAGCCGCCCATCAGCATGCCTTACGGCAGCTGGAGCTGGACCCGTGGCGGGAAGAAGCGCACCGCCAAATGATGCGGGTGCTTGCCCTGGACGGACAGCGCAGCGCGGCGATTGTCCAATATGAAACCTGCAGGCAAGTGTTAGCTGAAGAACTGGACGTTGAACCATCTGCGGAGACGAGGGAGCTGTACGAGCAAATCCGGCTTGGTACTCTTAGCCCAAAAACCGAGCAGGCTTTCCCAAGATTTCCTCCACACCCATCCATAATCTTCCTGTCCAGCTCACTCCTTTTGTTGGGCGGGAGGTGGAGCTTGCTCACCTGGGGCAGCTGATTACCGATCCTGAATGCAGATGTATAACGCTGGTGGGACCGGGTGGCATGGGCAAGACCCGCCTGGCTAGTCCAAGCCGCTGAAAAACACCTCAACGAATTTGCCCATGGGGGTGCTTTTGTCCCTCTCGCTTCTGTTGGATCAATTGAAGGGGTCATTTCTGCGATTGCGAACGCGATCAAATTTACCTTCTTTGGTCCAAGTGATCCCAAAGAATATCTCCTCAGCTACCTGCACGAAAAACAAATGCTTTTGGTTTTGGATAACCTGGAGCATTTATTATTAGGAAATCCGCTTGAAGAGAAATATTGCGGATCTATTGATTGAAATACTTCAACAAGCGCCAGGTATTAAGCTGCTGGTCACCTCACGGGAAGCACTGAACCTGCAAGAAGAATGGTTATTCGAAGTCCAGGGATTGGCTTTTCCCGAGATGGCGCAAACGGGATGGAGTTTGACGGATTTGACGCAGTGACATTATTCGCTCAACGGGCCCGGCATGCATTTCCAAAATTCGACCTGAATGAGGAAAACCGGATGGAGGTAGCTCACATCTGCCGTTTGGTTGAGGGGATGCCGCTGGCAATTGAGCTTGCCGCTACATGGATGAGGACTTTATCACCCGCGGAGATAGCAGTAGAAATCGAAAGCAGCCTGGATTTCCTCAGCACGACTGTGCGGGACCTGCCGGAGCGGCATCGCAGCATGCGGGTGGTGTTCGATCGATCATGGCAAATGCTATCCCCAGACGAGCAACAAGTTCTTTGCAAGCTCTCAGTCTTTCGAGGCGGGTTTCAACGGCAGGCAGCTGAGCAAGTAGCAGGTGCGACGTTGTCGAACTTATCAACGCTGGTGAACCGAACGCTGCTGCGTCGCGCGGCTGCGGGTCGGTACGACCTGCATGAATTGGTCCGTCAATATTGTGCTGCCCAGCTGGATACCGATCCCCAGCTGAAAGCAGCAGCGCAAAGTCAGCATTATGCCTTCTTTCTCACTCTGGCAGAAACAGCCGGGCAGGAATTGAAGGGACGCAATCAAATGGAATGGCTGGTCCGGTTGGAACAGGAGCATGACAATTTGCAAGCAGCCTTAGAATGGGCGCTTGAGAATCAAGCTGCACCACAGAGTGGTGATGAGCTGGCATTACGGTTAGTGGGGTCATTGCGCTGGTATTGGCGGATGCGCGGTCACATTCATGAGGGTTGTGACTGTATAACAGAAGCACTCGGACGGTACCCGGAAAAACATACCAATCATCGAGCCAGTGCTCTGCTGGGGATGAGCGTGCTCATGAATTCAATGGGGGACCTTAGCGCATCGCTCGCGCTAGCTGAAGAAAGCGCTGCCATCTATAGGGAGTTGGGTGATATGCAATGTATGGCTGAAGTCTCTGATGATTTCAGGGCTCACATTGTTCTGGCAAGGTGAAGCAACCTTAGGCCAGGCCCGAACGAGAGAAGCCCTGGCAATCTTCCGCAATTATGGCGATCGATGGGGTGAGGCTCAAGCATTGTTCAGGTTGGGATGGCACTTGGCGGATTACGGTGGCGATCCGGCGGGGCGGGTGATGCTCGAAGAAAGCGCAGCGATCCTGGAGAAAGTAGACGAAAAGTACCTCTACACAAGTGTACTGATTTCTCTTGGAATTGTTGAATTGAGTCTCGGGGATTATGCCACCGCCCAATCCCATTTTGAAGGTGGTCTAGCCACTGCCAGAGAGATAAGACATCCATTGGGCATCGCAGATGCCCTTACTAACCTGGGCTGTCTTTTTCGAATCAAGGGTGAGTATGCGACCGCTCAATCTCGCTTCGAAGAGTCTCTTCTGGTGTATCAGGAGCACGGATACAATAAATGGCAGACCGATGTGCACTGCGCTATGGCGGAAAATGCTATCGCTCAAGGAGACTTTTCAACTGCGCACTTTCACCTCCAGACTGCTTCTAGCCTTTTGGGGTCATCCGAGAACAAATGGCTGCAAGTGTTGGTGTTGTACTTCCGAGGTTTATTGGCCTATTATGAGGGTGAGATTGAGGAAGCTGCCAGGGTGTTGGAAGAGACAACTGCGCTCGCGCGGGAAGGTGAATTCAAGCCCGATTTGGCACGGTCCCTCGTAACCTTGGGTCGTGTAAAACTTGCGCGAGGTGAGGCTGAGCTGGCAGGCGATTCGCTTCAAGAAGGTCTTCGTCTGTCCGCGAAATTTGGTCATAAGCTAAACATCGCAATTGCACTCGAGGCATTGGCCAATGTGAGTATGGTACAAAGCGAAGGTGCGCAGGCGGTGATGCTGTTTGCCACGGCGCACACCTTACGCCAGGCAATAGGCGCACCTCTTCCACCGATCGACCGCGATGCTTACGATTCTGCTATCGCTAACAGTCGCGCTCAACTTGGTGATGACGTCTTTGCTGACTTATGGGCGCGTACTGCCGTCAGACCGTATGAAGAGGTGGTAGAAGAAATTTTGGGGAAGCAAAAGGCAAGTTAATATCCATATCCAGGAAATTATTAGATAAATAAGAAAATAATTATATTAATAAGTGAATCGTTGTTCTACACTTGTATCGATCTAAAGACAACGATTTAAGGAGGGATTAAATAGCGGCTACTTGTCCTCTGGTTTTACAATTGAAATTCACCCGTAGTTCAATCTTTAACTGAACCTGAGACAAAGCTATAGTGTCACGTCCGTTCAGCCCTACCTTTGTTCCTTCCTGGGCAAATAATCTGCCGATCTCCGCGCCAATCTCACGCGAGCTGCCAGTAACCAATGACATCTTATTATTTAAGAGATCCATATTTACTGAGTAAAGGCTCGTTTTAAATGGCATCGATGCTACCCCTCTCTGACATGTAAATCTTCAAATTGAATTGAAGAGAGATCCTTACATTTCCACACTGCGAACCTTTGGCTCTTCTGCTGGTTTCTCCTGAAATGTCAACCCAGGGCTCCAGGGAGTGCCCAGGTCAACCAATACCCAGCGGTCCAAACCCCACCATCCGGCAGTTTTCCATGCCAGCACCAGAAAGATAGAGAGGAAGAGCAGGATGGCAGGCTCTTGCGAGGGAAATGAACTCAGAGTCTGCCTAAAGTCGTACATTATACCCCTAATATGATATAATATACCCATATTATCTAATTAATAGGATAAGGAGGGCAAAATGAGCGGTACATTCTTGTCCCGTGGTTTTATGAGTAAACGAAGACAGGATGGACCTGCTGATCGGGTTCCTCCCGGACAGTACGTCACCCGTGATTTTCCGGTGCTTTCAGCAGGACCCACCCCGCATACCCCCCTGGAACGATGGAGCTTTGAGATCAATGGTCTGGTCAGGCAGCCGGTACGCTGGTCGTGGGCTGAATTTCGACTCCTGCCATCCCGCTATTTCACCGTGGACATCCACTGCGTCACCAAGTGGTCGAAGCTGGATACCCAATGGGAAGGAGTCAGCGTTGATACATTACTGGAGTCAGTGGAAGTCGATCCCAATGCACATTTTGTGATGGCTTTCTGCGATGGGGGCTATACCACCAACATGCCTCTGAGTGAGCTCATAGGTGGGAAAGCCTTTGTGGGCTACCAATACAATGGTGCCCCTCTGGCAGCTGAGCATGGTGGTCCGGCGCGGCTGGTGGTGCCCGCACTCTATTTTTGGAAAAGTGCCAAATGGGTGCGTGGCCTGACCTTCATAGAGAAAGACAAACCTGGTTTTTGGGAATCATTGGGATATAACAATCACGGTGATCCGTGGAAAGAGGAGCGCTATCATGGAGACAGAACTGATTAAGGAAGAAGTGATGCCACGCGTGTTGGAGTGGCAGATTTCCACCGTGGTTAAGGTCAGGCAGGAGACCCAGACCGTTAAAACCTTTACCCTGGCATTACCAAACTGGACACCTCACCGGGCTGGTCAGCATTACGACGTACGTCTGACAGCTCCGGATGGTTACCAGGCTCAGCGCAGTTATTCCATCGCTTCCAACCCCGAACAAAAGGGTGAGATTGAGCTCACCGTAGAGAGGCTGGAAGAAGGGGAAGTCTCCACTTACCTGCATGACGTTCTCATTGTGGGTGACCAGGTGGAGCTGCGTGGCCCCATTGGAGGATATTTCGTATGGGAAGTGAGCATGGGAGGACCGCTACTCCTGGTGGCAGGTGGTTCAGGCATCGTCCCCCTGATGGCGATGCTACGTCACCGGCATGCAGTGAGTTCGAATGTACCCGTACGATTGCTTTATAGCTCACGCACTTATGAGGATATTATTTATCGAGATGAACTGGAAATGCTGCATAAAGACCGCTCGGGTCTGGAAGTATTCCATACCCTGACGCGTACCCAACCACAGATCTGGGATGGCTATAGCCGGCGGATCGATTTGCAGATGCTGGAAGAGGTTGCGAAACCGCTTGGGAATGAACTCAAAGCTTATATATGCGGTCCCACGGCGCTCGTGGAAGGGGTCGCAAATGGGCTGGTGACGCTCGGCATCCCCGCAGACCAGATCCGCACGGAACGATTTGGTCCAACCGGGACTGCATAAAGGTAGGTAACCCATGGACAACATGCTGTTTGAGGAAGCCGTATCGTTGATGTTGGATGGCAACGCCCTGGCAGGCTTGCTGCATGAGCTTTTCGATGTGGAAATGACCATTGCCCCGATAGAATGTGCAGCATGTGGGCGTGTAGGCGAGCTGGGCAGCCTGTGGGCATTTGTCGAAAGCCCTGGTTATGTATTACGCTGCCCAGCCTGTCAGAACATCGTCATGCGGATGACTGTTACTCCAGATCATGCGTATTTGGATGCGCGTGGAGCGGCATATTTGCGTATACCCAAGAGAAGCTAGTCCTATCCGCCGGGCGGGGATTTCCGGGTAGTTTGGCGAACCAATAAGCCATCAATAACAGGTAGGATGACGCCTTGTCGCCTCCGCTGAAACCGCATTAAATTCCTATCGTTGTCACCAAGGGCGTAATTTGCCATAAGCCTCGCCAACGATCTGCGTGAGCGAGGAAGAGCCGGAGTTATTGGCTTCGGTACAATCTCCTTTTTCTATCTGGGATCGGTAAACCAAACGTCGTTGTCATTGCGGAATCCCCCTTGCTTTATTGGGGGAAGGAGCGAATTTTGCGACGTGGCAATCTCCTCCTTCCAAACATTGAAACCTTTAGGTGTTGAAAACTATAAACCTCGCAAGCGTTAGCTTTTTGGGGGATGCTTCCCTTCTCCATTTGCTATCTGACGCAATGGGGTGTATATTTGTAGTGGAACGGTAAAAATCTTTCCATATCTACCGATCCACTACAACAACCCATGCCCGCTCCAGATACCATCCTTCAATTAGTCGACCAGTTCGCCACCCAGCTTGCCTCCTACCGCTCGCCGGAATACAACGAAGCCCAGGTGCGCCGTGAGTTCATCGACCCCTTCTTCGCAGCCCTCGGCTGGGACATGTACAACAAGCAGGGCTACGCCGAAGCCTACAAGGACGTGATCCACGAGGACTGCCATCAAGGTCGGCGGCGCCACCAAGGCCCCCGATTACGCCTTCCGCATCGGCGGCACGCGCAAGTTCTTCGTCGAAGCCAAGAAGCCCTCCGTCAACCTCAAGGACGAGATCACCCCCGCCTACCAGCTCCGCCGCTACGCCTGGACCGCCAAGCTGCCCCTCTCCATCCTGACCGATTTCGAGGAGTTCGCCGTCTACGACTGCCGCATCAAGCCCGACAAGACCGACAAAGCCTCCACCGGGCGCATCATGCTGCTCACCTACCGCGAGTATCCCGCCCAATGGGACGAGATTGCCGCCATCTTCTCCCACGAGGCCGTCCTCAAAGGCTCCTTCGACAAGTACGCCGAAGCCGCCACAGGCAAGCGCGGCACCGCCGAGGTGGACGACGCCTTCCTGGCCGAGATCGAGCGCTGGCGCGACCTGCTGGCGCACAACATCGCCCTGCGCAACCCCGCTCTCAGCCAGCGCGACCTGAACTACGCCGTCCAGATGACCATCGACCGCATCATCTTCCTGCGCATCTGCGAGGACCGCGGCATCGAGCCCTACGGCCAGCTGCAGTCGCTGCTCAACGGCGGTGAGACCTATCGCCCGCCTGTGCCAGCTCTTCCGCAAGGCCGACGAGCGCTACAACTCCGGCCTGTTCCACTTCCGCCACGAGAAGGACCAGGCCGATGCCCCCGACACGCTCACCCCGGGTCTGATGCTCGACGACAAGCCGCTCAAGGACATCCTCGCCAACCTGTACTACCCCGACAGCCCCTACGAGTTTTCCGTCCTGCCCGCCGATATCCTCGGCCAGGTCTACGAGCAGATTCCTCGGCAAGGTCATCCGCCTGACCGCCGGTCACCATGCCGTGGTGGAAGACAAGCCCGAGGTCAAGAAGGCCGGCGGGGTCTTCTACACCCCCACCTATCATCGTGGATTACATCGTCAAGAACACCGTCGGCAAGCTGCTGGAAGGCAAAACGCCCGGCCAGGTGGGTCTGGGCAGGGGCACGCCCTGCGCATCCTCGATCCCGCCTGCGGCTCGGGCTCGTTCCTGCTCGGCGCTTACCAGTACCTGCTGGACTGGTACCTGAATGGCTACTCGCCGCGAGCCCGAAAAGTGGGCCAAAGGCGCCACGCCCAGGCTCTACCAGGTCTCATCCGCGACGGCGCCAGTGGAAGCTGACCACCGCCGAGCGCAAGCGCATCCTGCTCGACCACATCTACGGCGTGGATATCGACCCCCAGGCGGTGGAGGTCACCAAGCTCTCCCTGCTGCTCAAGGTGCTGGAAGGCGAAAGCCAGGAGACGCATCGGCAAGCAGCTCAGCATGTTCCGCGAGCGTGCCCTGCCCGACCTGGGCGGCAACATCAAGTGCGGCAACTCGCTCATCGGACCGGATTTCTACACCAGCGCAGCAGTCCAGCTTTCTGGATGCTGAGGAGCAGTACCGCATCAACGCCTTCGATTGGCAGACAGGAATTTCCGCAGGTATTTGCTTCAGTCCGGCGGGTTCGACGTCGTCATCGGCAATCCGCCGTATGTCCGGCAAGAAGGTCTAGGTGAATATAAACCTTATTTCCAGACATCATTACCAGGTCTATCATGGCATTGCAGATCTATATTCCTATTTTATTGAAGAAAGGAATTTCTTTGTTAAAACCAGGTGGTATTTTTGGTTATATCGTTGCCAATAAATGGATGCGGACGAATTATGGTGAACCTTTACGGCGATGGTTAAAAATCAAGATATTCTCGAAATTACCGATTTTGGTGATCTACCAGTGTTTGAAAATGTCACAACTTACCCTTGCATTTTACGTGTTGGGAAGAATGAAGCCGGTCATGAAACCTGGGTAACTCAAGTTAACGACATTAAACTCTAATGATTTGGACGAATATGTATCAAACGAATCGTTATATTATTGACCAACAGTAGATTAGATGATCGAGGTTGGTCATTATCAGATGAGCAAAGCCAAGTCATTACTTGAAAAGTTAAAAATTAGTTGGAATCTCCTTGGAGAATTATGTAAAAGGTAATGTATTTTATGGAATAAAGACTGGATTGAATGAAGCCTTTGTAATAGATGCTGATAAACACAGGAATTAATGTCAGATGCGACACTAGAAGTGCGGAAATAATCAAACCATTTCCTTATAGGTAAGGATATTAAACGTTATCAAAAGCCGAATAAGCAATCAATATCTAATCATTATCCCTCGCGGTTGGACACGTCAACAATCCAATAATGCAAAAGATGCCTGGGGATGGTTGAAGAAAAATTATCCTGCTATTGCAAACCATCTTGAACTTTTTAAAGAAGCTGCTGAAAAACGATATGACAAGGGAGAATATTGGTGGGAATTACGAGCTTGCGATTATTATGAAGAATTTGAGAAAGCTAAAATTATATATCCAAATATATGTAAAAGACCTGAATTTACATTTGATACATCAGGTCAATATACCAATCAGAAATGCTTTATTATTCCAATTGATGATAAATATCTAATCGGCATCCTGAATAGCTCATTATCAATGTTTTTATTTTCTAAAATATTACCCAAATTGAGGGGTGATTTTTACGAACCGAGTTATGTATACTTTAAAGAATTTTCCTATTCGAAATATCAACTTTTCCGATCCCTCGATGTTCAGCGCCACGACCAGATGGTTGCTTTGGTCGAGCGCATGCTCTCCCTACACCAGCAGCTCGCCGCAGCAACACCCCCACCGAGAAAACCATGCTCCAGCGCCAGATCGATACCACCGACCACCAGATTGACACCCTGGTGTATGAGCTGTATGGCTTGACGGAGGAGGAGATCAGGTTGGTGGAGGGAGAATAACTAGGTTCAAATACACGATTTTTATTTATATTGATGCAATTGTAAAATTTTGATTATTGGAGATATAGTAAATGCCAGATCCGAACAGTATGAATACGGCAAAAGGTAGAGATTTCCAAAAGAAGGCCTCATTTAATTCTCGAAAAAACATTACAAAATTGGATTTCGAATAGAATATCCCGTACCAATAGGTAACCCCCCTAAAGAACACAAGTTTGATCTTGTCTCGGACGATCTGCAATATGTTGGGGAAAGTAAAAATTATTCTTGGACGAAGGGGTAATGTACCAAGCGCAAAAATCAGTTACATAAACGAGGCAGTCTTTTTCTTGCAACATTTATCAAAGGAAAAGAAGAGATTTGTAGTATTACGCAGAGATATTAATTCAAGACATACAAAGTCGCTAGCCGAATACTATTATCGCACAAATAAACATCTCTTAAATGATGTATATATCATTGAAATCGATCTAATAACAGAGAAGGTTCTAGAATTAGGTAAGTGATGATTCTTATATTACTATTTCCTCATCGGATTACATCTTCTTAATCGCTAGATCGACCCCACCGATCACCAGATCGACGTTCTGGTGTATGAGCTATATGGCTTGACGGATCAGGAGATCAGGCTGTTGGAGGGAGTATAGATTATTTAATTGCTACATTGTTATTTGGTAAGCATAGGTGACTTATTAAGTATAACTACTAGTATTATTACCAGTATTAGAAAGGTATGTCTTCGAAGGATATGTAATCGCTGTAAGCCAAGCAATCATCCAAGTAAAGTTTCAATTTACCATATATTGCATTATCTGGCTTTTTTATTCGAACACGTTATCCAATTGTTCTACAATTCTTTCATGCTTTCGTTTTTATCTGTTTCGTCATCATAATATTGACCCCCCTGGCAATTTGAAAGGGCTAGGGGTTAACGTGTCGGGATAAATCTAAATGTAATATACCATCAGTTGTGTAGACCACTTCTTCCACATACGTCCATTTTCTCTCAAAAAAACCCTGTACACCTAACCTAATATTGTTTTTCCATTTATTCGCAATGGGTCATTCTAGTAAATTTATTAATGTTTGTCGTTCAGCTACACTTCGGCATGCTATAAATTTTAAATCTGGTTCCAGGGGTAATTGATATTGGTATCAGCACCTCTGCATTTCGACGAAATATAATTTCGTCATGCTCATCAGCGATGAAATGAACCGTATGAAAAACCTGATTAAAAGGTATTTGAAAGAAGAAATTTTGCTCACCACTATGGACTGCTCTAGGGCTACCCATGTTACCATCGGAGTATTCTGAATCGTCTTTGGATAAGATACTCTCAGAATTAAAACAAAAATATATTGGAATTGGGCAATGAGCTCCCCCAACACGCGCTGAGTTCTGGACGTATTCCATCATTACGATATTGGGTTGGCGCTTTGGACGAAAATATAATCTCACGTAATGCGTGTGTTCTTGCTCAGTCTGTGCTATTACGTCTGGGCTTGCATTATCAACGATCATTCTTCCATGTTTTACTGCCTCAACCCGGCTATACAGTACACCTTCCGTTATAATATTGCAGCATTATTTACATCTGTAAAGTGATAGACATATTTCGGCCACCATTAAGATTGCCTAAACGAGTCGACCACTCGTTAATGTGTTGATGAATTCTGTCTTTCCAAGGTTTCATACCAATACATCAAACACTTCCACAGTAGCTGGTTCGGGTTTAGGGATATATTGTAAACCATGACCGTTCTCGAAATTACCACGCTTACGTATCTCGACTGGACGGATATAGTCAAGTCTGCCAAGAAGTTCGAATAGCCATTCTACTATTCCCTTTCTCTAATCGATTCAGGAAGGTCAATCTCGCTTATAGTACCACTTATTCGTAGTTCATTCCATAAATCTTCCACGTCTTCACGGTAAACTATCTTTAATTTGACGTAGGATTGTACTGAATATAATCATCTCATCCTGCACCTCAATCCTGGGCCGAATAGGGTCATTTGGTATGGTTTGTTTGTTCCACCATTGTACAAGATTCTGCAAATCCAGCCACAGTTGCCGGTTGATACTCTCTGACGTTCTCGTGTACTAGCTTAGCGTAATTCTCATCGAGTCTTTCGGGCACGAAGTCCAATTCTAGTGGATACAGATGAATGTAAACAGGAATAGGTAGGTCTGCTAAATATCGTTCCATCATCGGTTGTACTTGTCTCTCCCCAGTTTAACTCACCATTACCGCACCCTAATTGGGGGAAATGAAACACTAGAGATGCCATAATTTGGATAATACGTAACAAACTTTTTCAGTCCTGCCTCAATAAAATTAAGGCTAGATGGATTACGCCAATGCATCTTTGTAGGGAAATTAACTATTATCTTATTAGAAGTGCGATAAATATATAATTTTCCAACCGAGAATTTTTTATCCTCACATAATCTTCGATATTCTTCATACATATCTGGGTACAGTTGTTTAAAGGACAATGCAATACCTTTACCCATAATACCTACTGTATTAACTGTATTTACGAGTGTTTGAGCTTGGAGAATCAAATAGACTGGTTTCAAGATAAGTTATCATATTTGCCTTTGTACACAATTATATACTTTATCTTAATAATTAAGGCAGCCTATTGTACAAATTTAAGTGAACTTGATAATAAATTTCTGATGTTCTTACATACATTCATACCGCCGAATATTTTTCTCAATTATTTACCTCCAAATTGGATTTACTCCGATTTTATAATTTTCTTCTGCATCAAAGCAATTTCTCACAATGTCTAGTCATTACACTTACGCACTCCTTATTTTTAATTATGATTATCATGATTCCATGCATACTATGATTCTGGCGTTATACACTAATTTTAGTAAATCATTTAATCCCATAAATCACTATTCAGACAAATTACTATTCCATGATTAATTAGGGTGCCCATTCTCTGGGATCATTCTGTTCATTATTTACTCCCTAACCAAGCCTTAAAGCTCAATCGTTTTAGCCCCTTCATTAGAAATCTTAAAACATCGCTGGTTTTGCGTAACCCCCTTCCAGAATTAGAACATCTGTGCTATAATTAGAATGCTTTCAAATGATCTATTTTTAATAAATGGACATTTTTTTCGTGTATACCTTTGAGTGAGTCTTCTCGGTATTGGCCAGTGTACTCCTGTACCGGTTGGTCTTTACCGGTATGCGCTTTCCTATGTTGTCGTTTATTCTATATAAAAGCGTTCGTATACCGATCGGTCTTCATCGTATTCATCCCTAACGCGCGAGACAGAACTTTCCACTTCCCGCACCTATCCTTTTCTTTCTAATCACCAATTCCTGATCACTACTCACTTAAGAACTCAAGGACCCCTATGCCCACCAGCTCACTCACCCCCCATCGCCGCCCCGGTGCACCCCTCGGCAACACCAATGCCCTCAAACACGGCTTCTACGGCCGCCGCAAGAAAATTCGTAGCCTCTCCAGCGTAGAAACCACCGACCTCAAAAGCCTCGTCGATGAGATCGCCATCATCCGTGTCTTCACCAGAAAACTGGTCGAATCTTGCGATCCCTCCGGTAATTTTAATGAGCTTGCCGATACCTTGCGCATTCTCTGCCTTGCTTCCTCCGCCATCACTTGAGGGCGCACTATGCCCGAAACATCGCGAGTAGTTTTTACGAGAGATGCCAGCTCGTTCTCTCCGTGTCCATTACCTCATCACCGGCACCGAAAAGGATCTCGACAGTGATATTGAAAAATCCATGGGTCAGGTTCTCGCCGGTTTCGCTGCCAAACATGAAGCTTCTTCCCCCACCGGTTCGGATCAAAACGCTCTCGATAAGCTTCCCATCCAGCCTCCGCTTCCGTGAGGGTACAATTGAATGCATATTGAATTCTGTAAACTATTCAAATACTTGGGGCTTGTCACTTCTCTGCGTGAGGCTGTTTTCGTGGTCTTTCCCTTCTCCCAGGATCGGGAAAGGAACAGGGGTGAGGCTGTGCAGCGACTTTTGTCGCCGGGATCATCCTCTTTTGCCAGCCATATCATTAGCAAAATGCCTTCCTTCCGTTTCGTTCAAGGACGATCTACGTCCGCGGTATCAAGGAGCTGATTGTGCGACGCAGCATCGCCAGTTTACTTGTGAGCGATACACGACCTTTCTCTGGGAGCGAGGTTCATCCTCAAATCGCATTCGTTCCGTTTCGTTTTCAAGGGCAAACGATTGCACGTATAGCGAAGCTAGCGGGTTTGCCCGCAGTATCGAGGAGTAATTGTGCGACGCAGTATCGCGAGCTATATTGCGAGCGATACACGACCTTTCTCTAGGAGCGATATCGCGGTTCGAATCCCTTTCTTATCTGCCCAAATATGCTTTTCAGCTCAACCAGGCCATCCACCTACCCAGCCAGGTTCACCCCCATCAATCGACCGATGCCAAAGGTGACACCCGCTGCAACCAAACCGAACAATACCTGCCGTGTGCCTGAATAAACCACGCTGCGCCCGGTGAAAAGGGTAATACCCGCACCAATGATGAAAAGCCCAACTCCGCTTAAGAACAAGCTAAGCGCTACCGCGGGTAGACCGGTCAGGAAAATAAACGGGATAATTGGGATAATCGCCCCAACAGAGAAGAGGAAGAAGGAAGTCAGAGCAGCCTCCCAGGCAGAGCCACCCAGCTCAGAGGGATTTACATTAAGCTCTTCGCGCGCCAGGGCTTCGAGGGCTGATGATGGGTCAGTGATGATGTGCTGGGCCATGCGCTGGGCTTCTTCTTTGGGCAAACCACGCGCTTCATAGATCAATGCCAGCTCCTCGGCTTCCTCCTCGGGTGCAGCGGCCAGCTCTGCCTTTTCGATCCCAATCTGGTGCTTGTATAGCTCTCTGGAGCTCTGCACCGAGAGCCACTCACCCAATGCCATGGATATAGCACCCGCCAGTAAGCCGGCAAACCCGGTGATCAGGATAGCTGAATTATTGAGCTCAGCTCCAGCCACGCCAATCACCAGGCATAAGATTGACACCAAACCATCATTTGCTCCCAACACGGCAGCCCGTAAGGCGTTCCCGCCTCCCGCCCGGTGCCGGCCTTCCAATTGGGCCAATGCTCCACCTTCCATGCCACCCTTCATGGTAGCAGCCACGCGGCTCAGCAGCCGGTTGTGGGAAGATTCATCGGCTGCCATCCCGGAACCACCTGGCATAGCGGCATATTTGCGGCTATCTTTGCGTTCATTGCCTATAACGGTGGGTAAAACCGCGGTCACACCCAGGTGTTTAGCTGCCCAAGCCAGAGTGCGACTACGCCAATTGGGTACAAACGGGGGAATTGCCACACCGCCAGCTTTCAGGCGCTCCACCCATTC
>CAWHGE010000013.1:0-137941 GCA_963828845.1 uncultured Chloroflexia bacterium
AATATTAAGCGGTTTCTAGGATTACCAAGAAGATTATCAGACGTAAACTTTAACGAACCGGTTGGAACAAAACACCTAAGTAACATGCGGCTTTTAATCACTTGGATTTTTGGAGATGTAAAACAAGAAAGTGTAATTACAGACTCGGGGCATATAACAAGCCGACTATCTTATATAGTAACTAATACTGATGCAATTTCTTACCTTGAGAGGACTAGGGACTTAGAGCAGGCGCTTATGAACGAACTGATGGCGAAGAAACAATGGTGCTAAGATATTTGAATTCAGCGAATAGTAAATTAGAAGGAGCATTAGCAGTTGCCCACCGCCACAAGATACCTGAAGTAATAACCGAAGCAGAACGGTGCAAACAGACCGTCGATGCATTGCTTGAGATTTTGAGAGATTAAAATGATACAGCTACCTAATCCTGATTCGATTACGGATGTTGCAGACTGGGTCGAACTACATACTGCTGTTTCAAAAAATAGCTTTTCTAAGCTAGATTTGGCATCGGTAATTGAAGGTGCTACAGGAGAAGAGCCATTGGAAAGTTTTATTACTAGTGTTTGGCGTGAACTAGAAAGGCGTGAGCGACTTTACCTTTGTAAGTTTTTTCGCTGTTGAGGACCGTTTGATTGAGCCTGGCGAAATAAATATACTTCCAGAGTACTGGGCCTGCCTACTCTTGTCACTTTATGGAGGGCAGGATCTGTGGTCATCGTCCAGCGAAACTTTTCGAGAGGCTTACTAGTGAAGCGATGAGTTGCTACCTTACTGGACAAGCTGTCGTTTTTGGCTGGCCATCTAATCCTCATTATGACCGTATAAAAAGGGAGTTGCAAATCAAACGTAAAGTCCGAAATCTATCAGAAATTCTTGGCGAAATTTTTGTAGAGGAGCCTCGCGGAACATTCAAGGATAGAGGGTTAGATGTTGTAGGATGGATGCCATTTTCTGATAAAGAGATCGAGCCAAATTGTAGTCCTTATGCAATGCACAGTTCAACAAAATTGGAAGGATAAACTTGACGTGCCACTAGATGCTTGGTGTGAATATATCCATTGGGGCTGTAAACCTATGAGAGCATTTGCTGTTCCTTGCATTATTAATGAATATGAATGGCACGATGCATCATTGGATAAGGGCCTCATCTTTGATAGGATCCGAATTGTAAATTTGCTACAGAATGGCGTACAAGATATCGATTTTAGGCAAGAATTAAAGTAAATGGATAGAACGACAGTTAGCTACTTTGGAAAATTGATCATTTATGATAAAGACGCCATCTTTTACTGATCTAAAGCCTGCATCAGAAGACAGTTCGCGTGTAAAGCGTCAAAATGACGTGTTGATACGAAGCATGAATTAATTTTAAGACATGAGTTGTGGCATATGGGTTTACGATATAAAAAAAATGTAAAAACTCTACCCGGTAAGCCCGATATAATTTTTATGCATGCCCGTGTAGCAATTTTTTGCGATGGCGATTTTTGGCATGGACGTAACTGGGAAGATCAAAAAACAAAGCTTAGCAAAGGTGCGAACGCAAAATACTGGATTTCAAAAATAGAAAGTAATATAAATCGCGATAAACTGAATGTTGCTTTGTTAGAGGCAGACGGTTGGTTTATTCTTCGGTTATGGGAGACGGATATCAAAAAAAACCCACAGGCTGCTGCAAAATTAGTAAAAGATGCGGTTACAGAGCGTAAAATGATATTTTCGTGTAGACGCTGATAGAGAATTACAAAATGAGATTTGTCGATCTTTTTTCTGGTCTGGGTGGTTTTCATCTAGCTTTACGTAGACTGGGACATGATTGCGTTTTCGCTTCTGAGATTGATGAAGAGCTTCGAAAGCTCTACATTGAGAACTTTCCAAAAGAAGGAAATATATCTTTTGGGGACATTCGTCATTGCAAGTATAAAGTTCCACCGCATGAAATACTATGTGCAGGCTTTCCTTGTCAACCTTTTTCGAAATCTGGCGCTCAATTAGGAATGAATGACAAGGAACATGGAACACTTTTTGACGAGATAGAATATATATTAGAAAGATGCCGTCCCAAATATGTAATTTTGGAAAATGTAGGAAATTTTGAGCGTCATGACAGATGGTCGGACATGGCAAATTGTCAGGAAAAAACTTAAAGTTCTTGATTATGATGTACGAGGTACTGAGCATATCGCTAGTGGTGGTCCAGGACTGATCTCACCACACCATTTGGGATTTCCACATTCACGTGAGAGGTTTTTTATTATTGCCCAACAAGGAAAACTCCCTGAGAATCCTTTTCCTTACACAAACAGGAAGTATAAGACTAGTCTAAATACTATTACCCAATCTGCATCGGAATTGACTTGGCAAGATTTATTAGAAACTCGACTTACAGATAATCAGCTTTTGTGTATAGAGCATTGGAATCTTTTCTTGTCAAAATTCCCGAAAGAAGTTCCCCTTCCCTCTTTCCCCATTTGGGGTGATGAGATAGATGCCGCCTATCCATATTTAAACTATACGCCCTATATAGCGCCATTAGATGAACTCAGGGAATCATTAAATGGTCGTTCCCAAATAGCATCTCTTTCTCGAGATGAATTGATACATTTACTGCCTAGTTATGCGAGAGCTACAGAAAGTAAATTCCCCTTGTGGAAGGTAAATTTTATCCGTAGGAATCGGGAATGGTTTCAGAAGTATAGAGATTATTTCCCAGAAGAATGGGTTGAAAAGCTTCGATACTTTCCTTCTTCTTTTCGCAAGCTTGAATGGAATTGTCATGGTGAAGAACGTAATTTATGGAGACATGTTCTTCAATTTCGACCATCTGGTTTGAGGGTGAAACGATATACTTCTTCTCCATCCTTAGTCGCTATGACATCTACTCAGATTCCAATATTAGGTTTGGAGAAAAGATTTTTAACCAGGGTTGAAGGCTTGAGACTACAAGGATTTCCAGATGACCATAAGTTGCCTATTAGTCGCGATAAAGCTTTTCAAGCATTAGGTAATGCAGTACATGTTGATGTCGTTGCAGCGATTGCGGCACTTAATTCAAACCTAGCAATTTCTTTTCATTTATATTTGTTATCATAATTGACGTAGCGACATTTCTGCGCCTTCTTATCCAAGTCTACCTGAACTTTTTTGATTCTCTTACACTCATGTCCATAGCTATTCTCCATTGCTGAGTTATTAACTGAGAAAATCCTTTCTCGCACGTATTCATAGTTTTCTTCTTACTTGACACTAAGAGCTCATAACTGAAAACCCACCGCTCATTACCACTCTTTAAATATTCCCCTTTTCCCTTAATGCATATATCTACTATTCGGATGTAAATAGTATTATAATCACCCCCATTTCTGTTAATACATCTGTTTGGATGGAGAACCATGAAACAAAGACAGATCGCTGCCACACCGGTGGGGAGATTGGCCTGGGGTGTATGGGAATGAGCCAGTCCTATGGCTCTTCACAGCCAGGTCTTATCCTAACACACCACCCGGAACAAGTCATCTTCCAATGACCGGCTCCGGGCTATATTTTTATTACGGGATGGTGATGAAAATAATTGGGAAGTAAGGTTACATCTCAGGCATGGGGACGGCTCCCAGCTGCTGGAGCATCCCCAGGGGATCAAAATTTACCCAGTTGCCGGTGGCTTTCCCATCGACAATTCGAAAAATCCCGCTGGCGGTCACATGGATCGGTTTCCCAGGTCGGGGCAATCCCCAGCATAGCAGCGGATAGTTTCGCGGCTGATGGTGAAACGCATGGCTACCCGGTGCCCTTCAGCAAGGCTATCTTCGATCGTTACCTTTAGGTTCGAGGAGGCGCGAAAATTCACCCTCACCCCACCCTCTCCCTAAAAGGGAGAGGACGTCAGGTAATAATCCCTCTCCCCTGAAGGGAGAGTACGGCAGGAATAACCACCGAGGGGAGAGAGGTCAGGGTGAGGGGAAATATGGCAGAATTAATCCTCAACGAACCACGTGAGCCACCTATGAATCCCCATCGTCGAATTTACCCGCCAATCTTGCTAAAAGCGCGAGAAATGCGGCACCCACAAACACCGGCTGAGGCTACGCTTTGGCACGCTTTGCGAAATCGGAATGTAAAATACAAATTTCGCCGGCAGCATGTGATTGGTCGCTTTATCGTTGATTTTTATTGCCCACAAGCGCATCTATGCATCGAAGTGGATGGTGCGGCACACTATGAGCCAGCTCAGGCAGAATATGACGCAGCCCGTACAGCTTTTTTAGAGGAGCTTGGCTATAAAGTGGTCCGCTTTACGAATGATGATGTGCGCTACAACATTAATCCTGTGATCGATGAGATCATAAGGGTAGTCGAGACATCAACCAGCTGATTCACTGATGCACCATTAACGTTTCTTTGTTCCCCCATAAAGATCCCTATTTGATCGATGAACGGTCCAACGTCTAATTTTTCCCCTGTATCTTTTTGAGAACCTTCAGGTTCGAGGAGGCGCGTAAATTCACCCTCACCCCACCCTCTCCCTAAAAGGGAGAGGACGTCAGGCAATAATCCGAGCCTCACCCTAAAAGGGAGAGGACATCAGGTAATAATCGCTTCTCCCCGTGAGGGGGAGAAGGCTCAGGTGAGAGGAGAAACTCAGAGTGAGGGAAATGGAGAGCGTGCCCGAATCCTGTGGGTTGCGGGCGGTAAGCTGGAACAATATCGGGATGGCGTGAAAATCACCCTCACCCTAAAAGGGAGAGGACGGCAGGCAATCATCGCCTCTCACCGTGGGGTGAGGGGCAGGGTGAGGGAAATATGGCATATGTCAAATAGGTTATCTTATCGATCGCTCAACTGTGCT
Source organism: uncultured Chloroflexia bacterium (assembly GCA_963828845.1). Lineage (GTDB taxonomy): Bacteria > Chloroflexota > Anaerolineae > Anaerolineales > UBA4823 > FEB-25. The sequence goes on from CAWHGE010000013.1 coordinate 4,853, forward strand.
GCCCAACAGGCTACACCAATGATGCCAGCATTATCACCCAGCTGGGATGGAACAATTTCCACCTGATCCACCGGCATGATATGCACACGTTGGCGAACAGTGCGGCGAATGGGATCAAGCAATAGCTGCACCTGCCCTGTGCTACACCACCACCAATAATAATGCGACGTGGTCCGATCGCTGCGCAAATATTGGCCGCTGCAATGCCAATATAAAATCCTGCTTTTTCGTAAATGTCTTTGGCAATCTCATCACCTGCTTGAGCTGCACTCTGCAATCAGTTCCGGGGTAATGCGATTCAAATCATAGTCACATAGTTCGGCAATCCTGGTAGTTCGCCCTTGTGAAACAGCTTTCATGCCCATGGCTGCAATTGCCGGACCTGATGCATATGCTTCGAGACAGCCGTTGTTCCCACAACCACAACGCGGACCGTTGAAATCTATCATCGTATGACCCAATTCTCCACCTGTGCCACCGATGCCGAGATGAAGCTGGCCATTGATTACCAGCCCACCACCAATACCAGTACCGATGGCGAAAACAGCGAGAGTGTCCACGCCGCGACCAGCACCAAAACGCCACTCGCCGTTGGTAATCGAACGGACATCATTGAGCAGGGCGGTTGGCAGTCCAGTACGGCGCGTGATGGTATCTGCTCAAGGGAATATGCGGCCAGGTACCGGGAAGGTTGGGCAGAAAGAGCGTCTCACCCTTTTCCAAGTCCAGTACACCGGGCACGCCGATGCCAATGCCGCCTATGTCATCTTTATCCAATCCGGCTGATTGGAGTACTTGCAGGACCAAATCAGCCATGCGCTGCATGACTGCCGTCATGCATTTCCCGCGCCAGGGTGGGAATGCTTACCAGGTGCAGAACATCCCCACTATTCGACATCTACAATAGCAGCACGCAGGTTGGTACCACCTAAGTCGCAACCAATGAATTTCTTCATGCAGGCTATCCTGGTTAGAAATATTCACCCCGCCCATCTCCTCATAGGAGAATGGGAGGAGCTGGCGCAACGCACAGATCTATGAACGATTAGTGAATGTAAGGTTTTAGCACATCGCGTGACAGGTAGAAGCCTCGTTTCACCAATTCTTCATCACCTTCAAAGGCACGGTCTTCATGCTCGATGCTGACCACGTAATCATAGCCGACGGCAGTCAGAGCGGCAAAGAATTTACCCCAGTCCATGTCACCCAGACCGGGCAGGCGTGGGACTTGCCAGCCCATGCCCTGCGAAAGCACACCGTTGTTGTACAAGCCCTTCATGGTCGATGTGCAGGTCTTTGGCGTGGACGTGGAAGATTTTATCTGGCAAATTCGCGCACGACACGCTCGTAGTCAATCATTTGCAGGATAAGATGCGAGGGATCAAGGTTTAACCCAAAGTTATCATCAGGAATGATCTCCCACATCTTGCGCCAGATGGCAGGCGTGCTGGCCAGGTTGTTACCGCCGGGCCACTCATCGTAAGAGAAGATCATCGGGCAGTTCTCGATGGCAATCTTAACGCCATGCTCTTTGGCGAACTTGACGATTGGCGGCCAAATCTTGGCATAATCTTCCAGGTTCTGCGGCACGGTCTTGTTCTTGTCCTTGCCGATGAAGGTACCCACGACAGGCACTTCCAGCATTGCAGCGGCTTCAATCACCTTCTTCAAGTGAGCAATGACCGTCTCACGATGCTCGAATATCGGGATGGAGCGGATTCGGATAATATCCGAGCGAGGAGATTGTCAGACCATAGCCATCCAGCATCTTGCGGATATTCTTCGCCTGGGCCTTGTCCAATTCGGTGACGTTGATATGTGTAACGCCCGCGTAACGGCGGGTGGCTTTCTCGAGCGGCCAGCAGGCAATCTCGATGGCCTGGAAGCCGCTTTCAGCGCCCCATTGGGCAGCCTGTTCAAGTGTATTACCGGGTAGGGCAGCAGTGAAGAAACCAAGTTTCATAGATACCTCCTTGAGCTAGTTCATTATCGTCTTACTTAACTTTGACCCATTTGCCTTCTTTGGCGCTGCGCTCGATGGCTTCACAAAGCTGCATTTCGTAGTGACCATCAGCAAAGGTTGGAAAATCAGGGGTTTTTGTGTAATCGCCAGCCAGAATATAGTTATAGACTTTTATATAGAGTTGTTTGAATGTATCTGGGAAGCCCTCATTGTGACCACCGGGATAGGATGCGGTATGACGCGCCTCAGGCGACAGCAGGGATGGGTCTTTCATCAGGATCTGGTTGGGTGCTGTCCGATGACCGATCCACAATTCGTTGGGTCTGTTCCGAATCCCATACCAGCGATGATTTTGATCCGTTGATCTCGTAAAACAGGCGGTTTTTACGACCTGACGATACCTGTGAGACCGTCAGCACACCACGCACGCCATTCTCATAATGCAAGATAATGGTGGCGTAATCTTCGGTGTGGATGGGCTGATCAATGTAATCTTCCGGCGTCAAAATTTTACCGGTGAAGGTTTCAAGTGGTACGGCCGGTTTCTTGCGGATGGGATGAAAAGTTTTGAAGTCGGCATAAGACTTCTTCAACGTGCAGGCCGGTGATAAAGGTTAGCAGGTCGAGCCAGTGCGAGCCGATATCACTCACCGCACGTAGAGTCCCACCCAGGTCTGGTTCGAGACGCCAGTTCCAATCGGTGGGGAAGAGCAGCCAGTCTTGCAGGTAAGAGCCTTGCAGGATGAATAGGTCACCCAGTTCACCATTCTGGACCATGCTGCGTGCTTGCTGAGCCAGAGGATACATTCGGATGTTATAGTTGACTGCATTAACCAGTCCTCTCTCCGCGGCCAGTTTGACCATCTCAGCTGATTCAATGGTGTTCATCGCCAGCGGTTTTTCACAGATGACATGCTTACCAGCCAGCAAAGCCGCCTTCGCTTGGGAGTAATGCAAATGATTAGGCGTGGCAAGATGCACCACGTCAATATCCGGGTCACCCAGCATTTCATCCAGTGAAGCATAGACGCGTGGGATGCCCAGTTCAGCAGCTTTTTGTTCAGCTCTTTCCTTTGTGTTTTCAGCCAGTCCAAGCACCTGGATGCCGATGCGACGCAAACCTTCAACGTGGGCTGCACCGATAAAGCCCGTTCCAGCCACCCCGACGCCGATGGTTTGCCTGGTGAGTTGTTTGGTCATGATGAAATCTCCTTAATCTGCTTCAGGAGCTGCATCGGGTTTGGATTCAGTATTCTTACCTGCCTGCTGCGCTTTGAAATCGTCCAGGATGGCTGCCGTTGCGGTTGCACCACAGCGCGTTACCCCAGCGTCGATCACATCCAATAGAGCCGGCAAGGTGCGGACGCCGCCTGCAGCTTTGACCTGCACCTTTTCACTGACGTTGGCACGCATCAGGCGCAGGTCATCGAGTGTTGCGCCACTGGGGGCAAATCCAGTGGATGTCTTGACCCAATCTGCTCCGGCAGCTTCGCACAGCTTGCAGGCAGTAACTTTTTCTTCATCTGTGAGATATGCGTTCTCAAAAATGACTTTGACCTTCACACCGCGTGCATGGGCAGCATCGCAGACTGCTTTGATATCCTCACGGACATAATCCATTTTACCGGAACGCAGCTGCCCGATATTGAGCACCATATCCAGTTCAACTGCGCCATCATCCATGGCTTGTTGGGCTTCCGCCACCTTTATAGCGGTCAGGTTGCTGCCATGCGGGAAACCAACCACGGTGCCAACCAGCACATCCGAGTCTTTGAGCACTTCTTTGGCAAGTTTAACGTGACAGGGCTTTACACATACTGTAGCGGTATGGTAACGAGCAGCCAATTCACAGCCAGCAATGACATCCGCTTCGGTTAATTCAGGGCGCAGGAGGGAGTGGTCAATGACCTTGGCAAGTTGTTCGTAGGTAATGGTTTTACTGCTAAGAGTGGTCATACGCTCTCCTGAATTTATACTTTTTTCCATAGGTCGATCGGTTTTGCAACCTTGGGCGGTGAATAGGGGAAGTCAATCCGACGCCCCTCTCCCGCGGACTGATAAGCAGCATACATGATCTTCAACACTTCACGACCATCCTCGCCGGTCTCCATGCAGGTCACTTTACCGAGCACACTATCGATAAAATGCTGCATTTCTTGCGGAAAGCCGTAGTTCCAGGTTTCTTCGAACATGGTGAAGGTGTAACCTTTTGTCTGCCCGGCTTTTTCGACCGCATAGCCGTAACCTTCCTCGGAATAGGTGAGCAAGGAACTGCCGCGCAGAAGGTCGGCACGCGTGTGTGACCTTTCTTGCCGTAGATCTCACAGCGGTCGTCTACACCACCGCCCTTTGCCCAACTGTTTTCGATCATCGCGATCTTGTTGCCTTCATATTCGATGATGGCATAGGAATGATCTTCACCTTTGGTCTTGTCTTGATGAACATACGTTCCCATGAAAGCGGTCACACTCTTGACTTTTGGCTTGCCCAACACCCAGCGGGTGTACTCAATGGAGTGGCAGCCCATATCGAGCATTACACCACCACCGGAGAGGTTCACGTCCCAGAACCAGGGCATGTGCGGACCAGGGTGCTCTTCAGATTGCTTTGCCAGGAACGGCTCACCGATCGCACCTTCATCGATCAGTGTTTTTGCACGCACGTATTTCGGCGCAAACAATAATTCCTCCGCATACATCAATAAGACACCTTGCTTTTTGCAGGTGTCAATCATCTCGTCTGCTTCCTCCAAAGTGACGCACAATGGTTTCTCACAAATGACATGTTTCCCAGCCTTGGCTGCATCAACGGTCGCCTGCCGGTGCACATAATTGGGGATGGCGATCGTAACAACATCAATGTCTTTCATCTTGAGCATTTCGCGGTAATCTTCAAAGGCATTGGGAATCCCATGCTCTTTGGCAAATTCACTCTGCCTTATCCAGCGCAGCCACCGCCACAATCTCGGCATCCTTGACAAAATGCTTGAAAGGCATAGGCATGAAGATCACTGACAAATCCCGCTCCGATCAAGCCAACTTTGATTGTTTTACTCATGGCATTCTCCTTCGTTTAGAATATTTTTAGCAGGCTATTGCCTGAAATGGTCTTTTGAGAATAAGCGGGGCGCATCGATCTGCTGCGAAGCTGCGTTGTGAACTGCGATGAAGATTGATGCTGATGATATCGATGTGGCTACAATGGGATGCAGCCCCGCTTATTTCCGAAATTATTGCCGCAGGGCTTGCTGGCGGCCATAGATGGAGATCAATATCAAAAGCGTCGCACCCAGCACCATGCGACGGACAGAATCGGGCATTTGCATGGTGGTCAGCAGACTGGTAATAAGTGTCAGCACGATGGCACCAGCCATGGAGCCCCAATAGCTGCCCTTTCCGCCCGAAAGCAATGTCCCGCCAACGGCCACAGCCGCAATGGATGGGAACAGGAATGGCTGACCTAATTGGATGAGGACAACTCCGGTGTTGCCAACCACCAGGAAACCACCAAATCCAGCCAGCAAACCAGCCAGGGAGTAGGTTGCCAGGTTCATTCCGGTGACGTTCACCCCTGAAAGCTTGGCGGTGACCCGGTTTACGCCGATGGCAAACAAATTCTTACCAAATGTGGTGCGTTCCAGCAAGCAACCACATCAAAACACCAAAAATGAGCCAGATGACAATCGCACCGGGAATGGGAATACTTTGTGAAATCGGTCGGGCAATCAGGCGGGTCATGATAGGGGCGACTTTCCCGCTGACATTGCCATGGTTGACAATGATGATTGCTCCCGTGACCACACCCGACATGCCAAGCGTCATCACAAACGGAGAGATTTTCAAGAAAGTGACACCGATCCCATTCAGAACACCGATGAATGGCACCCACCACCAGCGAGACGAGCAAGGCTGGCAGCACCATATTATTTTCGCCTTTGACCATGACATAGGTCAGGATGGCGGTCAATGTGACAATGGAACCGGCAGAAAGATCAATGCCTTCAAAACCGCTGATGATGACCAGCGTTTGCCCAGCGGCAATGACACCCAGGAAAACCGCCAGCCGGACGATGTTGGTCGCCTGCGATAGAGCAACTTTAACATCGCTTCCATAACTGTTGGGTAAAAAGCCGGATAACAGGAACAGAACGACCGCCAGGATTAATGCTGCAACCGGGGGAGAAATGGTGAAGCGTTTCATGCTCTCCTCCTGCGGATCAGGTTGATGATCCCCGGAAGCAGCGAGTGCTACGACGATGATCGTCGCTTTGACCAGCGTCTCCCACCAGGTATTTATGTGGGCAAATGAGATGATGTTCTGGATCAGGCTGAGCGTGATCGCACCCATGACCGGACCTGCCACACCGCCGATGCCACCACTGAAATGCGTTCCCGCCGATGACGACAGCAGTGATGGAGTTCAGGGTCATCTGGCTGCCGATTTCTGCATTGCCGGAGCCACTCAACATGGTGATGGCTATACCAGCTAGCGCTGCCATGAAACCGGAGATGACATAGATGCTGAACTGCACTCGTCGTGACCGGTACGGCAGTTTCGTAAGCTGCAGTGGCTTTACCACCCACCGCGAAGAGATATTTCCCATAACGGGTGGAACTGACGTAGATCCAGATCATTAATAAAATGGCGATCACATAAAAAGCCAGAGGCAATCCCAGCGGCGTCGAGGTGCGGTACAGATTCGCAATATCCGCAGGGATACCACCTCCCGGATTTGGCAGAATGAAGAGCGCAAATCCGGCATACAGGAAACTTGTGGCATAGGTGGTGATGATGGGTTGTAAGCGTAGATAGGCGATGAAAAATCCATTGATTGCTCCAGCCAGCACACCGGCCAGCAAGGAGATCATCACAAACTGCCACATCTTCTCTGGAGAGCCATCCAACCCGACGCGGGTTGCCAGGATCGTATTGACGATGGATACTACTCCACCGACCGAGATGTCAATTCCTCCGCCCAAGCAGGACAATCGCCTGTCCCACCGCCAGCAGGATCAACGGCAGGAACACGCGCATGTTGCTGTTCAGTGTTTCACGATCGAACATATTCGGTTGCAGAAACAGGTTGATGGCAATGGATAATACCAGCAAGATCAGCGGAAAGAACGCCGGGTAGCGAGCCATCAGGAAGTCCCAGGTGATGCGTTTTTTCATTGCACACCTCCATTCGAAGCACCCAGGCTGGCAGCGATCAGGTTTTCTTTGGTCAGTGACGCTCCCGACAGCTCGGTGCGGATAATGCCATCGTGAATGACCAGCACCCGGTCACACAAACCGACCAGTTCTTCGTCGTCGCTGCTGTAGAACAAAATCGTTTTCCCTTCACTGCACAATTGCGTCAGCAAAGCATAAAACTCAGCTTTTGTGCCCACATCCACGCCTTTGGTCGGGTCATCCAGCAAAAGCAGCTTCGGCTTACGCATCAGCCACTTGCCGAGCACCACCTTCTGGGCATTGCCGCCTGATAGACTGCTGACCGGTTCCTGCAAGGCCAGCCATTTTCAGGTTCAGGCTTGCGCCTGCCTGCTTCGGCATCTTTTTTTGCTTTCCCGATGCGCAATGGAAAACCATACTGTGACCACGATGGCAGTTGTAAATTTTCCAGGATGGATCGGATGTAAAGCAAGCCTTCCCTGGCGCGATCACCGGGGACCAGCGCCATCCCTAGCTTCATCGCTTCACGCGGATGCCTGAGCTTGCTTTCTTTTCCGAAAGAGACTCACTTTCCCTGTATAGGGCACATCACCGAACAGTGAGAGCAGCAGGTCACGCTGACCTTGTCCACGCAGACCGCCGATGCCAACCAGCTCGCCTTCTTGGACGCTGAAACTCACTCCATGGAGCGAGTCTGTCCGCAAGTCTTCTACTTCCAGGCATACTGGTTTATCTTTTTCTCATTCTTCGTGTCGCGCGCGTGAGAAGCTGAACACTGACTCTTTCTCAATCATCAACTTGACCAGTTCTTTATCGTTGATGTCTTTCATGTCGCCCGCGCCGACTGTTTTGCCATTACGCAGACGCTGTATTTATCTGCGATGCGGAAGATTTCCTCCATGCGGTGCGAGACGAAAACAATTGCCTTGTCTGACTTTTTTCCAGTCCCCAATTAACTCGAAGAGACGCTGCACCTGGCGGCTGTCCAGGCTGGCAGTGGCTTCATCGAGGATGACCATCCACGGGTCGAAGCTGATCGCTTTGAGAATTTCTATAAGTTGTTTTTCGTCCGGGGGTAGAGAAGCCAACCGGATCATCCGGGCGAAGTATCTGTTTTGTATGTCCCTCGAAACAGGGATAATAATTGCTCAGTCTTGTCCTTGATTGCTTTACGGTTAACGGTTCCAAAGCGCGGTCATTGGCTCACGCGTCAACCAGATATTTTCAGCGACAGTCATCTGGGGAATCAGGCTTAATTCCTGGAACACGGTGGCAATGCCCATGTTCTTGGCAGCCTGTGGGGAAGAGAAATGCACCGGATTTTCATCAAGGAGTAGTTGCCCTCCATCGAGGACAACTACTCCATTGATCACCTTGCTCATCGTGCTTTTGCCGCTTCCGTTCGCCCCAATCAATGCCACGACTTCCCCGGTGTGTACATCCAGGTTGCCATCCGAAAGCGCAACGACACCGCCGTAGTGTTTGACAATATTGCGAGCGGAAAGCGACTTAGCCACGAGGTTTTATTTGAAATACTGCTGGACTTCTTCGTCGGTCATAATGTTATCGAGCAGGATAGGCATCGGGCTTGCCTTCGCACATCGCCAGACCTTCATCCAGGTTATCGGATGTGATGACAGCCGCCAGCGGGATGACAAACGACAGACCATTCACGCCACCCAGCTTGGTGGTGTCAACTTCCTTGCCCATCAGCATATTGACGGCAATGCGCAGACCGGTCGGGAGAAACTCCCGGGTGGTTGGCTACCGCAATGCTATCGAAGTCCGGATTCATGGTCAGAGCTTCCTGCCATAGCTTCAGGAATTGGCAGCGTCCTTCACCCACACCCTGCGGCCAGACTGCCGGGTTGGCAGCCATGACAGCCTGCAGCGCACCAATGGCCATGCCATCCTGCGTCCAGTAGCCGGTCAGGTTCGGGTAGGCGGCCAGGAAGTTGGACATGACCTGCTGCCCGGTGGCTTCATCCCACTTGCCGGTATCGGTGGCCAGCACCTTGATGTCGGGATAGTTTGCCAATACTTCAGCAACCCCTTCCATGCGAGCCACGTTTGCCGGATGCCCGGGGAAGCCTTCGATTTCGACGATCTCACCCTTACCACCAAGCTTTTCAGCCAGCCATTGAGCGCTGGTCATGGCCCAGGTCTTCTGGTCAATGCCCACGTTGTACACGCCCGGCACGTTCAGCTCCTGGTCCACCGAGATGACGATGATGCCCTTCGCTACTGCTTCTTCCAGGGTCGCATTCAAGCCATTTACGTCACCCGGGTTCACCAGGATGGCGTCCACGTTCTTGGCAATCAGGTTCTGCAGCTGCTGGATCTGGCCGGCGACATCCGTGTCGGCACTCTCGATCACCAGCTCATTGGTGATGCCTGGTCCATGTATTCCTGGTTCACTTCGATCAGCTCGGCGATCATCTGCGTGCGGTATTCGCTGCTGATGAACGGATTCGAGATACCGATCGTGAAGGACTTTAGCCACAGGAGGTGCACCGGACAAAGTACTGCTGGACTTCTTCTTCGGTCATGATGTTATCGAGCAGGATAAGCATCGGGCTTGCCTTCGCACATCGCCAGACCTTCATCCAGGTTTTCGGATGTGATCACAGCTGCCAGCGGGATGACAAACGACAGACCATTCACACCACCCAGCTTGGTAGTGTCTACTTGCTTACCCTGCAGCATATTGACGGCAATCCGTAAGACCGGTCGGAGATACTCCCGGATGGTTGGCTACCGCAATGCTATCGAAATCCGGATTCATGGTCAGAGCTTCCTGCCATAACTTCAGGAATTGGCAGCGACCTTCACCCACACCCTGCGGCCAGACAGCCGGGTTGGCAGCCATGACGGCCTGCAGCGCACCAATGGCCATGCCATCCTGCGTCCAGTAGCCTGTCAGGTTCGGGTAGGCGGCCAGGAAGTTGGACATGACCTGCTGCCCGGTGGCTTCATCCCACTTGCCGGTATCGGTGGCCAAGCACGTTGATGTCGGGATAGTTTGCCAACACTTCAGCAACCCCTTCCATGCGAGCCACGTTTGCCGGATGCCCGGGGAAGCCTTCGATTTCGACGATCTCACCCTTACCGCCCAGCTTTTCAGCCAGCCATTGAGCGCTGGTCATGGCCCAGGTCTTCTGGTCAATGCCCACGTTGTACACGCCCGGCACGTTCAGCTCCTGGTCCACCGAGATGACGATGATGCCCTTGGCAACTGCTTCTTCGAGGGTCGCATTCAAGCCATTCACGTCGCCAGGGTTCACCAGGATGGCATCCACGTTCTTGGCCATCAGGTTCTGCAGCTGCTGGATCTGGCCGGCGACATCCGTGTCAGCACTCTCGATCACCAACTCATTCGTGATGCCTGCATCCATGTATTCCTGGTTCACTTCGATCAGCTCGGCGATCATTTGCGTGCGATATTCACTGCTGATGAACGGGTTCGAAATACCAATGGTGAATTTTTGACTGCAGGTTCCGCAGTCGGAACGACAGGCGCTTGAGGTGCTGTCGGTAGGCAGCTACAGGGGCTTCAGTTACCACAGGTGCTTCTGTTTGTGCAGCGGGCGTCTCAGTCGCTTTGGTGCCGCATGCGCCAAGTAACATTGAGACTAGAAGCAAGGCACTTAAGATGGTAAACAGTTTTTTAGACATGTATTCTCCTTTTATTTTTTATTCGTATAAATTTAGCGTGGGTGCGAATTTCTCCTCTTTTTGAATACTGACTACCTCCTTTCCATGTTTTCTGATAAAAGCCTAAAATGAATAATGCGGATCATCCTTGACCACGAAGAGATACTCCAATGCCAGCATGATGGCACCAATTACACCTGCATCTGAACCTGTCGCGGGAAAAACTGATGGCCAGATTTGTGGTCGCCAATGGAAGTGATTGACGTAATACAGCACGTTTGATTGCAATCAATAAATGATTACCAAAATTTGCAATACCACCGCCAATAAATATATGACCTGGGTTGAAGAAATTGACTATTCCAGCCAGCACATCACCAATCATCTGACCGCTGGCACGAATGATTTCCAACGCGGCTTCATCACCTTCACGGCAAGCCGTATTGACGTTTTCCGGGGTTAGCACACCACGGTTGACTTTCCATCATTTTTCGTAGATAATTCGCTTTTGCCATCACGGGCTGCCTGCACGGCCTTTTCAGCAATGGCTGGTCCAGCTGCCATCGCCTCCAGGCATCCACGATTGCCACAACGACAGATCGGACCTTGCTTGTCCACACAGATGTGACCAATATCTCCCGCGCAACCATCGCTGCCTCGATGGATTTTTCTGCCAGCCATAATTCCACACCCAATACCTGTGCCGATTTTGATGACTAAAAAATGATCAAGGTTAGCTGCATCACCAGAGCGTTGTTCGCCCAAAGCCATAATATTGACATCGTTATCCACAACCACAAAAGCGGATAGAAAAGTCTCTTTGAAAAAATTTCGAATAGGGTAATTTTCCCAATCCGGCATCAAAGGGGGGCAACCAAAACCCCACGGGTAAAATCCACTGGTCCAGGTACTCCTACACCAATCCCCAGGATTTGTTCTGGGCGGATCCCATGGGCGACGACCAGCTCAAGGATCAGCATGCTGCATCGACCCAGTATTTCTTCCGGTGGCTGGCGGACATCGGCGGGTTCTGCTACTCTTTTCAAGATCGAGCCATTGATATCGGCCAGTGCAATCTCCAGGCTGGTTGCACCAATGTCAATACCCACGATATATCCCAATTGGCTGATTAAATCGCAAAAGACGAGGCTTCCGTCCGCCATTCGAAATCCCCTCACCTGCTTCCACCAGATAACCCTTTTCAATTAGCGCATTGACTTCCTGGGACGTCTTGGCTCTTGACCAGCCGGTCATATGTGCAATTTCAGCACGTGAGGTTTGACCATTTTTCCTCAATGCCCGTATGACCTCTGCTTCTGCCTTGCTTAACATGACAGGAGCTTTAAGGTAAATTTTTTTCGTGCTGGCTGGGGCAGTATTTGCAGTCACTGTTTAGTAATTGGTAGCCTGGATTTTGTGCAATACCGCACAAAGATAATAGATTATAGCAAAACTACTTTGTAAACTCAATACCTTTGTTTGGTATTAATGTTAAGAACTTTGTTTATTATTAATACAAAGTATGGTTTCACAATATAAAGAAAAGCGCGGGTACAGTTTCTTCACCGTACCCACGCTCGAATGCTATTCCCTGATCACTTGTGAGATTTCGACCTGTTTGTTTATTTTTCAAAATTACTTTCAGGTTACCGTTTGGCATGCGTTCTTCTTTGATCAAGAAATGCTCAGTATCGTAATCCTTGAACGCGGTTTCAGAGGTGCCGGCCGAACCACTGCCACGCCATTTCTGAATCTCAACTGGCTCCCACTTCTTGGTTTGTGCAGCTTTGTAGCTGGCATCAATGATCGCATTGACAATATATCCATCATAAAAAGTCTCCATCGGAGCTTTGCCAGCATCCCATGGAATTGAACATGTCCATAAACATGGCAACATACCCCAATGCACCTACTTCATCACCGACTGGAAACAACCAACCCGTATCACCTTCAGCTTTTTCAGCCACGTAACCTCCCTGGCCTACATTTGTAAATAACTCAAACCCGGTACGCAGCCAGTGGTTCAGCCAGACTGTGCCCTGCGTGCCCGAAACCTCATCGCGCAAATCCATGCCACCACGGAACGTCCAGCTGACTTCAAATTGTCCAATTGCACCGTTATCATAACGCACCAACCCTATCGCATGGTCTTCGACATCGATCGGATGAACCTGCGTATCCGCCCAGCAGGTTACTTCAAGCGGGCGGTTGTCCTTACCAATGAAGCTGCGTGCGATCTCAATGCAGTGACAGCCCATGTCCACAATTGCACCTCCGCCTGATAGTTCCTTACACCAGAACCAGTCGCTGTGGGGTCCCCCATGCGTCTCGCGCGAGCGAGCCCAGAGCACCTTGCCAAGTGCACCCTTATGAGCCGCATCCAATGCCTTAAGCGTCTTGGGTGTATAAACCAGGTCCTCCAGATAGCCATGGAAAACTCCAGCCTTTTCTACTGCATCAAGCATCTCCAGGGCTTCCGATCCGCTGGTTGCCAGCGGTTTCGTACACAAAACCGCTTTCCCGGCTTCAGCAGCCAATAGCACGGCTTTTTTGTGCAGGTGATTAGGAAGACCAATAATGACCGTATCAATTTCAGGGTCCTGGATGGCTGTTGCCATATCATCTGTCCAACGTGGGATGTCAAATTCCTCTGCGAACTTTTTTGCTTCTACAGTATCGACTGCGCAAATTACCTTAATTTCATCCCTTCCGCGAGAATTGAGAAGGCTCATCGTATAAAAGCGACCGATAAGACCCGCTCCGAGCATGGCAATTTTGTGCATAGCTGACTCCTTATCTTCAGAGATGTAAGAAATTTATGTGGTTAACACTCTCACAAGCCTATCTTGTGGACAAACAGACGATAAGATAGAATTGTTTTATTATACAGACATTTTGACAGAATCGAGTGAAAACTCATGACTTCTGCGAAGATGAACCCCCGCCAGCGTGTGATCACGGCACTGTCTCATGAGGAACCTGATACAGTTCCAACAGCATTGGGGGGTGGCTCTTACGGGATCGTGGATGATCTGTACCTCCGCTTGCTAAAATTCCTTGACCTGGGCAAGCCTGTACCTCCGTTCCGTGAAGGTCACAGCATCTCCTATATGGATGATCGTTTACTAGAAGAGCTTGGCACCGACATTCGTTACTGCTGGCCGGGACACTTGCCAAATAGCCCTGTTATTCCAGGTGCAAACAAGGAAACCTTCTATGACTACTACGGACAAATCTGGAAGCGTGCCCTACCCTATTACTACGCTGGTGACCCAATCCTCAAAGAAGCAAATGACCCAGATGATATCGAACGTCTCATTCATTGGCCTGATCTTTCTGATTCTCGCTGGATGACAGGCGTGGTCGAACGCGCCCGTACGTTGAGCGAACAGACCGATTATTTCGTGGTTATGCGGATGGTCGCTTCGCATGGCCCATTCCAAACTGCCTGCGATTTGCGGGGTACCGATACCTTCCTGATGGATATGAGCCTCAACCCTGAATTTGCAGAAACCTTGTTGGGTAAAGTCACCACTAACCTTGAAGGTTTGGTAAAGTTGGCGATGCAGGCAGGCGGAAAGTATTTCGATATGATCGAATTACCCGGTGATGATTATGCGGGTAATAACAACCCAATCATGTCGCCAATCATGTTCAGGAAATTCATTAAACCTTGTATCATGCGGTTGGTCAAAGCGGTCAGGGAGCATAATCCGAACACAAAAATCATGCTACACAGTGACGGTGCGATCACTAAATTGCTGGAGGATATTATCGATCTCGGTATAGACGTTATTCATCCTCTTGAGCCGCTCCCCTCCACAAACCTTACTGACGTCAAAGAGAAGTATGGGCAGCAGGTTACATTTTTGGGTGGTATTGACATTGCTCATGCCATGACGGGTAGCCGTGAGGAGGTCATGGCTGAGGTTAAACTGCGCATCGCTCAACTGGCCCATGGGGGCGGCTATATCCTGGCTCCCTCCAACCATCTGCAGGCGGACGTTCCTGCAGAAAATGTGGTTGAACTTTTTCACTCCGCTCATGAATTGGGTAAATACCCAATTCAAGATGATAATATCAACTAACGAACGAAAGGCAATTCACCGTTCCGAGTGTGCAATTTATCCAAAGTTACGCTGGCTGAACTCAAAGATGTTTATGCCAAGGGAATACCCTCGTGAAAACAAAACACCTAAAATAACGGGTTTTTTAGGTGATTTTGTCTAGTAGTCAGTCAACATGAAAAGGATAGTCGGCTCGGTACTTAAAATCTCCGGATTGAAAGGCGCCCCAGGAGCTGCCACGAAAAATGTACCTTACTAACCTCTGTGATGAAGAACGCCAGATGCTGCTTGAGATAATCCAGGATGGTGAAATCAAAGCGCACAAGTTCAAACGAGCTCATTTTATGAGCATTTGTCCGTACTTGCGTCCGAAAGTTCAATTGCACCCTCTTGACAATTGTTCCACTTTAGTAAATAATGATTTTGGTTATTTACGAAGTCCGCTAAGAGATACATTCTTCTACGTTAAAGGGGTGATTTTGCAGGAGGCATTCCTATGAATATAAAGAAATGGCGAGATCTATTTGAGTGGCCGGTGATGATTTTCTTGATCGTCGGAATCCTTACAGCCGCCTTGGACGTGAAGATAGAGACTAAGAATTATTAAATTGGGTATCAATTGCCCAAAAAATCCATAGCTCGTGATAGTTTATAACAAACGGCACAAGAAAAGGAAAAAAGAAGCAGCCCTATCCGGAGGGGGGAGAGTATTAGGATGTTTTATTTTAGATAAGTGAATACCCTCGTGAAAACAAAGACACCTAAAAAAACGTGTTTTGGGGCGATTTTGTCAATCGTACCTAGTAATGTCCAGCAATTAGCAGTTTATCGTGAAGCGAAGATTCGACTTTGACCAACTTCGGCCCTGTCAAGAGAAAATCCACATCAGGCACTTCATCTCTGTGAAGAGTATCCATTAGCTCGTCTGTGAGTTGAGTTAGTTTCATGTAGATAGCCAATCTAGCTCTCGGTGATGTTTTTTCAGATAAGCCATCTTGGATGATCTTCTCAAATATCTCCAGCTTATGTTGAAGGATCAATACTGGTTGTTCACGATTACTTATATCAATAATCGCCTATATATCAGCGATAGCTTCTGGATTATTATCAACAATGTAATAAAACGAGCTACGTGGCATCCCCACTTCTCTACATGCATCAACCACAGTCATACCACTATTCATGTACTGGATGACCTGGGTAACAGCATTTATACGAGAGGCTTTGGTGATGGATTTCATGAGGGCATTGTATCACTGATGATTCGCCAAGTGAATCCCCACCGTCCAGTGCATGCTGTATTAGACAGCCTCCTGCACATTCTCTCGATAGATTGCAGGACTATCAGGAGGCAGCCTTTTCCACATTTTATCGAACAAAATAACAAACGCCGTGAAAACCAACAGGAGTATATATGCACCTATTGATGCGTTGAGAAAAGTGCTGGTTGTGTTCATGGCTGGATGAATCAGTGCGGTTACTAAAATACTGCCCTTTGTGCGGTTGAAGAGCCAAGTGAATATGATGGTGACCAGTACAATCAGAACCCACTCGACGAATGTATCAGAAGGACTTTTCGCCTCGATGCCCCCAAATCTTGCCGGCGTATGCCAGACTGCCCAAATAACCCCGAGGATCAGGCTGGAAACGAGGGGATTGAACCTTGCATGAAGTCTCGGCAAGGCATATCCCCGCCAACCGGGTTCCTCAGAAAGCCCACCGAAGATGACACTGTAGAGAAAGAAGATAATCACCATCCCCAGTAGCTTGACATCCACCTCAGGATATCTGAAAAGTGGGACTTCCGTTCCCAAGGCTCGACTCAGGAGATTTCCCAGAAGCCAAATCGCAGGGAACAGCACAAGTGCCAGGAGATAGTACCCAAAAGAGCCTCTAGGCTTTATATACGTGCGAAGATGAGCTCTTACCCCCGGTATCGTCGAAAAGACAGAAGAAGCAACAAAAGCCGGCAGTAATCCAGTTATAAAACTTGAAATCCCTAGAGGTATGGACCAGACCATCTGTTGATAAACGATTAGCTGTAGAATGATGATCAGGCTCGCAAGAATCCACACCACAATAAATGCGATCACTGCGGGTTTACGGCTGCCCTGCCTGGGTTGCGACGAAAGAACTGCGGACAGCCCGATACTTACCAGTGCTGGTGCGAATACTCCCAGAATAACTAATGGTGCTACAAAGCTTTGCCCTTCAAGTAACAGTGGTTGAAAGAGAAACAGTAGCGTCCACGTGACCAGATAAGTTAGTACAAAGTACGCTATCAATTGATGACGCTTCAGATATTCAATCAGAGCAGACATATGCCTTCATCCCTTCTATAAGTAGCTGCCTAACAATTGATTCTACTGACCCTTCCTATACTGCAAACTCATTTTATTCTATACCTAAAATGGAATAATATCCTGCGTTTTGTCTTCAAGTTCACGAAGACCTCGATGATTACTAATCAATCGCATAGATAAAATGCTGTACTTCCTGCAGATGTGTCTGTTCATGTGAAAGGGTATTCAGCTGTTACCCCCTGCTCATTTGAAAGCTGGTTATATAGAGGGGCTGAGAAGACAAGAAGTGAACATTGGGGTATAACAACAATTAAACTTCGCTCGCTCCGTTCAGTAATGATTACCCCAACGGGCACCGCCTGGACACCGTAGAAGTAGGAAACGATGCTGCCCAGATTTGTTTAGTTACCGTTGATGTACTGGATGACCTGGGTTACAGCAGTTATGCGAGAAGCCTTAGTAAGTGACTTCATGAGGGCATTTTATTACTGACGATTCTTCATCGTGGATCCCCTCGTCCGCTGCTTGCTTTGTTAGCCCTCAGAAGAAGCATAATAAGCTTTCAAGAAGGTAAATATCTTCCGCCAACAATCTCTATTGATGATTATCCCATTATGGCCCGTCTGATATACAATGTGTTCATACTTATAATCAAACATATTTGCTTTCAAGCGATTCATTATCATTTTACTCATATTGGTTGCTGGCCACAGCTGATCCCGCTCTCCTGAAATTAGCAGTATCGGACCTTGAATATTCTCTACTTTTATTTCAGCGTTACTTGTTCCTGATATATTCTGGAGAGCTTCTTCATGCATTTTTCTTAGTCGCAATAAAAGCAAATCCATTTTCTTAACAGAAGGCGGGTATGCGAGAAATGGCAAACTTTCTCCCTTATAAGACCAGGATGATTTGACATCCTTTCCAATCTCAAATCGTTTTTCTGGAATGCCTTGCCAAACCACACAACTTGGCGAGAAAGCGATCACTGCCTTCACTTGTGAATATTTGCTGGCCAATAATAGAGCTGCTTCAGCACCTTTTGATCCTCCCAAAATAACATATTCATTTGCTACTATTCCCTTTTGTGCAGATAGCCAATTGAACGCTTTCTCAAAGTACTCCAAAGGGACTTCTTCTAAGGAATATGGGAGTCCTTGAGCTTTGAAATATGCAAGGGATAATACCGAATATCCTTGTTGAACTAACAACTCAATCGGTCTCCTTATCCTAATGCTGCTCCACACTTTTCCACCTTCTGATCCACCTAGCATAATGATTGCTTTTCTTGATTGAAAGGTTGTATCAGTAAATAGATCGGCAATTAGACCATTATCTGCTACTTCTTTCATAATCATTTTCGTCCTCCGAGTTGTAAAACCAAGCAGATTTATCTAATCATGCAGGCTAACAATAGATTTAAGGACGCTTGTTATCCTGCAAACTTACTGTATTTTATACCTGAAATAGAAAAATATCCTTCGTTTTGTCTACATATCCAAGAAGGCTTCATTTATTACCAGAAAATCTCTTAGATGAACTACGGTAATCCCTGCGTCTGAACCTGTTCATCCGAATAGGTTTTCAACTATTTTCCCCTTGCTCGTTTGAAAGCTGGTTATATAAGGGGGGTGAGAAGACCAAAAGTGACCATGGGGGTATCAACAATTGAATACTTTCCCCAGTTTTCGATGACCCTGTAGGGCATCACCTGTACACCTGGGGAGTGGGGAGTAGGCGACTGAGCTGGTAGCACCCAATTTGGTGCTAATCTACCTTGGCACAGGAATGGTGGCTCTACCGCTGATCACTATACTGGTTTTCATTTTTCTCGACCTGTGGCTTCAGTTTTGAACTGAGCGTGTAATTCACCCCATCTTTTGGAAGCTGGTTTTCAGCGCTGGATACAATTCCCGAAAAAGCGGATACATTTTTCGATATATTATGGCCTGGCTTTCATCAGGTTTGGTAGTATCAACAACTTTTATCACCTGCCGGCAGGCAGTTGCAACATCCGGCCACACACCAACACCCACACCAGCCAGCAAGGCTGCCCCATAGGCTGCCCCCTCAACCGCGTTGACTGTTACCAGCTCGGTTTCGAGTACGCTTGCCAGTATCTGGCGCCATAATGCACTTTTTATGCCTCCACCGGAGGCGCGTACCTGGTTGATTTCTCCTAGCCCAGCATGTTGGATCAGTATAAAGATATCTTTAAGCCCAAATGATACGCCCTCCAACACAGCCCGCGTCAGATGGCCACGTCGGTGGCGTAAGGTCAATCCAATAAATGCCCCGCGCGCCAATGGATCAGCATATGGTGTTCGCTCACCGCTCAGGTAGGGTAGATACTGCAAGCCTTCGCTACCCACTGGTATATTATCAGCTTCCTTCAATAAGTCATCAAAGCTTATCCCTGGTGCCAGGGCATCCCTGTACCACTGCAAACTGCCCGCCGCCGATAACATCACACCCATCAGGTGCCACATGCCAGGCGCAGCATGACAGAAGGCATGTAATCGTCCTTCTGGCTCCACCAGTGCCAATGGGGTGCTTGCAAATACCACCCCACTTGTCCCAATGGTCAATGCCACCAAACCTGACTCGACTGCCCCCACGCCGACCGCCTGTGCGGCCTGGTCACCAGCACCAGCCACAATGGGGGTACCAACCACCAAGCCTGTAGCAGCGGCAGCTTCGGCATTCACAGAGCCAGTGATTTCCTGGCCTTCAAAGGTTGGCGGCATCCAGGCTGGCTCGATCTCCAGCGCTTCCAGCACCTCGGACGACCAGGTGCGCTTCCGTAAATCGAACAACACTGTTCCTGAACCGTCAGCTTTGTCCATTGCGTACTCACCCGACAACCGGTAGCGGATGTAATCCTTAGGCAGCAGCACATGTCGAACTCTTGCATATACCTCCGGCTCATTCTGTGCCACCCACAAGATTTTGGGGGCGGTGAAACCGGTCAGCGCCAGGTTGCCGGTGATCTGAATGAAACGTTCCCGACCCACCCGGCGATGAATATCATCGCACTGACTTTGTGTACGCTGGTCATTCCACAGGATTGCAGGGCGCAGGACCTGTCCCGACTCATCGAGCAGCACCAATCCATGCATTTGACCGGTTAAGCCTATTGCAGCAATATCTTTGCGCGTAAACCCTGTTTGTTTTGCTACAGCTTGAATACAGGCTATGACTGCCTCCCACCATTCCAGCGGATTTTGCTCCACCCACAACAGCTTTGGTGTCTGGAGTGTGTGCGGTGACGAGGCGACCGCGACCACTTTACCGCGGTCATCCATCAGCAGCGCTTTACTGGATGTGGTGGATATATCGATACCCAGGGTGTACATAACCTTTATCTCACACCAAGCAGAATATCTATCGTGAGCTGGTCTAGACGTTCGTATTTAAGCCCACGCAAGGCAATTGCGGGACGATCGAAGGTGTGAGCTTTGAGGGCGGAGGCTTTTTCGGAGGTGTACTTCCCGAAGTAAGGAGTCATTGCACCATCGTCGGCGTTGATCTCAGCCAGCAGCGCCTGGATTTCAGGATCTGCGTTCATTTTAATTGCCTTCTCTTTAAGGATGAGATAGGTACGCATGCAACCGCGGGCGAAATCCTTTACACCGTCGTAGTCCTCTGTACGGTAGGCATGCGCGTCAAAGTGCCGCGAGCCTGAATATCCCACATCCTCCAAGAATTTGACCAGATAGAAAGCGGCTTTGAGATCGCGCGATCCAAAGCGCAAGTCCTGGTCATAACGTCCAGGGTACTGGTCGTTCAGGTCGATGTGGAAAAGCTTACCGGCTTCCCAAGCCTGAGCCACGCCATGCATGAAGTTGATGCCTGCCATATGCTCATGCGCAACTTCAGGATTGACACCCACCATCTCGGGATGTTCGAGAGTATTTATGAAAGCCAGCATATGCCCGGTTGTGGGATTATAAATATCACCACGCGGTTCATTGGGTTTGGCTTCCAGGGCAAACTTCAAGTTATATTTTTGATCAAGGGAATACTCGCACAGGAAGTTCATCGCCTCACGCATCCGTTTAATCACATCCAATGGATTCTTGCTGGAATTTGTCTCTGTGCCTTCGCGGCCCCCCCAGAAGACGTACACCTTGGCTCCAAAATCCACTCCCAGGTCAATGGCACGCATGGTTTTCTGCAGGGCGTAGGCGCGCACCTTGGGATCGTTGCTGGTAAATGCGCCATCCTTGAAAATGGGATCACTGAACAGGTTGGTGGTAGCCATTGGCACGACAAGCCCGGTATCTGCAAGGGCGTGTCGAAAACCCTGCTTAATGGCATCAGCTTCAGCCGGGGTAGCGTCGATTGGAAGCAGGTCATTATCGTGAAAGTTCACACCATATGCGCCGACTTCATGAAGCAGATAAACCAGATCCACCGGCGAAAGCGGCTCTCTGACCGAGGCGCCAAAAGGATCACGCCCGGTGCTGCCGACAGTCCATAAGCCAAAGGTGAACTTATGCTCAGGTTTTGGTTGATAGAGATCGCTCATTTTCATTCTCCTTATTTTGATTAATGATAAGCGGAACTTGTAATTTGTTGCAGGAATACCAGGCTATACAAGATATCGCCCAATACCAGTGCCACGGCGCCCATCAGCACGTATCCGCGCCATGCGCCGAAGCTGTAAAATGAATATGCTCAGCATGAGGCTTTTGGACGCTTTCATGTACCCGGGTTTCAATGAACAGAAATAAAAACTCATTAGCAAAGCTGAGTGCACTACCGAAAATGATTATTTCGGGATTGAAGACATTGATCAGGTTGACCCATCCCATCCCAAGGTATTTCCCTGAATCCTGAAGCGCCGCCACTTTAGGGGCTGGGGAGGTCACATTACTGGATATCGACCGGGCAGAAAAACACACGCTCTCGAACCGATATTTTACTAGCGCCTGTGATCTCAAACTCACCGGTTAAACGGATGTCACCTGAAGAGCTGCCAAGCATAACGATGATCTTCCCCGCTTCAAGCACCAGATGCAGAGAATGATCATAAAAAGCCAGCTGGTTTACGGGGAGGTGGAAAGTGATCATTTTCTTTTCCCCTGGTAACAATCTCACCCGGATGAATCCTTTTAGTTCTTTCGCCGGGCGTGGTATACAGGCGAATTCATCCCGAATATAAAGCTGAACAACCTCATCTCCGGCTACGAGACCGGTGTTCGTCACGGCGAGAGATATGTCAACGCTTTCACCCAGCATTGCCGCGTTTCGATGAATTAACAGGTCGCTGTATCTAAAATCTGTGTAACTTAACCCAAACCCAAAGGGATACAGGGGTGCGGCTTTTTCGGCTACGTAATCTTGATACCAGTAGGAACCCAACCCAGATGGTTTAGAAGAAAAAAAGATCGGTACCTGACCAACCCCGCGTGGGAAGGTGATCGGCAGCTTCCCACCGGGATTGACGTCGCCGAAGAGGGCATCGGCAATTGCGGCACCGCCTTCCTCACCAGGCAACCAGGCTTCGAGAATGGCATTTGCGTTTTCAGCGAGCCAGGGGATTGCGTACGGTCGACCATTAATCAGCACAACCACAACCGGTTTCCCTGTGCTGTAAATTGCCTTCGCCAGACTTTCTTGCACACCTGGCAGGTGCAGGTCAGCGCTGTCGCGGGTTTCGCCAGTCGTACATTTCGGCGTCAGGCCTGATCGGTCTCCGAGGACAAGAATAATGACATCGGCTTGCTGGGCGACATTGACCGCGTCATCAAACCCACTGCAATCAGCATCCAGGTTTTCACAGCCTTTGGCGTAGAGTATGGTGGTCTGTTCAGACACCGCCATGCGGATGCCATCCAATACGGTGGCGATATGCTGAGATCCAATTTTGGATTGGTCAATATTCATTAATGACGGATCTTGCAGACCGCGCAGCTCAAACAACTCCATCATAGCCGGATAGGAATAATCTCCCAGCTGGTTGCGGCCATTGTGTGCGTTGGGACCGATGACCGCGAGGCACGTGAGCGTCTTCTTCAACGGCAGGCTGCCGTCATTCTTCAACAACACCATGCTTTGCCGGGCAATCTCTCGGGCGAGAATCCGGTTTCGAGGATTTTCAAATACTTCCAGCGCGCGCCCTTCATCAACATAAGGATGCTCAAACAGTCCGAGATCAATCTTCTGCTGCACGTGGCGGCGCACAGCTTGATCGATCGTTTCGGTGTTGATTTTGCCTGCTTCGAGGGCGGCGCGGAGAGGATCACCGTAGCAATCAACAGTAGGCAGCTCGACATCGATGCCAGCGCCCATTGCCAGGCTAGCTGCAGTAGGCTTATCTGCAGCGATGTGATGGAAATTATGGAGCATGACCACGGCTTCATAATCAGATACCACCACGCCATTGAATCCAAGCTCATGGCGCAGGATTTCCGTCAGGATGCGCGGCGAGGCGGCGACAACTTCTCCATCCAACTCGGGATAGGCATTCATGATCGACCTGAGACCGGCCAAGCGAATCGCCGCCTGGAAAGGTGGCATGAATACTTCATAGAGCTCCTGCCATCCAATATGAACAGGGCCGCAATTTAGCCCGCCTTGTGAAAAACTGTGACCAATAAAATGCTTTCCAGTGGCGAGCACTCCTTCGGCGAGGTTTTCCCCTTGCAGTCCCTTGACATATGCAACACCAAAATGACTTGCAAGGGTTGGATCCTCACCAAAGGTCTCCTCGACTCGCCCCCAACGGGGATCACGGGCGACATCCAAAACCGGCGCCAGCCCTTGACGAGCTCCGATAGCTAACAGCTGAGAGCGGATAACATTGGTCATCGAATGAGCAAGCTCAGGTTGGAATGTCGCGGCAAGACCGAGAATTTGCGGGAATATTGTGCCATTCTGCACCATGGCCCCGGCACAGCACTCTTCATGGATGATCGCCGGAATACGGAGACGGGTCTCTTCAATCAGGAATTTCTGCAAACGATTGGCTGCCCTGGCAGCAGAACATGGATCGAGTGAAGAAGCGCCGCCAAGACGTGTGATTTGTCCGATTCCATGTTTCAATTTAGTAGCAATCTTGCCCTGGTCCAGCTCCCCTCGGGTCTGCAGCTCGTAGATCCAATAAGAATATAGCTGGGCGAGTTTTTCATCCAGTGTCATTTGAGAAATTAATGTCTTCAGACGTTTTTCACTTGAGCGTGTCATACCAACCTCAAAAATTGGTACTTAAATCATCCTGTTTGAGAATGCTCAAAAGGTCAGATAATAATAGATTTTTCATGAGAGCGCCCTGGGAGTCGGAACTGTATAAGTGACACTTGACCTGCACGCCACCGATATCAATATTTTCTGGCACGACATCTTTGCAGATCTCCATCACTTTAGGGCATCTCCCGGCGAATTTACAGCCTTTTCTCAAGTACTCTTCATGTTCAATATCGGTAAGTGTGACCATTTCTCGCCAGCGCATATCTGGATTTACTGCGGGATCGATTCTCTGAGAAGCATTGTGTAGGGATGCTTTGGATCCATTAACACCTGCTCGACAGGCCCCATTTCAACGATATTCCCCCTGAACATGATTGCAATACGATCGCTGACATAGTAAGCGGTTGCCAGGTCATGCGTGATGTACAGCACACTCACGCCGAACTCTTCCTTGAGTTTTTTAAATAAATTCACGATCGACATCCTCAAGGATGCATCGACCATCGAAACTGGCTCATCCGCAATCATCAGAATGGGATCTGTCAGCAGTGCCCTGGCAATGGAAATCCTCTGCAGCTGCCCTCCGGAGAACTCGCTCGGGTATCTGCCGGAAAATTCTTCATAAGACAGACCCACTGCCTTGAGTTTCTGGTCGATCAGTTTTTTTGCCGTTTCTTTGTTATTGGCCAGCTTATAATGCCTGACCGTTTCGAAGAAATAACGGTCGACTGTTCTCAAGGGGTTGAAAGTACCGAAGGGATCCTGAAAAATCGCTTGTATCCCTTCGGTGAACCACACCTTCTTATTTCTCACTTTAGGGTCACGCTTACCCTTGTGCACAATTGTGCCTGAGGTTGGTTCATCGAAACCCAGAATAATCCTGGCTGTAGTTGTTTTCCCACAGCCGCTTTCACCCGCCAGGGCAAATATTTCTGCCGGTCTTATGTCGAACGTTACATTGTCAACGGCTGTGATTCTAACCCTTGAGATCATGCTGCCCAGGGTAAAGACTTTCGTCAGTCGATCGACTTCAAGGAGTTTTTGCATCTTCCCTCTTTGGGACCAACCAGCAGGCGACTTTGTGATTGGCATACAACGCGTAGGTGTCAGGCATTTGTTGTTTACAAATTTCCATTGCAGAAGGACACCTGGGGTGAAAAGGACACCCAGCGGGTAAATTCGACAGCAAGGGGGGATTGCCTGGTGCGCTCTCGCGGGGAGCTTTATCTCCAAATCTCGGCAATGAGTTGATCAGATAATGTGTGTATGGATGCTGCGGATCACCGAAAATGCTCTCGGTAGACGCCTCTTCCACGATCTTCCCGGCGTACATGATAGCTATCCGGTCAGCAACATTGGCCTGGATGCCCATATCGTGGGTCACCAATATGATTGAATTTTCCAATCTTTTCTGGATATCCTTCAGCAGCTGCACGACGCCTCTCTGAACAACAACATCCAGGGCTGTGGTGGGCTCATCACAGATGATGATGCACGGTTTAAGAAGTGCTGCTAGAGCAATCGTAACCCTTTGTTTCATTCCTCCGGACAGTTGATGTGGGTATGCATCTAATATCTTGATCGGCAATCCTAACTCTGTTAGCCGCCCTTTGGCAATCTCGAAAGCTTCTTCTCTGGTTTTTTCACTCACATGGCTGGCAATGAAATCACTGTATGTTTCCTTTAGTTTCATTACAGGGTTAAGTACGCTCATCGAGCCTTGCGGAACGTAAGAAATATACTCCCAGCGCAGCTTCCTCTTCTCCTCCGAGCTGAGAGAGGAGATATCCAGCTCGTTATCCCCGATGAGGTAATAGACTTTACCTCCATCAGCCTGAGTGGCGGCTCCACCGCACCATAGAGAGCTTTGAGCAGGGTTGACTTTCCGCAGCCGCTTTCACCAGCAATCCCGTAGACTTCATTCTCGTGGATTTCAAGATTGACCTCGTTCACCGCTTTGACAACTTTTTGGTCGCCATGAACATCGAGTACATAGAAAGCTTTCAGTTGTTCAGTCCTCAGCACTGGCTTGTTCATCACAACTCCACTATGTCCCGACTCGCTGGATGCGCGTTCGCGGATCGAGATATTCGCTGATGCTTACCGAGAGCCAATAAAGTGCCACAAACAGGAGGATCGACAGGATAATAGGTGTCAAAATCCACCACCAGTAGCCGAGCAAGATTGCCTGATAACTGATCGCCCATTGGAGCATGGTCCCCAGAGTCGGGATTTCCATGTTGACCAGACCTAGAAAAGCCAGGGTGATCTCCAGGCCGATCACCCAAGCCATATTGTTTATCAGGGTGGAGAAGATCAATGGTGTGGTGAAGGGCATGTATTCGTTAAGCACGAGGCGCACAGTGCCTGTCCCGGAAAGGACAGCGGTCTGTGTAAACCCTCGTTCGCGCAAGCTCAGGATCTGCGAGCGGATCACGCGTGCATCCCATGACCACCCGAAGACCGCCAACAGCAGCCCAAGCGTCACGAAGTCATTTTCTCGCGAACCAGCATTGCCAGCATAACAATGATCAGGAATAGCGGAATAACCAGGAAAACGTCACTCAGAAACATCAGGACAGAGCCAGTCCTGCCTCCTTTGTAACCCGCAACCATCCCCACCAGCACTGCGATCACCCTTGAAAGTGAGGC
This sequence comes from uncultured Chloroflexia bacterium, assembly GCA_963828845.1. Classification (GTDB taxonomy): domain Bacteria; phylum Chloroflexota; class Anaerolineae; order Anaerolineales; family UBA4823; genus FEB-25. The sequence continues at coordinate 31,858 of CAWHGE010000013.1, forward strand.
AGCGATCACGGCGATGATCAACGAATTACGGATGGCGAAAGTCGCCTGCCAAAAGATATCCTGCCCTTTGGAATTCGTTCCAAGCAGGTATGTCCAGGAGGGTTAAGATCCCTTGGAACTGTGCCCCATAATGTAGGGTCATATGGCGAGAAAAGGCTGAGAATCGCCAGGATAAGCAGAACGCCCAGAATCGAAAAACTTACCGTAAATCTGTAATCCTCGAAAAGATCTTTAAGTATCCTCATGCTGTCAGTCCCCTTTATATATATCGAACACGTGGGTCGAAGAGAGGATAGAGCAGGTCTATAATAAGAATGGCGGTCGTTATTCCCACAATCGAAAGGGCGGTGATCCCCATAATCAGATTATAGTCACCGGTGATAATGGCATTGTAAAGCAGCATTCCCAGGCCGGGATAGGAAAAGACAATCTCCGTGATCAATGCGCCGCTGAATATCTGACCTAAGGATAACGCAAGTGACGTAATTTGCGGCAGCATGGCATTCCTGATCACATACTTCGATGCAATCCGTCTGTCTTTGATGCCGCCGAATTTTGCATATTGAACGAAATCTTCAGCATTAACATTCTGTACAACCAGCTTCATGGTCTGGAACCAGACCGCACTCCCAATAAGGACGAGCGACAGGGCTGGAAGAAAGGCATGCCTGAGAACATCCAATATGTAGGGAAGATTGAGAGCCGACTGCCTCCCTATATCGGTTCCACCGCTGACAGGAAAGAGTGGGATTACATAAGCCAATAAAAGGAGCAGCGCAAAGGCAAAGATGTAATAGGGTATAGGTCTAATGACCATGGTAATGGTATCGATGATCCTCGACCACCGGGAGCGAGAAAAATACCCGGCCAATCCTCCAATGATATTCCCCAAAATCCAGGAGATGATGGTCGTCATCAGCAGCATGCCCAAGGTCCACGGAAGGGCTGTTTTGATCAGCTTGTTCACCGGCGTTGGGAATTGGAAGAAAGAGACTCCAAAATCTCCTTTGAACAACCTCTTCCAGAAAGCACCGTATTGCTCAAGTGCTGATCCTTCAAGGCCATACAGCTCGTTCAAATCATCGATAAAAGCATTCATGGAGGCGGGATCAAGGTAAGATCCCATCGACCTGAGCTGGGTAATCGTCCGGTTCACGGGATCCGTTGGTGTGAGACGCGGGATAATGAATACCGCCGTGAGGCCAAGGAAGATTACCAGTATATATTGAATAAGCCGGGGAATGAGATACCCTTTTATAAATGCCATTGCATCCCGTTGTCGGTTAGATTCTACCAGTATTGGTGGAATAATCCCCCGGGTGGGTAGCAAAACCCACTCGGGGGGTTGGATCTATTTTTTGGAGCTATCCCCCGATTGATACCAGGAAGGGGGTCGTATACTTGAAGGGTCCCCAGTGTACATAAGGCTGGGAATAAGGATTCTCTGCCGTAGGCCAGTTCGTCCAGTAGGATTCATCGTAGGTAACGAACCCGATATACCCAAAGGTTGGAATGCCCGGCATCTGCTGAACCAAGATCTTCAATCCTTCGATGCCTGTAGCGATGACTTCTTCCGTATTGGAGGGATCTGTCTCGCGCAGTTGTTGGATCACAGCATCCATCTCAGGGGTTGACCAGCGAGAGGTGTGGCCTGTGGTGATTGTTCCAAGCGGCTCAATATAGGCCGAGTTGTAGAAGTCCAGAACTCTGTACAAATCTGCTCCCGCGCCCCAGGGTTCCTGAGCCGGCCATTCACCTGAAACATCGAAATCACCTGTATAAGCCAATTCTGATGAATTGTCCGATGGGACCTGTACCGCATCGATGCCGAATTGCTTCCACTGCTGGACAGCGGCGGCGGCGTTCTTGAACGACAGGTGGGATGTGTCCGTCCGGCTTAGGACCTCGATTCCCCAGACTGATCCGTCTGGGAGCAACCACTGGCCATCAGCGTTTCTCGAAAAGCCGTTCTTCAAGAGTAGCTTCTCAGCTGCCTCTGGGGAGTACTTATACCAGCCAAGGCCAAATGCCTGATCCTGGGCTGCAGGATCATCTGAAACAACGTAGCCTCTATCTTTTGCGTATGTGACAATCCTCTGTGGAGCATCTGTATCGTAGGGCTTGAATGTTTCTCCATTACCCAGATCCAGGGTAAAGTCTGAGAGCCAGGATTCCATGGGAGCAATATAATCCTTCGGGTAGGCTCCAAGCGATGGAATATGAACCGGGCTCAATGTTCCGGCGCCATCAACGGCTTGACCTTCATACTCGGCAATATCAATCGCCAGCAGCAGTGCCCAACGCACATCGACATTGTCATAAGGTGGCTTGGCTGTGTTGAAAGTCAGGCCGGTTAGTGCTGGATCGTTGTTCACTACCCATGGATAGCCGGACTGATAAGCGCGGATGGTATCACCCTGTGCTAAGGCAGCTTTAAGCCCTTCTGCCGACAAATCCACCTCATCGAGCTCGTGCGTCAGTTGGGCAATTATCTTGGCGCCTTCATTGGCGAAGGCTTGATAGACGATGTATTGGGGCACTGGTTCGCCATAGAGGATCCCAGTGGGGCTCTTGTCCCAATCCGCGCGTTTCTCCCAGACGGTCCAGAATCCATTTGGATCATAGCTGTTCAGTTTGTAAGGCCCCGTACCAACGAACGGGTTGAACTCAAATGTGATCGGATCTTCAACGGTTTCAAAAATGTGCTTGGGCATGATCCACGTGCATCCCCAACGATCAAGGAAGGTCGTGTGGAAGCGCGAATTTGCCTGCTTCAGATCGAACACGACTGTGTAATCGTCTGGAGCAGAGACTTTGGCGACATTATCGGCCATGAAATTATGAGCATTTAAACCCTCTTTTGCAATGAGGGTTTCAACTGTATAGACCACATCCGCTGACGTGAATGGTGTACCATCACTCCAAGCCACGCCTTCCCGCAGAGGGATCGTCACCTGTGTGAAATCTGCGTTATAAACCGGGTCTCCAGAGGCAAGTCCAGGAATGATCTCACCTGTGGCGAAATCGATTGACCATAATGGCTCGTTCGCCAGCTGCTGCATGCCCCTGTCGCGCGACTTCCAGCCAACCCACTCATTGAAGTTGCTGGGCGTCCCGACCCGCCCGGTGAGCTGCCCAAGAATCAGTGTTTGCTCTCTGGGTAAATTGCCAAGTACAGGGGGTGCTTCTTCTCTTGGTTCAGGTGTCGGTGTCACTTCGACTTGAACTTCCACGGTTTTAACGACCTCAACAGTCTCGATAACGGTTTGGCCTTCTTTAATTACCTCCACCGTCTCGTAAACCGTGACTGGAGTGGGCGTAGCACAGGCGCTGAGAATCAGGGTAAGCGCCATCAAAATACTCATGATGAACAACATTGACTTACGCATATTACTCTCCTCCTTATTTAAATTAGGAACATCCGAATAAGCTTTTTAATTGCCGTGGGATTACACTCCACACAGCCTTTTGCAGGTCTTCCTCCTGTGAATAAGAGCCGATGTGAAGAACTGCACAGCAGATGAACAAATTTTCTGTATTAAGTTGCCACCTCCTATCGAGAACGATTCCGGCATCGATACCGGATTTATTAAAAAAAATGGGATGTCTGACGGTTCACTACCCGGCTAAATCCACCGCCTGGCAGGAATCCCGGATCACCAGGCACGTGGATGTCTTGATTATGTTTTCTTCCAATGGCTCTCCTTCTATGAGTTTAAGCAGCATTTGGACAGCAATTTTTCCCATTTCCTGGATGGGTTGGTGAATGGTCGTCAATCCCGGTTCGCATTGTGCTGCGTCTGGAATGTTATCGAATCCAACAACGGAAAGATCTCCGGGGATCGATAAACCAGCATCATGGGCGGCCTGATAGACTCCCAGTGCCATCTCATCATTGGCGGCGAAGATGGCGGTAGGAGGATGCGGTAGGCTGAGTAATTGTCTGGCGCATTTCAGGCCAGCATCAGCAGTGAAATCACCCTGCGTGATTAAATCTGGATCGATGGGGATGCCTGCCTGTGTTAGTCCGTCCTTGTAACCGCGCAGTCGGCTAAAAGCGCTCTGTAAATCGAAGCGGCCGCTGATGAAGCCAATACGGCGATGACCCAGTTTGATCAAGTACTTCATCGCCTCCATTGCGCCTTCCCAGTTCGTCGAGATGACCGATGGGTATTCATTGATCTCATAATGCGGATCAACCGCAACAAGTGGAGCATTCGTGCTGAAGTGAGTCGCCTCGGGGGTGACCACAATAACACCATCCGTGATACTGTTATTGAGCAATGACACAAATTTTTTTTCTCGATCGGCAGTGAAATGCTTGCGACCGTCGCCGCAGGTATATATGAGCAGGTCATAATCCGACGTTGCGATGGTACTATTAACCCCTTTCATCACCTCAATTGGAAAGGGTTCCCCTGCATCCGGCATGATCAATCCGATTACGTTCTTTCTCAAGGTGCGCATGCTACGCGCGGCCAGGCTGGATGTGTAACCCATTTCTGCAATTACGGCCTTGATACGTTCGTTCGTTTCGGAGGAGACGTCATCTTTATCATTGAGCACGCGCGACACAGTAGAGACCGACACACCAGCGGCGGCCGCCACATCCCGGATCGTAATTGAGCGTTTATTACGCGTCATGGATCAAAAATATCGAATTCACAGGCACCGGTATCAATCCCGGTAACGTTATCGGAAGTATTTATATTATTGCATTAAATACAATACTTGTCAACTGCTCTTAATCTTTAACTGTTTCTTGGACCGAGATGCTTTTTATCATCTCGGGTCTGACAGGAACCCAATATGCGACCTTTATGGGGAGTTTTTATGTGTATGTAACCAACACTGGGGGTTATCAAAATGGTGGCACGAGTGGCGTTTTTTCTAAATATAAACGATCGCCAGTGTGATTATATTGGCTTTAAAAGTGCCAGTTTTATGCTTGTAATGGTGAAAAATTCACTAACTGACTAAGAGTTCGCCTTGGGGATTTGTACTGTGTGTATGTGGGGGTATAAAGAGTATATGTCTATATTCAAAATGATGGTTGAATCGACAGGAGGTCGTATTAGTCATGCATCACAACCGTGAGGAAGTTATCGAGCGCATTATTTGGGAGCTAGAAATCCTTGGCCATCTCGTCGCAAGTTCTACAAATGAGGAATGTCAAAGGTTATTTCAAAATTTCTTGTAGAGGAGTTAATCGTGCTGGATAACAATGAAATGGTAACGGTACTCCAAACGGGCAGACTGGTTAAATCTGAAACGACAGTAGAACATAATCTAGCAGCCATATTCTTAGCTAGTAAGACACTATTCACCTATAAGGATTATCAATCGGAGTAAATAAAATTTCTAGACTGTATGATTGTGAAGAATATTTTAGACAGGTTGGGGCATTAGCCCCTTCCATTGTTCTCCGTTACCCCACATCGACCAGATTGGTTGGATTGAGCTCGTTAGCAAGGCCAGACAATTCTAAGTGTGCTGCGTCCTGAATGCATATCATAGAGCCCAGATATTGCGATACTTCTAATAGTCCATCGCGATAATGGCGCTCCATTGGTAACCCGCTATGCTCAAGAATCCGTAAGACGCGTTGATTTGCTGGAAAGATATAACTCTGGAAGTAACCAACTGCATGGGCTTGCGCCTCACATACCAGATAATCCATCATAATCTTTCCCAGACCTTGTCCTTGAAAGCGATCCTCAATGAGCAAGGCAGGTTCTGCTACTCGAATGTCCTCTTGTGAACACACATAGTAAGCCAACCCTACAATCTCCTGCGGTTGATTTTGCAAAATAGCCACAAAACCCGCGCCTCTGCTGCTGGACAGATGCGCCTGCTCCAGAATTGAAGTTAGGGAGGGTTTTTGAGCTGTGAAGTAGCGGGAATACATGCTTTCCTTTGATAGGCGGTCATGCATGGCGTCAATTGCGGGAACATCTTCCAATCGCAGAGGGCGGATTGTTACAACCTGGGTAGTGGATAATATACATTGAATGTCCTTCATACTTCCTCCACCTTTACTTTTGAGTTATCATTAGAATAGCAAAAGGTCATCCTTTGAGCGTCTCAGGTTGCGTCCAATATCGCGTCTTTTCTGCGAATCCAAGGGGACCTTCAGAGTTTCGATTCCTTAGAAAGATTATTTCATTCGCAGGAGATATATGGATTCGGTTAGACTCTTCTTGTTTGGAACGCCGCGAATCGATCGAGACGGGGAAATTGTCGAACTCGGCTTGCGTAAAGCAATGGCGCTGGTCGCCTATCTAGCCGTCAGCCGTCATCCACAGAGTCGAGATTTCCTATCAGGTTTGCTTTGGCCCGAATGTGATCAAACCACAGCTCGGAGTAACCTACGCCGTACCCTGTATCGAGTCCAACATGCCATCGGAGAAGGTTTCTTACATGCCTCAGAAGAGACTTTGGTCATTGCCCCCGACGCTGATTTCTGGTTGGATGTGACGGCTTTCGAGGGGCATGTGGCAGAATGCCTGCCTGAGAGTCCGCCTATTCATACGCTCAGTCAGGAGTGCAAAACCCAGCTGGAGAGTGCGGTCTCCCTTTATGCGGACGATTTCATGGCTCGATTCTTCTTGTCAGATAGTGAAGCGTTTGAAGAGTGGCAATTCTTCGAGCGGGAGCGGCTACGGCAAGTATTAGCACGGGTTCTGGTACAACTGGCTCACACCCACCTCTCGGAAGGGAATCCAACCGCCGCTATCCCCCTCGCTCGTCGCTGGTTGGGGTTAGATCCCCTTCACGAACCAGCCCACCGGCTTCTCATGGAGCTTTACTCGCGCTCCGGGCAGCAATCAGCAGCATTGCGTCAATACCGGGAGTGTTCTCGCCTGCTGGAGGAATCGCTTGATGTGACTCCAGAAGCAGAAACCGTACAGCTTTATGAAGCCATACAAAAAGGCAAAGAAGATTGGCATATACAGAAAGCAACCAAACCAGCTGAAATAAATTATGTCCAAAGTGGAGAGGTCCATATCGCCTACCAGGTGCTCGGTTCGGGTCCCGTAGATCTATTGGTCATTCATGGGTGGATCTCCCATCTGGAACAAATTTGGGAAAGCCCAGGAATTGCACAGGCACTTAACCGTCTGGCTGGTTTCTCCCGCCTGATACTATTTGATAAACGGGGGATAGGTCTCTCAGATCGAGTAGGATACCCACCCACCCTGGAACACACAATGGATGATGTTCGTTCTGTCATGGATGCAGTAGGCTCGAAACACGCCGTACTATTCGGTTACTCCGAAGGCGGTCCCACTAGCCTGATGTTCTGCGCCACTTACCCGGAGCGAGTCTCAGGGCTTATCCTGTATGGGACGATGGCAAAAGGAACACGCGCACCGGATTATCCCTGGGCAATGCCAGAAAAGTCGTACGACAAATGGCTGAAGATACTTCTAAGCTTCTATGGGAAGCCCGTTCCCTATATCTACTTTGCTCCTTCGTATGCGGAAGACAGCGAACTCTGGGAGTGGTTTGCCCGGCTGATGCGCCTGGGATCCAGCCCGGGCGAGATTCAGGGCGTGTTTGAAGTGCTGAGGGATATAGATGTGCGCAAAGTGTTACCGGTCATCCGGGTGCCAACGCTGGTCTTGCACCGCAAGGAAGAACAGGTATTTCGCGTCGGATCCGGCCGCTATCTGGCTGAACACATACCAGGCGCGCGTTATGTAGAATTGCCCGGCCAGGATCATTGGTGGTGGTTGGGTGACTCGGACGCGGTTATAAACGAAATTCAGAGCTTCATTGCCAACCTCAAACCCCCTACAACGGTGGATCGGACGTTGGTTACAGTCCTGTGTCTTGGAATCCTCCAAGAGAAGGGTATATCGAGTGGCTTACTTAGCTGGCTGGAAGATGCGATTCAGCGAGAGGTGAGGAGATTCAACGGCCGGCAGGTGAAGAGCAGCAAAAACATCTATCTAGCTGCGTTCGACGGTCCCAGTCGAGCAATCCAGTGCAGTGTCGCTTTGAGCCAAATTCCGAGCCAGCTCAGAATCCCTATGCGCGTGGCGCTCCACACTGGAGAGTGTCTATTTGCAGATGGAGAGCTGCGAGGGTCGACTGTGGAGATCGCAATGGCTGTTATGGATGTAGCCAAAGAGGGGGAGGTGTTGGTCTCACGTACAGTGAAGGATTTAGTGGTAGGCGCAGGATTCTCATTTGAATCTCGTGGAACTTATCTGTTTGCGGAGAAGCTTGGCACTTGGGAAATCTTTAAAGTAGTATAAGAAACGAGTGTCCAGACTATACTGCAAATTACTGGTGAGGACACGATAATAAAGTACTTTCTCCGATTTGATATCGTACCTAAATTCCTGCTTGACCGATTAATGTTTCAAGGATAGTCTGCTAATGAATATGAATATTGGGGGCGGTTACTACTCCGGCCAGAGGCTAAAAATCCCTGGATAGTGAAAGATGCACTGGCCGATATCAGCGATTGGAAGGCCGACGTGACCCGGTCTACCAGGCAGCAGCGCTGCCCACCCGAGAAGCGCGGGCTAAAGGATAACGATACTAACCATCTCGTCTACCTGCGCTGGCACAATCGCTCTCCTCAGGAGGTGCTGACCCCGCTGAGAATAGCCCGCGAAGAATGGTTCAGCGACAGGGAGCGTAGAACGGAATGGCCTTACAACCTCGAGGGTTAATCTGCATACCACTGGGCTAAGAACATCGAACGAGCGCTGACAGTCAGTGCTAGAAGCTGAGCGGTCAATGGTAGTCGGACCCTTCCGGTTGCAGTAAGGTTGCAGTAAACCACAATCTCGTCAAATAACAATACCCCATATATGGCTATTCTGGGGGTATTTTATTGATTTTTCCTGTATATCAGGTGACCCACGAAGGACTTGAACCTTCAACCAACTGATTAAGGGAGTGGACGGATGTTCTATACCATCCATGTAATTACTCACTAATCGCGCAAAATACTTACCATAAACGGAAAATAGCCAAATCATCGGATATGTTAGTGGAAGATTGCTTCTTCGGGCTACGGAGTGACGATAGCCCTGGATGCGGGTCACGACCCTCATCGCAATTCGCAATGACATGAGATGATTTCGTAATTCTGAATTCCATGGATCAAAATGATGTTGAGTGAGTAATTACCCATCCATATGGTGCTATGATGTTTCTATGTCCAATATGTGGGAGAAATTATCCAACAGTCCATATTTTCCATACAGGATTACCTGAATTACACCACTGCATGAAACCGGAGATGTGATTAGCAGCCCAGTCCACAGGTGAAATAGATCTGGTTAAACTCTCCCAGATTTTTATAAGCGTGGAACGGCTCGAACGTTCTTCTGAGGACTTCTGCTTTATATTTTCATAAAAAACACTTGACTTGGAGTCAACTCCAAGTGATAAACTATCAAGGAGAGGTGAAGATATGAAGATCGCGGAAGTAAGTGAACGATATGGTATTTCATTGGATACGCTGCGCTACTATGAACGGATTGGACTTATCCCACCGGTAAATCGAAATAAAAGCGGTATCAGAGATTATGGCGAAATCGACGTGAAGCGGGTTGAATTTATTAAGTGCATGAGGAATGCGGGGCTTCCAATTGAAGTGCTAGTTGAGTATGTCGGACTGGTTCAACAGGGTGACAAAACCATTGAAGCCAGAAAAGAAATCTTGAAAGAGCAACGGGAGCAGCTTTCGTCCAAAATGGAAGAATTACAAAAGACATTGAATCTGTTGGATTATAAAATTGCAGTGTATGAAAACGCTGTTTTGAAAAAAGAGAAAGAAATAATTCCAATAGAGGAGTAAAAGGGATGAAGATTAAAGAGTTTGGTTAAAAGTCAATTCCCAGAAATAATCCGATTTACAAAAGGTAGGAGTTTAGAAAATGCAAAAACGAAAGCTTGGAAATAGCAATCTGGAAGTCTCAGCCCTTGGGCTCGGTTGCATGAGAATGAGCCATGATGAAGACCCGATTCCCGACAAGCAGGAGATGATCTCTTTTCTTCACGCGGCGGTTGAGCGTGGCATCACCTTCTTCGATACGGCTGAAGTCTATGGTCCATTCACGAACGAAGAACTGCTTGGTGAAGCGCTTTCTCCTTTCCGCGGACAGGTAGTGATCGCCACCAAGTTCGGGTTCAAACACGATCCACAAAAGGGACCAAGTCCTGCGGTTGGCCTGGATAGTCGGCCAGAGCAGATCAAGCAGGTCGCCGAGGCCTCGCTCAAGCGACTCAAGGTTGAGGCCATCGATTTGTTCTATCAACACCGGGTTGACCCGGACGTACCCATCGAAGATGTGGCGGGAGCGGTAAAGGATCTGATTCAGGAAGGTAAGGTGAAACACTTCGGTCTTTCGGAAGCCGGGGCACAAACCATCCGTTGCGCCCACGCAGTCCAGCCAGTTACGGCAGTCCAGAGCGAATACTCGCTATGGTGGAGAACCATTGAGGAGGAAGTGCTGCCTGCATGCGAGGAACTCGGGATCGGCTTCGTGCCATTCAGCCCCTTGGGCAGGGGCTATCTCACAGGAAAGATCGACGAACACACGACGTTCGCCAGGGTCGATATCCGCAGCCGTATGCCACGCTTTACACCAGAGGCGCGGATAGCAAACCGGGTGGTGATCGATCTGCTTGCCAGGATCGGAGAACAAAAGGGAGCGACACCGGCTCAGATCGCGCTCGCCTGGCTGCTAGCCCAAAAACCGTGGATTGTTCCTATTCCGGGTTCGCGGAAGCTCGAGCGCCTGGATGAGAACATCGGAGCACTTGCCGTCAAACTTACGCCAGACGATCTCCGGGATATCGAGAGCGCCCTTTCTACTATGACGGTGCAAGGGGCGCGCTACCCCCAAGAAATAGAGCGACTGGTCAATCGCTGAGCAAGGCAAGGCGTGAAAGGAATTTAGCAAATGACAACATGGACGAGCAATGAGCTAAATAAGATTGGAACAGCAGAAGAACTGCAGATTGCCTCACTCAGGCAAGATGGCACGCTGAGAAAGCCAGTGACGATTTGGGTCGTCCGCCTCGGCGATGACCTCTACGTCCGGTCCGTGAACGGGCGGAGTGGCTCATGGTTCCGTGGCACCCAGGTGCGCCACGAAGGCCATATCCAGGCTGGCGGCGTCGATAAAGACGTCACTTTCGTGGACGCTGACCCCGACATCAACGACCAGATCGACGGCGCCTACCGCACAAAGTACCGCCGTTACTCTGACAGTGTGATCAACTCCATATTGACCAGTGAGGCACGATCCTCGACAATCAAACTTGTACCCCGCGCAACAAACACATAGTCAATTTCATAGGTGAGATCTTTCGCCCAATCATTTGAAAGGAGAAGACCATGGAATTCGTTCGATTAGGTTCAACAGGGATGAAAGTCTCACGCATCTGTCTCGGCTGCATGGGATTTGGGGACGCAGACGCGTTGGGTTCACAAATGGGTGCTCGACGAGGAAAACAGCCGGCCGATTATCAAGAAAGCCCTCGAGCTGGGGATCAATTTCTTCGATACGGCCAATGTCTATTCCATTGGAAGGAGTGAGGAGATTCTCGGAGGCGCTTTGAAGGACTTTGCCAAGCGGGATGAGGTTGTTATCGCCACGAAAGTGTGGGGCAGAATGCATGATGGACCGAATGGCGCCGGGCTATCGCGCAAGGCGATCCTGAGTGAGATCGACAAAAGCCTGAAACGGCTAGGGACGGATTACGTGGACCTCTACCAGATCCATCGCTGGGATTACGAAACTCCAATCGAGGAGACGATGGAAGCGCTGAACGATGTGGTGCGGGCGGGCAAGGCGCGCTACATCGGCGCATCTGCCATGTTCGCCTGGCAGTTCCAGAAGGCGCTGCATGTCGCCGAGAAGCGTGGGTGGGCCCGCTTTGTCTCGATGCAGGATCACCTGAACCTCATCTACCGCGAAGAGGAGCGGGAGATGCTACCGCTGTGCCGCGAGGAGAAGATCGGGGTGATCCCGTACAGCCCACTCGCCTCGGGAAGATTGACACGTGACTGGTCGGCAGAAAGCACGCTTCGTTCGGAGACCGATCAAATCGCGAAAAGCAAATACGATGCGACTGCCGAGACCGATCGACGGGTCGTGGAGCGGCTGGCGGAAATGGCGGAAAAGTATGGAGTTCCGCGCGTTCATATCGCGCTTGCCTGGCTGTTACAGAAGGAGCCAGTGACTGCGCCTATCATCGGGGCAACGAAGATCACGCATTTGGAAGATGCCGTCGGCGCTCTGTCCGTTAAACTGACCCAGGAAGATGTCGCATATCTGGAAGAGCCGTATGTGCCGCATCACATCGTTGGTCATCAGTAAATAACACGACAACTGCCAAGTGAATGCTTAGTCAATTTTCAAAGAATCGTCTGACAGGAGAAAACCATGGAATACATTCGATTTGGATCAACCGGCATGAAAGTATCGCGCATTTGCCTGGGTTGTATGAGCTACGGGGGGCCAACAGAGCGCTGGCCGTGGGCGCTGGATGAAGAAAATAGCCGACCTTTTATCCAGCGCGCCCTAGAATTGGGCATCAATTTCTTTGATAGCGCCAATGTTTACTCGAATGGAATGAGTGAAACGGTAGTTGGCAGGGCTCTGCGTGATTTTGCTTCCCGGGATGAGGTAGTCATTACCACCAAAGTTTATTTCGAGATGGGCTCGGAGCCCAACGACCGAGGACTCTCCCAGAAAGCATATCCTCAGCTCGATCGACGCCAGTCTCAAACGCCTGGGGACTGATTACGTCGATTTATACCAGATCCACCGCTGGGATTATGAAACCCCGATTGAAGAAACGCTCGAAGCCCTGCATGACGTGGTACGGTCCGGCAAAGCCCGCTACATCGGCGCATCTTCAATGTATGCCTGGCAGTTTGCCAAAGCCCTTTTCACTTCGGATCTGCATGGTTGGATGCGTTTCGTTTCCATGCAGCCCCATTACAACCTGATCTACCGGGAAGAGGAACGGGAAATGCTTCCGTTCTGCCAGGATCAGAAGATCGCCGTGATCCCCTGGTCACCGCTGGCCAAAGGGAGACTGACCCGCAAACCGTCGAAAGAACAGAATGAAACACTGCGTGCTCAGACCGATGCCATCGGCAAACGTCTGTACTCGGATGGAGACTTAACGATCGCCCAGCGGGTCAAGCGATGTGGCTGAAGCCCGTGAACTGCCGATGGCCCAGGTGGCATTAGCCTGGATGCTCTCCAAACCGGTCATCACCGCCCCAATTATTGGCGCAACCAAGCCTCAGCACCTGGATGATGCCGTTGCAGCCCTGTCTGTCCAGCTCACCCCGGATGAGATCCACCATTTGGAAGAAGACTATCAGCCACATCCCATACTCGGCTATGCGTAATTTGCCCAAACTGGCAGCGCTTTTTCAAGATCTAGTGCCCTGATCATTTCATTATGGTGCAAACTGGGAAAAGGCATAATGACTTTTTAGGGCATGATTACGTGGCAAAGAATTAACAACATACGCGAAGAAAGAATTGTTGCTTTACGCTAACAAGCCTATCAGTCGAAAAACTACAGCGACATTTTCCATGCAGTGCTACCTGGATTACACCAGAATTGCTCCACTGCATGAAGCAAGAAGATGTGATTGACAGCCCTGTCTAGAGGGGGAGTAGCTGTAAAAAAGTTCACAGTGCTGACTGGAGTGATAAGGAATGGGTAGTAATCCCCGCTCACTCTTGCGGCACTACTTCTGATATGACTTCTTCAGAAATTAGAAACAACGGATCGGTAATACGCTCCAGCGACTTGGCCAACTCAACTTGATAATCAGGATCAAGAAAGCTCTTTTCAAAAGTTTCCATATCTGGATAATAGACTTCCGTCATGTAGCGATAAGGGGCTTCATCTCTTTGCCATGCGTTTTTGATGACATAGAAATCGCTCTTAATGACACCTGGCCTGGACATATTGTCTTTTTGGTGTTCTGTTGTACGCCACTTAAGGAATTCATCGTGATCGGCTCCGGGTGGCAGATTATACATGACAGTTAGCTTGATCAGGTGATTCATGTTTTTAATCCTTGATTACAAACAAGTGATCATACTGTGGTTAATGTGCAGGAATGCCTGGGTTATGATAATTTTAGAACCGTCATAGGTACAAGTCCATGCCATCAACCTCCTGTTGGAGGTAGGGACCAATCATCACATGCTGCCTTACGATACAGATCAAGGACAATTATGTGCTCTCACCACGCTTGTTCAGTCCATAATATCGGTCCGCCTGGTCTTGAGTGATGTAACCGTTTTTTAGGTCCGCCTTGACGAGTTCCCTATCGCGTTTCAACGGATCACCCCAGCCTGCACCTGTACCCGTCATAACGCGGATAACTTCATCTGTGTTCAAGGTTAAACCGCTGACTACCGCGTATCGTTCTATAGTGCCATTGGCGCGAACTATCAGAACATAGTTGGCTGATCCAGGACGACCACCTCTCAAAGGCCAGGGTAAAATTTTCGAACGGGTGTAGGCTACGGTCAACCAGGCATTGTCGGATCTAATACGATAATCAATGCGCACTCCTTTGCCACCCCGATGCAACCCTTCTCCACCTTCATCATCATGGAAACTGAGATAGTCGACTGTCACCCCATAGCGAGCTTCAGCCACCTCAGCTGGACAATTGTATGTTTCGCCGTGGAACCCACTAAATTGCCCTGGGTTGCCATCAGCCCGCGAGGAACCGCCCCATCCACCCAATTCGGGCTCAATAACTGCATAAGTCCGGCCAGTATCGGGATGGATGCCTCCAAATAATGTGCCACAGATAGAGGCAAATCCACCGCTCGGCAAGCTATCTGGCATATGTTCGGCGATCGTCCGTAAGATTAAATCATGGAGCCTGATGGATAGCTCATAATAGATGCCCATGGCAGCCGGATAATTCGGATCAAACAGGCTACCATGACGGGTTAAGACGCGCAGAGGGCGGAAGGTGCCGCCATTTGCAACTCTTCCTGGATCGGTGATGTTCTTGAATGCAATCTGACAAGCTACAACGGCTTCGTCTCGACTCATATTGAAAGGGCCTTTGTCTTGATCAGGGTTGTCACGCAGGTCGACGATAAACTCGTCGTCACGAATCTCAACAGTACCAGTAAAAAATTGCCCATTGTCTTCTTCTTCGGTTAGAGTAAATTTTCCTTTGGGCAGGCGTTTCAACGCACTCAGGCTAACTCGTTCACCATAATCCAAATATTCTTCCAGAGCATGGATAAATACATCCTTTCCGTACTTATTCGCAATCTCCTGCACGCGTCGTTCACCCACTCGAATCGAAGCAACACCGGCCCAAAGATCGCCGGTCAGGAAATCGGGCATACGGCAATTTGCCGTGAGAATGTCGAAGACTGACTGGATCGGCTGGCCTCGAGAAAATAGCTTGATCCCAGCCAGGATCATTCCCTCTTGAAAGATCTCAGTCGCGTTAGTCGACATGCTACCAGGTACCATGCCACCCACATCATTCCAATGAGCAATATTGGCAGTCCAGGCCACGATATCACCCTCCACAAAGATCGGCATAACCAACACGACATCATTCAGATGTGTCACGCCGCCGCTGTACGGGTCATTGGTGAGCAAAGATGTCACCTGGCTCGATATCACCTGGTTTGTTGAATTTACCGAGTATCCATTTGACGGTTTTGTCCAGCACGCCAACAAAGCCAGGAATACCGGCACCAGAACCGGCCAACTCGCCGTTCCTGTCGGTGATGCCTGTGCCCATGTCGAGCACTTCATAGATGATGGCGCTCATGGCTGTGTGACGCAAGGCTGCGAACATTTCATCAGCTGCCGCCTGAAGTGAGCTTTGGATGATTTCTATCGTAATCGGATCATATTGTTCTGTCATAGCGACCGTCCTTATTTTGCGGATTGGATGCAATAATTATCATAGTCGTCCATAGAACATGGTAAGTCAGGTGGAATCACGACGGTAGTGTCTGCTTCCTCGATGATCGCGGGACCAGTGAAACTCATGCCTGGCTCCAGAGCATCTCCATCATAGATTGTCGCCTGATGGATGCCGGATTCAACGAAGTCTACTTCTCGCTCTCCTTTTATGGCATCCAATAGCTTTCTCCCTGTCTTTGGGTGTTTCTCTGGCTTCAGCTTATCCACTTCGGCGATAGCAATGAGATGATAACCGACCAGCTCTGCTGGCGCTGGTAAACGATAGGTGTATTCACGCTCGTACTCTGAGTCAAATTGCTCACGGATTGCCTCGATCTGGTTGGTGGTGATAATGCCATTGGGTAGGGTGATTTCCACAGAGTGTTCCTGGTTCTGATAGCGGCAACGGCCATAGCGGATGAAGTGCACGCGTGAGCGGTCAATGTTTTCTGCGGCAAATTCCTGGATGGCCTGCTCCTCCAGCATTGATAATGCCGTGTTGATCTGGGAGGCTCCTTCTACGCCGTTTAGTTCTACAATCTGAGTTTGCAGGTAGTCACGGCGGAGATCACTTAACAACATACCCCAGGCTGAGAAAACGCCTGATAGGCGGGGGATGACTACTTTCTTTATCCCCAACTCTTTGGCCAAGGCGCAGGCGTGCATACCGCCCCCGCCACCAAAGGCAATTAAAGTAAAGTCGCGCGGATCATGTCCTCGGTTAACAGAAATCAGCTTGATGGTATTAACCATGTTGTTGTTGGCAATCCGAACGATGCCGCGTGCCACTTCCTGTCGATTGGAATGCAAGGTTACAGCGAGCTTATCCAACGCCTTGTTCACGCCGTTCATGTCGGCAATCATTGTGCCACCACAAAAATAGTTCGGATTAATACAACCCAGTGCCAGGTTGGCATCCGTGGTCGTTGCTTCTGCTCCACCACGGGCATAAGCGACCGGACCCGGCACAGCCCCGGCACTTTGGGGTCCCACATGTAATCTCTGGAATTCATCCACCCAGGCAATGGATCCTCCACCATTGCCGATCTCCACCAGATCAATGACGGGTACCATAACCGGATATCCAGCTGAGGTCTCTGTTCGTTCAACCATATAATTGGTGTTGAGCTTAACCTCCCCTTTAGTGATCAGTCCACACTTAGCTGTCGTACCGCCAATATCAATAGCGATGGCATTTAGCTCACCAATCAAGCGGCCCAAGGCTGCAGCCCCCCAGACACCGCTGGCAGGACCGGATTCGATCATCGTAATGGGTATCTGACGTGCGCTTTTAATGGTATCCACACCGCAATTGGATTGCATGATGTACGGCGTGCATGTCATGCCAGCCCCGTACAGGCAATCGGTTAAGCGATCCAAGTAGCGATGAGCAATGGGCTGAACATAAGCGGACAACACAGCCGTATTTGTCCGCTCGTACTCACGCCACTCACGAGTTATCTGGTAAGAGGCTACCACAGAGATCTCGGGCCAAAGCTGCTTTACTTTTGTAAGTGTAGCTTCTTCATGTATCGGATTGGCATAAGAGTTGATAAAGCTAATGGCAATAGCCTCTACTCCTTCAGCACGAAAATCAGCGATGATGCCCGGCAACCCGGATAGGTCGAGTGGCTTGCTTTCTGCCCCCTTGTAGTTGATACGCTCTGGCACTTCTCTCCGTAAATAACGTGGGACGAACGGTTTCGGCTTGGGGTACGCTAAGTCAAAGTAGTCAGGACGAGTACCTCGACCGATTTCTAGAATATCGCGAAAGCCTTCAGTCGTAAGAAGAGCCACCTTAGCACCTTTTCTCTCCGTGATGGCGTTGATAACAATCGTCGTCCCGTGCACGAAGGAAATGAATTCACTGGGTGAGATGTGTTTGGCTTCGATCACATCCATCACACCTTTTTCAAATTGTGCGGGTGTCGTATGACTTTTAGCTGTACCCACCTCTCCTTCTGAAGTAACGTAAACGAGGTCTGTGAATGTTCCCCCAATATCAGTAGCTACTCTTATCATATGATATTCTCCTATAATGAGATCTATGAATTGCTGAAATTAACCCGATCAAGTATTGCTTGTAAGCTCAGGCTGGTTAAAGAGGTGGCAACGAACCGTGTGATCCTTGCCTGCCTCAACCATGACTGGGTCAATTTTATAGCAAATGTCCATAACAAATGGACAGCGTGTATTGAAACTGCACCCAATGGGGATATTGACCGGGCTAGGTATCTCGCCTGTAGAAATGACCTTTTTCGGCTTCAGCTTTTCCTCTTCTTCTGTGACCACCGGGATTGACGAAAGCAACATTTGGGTATAGGGATGTAATGGGCTTTGAAAAAAGTCAGCGGTTTCGGCAACTTCGCAAATCTTGCCCAGATACATAATCGCTACCCGAGAAGCGACATTCCGCATCAGGCTTAAGTCGTGGGTAATGAAAAGATATGAGAGGTTGAATTCATTTTGCAATCGCAGGAACAAATTAATGATTTTTGCTTGAACGGAAACATCTAAGGCTGAAGTTGGTTCATCAAGGATCATCAGGGATGGATTTGTAGCCAGCGCTCTGGCGACAGCCACAATCTGCTTTTCACCACCACTGAGCATGTGGGTATATTTGTACATATACTCGGGTGGCATATCCACAGTCTCGAGCAGGTGGATAATCTGATCCAGACGATTATTGCTCGGTTGGTGAATTTTAAGGGGAAGCTCGAGTATTTCTTTAATATTGCGCCTGGGGTTTAAAGAAGACCCTGGATCCTGAAAGACAATTTGAATTTCTTTTCTGAGATGCAATGGTCGTTTTCGATTGGCTTGAAACAGCTCTTCCCCCCGAAATTTCAAGCTACCTGATGTAGGCCGGTACATGCCGATGATGGTATAGGCGATTGTACTTTTTCCAGAGCCGGATTCGCCAACCAAGCCCAGGGTTTCCCCATTGTGTATAGAAAAGGATACAGTGTCAACCGCTTTAACAGTGATAGGTTTCCCTTTCAGTCGGCTGGTATGTCCGATAACAAAGTATTTCTTAAGATCAGTGGCAGTCAGAATATCCGTCGTCATGGCATCGTTGTATCCTTTTCTTGGTCATGATAAAGAAAGCAGGCTACCTCATGATCTTGGTCAAGTCGAAACAACGGTGGTTTCTCCGTGTGACAAATGTCCATGACATATGGACAACGTGGGTGAAAGCGACAGCCCGGTGGCGGGTTGAGATAATCGGGAATGCGTCCTGGAATCCCGCTGGCAATTCCACCACCTGTCAATCTTGGGACGGTACTAATAAGACCTTGAGTGTAAGGATGGCGTGGATTTGCGAATAACTTTTTCGTAGTGGCTACCTCTACCATGTTGCCCGCGTACATCACATATACCCGATCAGTCAACTCACGGACAATACCTAAGGTGTGTGTAATGAGGATGATGGAAGTGTTTTTTTCTACCACCAACGCCCGTAATAGGCGCAGGACCTGGTCCTGAATGGTCACATCCAACGAGGTACCCGGCTCGTCTGCGATGAGCAGTTTAGGGTGTGTAGACAGCGCCATACCAATGCAAACTCGCTGTCGCATACCACCACTAAGCTGTACTGGATAACTCCTGAGTAACCGCTCGGGGTCAGCCAGTGCAACTTCTTGCAAGGAGTTGATCGCTTGTTGGTGAATCTCTTGCCGTGATGATCGTTTTCCCCGATTCTCGGAATGTTTAATGACTGCCATCATTTGTTCGCCAACGTTAAAGACCGGATTGAGCGCGGCGGTCGGATCCTGAAAGATCATCGAAATGCCACGTCCCCGCACTTGTTGCAGCTCACTGTTACTCATTTTCAGGATGTCACTGTTCATGAAATAAATTTCCCCTTGTGGTATGCGGGCTGGTGGCATGGGCAACACACGCAGGATGGTTTTCATTGTAGTCGTCTTGCCACATCCGGTCTCGCCTACGAGTCCGACCTTTTCACCATTGCGCATATAAAAATTGATACCGTCCAAAACTTTGAGGCGGCCACCATACACGGCAAAGTGAACGTGCAAGTCTTTGATCTCAAGCAGGAGGGGTTCAGAAGACATCTTAGACCTCTTCAGAGGCGAACATATCCCGTACACCGTCACCCAATAGATTAAAGCCCAGGACGACAACGACAATTACCAGAGCTGGGAAAACTGCGATCCACCATTGATCAGGGAGGTATCGGGCGCCGTCTGCTATCATTGTACCCAGGCTTGGTTCGGGTGGCTGGACGCCAAGGCCAACAAAGCTAAGCATGGAGCCGATGATAATCACCCAAGCCACATCGAGGCTCATCTTCGTTAAGATCGGAGATAAGGTGTTGGGAAGTATCTCGCGGAACAAGATGTGTGCTGTACTGGCTCCGGTGACCTCTGCGGAAATGACAAAATATTCATTGCGCAAGGTGACTCCTAAACCATAGACCAATCGCGTATACCATGGCCACCACATCAGTGAGACAGCCATCATGCCATTCCATAAGTTGGGTTCAAGCACAGAGGCAATAGCCAAGGCGAGGATCAAGGGAGGTACGGAAAGAAAGATATCAGTGACACGCATGATGATCGTGTCAATCCATGTCCCTTGAAAGTAACCAGCGAGTAGACCTAACAACACCCCGACTGGCACGACTAGAGTCAGAACCACCACACCCATTAACAATGAGGAACGTAATCCAAATATGCTGCGGGTTAAGATATCACGGCCAATCTGATCAGTTCCGAAAAGATGTTGCGAGCTTGGAGGTAATTTTGCATGGGCAAAATCAGTGAACGCTTGTGCGTGCCTGGGGTAAGGTGTCACATACGGAGCAAAAATCGCTAGCAGCACAATTATTATGACGGTAACGATCCCGACAACAGACAGCGGATTACGTGAGAATTTATACCAGGAGCGCCCGAGATTCTGCAACCGAGACTCGCGCTCTAACTTTTTAATTTCATGTGTAGTCAATGTTGAAGTAAATTCTCGCCCGGTACTTTTTTGTTCAGTCATACGATCTATTCGCTCCTTGCCGTACTCAGACGGATGCGTGGATCTAACTGAGCAACGATAATATCCACAATGATATTAACGGTAATGAATACGGCCCCGAGCACCAGGATTACTGCGGAGATGGCATTAAGGTCCTTGTGTAACATCGCTTGCATACCATAACGTGCCAGTCCAGGCCAGTTAAAAATGAGCTCTACTAAAAAGGCGATGCTAAACGTAGATGCGATGTCAAGGCCAAGGATGGAAACCGTGGGAATAAGCGACGGCTTGAGCAGAAATCGCCTCATGATATCTCCTTCCGAAACCCCGAGGGCACGAGCCGAGGCAATATAATCCTTACTTAGATTATCTGCCATCGTGGAGCGGGTAATACGGGCTTCTTGTGCAATAGACCCCATCGCTAGTGCCAACGCTGGAAGAATAAGATGCCGTAAGGCGTCGATAAATGTTGGGAACTGCCCGGCCAGAAGAGCATCAACGGTCACGAGTCCGGTGATGAGTGGTGGCATAGCGACTTGTTCGCTTACCCGTCCGATGATCGGGAACCATTTGAGTATCCATCCAAAGATCAGGATAAAGAAGATGGCAAAGACAAAGGAGGGAGTCACTATCCCGGTGTAGGAAAAGAGGCGTACAGCATTATCGATCCAGGTGTCTTTATAACGAGCAGAGACGATACCTAAACCGATGCCTCCCACTGCCGAAAGCAAGCCAGATAATAGTACTAGCTCAAGGGAGGCTGGGAAAAACTCGATGATGTCTGTAGTGACAGGCCGTTGGGTGACAAGTGAAAGGCCAAAGTCACCCTGGACTGCATCCCTTAACCAATAGCCATACTGTACGACGAGTGAATCGTTGAGGTGCATGTGCTCACGCAATCTATCTACCACCCATTGCGGTGCGCGCGCCCCTAATGCCACTCGAGCCGGGTCGCCGGGCATGATCCGGGCGATGATAAAAATTACAATAGACAAACCTAAGAGAACGAAGACCGAATAAATGATACGACGGGCGAGGAAGTTCATCATCGACATAATTCAGAACCTCTCTTCAGTGAACCAATTGTCCATCCGAGTGGAGCTCCCAAGCGTACCGGGCAAGTATGCTCGGGAGCTCCTGTTTGGGGTGCTTTGACGATAGCTTCAAAGATCGACGTGATTTTGAAGCTTTAGCAGACTTTTCTTAGGTGGTTGTCATGGGCAATCCACCCCGATATCGGCCGCAAAGAAATCGTAACCCATGACATGGCTTGTCTCTCCTCGGGCTGTCGGCAAGTCCACGCAAGTCCGATAAGCGTGCTTATCGATTTGGTCGTAGATCCAAAGCGATACGGCCCGGTCCTCAAGCTCTTTTTGGATCTCGGCATACTTGGCAAACCTCTCATTTTGATCGAGGGTTGCCAGGGCATCATCGATCTTGGCATCGAGAGCAGTATCCTGCAACCATTCATTCTGCTGCCAGGTACCAGATGTGCTTGAGTGATAGCGTTGTTTATACATCAAGCCAGCTTCAGGCAAGTCGGAAGAGACGTAAATGGTAGCGATGGATGGGCTGGTTTCCAGCTTGCTGGTATTCTCAACCAGACTCAGCCATGGAACTTTTTGCACTTCGACCTTCATACCAATGTCTGCCATATTTGCCTGGAACAGCAGGGCGTACTTCTCCTCATCAGGCACCTCGGATACCCACTGGAGTATTATTGGATATTTATCAAGCTCATTAGCATATTTACATTGGGCCAATTCTGCTTTTGCCTTATCTACATCGTATGTGTAGTACGGGATGCTCGTATCTACTCCGGCTAGCGTCGCAGGTACTGGTGCAATCATCTGCTTGACACCCGGCCATTCCAGTGTGAGGGAGGTTGGATAGTCAAAGGCATAATCTATTGCTTTACGGCAGTGCACATCATCCGTCGGTGGCTTTTTGTTATTGACCATATAATAGAACGCGGATAGTGTAGGTATAGGAGCAACTTGTACACCTTCGATCTTTGAAAGTGCACCGTAGGCTTCCAAAGACTGCCACTGATCGGTGATTTCCAATTCATGGTTTTGCATCAAGGTTCGAATCGTGACGGCTTCAGTAGTTCCAATGAATCGGACTTCATCAGGTGCTTTGGGATTGAACTCGCCCCACCAGTCGTTGAATTTCTCCATCAGAAGATATTGTTCCAATGGGAATTCTTTGACCATATATGGTCCCGATCCAGCATCGTGGGTCTGGAGCCATTCTTTACCATAGTCTCCATTTTCAGCATATGGGCCTTCTGCTTTCGTATTCGCTTTGACGATGGCCTCACTGGCAACATACAATCGGACCAAACTGGGCAAGAATAATGAACTTGGTTGCTCTACTGTTATTACGACTGTGGAATCGTCAGGCGCACTCACTGATTGGACTCCTGTGGTTACAAGGTAGCCATAGCCTTCACCGATGGTCTTGATGCGGTTATAGCTGTAAACAACATCGCTGGCCTTGAGCAGGCTGCCATCATGAAATTTGACCCCTTGCCTGAGATGGAAGGTATAAACCAAACCGTCAGTAGAGATATCCCACGAGGTAGCCAACCAGGGATCAACTCCTCCCTTTGCATTTGGGAAAATCAAAGTGTCGTACAGGTTTGCTAACGAGGTGGAGCTGGCAAAGTCGTTGCCCACAGCAGGATCTATGCGATCCGGCCACGAGAACGAAATTCGTAGAACCCGTTTCTGGGGTACTTGGACGGCGGTAGGTGCGACAGGAGCTTGAGTTTCCGGTGCAGTAACAGGAGTCTGTGTAGCAGCTGGAGCGCAGCTTCCAAGAAATAGACTTACTACAATCAAAACAGCTAGAAGGGTAAATCTTCTGTGTCTCATACTATCTCCTTATCCTTTGGGATCGCAAGATTAACTGGATCGATAGATTTTCTTATGAATTATTGTGACTTTTTGTTTTTAGGCCTCCTTCTTCTGAGCGGGTAGAACAGATTAGGAAATCGGCTTGATTGGGTTGGTTATGTCGGTTAATAAAGATCAGTGATTTATGTTGTGATCCCCAAGAATAGCACGCATAAACCGAATTAATTGCGCCTTACGAGGAGATATCGCCCATGCCTCTACATACGACGATTTTTCCATTGAAACCTGACCACAAACCAAAGCTGATTAAACGACTAAATTCCATTTCCTTCTGGAATTTGATTCCTCAATCTGGTTGTGATTGAAGTTTGGTAATCTGACAAAGATCGTGCCCGACCCCAGATAATAGTACAGAAATCATTGCTTTCATTCTTCCAACTATGGATTAACAATGCGTCGTAGTGAATACTGTCACCAGCGGTCAGAACGAATTGCTCATCATTGATTGAGATGGCTAACTCACCATTAAGCACATAGATAATTTCTTCACCAGCAAATTGATCAATCTGCTCAGGGGCAGAGCGGGGATGAAATGTGATCCGATAAACCTCAATCTCGTGGTTTCCAATTTGAGGCATTAAAGGTTGACGTACAACAGGATCACGATGAGTTGGTGTATGTGTTCTGTTACTACCGCGCAAAACGAAGGCTGCTTCATCATCGGTCTCAAAGAGAGAGCGTAGCCCAATATTTAATGATCTGGCAATGGTTTCTAAGGTGGTTAGAGATGGTGATGTTTTATCCCTTTCAATCTGCGATAAATAGCTGGTCGAAAGGTTTGCCTTCTCGCCCAGTTCAGCCAGGGTCATTCCTTGCCCAGTGCGCAATGATCTGATCCGCTCACCGATACTCTCTGCCAATAGATCACCCTTAATTATTTGCGTCTCAAAAGTGTATTAGTCACGAAAAATTATGTTCAATGTTACGTTACGGCTAAAAGATTGATGGTGTATATAGATAAAAGGCAACAACAGGCTGAGTACCCTTATTTCCAATACGGTGCTTGGTGGTTGATTTGAAATATATATTATCGCCTGGGTAGAGGTCGTACTCACTCTCACCTATCCACATATGCAAGATTCCTTCGAGGATATAACAGAATTCTTCTCCAAGATGCGCTCGAAATTCGTCCGTCGGTAATGCCTGGCTTTCAGGTTTGATGGTCATCAGGTAGGCAGTTAAGCGATCCATGGGGGAATTTGGTGGTGAGTAACGCGTAATCAATCGCAGAACCCTCAAATTGGAAGCTCTCGCGACGATCGTGATAGGTGACCTTGGTTGAGTTGATCAAATCGGGGAAAAAATCAGTGACCTTGACCCCGAGAGCTTCGGCAATGGAATACAACGTGGTAATAGAGGGTGCCGCCTTATTTCGTTCCACTTGCGAAATAAAGCCCGGCGTGCAATTGCTTCTCTCAGCCACGTCTTCAAGTGTCAAACCCTGCTGAAATCTAAGCTCTTTGATCTTCCTTCCAATAAGGGTAATTGTTCTATTCATATAAAAATTTTATATACAATTCAAAAATTTGTCAATACTCAAATTTTTATATAATATTCTTTTTGTTTTTACTAAATGATCTAAAGAAGGTTCATCGAATCAAGGTTCATAACGAGAAATCCATCTAAAAAATGAAAAAGCTTTGATAGTGGCTAAATCCGATCGAGGTTAGATTGGATTATGAGTATGCTTATTTCCAGGGTGTATTAAAAAACCGACTTGGAGGAGGTGGCATTAGGAGATCACACATTTCACAACTGAAAATATTGATGAATATCCCCGATTTAATAATATCGTGATTATTCTAGCGTGCTTTTCAGTAAGACTTCCGGTCCTATTAGAGGAGGATTATTTTATTGATTAAGAGTTAAATCAGCTCTACATTATGCGGATGTGATTCCTGTATGCCTGAAGGTGTGATGCGAACGAACTCAGCTACTTGCCAGAGTTCTTCAATCGAGCAAGCACCTGCATAACTTAACCCTGAGCGTAGACCACCCACAAGTTGATAGAGGACGTCCACTAATGCACCTTTATAAGGTACGATAGCTTCCACCCCTTCCGGAACGACTTCACCCCACTCTTCAATCGCCAGCTCGCTTTTATCAAGCTTCCGGCGGTCCATATTGGCTGACAAAGAAGCCATACCGCGTACAATTTTATAACGCCTGTCCTGGCGAATGACCGTCGCGCCAGGGCTTTCATCAGTGCCGGCTAATAGGCTACCGATCATGACGGTGCTGGCTCCGGCAGCCAATGATTTGGTCAAATCCCCTGAGTTGCGGATGCCTCCGTCGGCGATGATGGGTATATTCAATGCTCGACCAACATTAGCACACTCGATGATCGCACTAAGCTGTGGCACCCCAAATCCAGTTACAACTCGGGTTGTGCAGATTGAACCAGATCCCACCCCCACTTTAACCGCATCTGCTCCAGATTGAACCAAATCTCTCACCCCTTGTTCTGTAGCTACGTTGCCAGCGATGATGGGCACACTTGAAAAACGCTGCTTCATACTGTGTACCATATTGATCACGTGGTCTGAATGTCCATGGGCAATATCCACTACCAGAATATCAGCACCGGCAGCCAGGCAACTGGCAGCACGCTCCAAGTCTTCCTGACGTGCCCCTACTGCAGCACCAACTCGCAGGCGGCCTCGGTTGTCTTTTGTAGCATTAGGATGTTGCTGGATTTTAACTATGTCCTGAGCTGTGATCAACCCCGCCAATCGGCCATCCGCATCCACAAGAGGCAGCTTTTCGATGCGATGTTCATACAACTTACGCCGCGCCTCTTCCAGAGTTTCATCCTGAGAAGCAACCACCAGCTTTTCACGAGGGGTCATCACCTGACTTATCGGTCTATCCACATTCGGCGCTAGTAGAACATCGCGATGGGTGATAATACCCAGCAAATGGTTATCTTCATCGACAACCACCAGTCCACCGACCTCAACCTCTGCCATACGTTGGCGAGCATGCTCAATACTTGCATCAGGAGAGATAGTGAATGGTGACTCTACAATAAGGCTTTCGGAGCGTTTTACGCGCAATACACAGTCGGCTTGTTGATCGATCGTCATAAAGCGATGCAGGATGCCTATCCCACCCAGCTGTGCCATGGCGATTGCCATACGTGTCTCGGTCACCGTATCCATATTTGAAGAAATTATGGGGATTGATAGGTGAATCCCGGGCACGAGCCACGTGGCAGTGGAAACATCTTTTCGACTTTGGATAGAGGAGCGGTGTGGAACCAGAAGAACATCGTCAAAGGTTAACCCGAAATCATTGCGAATGTTCATATGCCCTCCAAACTATAAGGAAGCAAATTCCAATAATTGTATAGTTCAAGAAATTCCCTAATCATCCACCTTATTATCAAGGGATCTCCAGATAAATTCTTGATCAACCGGCAGGCGATCTACGCGAACACCGACGGCGTTGTAGATGGCATTCATAATAGCCGGCGCAGTGGGGATACCTGCAATCTCCCCGACCCCCTTTGCACCATATGGACCATCACGTGTTGGATGCTCAACAACAAAGCTAACAATTTCTGGGGTGTGAATAATGGATGGAATGCGATATCGGGCCATCTTATCGGTGAAGATCAAGCCATCCTCGACGATAAATTTTTCCGTCAGTGCCCCCCCAATCCCCATCATCACTCCCCCTTCAGCCTGACCCTGCAAACCAAGTGGATTCAGGCACCTACCAACATCATTAGCAGTGATAACTTGTAGCACCAATACTTCGCCAGTGCGGGTGTCCACCGATACTTCGGCAGCCTGTGCAGCGAACGAATAGGTGATATGCATATCGCCTGCTTCGCCTAGCGGCCTGGTTGGGGGTGCCTGATACTCATATCTCACCCTGGCTTCATGACCTTCTGCTTTCATTATGTCCACAACGCTCGCCAATGAACTACGATGATTACCCACCAGTACATTCCCTCCCGAGAAACGAATTTTATCTGGTTGGAGGTCAAATTTCTCAGCCAACACACCAATGATTGCCTGACGTAATGTAACAGCTGCCAGGCGCACGGCATTCCCACTAACATACGTCTGGCGGGAGGCAGTCGTCGCCCCACCATCTGGCGTCAAATCGGTATCCATCAGGAGCACGCTGACCTGTGAGGGGGGAACATCGAACTCCTCCGCGGCGATCACCTGAAGCACGGTCGATAACCCTTGCCCCACTTCAGCAGAAGACGTCCTCGCTTCCAAAGTGCCATCAGCCAATAATTCAACCTCGGCACTGGCAGCATCCTTTGTCCCGCCCCCGAAACCGGTATTCTTATAGGCAATTGCAAATCCCCAGGCTTTGCGTATAAAACCTTCAGCGCGTGAAGCAAACGGATGATCCCCGCCGCGTTTTTTCATCTCAGCTTCAACTATATCAATACAATCCAACAGTCCCACACTCTCGCGCAGCACTTGCCCAGTACTCGTTACACCACCTTCGCGCAGTGCATTCTTTCGGCGGAGCTCTAGTGAATTCATTTCCAGCTCTTTCGCGAGGATATCCATCATGCATTCAATCGCAAAGATGGACTGAGTGACACCAAAACCACGAAAAGCGCCCGCAGGCGGGTTATTGGTGTACATGGCATAACAATCTGAGCTCACATTTGGTATTTCATAAGGACCGGTGGAATGGGTCGTTGCACGCTCCATCACCTTTTCACCCAGCGAGGCATAAGCACCAGTATCACCATACAATTCCGTCTGAACGGCAGTCAACCTGCCATCCTTTTTGGCACCGACTTTGACCCGGATTTGGGTGGAATGCCGTTTGGGATGAACCAGGATGCTCTCATGGCGGTCGAAAAGTAGCTTAACCGGTCGACCTGTAGCTTGAGCCAGGAGAGCAGCATGAATTTGCCCGGCAATATCCTCTTTACCGCCGAAGGCTCCCCCCACAAATTGACCAACAATACGTACGCGCTCATCTGGCCAACCAAGCGCCCGCGCCACTTGCTCCCGGTCGGAGTACGGGATTTGCGAACCGACGTAGATTTCCATCTGCCCATCCGGGGTCGGACGCGCAATACTGCATTCCGGCTCCATGAACAGATGCTCAGCACTCGGGGTGTAAAAAGTGTGCTCCAGGACCAAATCTGCCTCATCGAAACCCTGTTGGACATCCCCTTTGCGGACCCGAATGTGCTTGAGCAAGTTGCCCCGGTCATGCAAGATGGGTGCTTCTGAATGACGTGCTTCTATAGGACCTTTAACCAATTTTAAGGGTTCGAAATCGATCGTGATAAGATCCAACGCTTTAGTCGCAATTTCTCGCGTATCCGCCGCTACGATGGCAAGCGCATCTCCAACATAGCGGATGCGCTCCCCAATCCCTACCAGGATAGGCCAATCCACACTGACCAGACCATGCTTCCGTTCACCAGGAAGATTTTCGGCGGTCAATACCGCATGCACTCCAGGCAGCGCTCGAGCCCGACTGACATCCAGGTGACGAAGGATGGCATGTGGGACCTGTGCCCGCTTGACCCGCGCATAAAGCATATTATTAAATATTAGATCATCTGTGTATATTGCTTTCCCGATGACCTTTTGGTGTGCATCCGGCCGGATCTGCATTCTTCCAACCTCCCGGCGATTCTCCAGAGAAGGCGGATTGGAGAGTGGCAGGGCGGGTGAGGAAATGGGTGTACCTTGAAGGATTGACCCAGACGCCGCAAGAATAGCACGTTCGATAGCCGGATAACATCCACAGCGGCAAAGGGCGCCTTTCAGCGATTCACGGATTTCACCCCGAGTCGGATTCGGATTGTGTTTCAGCAATGCGTAAGCGGTCATGATCTGCCCGGGTGTACAGAAACCGCATTGCACTGCACCATGCGTAATAAAGGCCTCTTGCAGGGGGTGTAAACCCTGGCTGCCGTTTTTTACGGATGGAAGCGGAGCAAGCCCTTCAATGGTCGTGATCTCTTTGCCTTCGGCACGCGCGGCAGGGTAGGAGCAAGACATGGTAGGTTCACCATTCACTAACACCGTGCATGCACCACACTCAGCTTCGTTGCAGCTGATTTTCGTCCCTGTCAAACCCAGACGCTCACGTAATAGCATGGCCAGTGTCTCTCCGGGGATGAGAGGGAGAGTGAATGGATTCCCGTTTACGATCAATGAGAGCTTTCTTTTATGATGCATTGCTATAAAATCTCATTCAGCTCTCTGCCACGCCCTGGTAAATGCTTCTTGCAGCAGGATTCCGGCGAGATTACGGCGATAGTCTGCAGACGCACGATGGGGGCTGGTGCGGAAATGCGCTTCTTTCAGTAATTCATCCAGGGCATGCGCCTGAACCTGTGTAGATGGAGCCTGACCGATAAAAACCTTTTCGGCGGCAATCATCCTCAACGGGATTGGACCTGAAGGACCGACCGCCATCCTGATATTGACAATCTTACCCTCCTTCCGATCCAGCCATACAGCCACATTCAGGATAGCCAGGGGGATACCCTGAGGATTAATGCGACGCGAAAACGCAGATGCCTGCCCTTTTTCATGCAAAGGGAGATAAAACCCCACCAGCAGGTCACAATTGGGATCCAGAGTGGATGCTCCAGGTCCTTTGAATAACGTGTGGAGTGGAACCCTTCGCCTGCCATCCAACCATGCAACTTCAGCCTGGGCGTCAAGGGCTAGAAGTGAAATGGTACCGTCTGCAGCTGGCAAAGCATGGGCGACGTTGCCTCCTATGGTTGCCACGTTGCACACCTGTGGGTTGGCCATCAACGAGGCAGCCTCTGCAAGTGCTTGTGCATGTTGTTTTATCAGAGGGGAATTTGCTAACCGGGCAAGGGTGACAGATGCTCCAATGAACAAGGATCTATCGCGGATCTCCAAGGCACACATTTCCTCAATTTCTGTCACATCAACCAGCAACCGGACGGGAGGATGACTGCCTTGTTGTATCTCCAACAGCAAATCTGACCCACCGCTCACGATCCGCGCACTGCCATGAGCTCCAGTAAGGAATTGTAAGGCTTCCTCAACAGTATGGCAAAGGGCGTACTCTTCACATAGGCTATTCATAAGGTATAAGGAATAATGATCCTGGTGAGGGCATGGCGCCTGCAAATTATATCAGTTGCGTTCGCACAGGAATGTGGATTATGGTGCAAACGTGTCGACCAATAGATTTATATCCCCGCATACGGGATACAGGATCGGACAAGTGCAGCCATGCTTGCGGTACTCATTGACACACACGCGTGCTTCTTCAGGTGTGCCAGAGGCAGTGATGCGATCTATCAATTCATCGGGAACCAAATATTTAGCCCTGTCAATCTGCTCTTCGGTGGCAGGCCAGCCTAAAATGGATTGAATCTGCCTGACAATGTCTTCACTAACACCGGAGGCTTTAGCGATGTGTGGTTGTTGCGCCAGGTATTGGCAGAGCAGCCCACGGGTGGAATCATAAGCCACGTCATGATCATTATCCACCGAGCAGACAATCAACTGTGGACGATCGATATCTTCCAGGCTCCGGCCACTCTTCTTAGCACCTTTCTCAAGCAATTCCAGGGTATGGTCATTATGTTCAGGCGGTGCACAGTAGTTCAAGACCACCCCATCGGCAATTTCACCTGCCAATTCCATCATCTGATCACCAGTTGCACCGATCATAATGGGTACGTGGCGAGGCTCACGCCGCCCATGCACCACATCCAGCTCGATGCCGTTGACGTGTATAAACTCTCCATCGAACGTCACCCGCTCCATATTCAAGAGTCTGCGGAGAACCTGTACCGTCTCTTTCATGGCGGTTAATGGCTTCTTGCGATCAATGCCCACGTTTTTCGCCAGTGGATCCCACCAGGCGCCAATCCCACAGATGATGCGGTTTGGAGCCAGGTCATCCAACGTGAGGAAGGTGGCTGCCAGAAGGCCGATGTTGCGCGACCAGTTGTTGATAACCCCCGAGCCGATCTTGATGTGTTCGGTCACTGCCGCATAGGCTGCCATCGGCACAATAGCATCTCTCACCAATCGGCTTTCCGCCTGCCAGACAGCGTCAAAGCCTTTATCCTCTGCATACCTTGACGTAATTGAGCCCATCGCGGAGATCATGCGCATCTTGTAAGTAAAGGGCAACACGTTCCATGTCCATGCTTCCATTCATATCCCAAGGGTCTAGATTCAAGTGGGAAATAAGCCTACTAAAGCTCCTGAAGTCGCTTCCACATTTTTGGGGTTAATTCGCGGGAACGAGCGGCAATTCTCGCCTCGTCCATACTCAGGATCTGCTTTCCCTTCATCAGGACTTTACCTTTACAGACTGTCGTATCGACAGTCGCATCCACCAGACCGAAAATGAGATGCCCCAGGAAATTCGCTTCGCTGAGCGGTGTAGGAGGCTGATAGTCAATGATGGCGAGGTCAGCCGGCCTGCCCTCGGCAATCTCACCCAGCGGTAAACCGAACTGTCGCTCGGCAATCTCAGCATTGTTCTGCAATAGGAGCTGGGGTGCCTCGAGGAAAGCTACCCGCGGGTCATGGTTAGCCAGTCTGTGCAGCAAATAGGCGCAGCGCATCTGGGCTAACATATCTGAACCCATCCCGTCGGTGCCCAGTCCAACCAGCACACCTTTCTCGAGTAACTTCAGCAGCGGCGTGACGCCGACCGCGTTATTCATATTCGATTCGGGGTTGTGTACCACACTCGTCCTGGTCGCGGCGAGTATGTCCATCTCAGCCTCGTCGATGTGGACGCAGTGGACGAAAATTGACTTTTCGCCTGTTACGCCTAACTTCTCCAGCCGCTTCACAGTCGATAGTTTATATTTGGCGAGGGCGTCTTCACGGTCGGCGGCATCCTCGGCAACGTGGATGTGACAACCAACACCCGCCTCCTGAGCGATGTCTACGCATTGCTCTATGGTCGCATCAGATAAGGTAAAGGAGGCGTGCATTCCCATCATGGCAGCTATCTGACCATCACCCTTGCCAACCTTCTTGATAAAGCGTTTGTTTTCCGCGATCCCACCACCAGCAACGTTTCGGTCTGAAACTTCATAGCAAAGCGATGCGCGAATCCCCGCCTGTCGGACAGCTTTCTCAATCAAATCGAGCGATCCATCCCGCATGGCTGGGGAGGCATGGTGGTCAATGACTGTGGTTGTGCCGTTGCGGATGCAGTCAATCAAGGGCAGCTGTGCTGAAAGGGTAATGTCCTCTTCGTCCAGTGCCATATCCACCTTCCACCACAATCGTTCAAGGATCTCAACAAAGTTCGAGGCAGGTTCACCGGGGATGCTCATCCCGCGCGCCATGGTGGAGTAAAAGTGGTGGTGGGTGCAGATGAAGCCGGGTAGAATGATTTTCCCGGAGCAGTCGACTGCTTCGGCGTCCGGGAAGCGCTGCTTCATCTTAACAGAATCACCCACCGCAGCGATTCGTTCCCCGTCAGTAACGACGGTTGAATTCCACAGGACACGGTTCTTTTCTCCAAGCGTTACAACAATTCCGTTTTCGAAGCGAGTAGCCATATCTATCCTTTCGTGCCTAATGCTCTCTTAGCATAGCAAGCTCTTCAGCGCTGCGCGTCCGCATGGTGATCGCGCCCACAAAACACTTCTTGGCACAGATCGAGCAGCCGATGCACAGGGCTGGGGTCTGTGTGCGGGAAACCCTTCTCGTCCAGTGTGATCGCCAGGTATGGGCAGCGTGCGCAGTTACCGCACGAGACGCAATAATCCTGGTTGGCGTCGGAGATTTTCTTGATCGGTGTCAGCGCCATAAAGTCGGTGATGGGGTTCGGTTCGGCAATGCCAATCAATTCTTTCATCGATTGGATACCCCGCTCCTGCATCAGGAAAGATGTGCCCGATTCGAGGTCATGGATGATTCCATAGCCCTGCTTCATTACGATTGTGCAGAACTGGACGGTTTTGACTCCCAGGGCAAGGAAATCCATGGCAGCCTTGTAATTCATCGGGCCGCCATTGCCTGAAATTTCAATCCCTTCCGGAACTGCCTGCGCAAGGGTCAGGTATGAGATCGGGGTGACGCCTTCACCGCTCATCCCCACGATAACCCCCTCTTCCCAGGTACGCCCTATGGCCGGTCGGAATGCCAGGGTGGGGAAAGAATTCGCCAGGGTGATGCCCGCCTTTTTGTTTGGGTACTGGTTGAGCACTTTGCGGATCGCCCGCAGAATGGGCACGATGGAAGTAACTGCCGCGGTCAGTTTGAACAGCTTCGGTATGTCTGGGGTCACCGACCTGCATGATCCAGTCAATAATCTTGGCAGTGAGAGCTGCATTTTGCGAGACGATAGCACCCTCAGTCCCGTCACCTCCCTGCGGACATGATAATGAGTACTCAATGCCCATCGCCCCAGCCGCTTCCAGCTTTTTCGTGTTGGATTGCCATCCAGCTGCGATCGGCTTCGTCATTACCTGTGACGGACCACCGGTCGAAGCCATCGTCAACCGTTCTGGCCACTTCTTGACCAGTTGTTCAACTTCCCGGCAGACCCGATCAAGTGAGTGACCGGAGACGTTATCTGCATTGGCATATGTATACGGGTTATAGGTGAACATATACTCACCAGGGATATGGATCGGGACGTTATCAAAGGCAGTTTTCATCACGCCACCTGCCCAACCGGCTTCATAAGCCCTGGTCATCTGTTCCAATCCATCCGTGGAGGGTGAAGCAGAGATAAGGTACGGGGAGATAATCGGCCGACCGAAGAACTCTGTCGCCAATGAGACCGGCACCGGTTGGTAGCCGGGTAGGACATAGTAGGACTTGATTGCTTTTTCGATCACCGGTTTCTTCTTGCCCTTGAGGTAGGCATCGATCTCCAGTGCCGTGTTCTTGCCAGATGCTACGGCCTGGACAACCGTCTTCGGTCCCGTCAGCATGTCACCCGCATAAAACAGACCTTCACCCGGCTGGATAGGGAGCGTCGCCCGCATCCCAATAGCTATTACGACTGCATTAAAGCCTGTACGCCTCCCCTCTGTACCAGGGATGTCCCGCATGTTCGCCGGGCTGAAGGGTTTCCCTTCAGGAAGTTCAACCTTGATGGTTTCAAAGCCGGAGACTTTCTTGCCATTCTTGATGATTTTACTGACCCGGATGCGTCCGTTCACCTCGATATCGAAATCCAACAATTCCTTGCGTTCTTTCGCAGTCAGCGGCATCTCGGAGAGTTTTTCCAACATGAAGAGTTCGACATGCTTTGCACCGTACTGTTTGGCAGTGATGGCACAGTCGATGGCAGTCGCACCCCCGCCGATGATTGCTACCCGCCCGTCAAATTTATGGGCGTACGGCTTGGACAATTGGTCAATCATCTTGATGGCCAGGTCTTCGTTCTGGATACCCAGTTCAATTGGCTTCCAAAGGCCGACGGTGACACACACGGCATCATACCCAATCTTCAGTAATTCTTTGGGATCCTCAACCTTTGTGCCAGTTTTTACAGTGATGTTTCCTACTGACAGGAGGAATTGAATATCCGTCTCGACCACTTGCTTGTCCAGGCGGTGTTCAGGGATCAGGTTCATCATCCCACCAAGTCGGTTGCGTCCCTCGAATATATCCACCGTGTAGCCCATCTGCGCCAGGACAGCAGCCGCACCCAATCCCGCTGGCCCGCCGCCAAGAACGGCTACTTTCTTCCCATTCAGCTTTGGCTTGGAGAATTCCGGAATGCCTCCCAGGCGTTTGGACAATTCAATAATCGTTGCTTGAACGAGTGGGATGTTGATTGCACCGTCGAATTTCTTGCGCGTGCAGGCCGCCATGCACAAAGTGTCAGGACAGACCATCCCACAGACTCCGCCTAGTGGATTGGCGTGCATGATCTCAGCCGCAGAACGCCGGATGTCCGATGGATTCCCGATGCGTGCAGCCATAATGAAATCAGCCGGTGAACAGTGGGCTGGGCAGGCTTCTTTGCAAGGCTTCTCCTCACAATACTCGCATCGGTATAACTCGGCCTGGAGTTGTGCGCGGGTCATGATAAGCGAATCGATTCTTGAATTTTCCATGGTTACCTCTATCTTGAAGTTCGATGATTTGACAGAATTATACCCTTTCTCATTTCACTCCAATTCTCGCCCTTCGTTAGGGATCATCCAACGAACCATACAACCGGCCGAGCATTAGGGTCGGCATCTCTATTTTGCCCCGATCGTTATCCAGCTTCAGTACCAGCAAAAACCATCAACATTCCTATTTAAACGATAGAAGCTTGACATTCGATGGATCAAGCTTCTTTCTGCCTAATATTCTGGTGACCCCGAGGCGGATCGAACGCCTAACCTAACGATTAAGAGCCGTGGCCACCAATGTCCATGTCGTACATATGGTGTTGAAATGCCCTATGTGTCTTATTAGTATGTTAGCTTGATTTAGCACCACTCATATATAGCCAACACTCGTAAAATAGTCGACAATCTCCGTATATGGGTAGATATTTTTAGCGCCAAGCGCACGGAGCATACCATTTAGACATTCATGGCCGGTATATCCCATATATGGGGATAATTTCATTCAACATGTCTTCTGAATCCACTAGTTGATTCCCCAACTGCACCACAACTGCACTATTGTAGGATAAATTTTAAGAAGATAATTTTTCTAATCAATAAGGGAAGGTAGCCTGCGGTCCTGTCCATAGGGGGAAAGGCATTTGAATTTCAGAAACCTATTGACAACAGCTTAAAAATGAGTATAATATTAATGACAACGTTGTCGTCAACGATAACGCCAGCGATGACATTTCGTTGAAATTATTTCTTGGCCTCTGTCGAAAAAGGAAAGTATCTTTCCAAGATGGGTATAATTTCCAAGACAGAAAAATCGCTTCGTAAGGCCAATGGCTGCCTTCCACACTACATTGAAGGATGTAGCAAAATTAGCTGGTGTGTCGACGAAGACTGTCTCGCGGGTCGTCAATAATCAGGGGGAAATCAGTAAGGAGACGCGAAAGCGAGTCCAGGTAGCCATTGAACAACTTGGCTATCGGCCCAATGTTATCGCACGTAGTTTAATCCACCAGCGCACCAATACCTTGGGTGTCGTCGCCTGGGGTATTGACTATTTTGGCCCATCGCGCACGGTCGTTGGCATTGAACAGCAGGCTCACCAATTGGACTACTCCTTATTTCTTAACCTTATGGATCGGCCAGACGATGGCGACAGCGAACAAGTATTGGATACATTGATCACGCATCGAGTGGATGGAATTATCTGGGCTGTGCCTGAGGTGGGAGATAACCGAGCCTGGCTGGAATCCAGTCACTTGGAACAGCTTCCACCTATTGTCTTTCTCAGCATGGAACCACGACCCGGGTTGTCGATAGTTGCGGTGGATAACTTATCTGGAGCTAAACAGGCTACACAACATTTAATCGATCAAGGCCGGCGAAAGATAGGAATAATTACTGGACCATTAACCTGGTGGGAAGCCCGTGAGCGATATGCTGGCTGGGAAGCTGTGATGCAGCAGGCCAATCTGGCGACACCCTCTTCTCTGGTAGTTGAGGGGGAATGGTCGGCTGCTGCCGGGGAGCATGGATTGCGCATGCTATTGAATCAAGAGCCAAACATCGATGCAGTATTTGCCAGCAGTGATCAAATCGCTTTAGGTGCCCTAAGTACTGCCCATCGGTTAGGCCGGCATATCCCCCAAGACCTGGCAATTGTTGGGTTTGATAATATCCCAGAATCAGCATGTTTTTGGCCTCCCCTGACCACGGTTTATCAACGACTTATTGATGTAGGACGTATCGCTGTGCAAACCTTGCACAGGATGATCGAGGCAAATCGGCAATCGAGGACACCCGATGAGGCAACTGTAACATTGGTTAAGCCAGAATTAATCGTTCGAGCCAGTTCTTTGCAATCCTGAAACAGCCTCTTCTTGAGTGGAATGGCTTTTGATAATTTAAGATCCAAATGAACATCCGTTTTTTTAGATGAAAGGAGGTTTTCTGCTACAAAGATACAATTTTTCAAGCAATCTAAAGTAAAAAACACCATTCAATTTAATTTCAGAAATATTAAGGAGGATGAAATGTTCAAGTTCGTGTCAAAAAGTATTACTCTTATTGCCCTGCTGGCCCTTGCGCTGACGGCGTGTGGTCCAGCTGCAACATCCCAGGCTCCGGTTTCCCCAGTTACTGAGGCTCCGGTCGCCCCGGTGACCGAGGCTCCGGCTGCCCCAGCCACTACTGAAGGCGGTGCTCCTGCTGCTGGGACCAATTGGTGCTCTGGCACAAAAATTGTCTTCTTCCCAGGTGGAGCAGCAGGTGGTGGTTTTGAGACCGTGGTCTATAACGGTGCTCTTGCCGCAGCTGCAGATACGGGCGCAGATGTGGAATACGTATGGTCCGACTGGGATCCTGCAAAGATGATCACCCAGTTCACCGCAAGCCGCAGCCACCAAGCCCGATGGTATTGCCATCATGGGCCATCCAGGTGATAGTGCTTTTGATCCCCTCATTGATGATGCTGAGGCACAGGGCATTATCGTGACCAGCATGAACACACAGCTGCCGCTGGCGCAAGCCAAATACGCTCCCAATGGTTTCGGCTACGTCGGTGCCATTCTCTATGACGCAGGGTACGCCCTCGGTAAGGAAGCCGTGACACGGTCAGGCGTAAAAGCAGGCGATAAGGCCTTCCTGTGGGGTTTGTTATCACAAGCGGGCCGCGGTGAGCGCACCAAAGGCGTAAAGGATGCTCTTGAAGACGCTGGCCTGACAGTGATCTACCAGGAGATCGACGACGCCACCAATGCAAGTGCAGCTGCTGGAGTGCCGGTCTTTACCGGCATCATGTCTGCCAATCCGGATATTAAACTCATGGTGACCGATCATGGCAACCTGACGGGTACCGTGCAGACCTTCCTGGAAGCTGCTGGCAAGAAGCCGGGAGAAGTCTATGCCGCTGGCTTCGATGCGTCGGGTAATGCCGTTACAGCGATCCAAGGTGGTTGGCTGCAGTTGGTGATTGACCAGCAGCAGTATCTGCAAGGCTACTTTGGTGTTTTGCAGATTTGTCTCACCCATAACTACGGTTTCTCCGGTCTGCAGATCGATACGGGCGCGGGCTTTATCAGCAGTGACAATATCGATGCCATTGCTCCATTAGTAGCGGAGCAAATTCGCTAAAGCGGAATCGATCTCTACCTGCTGATGCTTTTCTATCTTTGACAGATCAGCAATCGAAAAACATGCAAGGGCTAAGTAGCTCCAGATGAACTGCATGCTATTTAGCCCTTGCTTCCTCAAAAAATACATGATTTCTATACAGACGGATTATCCAACATCGGAACGGAGATAAT
The DNA here is from genome assembly GCA_963828845.1 of uncultured Chloroflexia bacterium. GTDB lineage: Bacteria > Chloroflexota > Anaerolineae > Anaerolineales > UBA4823 > FEB-25. Next base: position 71,070 of record CAWHGE010000013.1, read on the forward strand.
TTTATGGAGGAATACCGCCTCGAGCTTAGAAACGTGTCCAAATCCTTTGGAGAAGTCAAGGCGCTGGAGAATATCAACTTTCAGCTGGGTCGGAATGAGATTGTAGGGTTGCTGGGTGATAACGGCGCTGGAAAATCCACGTTGATCAAGATCATTACCGGTTATTATCAGCCCACCATTGGTGAGATTTATTTCAATGGCCAGAAAGTGGACCACCTCTCGGTTCCCAAAGCCAGAGAATTAGGTGTTGAAACTGTATACCAGGAACGCGCCCTGGCTGAATTGCAAACCCTATGGCGCAATATTTTTCTGGGACGCGAACTTTGTAATTCCTTGGGTTTCCTTGATATTCAGCGGATGAGAGATGAAACCCACCGTTTAATGACCGAATCCATGGGTTTTACCTCCCATGCTGTCAGTCCGGATTCTCGAGTCGGTAAATATTCTGGTGGTGAGAAACAAGGTGTCGCCATCGTACGCGCCCTTTTTTTCGAAGCGGAAATAATCGTTCTAGATGAGCCTACCATGGGTCTATCGCTCAAAGAGTCAGCCAAACTGGTCAACTTCGTGAAAGGCATCAAGCAAGCAGGCAAATCAGCTATTTTTATCGATCACAATATCTTTCATGTCTACAATGTTGCCGACCGGGTGGTGGTGATCGACCGTGGGAGAGTTGCTGGTGAATTTTTAACCAAATCGATCGGCGTAACCGAGTTAATGGAAAAGATGGTCCGTGTTGCAGAAACCGGTAGCTTCGAATAGCAAATGAACATGGATGGATACAATGAATTCTCAAACCAACGGAACTGCACCCGAAGTTAGCCAACACTATAAAGTGCCTTTCACTCTCCGAAGATTTACCCGCATGTACAGCCCCCAACTTGGAATTCTGGGTGTCTTTATATCCTTGTGGATAATATTTATCGTTTTAGCCCCCAACACCTTTTTAGCCCCACAGATATACTCTGCCTTCATGTCCTCCATCCCCTTCTTTGCCATTATGGCCATTCCACTGACGATTGTAGTGATCGCAAAGGAGATGGATCTCTCGTTTCCATCGATCATGGCCATGGGTATGGTGGCGTTTTCTTTTGTATACAATAGCACAGCCTTTATTGGCAATATCACCATACGAGTGTTCTTAGCAATTATCGCCGCCCTGATAGCTGGATCGATTATTGGCTGGATCAATGGGATCATCGTCGTGAAATTTGGCATTCCTTCACTCGTTGTCACCATCGGTACGCAATTCTTCTGGCGTGGTGCTGTACTGGTGCTCACTTCAGGGGCAAATTTCCCTTTGCTTTATATAAAAGAAACAATCTTTTACCCAATGTTTGTTGGTAAGATTGGTAGATACTTCCCCATGCAGATGGTTTGGTTGATCGTGATCACGATCGTTGGTTGGGTGATACTTAACCGCCATAAATTTGGCGCACATGTCTATTTGACCGGCGACAACATCAACAGTGCTGAATTGATGGGCATCAATACCGGCCGTACCCGCATCCAAGCCTTTATGCTGGTAGGCCTGGTCTCGGCCTTTGCCGGCCTGCTCTACAGTTTTTACGTTGCCTACTTTTGGCCCAGCCTGGGTGATGGTTATTTGCTGAATACCCTGGCCTCCGTCTTTTTGGGTGGAACGTCCGTCTTCGGCGGCACCGGCACAATTCTGGGAACGTTCCTCGGGGCCTTCATCATTGGTGCCATCGAAGCAGCGACTGTCGCCATCGGTTTGACGGGATTTTGGACCCAGTTGATCTATGGTTTTATCATCGTGCTATCGGTGATTATGCACACTTATCTGCGTAAACGCGGAGAGTGATCAAGCCTTGCTTTCAAAATCCACCATCTTCCTTTGTAAATTACTCTTCTAACATGGCTATTTCTTTATTATTGGGCAGGCATAAAAAGATGAATGGAGATTATGTCTAATGTCCCTCTTCGTCGACAAGTTCGATCTTCCAATCACCAATTACCCGAATCTCGGTACTATTACCCGGCCAGTAGAGATATGTCCAGTAGCTACCACCCCGCAGCACAGACGGGTTAACTCCCATCGTGACGATAATATGATCTGGGGTATAGTGTGCAAAATAAGTCTTATGGTTGGCTGGTACCCGTCCCAAAGTAGGGTCTAATGCAGCCCATCCGACAGTCGGCAAGTATACATCCGGCCAGGCATGCTCAATTTTGGCGATGGCACTCGTTCCCTCGTCCAGGTACAGCAACCCTTCGAAATAGCGCGCCGGTATGCCTTGCGCCCGGCTGAGCGCCACGAGCAAAGAAGTGTATTCAGTGCAATCAGAACCCATGTAACCCAGAGTCGCTTGCGCCCCCCAATTCTCTCCATTGGAGGTGTAGATCAGCTCATTTCCGATGTAATCATAAAATGCCTGCACTTGCTGGCACACGGTATCTTTGCCTTGCGAAAGTTCATTAACAAGCGCCACAATTTGTGGATTAACCGATTCGATATGCAGTTCGGGTTGGAGAAAAGCATCCAGAAGTTCGCCCTGGCATATTGACAAATTATATGCTAATTCATTTACGACTACCCGATAATCGATCTTTACCGTTTGGGTTGTGCCAGCGGGTTGTCTGGAAAAATCAAACTCAGCATAATGGTTGCCGTATTCGTCAACAACCAGCGCATAATCATTAGGAGAAATCTCCATTGACGATACATCCTGGTAAGGAGGAAAGTCACGGATTAATGCTATCCAAATATTCTGCTTCTCTGGCTGACCCGATCCCTCATTGACGAGCGCCAATTGCTCGTGAACAACATATTCACTTTTATTCATGATAGTCACAAGATTGCCAGGGGTTGTAGTTAAAGGGTTCACTGTATCTACCCGTGACTGACATCCCAGCGAGGAGATCAATAAAATGAATAAAAATAATCGTATGGGAAAGCTTTTTATGATGCCTCTATTCGAGCCAATTGTATAACATAAAGATCAATAACGCAAAAAACGAATGATACAGCCTATACAATATACATCTAGGTGGAGAAGAGCAAGATGACCTCCCGCGAAAGGGTAATGCAAGCCCTCAATCATCAAGAGCCTGATCGCGTCCCGATCGATTTGGGTGCGACGATTGTCAGTTCGATCGTAAAGAAGACTTACATCGAACTCAAACAGTATCTTGGTATGCCGGTTGAGCTGATCAAAATGCTGGATTACGTGCAACAGCTGCCCTATGTTGATGATGGATTAATGGAGCGCTTCGGGGTAGATTTCCGCATGGTGCAATTACCGGCTGCGACTGCGGTCGGTGTGGATATTTTCGAAGAGGGCGAGTATTATGCCTTCATTGATCGTTGGGGTTCGAAATTGCATATGCCTAAAAATGGCGGATTGTATTTTGATTGGGTCGACTTCCCGATCAAAGAAGCAACGATGTCTGCACTGGATAATTATCGCTGGCCCCATCCTGATCCACCAGAAGTCAACGCCCAATTGGGTTTGCAAGCGAAAACCTTGTATGAAACCACTGGCTACGCGCTCGTGGGTAGTGCAGTGATCGGTGGAGGTATCTTTGAACAGCCAGCCAGGGTCATGGGTTTGCAGAATTTTCTGATGGCGCTGCTCATTGAGCCAGCTTTTGCAGATCGATTGATGGAGACCATCACCGATATCTATATTGAATCCTGTAATAATTACCTGGATTATGTCGGTCCATATATTCAGGTCTTCACCTGTTGGGATGACCTGGCTGGCCAAAATGGCTGGCTGATCAGTCCCGATTTGTATCGGAAGGTAATTAAACCGAAGCACAAGCGTCTGATTGAGGCGATCAAGAAAAAGACGGACGCCAGGCTGTTCTACCACAGCTGCGGGGCAACACGAGGATTAATCCCAGATTTGATCGAGATCGGATTTGACATCCTGAACCCGGTCCAGGTTTCAGCGAAAGGTATGGATACCAAGGAACTTAAGCTAGAGTTTGGACGGGATATTGTTTTTTGGGGTGGTGGTGTTGATACCCAGCAAGTATTACCATTTGGCAAGCCTCAAGAAGTTGTCGATGAGGTGAAACGCCGCATAGATGACCTTGCACCCGGTGGAGGCTTTGTATTTGCGGCGGTGCATAACATCCAGGCATTCGTTCCGCCGGAGAATATTGTCGCGGCTTTTGATACCGCACTGCAATATGGCAGGAGTCACTCCTCATCCATCTAGTGGATGAGAGTCATCGGCAGATTTAGGAAGACAATTGATGAAGCACCGTGACCGCGTTTTGACTGCACTCAACCATCGAGAACCCGATCGTTGCCCGATGCAGATTAGTTTCACCCCTGAGTTTGCTGCCCGTCTCGAGACTGATCTGAAACTCAAGGGGCAGGGATTACATAATCCTCATGGGGGTGGCAATACATATGAACTTGAACGCGTCTTGGACGAAGATATGTTATTGACCTCAGTGGGATGGGTCAATGGCTACTACCAAAATGGTTATCAAGATGTGGATAGTTATCGGGATGAATGGGGAGTTACCTGGAGGACGATCGAATATCAGACGCATTTCGGCAAGGGAAAATATACCGAACCATTTGGTCATCCGCTAGCGGATGACCGGGAATTAGAAGCGTATTCAGCCCCCGATCCAGACCGCCCTGCATTATATGCTGAAGCTGAACGTGTGATCCGTGACTATAAAAGCGAGTATTGGATCGTTGGTGTTACCCCGACGACGATTTTTGAGACAGCTTGGGCTTTACGTGGTTATGAACAATTACTAGTTGATATGGCTACCGATCCTGCTAAAGCCAATCTGGTGTTGGACTTTCCTTATCATTATCATAAAGTTGTCACCCAGCACTTGGTCAGATTAGGTGTCGATATGATCTGGCTGGGCGATGACGTTGGTGGGCAGAATTCCATGTTGATGTCGCCGAAGATGTGGCGTGCGTATCTCAAACTGCGTATGGCTGAATTGATCGCCTCGTTGCGCGCCATCAATCCACAGATCAAGATAGCCTACCATACCGATGGTGTCGTGTATCCGATTATTCCTGAATTGATCGAGATTGGTATTGATGTATTGAATCCAATTCAACCCACAGCGATGGACCCGGAAAAATTAAAGGAAATTTACAACGACCGGCTGTGTTTCTGGGGTTCAATGGATATCCAGCAGACCATGCCCTTTGGTACACTTGATGATGTGAAAAAGGAGGTTTTGACCCGATTGAAGACAATCGGGCGTGGCGGTGGTTTACTCATCGGACCAACGCATAATCTACAGCTGGATACGCCTCTTGAGAATTTCTGGGTGATGGTCGATACCATCCGGCAAACACCCTATCATTCCATTTCGTGAGTGAGGCTTGGCATGAAATATCGTGAGTTAGGACAAACCAGCCAGATGCTAAAGGAAATTGCCCTGCGTTGTATCTCAATGTTCGAAATGATCATCTGCGCGATCCAGGGTGCTAATCGCTCTGCTCAGGTCGAAGAGAACTGCCATATCGACGGTTTTCCTTTGATCTCTGGAGTATTTTATTAACAGATCAGTGATATTCGTGAGTTATTCATTAGAGAAAAAGCCTATCACTACGGAGAATTCAGAACATCATGATATCGAAGAGAGAAATCATCCGTGTAGTGCTTGATGGACAAAAACCACCCTATGTGCCCTGGTCGTGTGGTTTCACTAAAGAAGCCCGCACGAAACTGCAACAATATTTTGCTCCGATCGGGCTGGAGGAAGCACTGCAAAATCATCTCTTAAAGTTGGGCAATGATATCGGCTTCTTTACCGATCTGGGAAACAATCGTCTCCAGGATGTCTTTGGTGTGGTCTGGGACCGCAGCATCGATAAGGATATTGGCAATGTTGAAAGCTGTATCCTCTCAGAGCCAACACTGGAGCATTATACTTTTCCCGATCCACTCGACCAACGCTTTTTCGCCGATATCCCTGAACGGATCGCTAAATATGGTGACCGTTTCCGGTTATTCCAGATCGGTTTCTCGCTGTATGAGCGAGCGTGGACCTTGCGCGGTATGCAGAACCTGCTAATGGATTTCTACGATCATCCCCGTTTCGTTCAAGGGTTATTAAATACAATTGCGGATTACAATATCGCTCAGGTGAAAGAAGCCTTGAAATATGACATCGATGCTGTATATTTTGGGGATGATTGGGGTCAACAGCATGGCCTGCAAATGGGGCCGAAGTTATGGCGCAAATTTATTTATCCTGCCCTTGAACGCATGTACCGTGCTGTGCATGAAAGTGGCAGTTATGTATTCATCCATTCCTGTGGAGATGTCGATGAATTGTTCGATGATCTTATCGCAATTGGCTTGAACTGTTTTAATCCGTTCCAGCCTGAGGTAATGGATGTGCCTGCCCTTTTTAAAAAATATCGCAGCCGATTAATTTTTCATGGAGGGCTGTCAACCCAAAATACACTGCCATACGGAACCGTCGAGGAGGTGTGCACGGAAACTCATCAACTGCTGGAGATGGGACGAGAAGGCGGCTATATCTTTGCCCCCGCACATGATGTGGAAGGTGACGTCTCACTTCAGAATATGCTGGCATTTATCGAACTGCTCCAAAGCCAGCCAGGGTATTTAAATCTCAACTAGGAGAAATTGAATGCGCATTATTGAAGACCTGCGTCAGAGTGTGATCGATGGTGAAATGAATATTACGCAAGAGCTTATGCAAAAAGCCCTTTCGGAGAAACTTCCCCCCGAACAAATCCTTGAAGATGGCTTAATATCGGCAATGGCGGAAGTCGGCCGCAGGTTTGAAGGTGGTGAATTCTACGTCCCTGAGATGTTGATCTCTGCCCGTGCGATGAAAAGCGGCCTGGCGTTGTTGCGTCCACATCTGACCGCCGCTAATGTTCAAGCCGTCGGTAAGGTTGTTATAGGTACGGTGCAGGGTGATTTACATGACATCGGTAAAAACCTGGTGGGTATGATGCTGGAAGGAGCCGGATTTGAAGTGTTCGATCTTGGCGCTGACGTATCCCCCGATAAGTATGTGGCAGCGGTAAAAGAACACTGGCCGGACCTCGTTGCCTGTTCTGCACTCCTGACGACTACCATGCCACGTATGAAAGATATTATTCTTTCACTTACGGATGCGGGGTTACGCGAGCGGGTAAAGGTGATCATCGGCGGCGCACCGGTCACGGACAAGTATGCAGCCGATATTGGAGCCGATGGGTATGCCCCGGATGCTGCTTCAGCTGCCTTGTGTGCCAAAGAGCTCATCCTTAAAAAAGGTTGATGAGAAATTGATTATCCTTGTACAATTCGCGGAATGTTTGATTGATTAACCATGACCACTGGGATTGTCTTTGATATCAAAGAGTTTGCCATTCATGATGGGCCTGGCATCCGTACGACCGTGTTCTCTAAAAGGTTGTCCCATGTCGTGTATGTGGTGCCATAATCCCGAAGGGCAGTCTAGGCAGCCTCAGGTCATTCGGAGTTTGGTCGGTGAGCGGATTGCTGGGAAAGAGTACACTGCGATTGAATTGGCTGCGCTCTTGAACCCCCAGATTGACATCTTGCAGGCCAATGAAGGCGGCATCACCTTCTCAGGTGGTGAGCCACTCTTGCAAGCGGACTTTGTAGCCGAGGTTATCGATTTGCTTGACGACGTACATATCTTATTGGATACCTCGGGCTATGGCCAGGAAGGTGATTTTCGCAGTCTTGTTAATCGATCCGATTTGGTTTTTTTCGATCTTAAATTGATCGATGGCATATTGCATCAACATTACACTGGTTGTGATAATGGTCTAATTTTACAGAACCTGCATCTCCTGAATGAGATGGGCAAACCATTTGTGGTCAGAGTGCCACTGGTGCCGGGCGTTACCGATTCCAACCAGAACTTGATCGATATTGTTCAAACATTGCGCGGATTATCCGGACTGATGCGAGTGGATTTGTTACCTTACAACAAAGCCGCTGGCTCGAAATATCGATATGCTGGGATGGAATTCAAGCCGGAATATGACGAGTCACGTGAACTTAACCTCAACACGACGATCTTTGAGCAAGCAGGGATTGAGGTGAACGTCGTATGAATGAACGATTGACAACCTTGAAGAATAGGGTGCGGGCTGGCGAACATCATTCATTGAGACAAGATGTTCCCATTGAGATTCTTGCCGAATGCGAAACCAGGCATCTTTCTTGGCCAAGGCGTGTAGCCTGCTTGGTCAGACGTCAATGCGAAGCTGAACGGGTCATCATCGAACCGGATGAACGGATTGTGTTTACCCGGACATTGCCCGGTGTACCTCCCATTTACTCATCGGAGGAATGGGCTCAATTGACTGCTGGTCGAACGTTGCACGAAGCTGGACCGATCAGTAATATTTGCGCTGATTGGAATCTGCTATTGTCGCAGGGCTTGTTAGGGCGTAAGCAGGTTGCTCTTGCAACGCGTGAGCGGATGAAGGATGAACCCAAAGCCGTTGAGTATCTCGACTGTGCCATCGAGACGATCGATGCGGTCTTGGGATTAGCAGCCCGTTATGCAGATAAAGCGCGGCGAACAGGGACGGGAGGAGATTGCCGAAATTCTCGACCATGTCTTGGCTTACCCTGCCCGCACTTTCCATGAAGCTCTGCAATCACTTAGACTTTGTCAGGCTGCGGTCTGGCTCAGTGGACATTATCATGTTGGTCTGGGGCGTTTCGACCAATATATGTGGCCGTTTCTATCCTCAGACCTCCAGGCGGGTCGCCTGACAGTCGAGACAGCGGAAGAATTACTGGCCGAGTTCTTCATTTCGCTGAACAAGGATAGCGATCTATACCCTGGTGTGCAACAAGGTGACAATGGGCAAACGCTCACCCTCGGGGGTGTAACTCCCATGGGGGATTCTGCTGTGAATGAGCTTACGCGTATGGTCCTGCGCGTCTCGCGTGACCTGGCAATGATCGATCCAAAGATCAATCTGCGCATATCGGCTCAAACTGACCTTGATCTGCTGAGTTTAGCCACCGAGCTCACCCGCATCGGGTTAGGTTTTCCCCAATATAGTAATGACGATGTCGTTATTCCCGCCCTTGTGTCTCACGGTTACGCCCTTGAAGATGCACGCGATTATGTCGTCGCAGCCTGCTGGGAGTTTATTATCCCTGGTCGCGGGATGGAAGTTGTCAATATAGGGGCAGTGTCATTCCCGGCGGCAGTCGATCAGGCCATACGGGTTGGCCTCACTACCCAGGATGATTTTGAGGGTATCCTCGACCGGGTTTCTGAAAATATCGATGAACAAGTGCGCCAGCTCGGTGAAGCCTATTCCCGGTTATTGTTGCCACCCGCTCCATATTACTCGGTGTTCATGGAAGGCTGTCTTGAACAAGGTAGGGATCTTTCTGAGGGGTTGAAATACAATAATTTTGGTATTCACGGAGCCTGTGTGGCGAATGCTGCCGACGCCTTGGCTGCCGTGAAGCAATTTATCTTTGACGACTTCAGTATTTCCTCAGGCGATCTTGCTCTCTGCCCTTGATGCAAATTTCATCGGCTATGAACCTATACGCCGTAAACTCGCAGACGAAGGCTCAAAAGTGGGCAACAATGATGCAGTCGCCGATACATTACTGGTGAAGCTGTTCAATGCTCTGGCTGATGCTTGTGAAAGGTATGGATGCACGCCTCGAGGAGGCATTTTACGGCCGGGCACAGGTTCTGCCATGTACTATATATGGCTGGCAACCGGCCACATGGGTATGCGCGAACCCGTTGTCGGCGCCACTGCGGATGGACGCCGGCGAGGTGAACCATTCAGCGCCAATCTGTCACCATCACTTGGCGTGCGTGTGCGTGGTCCGATCAGCCTGCTGCAATCTTTTGCGAAGATCGATTATCAGCGTATTTGCAACGGTGGGCCGATCACAATGGAGCTCTCCGACACCGTTTTTCGTAATACTGAATCGATTCGCAAGACTGCCATGCTTGTACATACTTTTGCCCAATTAGGCTGCCAGCAGCTGCAGCTTAATAGTTTGAACCTTGAGACTTTGCTTGACGCCAAAACGCACCCGGAAAAGCACAAGAACTTAATCGTACGTGTGTGGGGCTGGAGTGGTTATTTTTGCGAGCTTGCTCCTGAGTACCAGGATCAAATCATCGCCCGGCATTATTTTGAATAACGTAGGTGGAATGATTGGCTGATCATAAAAATGGAAATTATTTATTCACGGTGTTCGAATATAGTATTCCTACTCATGGGTGTAATCAAGTCAATTTTTAAAAAAGCATATAATTTATGGAAGTGGTGAAAGCTATCCAACTAGATACAAGCATATTAGTTTAAATAAAACTCAAACATAGGTTGTATTGTAACCTTTTTAGATTTGTAGTCAAAACGCAATATATCCTTTCTGATTAGTTGTTATCGCCAGTATATTTTCGGTTTTACAAGTGTCCGTATAATCAATCGTTGGGCGGCTAGCATTGAAAACTTTCAGCTTACTACCCGGCTGTCCGACAATTCCGAATTGCATAGGTATATCTTCTAATGACCACAGCAAGGGACGATTTAGACAAGCGGTTGGCTCAATTAATGCGGGAAGTTCCTACACGAGGTTTTGAGAGACACCCCTCGGTATTGAAAAACATTTCTGATCTTCCCGCAGAACTACAATCGCCTGTCGTGATGGCTCTGGTTAACAGCAAAGCCCTACAAACCATTATTACCTTTCCGCCCCAGATTCATCGTGGCTCACACTACGTTCCAAAGCAAGCCTTGCTGTTTATGCCCACGGACGTGATCCATCTCTTAGCATCGATTTGGCCTGAACAGGAACCTCAGATCACAAACCTCATGGGGTACGGCCTTATGTATATGAAGGTCACATTAGTATTACTCTATGGATTTCTGGAAATCGTCGCGCAAGGTCATGGCTCTCCAACGCGACTCAGCGTAGAATTCAATACAGTAGCCTGGGATCGCTTGTCCTCACCTTTACGGCAACTGCTGCAAGCGACCATATCCACACCAAGTGCGCCGACAGAAAACAACACTCATACCCCAGCTATGCAACAAGCTCTTGAGAAATTGCCACTAAAGTTTTTAAACGGCGTGAAAATTTACGGGCTGCTACCTGGCGAGGAATTGGAAGAATTAGTCTTCCAGCCCGGCAACTGGAAACGCTGGCTACTTTTAGTCCGGCGGCCAATTTCCGCCAACACCTTGCTGTTACTTACCAGCAACTTTATGGTGGTGATCCAGGAGGATCCACTGGTAGGGCAAGGTTGGATTATCTCGTACCTTCCTCGAAATAGTATCGTCGGAATGCAGAATCAGCCATGCAGACTTTATAATGAATTAACCATTCAGTTGAAACGAGAAGGGCAAACAGCAGAATACAAGTTATTACTAAAAAGCGAAATCGCACAGGCTTGGCGCGAGCGGTGGGTTCAACATAATGGTCTATGGCAAGACGTCCCAGATGAAGCAGGAAAGTATCCCTAGCGGTTACGCCACCCAACACGGCGTGTACTGGACACGGACTGGCTTTTCCCACCTGTTAGCGAATCTGCGTCTTTAGGAAGTTAATATTATTGTTTTTATTCTGTTAAATCCTGGCGGCTGACAACGCATACTATACAGCGGGTAATCGTCACACATAACCTAATTATATAAGTGGTGCAATGTCATCGTGAGTCCATTAACCAAAGCCTCCCGTCTCAACATTGCTCTCCGGTTCATCCAGTTTATGACTGTGGGCGTAAAGTATTAGCTGATAGTATTTTCCCACGGGCGGGATGAGAGAAAATTGCTTAATATTCCAGTTGTACAGATTGGCAGTGGGGAGTGATCTGTCTCACACCCTATGTTATGTGCAATTAGCACCTAAATAAACTATGGACAGAGCTGCAGGATGACCTGCCTCGCTTCATGCTTGGTACAGTTTTGGTCAAACACCGCAGTCCTTATAAGCCTTTCCTTGATTTTTTTACTATATCAAGGGCATTTTAATATCAAAAGGACTTTTCCTTTAGACATATATCTCTTTTGGAAAATCTCAGGAAAGCCATAGATCTAAAGGCTTAAAAATCTAATCAGGCCACTTGTGAAAGAGGCCTGATTGGAATATGCGAATCAGTCTGGAGTGTTTATTTATCGGTAATATCAATGACATGGCTTACGAAGTACTTCGACTGTCTTGTTTCTACACTTACCAAAACGTAAAGGTTTGTGACCTCTTTCGGGACCGCAACGGTCGTTGTCCATTCTGCCGTTGCTTTGGGGAGGGCTATTGTTGCATCCGCGATAGAAGGGTCCTCATATAAACCATAGATGATTCCATCGGAACCGATCACTGGCGGCGTTCCTATGTGAACGTAATTTGCATAATCGCTAGGATTATAATCTTGCCAATGTAATTCCAAGCCAGTATCGGTACGTATAGCATCGGTGAGAGTTAATGTGAAATTATTAATTGCGTTTATCTTGTCGCCAACTTTCTCAATCGAATTAGCAATTGGTGTTGCAGTCGGATATTTCATATCCGATACAACTTGATCAAGATCCAATACCAAAGTTGCATTTACTGGTACTGATGGAACGTGAAGGTCATAAGCGCCGGTAACATAGCTATATCCTATGGAGAGTTTAGCCCCGGAAGACGCTACAGCGCCTTCACATTCCACGTAAAGAAGTTGGATTTTGGTTGCGTTTTTTGTTCCGCCTGAATAACCTCGTATCTGAAAACCTGGCGCAAGCTTCGTCCCGCCTGTGGTGACAAAAACGGTATTACAATTGCTTTTCTTGCCATCGCTGGTTGTGAGTATAGCAGGTCTACCTTCATCAGCCTGCATGGCACTCCAATCCTGAGTATCGTTCTTTATCGCCAGATCAATGTGCAAATTCCCGGTATCAGTTTCGCTGATATCTGTCACCACACCGCTCCAACCTTTTGATGTAACTGAAGTAGGAGTAGCCATTAGGTCAGCTGGTACTACTATATACCGGCAGGCCAAACTTAGCAGAGCACATAATACAATTGGAATTAGCACTTTCTTCATACCCATCTATCTTTCTCCTTTTCACAAAAAGCAATACAATAAACAGGAGGGCAATCTGTCCTCGCCCGATTTTTGGACTGCTTAAGGTGAAAATTTTGGAAGGATCGTGGAAAATTGACCGGTCATCAGCCAGTACTCGGCTGGAGCATCCGTTCCACCATCCACAGCCTCCACGGTCTTTTCCTGACCATTATAAGAAACACTTGTGAAATAGTGATAACAGACTTTGCATGGGACATGTGAGGTCGAATACATATTATCTGTAAAAAATCCAAAGTTGCTGATAAACGCAAGCAATTTATCCACGTCTTCAGGTGTCACCTGTTTCTCGATTTTTTGCGTGCCATTATCTCCTGTAATCCGCCCATCCGCATATATGGCATACAACTCGTCAATGCAACTAGCTCCGCCGTTGCGTTCGTAGGCAATAACTGCCCCATCTTTCATCAGGCTTGCCGCCTGATCCTGCCGGAAAGGTTTTAATTGGCATGTGGATGATGATGCGATAGTGCCTGTACTCCTGCTTTTGAAAATGTAGGAGGCAAACACGGCCAGTATTACGACAACGATTGCTCCGCCACCAAATAATAGCACTTGCCGGCGTCGTTTCGCACGACTATCCTTATCGCCAGTTGATCGACCAATTTTTAGATTGGCAAAAAACGACTGTATGCCGATGAAAAAGAGTGTGATCACACCGACAGTGATGAGCGTCCACCAGGTAATGAGTGTACCTTGGATTTGGATCAGGGTTTGAATGAGAATCGTGATAAGCACACCAAACAGAGCTCCAAACACATACCCTTCACCACCGGTTAACGCGGTACCACCAATCACCACCGCAGCGATGACGGTTAACTCCATGCCGTTCCCTAACAAGCCCTGACCGGATTTGGTGTAGATGCTCAAAAAAATGCCAGCCAGCGCTGAACAAAATCCGTTAAATGTGTAAACCAACACTTTGGTCTGGTTCACTGGCAAGCCCATCAATCTAGCAGATTGTTCATTGGCTCCGTTATTCCCACCTATGGAGTATATCGTGCGGCCAAAGCGTGTATAGTGAGCAATGTAAATTGCTGTCGCAAATACGATCATTGCGATGACGACGGAGGGAGTAATGTAATCGCCCTTCTGGGTCACAGGGTTGCTTAATCCCGGGATCAAAATCTTCGTTCTGGCAAGAAGTGCATAGATTCGGTCATTAATCGCGATCGATTCATTGCTGATAGTGTAAGCCAATCCACGGCCAATCCACATCCCAGCCAGGGTGGCGATAAACGGTTGCACTTTCAGGTAGGTGATGAAATAACCCATAATGGCACCCATTGCTGTACCCATTGCCAGCATGAGCAGCATCACTACCCAGGGATTCCAGCCTATTCGGAGTAACGCAGCAGAAGCTGTGGTCGTTAGCGCTACGATGCCTCCCACCGAAAGGTCAATGCCACCCGAAATAACCACCAATGTCTCTCCTATTACGGCGACTAGCAGGTAAGGAGTTTGATTGAATAAATTGAGAAATACTTGCGTGTCTCTCATTCCTGGGAGGTAGGCTGCGCCTAAAGCAAAAGCGATAAAAAACAATATGATTGTCGCCGAAAGAGGAAGGAGTCGCCGGTTCTTAGAGATAAAGATGCTTATGTTCTGCATCATTGCTTGGCCTCCTTCAACTTTGTTTGCCCTGTGATTTTCTGGAAAAAGTCTTGTACTTGTCGTGCATACAGGAGGATTAATACGATGACAACCACGCCCTTAACCGCTAAAATTGAATTCGCACTAACACCGATTGCGTACATGGAAGTGGTAACAGCCTGCATAACCAACCCACCGATAACGCTGGCCAGCAAGGAAAACCGCCCGCCCGACCCAAGTAAGGTTCCGCCGATGACCACTGCCAGGATGGCGTCCAGCTCCAAGTTTAAACCCATACTAGTGGCATCCGATGTGCTTATGTTCGACGTGCCGATTAGGCCTGCTATCCCTGCGCAAAAGCCGCAAAACATGTAAGCGAACAATTTAATCTTCTTTTCTCCGATACCACTAAATAAACTGGAACGAGCATTGATGCCCACCGATTCGATGAACAGTCCGATGGACGTTCTGCGGGTAATCAGCCACGCCAGTGCATATAGAAAAGTTACCACATATACAGAAAACGGTAGGAGAAGCCAGCCGTTTCCGATGTAAACGAATGGTGCATAAAAAACCTGAATTTTTTGTGAATTGGTGATCAATTGGGCGATCCCTCGACCAGAAATCATCAGGATCAATGTGGCCACCATGGGTTGAATTTTTCCGTAGGTAACCAGCACCCCGTTCCACAAACCGCAGATTGTAGCTACTATTAGCGGTAGAAGTAGCACCATCAAGAACGGTGAATAACTATAAGTAGGATCATTCTTGATAGCTTGCAGTTGGGTGCCGAGGACGAACGGATTCATCAAAAGGGCTGCCACTGAAGACACAATCGCCATGATTGCACCCACCGAGAGGTCCACTCCACCGGTGGCAATCACCAGTGTCATGCCGATGGCTAATGCAATGACAGGCATACTATTTCGCAGAATGTCGATCAGGCTTCCATACAGATGACCTTGTTGGAATGTGATATGAAAAAAATTTGGAATAAAGATCAGATCAAACAGCAAAATGAGCATCAAGGCGATTATTGGGAAGAAGAGCTTGCTCTCGGTAACCTTTTTCCAAGTGAACGAGGATTTAAACTGTGTCATGGTTTTACTCCTGCCATCGATTGCATGATGGTATTATCGTCCACTTCACCGCTAAACTCGGTTATCTTGGCCTGATCCCGCATCACAATGATGCGGTGACTGGTACGCAATACTTCATCCAGCTCGGAGGAAATAAACACGCACGACTTACCTTCATCTGCCAGCGAAAGCACCAGTTTCTGTAGCTCTGCCTTTGTTCCCACGTCAATGCCTCGGGTAGGCTCATCCAGGATCAGAAGGCGCGGGTTCGTGGCGAGCCAACGTGCTAAGATCACCTTTTGTTGGTTGCCACCACTCAGATTTTTGATAGGCTGATCGGCCGAGGGAGTAGCGATATTTAACAATTGGATATACTTGTCTGCAATCTCATATTGTTTTTCCGAGCTCAGATGCTTAAACCAACCAAGGTGGGCTTGCATAGCCAGGATGATATTTTCCCTCACAGTCAATTCATCTACGACACCTGCGGCTTTTCGGTCTTCCGGGCAAAGTGCCACCCCTCTCCCAATGGATGCAAACGGGGAGTAATCCTTAATCCGTTTGCCGTCCATAACAATAGATCCGCTATCTGGCTTGTCGATACCAAATAAAAGCTGCGCTATTTCAGTGCGACCCGAACCAAGTAGACCAGCCACACCAACTACTTCCCCGGGGTGCAATTCAAGGTCAAATGGTTCTACGGAGCCTACACGACCGAGCCCTTTTGCGTCAAGCAGCACCTCACTTTTGATGCGCTTGCCACTTTCTAGCTTGATTTTTGTCATATCGTCAAACTCAGTTATACTTCGGCCGATCATTTTAGCGATTAGTTCCAAGCGCGGCAAGGTGGTCGTATCATACATTCCCACCAATTTACCATTTCTGAGGACTGTAATTCTATCGGCAACTTCATAAACCTGATTCAAGAAATGGGTGATGAAAACGATCGCCATCCCATCACTTTTCAGTTTACGCAGGACGGCAAAGAGTTGATCAGTCTCATGGTCGTCGAGACTGGAGGTCGGTTCGTCCAGGATCAAGATCTTGGCAGATGAGATCTCGAGGGCTCGTGCAATCGCCGCCATCTGCTGGATGGCGACTGAGCAGGAGCCCAATGTTTGGGTCACATCCAGATCGACATCTAATCCCTGTAGGATTTGTCTCGCCCGAGCATTCATCGCCTTCCAATCGATGTGCCCCCATTTCATAGGTTCCCGGCCGATCAGGATGTTTTCCGCTACAGTTAAATTAAGGCAAAGATTTACTTCCTGATAGACCGTACTGATGCCAAGTGCCTGAGCATGTTGTGGTGATCTTATGGAGAGAGTTTGTTGATTAATTGTGATTGTGCCAGTATTAGGTTGCTCAACGCCAGTTAATATCTTAATCAAGGTGGATTTACCGGCACCGTTTTCCCCCACCAGGGCATGAATTTCACCTTTTCTGAGCGTAAAATCCACATTCTCAAGAGCCAGTACACCAGGAAACGATTTCGAGATACCTTTCATCACCACAATATCACGGTTTGAATCATTGGTTGACTCTGCCATAAGCTACCTCAATCATTAATGTACTACTTTTTGGGTCTCATTTGGTAGAGAAGCGGCGTCCGCGCCGCTTCTCCTATTTTACTCAAATATATTCTTCTGACCAGTGACTCCCGGGAAAGTCACTAGTTCCGTTAATTTAGTACTTACGGGTGGGTAGAATTTCTTTCAACGCATCTGCACCCTGTGCAGCGAAAAATTCACCTTCCTGCGAGGGAACATAGCTAGGCATGGTTGTATCGCCGTTCAAGCCTTTCAGGGCGGCATCCAAAACCTGTGGACCGAGCAGCGGGTTGCACTCGATGTCAGCGCCCAGGGTTCCATCGATCAAGGCAGCGAAACCATCTTTCGTGGCGTCCACACCAACAACCATGACATCCACGCCAGGTTTGAGACCGGCTTCCTGTATGGCCTGGATGGCGCCCAACGCTTCCTCATCATTGTGGGCAAACACGCCTTGGAAATCCTTAAGGGCTGGATCTTTTAACCAGGCCTCCGTGACTGCCTTGCTGTCCGCGACAGCCCAGTTGCCAGTTTGGGAAGCAGTGATATTAATCCCGCAATCACCCATCTTCTGGCGGAATCCCTTGGCGCGATCAATGCCCGCCCCAGCGCCAACGGCACCGGAGATCTCAACAACGTTCTTCTTAGTGAAATCCTTGAGCAGGGTGCACATAGCCGCGGCGGCTTTTTGCCCCTCGGCGACAAAGTCGGAGCCAATCCGGGTGTAATACAGGGCTGCTGACGAATCGACGGTGCGGTCTTCCAGAATGACCAGTTTTCCATTAGCCTTGGCTTCCTGCAGCACATCGTCAAAACCCTTCGTGTCATCAGCCGCAAGGATAATAACGTTCACGGTGGAATCTTGATTGAATGTGTGGAAAGCCGAAATCTGATTCTCGACCTTACCTTGGGCGTCGTAGACCTTCAGTGTAATGCCCTGTTGTTTGGCGTATTCATCGAAGGACGCGTTGTTAGCAGTACGCCATGCACCTTCAGGACCAGTCTGGATAAAGCCGACGACCATGTCAGTGTATTTGCAGTTGGGTGCACATTTTTGCGTGGGGATTACGTAACCGGAGTCGGTAATAAGCTGGGCAGCCGTTGTAGGCGCAACTGTCGTGGCGGTCGATCCACAGCCTACTGCCGAAAGAATAAATGTCACCGCCAATGCGAACCCTAAAATCTTTGTGATTTTCATCTAACACTCTCCTTATGAGTTGGTCATATAAATATTAAACGAAGCGTCTTCCCGGAAAGATTAGCTTCAAGAATGTGCACGAAGTTGGTGCAAACGCAACCTTCCTGCTAAAGTCGAGGATAACGATCCTTGAGACTAATATTTACACGTTCACTCTCCTTTCTGTTAGGATGCGCCTGTAATTTTTGAATTGTTTATTTGTACTATGCATTGGCGATTTTCACTTCGGCTAATCTTTGAGCAGCTTCTATCACCATTCTTGTCAACGTTCCCGTTATCGTTCCCGTTATCGTTCACATATAGCATTGATATATTAGCAAAAAAAAGGTTGCTTGTCAAGAGGAAAGGGGTATTAGATGCGTTTAAATCAGACCAAAACAGGGATTTTAATATATAATTCCTCAGGAAAACACAATTATTCTTGAAAATTTTACATTTTCTGTGATGAACTGATCTTCCTGTCGATAATCTCTTGACAAATCATTGTGGATTTGTTATTATGTTATCGTTATCGGGAACGATAACATAATCACGAGATATTAATGCAATAAGGCCTCATATGAATACATATAAACGCCCTACCATCAAACAGGTAGCAAAGGCCGCCGGGGTTTCCACCCAAACTGTCTCGCGAGTTATTAATGACCGCCCTGATGTTGCCCCGGAGACCCGCGAGCGTATCCAACATGTGATCGAGGAATTGGATTACCAGCCCAGCGCCCTGGCACGCAGCCTGATCCAACAGCGCAGTTTTACCCTCGGGGTCGTTACTTCTGGATTGAAATATTTTGGTCCCTCACGCACATTGAACGGTATTACCAGCATGGCTGAGGAATTGAAGTATGCCCTTCTGCTTGAGGAACTCCCACGCTTTGATACCGAAGATATAAAGCCCCTCTTACAGGATTTACTCTCCCACCACGTGGATGGGATCGTGTGGGCTGTACCCGAAGTTGGAGACAACCGCCGCTGGGTTGATGAGATTCTAAATGATGTTCCCGTACCGGTTGTTTTTCTGACTATGCAGCCTCGAGCGGGGGTATCCATCGTATTGGTTGATAACTATGCCGGAGCGGTCCTGGCAACCCGGCACCTGCTGGAACAGGGTTTTTGCCACATCGGTCATATTTCCGGTCCGTTGGATTGGTGGGAAGCCCGCCAGCGTAAACAAGCCTGGCAAGAGACCCTGGAAAAATCCGGAATTAAAGTAGCGGACAATCACTGGACGGTAGGAAATTGGTCTCCTGCCAGTGGAGCAACAGCTTTTGAGCAGTTACTGCAATCTTATCCCGAGATGGACGCGGTATTCGTTGCCAATGACCAGATGGCGCTCTCAGTACTCCGCATTGCCAACCGTATCGGAATCTGTATTCCCCAAAAATTGGCGGTGGTCGGGTTTGATAATTTCGCTGAATCAGCTTATTTCTGGCCTGCCTTGACAACCATCAACCATAATCATCATGAGTTGGGATGCCGGGCGGTACAAGAAGTAGTTAAACAAATTGAAGCCTCCCGCCGTAACGAACAAATAGAAGCACAAACAATTTTGCTTTCGACCGAACTGGTTGTCCGAGAGAGTACCGTTCTTCAATAGTGTACACCCGGGCAACAATTGATTTATTTGTGTCAGATGGATGAAACTCAAGATTTTTTAGGAGGCATTCATGATCAATTTCAAAGAGTTCGAAGTATGGTTTGTGACTGGCAGTCAGCATTTATATGGCGAAGCAACGCTCAAAAAGGTGGCACAACATTCACAGGAAATGGCCCTGCAGATGACTCGATCGGGCAAGCTGCCGGTAAAGGTTGTATTCAAACCGGTTGTGACGACCCCTGATGCGATCACCGAGCTCTGCCGGGAAGCCAATAACGCCCAAAACTGCATTGGACTGATCACCTGGATGCATACCTTCTCTCCGGCCAAAATGTGGATCGCTGGATTGCGTGCCTTACAAAAACCCTTTGTACATCTACATACGCAATTCAATCGAGACTTGCCCTGGTCTGAGATCGATATGGATTTTATGAATCTCAACCAGTCTGCCCATGGCGATCGCGAATTTGGTTTCATCGGCAGCCGGATGCGATTGAATCGGAAAGTCATTGTTGGTTTCTGGCAGGATGATGACGTGCTTTCCAGCCTCGCAACCTGGATGCGTGCTGCCAGCTGCCTGGCATGATGCCCAAGGTGCTCGCATTGCCCGCTTCGGTGATAACATGCGCGAAGTTGCTGTCACCGAAGGCGACAAGGTCGAAGCGCAGATCCGATTGGGTTATTCGGTCAATGGATATGGTGTCGGTGATCTGGTCAAGTTCGTCAGCTCCATCACGGAGGCAGAAATCGATCGAACTGGTAGCTGAATACGATGACAGCTACACTGTCGCTGAATCACTGCGCCTTGGCGGCAATCAGCGTCAATCGCTGCGCGAGGCTGCTCGCATAGAATTGGGATTGCGAGCTTTTCTTGAGGATGGTCATTTTAAAGCCTTCACCACCACCTTTGAAGACCTGTACGGTTTGGTACAACTACCAGGTCTGGCAGTGCAGCGTTTGATGGCGGAAGGCTACGGGTTCGGGGCAGAAGGTGACTGGAAAACGGCTGCCCTGGTTCGGGCAATGAAAGTCATGGGCAGTGGTCTGGATGGTGGTACTTCCTTTATGGAAGATTACACCTATGACTTCGACGAAAAATGCCCGAAGGTGCTGGGTGCCCATATGCTCGAGGTGTGTGAATCGATTGCAGCGAAGAAACCCTCTCTGGAAATTCATCCGCTTTCGATCGGAGGCAAGGCTGATCCGGCTCGATTGGTGTTCAATGTGGCTAGCGGTCCGGCGATCAATGCAACCCTCATTGATATGGGAAATCGCTTCCGGATGATTGTCAATGAAGTGGACGTTGTCCAGCCGGAGAAACCACTGTCGAAACTACCGGTTGCCAGCGCAGTATGGATTCCTCGTCCCAATCTCAAGGTTGCAGCCGGGGGCTGGATCCTGGCAGGCGGGGCTCACCATACTGGCTTCAGTCAGGCTGTTACCACTCAGGCACCTCGAAGATTTCGCTGAAATCGCAGGCTTGGAATTCATCGTGATTGATAACGATACCAACCTGGCGAACCTTCAAGAAAGAGCTCAAGTGGAATGAGATGTACTATCTTTTAGCCAGAGGTTTCTAGCTGGGGAATGGAAGTTGCCATGAGTGAGATATCAGGAAAATTAAGCCTCCTGCGAGACCTAGCAGACAGATACGCTCTGGATGCAATCCTATTACAGCGCGTTAGCAGCGTTGCCTGGGCAACCGGTGGAGCTTCAGCTTATGTCAACGTTGCCCGCAGCAATGCGGAGGTTTCTTTACTCATTACCCGAAATAATCAAGTTCTGATTACCAATAACATTGAAGTGACGCGCCTTGAAAAAGAAGAAAGACTTGCTTCTCAGGGTTGGGATTTTCAAATTACCCCGTGGTACGAAAAGGGGAGTACCATTCAGGGCTTGACGAAAGGCCTAAAACTGGGAGCGGATGACTGTTTTCCTCGTGCTTTGGACCTCTCGGGAGAGATTGCCCATTTACGAGCAAACTTAAATCTTGAAGAAGGTCAACACTTTCGAATTCTCGGCCAGCTTTGTGCTCAAGCCATGGACGCTGCAGCGAGATCCGTGCGTCCTGGCCTCACCGAATATGAGATTGCTGGCCTTTTGGCAGGAGAAGCAGAAGCTCGCGGCTTACAGGCGATTGTCAATCTGATTGCTGTGGACGAACGCATTTTTAACTTTCGTCACCCCCTACCCACCGATAAAAAACTTGATCGCTATGTCATGATGGTTCTGTGCGGGCGCCGCTGGGGGCTGGTCTGCTCGCTGACACGATTAGTGCACTTCGGCAATTTGCCCGATGAAATTCGTCGTAAAAAGGAAGCTGTTGCTCGTGTGGACGCGGCTATGATCACTGCCACACGTCCAGATCGTACTCTTGGTCAGATTTTTACAGCCGCACAGGAAGCTTATGCTGCGGTTGGTTATCCTGACGAGTGGCAATTACATCATCAGGGTGGCCCAGCAGGTTACGAGCCGCGTGAATATATCGCCACTCCTGCTTCCAAAGATACAGTCATCGCCGGTCAGGTCTACGCATGGAACCCCTCCATCGCTGGATATAAGTCTGAGGATTCAGTTCTGATCGGTGAAGCTGGATTTGAGATCCTGTCTGCAATTCCAGGCTGGCCGACTATGAAGGTTGAAGTGGTTGGTCAAATAATTGAACGACCGGATATTTTGCTAGTGGATTAATTCCTCAAATGAAATCTCTCCGTCTCCATGGTCCTTGTGATTTGCGGTTGCATGAAGAACCTATCCCGGTGCCCGGGGAGGGTGAAAAGTTATTGCGAGTCACCGCCGTGGGCATCTGCGGCTCAGACCTGCACTGGTTCAACGAGGCAGGGATAGGGGACTCTCACTTGGAGAAACCACTGGTACTCGGGCATGAGTTTACCGCTTTGACGGATGAAGGTGAGCGTGTGGCGGTTGATCCATCCATCGCTTGCGGGGACTGTGAGTATTGCAAACGAGGGGACCCTAATCTATGTGAAAATCTGATTTTTGCGGGGCACGCTCTCCAGGACGGTGCACTGCGCGAGCAAATGGCCTGGCCAAAGCGCTGCTTGTTTCCTCTACCCGACCAGATATCTGGTACTGACGGTGTTATGCTGGAACCTCTGGGGATTGCCATCCATGCTGTGGACCTGGCTCACCTGAAGGTTGGCATGTCAGTTGGCGTTTTCGGTTGCGGTCCGATTGGATTACTGATCCTCCAGCTGGCGCAGTTAGCTGGTGTGAACAAAATCCTTGCTACAGATATCCTCCCACACCGTGTGGAGGCCGCACACGCCCTTGGGGCGGATGAAGCCCATTTGATAAAAAACAGCTTCGGTGATCGGGAAGTGGCGTTGCTTACTGGGCGGGGGCTGGATGTTGTCTTCGAGGTGGCTGGTGAAAACGCAGCCGTTGAGATGGCAGTCGCTGTTGCTAGCCCGGGTGGGAAGGTGATACTGGTGGGTATCCCACCGGATGATCGGACCTCATTCACAGCGTCGCTTGCGCGGCGTAAGGGCTTAACATTCAAAATGGTACGAAGGATGAAGCTCACATACCCGCGCGCCATCCAATTGGTTGCGAGTGGAAGAATTAATGTTCGTTCGCTGGTCACACACACATTCACCCTCGAACACGCAGCTGAAGCCTTCGCTGTTGCTGTAAGACGAGAAGGTCTGAAAGTCATCATCACCCCATAAATGGAGGCTCGTATGACGAAATATGCTATCGGTGTGGATTTCGGCACTGAATCGGGGCGGGCGGTGTTGGTGGATGTAGCTGATGGCGGCGAGGTTGCCACGGCCGTTTACTCCTACTCGAACGGTGTGATCGACGAGAAACTACCTATCCCAGGTGAGGAGATATATCTTGAACCGGACTGGGCATTGCAGGATCCCCAGGATTACATTCGAACCTTCCAGAGCACCATCCCCGCAGTGCTAGCGCAATCAAAAGTGAAACCGGAGGATGTGATCGGCATCGGGATCGACTTCACTGCCTGCACCATGTTGCCGGTCAAGCGGGATGGTACGCCGCTGTGCGACTTACCGCAATTCCGCCAGCAGCCACACGCCTGGGTAAAACTGTGGAAACACCATGCCGCCCAGCCTGAAGCGGACAAGATCAATGAGACTGCCCGCAAGATGGGTCAAAAATGGCTAGACCGCTATGGGGGTAAGATTTCTTCAGAGTGGTTTTTCTCGAAGGTATTACAAATTCTAAGCGAAGCTCCCGAAGTCTACACGGCTTCTGACCGGCTGCTTGAAGCTGCTGACTGGGTCGTCTGGCAGTTGACCGGTGTGGAAACCCGAAATTCCTGTACAGCTGGTTATAAAGCCATCTGGTCTAAGCGTGAGGGTTTCCCGGACAAATCATACTTCAAGGCGCTCGACCCGCGGCTGGAAAACGTTGTGGATGAGAAAATGACCCGTGATATCCAACCTATCGGCGGTCGCGCTGGAAGCTTGACCGAACAAGCAGCTGAATGGACCGGCCTAAGACCCGGTACAGCAGTAGCAATTGCCAACGTGGATGCTCATGTGGCTGTCCCGGCTGCTTCCGTCACCGAAACTGGACGGATGGTGATGATCATGGGTACCAGCATCTGCCACATGGTGCTGGGCAATGAGGAGCACGTCGTACCCGGTATGTGTGGCTATGTGGAGGATGGAATCGTCCCAGGCCTGTTTGGCTACGAAGCCGGGCAGTCCTGCGTCGGTGACCACTTTGCCTGGTTCGTGGAGAACTGTGTCCCAACGTCGTATGAGGCAGAGGCCTCGAACCGAAATATCGATATTCACCAATTACTGGAAGAAAAAGCCGCTATGCTAAAGCCTGGTGAATCCGGTCTGCTGGCTCTCGACTGGTGGAATGGCAATCGTAGCATCCTGGTGGATGTGGACTTGACCGGCTTGCTGCTGGGAGCAACCCTGGCGACCAAGCCCGAGGAAATCTATCGCACCCTGATCGAAGCTACCGCTTATGGCACACGTGTTATCGTCGATACCTTCCAGCAGAATGGTGTGCCGATCCGTGAATTGGTGGCATGCGGTGGTCTACCGGAGAAGAGCAAATTGCTAATGCAGATCTTCGCCGATGTGACTGGACGCGAGATCAAAGTCACCGCTTCGAAGCAGACGCCTGCACTTGGGTCCGCTATGTTCGGTGCGGTGGCAGCGGGTAAATCTGCTGGTGGCTACGATTCCATCTACGCTGCTGCTCAAACTATGGCACATCTCAAGGAGGAGACCTTCAGGCCTATACCGGAGAATCAGAAGGTGTACGAAAAACTCTTTGCTGAATACCTGCGCTTGCATGATTATTTCGGACGTGGTGAGAACAACGTGATGAAAACTCTCAAGAAGATCAAGGCTGAGGTGAAGCATGTCGCTTGAAAAGCTGCGCGATGAGATCTGCCGATTGAATACCGAGCTACCTCGCAATAACCTGGTGGCTTGGACCTCGGGTAACGTCAGTGGGCGTGACCCCGACTCTGGACTGGTGGTCATCAAACCCTCCGGCGTACCCTATGAAAAACTGTCATCAGAAAACATGGTGGTAGTGAACCTGGATGGCATGGTCGTTGAGGGTAAACTAAAACCCTCCTCCGACACCTTCGCGCATGTATATGTTTATCGCCACCGGCCAGACGTGAATGGCATCGTTCATACCCATTCAACCTTTGCTGCCGCCTGGGCGGCTGTAGGCAAGCCTATCCCAGCAGTACTAACAGCTATCTGCGATGAGTTCGGCGGTCCAATCCCAATTGGGGCATATGCCAAAATTGGTGGGGACGAAATCGGGCAAGAGATCCTTCGTTCTATCGGATCCTGCCCGGCCATACTGATGAAAAATCATGGTGTATTCACCATCGGCAGGACGCCTGAAGCGGCGGTAAAGGCAGCTGTGATGGTCGAAGATGTAGCCCGCACAGTCTTCTACGCCCTGCAGCTCGGTCAGCCAGACGAGATTCCGCCTGAGGAAGTTGCCCGTGCCCACCGACGCTATCTCGAGGAGTATGGTCAGTAAGCACGCTGTTCTTTGGGGTATGAATGGCTGCTCGTGCAACCCTGGTCGGTTGAATAACGTATATATCCTTAGCATGAAATAGTGCTATAAGGAGAAAAAATGACTACTGAACCTATCTTGAATGAAAAAGTGTATCAGAAACCAAGAGTGATTTACCGCAATGGTGCGTCAGGGGCAGTCTATGGATTGGGGCTCATTGGCGCCTGGGTATATTTCATCGGACACGCCACCACATTCGGTCTTGGCGTATTGGGTTTTTTGAAAGGCATCGTTTGGCCTGCGATGTTGGTTTTTGAGCTGCTTAAATATCTGAATATGTAGAGATCTGGGCAGCTACACTTGCCTTCCAACCCGGCAGCATAACATTCTGAGTTTTATCGACGGCTGAGCTGGCTTGGCGTGGATTGCCGCCCGACCCAAATCTTAAACAATGTAGTCGGGCGGTTGCTTCCCTGTCTTTGGTAGTATGCGTAGACTGTTCCAGTTTGTTTGTAAATGATCTTTGCTCTCTCCTTATGGATAGGGCTGCAGGCTGCATTTCCCTTTGCAATTAGAAAAATGACATTCTTAGTTTTTATCCCACTATGGTGCAGGTGGGATGTGGAGTAACGTATTCAAAGATATGTTGGATGAATTTAACCCCCATTTATAAAATGATAATCATCTCAATACAATACATGTAATGTGGACTTTGGTGACCACGGCTCGTAATCAAAGAGGAAGATTAATTTTCTTTCCTTCAGCGATTGATTGCTCGGCTGCCAGCATTACTTCGAGAGATCGCCGACCATCCTCACCAGTCACCAGGGGGGTCTTATCATTAAGCACACATTCAAAAAAATGTTCCACTTCCAGCTTTGCTGAACCGATTGTCTTGTTGTGCAGGTTCGGCCAATGACGAGTATCCGGCATCTTCCAGCCCTCTTGGTTTACTCCATACAAGTTCATTGGTGTGAAATCCAGATATAAATTCCCGTGTGTTCCAGTAACGTTCATACGTACGTCGCCGAAGCCACTCCAGGAAGCTGGACTTTGCCATTTAGCCCATTCTTCAGGGAGGCACCAACCCACCTCGTGAATTCCCAGAGCTCCATCTTCGAATTCCATCATCAGCCACGCAGAATCAAAGGTACCTAACTCTTCCCATACGCGACCCTTTATTGCCTTGGCGTAAACGGATGTCACCGGTACCGGATGGTACCAGAGTATTTGGTCAATATCGTGCACGCCGATATACGTCAAAGGACTGACTCGTCCACCTAACCGGCGTGCCTCGGAAATGGTGGCCATGCGCCGCGCATAAGCTGAGAGGAATTTTCCAATGCTGCCTTCGGCCACCGCGGATTGAATCATGGCATAAGAGATTTCAAAGCGCAGGATATAGCCAATCATTAGCTTGACCCCCGCCTCTTTGCAAACCCTGTTAATTTCATCGGCATCTTTTAGCGATGTGGCCATCGGTTTTTCCAGGAAAATCTGCGCGCCGTGTTCGGCAGCAGCTATCACTGGCTCCAAGTGATCGTGTTCTGGCGTAGCAATGATTACAGCCTGCGGATTTTCTTTATCTAGCATTTTATGAAAATCTTGATAAGCATATCCGCCATAGGTATTCGTCATATTTTGCGCTCGGGCAGCATCGACATCAGCGGCGCCTATGCATCTGGCATAAGGCAGCTCGTTTGCTGCTTTTGCCAGCACATTTCCCATAAACCCAGAACCGATGACAGCAAAGGTGATATCTTTCATTTTCCGCTCTCCTGTAGTAGGATGGTTAATGAATTTCCGAATTTGTAATCAGGGATTAACATTCATGGCTGGTTACCAGCCATGAACGTTAATAATAGTTGGAGTAATCCAACTCGACACACTTTCATCAGTCTGCTGTGGATTATTTTCCTTTACCCAACCACTGTACTGCCTGGCGCCAAAATTGCCCATAATATTTCCAGGGTTGAAAGAACTGCGCCCAATGAGGGCTGCAATCACTTGCAAAGGCCATTGCCCGACCTTGACCGAATTCCCAGGTAACGATCAATGGATTCTCGTCTTCACCTTCACCGATCGTTGCGAGAACTTCTGCACCCTGTTTTGGGTAAATCCTATTGAAACCTTCGAAAACCGGACATTCCTGCCATGGGATACCCTTCACAACGGGGTGCTCACCCTTTAAGATTTTGACATTTACCCCCTCTGGGGTTTCGATGCGGTCATCCAACCCTTTCATGCAGGTTACCGGCAGTGCTTCTTCAATCGGGGTGTCATAATACCCACCATGACCGAAACGGCCACTGAAAGATGTCCAACCACCCACCATTAATAAACCACCGCCATTGCGTGTAAATTCTCGGATGGCTTTGATACGATTAGTGCGCGGTACGGGTGTGCCAGCTACCCAGAATGGGTAAAGTGCCAGAACTTCAAATTCAATGTCTGAGAGGATGATGACATTGTAAGTCGACAGTTCTTCCACAGTACGTGGAAAGTCAGCGATCGCATCCTCGCAGGTCATATGCGTCACTTCTATGCCGCCCTCATGAAGCGCGTCGATCAGGGGTTGACCCCAAATGTGGTGGGAGAAACCCTTTGACCTCAAAGTTGAATGGGGAGGCAACAAAAATAGGTCCAATTTTTGAAGCAGAATCACCAGCATATAAAACTTTCATGGCTTTTTCTCCTTTTTTGATAATTTTAATTTTCCAGCTCTATATAGTTCGCTCAATAAGTTGTGTGAAAACAGGCGCGTTTGGTAAAATCTCACTTTATTCTTCCAACCCTAGCTCACTGTAGCGGCTGAGCTTATCCAATGCCATCTGGATGTATGGGTACAGCTCTTTCCCATGTGCATGGTGTTCGCTGGCTGCTTCGCGCCAGGCTCGGATTGCCAGGCGATATTTGCCCAATTTTTCGTAGGCAAGACCAAGCTGATAATAGATATGCGCCTGCACCCGGGTGGTTGGGGCACCGACACCAAGGTTTTCCGGATACTCCAGCATCTTCAGGTAATCCTGAATGGCTTCTTCGACCAGACCTGCTTTGAGATGGTCGGTTGCACGTAGCATCAATGCCTGGACAAATGCATTATGAAAGCTCTGGTCCATTTCCAACGGAATAAATTTTTCTGCTTCCATCTGTCGGATGGCTTCATCATAATGGTGCAGATCCACCAGCATGGTAATGCTTCGCTTGTGCACATCCTCACGCACATCCGCCAGCGATTTGATCCTGGCCAGTAACTGCTCACGCTTGTCATTCATCCCACGCTAATTTATACAAATCGTCAAGGTGCAGGTAGAGGTCCTGGTTGTTGGGGTTGATCACCAGTGCTTTTTCAAAATAGTCTATAGCCGTCTCAAGATCATTCTTGCGCTGCCAGAAGGCTATACCCAGGTTGCGTAGTAGGACATCATAGGACGCCAAACCTTTTAATGATTCCAGCCACAATTGGATACCCTCATCGTAGCGCTCATGAGCATAGCAGAAGTTACCCAGAAAGTACTTTGCATGAAAGTCATTCTGGTTTTGTTTGAGGGCAAATTCCAAGGCCAACACTTCTTCCAATCGGCTGGGGAAACCGAATTCAGGCGAGGCAGTTTGGGCTTTTTCCAACCAGGTCATACTTTCGGTTTTATTATCGAGTAGATAGTTCATATATCCGGCCAGGTAAGCCACCATTGCGGTAGGATTATGCTTCCAGGCAGCTTGCAGCACATCCAGCGCAACCTCCGGCAGGCCTGCATCCAGATAGGAACAGGACAAATCAGTAAAATAAGCAAAATCATCCATCAGTAAGCGGTGCAGTTTCTTATGTACAGTTTCACTTTCAGAATATTTTCCCTCAACGATTTCATGCAAGGCCAGCAGATTTAGCGGGTCGCGCGCCAGGACATTTTGTAAGCGGGTATGAGCCTCGTCCAGCTTGCCGGTTAAACGCAAGGCGATAGCCAGAAGCAGCTCTGGCGCTTCAGACTCCTCGGAATGCTTACAAGCCTCTTGGAAATATTCAATCGCCTGATCATAGGTTATTCCGACGTATGGCGACCTTCCCCAAACCCATCAGCGCTGCAGTCGAGATTGGTTCATGGTTGCACACCGCCTTGAAGTGCTCTTCTGCCTCAGCCAGGTTGCCGCAGAAGCAGGGCAATTTGGGCACGGTAAAAATGACCTTCAGGATTACCTAATTTGCTAGCGTGTGAAAAATGTATATCCGCCTCGCTGAATTGGGCGGAACGCAGCAGCATCAATCCATAGCGAAAGTGGGCATCCTTGTGTGCGTCAGAAAGTGACAGTGCATTCTGATAGGCCTCTCTGGCTTGCTCACGGTTATCAAAATTCTCATGCTTCAAACCTTGTTGATAATAACCTTCGGCTGATTCTGCTTCAGGTCAAGGCAGCTTGTTTATCCGATCCCGCTCTCATCGGCATCCCGCTTCTGGATAATATCCAGCAGCACGTTACCATTTTTATCCTGCACTAGCAGGGAAAGTGGTTTGTCAGCCAGGGTAACTCCCTTTACCTTGATCTTCTCTGACCAGGGGTTGTTTGGAGATATCGTGACTGTTTTTTCTAGCAGAACTTCACCGGGCAGTGAAAGCTTTACGAACGCATTTTCCATATCCATCACAGGGCAGAGCGCCAGTAAAAGTGTGACCGTACCGCCATCCTCATTGGGTGAAAGGTTGATTCTGGCGCCAAGCGATTCGCTGGCACAGGTCAGCCCACCCATCCCACGTAAGGGCAGCCACCACTCGCGCCAGGCGCGCGTCTTTCCCGGCTGCAGAAAAGCGAAATCAAGCTGCGTTTCCATTGCCCCGCACTGGGTTTCAGCATACACTGACCCGTCGTCAGTCAATGCAGTCTGATTGATCACCCCCACCGGTGCATTACCCCACGACCAGAGCTTCATCCCGGAGACATCCTTGCTTTTAGCTACATGGGCATAGCCGTGGTTGACCGTATGCTGCCAGGCACCGAAATAATCCCATTCGACATCCCGGCCAAAGATGGATACCTGAGCCAGCATGTTCTTCTGCCAGCGGAAATTGACCGGAACTTGCAGTCGGTTGGCTGGCCACATGGGCACGCCTTCCATCCCGGGCAACCCCGGATCTTCAAGAATCAAATCCAGGCGGGCAAAAGGCCAGGAGGCACTCCCGGCATATTCGTAGGAGCGGGCGCGGTGAAGTGGATAGATGAACTCCGTACCCTCATTGGCATCCAAGGATGCATTGGTCCAATAGTGGTATCTACCAGGAATTGTCCCTGGGTTGTATAGATAGACATCCTGAGCCAATGCACAGCGGTCGGGGAAAAGGGTCAAGGTGATCATCCAGCGCAGGCGTGAAATATGCTCCAATCCACCAATAGCAGATGCTTGCAGAGCCATCCGTCGTTCTCACGAATATCCCAATTGACTTTGTCGCAGGTGGTGGGGGCATGCGCTACCGGGAAGCTGAATTCCACTCCGCCTGAGAAGAAAGCCCCGCGGATGGCCAGGGGGGCAAAACGCACGATGGAATTCTTATAGAACACTTCCCGTTGGGAGACTTTATCAAATACGGAATAAACCCGGCCACCCAAGTCGGGGATGATTGTGACCAGTAGATACTTGTTTTCTAGTACCAGCGTATGATAGGTCTTATCCTTGATTTTGGAGTCGATATCATCCAGCAAGGTATACGGATAAATGTGCGCCACTCCATATTGAGAGCGGAAGACTGGATTGCGATTTTCCCCCTTAATATTATAGGTCGGTAGCGTGATGGTTCCCTCGCGAACCTGTACTTTATTGTTCAAAGTTGGCATCGTCCTTCCTTTGATAAAGTATCCAGCGATTGGAATTATCGGAATGTAATCGTTGAAGATAAACCCTCGGTAAGCCACTTACGCATGGTGATGGCCAGGATAATTGGTGGGATCATGCCCAGGGTGAGACATACCGAAATTAACGAGTATGAGGCGTCAGGGTTGCCCGATATGGATGAAAGAACCACCGGCCCCGTTTGGGAGGCAATGGAAGTGGTCAAAAACCGGGCAAATAAGAACTCATTATATGAGGTCATAAAAGCAAA
This sequence comes from uncultured Chloroflexia bacterium, assembly GCA_963828845.1. Classification (GTDB taxonomy): domain Bacteria; phylum Chloroflexota; class Anaerolineae; order Anaerolineales; family UBA4823; genus FEB-25. Next base: position 103,244 of record CAWHGE010000013.1, read on the forward strand.
GGCGGAGGCAGCTACCAGGCCGGGGATGATTATCGGCACCACAATACTTTTGAGCACCTGGAAATAGTTGCACCCATCTACCAGACCTGCCTCTTCCAGATCCCTGGGGATATTGGTGATGTACAGGGTCAGGAACCAGATGGAAAATGGGATGGTTAGCGCACTATGCACGAGAATTAAGGACAATTTGGTATCCATTAATTTCAGCGATTGGATAATCACGTAATACGGAATGGCAATCGCCATGGCAGGCATCAATCTGCTTCCCAATATGAAATTATAGAATCCTGTCCTGAATTTCCAACGTAAGCGTGCAAAGGCATAGGCTGCCGGGGTGGCAAAAAGAAGGTTAATCGCTAACACGAATATTGCAATGATAAAACTATTTTTCAAGCGCCGGAGCAATCAATCGTGCTTCCTGCGAAATACGGCTGCGCAGTTGACCTTTTACCTCATATGAGGTTGGCACCTGGCCGGTAAATACATAGCGATAGTTATCGGTGGTTGGATTCTTTGGTATGAAGGAAGGTGGCTTTTTCAGCAGTTCATTTTCGCCCTGAAAACTTGCGGAAATCACCCAGACAAAGGGCCCAGCGATATAGATAATCAAGATTGCCACAATCAAATTCAACAGGATTGATTTTGATAAGAGTGCGTTGTTTTATTCTCATGGCTGTACCGTCCTCAATAAATCGTGGTATCGGTCTTCAGTGCCCGCATATATAGGATAATCAGCACCAGGGTAATCAACGCAATGATGATGGAAAGCGCAATCCCACCCCCCAGGTTCAGGAATTTATAAATTTCTGCATAGGCAAACCAGCTGATCAATGCAGTTGAATCACCAGGACCACCACCGGTCAGCACATAGATGATGTCAAAGGTGAGAATGGCAGTCATCGTCTCGTAAACCAGGACGACCAGTAAAATGGGTCGTAGCAGCGGTAAGGTGACATGCCGGAACAGGCGCAGACCACCTCCACCGTCAATTCTCGCGGCTTCATAAAGTTCATTCGGAATAAGCTGAAGACCTGCCAGGATGAAAATAGTCGCCAGTGGTCCTTCTTTCCATATATGCGCCATAACCAGGCTGAACTTTGCCAGCACGGGGTCTGCCAGGAAAGGAATATAGGATTTGATCATCCCTAAGGAGTAAAGGATGCCATTAAAGATACCAAAATCGGAGTTTAAGATCCATTTCCACATCAAGCCTGCAACCACAGCCGGAATTGCCCAAGGCAGCAGGATGATGATTTTTAATGCATTTACGGATCGAATTTTCATATTTAATAGTGACGCAACGAATAATTCCAAATAAAATAACACCTATAACCGCAGCAATGGTATAGACGCCGGTATTGATGAGGGCAGTCTTGAAATAATAACTGGTGATTACATCATGGAAATTCTTGAATCCGATAAAAGGGTGCGCGTTTGGTTTTGTCAGAATATATTGGTAGACACTGATCCGGAGGGCATAAATTACCGGGTAAATTGTAAAGAGAACGATTATTAGAAGAGCAGGAAGCACCGACCCATAAGGATAAATTTTTTCAAAAAATCGGCTCGGTGTTCCGACGGGGCGTTGCCTGTGCGGAAGACTGAACAGACATATCACACCTCCAGAAAATCGGGTTTCCGAAAACTGGGAGGACAGGGACTTATCTCCCCGTCCTCCCATTAGTAAAACTTTACGGAGTAGCCATCAACTCATCCCAGTTGGCAGCCATATTATTGAGTGTGTCCATAGAAGATTGTTGGCCGAGGATACCCTTGTGGATTTCAGCGCGGGCAAAGACATCCCAGGAACCATACCAGGGTGTCATGCCTTCCTTTGCGCGAGCGAGAGTAGCCTGTTCTTTGATGGTGGGTACATCGCCCCATTTGCCGAAGGCTGCGATGACATCTGGGTCATCGAACAGCGGCAGTTGGGCAAAGCCCAGGCCGTTCTCAACCGCCCAGCGCTTGACGACCACGTACTGACCATCGGTCTTGCCACCGAAGTAGTCCATGAATTTACATGCCGCAGCGATGTAGTCAGCACCTGCATCGACGACTTTTTGGGTCATCGCATAGAAGCGGACGTAACCGACGGTGGCGTGGCTCGGGCCAGGCATCAATGCGATCTTAAATTGGCCGGCGAAATCACCACTGGCCGGTTTGTTCAACTCAGCCATGTTGTACTGTGGTGCAATCGTGAATGTGTGAGCACCAGCTTGCATGGATTTCACCTGGTCAATTTCTGCCATGGAGAGGCTAGCAGGATCAAACAAGCCTTCATCATAAACCTTGCGTAACCATTCCATTACCTGGAAAGCTGCACTGCCCTCTTTATTGAAGACCGGGTTTAGGTCGGCATCAAACAAAGCGTTGGCTCCTTCTTGCTGGGCAAATACTAACGAAGTCCAGGCTTCTGGGAATGCTCCTTCCTTCTGAGACCAAGCCATGAGGATCGGGTACTCGTTCACGCCCTTGGCTTTCAATTCCTTGGCCTGAGTATATACTTCATCCAAGGTTGTCGGAGCAGCTGTGAATCCTGCCTGCTTGAGCAAGGTATCGTTGTAGATGAAGTCCATCATGTCCGCATAGTACGACAAACCATAGACTTCGCCGTTATAAGTCATCCCCTGAAGAGCATAAGGAGCCACTTCCTTGGAATAGTCTGCAACGTTTGGGCAGTACTTGTCTAGAGGGGCAAGCCAGCCAGCCGAGGCCCATTCGTTCAGCCAGTGATCAGAGCCGTACAGCAGGTACGGTGGGTTGTTGGCTGCAAAGGTGCCAACCATCGTATCGTGGTATTCAAGCCAGGAGTAATCCTTGAGGGTAATGGTGATGTCAGGATTCAGGGTCTGGAAATTCTTGATGTTGTCGTTAATGGTCTCAATACCATAGGACCAGACGACAAAATCCATCGCCACAGGTTGAGCTACAGGCGCTTCAGTTGCTGCAGCAGGAGCTTCTGTAGCGACCGGGGTAGCGGTGGTGGCACAGCCGACCAACGTCAAAGCCACCATGACTAAAATTATTGTTACTTGCAAAATACGTTTCACCTTACATTCTCCTTCCTTGATATGGTTGAAATGGTTTCCAATTATGGTTGACTTGTTTACGAAATACATAAACCTGTTATTTAGTTCTCCTTTGGACCACCTCCTTCCAGTATTACACGAGAAACAAGATGCCATTCTTATTATGGTTGAGGGGCTACCAGTGCTGCAGCACCTAGTACCCCAGCGTTGTTGCCCAGGGTAGAAAGTCTTACCAAACCCTTGCTATAGACTTTCCCAAATACCCAGGAACTTCTACCCAACTTACGAAGCATTTGCTGAATATGCTTGAATAAAAAAGGACTACTTAACACGACGCTGCCGCCTATGATAATGGCTTCTGGGTCATAGGCCAGAGCTAGGTATTGAAGCGAGTAAGCTATCAAATTACCAATTTCCTCCAATGTCTCAGTAGCTACATGGTCGCGCTGGAGGGCAGCTGAAAATACATTCTCAGCAGTAAGATGATGGTAAATGCGACACTCCTTGTGGTGCGAGAATAGAATCTTGCCCGTTCTTAATTTTTCCAAGGGCTCTTTCAGCAATCCCTGGTCCCGAAGCAACTGCCTCAAAACACCCGTGACCACCGCACTTGCATTCTAGACCCTCAGGAACCAGGACTGCATGACCTATTTCGCCAGCCAGACCGCGAGTTCCCATAAAAAATTTTCCGTCAAGTAGAATCACAGCTGAAATACCTGTACCAATATTGAGATAGACGAAATTTTTAAAACCTTTTGCTGCACCAAAGCGTGCCTCACCCATTGCCCCCGCTCTGACATCATTATCGATGACGCAATGGATTCCCAGCCGGGCTTCCAATCCAGCTCGTACAGGGACATTTTTCCACCCCAGGTTTACCGACGCGATTCCCATTCCCTTTTCGGCATCCACAAGTCCGGGGATGCCAAACCCGATGGCAGCGATTCGATTGTAATCAAGCTGATTGGCGACCATTAACTCCTTGGCTGAATTGGCGATGCTATCCAGGGTTGCATCCGGCTCGGAAACATCAGTCGGCTTACGGATCGTTGACAGGATTCTACCCTGCAGGTCGACCAGGCAAGCTGCGATCTTGGTCCCACCTACATCGATTCCGATTATTTGTTTTTGTGGTGGTGGATTAGCTCCCACAACAATTCTCCATTATCGAAATGATCTTTCGCGGAGTTCAGCCAAGTCGAGTAAGGCTATCAGCCACGCCCCGGCAAAATGCGCAATAAACTCCTGTACAAAATTATATATCGGTTTCTTGTCATCTTCAATCAAAGGCGTAAAGTCCTTTCCATTGGAGGAACTTAGCCCTTTACTGCACCGGTGAGGCCGCGGATGAATTGTTTTTGCAGCAAGAGGAAGAAAATAATCATCGGTACGACGGTCATGACCACACCCGCGGCAGTACCACGCGCATCACTTACGAACGCCCCCTGTAGGGCAACCAGGCCGACCTGTAGGGTTTTATTTGTCATCGTAGGTAATACCAGTGAAGGCCAGAAAAAGTTATTCCACTGTTCGACAAAGGTAATGATGGCGACGGTCGCAAGCGAAGGGCGAATGATGGGCATGACGATATTCCACCAAATACGAAATTCGTTAGCACCGTCCACGTGCCCAGCGTCAATAAGATCATCTGGTACACCCTTGTACGCCTGTCGGAGCAGGAAGATATTAAATACCGTTGCCAGGTAAGGCAGGATTGCAGCTTGAATATGATTATAGTAATGAAAAACTCTTACTGCAAGGATATAGCTGGGGATGGCAGTCAGGGCGGAAGGAATGATATATGTTATTAGAAGCAAATAGAATATCGTATTGCTTCCCTTGAATTTCATTTTGGCTAACGGATATGCAGCTAGCGAGGTGAACAGGGTGTTCAGGACTACCACGCTCGTCGTGACAATAATACTGTTTATGAAGAACCGCCCAACCGGCAGGAAGTTCCAGACACGGATATAGTTTGCAAAGGTCGGATTGTGCGGGATTAACTGCGGTGGTACAGAATAGACCGCATCTGTCGATCCCTTGAAGGAGGTAAAAAATACCCACAGGAAGGGAAAAACGGTTACTATAGCTACGCAGATTAAAACAATATAGAGGCCAATATTTTGGACCATCCGCTGTAGCACAGCCTTGGTATGGTCATCCTGAACTATTACTCGTTCCATCATTAGTCCGCCTCCGTACCACGTTCAAGAAGACGGATATTAATGATAGAGAAAGCCAGTGTAATGATCAGCAGCACCATGGCGATTGCAGATGCCTTGCCAGCATGGCCCAACCTGAAGGCTTGCTGCCAGAGGTAAAACACCACTGTATAAGCACTTTGTAGAAGGCCGCCCAGACCTCCGGTGATCGTAAAGACTTCATTAAAAACTTGCAAAGCAGCCAGACTCGAGATGATTGCCACGAAGGTGATTTGTGGACGCAAGCCTGGGATAGTGACAAACCAATGCTTCTGCCGATTGTTACAACCATCAAGCATAGCGGCATCATACAACTCTTCCGGGATGTTCTGCAGTCCAGCCAGGAAGATCATCATATAATAACCAACCCCTAACCAGATGGTCAGTGCCATACAGAATGGGAGTGTCAAAGCGGGTTCAGCCAGCCATTGCATAGGTTCCTTTAGAATGCCCACTGAAAGCAGAATAGCATTGATAATCCCATTTGTATCCAGCATCAAACGCCAGGCAATCCCAACGGCAATGCTTCCACTGATGACTGGGATAAAAAACAAAGCCCGGAAGGCATGAATACCGGGAAGCTTACGATTTACTACGATGGCAAGAATGACTGACAGGACGATTAATATTGGTGTCACCAGTAAGTAAATGAAGGAATGCCCTAAGGCTTTCCAGAAAATCGGATCATGGATCAACCAGGCATAGTTTTTAAGTCCAATCCATACCGGCGGGGTCACAATGCTGTAATCTGTAAAGCTGTAATATAAGACAGCGAAGATAGGATAAACCACAAAGATGGCGATCACCACCAAAGCGGGTGCAAGGAACAGGTAAGGTGTCAGGGAAAACTTCTTGGTCATGCGAAGTACATTCATACCATTTAGCCCTCTCCCGTTCGGGAGAGGGCTGGTTCAAAATCAGGTACTATGGTAGTAATTGGTTCGCCTCGGTTACTGCATCAGTTAATGCTTGCTGAGCAGGTACGTTGTTGAACAAGGCATCCTGGACATGTCGAAGCACAATCGCATTAACATCTGCTTTGTGTGGGATAGTCGGGACGATGTCGGCATACTTGGAGATGGCATCCTTGGCGAAGGGCTTGGCGCTGTCCTCGATTGCAACTGGTGCGGCGGAGAAGAATGGGTCAGCATATGAATTTGGTGTGGAGGGATAGATTGATACAATCTTGGAGAACTCAAGCATACTCCTCGGATTAGTGAAGAATTGCGCCAGGGCGATTGAAGCATTCTGGAACTCAGTCTGAGCATTGATCGAGATTGACATGAGGCCCTTGCCGATAACACCAGACTTGCCTACAGGGGCTGGAACGACACCGAGATAGCCATACAAGCCGGGGTTGTTGGCGCGCACCTCGCGAATCAAGTTCGGACCAGTGGCATAGAAAGCAGCCTGGCCTGAGGTGAACAAATCCAGACCAACACGGTCCTGGTCGGTCACAAGGACGGTCTTGTCCACGGTTCCAGCCTTGACCATATCCACATACTGCTGGAGCCAGGCGACACCATCAGCTGAGTTGAAGGTGAAGCTCGTTCCGTCGTCGCTAATGGGATTGACATTGCCTTCATACACCATCTGTGAGATCAGGTCATTGACAGTCAGCCGGATATCGCACAAGGTGCCAGTCTTCTCCTTAATGGTCGCACACAGTGCGGGGAGATCTGTCCAATTCTTCGGGAAATCATCAATGGTCAAGCCAGTCTGGTCATAGATTTGGTGGTTGATCAGGTAAACGTTGATGCCTTGATACCAAGGGAACTGATAGTTGACACCATCGATCAATTGCTCATTCCACAAACCGGGGAAGTATAGATCCTTAACGCTCTGGGGTACTAAATCATCCAGAGGCAGGAGTAAACCTTGGGAAGCATAATCGCTGACCCAGCCTTCGCTGACCGACAGGTTGATGACATCGGGGGCATTCCCGGCTGCATATGCAGCTTTTAGGTCATCCTGGAAAGTGGCCTGGTGATCTTCCCAATTCACGGTAACACCCGGATAAGCTTCGTTGAAACGTGCAATGGTGTCCTTTATGAATTGATCGAAAGTCGGTGATAGCCAGAATGTCCAGAAGCTGATCTCGGCATTCGGTTCAACACCCTGGATGACAGCTTCTGGGTTGGGGGCAGGGGTAGCAGTCACGACAACCTCCGAGATAACCGTCTCAACGATCGTCTGAGGAGCACTAGTCAAGATAATCGTCTTTGGCGTCGGGGGAATTGAGGTGGCGACCGGTGCCTGAGTGGTTGCTGTTGCGCACCCGGTGATCAGGACGCTTACCAGCAATAATAAGGTTAATAGTTTCGTACGCATGTCTTCTTTCTCCTTTTAGGGATTCTCCAATTATTTTTCGAGACAAAGATTGATCAGATTTGGATTTCGGGTTCGTTCGAGCTCTACCAGAGCCTCCTTTCTATTAATTGCTGGGTCGGTATCTGTACGGGAACTTTCCTGGAATAATTGCATGGGTTTACACATCACTTTAGCCTACGCGGGTCAGGCGGTCGGCAACATCATGCGCAAAGCGTTGGATGTGTTCCTGTACAAAGGGTATGATTTCTTTCTCAGGAGCAAGGATCAGGGGTGTCAAGTCCATCGCATAAGACAATCCGGTGGTTATATCCACTCCATGAGATTCAAAATAAGTAGCATTGGCCTTGCGGCGGCCCATCGTTGCCAAGTCGTATCGTTTACCGCCACAAATTTGTGAGTCAAATATACCCAGCAAAGCGGCTTGGAGATTTTCATGTTTACTTAGGTCAAAAGCTACCTTGTCGCTATCCAGCAGCCAATCCAGGCTACGCCAAACCTCGCACCCGAATAGTTTTTCCGGGCGCTTAGCAGCTGGTAGATGGCGGAGAGCCTCGATCACCCGCAGTGTAGTGGCTACATGAGTATCATGTTTATCTGCCAGGTTATGGGTGTATACAAATCGAGGGCGAGTTGCATTGAATATCAGCTGCAGGTCTTCTATTGGCTGTTTGTTTTTAACGTCTTTTATTGCTTTGCTGGGATAATCAAGCAACACCAGGTTAGCGTATTCACCCACAATCGCAGCTTTTTTTTGCTCCTTAATCCGCACAACTCGCATCTCTTCATCAGAGTAGTCTTTATAGAGATCATCTCGAGGTGAGCCACGCCCATCACTCATCACTATGGCACTTAACCATAAGTCGGGTTGTTGATAGCAACTCAGAATCGGTTCTATTGCCATGATTTCGATATCATCTTGGTGGGCACTGATCGCCATGTGGGTAGTGCGCATCAGAGCATTTTCTGGTTCCAATCCATCGGGAATGAATAATTCAGCTGTACTTTGATGAAATCTCATCTTTTTACTCTTTTCTTAAGTTTATGGCAGGTAAACTGGCTGCACCAATCGATTGGCCAACCCGCCGGATTTTTTCATCCAGGAGCTGAACGTGAATTCGTTGAGCAAGATTCGGAAATTCATCTTGTAAGACACGATTGGTCTCGTCGAACATAACCATCCCCCCCTCGCCAGAAGTACAACGACCTAAAATGATAATATTTTTCATATCGTAGAAATCAGCATAATGCGCAATTCCATAACCCAGATACACTCCCATGCTTTGCCAGATTTTTATTGCGCCTTCATGACCAGCTTTGAGTTTTTCCTGCATAAAAGCCAGTTTTTCGGCATTTGAAAGAGCTTGTGGAATTTCAATTTCAACTTTAGGCGCTAGCCGAAAAACACATTGTTGTGAGAAATACGTTGAGCCGCAGCCGAAATCTCCGGACCATTCATCAACGGGAGCGCGAGGGTTGTAATCAATAGGGGCAAAGCACAATTCATTTAGCCAGCCTAAAATGCTGCCTTTTAGATCGACATAGCCAGCTGCTTCGCTGGAGCCAAGGGCGATTCCCAACACGCCGTTATCTTCGAGGGACATAGAACCTGCTAGAGCTGCCACATCGCCGTCGTTGATTACTACAAGTGGAACATTGAATTCCTTGCCGATACGTAAAAATAGGTTACGGATTTCGGGAAAGCGGTCTGGAGGGATGCCACGGAAAAGTGAAGCTACCATCGGGCGGTTATTGACATAAATCCCTGCCGAACTGCCACCGATAGCGTCCACCCGTTCCAGTTTTGAGGCTGCGGTTTTCAGTGAATCCATAATTTCATTGTAGTGGTAAGCCGGGTCGGACTGGATGGACGGATTCCAGATTTTCTCTTCACTGAAAATCACCTTACCATCGACCACTGCGCTGACTTTTCGGTCTGATGCCCCTAGATCAAATCCAATCCTTCTACCATCCAAATGACGACCGATCATCTCACCGCCCTCATTTGCAGGGGGTATTTGAGACGGTTCGCAAATCTCTACTGAAAAAGGTTTTTCATATACCTGATTACCCATAAAAAGGGAATCAAAGCAATGTGCACCGGTATCTGAATATTCCCGGCGAATATAATCACCGATGTTACTCGGCCCACCGATGAATAATCGAAACCCACCGCGTTGCCAAAGGAGGAATTTAACCAGGCGTTCGACATAATAGAAGTTAGCTTTGGCTTTGGGGTGATCTTCTGGGAAGATAAAAGTCTCAAACCGTGAAAGCTTCCCAGATTCACGCTCTAAACCGATTACCAATGGTACTCCCACGCTTGCTGCCTGTGACTTAAAAACCTGATTTGCCAGCACTGCTGGTCGAAATTCATTGTCGAGTGGGGGTACAATTCTCGGTTTGATTAGTTGGAAACCATTGTCCATAGAGTAACCTTTATTCGGGTAATTATTTTTACTGATCAGGTTTTATGTGTCTGGTAAAAGGTAGGAGTAATTATTGGCAAATACTGCGGTAGCCCCTAAGATAATTGCATTTTCACCGAGCTGTCCGATCTCAACATGCGTGTTTTCAATTAAGCGATCTAGAGAATAATTCATCATCACGGTGCGGATCTTGTCTAGCCACGCAGGACCAAATCGAGTCATATCTCCTTCCAGGACAATCTTTTGGATATTAAGGATTCCAACTACATTGGAAATTGCCATACCGATGTAGTCTGCTGTTTTCAGCACAAGGTCGCGTACCTGGGGATCTCCGGCCTTATATGCTTCTTCGATTGTTTCCAAGTTAATTTGCTGTGCATCGTGCGGAAGTTTACAATCTGGATAATACTTGATTAGTTCTTTTGCCTGCCTGATTAATGCCTTAGCGCTCGCTACTGTTTCAAGGCATCCCCGTTTACCACAGCGGCAAATTTCTCCCCGATCGTGCACAACCACAATATGGCCAATCTCTCCAGCAAATCCGTCATCACCATGGAAGATTTCTCGATTTATGATAATTCCCGCGCCTATGCCGTGATGAACTTTAATCAAAACCAGGTTTTCGTCTTTCTGAAAATCCTTCCCATAGGTCATTTCGCCAATCGCAGCTGCCTGGCAGTCATTGAGGATATACACGGGCAAGTGATATCGTTCCTTCAGTAAATTGGCCAATGGCAGATTTTTCCAGTTCAAATTGACCGCGTTGACAACTAATCCTTCGCTGGTATTTATCAATCCCGGAGTGCCGACTCCAATACCGGATAACGGCTGACTGGTGCTATTTATCAACTGATCGAGGATTTGATACACCATCGGCAATGCCTTGATACCATCCCCATCATTAACCGGTATACTGACCACGTCGCGGATTTTTCCACGCAAATTTACTACCGCGCCACGAAATTGGTCTTGGGCTAGATCCAAACCAACCAGCCATCGTGAGTCTTCGATTAAACTTAACAGAATTGGATTTTTTCCACCCTGCGATTGACCTATCCCAATTTCACTGACCATACCCTCATCGATCAAGTCAGCAACAATATTTGATACTGTGGTTCGTGTGAGGCGAGTGATACGCGCAATCTCAGCCCGACTGATAATCTCATTCCCGAATATCGTCTTAAGAACCAAGTTGCGGTTGTGTACCTTTGTATGTGTCCGGGTCGCTTTTTCCATCGAAAAAATGGGGGGCGAGGATTTGTATGTTGTAGAAGATGGTTTGTAAGTTTATTGGACTTACTAAATAGTATAACGACTTTTATTCTTTTGTCAATACTAATTAATAAATGCACCGATTAGCCGATACTCAGTTCACTTGCTAATATTCAGGTTTACATGAATCAACCACATAAAAGTAATAATGATACAATGGCTCATAGAATTTATCTGTGAGGCTCTTATTATAAATAATGGGGATGTGATAATTTGATCGTAGGATATCTCAAGATGAATGTGCACCATTGAATGGTGTAGAAGTCGAAATTCTATGCATCAGGTAAACGCATTGTATGAACAATACATCCAATCAGACTTGATAAGAAGGACAGAGAACTATGTCTGATCACTTAATGACCCCAGAACAACACAGCTTATGCAATGAAGCACGCTCCTTCGTACGCGAAGGTGTGTCACGCCAGTTATTGCTCGATATGGACTCGGAGAAAATCCATTATCCGCGCGAATATATTCAGAAACTCGGTGAATGCCATCTCCTCGGGCTGCGCTTTCCACTTGAATGGGGAGGGCGAGGTCTCGACTGGTCTCATGAAGTTTTAGCATTGGAGGAAATTGGCGTGCTTGGTGCAAGTCTTGCCTGTTTATACTCCTTGCCATCCATTGTTGGTGAAGCGATTAATGTATTTGGTACTGCGGAGCAAAAAGGTAAGTATCTCAAACCAATCCTTACTGGCAAGCTAACTGTCGCTGAGGCCTTGACGGAACCACGTGGGGGTTCAGATTTCTTTGGTGCAACAACTACCATGAAACGTGAAGGCGATTTTTATATTTTGAATGGGCAGAAACGTTTTATTGTGGGTGCTGAAGGTGCTGATCTGTTCCTGGTTTACGCCCGCTCAAGCCCAGATGGATCCAGCCACAAAGCCATCAGCACTCTACTGGTCGAGCGTGGTCAGGGGGTGGAAGTCCAGCATGTTTATGGACTTATGGGCACACGTGGGGGAGGAACGGGGCGGGTATATTTTCGGAATGTGCAAGTATCCGTGAAAAACCTGATCGGTCAGGAGCATGGTGGGTACGAAATATTCAACCAGATGATGATCCCTGAAAGAATGACGAGTGCCGCGGGTGCGCTTGGTTTGGCGCGGGCAGCATTGGAGATCTCCGCACGCTACGCCGACCGGCGGAAAGCATTCGGGCAAAAGATCCGGGAGTTTGAAGCAGTCAGTTTCAAAATCGCTGACAGCCTGACCCGTCTTGATGCGGCGCGTGCCCTGGTGCATGAAACTGCGCGCATCATTGATTCCGTCGGTAATTCGAACTATGTTCGGCGCATGGTTTCAGAAGCGAAAAAGTTTGCTACCGATACCGCTTGGGCAGTGGTCAATGATGCCATGCAAGTTATGGGTGGAATTGGCTATACCAATGTATACCCAATCGAGCGATTGTTGCGGGACGCACGCCTGATGACCATTTGGACAGGCACGAATGAGATCATGAACCTGGTCATTCAGCATGAATACTATCGGGAATTACTCTCAAATATCGCATCTACCAGAGATGTGGAGGCAGATGCCCTCAATGCAGATACGGAAGGCGAAAAAGTCTACGAATGAGAGCCTGGTTAAGATTTACCTTCCAATAACCAGTCATATTGCCAGGATTAGGGCAAATCGGATTCAGTCTGTTTGAAACGCGGTACTTGGCATTCCTTACAGAATCAAGGGTAACGATTTGATTATATTTGTATTAAAATACCAATGTTATTATTGTTATTAAATCCATTAATTATTCCTATATCCTCCATATCAGTATTATGCCAACATACGGAAAAAACCCTAAAATTATAGGTAAAAATTGGGATTGTTCAACCCGTTGTCATAGGAGATTTAACAATAATGAATACGGATGAGTTCGCCTCCACCGTTGAAGAATTACAAAAAGAAGTTGCCACCCTACATCAGCAGAACGAAGAATACCGGCGTTTGGCTTCGTTCCCGCAATCGAATCCTAATCCGGTATTTGAGTTTGACCACCATGGCCAGGTGATGTTTCTCAACCCAGCTGCCCACCAAACCCTTTCACAACTTGGACTGACCGATGCGTGCCGGTTTCTCACTGCGAGACCTCGCTGAAATGAGCAGTAACGCAAGTGACGAGGGTGTTTTGCACTTGCACAAGGAAACGGAAATTCTCGGCCATACTTTTGAAGAAACCATATACTATTCACAGGAATTTGATACTATTCGTGTCTATGCCAGCGATATAACCCAGCGCAAGCAGATGGAACAGGCGCTTAACCAAAGCAAGCTGGAGCTGATGCAAACCCAAGATTTACTTGAGGCAGTGACAAAAGGAACGGAAGTGATTATTACCACTGTCGATACGAATTTATGCTACACCTACTTCAACCAGGCTTACCAGGAAGAGGTGAAACGGCTCAGTGACAAGGATATCCACATCGGAATGAATATGCTTGATGTATTTGCCCATCTTCCAGAGCAACAAAAGGTCCTTTTAGAAGAGTGGAGCCAGGTCTTGCGCGGTGAGAGCACCAATAAGATATTGGAGTTCGGTGATCCAAGCCATTATCAGAGAGTATACAATGTGCTCTACACTCCCATCCGGAATACAGAAGGTGAAGTGGTGGGTGCAGGTGAAGTCGCGTATAACATCACCGAACAAGTGAGAACACAAGATGCGCTACGGGAGAGTGAAGCACGCTTCCGCATGGTTCTCAAAAATGCCCCTGTTACCGTTGCTGCCCAGGATAAGGATTTACGTTTTATCTGGGCATACAACCAGCGAACGGTAAATCCGTTAGAGCTGATCGGGAAAACCGATGCCGATATATTTCCACCAGAGGTTGCAGCCTGGACGATGGGACTTAAGCGTCAGGTGCTTGAGACAGGCAAGGAATTGAGGGAGCAAGGTTGGATATCCAGCGGTGGTCAGCGCTTATATCTTGACTTATTCCTGGAGCCAATCCGCGATAAAGCTGGTCAAATTATTGGGGTTGGTATTGCTACGGTGGACCTAACTACCACGATATTGGCTGAGCAATCATTGAGAGAGAGCGAAGAGCGATACCATTCGCTGTTCGAAAAAATGACCGAAGGTTTTTCCATCCATGAGATGATTTATGATAAAAATGGCGAGCCATGTGATTATCGTTTTTTGGATATTAACCCTGCATTTGAACGCCTCACAGGTTTAAAACAAGAGAATGTAGTTGGAAAGACTTTCCACGAAGTGCTACCAGATGAGGGTGATAATTGGGTGAATATTTACGGGAAAGTCGTGCTCACGGGTGAGTCCGTCGAGTTCGAAGATTATTCCCCCACGTTACATCGATACTATGAAGTCTTTGCATATCGATGTGCTCCCCATCAATTCGCTGCCATTTTCCTGGATATCACCGAACGTAAGCAGATGGAGGACGATCTGCGGATCAACTTGACGAAATATAGTGTGCTTTTTGACACGTTGCCACTTGGAGTAACCGTCACTGATCAAAACGGTCATATCGTGGAGTCCAATCAGGAAGCTACGCGACTATTAGGTTTGTCGGAAGCAGAACAAAAGGGCAGGCTGATTTATGGCGAGGAATGGAAGATAGTCCGTCTAGATAAGACCCCAATGCCGCCAGAAGAATTTGCTAGTGTGCGTGCGATGAAAGAACAGCGACGCATAGAAAATGTCGAGATGGGTATCAGCAAGAGTGATGATCAAATTACCTGGATCAGTGTTACAGCATCTCCACTCCCACTTAAAGATTATGGCATTGTGATTACATACAACAATGTCACCAGACGCATGCTCGCTGAGGAAGAACTCCATAAAGCCCATGATAGATTGGAAATGACAGTCCAACAACGCACGCAAGAATTGCTTAATGCGAATAATGAGCTAAAAGCGGAAATTGAGGAACGGAAACGCATAGAATCCCAGCTTGTCGTTCAAACCAAAGCTGTGGAAGCCCAACGCCAGCGATTTAATGACGTCCTGGAAATCTTACCCGTGTATACGCTCCTATTGACAGCCGACTATCATGTATCTTTTGCCAACCGCTATTTCAGGGAACGCTTTGGTGAGGACCTCGGTAGACATTGTTATGAGTATCTTTTTGGATTCAGTGAGCCTTGTGAGAATTGTGATACCTATAAAGTGTTGAAAACTGGTACGAATCACCGCTGGGAGTGGACCGGGCCTGATAATCGAAATTATGATGTTTTCGACTTCCCCTTCGAGGATGTCGATGGCTCTTCCCTTATTCTCGAATTGGGCATCGATATCACCGAACGCAAGCAAGCGGAAGAGAAGCTGCGCGTATTGAACGCCTACAACCGCAGCTTGATTGAAGCCAACCTGGATGCCCTGGTTACCATCACGCCAGACGGAAGAATCGGTGATGTGAATACAGTCACTGAGGCCATTACAGGCTATCCACGCGAAGTATTAATTGGTACTGCATTCCACGGATATTTTACAAATCCTGAGAAAGCTCGTTTAGGTTACGAACAAGTTTTCGAAACGGGAACTGTGCGAGATTATGAGCTTGAAATCCAGCATAAGGAAGGGCATATCACACCCGTTGTTTACAATGCCTCTGTCTATCGGGATGAGTCTGGCAAGGTGGCTGGTGTGTTCGCTGCAGCCCGAGATATCACCGAACGCAAGCAAACTGAAAAAAAGCTTCGTCAGCTAAACGCATACACCCGCAGCTTGATTGAAGCCAGTCTGGATGCTCTTGCAACGATCACACCGGATGGGAAAATTGGAGATGTGAACTCTGTGACTGAGCTAATCACAGGTTATAAACGTGAAGAGCTGATCGGCAAGGATTTTCACAACTATTTTACCGACCCTGATAAAGCTCGCTCAGGATATCAGCGAGTATTTGAATCTGGAACGCTGCGAGATTTTGAGTTGGAAATTCAGCATAGGGATGGGCACTCAACACCAGTGGTGTATAACGCCTCAGTCTATCGCGACCCAGCCGGCAATGTGAGCGGGGTTTTCGCGGCTGCCCGTGATATCTCTGAGCGCAAGCAGGCTGAGAGGCAGCTCGAAGTCTTGACCACTGCTCTCGAATCTGCTGCCAATGGGATTATCCTTACTGATTCCTATGGCGCTATCATGTGGTCTAACCCAGCTTTTAGTCAGATGACGGGTTACACCAAGGAAGAAATTATTGGTAAAAATCCTAGCTTCCTTAAATCCGGTAAACAGGATCGAGAATTTTATCAAGACCTATGGAGCACCATCCTTGTAGGGACAGTCTGGCGTGGGGAGATCATTAACCGCCGGAAGGATGGCAGCTTATATTACGAAGAGCAAACCATTACCCCTGTCATCGACCAGAATGGAAACATTACTAATTTCATATCAATCCGGCAGGATATTACTCTACATAAACAAGCTGACGATGCGCTCATCAAAAGTGAAGAAAAATATCGCTCCCTGGTTATAGCCACCGCTCAGATAGTTTGGCAGACTAACGCGGACGGAGAAGTGATTGAGGATAATCCAAATTGGAGAGCCTATACTGGGCAGAGCAAGCAAGAGTTCCTAGGTAGGGGCTGGATCAATGCCTTGCATCCCGACGATCAACAACGAACTACAGATATTTGGGCTCGTGCTGTTAAATCTAAAAGATCCTATGATACCGAGTATCGAATCAAAAGCCGCTCGGGGGAGTATGGTTACTTCGCTGTACGCGGTGTGCCGATAATAGATAAGGAAGAAAATGTCTCCGGATGGATTGGTACCTGTACCGATATCACCGAGAAAAAGAATTATGAAAACCAATTGATCCAAGCTGAAAAGCACGCAGCCATCGGTCGCATGGTTGGCTCGGTGACCCATGAGATTAACAACCCACTGCAAACCATAAAAAACTGCCTTTATCTCATCCGACAAGAGACCGAAACTGTTTCCCTGAATACTGAACCGCTAGAGATGGCATTATCTGAAACCCAACGCCTATCTAATATTGTCGGTCAATTACGCCAGCTTTATCGACCACAAGCAGGGCAGACCATGCGTTCCCAGGAACTTTTGGAAATCATCGAGGAGGTCCATTCACTGATTACCCCTCATCTAAACAATTCACAAGTAGTTTGGCAAACCTCGACTGATTTTACGAGTTGTTATATAAACTGTGTTAGAGACCAGATGATCGAGGTCATACTAAACATTTGTATGAATGCCATCGAAGCGATGCAACCCAATGGAGGAATATTATCCGTAAATATGATTCGTGCCAGTGATAAGCATCAGGTGGGAATAGTCATTAGCGATTCTGGTCAGGGTATAAAACCAGAAATCTTGCCCCACATTTTTGAGCCGTTTATAACCACCAAGGAATTCGGTTTGGGGTTGGGGCTGTCAATCTGTTATGGAATCATTCAAAAGCATGGTGGGCAGATCACAGTTGAAAGCCAGCCAGATCACGGGACAAGTTTTACCATTTGGCTACCCTTTATAGATGAGTAAATTTGCAAAGAGGAGAATAATGTATGGGTACAAATCACTCCATCCTGATTATCGACGATGAACCCAATTTAAGGCGCAGCCTCGGGCTTATCTTGCAGCGTGCAGGTTACAACATCACCACGGCCTCGAATGCAGCCGAAGCAATTCAATTATTACATGCTGGGGCTTATGATTTGACATTCCTGGATATCAAATTACCTGATCAAAATGGCATCCAGCTTCTACCCCAAATAAAGGATTTATACCCTGAGATGCCCGTCCTCATCCTGACGGCTCATGCTACATTGGATACGGCCATCGGGGCTGTCAGGTTGGGGGCAAGGGATTACTTGTTAAAACCGCTCGATCCTGAAACCATCCTAGAGCGGGTGGAAAATATCCTGAGAGAAGAAAAACCCAAGCGAAGGCGTGAAATCACCACTGAGCTACAGAATTTATTGGCCGAGTTACAATTGATTGATGATAAGGGTGGTCGAGCGATTTCTTCTGATACAACAACTCCCACGTCAGACCCGGCAAGATATTTAAAATGTGGACCTTTGACATTGGACAGACACACTCATTCCGCCCAATTCAAAGAGAGCAACATTTCCTTACCTCCATCCACTTTCGATTATCTGGTCACCTTGGTTCGACATTCTCCGCACCCTGTGAGTTATGAAAAATTGGTTTTGGAATCACAGGGGTATCAAAATATAAGTCGGGCAGAAGCACGTGAAATCTCGCGCTGGCAGATGCACGAAATTCGCCGTTTGTTGGAGCCTGACCCCCGCCATCCCCAATTGATCATAACTGTTCGAGATGTTGGTTATCGCCTCGTAGTGTAAAAAATTCTTTCTGGTCCTCTGAAAGGCGAGTAGTGACAACCACTGCTCGCCTTTCGATTTAAATTAAACCATTGGTGCAATACCAATATATGCCAACAATTTCAAATTATTCATCTCGTTATTATCTATAAAATATAAATTGGATTAATTCCAAGAGATAACCATGAGTCCTAAATTAATTATTCTAGTCGAAGATGACAGTAATTTACGCCAATCCATTGCGCTTATCCTTCAGCGCGCGGGTTATCTGGTCACCACAACTGAATCTGTATTGCCAGGCAATGAACATGATTAACACTGGAAAGTACCACCTGATCATTTCAGATATCAATATGACCGAAACTAAAAACGTGTTGCTCCCCAAAGTTCTCGGAATTTACCCGTATATGTCAATTGTAATATTAACCGACCAGTCAATTTCGGAAATAGAGAAGGAGGACAAGCTATTAAGTGCTCAGTATCTGGTAAAACCGATTGACCCTGAACGTCTATTGGATTGTGTCGGGGCGATCTTGGGTAAGAAGGGTATCTCCAATCATAATAATCTTAGCGACCGACTGATCATCAATCCCTGAGATCATCTATGGCAGTAGTTATGGATTCAAAGATAAATTCATTCAATTCCCGATTATTATTTAGGTCATCTTATCAGGGGAATGAGCACCTTTTGATCAATATCCAATTTAGATACTTTAATAATAAATTTTCACGCCTGATTTTTAAGAAGACAAGCAACCTCGGGAGAGCCACATTTCCCGAGTTGAATCCATATCAAGCGGCAATATCACACGAGGAGGTGCATCGGACGATTAATTCAACCCAATTACACCATCAATTTCCAGTCATTGCCTCGAATAATGTGAGTAGTAGAAGCAATGACACCAACCAGATGAGAACCACGACCTTAGCGATGCGTAACCCAGGGGAAGTGCACCTTAATCTGGCTCAAAGCACTCAAATTATCTCCATACAAGGATTAACTCAGGTGCCTTACCATCGAGGAGGTAAAAAAACCAATCCCATAAAATTAAAAACCAATCATTTTTCATTTGCAATTACAAAAACTATTTTCATATCCTCAGGAGGATAATAATGACTATTCGTAAGTTTCTTAAATATTTTATTTGGGTGCTTGTGTTCGTTTCCTTTATCCTTGGAAGTGCAAGCCGAATCCAGCCTGGCGCAGCGATGCCCAGCCTCAGACGTAGACGAGACGAAGGTCCCGCATTACTTCGGGCCTTACCCCAACTACGCCAATAGCCCCCAGGCAGTTGCCGACGCGCCTGTCACGATCAATGCGAACGGCCCAGGCAGCGGCGCGGAGGCTGTGTCTACGGTGGATCCGATCAGCGGCGCAGTCACCGGCATCACTATCACTAATCCCGGTAGCGGGTATACTTCGGCTGCGACGTTATCGATCGGTGGAGGTGGGATCGGCGCGTCAGCGGATCCCGTCATCGATCCTAATGGCGTCGTCACTGCCATCACAATCGATCCGCTTAACCCAGGTCACGGGTATACACAGCCCTCCGTACTCATCTCGGGCGGTCCTGCCTTAGTCGATGCTACTGCGACCGCATACGGCGGGGTGGATTTTGTAATCCTTGATCAATCCTTAGGCGATCCTGCATTGGCCACATACCACATGCCAACGGTTGCGTTCGACTTGCCGGATGACCCCAACGGCGCTCAGCCCACTGCGCATGTCGTGTGCGTGGAGGCCAACTGCTCCAACCCGAACCCGGATGGCACACCCGGCTTGGTGACCATCACCGGCATCGTGGTGGACACTCCGGGCTCCGGGTATTCGTCTGCTCCGGGCGTGCATATCTGGGACGGGACACAATTCGACCCGGTGCGCAACCAACGCTGGTACGGGAGCCACGGCCAAAGCGACGCTGACACTTCAGTCATTCACCGTGGACACCTTTGGCTCCGGGTACACCGGGATCCCGAACGTAGCTATCTCCGATTTGGGTGGAACTCGGACTGCCAGTGCACTTGCGACGGCATCGGTGAATACCGGGGCCGTCACGGGCATCGCTAACCTGGTCGGCGGCTCGGGCTACGTGACGGCGGGGTTGCAGAAGTTCGTCGACGGGCTACCGGGGCTGTGCAACCCCGGAGCAGCGGTGGTCATTGGGACCGCCGACCCCATTCCTGCCTGCCCGTCAACGGGCAAGTACATCCCGCTCGCTGTCCCGGATCCCTCGGGTCCCTATCAAGCCACACCCGACGTCTCGGACACCTACGAAATCGGGCTCGTGCAATACCGGATGGAGTTCAGTTCCCAGCTTCCGGCGACACTTGTGCGTGGCTACGTCCAGCTTGAGTCACCCTCATGGCTGGTGGCTCACCCCGGCGTGAGCCAGAGCTTCGCCGCTCTACAACGAGCTACTGGACGGGACGAAGGACTACATCGGATGCGGAGTCGATAATATGGGCTGCCCCACGCAAGTTTATGGCGTCACAGCACCCCAGTACCTCGGTCCGACGATCCTCGCCACCAGGAACAAGGCCGTTCGCATCGTCTTCCACAACCTGCTGCCAAAAGGCATGGACGGCAACCTGTTCATCCCGGTCGACTCGACGATCATGGGTTCGGGTATGGGGCCAGACGCTATGGCACCCGCTCCGACTGACAGCAATAGTGTTATGGATGGGGTTCGCAACCCCATGTGTACTGAAGGCTACATGGCTGCCGGATGCCGAGCCGAGTGCTTCCCCCAGAACCGCGCCACCCTGCACCTGCATGGCGGCATCACCCCCTGGATCAGCGATGGCACCGCCCACCAGTGGATCACTCCCGCTGGCGAGGACACCGCCTATCCCCAGGGCGTCAGCGTCTCGAACGTCCCGGACATGAACGTCTGCGGTGCGGCGGACGACGGCTGCCAGACCTTCTATTACACCAACCAGCAGAGCGCCCGGCTGATGTTCTACCACGACCACGCCTGGGGTATCACCCGCCTGAACGTCTACACCGGTGAAGCTGCCGGCTACCTGATCACCGACTCGACCGAAGGCAGCGCTGATGACGACCGGTCCTCTTGCAGGCCTGGGCCTAGGCACTCCGCTCGTCATCCAGGACAAGACCTTCGTCTCGTCGAACATCGCCGCCCAGGACCCCACCTGGGATACGAGCAAGTGGGGTGGCGAGGGTAGCCTGTGGATGCCACATGTCTATATGCCGGCGCAGAACCCGGGCGACCCCTCCGGCATGAGCGGTTTCGGGCGCTGGATGTACGGACCCTGGTTCTGGCCACCCGCGACGGACGTGCCCTACCAGCCGATCCCCAACCCGTACTTCGGCAAGGACCCATGCAACAGGCTTACGGACACAGATGACTGGCTGAACCCTTAGTGCCGTGCAACCTCGACGATCCGTCCACGTGGCAGTACCAGAGCGACCCGTTCTGCGAGCCGCAGTACATCCCCGGCACCCCGAACGTCTCAGTCGGCATGGAAGCGTTCAATGATACCCCTATCGTCAATGGCACAGCTTATCCGACGATCACCCTGCAGCCAAAGGCTTACCGCTTCCGCATCCTGAACGCAGCCAACGACCGCTTCTGGAACCTGCAGTGGTACGTGGGTGAGGCCTCCACCGCCAGTGCCGCGCTAAACTCCGCTAGGGCAGGCAATCGGCCCAACCGAAGTTGGTCTTAAAGATGCCGAGCTCTTGGCTGCCCAGGCTGACCCGGTCGTCTTCCCGACTCCAGACCTGGCTAAGAGTCCCGCTGGACCTGACTGGATCCAGATCGGCACCGAGGGCGGCTTCCTACCAGCCCCGGTAGTCGTAGACGGCCAGCAGGTCACCACCTGGATCACCGACCCGACCCGCTTCGACGTGGGTAACGTGGACCTGCATTCCCTGCTGCTGGCACCTGCCGAGCGCGCTGACGTCATCGTCGACTTCTCGCAGTTCCCCGATGGTACAACGCTGATCCTCTACAACGATGCACCCGCCGCCTTCCCCGCCCGTGTGCCCAGCTACGATTACTACACCGGCGACCCTGACCTGTCGCCCGTCGGCGCTCACACCACGCTGCCTGGATATGGGCCGAACACCCGCACCATCATGCAGGTGAAGATTGTTGGTACTCAAGCTCAGACGTTCAACCTGACCGCCCTGAACAACGCCTTCAAGCATAAGGCTAACGGCACGGGTGTGTTCGAGTCCAGCCAGCACCCCATCATCGTCGGTCAGGCTGCCTACAACTCAGCCTACGGTACGAAATTCGTGGCCAGCGGCTGGTGCAATGCCCCTGGCAGCAAGAGCACGAAGTGTGATGGGTATGCCCGCATCCAGGAGCAGGGAGGCTTCCAGTTCGGGTTCAACACGCTGTTGGGCCAGAACGTGAAGACAACCATCCCGCTCGAGCCCAAGGGCATCCATGATGAGATGAACTCGACCAGCTTCGACGAGTATGGGAGAATGCAGGCTACCATCGGCCTTGAGGCGCCCGGCGCCACGCCGCTGCTGCAGAACATCATCCTGTACCCATTCGTGAATCCGGCGTCCGAGATTTTCAATGCCACCAACCTGCCAAAGAACGGGCCGACTGGTGACGTGTCGGTGACACCCATCTCTACCGCCGGTGCGGACGGGACCCAGATCTGGAAGATCACCCATAACGGGGTGGATACGCACCCACTGCACTTCCACCTGTACGACGTACAGATCCTCAACAGGGTCACCTGGGATAACATCATCATCCCTCCCGATGCGACCGAGCTGGGCTGGAAGGATACCATCCGGGTCAGTCCGCTCGAAGACACCATCGTGGCCGTTCGGCCCATCATCCCCTACACTCCCTTCGAAGTGCCGAACAGTTGGCGCTATATCAACCCGATGATGCCACCCCACTCGACGCTGGGTTTCAACAGCACCGATGCGAACGGCAATCCCACCGATCCGATCACCAACGAGTGGACCAACTTCGGTTGGGAATACGTCTGGCACTGCCACATCCTCAGCCATGAGGAAATGGACATGATGCGTCCTGTCTCGGTGGCTGTTCCACCACTGAAGCCCACTTTGGTCAGTGCAGTGGCGTCAGGCAAGGGTAACAACCAGATCGTGACCTTAACCTGGACGGATAACTCCACTACCGAAACCGGCTTCATCGTCCGGAGAGGTCTTACTGCAACTGGCCCATGGACTGATGTGGCAACTCTACCCCCCAATGATAATGCGGTCACGACGACGGTTATATACGCAGATCCTGTCGGAAGCTCCAAAGTGACTGCCTACTACTACCAGGTGTTTGCAGCCAATAAAGTCGGCTATTCGGGCGTGGTCGGCTACTCGACCCTGACGGTGACGTCAGCTACGGACGCTACACTCGTGGGTGTCCTACCAGAGCCGCCAACGGCGCCGACCTCCCTGACAGCAGTCCCACAAGCGGGTCCACAGGTATTGTTGAGCTTTATCGATACCTCAACCGTCGAGACCGGCTTCATCATCGAGCGGTCTACGGATGGAGGCGTCACATGGGCTCAGCTGGTCCAGCTCCCGATTAAGACCGGTACCGGCAGCGTTAGCTACACCGATGTGACCGTGTTTGCAAATAATACTTACTACTACCGGGTGGCCGCCATAAATGCGGGGAGTTTCGTGCCCTATCCTTACTCGAACATCGCAAGCGCAACGATACTACCCCCACCGGCAGCTCCCTCTCCTGTGACGGCAACTGCCGCACGACAAGGCCAAACCGCAGCCAGAGTCACGCTGACCTGGACGAACGTGACAGGCGAGACCGGATACAGGATCCAGCGAGCCACTGATGCGGCTTTCACGGCCAACCTGGTGAGCAGCCTGGTCGGTGCGAACGTCACCACGTTCACTACCAGCAACCTAGCCGCGCTTCACGCCTTACTACTTCCGAGTTCAGGCGTTCAACGGCTTCGGCGCTTCCATATATGTGAGTGCCTCGCCATTCCCCATCACTACACCTTAAGTCTAACGACTGATATCTCGTGATAAGGAGAGTGAATTCAAGACACTCATAAAGAAACCTGTACAATACAAAGTAAGTTCTTGTGGAGTCACGTGAGCTTCTAATAGCTATTCGCAGTAGGCAGTGTCCGGCAGGTAAACCCTGCCGGACATTGCTTTTTTCTCAATCAGAAGCTTCCTGAATCCTAATCCATTGAAATTGCCTGTTGGTTTAGCTCACAAACTTCAACCTCTGATCTATATACTCAGGGATTGTTAACTGCACTGGACCCTTTAGAGTTAAATTCACGCTTGTTGATTTCTATTGTGTCATTTACTCAGGATGGGAAAGGTATATTCACCCGGAAGGATTACAATAGCTGAGGCTAACAAGCAGGATTAAGATGCAATCTCCCATGTTTACTATTCAATATCTCGAAGATTCGCCTGATTTAGCTCAGTTGGATCAAAAACTGGTGGTTAATAAACTGCGCGCAGCAGCGGAACGTCTGCCATTCACTCACCTGTTGATCGGCTGGCATGTGCCATTGCCTTTACTCGATGCCTGCCGTGCGGAAGCAGAGCACTTGGGTATGCACTTCATGCGCTGGCAACCCCTTCTCACTACTGACAAGGGTATTCAGCCTGATTCCGCATGGCAAACGGAGGGCTTGACGGGTGGTAAGGTGGCGGGATATCGGGGGTTGCCTGAATTTACTTTCTTCTGTCCCATGCACCCAGCAGTGCAGGAGGCGATATATAACCATCTGGACAAGTTGGTCCGGCAAGGGATATACCAGGGGTTTTTCTTGGACCGGGTGCGTTTTCCATCTCCATCACCTGACCCACTCAACAATCTAGCCTGCTTTTGCGAGCACTGTCAACGTGTAGCAGCCGGATATGATATGGATTTGGAAGGAATCAGGCGGGAAATTCTACGGAGCACTCTTGAAGAAAAAGGGCGCATTTCCTTGATTAAAGCTTTATTGACTGGAAAGGTCGAGCCAGAGGAAGCTGAACAAAGTCCGCATCTCGGACAATTCCTAGCATTTCGCAAGAGAAGTGTGTACGATTTGCTCGCCTTCATCACTCAGCCACTGAAAGAAGCACACCTGGAGATTGGTCTGGATTGCTATTCACCAAGCCTGACGCACATGGTCGGTCAGGATCTCTGTAAAATGAGCGACCTCGTTGATTGGATCAAGCTGATGACTTATGCCCATACCCTCGCTCCTGCGGGTCTCCCGTTTGAATTATCAGGATTATTCCATTACCTTACAAGTTCTTCCCATCTCAGTGAAGAACAAGCCCTCGAATTGATCAGTCAAGCCACGGGATTGCCTCTACCCAACAGCATCAGACCACTCGAAGAAGATGGCCTCCCTAGTTTGGCTTTGGAAAAGGAGGTTGGATATGGAGTCGATGCGTGTTCAGTCCCGGCTTTAGCCGGCATGGAGCTGGTCGAGTTGGAAGGAGTGACGAGACTAAACCCTGATCATATTCAGGCGGATCTGACTGCAATTAAGCGTACTGGATCGGCTGGGTTGGCGATTTCCTGGGATTTATTACATATACCATTAGACTGGTTGGATCTTGTCCGGCAAGTTTATTTAGGGCAGAGCTAACCACGCCATTCCTCTGCCAACATCTACATAGGCATGATGATTATTTTAATGACCAGATGCGTTCGGCGCGGATAAATGGCTCCCCCTTCTGGCTATCCAGATCCACCCGTCCTTCTACGACGTACGGTCCTGGGGTGGAAAAAGCAGCCTTTGACCGCTTATATACCTCAGCAGTAATGATCACATCCAGCATGCCTTCTAGGTCTTCGAGCGACATGAAGTAAATATATTCACCGCGCGTTGTGATGCTGCGCCTCCAGATTTGACGCATCCCAGCCACGCGTACATGTTGTTCCAACCTGGAAGCTGCATCCACGGTGGTAAGCGCACCCGCAGCTGCAATCTGCTTCTCAGCCAGTTCCAGCGGGTGAGCAATGACTCCTGTGCCCAGGAGCTCCTCCTGAGCAGTCACTTTCTGAGTCAGGCTCCAATCTTCTTGATTACTTTCAGCTAAAGAAAATAAGGAAAGCTGTCCACCCTGCCAACCACCATGTTCCAGCTGTTGCAGTAAAATCGGGATCGTGCCAAAGTCTTCCAAGGCTCCCACTCTAACCAGGTTTTCAACTTCAACCGGGCGAGGGTCCACCCTCGCCAGGAAATCTGCAAATGAGCTGAACGGGCGGTTATGTACGATCGAGTTCTGTGTGCGTCGAGTCAGTTCTCGCACCTGGTCCAACCCCATGAACAATACCGGTTCCCCACCCAGCACCTTGACGCTGAACTCTCGCTCAGCATGATCGACTTCCGGAGGGCGAAGTTTTAAACCCAGGCGTCGCGCTTCGTTTATATACACACGCTGGCTGTAATAACCTCCCCAATTTGCCAGCACCGCTGCCATGAAAAATGCCGGGTAATGAGTCTTGCACCAGGCCGAACGCCAGCTAACCTGCGCATAGGATGCTGCATGGGCTTTTGGGAAGCCATATCCCGAAAATGCTGCCATCAGCTCCCAGATCCGGTTGGCGATATCTTCAGGCACCTGGTTCCTCTCCCAGGCACCACTTACAAATTTCTCTTTCAATGTCTGCATCTGTTTACCTGGGTCGAAGTGTGACATCGCTCGTCGCAGCAAATCAGCATCTGCCAGGGTCAGGCCTGCCAGCTCATGCGCAATCCGCAGGACTTGTTCCTGGTATAGGATTACCCCATAGGTATCTGCCAGCAATGTGCTTAGAGTTGGATGCAGGTGTTCGGTTGCCTCCTTGCCCAAATAGCGTCGCACAAATGCATCCTTCAACCCTCCAGTGAGCGGTCCTGGACGGTAAAGTGATAGTGCCACCATGATATCGTCCACTGTACTCGCTTTGATCTCCTTAAGCGTGGCGCGCATACCCGGGCTTTCTATCTGAAAACATCCGATCGTCCGTCCCTGGTTGACCATTTGGCTGACTGCCTCGTCAGCACCAGGGATGGTTTCTAAGATTTCGGTAAGTATAGAAGTTTCGGGATGGTATTGGACTGGAGGTCTTTCTTTTGCGATGATTTCGACCACATCTCCTAAAACTGTGAGTCCTCGGATACCCAATAAGTCAATTTTGACCAATCCTAAGCGCTCGATCGAATCCAGGTCGAACTGGGTGATGATCACTCCCTTAGCCGCTACCTGTGTGGGTGCCAGGTCGGTCAACGCACTCGGACTGATGACCACCCCGCCAGGGTGGACTGAGAGGTGGTGTGGCAGGCCAATCAGTGCGGCTGCATCCTTAAATATGGATTGGTGGGTTGGTGTTCTATACCTCTCACTTAATTCAGCAAAGGGGTCTTCATTTCCACCTCCACGGCTGGATGGACCATACCAGCGATAAGGTAGACTGTCGGCAAGCAAGCTTACTTCTTCGGGTGGCAAGCCGTACGCCTTAGACACCTCACGAAGTGCCGAGCGGCTGCGAAAGCGGTTGATGGTGCAGATGGTTGCTACTCGATCTTCCCCAAATCGCTGGTATACAAACCGGATCACTTCATCCCGTCGACGCGAGCATAAATCAGTATCGATATCCGGCGGTGTTGCTCGGGCAGGATTGAGAAAACGTTCGAAATACAGGTTCAACCGGAGTGGGTCAGGGGATGTGATTCCCAGGCAGTGGGCCACCAGGGATGAAGCTGCTGAGCCCCGTGAGGAGAAAGGGATACCCTTCTGGCGGGCAAAGTTGAGGATTTCTTCCATGATCAGGAACAAGGAAATATACCCATATTCACCAATCACAGACAATTCATGGTCGAGGCGGGCTTGCAATTCTGTGGTGATTTGACCATAGTACTTGATCGCTCCTGCCTGTGCTTTCTGGCGTAGCATATCCGAGCCTGTCATACCCGCTGTCAGTGGGACTTCCGGGAAGTGGAGTACTCCCAAAGGTAATTCCAGCTGGCACCGTGTTGCGATTTCCTGTGTGGACTCGAGCGCCTGTGGAAAATTGGGCATTCGTTCTGCCATCACCTGCGGGGTAATGAATTCAGCCTGGGGTGGGGCGATTGCAGTTGAGTCAAGCTCTTTGAGTGGGCGTATCAACCGGATGGCTGTCAGCACTTGTTGTAGGTGTGCCTGATCTGGCGTTAAGTAGTGGATATCATGGGTGGCAACTGTAGGGATGTGCCTCCGGTGAGCCAGGGTGGTCAGACTAATACATAGCTCGATATCTTCCGGAGCATGATTCTGAAGCTCAATGTATAACCGGTCGGTGAAAAGCTCACCCAAACGCGATACCCAGCCCTCCGCGATTTGGTTTTTTCTGGACGCGACTAATCTAGCCAAAGCGCCCCGCCGTCCCCCCGTCAGGCAGAGCAAGCCATCAGTCTCCATCGCCAACCGATCAAATGGGAGACTATCATCATCTCCAGCCAGAGAACTGCTGATCCGGCATAAGCTGCGCCATCCAGACATATCCATCGCAAGCAAGACTAAAGAGCCGGTCTCGATGGTTCCTATGCCTTCTGGTAGGGCTGCGTTAACTTCCAATCCGATAATGGGTTTTATCCCTGCTTGCTGGCAGGCATCATGGAACTCCACCATCCCGCTTAAACTGTGATGGTCGGTTAATCCCATTGCGGGCAGGCCTAGTTCTGCTGCCGTTCTTGCTAGTTCTTGGGGGCTGGGTAGACCACGTAGGAACGAGTAGTAGGAATGAGTACGAAGGTGAATGAATCCCATAACGGGATTGTAACCCTGCTCAACCCTGGCGGAAAGGATGAACCCGATGTGAAAAACCACATGGAGGAGATGAGTATGATATCTTGATGCGCCTCAGCGGATAGTCGCCAGGTCACGCAGGAGCTGCTTCTTTTCATCAGGGTCTGGAAGTGATGTGGCCACCTGATGCGCCTGGATCAGGTGTTTTTCCATTTCATCTTCATTCCCTGACACCATTTCTGCTCGGGCTAATGCTTCGTATGCATAACCACGATAGAAGGGCAAGACGTCTTCCCTTCGCGATACATCCAGACATAGTTCTCCGTAATGTTTGGCATTTTCAGCCTGTCGTAGCAGTGCGTAAACTCTCGATACCTGCCAGTACCCAACGGATAGGTTGGTGGAAGTACAATCTTTCCTTTGCGTCCAATGCCAAAGGGATGCCAGGCTTAATTGGAGCATCATGTCTTCTTCGCCCTTATTACGAATGGGTTTGTCAATATAATCCCATGCCCGGTTGAAGCATTCTGCTGAGAAGTACTTGTGTGCTGCCTCTAGTTCAAAATCTAGTTTCTTACCCATTTATCCCTCACCTATTGACTGGATGTTGCCTTATCGTCGTAGATTTTATACCAGATTTAATTGATGATATTCGGATTATATCTAAGGTGAAGAATCAAGGGATAAGAGTTTGATTAAACTTATATCATCGATCCCCCAGACCGTCGTCATGATTAGGATGATTGATGAGCTTTGATCGCCAACCCTGCAGTCACACTATTAAATACATCTGAGGCTTTTACTTTGTCAGTACCGAAAATCCTACCCAGCATTTCAGAGAACACCGGGATATTTGACGACCCACCTGTCTTGACCACAGCATCGATCTGATCAAGTTCTAAACCTGAGGCTGTAACCGTATCCATCAAGACTTGTTCAATCTGTTCGCCATGTTCGCGGATATCTTTCTCAAACTGCCTGCGCGTATATAATTCCCAGATATCCAGGTCTTTTTCTTTCATGCTGGCAACTGCAACCCCCCAGCTGGATAATGTGATCTTTGTCGCCTCAACCATATTGTAAAAAGAGAATGCCAGGTCATTAAATATCAAGGATTCGAGTGCTTTCAGCCTGACGGGTGCTTCCCCAGCTTGTATCGCTCGCTCTAGCTCAGCTTTGGCGCGTGGTGTGGATAGTTCTGGCAGGGCAGCCCAATCAGGAAGGGTTTGGATAAGGTTGACGATTTCCGGGTCGTGTTGCACCAACCCTTTTCCGAAGTGAGGTAACATTCGTTTTTGGATGATGGCACGGTCGAAGTCACTCCCGGCGATGTTGATCCCTCCACTGGCGTACACATTTCGGTGATGTGGATCTCCTAATCGCATGATTGTCAGGTCAAGCGTGCCGCCACCAAAGTCAAAAATGAGTACATTTTGAGGCTTGCTCAACGATAATTCATAATATAAAGCTGCAGCAACTGGCTCGAGCTCAAAATCGACCTGCTTGAATCCAGCCTCCAATGCCGCTTGGTGAAGGGTATTCTGGGCTTTCAGGTCTTGCTCGCTATCCTGCGAGAATTTTACCGGCTTTCCCAAGGTTACACCATAAATCTCATCCCCTAGTAAGGCTTCAGCACGTTGTTTTAATGCCAGCAGGTAAGCAGAGATAATATCGCTCAGGCTGTAATACCGGTCGAATACCTGTGTTCCCTGGTACTTTTCGGAGCGTAAAGCGGTCTTGATGAACTGCAGCAACCTGCCCGGTTGTAATTCGTCCACGTACACATAAATATCCCGGACGTAATGCATGTCAGAGCCACGGTAATCAATCTCACCCGCCCACTTTTTTACAAAGCGACGTTGCCGATTTATGTTTTGTTTGTAATACAGCTCAACTGCTTCCTGCCCAATGAAGTGCTGGTAGTCCTGGGTGATATACAAGATCGTTTTAACCACTTCAGGTACGATGTTATTACTATCGATTGGTAGAACGTGAACCTGGTTATCCTGGTAAATACCGACGCCGGAATTTGAGGTCCCAAAGTCGATCCCTACTTTTAGTACCATATTATTTATGACCCCTGGGATGTGTCATCGCCGGATCACACATTTATCTCTGGCATATGAAAGACCGAAAAGCTCAGGATCTGTGCCGTGCTTTGCCCTGTGACTACACTGCCCCTCGCCAAAAGATCATTCAGCTTGTGAGCGCTGAGCGTTCCATCCGTGTCCATAAATACTCCCCAATCTGTTTCTTCAACCGGAGCTGCTCCCACAATCCGAATGCCTGCCTCGCGCCTCTCCTTGGAGAGAATTGCCTGCCCTTTTGACTTAAACGAGCTTGCAGGCTCAAGCCAGCCCGTATCTCGATGGACTGCCTTGCCATTCTGGGTGATGAATAAAATCGAGGGTTTTCGGCTCGCCACAAATGCTGCCACGATGTGATCCGTGATCCCCAAATGAATCACTTCTTCAATAGCAGTTGGCAGGCGCTCAGCCTGCATGCTGAAAATGTATCCCTCCTGACTGACCATGACGAACAGGTCATCCTTATTAGCGAAGGTCAGTCCACAAGTTTTATCTGCCCTTAGTTTTACACCTGATCCAATGTAATCCTCTTCCAGGTGAGCGGTGAAGAATGAGGTCTTCATTTTCTTAATGTAGCCGCGCCGGCTGGCTTGGATACAGGTTTCATATAACGGCATTTTGGTAATCGGCTGGATTGTCGCCAGTTCCTCCTTTATCCGTGGTTCCTCGATGAACGCCTGTTGCCAGTCAAGCTGTTCTGCATCCAGTATGGGTAGATGGGTAACCGGAAGCCTCACCGTGCGCCCTGAATCGAAGATAAGCAGCAGCTCATCTTGTGAGCTGGCGACCAGAACACTAGGTTGTATTTCATCTGAAGCCAGCGTACCTGGTATTTTTGCGATGGTTTGCGCAGGCGCCAATCCTGTAGAATCCAATTCCAACCGTAACACTTGCCCGAGTTGGGTATACAATAACACATTGATCATCTCTCTGATGGGTGTGGGGCTCGGCATCTCTGTTGGTAGGAGGACTTCGCCTCCAAGCTGGCGCTTTAGTAACTCCAACTGGTATTCGAGGCTGGCGATCCGGCTTTCATATTCCTCCACTTTTCTCCCGCTCAGCAGCTCGATGTTTTGCGCCACCAGCTCTTCATCCCGGTTGGCTAATTCGCTTAATCGATTGGCGATATACCGGATTATGAGCTCTGCAGACGATGGTCTTTCCTCCACCTCGTGGATCCATTCATCGATCTTGTCTGGACTGATCAAGGCGACCTCCTTATAGGGTCAGGTAAGATTGCCTGAGAGGAGAATATTACCAGATTTTCTGCCCGTGCATGGCTTGAAACTTGATAGAATCACGACATCGGAACAGCATTTTGGAAATAGGTAGATCCTCATGCCGTATTATTATTTTCTGAATGCAATCCAAGGAATAATAGTACTACCCATCCAGAGTGATAAACTATATAATAGCCAAAAATAGATAAACCATACTTACTTTTATAAGGAGGCAATTCACAATGAAAGGCAACGATAAGATACTTGCAGCATTAAATAACCTTTTATCCGACGAGCTGACTGCCATCAGCCAGTATATGGTACATTCTGAGATGTGCGATAACTGGCGCTATGCAGAATTGCATAAAGCGGTCGAGGAGCGGGCGATTACTGAGATGAAGCATGCTGAAAGATTGATCGCGCGCATCCTATTCCTGGATGGAACCCCGATCGTCAGCAACCTGAAGAAAATCAACATCGGCGCCGATATTGAGGCACAATTTGACAACGATTTGGCTGCTGAGCTAGGCGCAGTTAAGGGATATAACGAAGGCATCCGCCTGGCATATGAGCTTGGTGATAATGGTAGCCGAGAGCTGATGGATTCCATCCTTACCGATGAGGAGGAGCATGTCGATTGGCTCGAAGCCCAAATCGGGCAGGTCAAGTTGATGGGTCTTCAATCATATCTTGTCGAACAGGTCGATTAAATTGAATTAACTAAAAGGTCGTATTGCCATCTCAATAGAGAAAAACTTTGCCTGGATGTCTCAATCGCAAATGGGGAAATTCGGTGCCCATAAAGGAAGTAATTCCCTTTGGGACGCCAAAAATCATGTGGTATGAGTATAAATATTGAGAAAGTATAGAGGAGAATGTTATGACAAAAACGGTTGATGATTTGAACGCTGCTTTTGCCGGTGAATCTCAGGCGAATCGTAAATATCTGGCTTTTGCCAAGAAGGCGGATGATGAGGGCTTACCCCAGATAGCAAAACTGTTTCGGGCGGTTGCTGCTGCTGAGACAGTGCATGCTAATAGCCATTTTCGTGCCCTGGATGGAGTGAAATCCACCACAGAGAACCTTCAGGAGGCAGTGAAGGGGGAGAACTATGAGGTGGTGACGATGTACCCCGATTTTATCAAGGATGCTGAGGGTAAGTCGGTGAAGCGTGCGGCAACATCCTTCCGATGGGCATGGGAAGTTGAGAAATTGCATGAGGTGCTGTACCGCAAAGCACTGGCGGCCATAAATGCACAGCAGTCCTTTCCGGAAGTGGATTACTACGTCTGCCCAGTCTGCGGTTACACTCACGAAGGACCGCTTGAGGGTAAGTGCCCGGTGTGTGGAACTCCCACTTCGAGATACGAACGAATAAGCTAAGAAAATTTTAATTATAAAGAGACGTCCCGGCAGGCAGATCATGCCTGTGGGACGTCTTTGCATTTGATTAATCTATTCTTCGTCTTCCAGGGGAGTAAGTGTGATCGTGCAGCCGTGATCTACGGAGGTTGTTACCCGCTTTAAGTGGTACACATTACGCGCCAGGGCTGTGCCGACGTTTCGACAGTCCACCCGACAGATTCTTTCCGTTGCGGGTGTTTGAAGTATCTTGCAGTCCTGTACCACACACATGAACTGGTCTTTGCTTTTATTGGTTAATTCGATCGGTGTCATCCATTGCATTTCGTAAAGCCACGCCTTCGTTAGGGCGGTATGATTTCCAAACATGCGATAAATTGCCAGATCCGAGTTATCATGTTGTTGTTTATGCAATTGCATGAGCAGTCGTTTATACTCAGCCACCTCATCGTGTTTCAGCAGATCGGCCAGGAAGTCATGGCTGCAGCGTGCCATCCATAACCAATTGCTGTATGCAGATTCGTACTTCTTCTGATCAGGGTCACTATCATGGATGGGTATGATGGCTGCCTGCCACACAGAGCTCAGCTCATGCACCGCCGGGTAGCCAAAGCGTTCTTCTATGAATGGCAGGACGTGCTTCTGGTACAGGCGTACCATGCCAAAGGCACGCCGGTATTTTTCTCTAGCGGGCATGGGTCTTGGTCTGTACATCTTAGTCTCTTGTCTGCTATATGCTCCTACTGCTTTCTACATCTTACAGAAATATGCCCAAAAAGTCAACCACAGG
>CAWHGE010000014.1:0-45305 GCA_963828845.1 uncultured Chloroflexia bacterium
TCTTCGGCTTATATCCAAGGTTTTCAATCCATCCCCAAAGGATACGGCTCCAGTGACGGTCAAACCCTTTATGCCCTGGCGACCCCCAAACACTATATCGGAGATGGAGGCACAGCCTGGGGCTCAATCCATCAGTACATGTACTATCAGTATATGCTGGATCAGGGCGACACGCAGGTGGATGAGGCGACGTTGCGCCGGTTATTCCTGCCTCCGTATCAGGCGGCAGTGGATGCGGGCGCCATGAGTGTGATGGCCTCTTTCAGCAGTTGGAATGGGGTAAAGATGCATGCTCAGCGGTATTTGCTGACGGATGTGCTCAAAGGTGAACTTGGTTTCCAGGGTTTTGTCGTCTCTGACTGGGGCGGCATCGATCAGGTGGACCCCGACTATTACAAGGCAGTTGTGACAGCCATCAATGCGGGGATTGATATGAATATGGTGCCCTACTATTATCAGACGTTCATCGGCACGATGAAACAGGCGGTGATGAATGGCGATATTACTCAAGAGCGCATTGACGATGCGGTGAGCCGTATCCTGCGCGCCAAGTTCACGCTCGGCTTGTTCGAAAATCCTTATGGTGATCCAAGCCTAGCCGTGACGGTCCGCTCGGATGAGCACAGAGCCCTGGCTCGGCAGGCGGTACGCAAGTCGCTGGTGCTGCTAAAGAACGACAATCATGCACTTCCTATTGATAAAAATGTCTCGACCATCCTGGTGGCCGGGATCAACAGCACCGGATTCCAGGCGGGCGGCTGGACGCTGGATTGGCAGGGGGAGCAAAGAGACACCCTGGCGGGTACAACCATCTTGGAAGGGATCCAAGAGCTGGTTGGTCCCAATACTCAAGTGCTATACAATAACCTGGGTCAATTTGCGAGTTTCAGCGGTAAGGCCCCGGTGGGTATTGCGATTGTGGGTGAGGTACCGTATGCAGAAGGAATGGGGGATAGGGCCGACTTAACACTCTACCAGGTGGATCTGACGGTGATCAACGCATTACGCCCGAAAGTGGATAAATTGATCGTGGTGATCCTGTCTGGCCGTCCACTGGTGATCACTGACCAGTACCAGACCGCGGATGCCTGGGTGGCGGCCTGGCTGCCGGGCTCGGAGGGGGCGGGCGTGGCCGACGTATTGTTTGGGGATTATCCATTCGTCGGCAAACTCCCGTACACCTGGCCGCGTTCAAACGATCAGTTACCCCTCAACATCAATAACTCAGCTAATCTCACCGGTTGTGCTGCTCCGCTCTTTCCCTTTGGTTATGGACTGGGTAGTGCAGGCAGCCAGCCCATCGAATGGTTGAATTGCCAATAATATTTAGGAGTGTTATGCAATACGGTTATTGCGACGATCAAGCCAAAGAGTATGTCATACCCCGCCTCGAACGTTTTAAAGCCGGAACGGGAAAAATTTCGAGACGATGATGCATATAAAAAGGCAGAAAATGAAATGTACAGCAGATTCTGGGGCTTTTTCATGGCTGAAGGTTGGGAACCCTACGCTGTAAGCCGCATATCTACCTATAGTTCACAAGCATATTTCTTCCATAGTGACGTCTTCAAAAGTAGCCGTTTTTCGTGTGCTTCAGACCTTGACAAAGATTTTTCCGAGACAGAGATCAAATAGCGATGAACATAAAGCCTTTCAAATTAGAACGGTATTTTGCCAAATACGAATTTTCGGTTAAGTATCTGCTTTCAAGTTCAGATTGCGATGGTCTGTTGCAAAGCGACCTGGTTAAGCTGGCCGATGATGAAACCCGTCATCTTTGGGACAACCTAACACTCGGTTATACGGAGTCTCTTGGACATCCATTATTACGAGAGGAAATCTCAAAACTATATCAAGGTATAAATGCCGATGATTGTTTGGTAATCGTTCCAGAAGAAGGTATTTATATTGCTTTGAATAGCATACTCCATAAGGGTGACCATGTTATTTGCACATTCCCAGGTTATCAATCACTCTATGAAATAGCAGAAGATGTGGGTTGCGAATTGACAAAATGGGAGCCAGAAGAGGAAAATGGGTGGAAATTCAATCCTGAGTTTCTTGAACGAAATATCAAGCCGAACACGAAACTTGTTATCGTAAATTTTCCTCACAATCCCACAGGATATTTACCCCCAAAAGAAGATTATCAAAAAATAATAGACCTGGTAAGAAAAAATAATCTATACCTATTCTCCGACGAGATGTATCGCTTCTTAGAATACGACCAAAATGATAGATTGCCTTCAGCCTGCGAAGTTTATGACAAAGCCATTTCTCTTTTTGGTATGTCAAAAACTTTTGGAATGGCTGGGGCAAGAATTGGCTGGCTAATCACCAAGGATAAAGAGCTTTATACGAAAATGGTGACTTTGAAAGACTATACGACGATTTGTAGTAGTGCGCCCAGTGAGATTCTTTCAATAATTGCTTTAAGAAACAAAGAAAAAATAATTGACAGGCATTTAATTAGAATTAAAAGAAACCTGGAGTACCTTGATCGTTTTTTTGAAGAATTTAGGAATAAGTTTGAATGGATAAGGCCAAAAGCGGGAACCATCGGTTTTCCGAAATTAAAAGAGAGATTAAATACTTCGGATTTTTGTCAGAAGATGGTTAAAGAAGCAAATATAATGCTTTTACCATCCACTGTATATGATTATGATAACCAACACTTCAGACTGGGATTTGGAAGGGAAAATATGCCAGAAGCCTTAGAAAAATTCAGGAACTACCTAAAGCATCAATAAGTCGGTTCAATGGTAAACAGGCTTGAAATGAAATGTCTTATCGACTGTTTTGATGTTTTGCAGTGTAAAATCAAGCTCTAGCTTATGGTTGCGGAATAAATCCTTTAGGGGGAGCAATACCAGCACCCCGGAAACCTGGGGTGCTTCGCATAAAACGCTTCTCGGTTAACCGCCAGGTTTCGATAACCGCTTCGATAAAAAACATTTATAGCAAATCTGTTGAACCACCTCAATTGACACGATATACTACAAATATACAGTAAAATCACTAGTCAGGCAGTCTTCGTCGCAACTCAAGGCAAATGGAATGACGCAAACTGTATAATCTCATAATACTATCAATCATTCCCGGATAACAAATAAATCGAAGTGAAGAAGTTTATCAGAGTCCTATTGATTGCATGTGGCACGCTCTGTGTGGCGTTAGGTGTTCTGGGCATATTCGTGCCCGTACTGCCCACCACTCCTTTCTTCCTGTTGGCCGCGGTTTGCTATGCGCGCAGCTCAGAACGGTTCTATCATTGGCTCCTGAACAATCGGTGGTTCGGAGAATACGTCAAGAACTATAGAGAAGGCCGAGGCATTCCACTTCGGGAAAAGATCCTTACGCTTATCGCCTTGTGGCTCACGATAGGCTTCACCACACTCCGTGTCGTATCAGTCTGGTGGGGGCAACTTATCTTGTTGGGGGTTGCGGTGGGTGTTACCATTCATGTGGTCAGGATAAAGACGTTCAAACGCGACGCTGGCTAAAGGCGCCATCTCATCTGAAAAGCCAGGGCAAGACCAAGGATAGCCTCTCAGGGTCAATACTGGAGATAACTGGTGCAGGAGTGTCTTTAGCTTTATCACCAATTTGTGGGCAATGATGCCCTCTGACACTGCACTGCAGCAGACTTTACTCCGCTTCGCTCCGCAAGCAGCCCTGGCAAGCGCCGCGAAACTAGCGGTTTCATGCCCACCTGTCATCTCCGTTGCCAGGGAATCCGCTCCGGGCTTTCGGGCTGCCGTTCGTTTTTCGAAGAGAGTAATGTTTTCCATCATGGTGGGAGAGGGGGTAAATTCCGCATTTCATTTCGTGCTAGAATTCTCGCGAGGTGTTCGATGAAACCGGTGACCGTCTTACCCGAATCCTATATTATGTACGGGGATTTCGAGCCAAGAAAATTTGTGAAGACGAGAGCCTTCCTACGAACCGCAGCGATCTTGCTGGCGGCGCTGCTCTTGCTTCTATTCGATCAGATTTTCCCCAAAATCGACCCGGCTGTGGGCCTCGCCTGGCGGTCGATCTCCGTTTTCCACCGGATCGCTCTCTTCATTCTTTTCTTTTATGCCTGGATTTTCCTGCACGAATGTACGCACGCCTTCTTTATCTGGATGTTTTCCGGCAAGTGGCCTCAGATTAAAGTGGCTAAGCTATGGGGTATTCCAGTCGGTGGATATAACGCCAGCCCGGGTTGGTACTATCCGCGCAACCTGTTTATCATTTTTGCCTTAGCCCCGTTAATTTTGGTTTCGCTCTTTCTGTACGTTCTGAGTTACCGGGTTCCGCCTGTCTACGTCCTACCGGTGCAAGATTGTTTCTTGCTGAACATTGTCGGATCCATCCAGGATGCTGCTGTTGCCTTTTTTGCTGCCCTGCACCCGGCTTCTGCGTTGATTACCTGGGATGGAAAGATCTACCATCCCAAGTTGGAAGCAGGTGGGAAAGATACCAGCTGGAGCGGGCGCTTGCGGTCCTTCCTGGAGCGCCTGGTGTCGCGAATTGGCTAATAATTCGTGAAAATTTAAAAAAACAGGTGGGAATATAAGCTCTATATTTGTGTCAGCGATGGAGGTCGCGATTTCGATAAGAATAAAATGTTGCGTGGATATCCATACCGCCTAGAGCGTCTCGTGGTGACATTCCCGATTGACTTTTAAGTAATTTGCGCGAGAATGAAAATATGAACGTAACGCGCACCAGATTTATCCCCCTAGTCGGTTTAGTGATTGCATTAGCCCTGGCTTATGCGCTAAACCAATGGCTGGATATCCAGGAAAGGAATTTTCACTTTACATTCATTTCCGGTCAGTATTTTGCTTGGTTGCTGGTTTGTGGTTTGTTTCTGATCGCCATCTGGCTGGCGTTAGCCTGGATTACACTGAGATTAAGCCGGCGATCTACTCTGGTTTCTGTTATTTTCCTGGTTTTGGGGCTATTGGTTTTTAGCTACCCATTACTTTTCCAACGGTTCACGTGGATACTAAATTTACGACCAATTATAATTAATTATTGGATTGACACACCTCTCTCATATACCGGTATCTTCATCGTTGTTC
Organism: uncultured Chloroflexia bacterium; assembly: GCA_963828845.1. Lineage (GTDB taxonomy): Bacteria > Chloroflexota > Anaerolineae > Anaerolineales > UBA4823 > FEB-25. The sequence goes on from CAWHGE010000014.1 coordinate 5,073, forward strand.
TGGGTTTCTTGAATCTTCTCTTACCGATCAATAGCTCAGTAAAAAGTTAAGCGACTCCAATGATGGATGGCTGCGAAGCAGATCATAAAGCCCACCTCCATGGGCTGGTAATGCAGCTGGCTATCCGGAATGAGATACCCCAAGATCCAAAGCCAAACCTGGCAATACATGCTTAACGAAGAGCTCCTTTGAGGCATATTGTAAACATCTATAGTATGTGCTTTTACGTATCATTAAAGCTAGACTACTGGAATATGCACTCGCATTTCCAAAATAAATTCATGTGTCGGCTCTATCGACATTACGAAAGGACAGGTAAACATGAGAATCACCTTGAGCATCATTGCTGTTTTGTTAATCCTTGTAGGTGTGGTCTGGTTCTTACAAGGGATCAATGTCTTACCCGGCAGTTTCATGACCGGTCAAAGTCAGTGGGCGATCTATGGCGGTATCGCGGCTGTTGCAGGGATTGGGCTGCTAGTGTTGGCTAACCGCAAGAAAGGCCTCCATACCTAAAAAATGAAATTAATCATTACTGACTACTTGACCAACCGTTCATTTGGGGTATAGTACCCACAGCTTTGGTAGAGAGCCTTACCGAACCATTCGTACTAGCTCTCTTTCAGTACCAAATCCATGCAGAAGCGAATCTAGGAGGTCACCCATTAATTCGCAACCCACTCTGACACCATCCCAAAACTTCTTTTCCTCCCGCCTCTACGAAACCGAAAATGACTTGCTGCAGATGCAGGGTTTGCTGATGGAGGGGCGTTCGCGCACCAATGACTGGCACTATCCACACGTGGGTGACTTGAACTTTTGGTTCTTCATGGTGCTTTGCCATCTCGATCCACAAGAGTTCATCCGCCTATGGCACGATACTGCGGGCAAGCTGGTTGGCTACGCCATCTTGGGGGAAGACCCGTCCTTTGACTGCCAGGTGCTGCCGGAAGTTGAATGGTGTGGAATTGAGTCGGAGGCCATGGCCTGGGCGGAAACTCGCCTGACCGACCTGAGAAGGCTTAACCCCCAAGCATGGGGTAATAATTTTGTCTCCGGTGCCCGGCAGGATGATCTGAAACGGATGGCATTCCTGGAGCAGAACGGCTTCCGCATCGGTGGTGAGTTTTCCGAAGTTAATCTGATCTGCTCATTGGATGGGCTGATCCCTGAAGCCGTGCTGCCCCCCGGCTGTGAAATCCGCTCAATCGCTGAGGTGGGTGATACCTCAAACCGTGCCGCCGCCCACCGTGAGGTCTGGCAACCATGGACCGTCGGGAATGTCAGTGACGACGATTATGAGCGCTTTATGCGCCTGCCCGGCTATGATCGCGAGCTCGATGTGGTGGCTATCGCACCGGATGGCGTCATTGCGGCGTACGTCAATGGTTGGATTGATCCAGTCAATGGCATTGGTGATTTTGGTCCGGTGGGGGCGCGCCTGGGCTATCGCAAGCAGGGATTGACGCGGGCGGTGCTGCTGGAATGTTTACACCGGATGCAGAAACTTGGGATGAACCGCGTCAGCGTCTCCACCGGCGTTTCGAATATGCCAGCACTCCGCCTTTACGAATCGGTTGGCTTTAAGATCGAAAACAAGTATCTCGAGTACGTGAAAACAGCATGAGGAAAATCCTCCCAATACCATTTGCACAGTTAGAGTTTTTTAATAAAGGATAGAAAATAAGGCAAATCACTTGACGTACCATACCCAGGGTGTATAGTAGCGACTGTTTTGTACGGAAAATTTCAATATATGGCAGGCATGCCATAATCGATATATAAGCTCTACGTCGATAAGGGAGGTAGTTATGGCGTTCATCAAGACAATTTCAGAAGAACAGGCAGAAGACCTGGTTCAAGAGCTGTATCAAGCCGAACAGAAGAGCAGGGGCTATGTACCAAACTACACCAAAGTCTTTAGTTTACATCCTGAGGTTTATGACGCCTGGAAGAAGCTCATCGGTGCGATACGTCGCAAAATGAGACTGCGTCGCTATGAGCTGGTGACTTTTGCCACCGCCATGGCGACTCGAATGCACCTATTGAATGCTGGCACACGGAGCGTTGCTCCGTAAGAATTTCTTCAGTGCTGGATGAGCTGGCGGCCATTGTAAAGGATTTCCGCAATGCCAATCTCTACCGACGAAGAAGTCGCCATCATGTCTTTTGCGCAGAAGATTACCACCCAGGCACATCAAATCAGCGAACACGATATGGATGAATTACGCCGGTATGGTCTTTCGGATGAAGAAATCCTGGATGTGGTTCTGGCGTGCACGGCGCGCAGTTTCTTCAGCAAGACCCTCGACGCATTAGGCGCGGAACCCGATGATGTATATAAGGAATTCGAGCCGGAACTCCTTCAGCTGCTTGCACCAGGCCGCCCATTTGCGTGAGCACGGTTGTAGAGATTTCAAGACATCAGGCTGAGTCATCTCACGGGTTTACACAACCCGTGAGGATTTCTATCAGGTTCCGTGACCAGGGACGCTAACCCACCCAGCACGAAATGACAGAGACGCAGCGTATGGAACAGCCCTCCGAAACCACGCATTAACCTGATGCTATAACAGACCTCACAGGTCCCAGAGACCTGTGAGGTCTGTTCTGAAAAGGTAGGTGGTCCACCTACGTGCCTTGTCGTCGGAAATCATCTTCCCGCCCATAACCTCGGGCGGGAAGCGCAATAAATTGATCTACCAGGCTAATCCTTTTTCATAAAGGCGAAATAACCAAAACCGAGTCCCAGCAGCAAATAGATGACCACATTTAACCAGACGAGCGCATTGCCGTACCAGCGAATTTGTCGTACAGGGCAACGACGAATCCCAGCACCATGGCAACGAACAACCCTGTCAGCACATCCCTTGCGGTATCGGTGAGGCTGTGTTCCTGGTAAGCCAGGCGAGGAAGGCGTACGCCAACGAGATGAGGCATCCAAGGTAACGACCTATGAATAGACCCGTCAAATCCAGTGGTGTTTCCATAAGGTCTCAAGGACGCCGCCGGTGCCACGATGAATCCCACCCCGAATATAAACGCTACAATCGCAGTGATGATCATGAAAGTATTGAGTTTCATACAAGTTTCTCCTTGGTTAGTGAATTGATGTTTCGATTAAAAAATACTTGCACGATAATGGGTGTGCATTGATGATGCATGGATGCTCCCACCTCGATCCATTACCACAGTTTTATCAGTTGCTCCTTTCTACCCAAAGTGTAATTATGTCCGACAGGAAGATCTATGTTCCGGAAATATAGAGTTGATGACCTCCCTGATTTCAGGAGTTATGCCATTAATAACACTCATGAAGTAAAAAAGGTGTACGATGAGTTCAAAGCTTGTTATTCCGTAACACTGACTTTAAATAATGTAATTCAGGCGACCACAGCCCTCGCAGGTTTCCCTGTCTCGGTATCTGGTTTATCAGACCTGGCATCAGACCAGCTGCAAGAACCGAAATACGCTGGTCTCGCAATGTCACGATTTTCATCATTGGCAACAAAAAACTTCCCGCTCACTACCTCGGGCGGGAAGCGCAATACAATGATCTGCCAGGCTAATCCTTTTTCATGAAAGCAAAATAACCAAAACCGACTCCAAGCAGCAAGTAAATGACCACATTTAGCCATACAAGGGCATTGCTGCCACCAGCGAACTTGTCATACAGGGCAACCACGAATCCCAACAATGCAACGACGAAGAACCCTGCCAGCACTCCCTTAGAAGCTCCGCTTCTGCTGGCCCATGCCAGGAAGGCTATGCCAATGAAAGCAGAACCCAGGTAACGGCCTAAGAATTGAGCACCCACATCATTCAGAGTGACCCCGTATAGGCCCATAAAAGGTTTTGGCACCAGGATGAGTGCCAGCCCAAATATTAATGCTAGGATCGCCGCGATGATCATGAAAGTGTTGAGTTTCATACAAATTTCTCCTTTGGTAAGTGAATAGATGTTCGATTAAAAAAATACTGCATGATACTGGGTGAGCACTGATTATTCGATTTTGCTCCCCACCTTTATCCATTACACAGTTTGGTCAGCTGCTCCTTTCTCCACGATGATTTTGCTTATATTCCTGAACACTCGAGGTCATAGGGTAATCAATTTCGATGTTCCACAACCTAATAGAGGATATGCAAGTAGTAACACTAAAAAAGTAAAATAGTTGTAGGCTATTCTGAAGTTTGGAAGATTCTCTCCATTTTCATTTTTAGTGAACCTTACACGTCAGCATATGGTGGGAAATTCCATGCGGTAAGAGATCGAAATAAACTGTAATTTGCGCTCTACGGATAAGGGTATAATTGCTACCATTGAAACCTGTTTTTCGGGGAAAGGATCATTTTATGCTCACGTTATACGAAGAACTCCAGATGCTCTCAATTCATGAGGAAAAAGGGATTTTTATTGGCTCAGCCCTAGATCGATTGAAGCCTGGTTCGGTTGGGGCGATGCTGGCTGAGCTGGCATTAGCCGGTAAAATCTGCCTCTCCGCTAACCGGCGTTTGGCAGCTGGTGGACGACAATCCAACCAATGATCCTCTTCTTGATGGCATCCTTGTTGCCCTGAAAGAATCTGAAAAGGAACGCAAGTTCGGCTATTGGATCAATACCCTGAGCCAAAAGCCGGAAAAACTGCGTAAGAAAATCACTGCCAGTCTGGTTCAAAAAGGTTTGTTGACGCAAGAAGACGATAATCTTGTGTGGGTGGTTCCCTCGCCACTCCATCCAGAGATTAAAGCCTCCACAAAGTACTCGGTGATCAAACATCTGCGCGGTATCGTTCTTGCCAAAGAAGAAGCTCATCCGCGTGAAATCGCATTTCTCAGCCTGGTCAATGCCTGTGGATTGATGGACCTGGTATTTTTGCGTGATGAACGCAAGGTTGCCGACCAATATATCAATGAGCTGGTCGTCTATGAAGCCATGAAGGACCCCAACCTCGAGACCATCCAAGAGATTGGCTCCGCTATCGCTTCGGTAGTTGAGGAGGATTAGCTCAATCGCTGAGAGTCTGGGGTGGAGGTGATTTTCCATTGAACCCTGTTTCAAGGACTGATAAGTTGTTTTTAATCAATAAGAAATCAGGCGGGCATCTTGCCTGCTACACACATGACCTCACGGGTATCATCGAACTGTGAGGTTTTTTTGTTTCGTCTCATGTTTTCACTATAGGTTATTCGCATCCGATGATATAATATCGGATAATTACGACACATAATATCGCAATTATAGCGTTCTCAGGAGGACATTCATGGACGTGTACCAATCATCGATTGAAGCCATCTATGCAGGCTGGCGCAACTACCAGTCTTTGTTGGTCTCTGCGCTGACACCCCTGAACCCAGAACAGTTATCGCTCCAGGCTGCGTCCAACCTGCGCTCGATCGAAGGCATCGCTACCCACATGATTGGGGCTAGAGCACGTTGGTTTGCGCCGCCGCTGGGCGATGGAGATAAGCAGTTGGCTACTTTCAGCCGCTGGGACCGCCGGGGTGGGCAGGTTCGTAGTGCTGTTGAGATCGTTCAGGGGTTGCAGTTCACCCTGGATTACATCCACGCTGCGATTGCCCGCTGGACGCCATCCGAGTGGCAGGGGACCATGCCCGGTGAGGGCTCGCATGAGCCTCCGGTCATTACCAGGCAGTGGGCGGTCTGGCACCTCATCGAGCATGATCTGCACCACGGGGGAGAGATATCCCTCACTCTGGGAATGCATAAATTGACTGCCCCCGCGCTCTGATATTCCTTCAAGGGTTACACCCCAAAAGTGTATCCTCTGTTTCTATATAGAAAAAAATAAAAGAGGCATCCATATCCGTTGAAAATAACAAGGCTATTGCCCGTTAATTAACCGAGCTTCTTGATCAGGGAAATGTTGAAAAACTGAACGAGTTGCTTTCATCTGATTTTGTGTCCCATTTTGCAGGATTGCCTCATCCCCTCAATCGGGAACAATACATTCAGGTCAATCGTGCGGCTAAAAACGTGTTTTTAGACCTATAAACGCACCGTTGAGGACCTGGTAGCAGAGGCGGATAAAGCCACCGTCTGCATACTGCCGGCGGCACGCATACCGGGGTATTTCAAGGGATAGCTGCCACCGGCCGGCACACTGAAATCACGGGTATCGCCATCCGTCGAATTGCAGATGGGAAAATTGCCGAGGAATGGGTAATAAACGATCAACTCGGACTGACGCAGCAGCTTGGCATCTTCCATTTGCCAGCTCAAGCAAGCCGCTAAACAGAATTAATAGTTTTTCTCCTTAATAGCTAACCTGTTCCGAGTGGTCTTCTCACTCCGGTATCGATTGATTTCCCGATCAATACATTTCACCTACCGCTTGACTTGCCATCCTATTGAGGTATATTAGATGTAAAACTACTCTGCCCACGACCAGGACACTTACGGTCTTGAGCAGGATAATCATGATTACATAAAAAGTGGAGGAATAGCATGTTACCTTTCTATGAAGCTCTCGCTGACAGGTTCCATGAACTGCATGGAGATGTTCAACGCAATTTGGAAGCCCTTCCGTTTGAAGCTCTGGACTGGAAGCCCGGTGCGGAGATGAATTCGGTGAGTGTGATCATTGTCCATCTCACCGGTGCCGAGCGCTTTTTGATCGGGGATGTGATCATGTCGGATCCATCCAACCGTAACCGGGAAACTGAATTCCGGGTTGCAGGAATGAGCAAAGAAGACCTGGTTCATCGTTTGACCGAGACGGAAATGTACATTGAGGGCGTTTTTGAGAAATTGAGCCTGGCTGACCTGGAGATGCAGCGTATCCACCCACGTCATGGCAACCAGGTCAGTGTTGCCTGGGCACTATTACACGCCCTGGAGCATACCGGCACTCACGTCGGCCACATCAATATGACCATCCAGATGTGGCATCAAAGGTTAGTTGGGGAAAGTTGAAGCATAAATAATAACTTCGTGGTTAAGTTCCCCTTACTTGCAATGTGTTTATTGTGGGATTAATAAATACATTCTATCCTGTCAGAAAAAATCAAGAGTGGTTTGCCGGACTCTATAGCCATAGACCTTTATATAATCAGATATAAATCTTAAATTGGTATAAAATTTCCATACGCCATTCCGCGTGAGGAGGATAGCTTATGACAGCCTGGAGTTCGCAGTCATTTGATGTCATTGTGATCGGGTCAGGTCCTGGCGGTGCAAGCGTTGCTACTGAGCTAAGCCGGCAAGGAAAGAAAGTCCTGATCCTGGAGTGGGGCAGCGGGGCAGTCATCAAGGGAAATATGCTACAAACGACCGAGATGGCCCTAATCCCAGGTCGTGGCTTGTTCTTCACACCGGAGTTGCTGTCACTTGTACGTGTTGTCACCATGGGAGGTAGCTCAGTCGGGTCTTATGCCACTGCCTTCGAACCCAATTATGAGGTTTTCAGAAAACATGGTATTAACCTGAAATCAGAAGTTGAGCAGGTGAAACGAGAGTTGCCTATTGCTCCTTTGTCAGATGACCTGCTAGGACCTTCTGCCCAACGAATCATGACCAGCGCTAGGGATTTAGGGTACCCCTGGGAAAAGCTACCGAAAATTGTCCATCAGGAAAAATGCCGCACTGGTTGTGACAAGTGCACCATGGGCTGTCCATATGGTGCCAAATGGACCGCGCGCGAATATATCGATCAAGCCTGCGGTAATGGTTCTGTATTATTGACGGGTGCCCGTGTCACTCACTTGGGCATCGAGGATGATCATGTGTCTGGGGTGCAATTTTCGATGGGTGGTGATCTTCATATAGCTTCTGCTCCCTTGGTAATCTTGTCAGCAGGAGGCATTGGGACACCTCTCCTTCTTCGTGACGTGGGGATTAAGAATGCCGGGGAGGATTTCTTCTTCGATCCCCTCGTACTGGTAGTAGGGACATTGGAGGATTTGGACGATGGCAGGGAGTTTCCTATGGCTGCGGGTTATTATGACGCGGATGAGGGCTATATTGTGACCGACTTGGTTTGGCCAGATTGGATCCGTGCAATCTTCACCTTACGCGCAGGTAGGGTGGATCGGCTTGCTGGTCATCGTAGAATGATCTCCATCATGGTCAAGATCAAGGATGACCTGGGAGGCAAGCTCACCCATCGGGGTTGGGCGAACAAGCGTTTAACTGCAAACGACCACACCCGATTCCGGAGGGGTTCCGATGTAGCCCGGAGGATATTGCTGAATGTTGGGGCACGACGTATATACTTCACTGGGGTTGCTGCTGTCCACCCAGGTGGTACAGCAAAGATCGGCGAAGTGGTCGACTCAAACTTGAAAACGAGGTTTAGCAATCTCTACGTTTGCGATTGCTCGGTGATCCCAGAATCCTGGGGGCTCCCACCCACCCTTACCCTGGTCGCTTTGGGAAAGCGATTGAGTAAACATCTGGCATAGGCTGGCATAGGCTGATGAAGTTGCAATCAGCATCTAGCTTGATATCGCTGATTAAACAGCTAGTATCATTCGTGAGTAATTAATTTCCAGAATTTAATCATATACTCTGTGAGAACTGATCTTACTCTCGAAAATATCTCTGCGATGAATGCTTTCCGTTCAATTCCATAGCTTCGTATGAATATGAAGAGCGAATGACATGGAGAATACTCCTGAAAACCTCCAACCAGCTCATGATGCCACCCATATGATTATCCAATGGGCAATGGCTCAGGATCCAATCCGGGCGGTTTTGCTTACCAGCACCCGCGCAGTACCCGGTGGTCAAGTTGATATCCTTTCCGACTATGATGTCATCCTGGTCGTTCGTGATATTCATCCCTTTGTTACTGATAAAACGTGGCTGAACACCTTCGGCGAAATCCTTGTTACTTACTGGGACCCGATCCATCCCGACCCGTTATTCGGTATCGATAAGTGCGCCAGCGTAATTCAATATTGCGATGGTCTGAAGATCGATTTCACCCTCTGGCCAGTTGAGTTGCTGCAGCAGATCATCACTGCGCTCCGTTCCATATGCAGAGCTTGATGCAGGCTATCAGGTTCTGCTCGACAAAGACCACCTCACGGAGCGCTTGCGCCAACCCACGGGTAAGGCTTATGTACCAAAGCCACCCACAGATGCAGAGTATCAGATATTGATCAATGATTTCTTGAGTGATTCACCCTACGTAGCCAAGTGTCTGTGGCGTGGTGAGCTTATGCCTGCCAAATGGTGCCTGGACTTTGACATGAAGCACATCTATCTTCGCCAGATGCTCGAATGGCGTATGGAGATTGATCATGACTGGTCAGTCTCGGTGGGGCTTTTCGGCAAAGGGCTCAGAAAACGCCTGCCACCTGCCATCTGGTCTGCTTTGGAACAGACCTATGTCGGACCAGACATGGCAGACAACTGGAATGCTTTGATGCTCACGATGGAGCTCTTCCACCAGGTCGCCATGGAAGTTGGCGATTCTCTCCAATACACTTATCCTGACGAGCTGCATGCCCGCGTTCGTGCGTTTGTCGAGCATATCATGCAGATGAATGATTCGCACGCCAGTGGTGATTGGTAACACAAGCATTCAGGCTTCTCTGTCAGTCTTTATACTTTCCACAAGGTGTATTGATGATAAGTCACGCCCAGGTATAACACAAAAGGAATCCGTTTTGTGTAATAATCTCTTTAATTACGATCAACACTGTTGGATATAGAATAGGAATTTTCACCTGCCGGGTAATTTGGAGCCAACCATGCATGAGATGCGCGTGAAAACCAATCAGATTGAGCTGCAGATTCGGGAATACGAACACACTGGTGATGCGATCATCTTTTTGCATTTTAGCGGTGCAAACTTGATGATGTGGCAGCGCATTATTCCCCATTTTCAAGGCTCTTATCACTTGATTCTGGTTGATTTAAGGGGTCACGGTAAATCAGATACACCACCAGCTAACTACCACATGGATGAGATGGCCCACGATGTCATTGGGATTATGCAGCCTCTCAAGATTGAGCGCGCTCATATCGTTGGCAGCTCACTCGGCGCTGAAGTGGGACTCAGCCTGGCGGCTAATTATCCCCAAATGGTGACCTCATTAATCTGTGAAGGCGCACTGTCCAGTGAATTTGGTCCTTATGGCACCTGGGAAGGATCGGAAACGGAGTTTGAAGCATATGTAGCCCGCTACCTGGAAAAGATGCATACTACCCCTGAGAAAACCTTTCCATCGGAGGATGCGTTGGTGGAAAATAGCCGAGCAGTCTTAGAAAAGTATGGCTGGTGGAATGAGTATATTGAAGCTATGGAAAGGTATGGTTCTTATCAGCTGGATGATGAAAAATTTACCCAAAGTTTTAGGAAACCAGCCAAAGAAGACTATATGCAGCATTATTTTAATTATCGCTTCGAGGATTACTATCGAAAGGTCAAATGTCCTTTATTGATGTTGCCAGGGGAAGATGTAATGGAAAATGAGCGGGAAAAAGCGGCAATGGAGCGGCTGTGCGCGTTAGCCGGGCAGGCTGAGATCGTAGAAGTCAGGGGATGGGTGCATCCTTATGGCTGGTTGCTGGATCCGGAAGGTGCATGTAAGGCGATTTTAAATTTCTTGGATCAAATAGGTAATGTGAAACACGAATAGTCCTTCCTCTGCATGTGCGACCGCTTGACGAACCTTTGGATTGGGGTATAGTATGCCTGCCTGCATGGATCAAGAACCAAACACGTGGAGAACACTCAATGGATGCCTATTCGATGACTTACGAGGTCCGCTGGACCGACATTGACGCCAACCGGCACGTCCGCTACTCTGCCTATATCGATGCCGCCGCCGAGCTTCGTTACCGCTTCTTCACCCAGCATAACCTGCCCCCTGAGGCCTTTGATAACCTCGGGATTGGTCCGGTCTACACCTCCCTTACCGCCAACTTCTTCCGTGAAGTCCGCTTGGGTGAGACCCTTACCATCACCTACCTGCTCACCGGTCTATCACCCCAGGGCATCCGCTGGAAAGTGCAGCATGACTTCCTCAAAGCCAATGGCAAGAAGGCTGTCACCGTATCTCTGGAAGGCACCATCCTCAACCTCACCACCCGCCAGCCCACCATGCCTACCCCCGAGATTATGGCGGTTTTCCAACAAGTCCCGCGCAGCTCTGACTTCGAAGTCCTGTCAGAGAGCCGCTGGTTCAAAAACCCAGCGGTCGGTAATCCGGTATAAACACTCCGGACAGGTAAGTTGGACGCTAATGGCGACAGTACGAAGAGCATATTGATGAAAATTCTTGAGACTCATAGACTTTTGCTGAGGCACCTGGAACCGGGTGATCTCGATAACCTGTTTACCCTTTACCGCGACCCAGAAATTCGACGCTATTTCCCCGAAGGCACGTTGACTTATGAAGAAACGAAACTTGAGCTGGAGTGGTTCCTTAACGGTCATCCGGACCATCCTGAACTCGGTCTGTGGGCGACGATCTACAAAGCCACCAACCAATTCATAGGACGCTGTGGGTTGTTGCCCTGGGTGATCGATCATCGTCCAGAAGTAGAAGTGGCCTATCTGCTGGCTAAAGAGTATTGGGGGCAGGGCTTAGGCACCGAAGCGGCTCAGGGTATCCTTGATTATGGGTTTGAACGGTTGCATTTATCGCGCTTGATTTGTTTAATTGACCGAGACAATCTGCCTTCGATCCGTGTAGCCACAAAGATCGGGATGACCTTTGAACGGGAAGGGCGGGATGATAAGGGGCCATTCTTGCTATATTCAATAAATAAGGAACCTGCGTAGATCCTCGCAGGAAGGGTCGCATGTTGCCAAATGAAGCTTCACAATGCTCACTTTACGAAAAAGGCGTCCTCGGAGGTAAATGGAATGGACGATCGAAAAATGAAGCCCATAGCACAAGATGCCTACAACGATTTAGCCGAAGCCTACGCGGCTCTCGTGGATACCAAGCCTCACAACGCCTATTATGAGCGCCCGGCTATGTTATCCTTATTGCCGGAGGTGAACGGCAAGCATATCCTGGATGTTGGCTGTGGACCAGGTGCATATGCTGAATGGCTGGTTGCCCATGGTGCCCAGGTGGTGGCTTTCGATGCCAATAAGAAGATGGTCAGGCTGGCACGCCAGCGGCTGGGTGACAAAGCTCAGGTGCTGCTGGCGAACCTTGAATCACCCTTGGATTTCCTCAATGATGCATCGTTTGACGTCATCGTTGCTCCGCTGGTCATGGATTATGTGAAGGATTGGGACCCACCCTTCAGGGAGTTCCATCGGGTGCTGAAAGCGGGAGGTTGTCTGGTCTTCTCGATGGAGCATCCGTACGGGAAATTTTATATTCACCGGGAAACAGGCAATTATTTCAACGTGGAGCTGGTTGAATACACATGGAGGGGGTTCGGAAAGCCCGTGGTTGTGCCTTCATACCGCCGCCCGCTGAATGGGGTGATCAATCCGCTGTTGAAGGCTGGTTTCACGCTGGATCAGGTCCTGGAGCCGCTGCCAACCCAGGAATTTAGGCTGGTGGACCCTGACGAGTACGAGGAGCTGATCCGCGATCCGGGTTTCATGTGTATCCGTGCCATAAATGGGCGCAGTCCAGCCTCCTCAGCTGAGGCTGGATGAACCTTTCCGTTGGTGTAGGGTATTTCAAGTGAAAATCAATAACTGAAAGGGGATCAAATGAACGCCTCACTACCATTCATTTTGATTTCAATCATTGTCATCGTGATTGTTGCCGTGCTTTTCTTTTTCGTCAGTAAAAATAGAAACGAAAACAGGCTCACCCCCCTCGCAGGGCTGGCTTTTGGCTTTATCCTGGCAGGCATCCTGTTTGGAGAGAATCGTTTCCTGGGCTATGGTTTGATGGGAGTCGGGGTGGTGATTGCTGTGATCGATATTATTAATGGTGCCCGACGCAAATAACCACCCTGTCTACATGTCGCTCGGCATAGGTTGACATAATGTTGTTTGTGGGGGCAGGCAATTTGTAACCTTTTATGGTCGTATATAACCCGCCCTTACCTTCTACCATCTTGGTGAACTGATTCTCTGCAATATGGTATATATTTAATCTGCTGGACCTTTGGGCAAAAATAATCATTTGGTCATAAGTGTGACAGCATAACAAGGGAATAAAAGAAGATATGCAATCGAAAATAATCGACTCTATTGGCGTATATTTTGATCAAAATGACCAGGATATAGCCAGGCTAATCACCAATTCAGTCACCCAGACATTGCAACTTATCCACGAGATGTGGGGATTGGGATCACCCCAGGACTGCCGGATCTATATAATGACTTCGTGGTGGGGATTTTTCTTTCAGTCCGCTCCCTGGCTCTGGCGAATATTATTGGCCATATCCTTTCCACTCTGGTGTTTCCGAGCCCAGCGCACCTGGCCATACAGTGCTGCCTGGACCCAGCGCTATGGTCGGCGTGTAGTAATCGGCATTAAGCCTCCACGCCTGTTGGAGGTGAGTGATAAACGCGTTGGCTCGTTAATGTATGTCGAAGAAAAGGATATGAAGGTAAAAATCCGGCATCTCACCTGCCACGAGCTAACCCATGCCTGTTCAGCCCATCTGAAATTACAGCCCTGGTTGAATGAAGGATTAGCATGGGTAACGGTCGATCGCTTATTGGAGAAGCAGACCATCCGTATGGATACACTAGACATGCTTCGGCGTTTGGTACCGCAGGGTAGTCCACCGTCCTACGCTAAGTTATCCCGTCTGGATGCAGGTGCCATTGCGCAGAATTCCGTCCTCGGGTATTGGTTCGTCCAATACCTGGAAGAGCTACACCCTGGCTTTTTGAAACGTTTGTTGTCGTCATCTCCAGACCCAAAGAAGATCGTAAATGATATTGCTGTGCAATTGGGGATGGAGCCGGAAAGCTTTTGGAGCAAGGTTGCACCCATCATCGTTGCCCATTTTGAGGCGAATGCGGCAAGTATTGCGAGGGATTGAGGTAATTCCTGGGTGACATTTTTACCAATGAGATCAAGGAGGACCATAAAGGCATCAGCAACGAGCTGCGGGAGTTCAACTTCTACTATGACCTGGAAAAGGCCATGAACATCCGCCTGGCGCAATCACTGGCGCACCAATTGCGCCCGCATAAAATAACCGTAGTCTCTCTCACGCCGGGCTTCCTGCGCTCTGAGGAAATGCTGGACCATTTTGGCGTGACGGAAGCGACCTGGCGAGAAGCTATCAAGCAAGATAAATATTTCGCCTATTCTGAGACGCCGTTTTATGTCGGCAAAGCCGTGGTAGCCCTCGTATGTGATCGTAAAGTGATGCGGAAAACCGGGCAAGCCCTGGTATCCGGCAAGCTCGCCCGTGAATATGGCTTCACCGATATTGACGGAACCCAGCCAATCTGGAGCTATTGATTTTTGCCATCAAGGGCGTTATATACCCTCAGCATCACGAGCTCTTTCTGCAAGCGATGAAGAGGAACGTTTTATACCCAACGAAGCAATCTCAGATAATTGTCTTTGCGAGGAGGGCGTTCTTTGACCGACGTGGCAATCTTCCCCAAGCTTGTATGAAATCACGTTCAGTCCTAGAATCCTCACATAACGATAAAACAATCTGTTAATTATGAAAGCAACTCAGTATTTCGTGTATATCATGACCAATCAAGATCATACAGTACTATACACTGGGGTCACCAATAACCTCCAACGCAGAGTCATTGAACACAGATCAGGAAAGGGTGGCGGTTTTTCAAAGAAATATAAATTATATTCACTCGTTTATTATGAAACTGGCAATGATATTTCAATCGCGATTTCTAGAGAAAAGCAAATCAAAGCAGGCTCCAGGCAGAAAAAGATTGAGCTGATAAACAGCATTAATCCTAATTGGGAAGATTTATATGAGGAATATTTCATCAAATCATCATTATTTACTAAAACGGGTTGAATTTTACATGAAAGAAGAAGATTGCTTCGACCAGCTTAAAAACCTAAGTACGCTGGTCTCGCAATGACAAAAATCGTGCTATTGCGAGGAGAGCGCTCTTTGCTCGATGAAGCAATCTTCTACAAACAAAATAGTACTAATAAAGCGACGAAGGAGTAAAGAAATTTTATGGAAAAGGGAGATTGCTTCAGCAAAAAGCGCTTCGCAGTGACAACCAAAAATCCATGAAACCCACCCTGCTCCTCACCCTCGAAATGCTCCTCATCCTGGCAGGAATCGCCATCTATGCATTCGGCATCTTTTCCTTCCCAATCCTTCCCCTCTTCCTGGTAGCCTGGGCTTCCTTACACCTCCGCCATATGCGCTGGCGGGATATTGGCCTCCGCCGTCCCGACCGGTGGCTACCTACCATTAGGCTTGCCCTGCTTGTTGGGGTCGGTTATCAGGCGTTAGATATCTTGCTCATTGCACCTTTCCTACAGCGCCTCACGGGGGAATCGATCGACCTCTCCCAGTTCAACAGCTTGCGCGGCAATCTGCCTGCCCTGCTGATCTTCCTCGTCATTTCCTGGACGGAAGCCGCCTTCATCGAGGAGATGTACTTCCGCGGCTACTTTTTCAACCGCCTCACTGACCTTGCTGGCAGAGAGCGATTAGGGGATCGCCATTGCCCTGATCGTGAATGCCCTCGTCTTTGGCGCAGCCCACGCCTATCAGGGCATCACCGGCGTGTTGGACAGTGTCCTTGCCGGCCTGGTCCTCAGCCTGCTCTACCTGCTTGCCAGGCGCAACCTGTGGCTGCCCATCCTTACCCACGGGATTATCGATACCATCGGTATGCTGCTCATCTACGCTGGCCTATATAGCTGAAAGGCATTGCAGGTCTTCAAGCCCATCCCTTGGTTAACGTGATATCATCAGCGTAGATATTATCCCCTTCCTTTTCTAGAGGCCTCATGCGTAGTGAACGTGAAATGCTCAACCTGATCATCAACACCGCCCAGAATGATGATCGTGTCCGCGCAGTCATCCTGAACGGCTCGCGTGTCAACCCCAATGCCCCTAAGGATTTTTTCCAGGACTATGATGTCGTCTATTTGGTCACAGAAAAAGAATCCTTCCTGGCAGATCCAGATTGGATCAAGATCTTCGGCGAGCTGATGATCCTGCAACTGCCGGATGAAATGTCAGATCCGCCACCAGAAGGCAGGGATTCCTATGGCTATCTGATGCAGTTCGCCGACGGTAATCGCATCGATCTATCTCTCTTCCTGGTTAATAAAATCGATCACCTTGAAGAAGACAGCCTCACGCTGACACTCCTTGATAAAGACGGCATCTTGCCTCACTTCGAACCTCCGAATAAATCAGGCTATCTCCCAAAAACTCCCACCGCCAAAGCCTTCTTCGATTGCACCAACGAATTCTGGTGGGTTTCACCCTATGTTGCTAAGGGCTTGTGGCGTCACGAGATCATTTATGCCAAGCACATGCTCGACCTTTATGTGCGTGAGCAGTTGATGAAGATGTTGGACTGGTATGTAGGGGTACGTACCGGTTTCCAAAAATATCCCGGCAAGATGGGAAAGTATCTGGAAAAATACCTTGAGCCAGAGCTTTGGCAGCACCTTCTTCGTACCTATTCCGATGCTGACTATGACCATACCTGGGATGCCTTGCTCACCATGGGTGATCTCTTCCGGCGCATTGCCATCCCTGTCGCCGAGTATTTCGGTTTCTCCTATCCCTATGGTGACGATGAACGCGTCAGCGCACATCTCCGCCACGTCCGTCACCTCCCCCGCGACGCCAAAGAGATGTACTAAACACGTGATATCACATTTGGAGAAGTGAACATGCGCTTGTGGAGCCTGCATCCTTCCTACCTGGATGCTAAAGGTCTGGTCGCCTGCTGGCGAGAAGGGCTATTGGCACGTAAAGTATTGCTGGGTCAAACCAGAGGCTACCTCAATCACCCACAATTGCTGCGCTTCAAAACACAGACAGATCCTATTGCCGCATTGGACCAATATCTATCGGCTATTCTGGAAGAGGCCATCCAACGCGGATATGCCTTTAATCCAGCGAAAATAAAGCACCATACTTCCCATTTCAGCATTCCCCTGACCAACGGTCAGCTTGAATACGAGCTCAACCACCTCAAAGCCAAGCTGATTCAGCGTGATATGAAGCGCTATGAAAAATTTAACCCAAATAACCGCCCCGCTCCCGAACCCGATATTCATCCTCGTAAAAGGCGATCCCGAGCCGTGGGAAATCGTCCTTCCCCTGAAGACTAATATCCGGGAAAGGGTCGGGTCATGACCGCCCTCAATTACTGAGATAAAATTACCCTATGAACCGTTCAGATTGGCTCAAAAAAAAGCGACACATCACTGTAGAACGCTATGATCGCCTGTGGGCACCCATATACGATGCTAACTGGGGCGCTGAAATCGACCCTGTCCACCAGCGTTTTGTCACCCAGCTTGCCAATGCCTGCCCCAAAACTGGATCCATCCTGGATGCTGCCTGTGGGACGGGAAAGTACTGGCCGATCCTGCTAGCCAGCGGGAGAAGATTTACTGGCATCGACCAATCTCAGGCGATGCTCGATCGTGCCGCCCGCAAATATCCTCAGGTAAGAGTTAAAAAGTTTGGCTTGCAGGAAATACAGTACCAAGAAGCATTTGATCTCATCTTATGTATCGATGCGATGGAAATGGTCTTCCCCGAAGACTGGCCGCTGGTGCTTGGTAATTTTCACCGGGCGCTAAAACCCTCCGGTCAGCTTTATTTCACCGTAGAAATCGCTGACCCTGCCACTATCGAGCATGATTACCAGGCCGGGTTGGAACAAGGTTTACCCGTCGTATACGGTGAATCAGCCCCCAGCAGCAGTGACGGGGAGGGCGAAGGTGGCTACCACTACTACCCACCTATGGATCAGGTTCGTAAGTGGCTCGGAGAGCTCGCGCTTTGCTATCAAAGAGGAAGCCGAAGCTGATGACTACCACCATTATTGGGTTATGAAGGTCTGATGTCCATACGGGGTGATGAAGGAAAAGTTTACACGTGGTTAATGGCTGGTGACCCGTCAATCCGCTGGCAAGTCTTGCGTGACCTGTTGGGGGTGGATGAGAACACTATTACCCAGGAACGGAGAAAAATTGGGACAGAAGGGTGGGGAGCTAAACTGCTGTCCTATCAAGACGGTTCTGGACGGTGGGGTGGGCAGCTATACAATAACAAATGGCTCTCAACCACTTACTCCCTCCTGCTGCTCCGCCAGATGGGACTGGAACCAAACAATCAGCAGGCATATCGTGCCTGTAAAGAACTGTTAGACGGAGGCTTTCAACAGGCGGGTGGGATCAGTTATGCAAGATCTCTAGCTACCATAGATAACGGCGTCACTGGAATGGTCCTTTCCCTCCTCGCTTACTTTGGATATCCAGATGAGCGCATCCACATCATTGCCGAGTACCTCCTGGATCAACAAATGTCCGATGGGCGTTGGGAACCTGTACCCGGTAATCAACATCTCAAATATACATTGGATACAGTTATTTTGATCTTGGATGGATTGTATGAGTATCAAACGCGATATCCATACCAGTCCATAAAAATCATGCAGGCACAAGGTAGAGCTAGAGAATTCTTGTTGCGTTATAAGCTATATAAGTCAGCTCAAACCGGTGAAGGAATCGATAAGAAGATCACCCTTCTCTCCTTCCCACCTCGATGGCATTATGATATTTTATTCGCCCTTGATTATTTTCAGGGTTGCCGCGCAGAAAGGGACGCGCGCCTCCTGGATGCTATTCGCGTGCTTGAAAAGAAACGCAACCCTGATGGAACCTGGAATTTACAAAATAGGCATGCTGGGAAGACATTTTTTGAAATGGAGCAAGTAGCTAAGCCTAGCCGTTGGAATACATTAAGAGCACTACGCGTTTTGAAATGGTGGAACGCCGATTAATAAAATATTACCAATAATCCACCCTAAGTATTGCGTGAACTCCCAGATGAAAGGTGTTCGAAAATGACACACGATAATCAGATTGATTCCCTTGTGCACGAACGAGGCTTCGATGACTTCAAATGGTTCGACCCGCAGCAGATCGTCGTATCGCAATGGGTGCGGATGAAATGCGAGTTCGGCTGCCCCTCCTACGGCAAGGTGGCCTCCTGCCCACCTAATAACCCCTCCGTAGAGGAATGCCGGCACTTTTTCTCCGAATATAAGCGTGCCATCCTGTTCCACTTTCAAAAAATAGCCCCCGATAAAGTAGAGCGCAAAGCCTGGAGTGCCCGCACTAACCTAAAGCTGGTCAAGCTGGAGCGGGATATCTTCCTGGCGGGTCATCCTAAAGCTTTCCTGCTCTTCATGGACTCATGCGAAATTTGTGCCGAGTGTGTCCCTGATCGCGCTAATTGCAAGGAACCCAAGTTATCACGCCCTTCGCCCGAAGGCATGGCCGTGGATGTATTCACCACCGTCGGTAAGCTGGGCTACCCCATTGATGTGCTCACAGATACCACCCAAACTATGAATCGCTACGCCTTTTTATTAGTGGATTAGTTTTCTGACCGTTAATCAATGCAGGGTTGGGTCTTTGCAATATGATTGAGTTGCGAGTGACCCGACCCTGCATCTAAATCGATATCTATAATAGATGACTGGAGGTTGGAGAAGTCCACCATTCCCCTCATCAATCATCCCCGGCAGTTTCTCTAATACTGATAAGGGCTTCCTCAGCTGGCTTCATCTCCATCTTCCGCATGTGGATCAATACCACCGCCGATAAGATCAACGGTGCGGCAATCAACACCTGTGAAGTCAAGACTTCTTGAGCCAGCAAGCTACCCAAAGTGACTGCCACCAGTGGATTCACGTATGCATACGTAACCACCAATGTTGTTGGAGCCACCCGCAGCAGCCATGTGTAACACACGAATCCCACCAATGATCCGACCACGATCAAATATGCCAGACCTGCCACCGAGCGGAGTGTGATCGCTGACACGTTCAAGCGACCAGCTTCTCCGGTTACCAACCCCAACACAAAGGATCCTGCACTTCCCGCAAGTAGCTCCATCCCACTGCCTAGCAGACCGGATTTGGGTAAATTCGCGTTATGGCTGTAAATGGATCCAATCGACCATGAGAGAGCGGCGAGGAGCACTGCAGCTACTCCCAAGCAGATTGTACCCATGCTGCTGCCCCGATGTTTTCACCGGATCGATCAGGATGAAAATGCCTGCCAATCCAATTAACACACCAATCGTGGTTAGCCAGGTTGGTCGGCTTCCCCCTGGTCGTAATGCCTCAATGAGCACGATCCATAGTGGGGTTGCTGCGACCATCAGGGCTGCAATTCCCGAGGGCACGTATTGCTCTGCCCAGGTGACGCCTCCGATCCCTCCCACCAGCAGAAGAGTACCAATGATTGCTCCAGAGCGCCATTGTGCCCGTGTTGGCGCAGGGTCACCGGCCAATCGTCGCCAGCTGTACAGGATCACTCCGGCCACCAGGAACCGTACACCGGTCATAAAAAATGGCGGAATACTCTCCACTGCGAAGTGGATCGCCAGGTAGGTCGAGCCCCATGCAAGGTAGATGGCAATTAATGCGCCCCAAATCTTTGATTTCATACCTGCCTCCTGTTTATGAGCATCCATTCATGTTGCTCTGCTGGTTCAATGCTAGGTTGGATTCAGGCGCTCCGCTGTAACGTTCTTCTAAGCTAGCCCCCAGGCTTGCCAGTCCTTTTCCGACCGCCGCCAGAATTTTGGATGTGCTTCGCATCTTTGGTGACTTCTGCTCTCACAGCGTCGTCCACCAATCGATACTGCGCGGCCTTTTCAATGAGCTCCTCGTGCCGTCGCTTGTTTTCCAGATACATAAAATAACTAGCACCTAACTGGTTCATGTCGTACCTCCTTTGTTATCCTTTGACTACACTTGACAACTATTACATAACCTGCTATAATAGTTTTGATGGTTATATAATAGCAGAAAAATTATAACCTGTCAAGTATAAATAGAAGGTTATAATGGAGCTTTAATGAGTAGTAGATTATGTATGATTTTGATGCTGGTGACTTAAGCCTGGATTTCGCCAATACCAAAGACTGGCATGCCAGTGGGAAGCCTATCGAAAACCTGAAGAGCTATGCAGATTTGGTTACCTGGGGTGAGCAGGCTGGTTTGATATCGCCTGAACAGGCTGATCAGATGCAACGCATTACTTTTGAACATCCAGAGGATGCTGTTGAGGCAATTGATTTCGCCGTCCAAGTCAGGGAGGCCATCTATCGGGTATTTTCTCATCGCTACTATGGGTGAGCCCATCCCTGAAGGTGATTTGGCTTTACTGAATTCTGTGATCAGCCAGGCGTTGGCGCATTTACGGTTAACCCCGACGGGTGGTCAGATTCAGTGGGATTGGGCACCTGAGATTAGTGGTGTCAATCTCATCCTTTGGCCTGTCGCCCGTGCTGCGGCTGATCTGCTCACCTCCGACAAAGCCTCGAAAGTGCGCGTATGTGAAGACGACCGGGGTTGTGGTTACCTGTTCATCGATCAGACCAAGAATCACAGCCGCCGTTGGTGTTCAATGGATTCCTGTGGGAACCGCGCCAAAGCCCGCCGCCATTACTCCCGCCTCCAAGTAGGTTAATCCTTCTGAATCTGCTTTGTTTGTAACCGAAATTTATTTAGAAGAAGTAATGGCGGGTCGCGATCCGCCTCTACTTTGCTTACACCTGATAGCTAACCTGTATCGAGTGTAATTCTCGATATGGCTAATCCCAATTCCTCCCTGTGACTTTTACTTCTCCAACACGCCGCTCTCCAGGCATTTCCTGATGAGCGCATTGATCTCGATAGCCTCCCCTCGTTCCGTAGACAGTCGTGCTTCTTCGGCGCTTACCTCCTTACTCGCCATCTCCAGGATCATCGCCAGCCTGTTTTTTCGTCTCATTCCAGGTGGTGGGTTTATTGAGTTACGCATGCCGCCATTTCGATTGCTTGTGCAGGGAATCCACTCGCTGCCATCAGGAAGGCTAGCCCGGTCAATGGTAAAGCCTTGATATCCAGAAAAGGCCAATGCTCCGCCTGTGTTAAAGAAATTTTTAAATGCATTTTTGCTTCACTGAAAGCTCTCAAGTGGACCAACACAGTTCCTAAGCCGCGCGTGATAATAAATCAGCCCCCAGAGACTGTTTGGGCGTTGCTCCTTTTCATGGAATACTAAAGCCTCCTGGAACCGGCTTCTGGCTTCCTTCCAATTGCCTAGCATCATGGCGATATCCCCAAATCCCCGGTGATAAAACCCCATTCCTATCTGATCGTGCAGTTTTTCGAAGTACGGTAGCGCTTCCTGGTAATATCTTTTGGCTTGCTCCAAATCTCCCATCAGCCGGTGAATTTCGCCCAATTCCCAGGTATGCCAGGCAATATCATTTTGATTCTTCACTTCAATGGAGATTTCCAGGCTCTTTTTTCGCAGCTCCAATGCACGATCAAGTTCGCCATACCGTGAAGTCTGCATGCTCTCCCAGGAGTAGTCAACACCGAGCAGGCGTCGGTTGCCAATCTTCTCACTGAAACGCCTGGACTCCTCATAAGCGCCGAAAGCCTGGTCAATTTTTCCTAGATAAATGTAATATTCTCCTAAATTACTCCAGGTTGAATCAACTCCCCAGCTATCTCCCACTTGTTCAAACAACCGCTTCGCTTTCTGGCAATAATCAATTGCCAGCTCATAATCCATCTCAATCGCAGCCTGCTCACCCAAAGCACGTAGAGTAGTGCCCTGCTCCTGCACCACACCAATTTTCTGATAAATTGATAATGCTTCCAATAAATATTTTTTACGAATTTCGGGTTGATTGGTCTCTGAAAATTGGCCGGTTACCATGGAATATGTGGCCAAATCCCACTCGCTCATAAGCTTCTTGATTTTTGGACTGATTTCAGTTAATCGTCGGTTTCCCTCCTGATAATTTATGCTACTACCGTAGGTAGCGGCCAGTACGATATACCAGAACCCCATATCTTCTTGCAAGCCATATTTGTTGACCTTCGCCCATAACTTTTCCAATCGCTCTTTGGGCTGGTCCTCAACGATCACCCCGCTCATTTCAAAATTAATCTCGACTGTTTCCAGGATTGCCCCCTGAAGCAAATCTTCCCGATCATCAGACACGGGCACAAGCTTACGGGCATGTTTCAGCATGGATATAAAATCCTCTTCTCCACGACGTATCAGCCCATAATGAAATATTCCGGGTAGCATCTTCTCAATAAGGATATCAATCCGGCAGTCTAAGCATTAACCATGCCCAGGCTTCTGGGATATTGCCTTCCAGCTCGGTTTTCAGCGCTTCCAAAGCCTGGATTTGCCCGGCAGTGCGTAATGCCTGCCCCTGCACTTGTAAAAATGTTGCAAAATATTCTGCCTGCCGGTCTCTCGTCGCCTGCCATTCATCCTGGTCAGCTTCGAGACGTTCCATCCCAAACTGCCTTAGTACCTCATGCAGCTGATAACGTCCTTCATCCGCTTGCTGTAACCATGATTTATTCGCCAGACTGAGCAGTGTTCGCATGGTATGACCACTAACCACCTGTGCAGCCTGTCTTGAAAAGCTCCCCCGGAAGACGCTTAATCGTTTGAAGGCTTGCTTTTCCTCTTCGTTTAGCATATTCCATGATGTGTCGAAAACTGCGCGTAAAGAGCGCTGACGTTCCGGTACATCAACCGCTTCGCTTTCCAAAAAATCCAGGTTGTGGGAAATCTCTTTAACAATCTCCTCAGGAGGAAACAGCTCCAACCAATCAGCCGCTAGCTCAATCCCCAGCGGCGATCCATCTACAAGCTGGCATATTTGTGTTACTGCAGCCAGATTCTCCTGCGTGAGCTGGAAATCTGGTCGCACATGGCGGGCACGCTCGATCAGGAACTGAATCGCACTGTACGATTTTGCCTGCTCTTCTGGGTTATCCCAATTTGCTAAATTTTTTTGATCTGGAATGTGCATCCCCGGAACGCGATAAATCTGCTCGGTCATCAAGTTCAGTCGCTCACGTGAAGTGATCAGGAGCTTAACGCCCTGCGCTGAACCCAGGATGTCCGCCACCAGCTCACGACCTCCGACCATCAAGTGCTCGAAATTATCCAAAATTAGCAAGCTATGTTTTTCGCGTAAATAATCCAATAGCTGCTCTCGTGGGGTTTCCTCGCCTTTAAAAAACGAATAGCCCAGCCCCTTGGCGATTGCCAGGATCAAGCCTTGAGACGATTGCACTGCAGCTAACGGGATAAACCATACTCCATCTGGGAAAGTGCAGCATAGTTCTTCTGCTGCTTGGATGGATAAGCGCGTCTTTCCATTACCCCCCGGGCCGGTCAGCGTCAGCAGATGGATTTCAGGATCAAGTGCCAGCTTCACCACTTGTTTGATTTCTTCATGTCGGGCGATAAATGGTGTCGCAGGGTTTGGCAGGTATCCTATCAGCTTGGGTTTGCTTGTAATAGGTGACTTCCCAACTTCAGCTCGGTGTGCCTCCAATTGCTCACCGTGCAGGATAGCTTGATAAAGCTTTTCCGTCTCCTCCTGTGCTGCGACACCTAATTCGTCTTTCAGGGTTTGCACGCAGGCCTGGTAGACCTTTACTGCCCCGCTTCTATCACCCATCCCAGACATCTGGCGCATGATTGCCCGGTATGCGCTCTCATTCAATCGGTCCAGCGCCAGCCAGCGTTGGGCGTATTGCAAGGCATCATCATATTCTCCCCTTTGTTCGAGTGCATCCACCAGTTTCTCCAGAGCTTGTGCAAAATCACGCTGGAAATATTCAGCTTGTTGGTACTGCCATTCTTCAAATGGCAATGTATCCGCGATCACCAGACCTTCGAGGAAATTTCCCCTGTACAGGCTGACTGCCTCTTGTAGAGCACTCACCTGGTCTGATGTTGAATCTACCAGGCTCTGAAAAGTATTGACATCCACACTTAATTCGGGGAGCCGATTTAAGGTGATGTTCTCGCGATCAGACTCGATCCAGCCTTTACCCAGGATTTGGTTCAGCTCCCATAGTGTTCGGCGTAAATATGAGAAAGCGCTCGCCCGTGGATAATCAGGCCAAAGTAGCGCAGCCAGTGCTTCTCGGCTGCGCGGTTTGTCTTCGACTGCAAGATAGGCAAGCAGGGCGATCGCCTTGCGCCGGTCAGTATCCACCGGCTTGCCATCCAGAGTGATTTGAGGGGATCCAAGCAGTGCAATTTTCAGCTGTTGCATGAGGCGATTATATATCGAATTGGGCTAATTACAGCATAACTTAGTCGGCTTTCTACACGATCTGTATGGAGAAATTGCTCTAAAACCGAAACGCAAACCGAAACGCGCCATGTTCTCGAAAAGATGGTCAGGCATACATGCCCGAAACGCTTGTTTCGTAAACTGTAAGCGTAAAAGACAAGCTGAAGAAAGGAGCAAACCCATGATCACTAATTATGAATACTCACTGATCGGAACCATGAGCCAAAGGTTGAATGACACTAATCTACGTCTGGATGCTGCAAAGTCCTTCAACCTGGCCTACAACCGTGGCAAGCGCAACCAGCTCCTGGCGAAGATCCTCCGCAAAGAGAACCACCTTCAGACCTTTTCTTCCCAGCCTGTCGCATCCACCCATCCAACCAGCCGCATCGTTTCAGTACCCATCCGCCAGATCAAGGGCAGCTTGGGACGCAGCACAGATTTCGATGTGAATTTCAACCCGCTCCAGGAACGCAGCCGCTCTCGCTGGATCAGCATCCTCACCGCTGTCCGGAAGAACATCGCCCTGCCAGCTGTTGAGCTTGTGCAGGTTGGCGAGACATACTACGTGCGGGATGGCCACCACCGCATCTCCGTAGCCAAGAGCATGGACCAGGAAATGATCGAAGCCAGGATCGTCAACTAAGTTTCTATCGAGCTCGACCATTATAGGATACCTGAACTTCTTTTTGTAACCGGGATCGTTGATCCCGGTTTTTTAATTTCCGCTGACTAATCTCATCTCACCTGATAGGGCGGAGCGATACTCCGCCCCTTTTTTTGGTTTACTGAGATGGTTATATCTTTTTACCCGGTAATGGCAGCTGGGTGCACAAATCTCTCGTCCGAAATCGTTGATTATCGGAGGGGAAATAGTACTTTATCCATCCTATTGTATGCGACAGATAAAAGTGCTATAGTAATTTCGATGATTGGTTTGGGGGATTCCCAGATCAAAAGGAGGGATCGTGATTCGCAAAACATTTCGGCTGATGTTGTGTATCTTATTCTTGATAATTATCTTGGCAGCTTGTGGTAAACCCACGGAAATCGTTCCACTGCCACCACCACCAACGGATACTCAAGTTCCAGCGACTAAAACTCCACTAAAGCCAACAGCTACTCAGGTGCCAGCGACCAAAACCCTACCTCCTCCCACCGACACGCCAACGATGCCAACGCCGACCCTGGAGCCATCTTCAACTGTATCCTCAATAAATAAGTTACCGATCATTGAGCGTGTCTCAGTTGCCAGTGACGGGACACAGGGTAATTTTGATTCTTATGCCCCATCTATCTCTGCAGATGGTCGTTACGTGACGTTTTCCTCTCAATCCAATTTGGTGGAGGGTGACACCAATGGAATTACCGACATTTTTGTGCATGATCGGGTGACGGGGGAGACTCAACGCGTCTCAATTGCCAGCGACGGGACGCAGGGAAATGGAGGTGAAAACTATATTACATCGTCCATTTCTGCTGACGGACGCTACGTGGCGTTTAAATCAGGAGCGGGCAACCTTGTAGAAGGTGACACCAATGGAGAGATAGATTGTTTTGTGTATGACCGGTTGACAGGGGAGACAACCAGGGTTTCGGTTGCCAGCAATCGGGCAGAAGGTAATTCCGATTATGTTGCCCCAGCTATCTCTGCAGATGGGCGATACGTGGCGTTTGTCTCCTATGCTACCAATCTACTTGAGGAAGGCACCAATCAATATGAGAATATCTTTGTGCATGATCGTGTGAGGAGTGAGACGACATTAAGTCCTGTTTCCAGTGAAGGGACGCAGGGTAATAATTCTTCTTTGGCGCCGTCCATTTCTGCTGATGGACGCTACGTTGCGTTTAAATCCAAAGCGGACAACCTGGTAGAAGGTGACACCAATGGAGTGGTGGATTGCTTTGTGCATGATCGATTGACAGGGGAGACAACCAGGGTCTCGATCGCCAGCGATGGGACACAAGCTAATGGAGATTGTGGGTTTTATCCCACCTTCCTTATATTTGGACCATCCATCTCTGCGGATGGGCGATATGTGGCGTTTAGTTCCTTTGCTACCAATCTGGTGGAAGGATTCACCGAATATGCGAATATTTGGGGATATTCGGGCATCTATGTGCATGACCGGGTGACGGGGGAGACGACGCTTAGTGTCCGTTTCCAGTGACGGGACGCAGGCTAACGGAAGTTCATGGTTGCATGCTATCTCTGCAGATGGGCGATATGTGGCGTTTAGCTCCATTGCTACCAATCTGGTGAAAGGAGTCACCCATGGATATGAGAGTATCTATTTGCATGATCGGGTGACTGGCGAGACGAAATTCGTTTCCATATCCAATTATGTGACGAATGGATATGAACGCTTTTGGGGGTCGTCCATTTCTGCTGATGGACGCTACATTGCGTTTGGCTCCTCAGCGGACAATCTGGTGGAAGGTGACACCAATGGAGTTTCAGACATCTTTGTACGTGACTTGTGGACGGGCAAGTAGGCAATTAGTGCTAGAGTATCAGAGATTCTGGTAGTGTTATTTCGATGAATGATTTGGGGGGTTCCCAGATCAAAAGGAGGGAGCGTGATAAACAAATCATTTCGTCTTATGTTGTGTATCTTATTCTCGATCACCATCCTGGCAGGTTGTCTGCCAGCCACTGACACCCTTGCACTGCCAACGCAAACCTCCCCACCTCCATCCACCTACACACCTGTCGCAACGACTGCTTCTACCCCCACAAGTACGCTCACGCGCACCTCCACATCTACACCGACTGCCAAACCAACATCTACCCCTACGCGGACGGCAACTCCCGTGGCAACTGAGATATTGACCAAATGCCCTGGTGCCCCGGATATATTGCTAAACCTCGGTGATTGGGCAATGGTCAGTATGGATCCGCCTCTGCCGAATAAGCTTCGCAGCCAACCCGGCAGCAGCAATGAGTTGATCGGCCAGGTACAGCCCGGAGAAAACGTGCTGGTTGTGGATGGGCCGCGCTGCGCGGATGGCTATACCTGGTGGTTCGTCCGCAGTTTGGAAGGATTGGAAGGCTGGACAGTCGAAGGCGATGCTGCAGGTTACTGGCTGGTAGATCCGATTTCTGCCTGGTATCAGCTTCCAGATCCGCTGACATCACAGGGTGTTAAAACCTATGATTTGCGAGAATTGAAGATTTCAGCCGATCGAGCTCTGATCGATGACATTACAGGCAATTACAACCCCCTGGCAACTCCCATGCCCACACCGCAAACGGTTGAAACACCTTTTCCGGATGATCCACGCTACAGTGATTTTGGGACGGCTTCCTACGCTGCCCACAGCTTTTATAATGTGTCGGGTGCGGTTGGTGACTACTTCTGGGTATATGATTTGGAAGATCCACTCAGCCGCTATTATCTCAACCACATGAGCCACGACGATTGCACCGAAGCCTTACGGAAAAACCTGGAAAGCCCAACCATTGAAGCGGAATACTTAAAACCCTTCTGTGGAATCAACGGAGGCATCCCATTGCTTTTCAAAGCGGGTGTCGAGCGCATCCAGTTTACCGGGGGTGAAGGTGTGCGCTACTTGATCGCCAGTGGAAATTACCAAACAGTCAACGATTTGGAATATCGCTTCCAAGGTCTGTCGGATGATGGGCGTTATTATATAACGGGCTTCTTCAGGCCAATATTATCACCCGTACATCATTGAAAACCAATTATTCGGGGACGATTTCGGTTGGCTTCTCGAGTGGAAGGAAGGGCAGTATGAGCAGGCTCGTAAATCGTATGACTCGTTCAATACCCGCATAGAGGAATTGCTCAATGCTGGTGTGGTGACGCTCTATCCGTCACTCGAGTTCTTGGATGACATGCTGGCTTCGATTGTGATTAAGTGATTTTTAATGTTCTTCTTGAAAAACTAATCTATTTGCAGCACGTGCAGCTTCACCAGCTTGCCCGGTACCCGCTCTAAAGGAGAGTGGCGCTTCCATGCGATTACCTTCCTCCATTCCCCAGGGTATCCAGGTGATGCCCTATTAGGTCATTGGAACTTGAGCAAAATATTCAATTTTTGATCAACCCCCAATATTCCCTTGTTATCTTCTTCTTCCCTCATCTTACGTGGCTTTAAAAAGTCCAGGAGATGGGAGCTGAAAATCTTTTCACCTGTAAATCAAGCAGATGAGGTGAAGACCGCTGACATCTCCTGTTTCCGTAAAGGTGACTTTTTTTCTTCCTTATCAGGTAATTTCTTAGTATGAGCATTTTTTCTTCTGAACTCTTGATAAAAGATGAAGATATACTAACCTAATAAGGTCTTATTTATATATTTTTAGTGGTACAATCCACTCATTACAACTAAAGAGGGAGATATGAATGAAAAAAGCAATTGACATTATTACAAATCCTATTACGGGTGAAAAGATGGAGTTCCTTCAAACAGCTGAAGATACTTGTGGAACTTTGTTACAAATCATGCTGACCGTGCAGCCAGGTGGCTTTGTTGCTGCTCCTCATATTCATCCACTGCAAGAAGAGCGATTCATTGTGCAGTCTGGTACGATCCGCCTTCAGGTCAATGGTGATGAACGATTATTGAGCACAGGTCAGGAAGGTTTGATACCACAAGGCGCACCTCACGCGTGGTGGAATGGTGGTTCCGATGAACTGAAAGCCATCGTTGAGTTTCGTCCGGCTCTACGTTCTCAGGATTTCTTTTCTACACTGTTTGCGCTTGCCAGAGATGGCAAAACGAATAAGATGGGACTTCCCAATCTTCTACAGATAGCTGTTATGTATCGCAAATTTGGATCGTTGATATTTCTGGCAAAACCATCCATCGCAGTTCAAAAGCTACTGTTTTCATCCATTGCCTGGGTTGGCCTTCTATTGGGGTATCACGCAGATTATCCTTATAGTCCAAAGAGTCAGGAAGATGTAAGGAGAGCAGCTGATGCAGAAATGGGGTCAGCGATGATCGATAGTACGGGTTGTTGAACATTGCCACACATAATCGAGTGATATGTATCTGTTTATGGGGCAAGACTAAGGCGCGACTTATTGATTTAAACCGGACTCCGATGGGGGTATTTCGGTCATTACATGATCGTTAGTGACAAGATTGTATTCCTTTCGGCATCATGTGAAATCTTGAAGTCCGATTCTAATCTGTAGAAATATTACACGATTACTAAAGGCGAAAAGAATGAACTCTCGAAAATTGCTGGTTTTCGCCATGGTGATAGTCCTGTTAACGGCCTGAGGCGTCAAGACTACGGATGCCATAAAGGGTGTATGGCAAAGTGATGCAAGGCATGGGACTGTAGAATTTGGAGATAATGGTTATTACAAAGCTACCATTCCAAATGGTGATAGCTTCACAGGCAGTTATAAGTTTATCGATAGCAACACCGTGGAAATCTCTGTCCCTGAAGAATGGGGAGGTACGTATTCCGTAGGTGTAAAAGTGTCCGGCGATACCCTTACTTTTATATCAACCGCGGATGGAACCTCGTCAGACCTTACAAGAGTAAAATAGAATATGGGCGGGCGATATGTTCTGTCGGGCAACCGATATGACCTATTGATTAGACACAGAATCGGCGCATTCATACCCGTCTGAGTTTGTGGAATTACCATAGGATTGGTCCCGAGGAAGCTTATCTCAAGACAGGCAATTGAAAAAAACCGCTAGGGAAGGGGGGCAACTACTTTTTTGTCGGATAGGTCCTGTGCGTTCCATCGCACAATGGCTTATTATGGGATTGCCCACAATTACACAGCGTAACCCGGTTGCGCTGCTCAAAGGGCTTCCCATCCGAGCGAATAATGGGAATATTCCCCGTCACCCATAATGGACCCTCGATGGGGCTTTCCGAGAGCACTTCTGTGGTCACTGCGATCTGCTGGGGTAGGTCAGCCTCGATATCCGCACCCCCCTCACTAAGTGTGTACGTCAGGGCGCCAGAAGGGCAATGCTCGATCATCGAAATCGCCAGGGCGCGCACCTGGGTATCGTCGGTGTGGGTCGCCATCTCGGCGATACTGGTCATGCGGTTGCCGCAAAAACCTGCCTCGGTGCACAGGTCCATGTCCTTTCGGATGACAATATTTCTACTGCCTGGATAGTTTTCCCTCCGTTCAGTCGTTAAGCTGGTAGGAGCTGTCTCCGTCCCATCGAAATTGATCTTGCTGTGTGTGCCGTCACAAAATGGCTTGCAGCTGGAGTGGCCGCAGCGACAAAGGAAATAAGCTATTTCTATCTGAAACTCCCTATCCTTTTTCCATGTTAATGGCTCACCATATTCTGATACCACCTGTGTCTTGCC
The DNA here is from genome assembly GCA_963828845.1 of uncultured Chloroflexia bacterium. Classification (GTDB taxonomy): domain Bacteria; phylum Chloroflexota; class Anaerolineae; order Anaerolineales; family UBA4823; genus FEB-25. The sequence goes on from CAWHGE010000014.1 coordinate 36,632, forward strand.
TACAAGTGGGATGGCTCCTGTGACGGTGTAAGGTCCATCGCAGCTTACTTCGATCTGTTTGACGTTGATTGGTTCATCGGTCTGTGCCATGCTCAATCTCCATGTAGCTGAATGGCGCAATTATAACCAGAAACGTCTTGGAAGGTTGTGCGCGGATATGAGCCAGGTATGCCGATCAGCATGTGTCCGTCATTTTATCGTTAATGATCGCCTCACCTAATACCCGTTCTTGGTAGTTGGGGAGGGGAGTGAGTCTTGCATTCCCTTCAGCCTGCAGTGTCTTTGAGCTTTCACTGGCAGGAGGGGATGCTGGACATGGGGATCTGGTGTCTGAATTTATTCGTATAGTCGTGCCATTTTCATGGATAGTTTTGTCACTTCCCTGATTAACCGTTTTTTGGTAATTTGGATCCCGAAGGATGGGATCCCGGAGAGGCAAATTGTCAAGCGAGGAGCGCAATGATCATCAGCGGAGCAAGCGGCTTTGCCAACGAAGTGTTAAATGCGGTTCTTTCTCGAAGCAACGCGGGTGTTCTTTGCTCGGCAAATTGAGCGCGCACTTTGCGAGCGAGGTCTTCTCCAAACTACCCAACTCATCCGACAGATTTATCTGAACAATATGATCATTACTACCCCTCCCCTAATTGCTGATTTCCTGTGCCTGTTAGGGTATTAGCAATTGGGGGAGGCGGGAGGGGGTGAATTCTTGGACGTTTCTTATCCTCACCCCAAACCAACCCTATTTTCTTATCCTATTTAGCTCGGTTCCAGGTAAACTTAGGGAACCTTCTTGCCTTGATATGTTCATCCAGGCAGAAGGTTCCCATCGATAAATTAACGCTATAGAGAGACAGCTATTCCGAGCTGTAGATCTTCAGTCGTCCCTAAATATACAGATCGCGTTTGTTATACGTCCAGTATGCCACCACCACGCAGAAGACGATGATCGCCACCGAGATAAGCAGGTAGGTACTGTCCAACCGGCCGCTACGGAAGAGGTCTGCTGCGTCAAAATACTTGAACGGTGTGAACCATTTGAGAAAATCCAACTTCTCCTGCATCCCAGAGACAACGGACATAAAGTAGGTAGCCAGAATGATGGCCACTGCAGTGGAGGCGGAGCGTTTGTACTGTTTCATCACACAACCCAGCAACAACCCAAGCGCCAGGAAGATTAGCTCGATTACGAACAGAGCCCGCATTTGGAGTGCCAGGTAGCTGTAAAAAGCCTGGTCGGGTTTGAACGATGGCACCGCCACCAGTGACACCACCCAGGTGATTAGCACGAAGGCGATGCAGTTGACCAGGGCAGCCAATGACTTGGCGGTGACGACCCGGCTGCGCGATACAGGCAGCACCAGTGAAAACTCGACGGTCTTATCCCGTTCTTCCTTGGAGATTATGTCTGAACCCCACATGGCGGCTGCAATGGCCCCCATTAATCCAAAGTAGATGAACATGATGCCGTAGAATCCGCTCAACGTGGTCAGGTTAAAAGCACGCATGCTGAAGGCGTCCAGCATCGCTGGGGGCAGGGAGTCCAGAATTTTCAACATCTCAGGGTCACCCGCAAAGGCAGTAAATTTGGACACTGCCATAAAGATCAGCACGGCGACAATGACGCTCCAGATCACCAGTGATTTCAGGTTAGCTTTGAGCTCACGAATAAAGATATTCATCAGATACCTCCTTACGACACCGCCGGGATGTCACGCCGGGTGTATAGCCAATAACTCACCCCTACCGTAACCAGGATGACCACCACGTCAAGCAGCACCAGCGGTGTGTTATATGCACTATTCTGGACGATGTAGGTTGGGTCCAGGTGCCTAAAGGGTGTGATCAGCTCCAGCTTGATCTCACCAAAGATCCCACTGAAGCCGTTTAGGATATAGGTGCCAAATGCCAGACCGAGGCCATATGGCGTCACGCTACGCACACGCCTCACCAGTAGCGAGATGATCAACCCGATGCCAAGGAAAACGAGCTGGAAGATCAGCAATACTGAATAATAGCAGGAGCAGCGTGCCTGGTTGGTACTCGTGCCCTTCACGGAAGGAAAGATTGCTAGCGAAGGTGCACACCCATACGACTAGTTCGGTGATGATAAGGCAGGTGATGGCAGCCAGCAGTTTGCTGGTAAGCACCCGCGCGCGGCTGACCGGTTTGCTCAGCAGAAAATCGGCGGTCAATTCACTCTCTTCGATCGAGACCAGCCCAAAGCCATAGTTACCCGCCTGGATCGCCAGGCACAGCTGGACGAACACCAAGGTGAAAGCATAAAAACCCAGCACGGTGGACAGATCGACCTTGTCCAAACCGAAGGCAGCTCGCAATTGAGCCGGGTATCTGGCCAAAAATTCGTTCATCACCGCTGCCTGGTCCGAAAACGCTGGAAACATGGAGAAAAAGAAAATGATGAGGATCGCCATCGCTAGTGACCAAATGATCATCGATTTGAGCCGGGCATGGAATTCGTGGTTGTAGATGTTTGTGCTCATGGTTCTACCTATTCATAGTAATGCATGAAGATTTCTTCCAGCGTCGGCTCCTCGATGGTCACATCACTAACCGGGATGGCGCTGATTTTTTGTAAGACAACATTAATATCACCCTTGAAGAAGAAATGTACCGTGCTATCATCTGTCTGTAGATTGGTCACCCCTGGCAGATCAAAGGTCTCCGGGCTCAGCCCTCCAGCGGTCACATTCACCTTTTTATAGTTATTCTGCTGCAGGGTGCGGATATCGGAGATTTCAACGATTATTCCCTCACGGATGATGCCCACCCGATTACACAGGCGCTGCACTTCGCCCAAAATGTGGGATGAGAAGAAAACGGTCACACCACGCGCGTTCTCCTGACGGATCATGTCGAAGAACTTACGCTGCATGAGTGGATCGAGGCCGGCGGTCGGTTCATCCAGGAAGAGCAGCTTGGGACTGTGCAACAATCCCTGTACAATGCCTACTTTCTTCTTGTTACCGTAGGACAGGTCACTGATGCGCCGGTTCATTTCCAGCTCCATGATTTCAGACAGCTCTTTTATGCGCTGAGTGCAGTCCTTTTCGAAAAAACTGGCGGAATACTTGAGCAGGTCTTTGACTTTCATGCCTTCATAATAATAGACTTCTGAAGGCAAATAGCCAATATCCCGGCGGATTTCCGGGCCGTGGGTGACCACGTCCTTGCCAAAGACTTTGGCGATGCCGCTGGTCGGATGGATCAGCGACAGCAGCAGGCGGATGGTGGTGGATTTCCCGGCACCGTTCGGCCCAATAAAGCCGAAGATTTCACCTTCTTCCTCCTTAAAAGAGACGTCCACGATACCGCGTGACTTTTCCGTAATACTTGGTCAGATTAGAAACTTCGATGATGCTCATTCATGCGCTCCTTATCGATTCATGGTTGGTCTTTGGTGAGTGGGAACCACTCTCTCAAGATGGCTGTGTCAAAAAGCGGCAGCGAACCAGGCACTGCCCCGAGGATGCGCTCCATCGCATCCTGGTGGGAGGCTGATAACACCTCCAGACGCTGTAAATTTTCAGGGTTGGATTCCTGCTGGACGATCAATACGATCAAGGTATCTCCAAAGCTCTGCAGCAGGGAAAAAATGATTCCGCTGATCTGGTCGGGAAATGGGGTATGAAACACACCCTCCCGAACACCCTGGCAGATGACGTCGGTGAGCATGGTTGCAATAGGTGGCAGCAAGGCTTCCTGCGCTTTTTGACGCAGGATGGCATTCTCATCGGCATACCAGACGGTCACCAGAGAGAGCAGGGCTTCCTTGCGGTCAGTTTTCCATCGGGAGGCGGCATCAAACACACGCTGCAGCTTTTCCGTAGCAGGCAGGCGATCATCCTGAACAATGGGTACCAGCAGTTGCATGACCTGTAGCGCCATCTGCTCGATCAAGGCCTCCAGCAGGGCTTGCTTGGAGCTGAAGTAATGGTAGAAGGCGCCCTTGGAAATGTGCACATCATCCAGGATATCCTGGATGGACATCTGCTCGTAGCCCTTGGTGTAAACCAGGCGTCCCGCCGCTTCGATGATATTGTTGCGGCGTAGGTCATATTCTTCTCTTTTGATCATGCGAGCCATCATGCCACTCTTTAATAAACCGACGGTCGGTTTATTAAGAAGATTATACAGCCGAAGAGGAGAGTTGTCAATAGATGGTCTGACCTTCGGACAAAACATCGGACAATTATAAAAAAAGTTGTCATTAGTATGATAATAAAGGGGACACGGTAGGCCGATTGTCATTAGGTCCTCGAGACCGTTTCGCAGTGCGACCGCCGTGTCTGCCATCTAAAGTAAGCCCGAACAGTTGAGTGGCCCCAAGAGGCCGTATCCTTGCTAGTGTGGGCTTATCTCGCAAATAAGGAGAATTCGTACCAATGACAACACCAAACGAAGTGTATGTTGGGATTGATGTAGGCAAGACCTGGCTGGATGTGGCCCTGTGGGGCGACGATGAGGTGTGGAGGGTTTCCAACGATGATGCTGGAGTAGCCAAAGTCATGGAGCGTGTGGCAGGAATGGAGCCGCGACTGATCGCAATCGAAGCCACCGGTGGATATGAACAATTGGCAGTCCAGACGATGCTCCTAAATAGTCTGCCAGTTGCAGTTATCAATCCCACCCGGGTGCGTGCGTTATCCAAGGCGACCGGCAAACTGGCCAAAACGGATGTGATTGATGCGCGCTTGATCGCCGAGTATGCCTGCAAAATCCAGCCTAAAGCTCTAGCGCCCAAGGAAGCCAATGAAATCCGCCTGAGAGCATTGGTTACCCGTCGCGAACAGCTGGTTGAAATGCGGGCTGGCGAGCAAAATCGCCTGGGAACCGCCCAGAACTGCATGAAAGCCGATATTCGCGAGCATATTGACTGGATCAGCGTGCGGATCAAGGAGCTCGAAGTGCAGATTTCCGAGTTGGTAGATAGTCTACCGGAATGGAAAGCGCAAGCCGATCGTCTTGACAGCATCCCAGGGGTAGGGATGATCACGGCAGTTACTGTACTCGCTGATATGCCTGAACTAGGCCAATTGAACCGCCAGAAGATTGCTGCTTTGGCTGGCCTGGCCCCGTTCAACCGGGATAGCGGCCGTAAAAGCGGTAAGCGACGGATATTTGGCGGTCGTAAAGGCATCCGCCGAGTATTGTACATGGCCTGTATGTCAGCAATAAAATACAATCCACTCATTCGTTCTATGTACTCACGCTTGACCTTGAAAGGTAAAATCTTTAAAGTTGCCATTACTGCTTGTATGCGTAAAATGCTCACTATTATGAATGCCATGACCCGCGATAGGGTCAATTGGAGGCGACCTGATCCAATTTCAGATTAAATATACCCTTTTCAATATAACACAGTTACTGCGAAGCGCAAGTGTTCTTCTTGCGCTGTGGCAATCTCCAATTTACCGTTTTTTTCAAGGTGCAGATCCTATAAATTAGCCGCTTAAGATGCGATGTCCGAACTTTCGTCCGAACCTGAGATGGTGTAATGAGCGCGTGGGTAATACCAGGGTCTACGATACAGTGGGGGAGGTTGGGAGTGGGCTCATTTGCAGATAGTCTCTTTCCCTCCCCTGGTGATCGATCTCATATACACCATGGGTATGGGCAATAGGGTCCGTAAAGACGAGTTCTTCTGGTGCTCTTTTGGTGCATGCTTTGCCCCAAATCTATTAGTATTTTATGGAAGCGCCCAAAGACCGAAGGTTCCATCACCATATGAAGAGAGCAGGCTGCTCCCATCCGGAGAAAAACACAGATTGCTGATACCTTGCTTGTGACTAGATAGTACGGCCAGCTCTTGCCAATCATCCAGTGACCAAATGTGGATTTCCCCATTGTAAGCACCGGTTGCCAGTAAGTTATTTTCTGGTGAAAGGGCCAGGGGGCCAGCATTTGTATCAAGATGGTCTGGTTGCCCATCACCCAGCCTCCAGCTACGCAGACCGCCTAACACAGTGTAAAGCACCTTATCATCTTGTTGAAAAGCTGCTGTGTAGAGGCGACTACCCGGAGAGACGCTAACCATCCACCGCCAGATTTGTCTGGGTTCATCCACCTGCCACCAGATCACTTCGCGTCCCTGAGCGTGTTGAAAATTCGAGCTGCTCACCAGGTAAGTACCATCCGAGGTAACTGCGATGTCTTCCACTAAAAAAGAGTGCCCTCGCAGATTGTAGAGTAACTCCCCGGTATTACTATTCAAGGCGTCAATTAAAATGCCATTCGTTCGAAATAACGTATTGCCATCGGCTGAAAAACGCACCACGGCTGAATCCCGGCAGCGTCCGAGATTGCTTGTTTGTCCATCTGCCAGGGTAATCAGCATTAAACCAGACTCGGTGCAGGCTGCTAAACGGTCTCCATTGAGAGATAGATCGGGCTTAGCCATGAAGGGGGATCCAAAGTCGTAAATAGTATGGATATTATTCGATAAATCCCAAATCCAGGCTTCGTGATCGGATAGGGTTCCCCAGGCAAAAGCCTGCTCAGACTGAGGATAACGTAGTCCTATTACTCCGGGTAGATGGCCCATTTGCAGTAAGGCCTCGGTATTTACCTCGAGCGCAGGTTGTGGGGTCGGAGCTCGATATGCTTCATCCCGGCTATAGTCACTCATCAAGTAGGCTTGTTCGCCCGCGTTGATCAAGATGTAATTCCCGTCTGTTGAAAAGGAGGCTTGCGGCCAATCCAGGCCTGTCTCTATCTTTGCCTGTAGAACAAGGTTAGGGATTGACCATATTTTCACCGCCCCATACCAGGTCGTAGCTAAGAGGGTATTATCCGGAGAGATGGCTTGAGAAGCAACTTTTCCTACTACCTGAGGGGCTAGCTCGTCACCATAGCGGGTTTCACGTACTGCCACCCAGGAAGAAGTCTCCTGGGTAATTTCCAATGCCACCAGGCTGCCATCCATCGAGAAAGGCTGGCCAACGATATGCCCAACGTGAGGTAACCGCCATAGAAGCTGCCCATCATCCACCTGCCATACAGCTACATCGCTTTCTCTTCCTGTTGAGAGTAATTTTTCCCCATTGGGTGAAAATACCAGTCCATACACTTCTTGTACAATATCATTTTTTAATTGATGCACCAATGTGCCACTACGTAAGTCCCACAAACCGATGCTGGCATCACCAAAACCAATCGCGACCAGAGTGCCATCCGGGCTGACATCTAGGGCGCGTATGGTTGAAACCCAGTCGAAGAAATCCTTTTCTTGAGCGGGTCGATCTGCTGGAAGCAGTGAATAAACTAAATCCTTCATCCATGGAGACAAGACCGCGATCGGTGCAAAGACATACTGATTTTTCCCTGTAGAAAGATCAATGACTTGGATGGAGCCATCCGGAAGACGGGTGAAGAGCAAATCTCCGGCAGGTGAGAGGAGAAATTTGCCTGCTTCTGGGAGAAAACGGATCATGTGTAAGTCATTCGCCTGATACAGGTAGATGCCAAGGGGAGTACCCTGGACGAACACATTGGTAGAGCTTGAAAAAGCGGAATCCTGTGGAGCTCCCAAACCCCAGACACCTTTTTGGACTACTGATGAGACATTTTCCGCACTGATTGGTATTTTCCCCCATGCGATTGGGGTGACTGAGGGGGTGGGTGTGTTAGTCGGCAGGGGAGAAGGAGTTGGGCTGGGTGTAGATGTCGGCGGAAGTGGGGTAAACGTCGCGCTGGGTAACATTGTCGGGCTCGGGGTTTGCACCGTGGAGGTCGCTTTGAGTGGCGTTGGTGTCGCCAATATCGGGGGTTGGGTGGTGGGAATCGATGGGGCAACTTTAGCGCAACCAGCCAGTATCAAACCGATAAGGATGCAACATATCAGTATTGTTTTACTCATTTTTCCTCCCATTAAGTATTTAATCAGAGACCTGATGGTTAATACTCCCTACCCGGTAGTTTCTGGAGCATGGGTTGTCATTACCCAAAACTTACGACACGGGACACGCTTATACTTTTTTTATCCGCCAGGGATTCTGCATATATTATAGCAATGATGTGCTTGAGTCGTCCGTATTGCGCCTGCGATGAAGAAATTTTTTTATTAGCGAGACGAGAACACCCCTTAGCCTGCGCAGTTGAGGGCGAACTTTGTCCGAGAACATTTCGAGTGGTTGTACGATTGATACGAAGCAAGTGGCTTTTCGAGCTGAGAACTCAGGGAATGCAATCTCCTCCTTACACTCCGGTTCATCCGGCAAATATATCTGTATACGTGTTGAAAAATCTTTTTCCTCCCCTAAATATTATTATATGATAATTGGCCGAGAGGATATTATTCCTGGTTTTTCATAGCCGAACGAAAGTACACATCTGAAAGGATGGTTACATCCGTAAAGGTGCAAACATCCGGATCGAAGATTGTGTCCTCTTACAGCAGCTAAGGGTATCAACTTAATCTAGCGTAGTACTCGCCCTCATCGATTAATCCCCTCGATCTACCTATTCTTATATTAGAAATCTTAAAAATATTGGTCAAAGACCAGAAGTTTTCCATACGCACCTATAAGGTCTAATAAAGATGAGAAATCTTAAAATTTTGGTCAAAGACCAGAAGTTTTCCATATGCACCTATAAGGTCTACTAAAGATGAGAAATCTTAAAGTTTTCCGAGTTTTGCATAAACCCCTTGTGGATT
>CAWHGE010000015.1:0-18332 GCA_963828845.1 uncultured Chloroflexia bacterium
TGCCTGCCAGGTGAAGCATGGATTGAACAGAACGTGGATATTCTTGTGCCAACAGCGCTTGAGAACCAGATCACCCTGGAAAATGCAGGGAAAATCAGCCCACGGGTGACAATCATAGCGGAAGGCGCAGATGGGGCGACTAACCCGAAAGCTGAACAATTGCTTGTGCAGCGAGGCATCAGGGTAATCCCTGACATTTTAGCCAACGCTGGCGGAGTGACCAGCAGTTACTTTGAGCAGGTTCAAAGCAATATGAATTATTTCTGGAAGAGAGATGAAGTGTTGGGCAAGCTGGATGTCCAGCTGACCTCTATTTATATCGATATCAGCAACTTTGCTCAAAGCCGCAAAGTACCATTAAGGGATGCGGTATATCTCGTTGCCGTTGATCGGGTCGTGCGTGCCTGTCAGGAGCGCGGTTGGGTATAGAAGACCAAGAAAGTTGATTATGAAAAGAACGACTAAAAGCTCATTACGCTCGCGGTCGATAGACTTTAATCGAAATTTTTTGGATCCAGACACACCAATAAGCTGCCTGGGGACAGGGGAGCTGGGCGGCAAAGCTGAAGGGCTTGCTTTCATAAGCGACATCCTTCATTCCGAGCTGGACCAGGAAAAATTCCCTGATATCAAAGTCGAAATCCCGTCCATGGCAATCTTGTGCACAGATGTCTTTGATTCCTTTATGGAGCAGAATCAGCTGTACGACCTTGCTTATTCAGACTTGCCAGACTCTCGTGTCGCATATGCCTTTCAAAAAGCAGAGTTGCCATTTGAGGTGCTCGGAGATTTACGCTCCATAGTCGAGCAGGTCCATACACCACTTGCCATTCGGTCTTCAAGTATGCTAGAAGACACCAAGAACGAGCCTTTTGCTGGAATTTATCATACCAAGATGATCCCGAACAACGAGTATGATCCGGATGTTCGTTTCCGTCAATTGGCAGAGGCGATAAAGTTTATATATGCATCCACATACTTCAAGGGGGCAAAGGGTTACCGGAAGACGATTGGGCACAAGGACGAAGACGAAAAGATGGCAGTCATCATCCAGGAATTAGTTGGGAAAAGGTACCAGAACCGGTTTTACCCTGAAGTGGCGGGGGTGGCGCGTTCCTACAACTATTACCCGCTGAGACCCGCCAAACCGGAGGATGGTGTGGTGAATCTGGCTCTGGGCTTGGGGAAAACGGTTGTGGATGGAGGAATTTCTTGGGCATATTCGCCAGCATTTCCGAAGGCGGAACCGCCATTCGGGTCGGTATCGGATATGCTCAAAGAGACACAGACAGATTTCTGGCTGGTGAATATGGGGGAACCCCCAAAATACGATCCAATCAATGAGGGCGAGTATATTACTCAGGATAATATTACAGCAGCGGAAGAGGATGGATCGTTACAATATGTTGCTTCCACATATAATGCGCTGGCAGGCAGGCTGTCAATCGGAACAGGTTTTAAAGGACCTCGGGTTCTGACATTTGCCCCGCTGTTGGTGCTCAAACTGGTGCCCTTCAATGATCTTATGAAATCGCTGCTATCCATCTGCGAACAATCACTCGGTACACCTGTAGAAATCGAGTTTGCAATGACTTTCAACCCGCATCGCTTTGGTTTTTTACAGGTACGGGCAATGGCAGTCCCAACCGATGTGATCCATGTCTCAGAGGCGGAATTGGAGGGTGAGAATGTTTTTGTTTCCTCCGAGGGTGTGTTAGGAAACGGAGCTGTGGAAAACATCAAGGATGTAGTGTATGTAAAACCAGAGAGTTTTGATTTGAAGCATACGAAATCAATCGTTCCAGAACTGGAGAGTTTCAACGACAAACTATTGGAAGCAGACATTCCTTATTTATTGATCGTATTTGGTCGATTAGGAACCACCGATCCCTGGCTCGGTATCCCGGTACAATGGGGACAGGTATGTGGCGCAAAAGTGATCGTAGAAGCAACATTGGAGAATGTGAGAGTGGAGTTGAGCCAGGGAGCCCACTACTTTCATAACATGATCAATCTGGGCATTAAATATTTTTCCTTGCCTTTCAACCGCCAGTATAAGATCGATTGGGAATGGTTAAAAGAGCAGGAAATAATCGATGAAACCCGTTTCGTCCGCCATGTCAGACTCGAAGCTCCATTGAAAATCCGGGTCGATGGGCGGAGGAGCCGGGGGGTAATCTGCAAACCTTGAGACTAGAAAATGAACGAGACCGAAAATCCACTTGATAATTTGATCCACCAACTACGGGAACGGGCAAAAGAGCTCAACTGCATGTATGAAGTGCAGGAATTGCTGAGCACCCCGGAGATCACCATCGAAGAGGTATGCCAAGGGATCATCCATGCTCTTCCACCAGGCTGGCAATACCCGGATGTGTGTGGGGGGCAGATTGTTTTTGGCAGTAAGGCTTATCAGACCCCGCTCTTTGAAGAAAGCCCCTGGGTGCAGAGCGCCACTATTTATATCCAGGATCAGGATGTGGGTAAGATCAGCGTGTGTTATACCGAAGAACGACCTGCCTCAGATGAGGGCCCCTTTCTCAAAGAAGAGCGCAAGCTGATTAATACCATTGCAGAGCAATTTGGCTTTTATCTTCTCCACCAACAACTCCGCCAGGTGTTCCAGGAGCAATTAGAGGAGGGAGAACGAAAGAGTGATTGGGGGGTAATCCTGGATATGCTCAAGGCGACTGACTCAGGGCTGCTGATGCGAATCTCCAGCAAGATGGTGAACTATCTATACTGGCACGAGGTCAAAGAGGCTGAGGAGATGCTTAAGGTGATCAGCCCGGTTTTCCATGAGGGCAGCGAGGCATTTGGTGAAAACCGTCCATACAAACAACAGCCAGAAACGGACCTCCTGTCGATCAGCGACAAGGTGTTCACACTTGCCAGCCAGCATCTATCTCAAAGTGCGATCCTGGAAAATATCCAGCGCTGGATTAAAGAGGATCGTTCAGCTTTCCTGGTAGATATATTGGCTAACCCTGGCTCTTCGCTGGGTGATATCAGCTCAGCAATCGAGCGCTTTCATTTGCTCGCACCTCAGGGAATTGAGCTGACGGCGCCGCGTGAAAAATGGTTCCGAACCTCGCTCATCCGACGCGTTTTAAGCGACCATCCCTGGTTCATCGAGGTAGCCAAGAATTACATTAACATAAATGATTTTAGCGGGTTTATGCACCGGGCGATATTTCCCGCGGGTAGTCATGGAAAGCTGGGTGGGAAGAGCTCGGGACTTTTCCTGGCGGCGCAGATTCTTAACCAATCGCGGCGTGATCAAGAATTACTGCGGGTGGTTAAGACTCCGAAGACATGGTACCTTACTTCGGACGGTATTTTTTATTTCATCGGTTATAACAACCTTGAAGACATTATTGAGCAAAAGTATAAAGATTTGGTTCAGGTCAGGCAAGAGTACCCTTATGTATTGGCCTTATTCAAGAACTCACCCCTGCCCCCTGAGATTATCAAAGGGCTTTCGCTAGCACTGGACGATTTCGGCGATGTGCCCCTGATTGTACGTAGTTCCAGCTTACTAGAAGACCAGGTTGGAGCCGCTTTCGCGGGAAAGTACAAAAGCCTGTTCATCGCAAACAAAGGCACGAAGGAGGAGCGCCTGGAAGCGATCATGGATGCGATTGTTGAGGTCTATGGGTCGATGTTCAGTCCTGATCCGATTGAATATCGGTACGAGAACGGCTTGGTCGACTATCATGAAGAAATGGGGATCATGATCCAGGAGGTGGTGGGAACACAGGTGGGACATTATTACATGCCAGCATATGCCGGAGTGGCATTTAGCAACAACAATTTTCGCTGGTCCAGTCGGATCCGTCGTGAAGACGGATTGGTTCGCCTGGTAGCCAGGTTTGGGTACACGTGCGGTCGATCGCCTGAGTGATGATTATCCGGTCCTAGTGGCACCAGGGAATCCCAAGCTGCCAGTCAATGTTTCGCTAGATGAGATCGTCCGTTATTCACCGAAAAAAATCGATTTAATCAATTTGGAGACGAAATCCTTTGAAACTGTGGAGATAAGGACGTTATTGAAAAAGTATGGGCAAGAATATCCCCTTATCAACAGACTTATCTCAATTCTTCAACCTGACCATTTACACATACCGAGCGGCTTGGGAGTCGATTTTGATCATGATGAGTGTGTTATGACGTTCGAGGGATTAATCTCCCAGACGCCATTCATGAAACAACTGGAAGCCATTTTGAAAACATTGCAGGAAGCCCTGGGCTATCCGGTTGATATCGAGTTTGCGCATGACGGTGTTGATTTCTATCTATTGCAGTGTCGTGCTCAGAGCTATGGGGAGGACAGTTTACCCGCGGAAATCCCAAGGGGCATCCCGAGTGAAGAGATTATTTTTACCGCTAACCGATTTATTACTAATGGAAATGTGTTGGATATTACCCATATTGTATATGTCGATCCTTACAAATATAGTGAGCTGGAAAGCCAACAAGATTTGGCTGCGGTGGGACGGGTTGTGGGTAGGCTAAACAAAATCTTACCCAGACGCCAGTTTATCCTTATGGGACCCGGACGTTGGGGGTGTCGAGGGGATATCAAGCTGGGGGTAAGCGTCACCTACTCAGATATAAACAATACTGCCATGTTGATCGAAATCGCTCGCAAGCAACGCGATTACACCCCTGATCCTTCTTTTGGTACGCATTTCTTCCAAGACTTGGTTGAAGCCTCCATTCGTTACCTACCACTCTACCCCGATGACCGCGGAATAATATTTAACGAGCAGTTCCTGACAATCGCCAAGAGTATCCTTCCGGAAATACTACCGGATTTTGCCAACCTTACCGATGTGATCCGGGTGATTGATATCCCAGCCGTAACTGAAGGGCGGGTTTTGCAGGTGATGATGAATGCAGATACTGAACAAGCGCTTGCCAGGTTGACCCTGCCGAGCAAAGTGATTGAACTTGAAGCCAAGAAAGCCAAAGGAAATGTTTATCGGGAGGTTACAGATATCCACTGGAGATGGAGGCTGCAAGCAGCAGAAAGCATTGCAGGTCTCATTGATCCGGATAAGTTCGGTATTAAAGGTATTTATATCTTTGGCAGTGTCAACAATGCTATTGCTGGTCCGGAAAGTGACATTGATTTGTTGGTCCACTTCCAGGGAACCGAAATTCAACGGGAGGATTTACTGCTCTGGTTAGATGGTTGGAACTGTTCTCTGTCAGAAATGAACTACCAGCGCACCGGTTACAAGATTAGCACGCTGCTAGATGTGCATCTGGTGACCGATGAGGATGTTCACAACCGGAGCAGCTTTGCATCCAAGATTGGTGCGATCAGCGATGCGGCTCGCCCGTTAACGATGGGCAAGCGAAGAAAGAAAAACGGTCATTAGATTAGTGCCCGAGTGGCTTTCTCAGGCGCAGCGGGATCAAAACGAACCAGGGCTAACTCGGCACCGTCGTGGGCAGCGGTGAATGCCCACGTTCGACCGAGATGTTCGCGCCACGATCCGGTTATCCTGGTGGACTCGTGGATATGACCATGCAGGGTAATGAGGGGTTGTCTTTTTTCGATAAAACGACGGATGGCGATGCTACCAGCGTGGATATCCAGAGGGGTGTTGTCGATCATTCTACCATCCAGCGCCACCCGGTCTAAGGTGGTTTGATGGGGGGGAGCATGGAACAGGAAAATTGCCCTGGACAGGTCAGAGTTATTAGTCAGTAGCTCTAGGTCTCCCTGAATGGTGGCGTACCGAATCTCTTGGGGAGAAACAGGGACAGATCGCCAGCCTTCCTCAGGGGAGATGCAGCCCAGATCGACGAAACGAGATACATCATAGCGCTCCCAATCCTTTAATGTGAAAGGCGTGGGAGGAACACAGGCATAACCGTAAACCGTAAACCCTCCCAACTCTATCTTACGGAAGTGAAGGTAGTTCCACAAGCCTAGTGGTTCACCCTGCATCAGCTCGATTTCCTCGGCGCGGGTATCGTCATTGCCCAGGATAAGGAGGACTTTAGGGTATGTTGAAGAGAGCTGAGTTTTCAACGCCCCGAATCCATCCTGGAGAACGGTATGGATAAAACCCTTATCTTGCAAATCGCGGGAATAAGATAGCCCATCGGGTAACAAATCACCTCCTAACAGGACAACTTCCGGCCTTTCAGCCAGGATCACCTGAAAGAGCTTTTGGTAACGTGACAAATGCCCGTGTAAGTCTGAGACGAAGAACCAGAGGCTCATGGGACAATTATAGCGGGGAATAGGTATTGTTGGGGGAGAAAGATGAGTAGTCTCCTTTTTTATATATTTTTTTATACACTGACTGGCAAATTTTATGAGTAATCCATACGATTTGGTTATAGTACTAGTACCGGTGCATCTATTACGTTTTAATTTCCAATCAGCTTATTTCAAACAAGGAGACTAAATATGTCAGTAATTCAAGACGTCATTGCGATGGTGCAGGAAAAAGATGCTGGACAACCCGAGTTTCATCAGGCAGTCAAAGAGGTGCTCACCACACTGGAACCCACCGTTGACAAGCATCCGGAGTTTGTAAAAGCTAAGATCTACGAAAGAATCGTTATCCCTGATCGTGTAATCATGTTCCGGGTTCCATGGGTTGACGACGCTGGCGAAGTTCAGGTGAACCGAGGCTTCCGCGTTCAGTTTAATAATGCCATCGGCCCATACAAGGGTGGCTTACGCTTACACCCATCTGTCAACCTAGGAATTATTAAATTCTTAGGATTTGAACAAGTTTTAAAGAACTCGTTAACCACACTCCCGATGGGCGGGGGCAAAGGCGGTTCCGATTTTGACCCAAAGGGCAAATCGGACATGGAAGTGATGCGCTTTTGCCAGTCGTTCATGCAAGAGCTTTATCGCCATATTGGACCAGATACGGATGTACCAGCTGGCGATATCGGGGTAGGCGGGCGTGAAATCGGTTACCTGTACGGGTATTACAAGAAGATTGTCAATGAGTATACCAGTGTACTGACGGGTAAGGGTCTGGAATATGGCGGCAGCTTGATCCGTCCGGAGGCAACCGGTTACGGGGCAGTATACTTCGCGGCAGAAATGCTGGCTACCCGGGGGAAGGAAATCCAGGGGACAGTCTCAGCAGTGAGCGCTGCCGGGAATGTCGCTCAATATACCGTTGAGAAGCTACTGCAATTGGGTGGCAAGATTATCACCCTGTCTGACTCAAATGGCACAATTGTCGATGAAAAAGGAATCGATCGCGAAAAACTCGATTTTGTATTGGAGTTGAAGAACCTCCGCCGAGGCAGGATCAGCGAATACGCCGAACGGTACAAAGTTCCATATTATCCAAATAAGAGCGTGTGGGATGTGATCGGGGAGCAAGGTGTGAAGGTCGATTTGGCATTCCCCTCTGCACATGAGAATGAGATTGACGGGAAGAATGCAACTGCATTGGTTAAGAATGGTTGTTACTGCGTCTCTGAGGGTGCCAATATGCCATCTAACCTGGATGCAATCAAGGTTTACCAGGAGAACCATGTCCTTTATGGTCCTGCCAAGGCCGCAAATGCAGGCGGAGTGGCGACTTCGGGCCTGGAAATGTCACAGAATAGCATGCGTCTCTCCTGGTCGCGGGAAGAAGTTGATCAGCGTCTGCAGGGGATCATGAAGAGCATCCATAAGGCATGTTTGGAAGCTGCGGAGACTTATGGCAAAAAAGGTGATTACCTGATGGGCGCCAATATTGCTGGTTTCATAAAGGTTGCAAACGCAATGCTGGCGTACGGGATTGTCTGACCACCAGGTTCTGGGATCCTACGCCTGTTTTGCATCACCAGCACTTCCCAAGAGTGTGGAAGTGAACAAGGGTTCAAGTTAAATTCACGATGGGGTGTCAATTACATCTTGGTATGTAGTTGACACCCTTCATTAAGGGGTAGTGACATGTTGGGTACACATGTAGACCAATCCCTGACGGATAAAATGATTGATGAGGCTATTATTGAATGCGCTGAAAAAATTTTCGCAGGTGATTCACTGCGAATGCGACAATCATTGCTCCAGTCGCACTGCGAAAACTGCCGGTGTGTGGCTGAATGCTTGGCGAGACAGATTGGTGATTATCTCGGACGGGTAGACCGGACAGTGAAAGCTGTGTATAACTACCAGCCGGTGGAAGAAACCGGGAAAGAGCCAACAGCAGCCAGTGAGCCATTTGTTGGTATCAACTTGGTGGTGTGGGTAGAGAGGAAGAGCGCGGCGTTGAGTGCCCTGATTGAAACGCTCGAGACTGTGCTTAAAGCTAGCCAAAACCAGATCGGCTGCGCAGCATCTACCCCGAGGTGTTTTGCTTTGGATGTGAGATTAGTTTCGGATAATGACGTACAAGAAGGGCGAGGTTTGGGTCTGCTGGTGCGCACCGCTAGCATCCGCTCCATACCCGTCTGGAACCGAACTATCCAGCCTGTATCAGATGTAGTTGAAATGGGAACTGAACAAGAGCAGGTTATCTTGCCAGAGGTTTTCGACCCGGAATTGATCCCAGAGGGTAGGTTACTGGAGCATGCTCGGTCAATCGAAAATATCCCACTCCAAGAGCGGGGAACATTAGAGCACCACCTCACCGAGCTTAAGGTGATCTTGATCCGTAGGATCATCAGCGACCAATTGGCATATATCAATATTGCCAAAAAGTGGTTTAAAGTAAGGGATCTGGCGGAAATTCATCGGCGTAAGATTGGATTAGGTAGGATCGGTGGGAAAGCCGCCGGGATGATGCTAGCGGCAAACATCCTAAACGAGATGGGGGACGAAGCTTTACGCGCCAGTTATTGCATTCCTGAATCGTATTTTCTTGGTTCAGATGTGATGTATATCTTCATGGCGATGAATGGCTTCACGTACTGGAATGACCAGAAGTACAAGCCAGAAGAGCAAATTTGGGCAGAATATCCTCAACTTAAAAAGGATTTTGAGGCTGGTAAGTTTCCACCAGAAATCCTGGTTGAATTGAAGGATCTGTTGGAGAGCATTGGGAATAAACCACTAATTGTGCGTTCTTCCAGCCTATTGGAAGATAACTTTGGGACGGCCTTTGCTGGCAAGTATGACAGCCACTTCTGTCCAAACCAGGGCACTGCCTCAGAGAATCTGACTGAACTGACACGAGCGATCGCAGGCACATTCGCCAGCACACTCAAACCTGAGGCACTGTTATACCGGCGCAGCAAGGGTTTGCAGGATTATGACGAGCGCATGGCAATCCTGATCCAGGTGGTGCAAGGGGAGGCTTATGGGCGATATTACTTACCGCACGGGGCTGGGGTAGCGTTCAGTCATAACTTGTATCGGTGGAACCCACAAATCCGACGGGAAGATGGTTTTGCCCGGCTGGTGTGGGGTTTAGGCACACGGGCAGTCGAACGGGTGGGCAATGATTACCCGCGCCCGGTAGCGCTTAGCCATCCAACTTTGCAGCCGGATGATACGCCGGAGGCGATCCGCTATTATTCACAACAGTACGTGGATCTGATCGATCTTGAAGAAAACACCTTCAAAACAGTACCGGTGCGGGATGTTTTACGCCCTAACTACCCAGTACTACGTTTTATCGCTCAAGTGGATCGAGATGGTTACCTGGTCACCCCACGCAGCCGGGTCATGGAGGATGAAGTCAGCGGGTTGGTAATTACATTTGACGAGCTGCTGCGTCGAACTCCATTTGCGGCAACTCTATCGAAGATGCTACGTTTGTTAGAAGAGCATTATCACAGTGCAGTGGACATGGAGTTCACTGTACAGGTCCCCGATCCATATGCGCTGCCACCACAAGTGCAAATCACCTTGCTGCAGTGCCGTCCACAGAGTATGCTCAAAGAGGCAGAAGCCGGCAAAATCCCCGAACATCTGGGGAAGGAGGATATCCTCTTCTCGACGCGCTTCATGGTGCCGAGGGGCTTGGTGGCAAATATTCGATATGTACTGTTCGTACCGCCTGAGATGTATTTTGCACTGGAGACTGCCGAAGCTCGCAAAGATTTAGGCGGGGTGATCAGCCGGTTGAATGCTGCATTACCGGAAAAGTCGTTCATCTGTGTCGGCCCAGGTCGTTGGGGTTCGCTGAATACTGATTTAGGTGTGTATGTCTGCTATTCGGATATTTGTCATGCCGGAGCACTGGTGGAGGTATCCGGCAAAGGAGTCGGTGTTGCTCCAGAGCCATCACTAGGGACTCACTTCTTCCAGGATTTAATGGAAGCACAGATATTTCCCCTGGCGGTTAACCTGGACGAACCGGAGGCAGTCTTCCGCCGTGATTTCTTCTACGACTCACCCAACTGCATTGCAGAGTGGATCAGTTGCAGTGAAGCGTCCTGCCAGGCTGTGCGGTTGATCGCAGTGGCTGATTACCGCCAGGGATATCACATAGACCTAGCAATGGACGATGAGGCTGGTCTGGCAGTGGCGTACTTGTCGCCGGACGTACCGATACCAGAATCGAAGGAATAACAATATTCCTAGCTCGGCATGCAATTGCTCTCCTGGTCGGTCTTACAAGAAGAAGCTGCCGAACAAATCGACGGACTGTTAACACCTCCAGAGGTGAAACTAAATGGATCAATCACCATCGTGTAACCGCTTTGCACATGGTTGCACACAATTATGGTTTTTCTCCCTAACACCAAACCCATAACCCCCATTTGTATGCATGCTAAACCAAACTACCCTAAGAAATGGTCTCGCCTAGGTCGATATCCTCTCTGACCATAGAATTCGCTGCAGCCCCTAACTGATAGTGGATATCTGGCTAACAACCACCAGGGTTATCAACGTTTGGTTATGACCGATTTTAAACAATACTTAAATTTGGTAACATTGTCTTAGGATAAGCAGCGTGTAAGGAAACCCGGGTAATTAAGATGCGAATATGCGGGACAAATGTCCCTCCACAACGGGACATCTGCCCATCGCCTTTAAATGCCGTAATCTTGTATGATACTCATAGCCTGAGCAACGAAACACGGTCTCTACCGGGCCCAGGCATCAAACTCGTGATCTGCAAGGCGTAATCAAACGCCTACACACGTTGGCCGGGATGCTCCTGCTGGAGAATTGTTCCGGCCAATTTATTTTAACCACGCATCCATGGAGGTTGCAATGGTCAACGATGTCGTTCTCGAGGGGATTTTCGTCAGGACTTAAAGATTGGTTCGATCGGATGGCCTTAATAGCCAGGAATGGGAGTAGATATGACTGCTACATGCGTATTGTGGGTAAGGGCCTTCCTGAATTGCGAGCCGCTGTTTTCGTTCCTGGATGGTTTACACGTTAGCATCAGGCATAGCTTTTGGATGAGTGAACAAAGTATAGAAGTGAATACCTGTGACATGGGGGAAGATATGGGACATACAGTGAAAGAAGTCAAAACGCCCTTCCGATGTTCCACAATACCTAGACATCTACCGAGGAGCATATACAATGATAGATAAGAGATTTAGAGAATCAGATCACTCAGCTCAAACTGATTATCTCAGTCGCAAAGTTCTTGATCTCTGACAGATCTATCATCAGTTTGATTAAGTCCGGCAGTAAGCGTAGCATACGCAGCCTAGGGGGACTTATAAGCTGCTGAGAGGATACCTATACCCTCGCTTCGCTGGGGTACAGGCTCGTCTCCGCCTTTGGATTGAGGATTACTGATTGTAGATTGAGATCGCCCGGTGAATGCCGGGTGATTCGGTTTTTAAAGTAACAGCCCCTCCCCCTCGGGAGCATGAGGCGTGTCGGGGTTAAGCACAATACCAATCACATGCATCCCATTTATCACGGTCACAGATGGCTGGACTGGTTCAAACCTCCCTTAAGCCGTTACTCCGGTTTACAGCAGGTGTGTTCTGCGTGCGCACCAGGGGATAAATACCAGCGTATCAACAGTGTATAATATTAAGATAGGATTATATATATCTAAATATACCGCAATGTGGCGTTATGCGAACGAGTTGGGCCACAATCACATATATAAGTAGGAGACGCAAAGATGGATATACCAGCAATTCTGATCTCGCAGTATCAGGCTTCTCTCGAAATGCTCAAGCAGACGATTACCCAGTGCCCGGAGTCGGTCTGGAATGCAGCGAGCGACAAGAACAAATTCTGGCAAGTCGCCTACCATGCCCTTTTCTTCACACATCAATATCTGGCAAGACTCCAACGAAGCCTTTACTCCGTGGATCAAGCATCGGGGTGGATACGAAGACTTCCAGCAGCCGCAGATCTGGTGAGCCTTATGATAGAGATACTATCCTGGAGTACCTAGCCTTCTGCCAGCAGCAGGTCGCAGAAGAGTGCCGCGGTTGAAACTAGAAGAACCGGAGGGACATGGAGACAGGTCTTTGATCACGTTGGAGCTACAGATTTACTCAATCCGCCACATCATGCAGCATACCGGCGAGCTGATGGAGCGGCTGGGCACCCGAACAGGTGCGAAGATCGATTGGGTGGGAAGGAAGCATGACTGAACTGACCTCGACAAATCCGCACGTTGCTACCTGGCTCAACCACATCCGCACCCTGGCAGTCGATATCGGCCCACGTGGACCGACCCGACCTGAAGAACGTCTGGGGGCGCTTTACGCACAAGCTCAGTTTGAGAAAATGGGCTTGAAGCCAGTCTTCGAAACCTTCTACAGCGCCCAGTCGATATTTCACCCACATTTATTGGGCAGCGGCCTGGATGCTGCTGGCATTCATCCTGTTTCCACTATACGGCAGAATAACGGCGGTCCTCGCGGCGCTGCTGTCCATCTTTGTGTTGGTTTGCGAGTTACTGGAGCTCAGCTTTCAAAACAACCCCTTCCGCAAGATGGTACCGAAAGGTGAAAGCCAGAACGTATTCACGATCATCCCACCAGCAGGCGAACACCAACGCGACCTGGTGCTGGTGGGCCACCTGGATAGCCAACGCACGCCAATCATCTTCAGCACGCGAGGATGGGTTAAGGTCTATGACCGCTTCACCATGGTCGTCTTCGGCAGCTTTATTCTGCAAGTCATCGTATACAGCCTGGCGATCTTCTTTCCAATCCCATGGGCATGGTACGCAAGCATTCCGGCTGCGCTGTGCGCCATTCTTTTAGCGGCTATGTGCCTGCAGGCTGAGGCGACACCTTTTACGGCAGGCGCCAACGATAATGCCAGCGCAGTGGGCATGGTGCTGGCTCTGGCCGAGGAGTTTGCTGCCCAACCGCTTCAGCATACGCGGGTGTTTGCAGTATGCACTGGCTGTGAAGAAGTTCAGCACTACGGCATGATCGATTTCTACAAGCGTCACCAAGCGGAATTGAAAAACCCGACTGCGCTCGTATTTGAGATGCTGGGCTGCGCCAGCCCAGCCTGGCTGACGAAAGAGGGCATTATCGTGCCATTTAAAGCCGACCCACGCCTGGTGAAAATGGCCGAGAGCCTGGCGGTGGAACACCCGGAGTGGGACGCACACCCAGCGGTAATTAGCGGTGGGAATACTGAAATGGCAGATGCTCTGCGCTGTAAAATTCCGGCTATCACCATTGCTGGTATAACCAGGGATGGTGAGTGGCCATACTGGCATCAACTGGCAGATACGTTTGATAAGATGAACCCAGAACTGATGGAAAAAACCTGGAACATGACGCAAGCCATGATCACCCGCATTGACAGTGAATCAGAAAATATGCGAGGGTAAAAATTGCATGGTGACCCATTTGTGCGACATTCCGTTTCAAGATATTGATCCTGGAGCAGAGGCGTAAATGCCACCAACCTGGCAAAGTTGTTTGAAAGTTGGGGGATTAACCCTTGCAGGTATGTTTGCCATTGCGGGTGGACTGTCTCTCGTCGATGAATCCCAAGACACAGTCATCGAAACGATTTCAATCCCAATCCGTGGACTGCATCCGGCCCTGGATGGTTTTACCATCGTTCAGATGACTGATATTCACCTGCGGCCATACACCCGTCCGAATTTCGTGCGGCGATCCATCGAGATGGCAAATCAACTGCAACCCGATCTGTTTGTCCTGACCGGTGATTATGTCTGGCGATCCCGCGAGGCAGTTTATGAAGTAGCTAAGCTACTCGCCGGGATCAATGCACGGTATGGTGTTTATTCAGTGATGGGGAATCACGATTACTGGCTTGATATTCGTGCCCTCCGGTCTGCCTTTGATGCAGTACGGCTATCGATCTTGTGTAATGAAGGCCTGGCGATCGGTGGTGGGAAAGCTGTTCTTTATCTGGCAGGAATGGATGATGGTTGGAGCGGCCAGCCTGATCTGAAGCTTGCTATTGATCATGCGCCTACTGGAGCACCCATTATCCTGCTCCTGCACGAACCAGACCTGGCCGATGTGATCTGTCAAGACCCACGCGTGACCCTTCAGCTTTCCGGTCACACCCATGGTGGACAGGTGCATGCCACTGGAAAATCACCAATCTTTCGTCCTCATTTGGGAAAGAAGTATCCATATGGTCTTTATAAGGTCAAGGACTTATGGTTGTACACGAACCGCGGCCTGGGGGTCATCAGCGTACCACTGCGTATTAATTGCCCACCGGAGATCACCCAACTAATCCTGGTTCCTGAATAACGCGTGCATTATTTTAATCGCTGATTTCGATCAGATTTTTTAAGCAGTTCAATTGAATTCTCAGCCAGTGACACTTGATCCCAATAATACTCATTTCTACTTGGTAGATAGCAAGCGCATCCGGAGAATCCATCTAGTAAGTAAGAATTTGCCATGGGTACCCGCAAAGAAGACCACCATGCCGGGGAATTGTGTCGGAATCCAACAATATCCGATAGGCGAATAAGTATCAAAGCACCTTCAAATAAATTTCAACGGATACTCACAGGTGTAGTCATGCCTAAGTATGGTAAGGAACCTAACTCTAGATAGGTTCCTTGGTTTTGAATTTGTGTTATCCTAATAGCAGCTTTCGCATCAATCCACCAGGTATTCTATGAACGACCTGTTATATGATGGAGGGCATTCCACCATTAAGGAACAATATTTATTCAACAAGAGATTGTATTAACAGGTAAAAAGATGAACATTTTTCGAAAACTTCGCTGGCAATTGACATTGAGCTATACCATTGTGACAGTCTGTGCATTCCTGGTAGTTATACTGATCATGGGGGCCATCATATTACCGCGGTTTTTTATACCTGATAATATTTTGACACCTGAGGGAATCATTGATGTTTTACAGGAAAGCCAGGATCCATTATGGAGTCATATTCTTTCCCAATCCCCTGTTGATACCAGACTAGTGCGATTACTCCTGGAAGATTCAGGTGGGACAATCAACAGCAACGATATTCTTCGGATAGGTTCTTTGCAATTCTTTGTGAGGACGACGGCTGCAATGCATGCCCTGGTTATTGGGGCAGATGGGACCCTGTTGGGAAAGACCGGCCATATTGATTCTCCAAGTATAACGATGGGTCAAGCATTTGACCCTGGTGTATATCAAGGTTTAGAGTTGCCCTTTAATGCAGCAATGCAAGGTGAAACTGATACAAAACAGCTGTACAGCATTTTTGGGGATGATAAACGTTTTTTATTAGCACTTCCAATTTTCGATGAAACCGAGGGTAATAGAAACCAGGTTGCGGGGGTGATTGTTGTAATTCTCAAATCCTTCCCACCCAGGAGGATATCCCTGCGCATATCTTGAATATTGCTGGCCGAAGCTTGATCATTTTCCTCCTGGGTGTTGGGATTACGGGGGGAATTTTTGGCTATATATTTGCAAATCGACTAGATATGCGGTTTACTCGCATAGCTACAGTTACTGATCTTTGGAGCTCAGGTGATTTTTCAAAATATATTCGCGGATACTTCGGGAGATGAGATCACACAATTCACCCAACATTTAAATAATATGGCTAAACAATTACAAAACCTGCTGCTCAGGCGGCAAGAAATGGCAATCTCAGAAGAACGTAACCGATTGGCACGTGACCTGCATGACAGTGCCAAACAACAAGCTCTGGCTGCTTCGTTTGAGCTGGGGACTGCCCTAACTTTATACGACCGAAATTCAGAAGAGGCGAAAAAACACCTGGTGGAAGCGGATGCACTGGTTGATTCAGTTCGAAAAGAGCTCACCAACCTGGTGGATGAGCTTCGACCTCAAACCATAGAAGGACAGGAATTTTTCCGAAGTCCTGAAGGAGTACGGAGCTGAATGGTCACAGCGAAGCGGGATCGAGTTGAAGATAAATGTTGAAGAAGGTGAAGAATTATCCCTTGAAACCAGAGAAATCCTATTCAGGATCGCACAGGAAGCTTTGGCAAACGTTGCCAGACATAGTTCTGCCAGCAGTACAGACCTGTCTCTAGCTTATGGGATAAACACTGTTACATTGATGGTTAAAGACAATGGTTGCGGATTCGACACGAGTGCACCACACAGCGGGATAGGTCTACGATCCATGTGCGAACGGGCTGAAGCGGTTGGTGGGAATTTTATTATTGAAAGCATGCCTGGGCAGGTTACAAAAATTTCGGTGACTTTACCGAAAAAGCTCTAAAAAGGAGGTAACATGGCTGATCCGATTAATCCTATCACGGTTATGATTGTTGATGACCATGAAATGGTCCGGCGAGGGGCATGCAGTTACCTGGAAGCCCAACCTGATATTTCCATCGTGGCGCAGGCAAGCTCTGGTGAGGAGGCGATCAGGCTCGCCCAAGAATTTATACCTGATGTGGTTTTAATGGACCTGGTAATGCCAGGGATGGACGGCGTTGAAGCCACGCGCAGGGTAAAGAACATCAGCCCACGCACCCAAATCGTTATCCTGACCTCTTTCCATCGAGACGAATATATCTTTCCTGCCCTTCAGGCAGGTGCGATATCATACTTACTGAAAGATGTTAAGGCCACGGACCTGCTCGATGCAATACACCGCGCTGCCGGGGAGAAGCAACCCTACATCCACGGATTGCAAGCCGGGTGATCAAGACATTTCGTAACCTAGTTCCTGAAGAAGCGACACCCTTTACCTTGCTTACCGAACGCGAAATGGAGGTGCTCAAGCTGATCGCAAAAGGTTATTCCAACGAAAAGATTGCTGGACAACTGGTAATCAGCGTGGGTACTGTCAAAGGGCATGTCAGCAATATACTCAGCAAGCTGCATCTTGTCGACCGAACCCAGGCAGCTGCCTACGCCTGGCAGGAAGGAATTGTCCACCGTGAATAGGCAGCAGTTATAAAGAAGGAAAAACCGCGCGTTTTTATGGCGGGGTTGTTAGCTCGACTATCGGAGCTATCAACCCCACGCTTTTCTTGTCGAACATATCTTTAAGATCTATGGTGGAAGCTACTGCAGGGGGTAATTAATAATCCATTTGAGATACTCAAAAATATGCCCTCAGTAAGTCGGGAACCTCTCTTCCAACTCGTGTGTTCTGCATCCAAATCGGATATGCTATTTGTAGATGAATACAGTATGACCAAATTAGCATATTCGATCACCAAAGGAATCGGGAAAGGAGATTAGAAAATGGAAACGATAAAAATCGATAAGAAAATCTTGCACAAAACAAATTTACGGAGATTTATAAATCAGACGGGAAAGGAGGTTAAAATGTCAACTAAAAACTTAGTAAAGGTTGTGGTATCAGCCGGTTTGTTGGTTTTGATCTTACTTGGAGCAGGAGTGATATCCAACGCATCATCTATGGTTTCCACTTCAGATGGACCGATGAGCGAAGTAAGGCTGGCTGGATCCGACTACATTGAGCGCCACCCTGAAATTGCTCGCCCTGCGAATTACTACATTGGATCAGACTACATCGAGCGCGATCCTGAAGTTGCTCGCCCTGCGAATTACTACCTTGGATCCGACTACATCGAGCGCCATCCAGAAATTGCTCGCCCTGCGAATAACTCCTTCGGCTCCATTACAGCGAACGCCACCCACAGAACCCCTATGCTGGTTCCGACTGGATAGAGCGCCATCCATCTCAACCAACACCATGAATATACCAAAATACTTACCATAATCCTCCCATAGATGCTTGATCTATAGGAGGATTTTTTTATGCCAATCTGTGTCGAATCCTGAAAAGAACTAATGGGAAAATAAGCCCACTTTATAACCGTTTTCCAGTTAAAATACGGGAGACAGGGAAGTTGGAGGCACAAGCTTTGACGGAAACCCGAGTGAAATTGGCAGAGAGGTAAAATGCATCAACGCTGGTCAACTCAACAAGCAAATGAGTGGTATACACTACATCCCTGGCTGGTTGGATGTAATTTTATCCCGAGCTGTGCTATCGATCAGCTGGA
>CAWHGE010000016.1:0-84927 GCA_963828845.1 uncultured Chloroflexia bacterium
TGTTGGTCCAGCCCTATTCCTGGCTTCATTTGCCGGTAGCCTGGTCACCAACCTCCGCACCTGGTTACCCAACCAAATCATTCCACTCGGGGGAGCGCTCAGTTTTGCGGTAGCTATCCTGCTCGATGTTGCTTTATTCATGGTGCTCTATATCATGCTTCCACATGGAACTTCTACCTGGCGTGAGATACTCCCCGGCGCAATGGGTGCAGGCCTGCTCTGGGAGCTTGCCAAGAAAGCCTTTTTGTTATTTGTTTCCACATACATATCAGTCTCGAACTTGGTCTATGGTTCAGTAGCTGCCATTATCGCCTTCCTGGCCTGGGCCTATGTGAGCGGCCTCATCTTTCTCTTTGGCGCTTTCTTGAGCGTCTCTTATTACCAGCTAAAGCAACGCAAACAGAAAGCGGCTGAACCAATAGTGGATTAAAAGCTTCAACACCAATAGATAAAACCCTGGACGGAGAATCTACATGAAATTTGGACGAAAAGAAGAAATGGAGAATTGACTATGAAAGAGAAACGGCTCAGCCTCGATAAAGCCAAGCAGATCGGCAGACACGTTAGGCGTAGACTGGAATAAGTTTGGGGTCGAGCAATTCTGGATGGGGCTCGAAGTGGAACTTGAGCATGGAACGATAGATCCAAAAACGAATGTAACCAATGATGACCCCCTTCTAACCGGCAAGATTGCCTCAGCCCATCTCAATGAATTCCCGGATTATTACACGCGTTTGGCGAAAATGGAAGAAGAGGCTGATAAATTTTGGGCTAAAGGATAGAGGCGTATGGTAGAAACCCAAGCCAAGAAACCTCGCTCCAAGCATAAACACCGTATGCGGGTCAAACTGATCTTTAATCCTGGATTCGGGGCAACCAGCGAGTTGCCCGTGCAGCTTATGGATGTGATCAGTGAGATGCAAGCCTGGAAGCTTGTGCCGGAAGCCTACCTGGTCGAACCAGATAGCGATCTACCAGGTGTGGTCCAGAATGCCCTCGAGGATGGGATCCGCATGTTCGTGGTATGTGGGGGCGATGGTACCATTGATGTCGTGGCTGGAGCACTGGCTGGCACGAATGCCACCCTGGGAATCATTCCCACTGGTACGCAGAACAATGTAGCCCTCAGCCTGGGGATTCCTCCAGCGGATATCCCGGCTGCCATCGCTATCCTGCGAAACGGAAAGCGGATTAAAGTGGATGTGGGCCTGGCTGAATTTGGTGATATAAAGCGGTCTTTCCTGGAAGTTTGCTCGGTAGGTCTGGCTTCGGCCCTTTTCCCGTCGGCCGATGATATCCAGCATGGTGACCTGACACGGGTCGGTGATTTCCTGGCAACGCTGGTGTCTTCCTCGCCAGCTGAGATGCACTTGATCCTGGATGGCAAGCGGGAGATCAAGACAATGTGTCACGCGGTTCTGGTTTCCAATATGCCCTACATCGGCCCACATTTTCAGGTGGGTACCCCAGACTTCGATAAATGACGGCTTGTTGGATGTGTTGCTCTTCGCTGACCTGTCCAAGATGGATCTGTTAGGTTATGCCGTCCAGGCAGCCAGGCCTGGTGGTGGACCGGAAGACGAACGCATACAGCACTACCACGTCCACAGGGTGGATATCGACACCAACCCACCCATGCCGGTCATGGCGGATGGTCTGGCGTTAGGAGAAGGACCATTACATATCAGTGTGCAAGCGGCGGACCCTGGCAGTCATGGTCAGCTGAGTACCGCCTGGGTTTGAGTCATAATCCGGTAAAAAGGAGTTACACCAATGATAGACAAAACAAGCAAAAAAAAGAAGACTAAGCGATTATCCAAAGGACAGCGCACGCACGTACGACGGCTTAAACAAGAAGCAGGCAAGACTAGCCCCGTTCATAAGTAGCTGACTTGTGTCTTGCTCATCCATCAAGGTCGTCTGAACACTGACCTGGTCACCAAACCAGGCGACCAGGTCAACTTTCAATGCCACGTGGCACTGGTTATTAGTTCTTAATTTAAGGATTTCCTATGCTTCAAACAGCTCACAATGATAAACAGCACCGAGCGATCCTGCAGAGCATCGCTCACCGGGTAATGCTCGAGCGTGGTTTGCTCCCTGACTTTTCTTCCGCAGCGCTTGCAGAATTGGGCAGGCTTCAGTCACCAACGATGAAAAATGGCACGCCAGTAAGTGCAGAGCACCAGATTTATGACATGCGTGACCTTCTATGGGCTTCCATAGACAATGATGACTCGCACGACCTGGATCAGTTGACCGTTGCCGAGGCAATGCCGGCAGAAAAAGTAAAGATCCTGGTCGCCATCGCCGATGTAGACGCGGTGATTAAAAACGATTCAGCCATTGATCAACACGCACGCCATAACACCACCTCGGTTTATACCGCGGCCGAGATCTTCCCGATGCTGCCTGAAGAAGTTTCGACCGATATTACCTCCTTGAATCTCAATGAGGAGCGTCTTGCCCTCGTCATCGAAATGGTGATTGGAGCGGACGGATCTCTTCAGGATTCGGATATCTACCATGGATGGGTACGCAATCATGCCAAGCTTGCCTATAACAGCCTGGCCGCCTGGCTGGAAGGGAATGGAGATATTCCTGAGGCAGTCACGATTGTAAAGGGGCTGGAAGAGAATCTGCGGCTGCAAGACAAGGCGACCCAAAGGATGAAGAATTTAAGACACATTCACGGGGCACTTTCCCTGGAAACCATCGAAGCTAAACCGGTATTCGATGGTGATCAAATCCGTGCGCTTGAAATAGAACAAAAGAACCGCGCTAAGGAGATTATCGAGGATTTGATGATCGCGGCTAACGGGGTGACCGCCCGATATCTCTCTGCCAGAAAATTCCCCTCAATCCGGCGCGTCGTGCGCACGCCAAAAAGGTGGGAGCGGATTGTTGAGATTGCCAACGAACATGGCAGTAAACTTCCTGGTAAGCCAGATTCGAAAGCTTTAGAGGAGTTTCTCGATTAAGGAGAAAGCAGCCGACCCTCTGCGTTTCCCCGACTTATCCCTGGCAGTGATCAAACTTCTCGGAAACGGTGAATATATTGCAGAACTCCCTGAAGGAAATGCCCCAGGTCACTTTGGCCTCGCGGTCAAAGACTATGCTCACTCCACCGCACCTAATCGTCGCTATCCCGACCTGCTCACCCAACGTTTGCTGAAAGCAGCCTTGGCAGACCAACCCGTACCATACAGAATTGATGAGTTAGATGATCTGGCAGCTCATTGCACGGCAGCAGAGGATGCTGCCACTAAAGTTGAACGCCAGGTCGAAAAATCTGCTGCTGCGCTACTGCTCGAATCGAGAATCGGAGAGCAATTTGATTTGATTGTCACAGGCGCTTCCGAGAAAGGCACCTGGGTGCGGCTTCTCAGCCTTCCGGTCGAAGGCAAATTAGTGCAGGGATTTGATGGTGTAGATGTGGGTGACCGAATACGCGTACAGTTAATCGATACCAATGTTGAGCGGGGATTTATTGATTTCAAGAAAGTCAATGCGGATCCAAACATAGATAAGGAGACCTTTATGAAAAAGGATATCGGTTTGTGGATTGACCATCGCAAGGCTGTGGTTGTTATTATTAGCGATGAAGGCGAAGAAGTTAGAGAAATCACCTCCCATATGGAAAAGCATGTCAGATTTTCCAGCGGTGACTCAGAGGATGGCTCTTCGGAGGATGTGCGTGATCGCCAGTTTGAGAATCGCCTCAACAGCTTCTACGATGCCGTCGTTGCTGTTATTCGTGACGGAGACTCGGTTCAGATATTCGGTCCAGGCGAGGCCAAAGGCGAGCTTAAAAAACGCCTTGAGAGCGCAGGATTCAAGGGGCATATCTTGGCTATCGAAACCGTAGACAAGATGACCGATCGCCAGATTGCGGCGAAAGTTAGAGAACAACTTCGAAAAAAGTAGGCTTAATTTGTAAGGTAAGCATAATGCATGGATTAATTTCCTCCGAACTTCTGGAGCATCTCGGTCGCGAAAATGCTCCAGAGGTTCGAGACAACCGGGGAGGTGTTAACTAAAGGTGAGGTCTGACTGCGACTCGCACGTGATGGTTCGAACAGATTTTAGTGCATAAATAAAAAGTAGCGTGAGACATATAATCTTAGGTACGGCGCTGATGTACAATTACTCGAGAGCAAGCTAAGGTAGGGTGTTACTTGAAGGTGAAATATCCGATGCAAAAGGGCTATGACTAACAATACGAGGTCCAGAGAAGTTGAATGAAACCCCTCGCTAATTTTTCTACCAGCACTCCACCCAAAATGGGGCAACAGGTCGGTCAGGCAGCTCCAGCGGATTATTGGAGCCTCACCCCCGAGCAACTTCTTTTTAATCTACACGCTTCAAGGAACGGCCTCCAACCTGCGGACGCTGAGCAACGTCTGAAGCAATATGGGCTGAACGCAATTAGTGCACAGCAACAAGCAACTGCGTTGCGCTTGTTCCTGAGCCAATTCAAAAGCCCGCTCGTTCTCATTCTCATCTTTGCAGCAATTGTGTCTGGGATCACGGGGGAGTGGGTAGATGCCAGCATTGTGATTGCCATCGTGCTTGGTAGCACGATTCTCGGATTCGTGCAGGAATACAATGCCAGCAACGCCGTCGCAAAATTGCGTTCACAAGTTACGATCAAATCCCGCTTGCTGCGTGGTGGCCAGCCACAAATGCTACCCTCCGAACAAGTGGTGCCGGGTGATGTGGTGGTGCTCTCCGCAGGCAGTCTGATCCCGGCTGATGGTGTCGTGCTGGAAGCAGATGACTTCTTTATCAACCAGGCAGTACTGACCGGCGAAACCTTCCCGGTAGAGAAGAAACCAGCGACTATCCCTGCAAATGCCAGCCTGGTGCAGCGAACCAACTGCGTCTTCATGGGTACCAGTGCCAGCAGCGGAACCGCAAAGGTGTTGATCGTTCAGACGGGGAAAACCACAATATTCGGCCAGGTGGCTGAACGGCTGAGACTGCGCCCACCGGAAACTGAGTTTGAACGTGGCATCCGTCACTTCGGTAACTTGCTCACGCAGGTCATGTTGGTGATGGTGGTCATCATTCTGACGGTCAACGTCCTCCTCGCCAAGCCATTTTTAGACTCACTTCTTTTTACACTTGCACTAGCAGTAGGCCTCACGCCCGAGCTCTTACCCGCAATTATCAGTATCACCCTCTCCCACGGCGCACAACAGATGGCAAAACGCGGTGTGATCGTGCGTCGCTTGACCTCCATCGAGAACTTCGGCAGCATGGATGTGCTATGTACCGACAAGACCGGCACACTTACTGAAGGTGTGGTTCGTCTTGACGGCGCGCTCGATACCCACGGACAACCATCCGAGACCGTTCTGCGTTACGCTTATCTCAACGCACACTATCAGACCGGGCTGAACAATCCACTGGATGATGCGATCCAAGCTGCCGCTCAGAAGGCTGAGCTGGACATCAGTGCTGAGCAAAAAGTGGATGAAATCCCATATGACTTCGTACGCAAGCGCCTGAGTATGGTCACTGCTAATGCCAAGGGCGAACGCACCCTTATCACTAAGGGCGCATTAGATAATATTCTGAGCATCTGTACCAGCATTCAATCAGGAGATGGAACCCAACCATTAGACGTTACCAAACGGGCAGAGATTGAACAGCATTATAGCGAATGGAGCGAAAAAGGGTTCCGAGTACTTGGTCTGGCAACGAAGACGGTGAATGGGCAACCCGAAACCTATTCGCAAGCCGATGAAAAGGCACTAAACTTCGCCGGCTTCCTGCTTTTCTTCGATCCACCGAAGGCCGATGTACAGCAAGTCATTGTCGATCTGGCTAAGCGCGGGGTGCAGATCAAGATCATCACCGGTGATAATCAAAAAGTAGCCCGCCATGTCGCGGAGGCGGTGAACCTTCCACTCCAAGGTGTGCTGACAGGAAGTCAGCTGAATGACATGCGTGATGAAGCACTCTGGCACCTTGCTGAACGCACCACCCTCTTCGCAGAAGTGGATCCCAATCAGAAGGAGCGCATTATTCTTGCGCTGCAGAAGACCGGGCACGTGGTTGGCTATATGGGCGATGGCATCAACGACGCTCCGGCCCTCCACACCGCAGACGTGGGCCTATCCGTGGACACGGCTGTAGATGTGGCCAAAGAGGCGGCTGACTTTGTGCTGCTTAAGCAGGATTTGGCCATCTTGCGGCAAGGCATTGATGAGGGTCGTGCGACGTTCGCAAACACGCTTAAGTACATCCTCACGACCATCAGCGCCAACTTCGGCAACATGTTTAGCATGGCCGGGGCTTCGATGCTGCTGTCATTTCTACCTCTGCTCGCTCCGCAAATCCTGCTCAATAATTTCCTTTCTGACATTCCCGCCATAACGATCGCCAGCGACAATGTGGACCGAGAAATGGTGGAGAAGCCGCGCCGCTGGAACACCAAGTTCATCCGCAACTATATGGTGCTCTTCGGTCTGGTGAGTTCGATCTTCGACTTCCTGACCTTCGGGACGTTGCTGTTTCTGTTCCATGCTTCACCGGAAGAGTTCCGCACCGGCTGGTTCGTCGAGTCCTTGATAACAGAGCTGGTCATCGCCCTGGTAGTGCGAACGCGCCATCTCTTCTTGCGCAGCCGCCCGGGTAGACTTTTACTGGTGAGTACATTGATCTTCATTGTAATCGCCCTTGTACTGCCATACCTGCCATTCATCTCGGTATTTGGTTTTGTCCCCTTGCCTGTTCCACTCATGCTGACCATGCTCGGGCTGACGGCGCTCTACGTCGTGGCTACTGAGCTGACGAAGAAATATTTCTACTCTCGGGGCATGAATGCCATTATTTAAGTCAAGTTCAAGGGAGGCGAGTCATGCGCCATCCGTACCTATTTGTTTTTAAGCGTATACTCTGGAAATATCTGTTGATAACACCCTATTCATAATGCCAGGGATACTACTAATCCTCACGTGCGCGGTAAGGGTAGTCTCAAACGACATTTATGAGAAGTAAGCATGGAGCGACTCGAATGCGGATTGTGTCCTATGCTGTGCGGGGGTTTATGAGAAACCCGGGAATCTTACATGGGTGTCTCGTTTTCTGGACTGAACCCACTATGGTGAAATGCTGCCAGCTTATCTTCCAACGCTTCAGCCTTTTTAATACGGCCGGTTTTTCGATAGAGAATGGCCATGTTTTTAAGGCTCGCTATCACTTGAGGGTGGTCCGGGCGGAGGGCATCCTCGTAGATCGCCAGTGAACGCTCGAAGAGCAGTTCAGCCTGTGCTATTTGACCCTGATTGTAATAAAGATTGGCCAGTTTATTCAGGCTATTTGCCACATCGAGATGATCCGGTCCGAGGCTATTCTCCCAGATCGTAAGCGCGCGCTTATAGAACGGCTCAGCTTGCGTGAATTGACTCTGATAGAAATAAAGATTGGCAAGATTGTACAGACTATTTGCCACATCGGGATGGTTCGGGCCTAAGGCATTCTCCTGGATTGTGAGTGCGCCCTTGTATAACGGCTCGGCTTTTGCGTATTGACCTTGGTCGGAATAAAGAGTAGCCAGGTTATTCAGCCACTCTGCCACACTGGGATGGTCCGGTCCGAGGGCATTCTCCTCAATTGCTAGTGCGCGCTTGAAGAGCGGCTCAGCCTGTGCATATTGACCCTGGTTGTAATAAAGATTGGCCAGGTTGTACAGGGTCTCTGCCACATCAGGATGGTCCGGTCCGAGGGCATCCTCATAGATAGCCAGTGCGTGCTTGTAGAGTGGCTCAGCCTGCTCATATTGACCCTGGTTGGTATAAAGAGTAGCAAGGTTGAATAGACTCATAGCCACATAGGGATGGGCTGATCCGAGTGCATTCACCCGGATTGCCAATGCGCGCTTGAAGAGGAGCTCAGCCTGCGCATGTTGACCCCGGTAGGAATAAAGAAGGGCCAGGTTATGAAGGCTCGATGCCACATCAGGATGGTCCGGTCCGAGGGCATGTTCCTGGATCATCGTTGCGCGCTGGAAGAGTGGCTCAGCCTGCGCATATTTACCCTGCTGGGAATAGAGAGTGGCCAGGTTGTATAGGCACATAGCTACATCGGGACGGTCCGGGCCAAGGGCATTCTCATAGATCGTCAGTGCGCGCTCGTAGAGCGGCTCAGCCTGCGCGTATTGACCCTGGTTGTAATAAAGATAGGCAAGATTGTACAAGCTGTTTGCTACATCGGGATGGTTCGGACCCATGTTCCTCTCTGCTACATTGAGCGCCTTCTTCGCTACACTCATTGCTCGATCATATTTGCCGGCGTTATAGAGGATCTCCACTTCCTGAGTCAGTTTTTCCCATTCGGTGCTCATTTTTTTCTCATTTCCTTGTTTTTAGCTTAGGAAACACGAAATTCGAGACAGCCATTGAATACGCAATAGGATAAAAGACCATATATTCACATCATACACCCTCTTTTCCTGCCCTACAATCATATATTCCTCTGGGTTATTCTCTAATACTCCCCCGGTCCCGTATTCACCTGAATATGTAAGGTTAGAGCACCTCCCAAAAGTGAACTTGGATAGTGAACCCTAGTTCTCCTCGCATACGATACTACTCATGTGAATAGGTTTTCAACTACTCTCCCTTGCTCGTTTTAGAGCTACCTATGTGAAGGGGGTAAAAAGACTAAAAGTGAAAATGGGGAATGATCAACAATTGAATATTTTCCCCAAGTGTCGACAGACTTGCACGGCCTCGCATTTCCTCAGGTATAGCAAGGGCAAGAACCTTTTCTACATTCTATAAAATATAAATAAACTCGAAAAGGGTTCCTGTGGTAACGGATTAGGGCCCGATCTTACACGCACCCTCCCCGGAAGGGAGGAGAGGACTTCCAGGGAGGGCAAACCAACCAAACCGTTTCTACTTACCTCTTTCACTTTTTACTGGCCCCCTGTGAAAGCTCATTGATTGCTTTTAACAGTTGTGCATCCTGACTGCTTTGCAGCTGAGCTGCAGTCATTGCCCTTCCCAGATTCAGGCAGGAATAGGATTGACCGTATTTGCCAGGTCTACACTCACATCTGGGGTAATACCCTTATGCCAAATCACTCGCCCAGCGGGTGTAAGCCATTCCTCGGTCGCCAATAATATCTGTGAGCCATCGGAGAGTGAGAAACCATTCAGCACGGTTCCAGTTCCAAAAGTGGTTTCTCCAATCAAGGTTGCCCGATGAGCATCCTGTAGTGCTCCAGCAACGATCTCAGCATGCACTGCGCTGTTCCCTGATTGACCAGTACTACCATGGGGATATTCATCGCCAGTCCACCTGATTCGAACCGGTACAGCCTGTTCCTGCCCCTGGGCATTCTTGACCAGCAAGACGTTCCCGCTACCCAGGAATTGACTGGTTACACCGATGGCTTCATCCAGCAAGCCACCCGGATCGTTGCGTAAGTCCAATATGATACTGGTGGCACCTTGTGCCTGGATCTGCTGCAAGGCTGTTCGTAAATCTATTGGTCACACCCTGGCTGAAGGCTGCGATGCGTACATCCGCGATGGTTGTACCGGGCAGCATGATCCAGGTGACGTTTTGAACCGTGATCTTCGCCCGTGTGATGGTCACATCCCTGATTGCACCGGTTCCTGGATCCTGTAAGTGTGATGGTCACCTTCGTCCCTGCAGGTCCTAATACCTTGCTGACCACATCAGTGAGGCTCAATCCGGTCAGGTCGACACCATCCACTTTCAACATGATGTCACCAGGCTTTCACCCCGGCTGCCTGTGCTGGAGAGCCATCGATAGGGGCAACAATGACCACCTGACCATTACTATTCAGCATCACTTCTGCCCCAATACCTTCAAATGATGCCCTGGGTGAAGTTATTCTCTTCCTTAACCATCTGTGGGGTTAAAAACCGGCTATGACCCGTATCACCGAGTGCATCAACCATCCCACTGATCGCTCCATACTCAAGCTGTGTTTGTTGCACCGCACTTTGATCCACATAATTCTGTTGGATGATCTGATAAGCCTGGTTGACCAGATCCAATCCATTTGATTGAGTTTGTGTCTCTGGCTGAGGCAATGGTAGGCGTGATGAGAAAATGATCCACCAAGACGCCACCTGCAAATCCTGCGCCTAAGAAAAACTGGCAGGAAGAGCAGGTATATAAGGATGCGTACACTTCGACGATTGAACATGGCTCACCACACTTTCTTACCCCCTCCCCACCTCCCCCAAACCGGCAAGTAATTTGGGAGAGGTGGAAGGGAGATTAAACCATGATGTTTACTGGCTTGGGCCGACTGCCCAAAGTTACCTGTACAGTCTGGGTCTGACCATTGCGCAGGATTGTCAGGGTTACTGTTTGCCCGACCTGAGTATGGATTGCCAGGTAGGCAATGATATCCGACATGCTATTGATGGTCTGTCCATCAATCGCAGTGATGACATCTCCACCAACGGTACCCTGAACGCCATTGATGGTTACTGTCGTGTTGCTACCTTGTAGCCCTGCCTTGGCTGCTGGACCACCGGCTGGTAACCGTCTCGATCAAGTGCACCCCGTGTGATCAGATGGAAGATTCATTGCCTGGGCAATATCAGGAGTCATGTCGGTACCGCTGATGCCCAGATATGGATGGTCATACTTACCCGACGAAATCAAGGATGGGACGACTTTCGATACGATTTCTGCTGGGATTGCAAAGCCGATACCCGAGTTTGATCCACTGGATGATTCAAGGGCATGATGTGACACCGATTACCTGACCCTGATCATTGACCAGTACACCACCCGAGTTGCCTGGGTTGATGGCTGCATCGGTCTGGATAACTTCAGGAATTGAATATGAAGCACCGCTTGTCTGGTCAGTTGTACTGGTTGGCAGGTCACGCCCAAGACCAGAGACGGTACCCACGGTCATCGAACCCTCAAAATCCATAGGGATTTCCAATGGCGATTGCAATCTCGCCAACCTTCACCTGGGTTGAATCAGCCATGGTCACAGGGACTAGCTTATCGGCATCGATACGTCTACCTTGATCACTGCCAGATCACTATACAGGTCCTGACCAACGATCGTCGCTGGAACTGTCGTACCATCTGAGAAGGTGACCTCGATTTTCGTGGCGCCATCAACGACATGGTTGTTGGTGACGATATCACCCTTCGTATCCCAAACAAAACCAGAACCCAAGGCCTGAGAGTATTGTTGGGTTTGTGATTGTTGATTGTTGTTGAAACCTGGGAAATTTTGGAAATTATTGACGGTCGCAGGTGTCAGCACCGATGATATTCACCACCTGTGGGCTGACGGTTGTATAAATCGCTTCTAGACGCGTTTTCATAGGCTGTCAGAAGGTCAGAGCCTCCCGTTATCTGGGCTGAAGCTGTGGATGTAGTGGTGCTGACTGCAGTGGTGAACTCGATGATGATGTGCTGTCACTGGTTGACGGAGTTGCACGATGCTTGTGGTGCTGCCTGCACAGCATTGAGTTGACTGACTGTGTTGGATAATACTGCCGTTACCCCACTACAAGCTGAAAGCAACATTACAGAGACAATTAACTACACTGACTAGACTAAAAACTTTCTTGTTCATGGTTACCTCCCGAGACTTATCTTTTAGTTTATTTTTCGAGATTTATCGCATATCATAGTCCCCTGAGACGCATTTTGTCCTTATCACTCCCCTATGGAATGCTTAAGCGAAGCTTATGAAATTGAGTCTAAAAATAATACGGGGCGGTTCATGACCCGCCCCAACTACATATAATGATAACAATTAATATATTAATTCGTTGACTATGATTATTGGCATCTGATTGGTCACCAATGGATAGGCAAGTGAATAGTGAATTGACTTCCTTTGCCAGGTGCACTTTCCAGGCGTGATCTTACCGCCATGAGCCTCCACCAGGTCACGGGCAATGCTCAATCCCAATCCCATGCCTTGTTTGAAACGCCTTCCCTGATTGCCACGGTAAAATGGCTCGAAGACCTTCTGCTGTTCATCAGCCGCAATCCCAGATCCATTATCCTTCACCTGGATCAATAATCTCCTCACCTTCAACCTGTGCGTTAATCAGAGACCGTGCCCACCCGATGGGTATATTTGATGGCATTGCTCACCAGATTTTCCACCACCGATGCCAGGCGAAGCGGGTCAGCTGAAATCTCAGGCAGGTCCTGGGGATATCGGTTTGCCAGGTCAAGATGTTTATCCTTGGCAGCTTCCTGCCATGGGCGGAGTACTTTCGGCAGCCAATCACTCAACTCAACCGGCTGGTAATCCAGCTCAAGAGTACCCAACACCTGGTCATGCAGATGAGCCAGGTCTTCCAGCAAATGCTGAAGACGGGCAGCTTGGTCATCCATGCCCTGCGGTCAGATCTGCCAGGAGCTTCGGATCCTGTGCTGCTCCACCAGCCAAGGCCTGGATGGCGGAACGCAGTGCTCCCAGAGGTCGCCCAAGCTCATGCACAAGGTTTGCTAATAGCTGCTTACGGGCTTTCTCCAGGCTGCTCAAACGCTCATTCAGAGAAATTGAACGATTGTGCCAGGAGCTGGATTTCTTCTGGTCCACGTTCGACCACCTGCAGCTTGCCGGTTTCCATGTGCCAGATCATTGATCGCCTGGGTCACCTGACGGATCGGCTTGCTCAGATTAACCGCCAGACTCCAACCAAGGATGATCCCGACCAACAGCCCACCTGCCAGGATGCCTACAATCACATAACGTGAACGGGTAAATTCTGTGATAAAGGTGTTGTATAGGTATAAGACATGCGCAGGATGCCAATCAGCTGCTGGTTTTGATTGAGCACTGGCACAAATACATCAATAACCTCCGAAGGAGAGGAAGGTTGTAATAGGTGTAACTCGCCACCTGCCCGGCACGAGCCTGGGCTACTCCTGCAAAATCAAGGAACATACCAAGCATTTGTGCTTCTGTGGGATCGG
This sequence comes from uncultured Chloroflexia bacterium, assembly GCA_963828845.1. Lineage (GTDB taxonomy): Bacteria > Chloroflexota > Anaerolineae > Anaerolineales > UBA4823 > FEB-25. The sequence continues at coordinate 12,962 of CAWHGE010000016.1, forward strand.
ATGAAGCCAGCAGCTGCCCTCCAGGAGTAATGAACTCCACCCTGGCACTGATGTCATGCCGTAAATGGGTTAGGTAATATTCTGCATATGCCGGGTTTGTCCACAGCTCTGCCTCATCGCCAGCCACATTCGCCAGGAGAACTGCATTGGTCATCAATGCTTTCGATAGGCTGGGAAGCAACACACGCGTTTCAATCAGGTTGGTCAGTGCCACCCCGATGATCGGGATGATGACAAGCAAGGGTAATGCATGGCTGAGGATCAGTCTTGAACGCAAGTTGCGAAACATCAGATCACCTCCGGCATCAGCTTATAACCCACCCCACGCACCGTCAGAATTCGGCGTGGGTGATTGGCTACCCGCTCGATTTTCTCCCGCAACCAGCGAATATGGACATACACCACCTGTGGTTGACCAATGAACTCAGCCCCCCACACCGTCCCAAGCAGCTCATCCACAGTGAATACCCGTCCCGGCTGAAGTGCCAGGGCATGCAAGAGGTCGAATTCCCTGCGTGGCAGATCGATCTGCTTTCCACGCCAGGGTCACCGAATGGCTTTCACGGGTCCACCACCAGGTCACCAACCACCAAGGTGCACGTGGTTGGTAGCCTGAACAGCCGTGGAAAATGTGGTGCGCTCGAAACGACGTAGCACCGCCTTGATATGTGCCACCAGGACGTTAAAATCAAATGGCTTGGTGATGTAATCATCCCCACCCAGCTCCAGACCCAGGGCTTCATCCAGCTCACGGCGACGGGCAGTGACAAAAATAACCGGCAGGTCAAATTGATCTTTAAGCTGGCGCATGGCATCCAATCCATCCATGACAGGCAGGCTGATATCCAACAACACCAGGTCAGGTCTATCCAGGCGCACCTGCGAGAGTGCAGTTTCGGCACTTTCGGCTGTGCTGGTACGATAACCAGCCTGTTCCAGGTTGAATGCCAGGCTGCGCCGTCATCAAGGCATCATCATCAACGATCAGGATATGTTTTGCCATACGATCCTTCGCTTTAGTGTTATTCCATCACAATTCATACATGTTAGTATAACGAACATTTTCAAATTTGCGTATATAATATTCATCAATGCCCCCCAAGATTAACCGTATTCTCATCCCTTCATCATCTTAGTCGACTGCTTAGCCTCGGCAGTCAGATCTTATCTCTGCGCAAGCACCTGCCACTCGCTCCTACTTTCCCATTATCTCCCTCGACCCCAGCGGATGGATTGGACCTTATGGAGGATATATTGTTGCAACCGCCGTCGACCCATCCAATCCACAGGTGGTTTATGCTGGATCATGGGGGTCTGGCGTGTTTAAAAGCACGGATGGAGGGCTCAATTGGCATTCCGTAAACCATGGTTTGACTAATCTCTATATCAATTCACTGGCAATTGATCCTACTCATCCATCCACCATATATGCTGGAACATATCACAGCCAGGTGTATAAATCACAGGATGGTGGGAATTCATGGGTTTGGTCTGGGTCGGGTATGCAGGATCAAGCCGTGGTTTACACCATCGCCATCGATCCATTTGAGACGTCTACAATCTACGCTGGCACCCGGGGTGTTTCCAATAATAACAATCCAACCATGGAATGGTGTGGTTTATAAGTCCGATGATGCTGGTGACACCTGGATTCCTAACTTATCGAATGTGGGTGGTGAAGATGCTCAGGATTGGGTTTACTCGCTGGTTGTCGATCCAAATGCCCACGACACTATCTATGCGGCTACGCATGAACATGGACCCTTACAAAAGCTCCGACTATGGAGGTACCTGGTCTACCATCCAAAATGGAATAAACAACCTTTCCGGCAGGGCGATCTTAATCAGTCCGGATTATAGTCATGGAACCACACTCTTTTATGGGGTATGGCACTTTGACACGGTATACAAATCTCTTAATGCAGGTGGTTCTTGGTTCCTTCCCGACCCGGAGATTCCCTGGGCCAAGGTGTACAGTATCGCTATCAACCCCATACATACTGGTACTGTGTATCTGGCAACCTTTGATCAAGGGATAATGAAGACTGTGGATGGTGGTCTAACCTGGATACCCAGTGGTTTGCAGGCCGATCCGATCTACAATGTCGTCATCAATCCTATCTCTTCAGAGAATCTCTTCGCTGGCACATATGGAGATGGTCTCTATCGCAGCCTGGATGCTGGTTCAAGCTGGCAATCCAGCAACACAGGAATCGAAAATTCCATGGTGACTTCGATTGTCCTTTCTCCAACAAATCCTGCTACGATCTACGCCAGCCTGTTTGGTGCAGGTGTGTATCAATCAACTAATCGAGGTCAAACCTGGAGCGAGTTAAACGTTGGCCTTTCAGACAAATTCGTGCATGATTTGGTAAGGAATCCTGCCCAACCTTGGCTGCTGTATGCTATGACCGATACTGGTGGCTTGTATCAGAATGACTTGAATGCTGGTAGTGGTTGGGTCAGCATTGGGCAGGGACTACCGTTAACAAGTACCCATACGCCTGCTTTTCCCGCTGACCATCCTTTCGCCACTCGGGAGATGCAGGAAGCCTTCGCCACCCCACTTGAGACTACAACCAACAGTCAATTAGCAAGTGTCAACTTGTTGACGATGATTTATGCTCCTTCCAATCCACAAATTGCCTATTTGGGCACGGGTGGCTCGGGAGTATATAGAAGCATCAATGGTGGTGCAGGCTGGCAGCCCGCCGGTTTGGGTGGAGAATCCATCCTAGACTTGGCAGTTGATCAGGCGGACAGCAATCTGGTTTATGCAGTTACAGATATCCCTGGCAGTATAAAGATCAGCACAAATGGCGGATCTACATGGATGGACTCTTACCAGCCCTTTATTTTTTATTCATTAGCAGCCTCCCCTATAAAATCACATGACCTGTATGCAGGCACAAACAACGGGATTTATCGCTACTATTCTGGTAGCTGGACACCCATAGGGCTGCCTGGTCAGGAGGTGACATCCCTGATGATTGATCCTTCCCAGGCAAATTTGATCTATGCAGGTACAACCTCTGGGGCTTATTATTCTCTGGATTCAGGTCACACCTGGAATTTTGTCGATGAACGCTTAAGGTACCAAACCATTCAATCCATAAGCATAGATCCAACCACCCCCAATCTGGTTTATTTTGGAACCAAGACCCATGGGATATTCCTGGTGTGGATTAGGGTTTGAGTTTTAATGATTCATTCTGAAAGATGATGTAACTACTTTGCTCCATAATATAGCATGATATATTTCCACAATGCCACCCTGTATACTCCATCGGGGATGCTTGATCACGGTGCCATGATTGTCAGTGGAGAGACAATCACAGCATTAGGCTCTGAGCATGATTTATCCTGCCCGCCGAACACCTCGCGCTTTGATGCCAGTGGACAGTACCTGGTCCCGGGATTCATTGACTTGCAGATCAACGGTGCATTCGGTATGGATTTCACCTTCGATCCGGAATCCATTTGGCAGGTGGGAGAACAAATAATCCGCTTTGGAGTGACTTCTTTCCTTCCCACCATTATCTCTTCTCCACCAGAAACCACACGTATAGCTCAGTCAGTCATACAAAAGGGACCTCCTGCAAATTACCATGGTGCCAGGGTTATTGGATTACACCTCGAGGGTCCTTATCTCAATCCTGAAAAACATGGAGCCCATAATCCAGATTATTTATGTCTACCAGAACCTGAAATATACGGTCACTGGAGCCCAGCCACCTCTGTGCGTCTGGTGACCCTTGCACCCGAGCTATCGGGCGCTATAACCGCAGTACACACCCTGGTCAAACATGGTGTCGTGGTCAGTGCAGGACATTCACAAGCTAGTTTTAGCCAATCGCAAGCAGGCTTTGAAGCAGGCATCCGTTATGGTACCCATTTGTTCAACGCCATGCCAGCATTTGACCATCGTCAGCCAGGTTTAGTTGGGGCACTCCTGGCTGATCAACGCCTCACTTCCGGCATAATCGTTGACGGTATCCACGTGCATCCCGCAACAGTAAATCTTGCCTGGAAGGTACTTGGCGAATCGCGGCACCAGCCTTGTGACAGATGCCATGGCCGCCCTTGGAATGCCCCCAGGCGAATATCAGCTTGGTGGGCGTAAAGTGTTTGTGGATGGTTCGTCTGCCAAACTTGCAGATGGCACCCTGGCTGGCAGCCTGTTAAGCCTGGACCAGGCGATGCGTAACCTGATCAAATTTACCGGTTGCAGCCTCGAGGAAGCTTTAGCTGCTATTACCTATGTGCCTGCCCGTCTGCTCGGGTTGAATTCGTCATTGGGGAATCTGTTAGGGGGTACCAAAGCGGACTTGGTGTTGCTGAGCCATGATTTGCAAATAACAGCAGTTTGGCTCAACGGTCATCAGATTTTTTCAGCTCCGGTGTAATCATTACCCTTTTTTCACCATGAGACCTGAATATTGCTGGATACCAACAAAAGGTGTGCTATTAATCCCTCTGGTATGATTCATGCACACTCTCAGATACATATGCAATCACACACAAACAAGTATAAACACATGATATTTTATCCGCCCTATAGCTCAAGTCATCATAGCTCCTATAAGGAGTTGGCTTATGGCGATTAATGATGAACTCGTTGATACAATGCGCTCCACAGTAGGCAGTTTGGAAGTCCAAGATTCGTGTTTGTTCACCGATCCATTATGGACGGTTGATGACGTGGCTGATTATCTCAAGCTACAACCCGAAACCATCCGCTCCATGGCCCGTCGAGGAGAGCTGCCCGCTCTCAAGATTGGTAAGGTGTGGCGTTTTCAACGGCACGCCATCCATGAAATGCTTGTTAATATGTATTGATGTAATTACCATCCTGCGCTTCCGGAATTGTCAGCTTCTCCTCTAGAGTAAAAGATGATGATAATATCCAGGAAGCGAACAACCAAAACCTGACCATTAATCCTGGCCTCAGGTGTAAAAATTACAACTGATCGACATTCTAAAGAGAGTGTCGGAATGACGGAGTATGTAAGGATCTTCTCAATGGCAATAACGCTCCAAAACTAGTTATAGAAATTCGTATTTTTAAGGAGTCAATTATGGTGATCTGTCCCAAGTGTAAGGCAGAAAATCGTCCTGAAGCTGCATTTTGCTCGCGTCTGCGGCACGATTTTATTCGCCCAGCCGGCACCATCCAAACTTCCAGAGCAACCTACCCAATCTATGCCTTCAGAGCAAGTTGCTACAGGCCAATCTCCAGAGCTGCTGGTACCAATGAACCTTGCAGAGGAAACGACTCAACCTGCCCCGGTGGCGCTGGAGGTCCTCCCCAAGGGTTTACAGCCACGAATGGTAGGATCAATATTTGGTGATCGCTTCCAATACGATTCCCAATTATTCCAGGACGAGCATGAGATTCGCTATACTGTCACCGAGTTGATGCAGCCCGACTCTCCCCCTGTCCGGATTTGTTCCAATCCAGAATGTCGCACGATCCACTCACCTGTTGGTTTAGAACCTGAAAATTTCTGTACCCAATGCGGTTATCCCCTGGAAGAGCGATCTCTATTATTCCTGCTCCAGGAGGTAGATATTGATAAGTTTGGCACAATTCAGACAGTGATCGACCTTCATCTGGTACATCCGAATATTCATCCCCCAGTGGCAACCTTTCAGCAAGAGCTATCAGATGGTGCCCGCTATTGCCTGGTTACCCCGTTTTCCCGCGATTTACCGTCCCCACCCGAAATATCTGATGTGTTGGATTGGGGTATAAAGCTAGCTACAGCACTCGATTATTTACAAGCAAAAGGGATTGCTTTAGGAGAAGAGGTTGATCCATCCAGTATCGGACTGGTGGAGAACAATGTTGTCTGGAGAAATTTCGAATCAGCTCGTGTCTTACCCATGCTGACAGACCGGGAAAAGACCAACAATGTGCGCTTGCTTGTCCTTGTGATGTATCTACTGATGAGTGGTAGTACCACATACTGCAGGGATCCGTATCTACCTCAAGCATTGAATGACTTATTCGAGAAGGCGTTGGTCGGCGAAGGCTTTTTAAGTGGAGCCGATCTTGCTCAACAAATTGAATTGGTGAAATCTGGCGGTATAGAGCGCTTGATCCTGGATTATCAGGTGGGTAGACGTACCCATCCAGGAAAGGTCCGTACGCATAACGAGGATAGCTTGCTCAGCATTGAGCTGAGCCGCAATAACCAAGGCACAATAACGCCCTGTGGTTTATTCGCCATCGCTGATGGCATGGGCGGTCATGCCTCCGGTGATCTGGCAAGCAGTCTGGTCATTAATGCCATCGCACAAAAAGCAGCTTGCGAGATAGTAGTTATGCAGAATCCGTCGTTTGAAGATCATAGTAATTGGCTCAAACAATCTGTCCAGACAGCTAACCAGGTAGTGTACGAAGCCCGGCAAAAAGCAGGTAATGATATGGGAACGACCCTTGTCCTGGGTTTGCTGATCGGCACCCAAGCATATCTGGCTCACCTGGGAGATAGCCGAATATACCTTGTTAATAAGGGATCCATCCAGCTATTGACCACCGATCATTCCCTGGTCCAGCACATGGTCACTGCCGGACAGATCAGCTCAGAAGAAGCCCGCTATCACCCACAACGAAACGTGATCTACCGTAGCCTGGGTGAAAAGCCCGTAGTTGAGGTGAATTGTTTCAGCCAACAGCTTTTCCCACACGATCGGCTGGTTTTGTGTTCCGATGGGCTCACCAACGTGCTTGATGACCAGAATTTACAAAAAATCATCCTGGAAGCCAGTTCACCCCAGGCAGCTTGCGATTTATTAATCGATGCGGCAAATTCAGCCGGTGGTGAAGATAATATTTCTGTTATTGTGATCGAAGTTATTTCGGTTTAGTATAGGATGAGCAATGTCTACATCGACTCCTTTAATGGTAAAGAATCATAAAATCCTTGGGGCACTGATCTTCCTGTCTTTGGCAATTATCTTCGCAGGAGCTGCTTGTAATTCGTCCGGCACTTCGATTGAGATTACCCCAACCATGACCAATGAAACTATTAGCAAGCCGATAAATATCACCGCTACCAGCCAGGCTATTGTAATTCCCACAATATCCGTTTCGCCCAGTACGTCCATTGAACCTACTCAGATACCCAGCCTCACGCCTACCCGCGTGCCTACCAAGACTGCGACGAATACACCGTCCTTAACTCCAACCCAGACCTCTCCACCCACCGCGACTCCCACATATGCCATCCTCAGAGCTACCGTCCTGGAGCAAGCCAACTGCCGGTATGGACCCGGTGCAGCTTATTTATATAAATATGGCTTGTATGCTGACTTTAACATCGAAGTCATTGGTCGCAATGAGCCAGGTACCTGGGTTGTAATCCAGGGAATTGGCGGAACTAACCCGTGTTGGGTAAAAACATCATTACTAAATATCCATGGGGATGTGATGAGTCTTGCTCCTGCTTCGCTACCCTTACCTGAGTCACCGTATTATGGACCAGTGACCGGTGTGTCAGCCGTGCGGAAAGGAGACTCTGTGATTATATCTTGGGACCCGATCAACCTCAGGGCTGGGGATGACTCGTTGCAATACCCCTATCTCATCGAAGCCTGGCTATGCCAGGATGGCCTGCTCACATTTACCCCAATTGGCTCCTGGGAAACCATTGTGACCGTTCAAGATGAACCCGGGTGCTCAGAAGCCTCACATGCCAGAGTGTACGGGGTAGAAAAGCACGGTTATACCGCCTGGGTGACAGTTCCATGGCCTGTTGAATAACGTACTGGAGATATCCCAAACAAAGGGGTATAGTAGAATTAACCTGGATTTAATGAAACATCATCATTTCAGGACTGAGGTATAACATTCGTGCTTAGTTGATCAAAACACATTTAGTTTAGTTATTCTGGTTGGATCCGTTCTGGATAATTATTAATATATCGAAGTTGCCTGATCCACCCTAAGTGTACTTAATACCTATGAAAGGGTTTCCTTCGCAAAGAAAACCATCGTATGAGGAGAATCTAGAATGTCAAAAATCTGCCCTAACTGCCTACGCCCCGTGCGGACGGGAGCTAATTATTGTGGTTTCTGTGGCACCAGCCTGATACCAGCTACTCGTGATGCCTCTGCAGCTGAATCATTTGTTTCCCAGACTAGCGCCGGGACCAATGTGAGATCCAATTCCAGCTTGCGATCCAGCCCCAAACCCAGCAAGGCCAGGCGGCCCTGGGTAATCACACCGATTATTATGCTATTTCTAGTGATCGCACTGGCATTGATTGTGCGTTTCTGGCCTGAAATCACCGCCAATCTATTTCACATCGTTTCGTCTATAAGGCTACCTTAGGGTATCCCATAAAAAGCGATAATCATGCCGTACCTATATGCTATCAGAGGAAATCATCTTATAACATAATCCTCTTCAACAACAAATAACTTCATTCTTAGCTTTTTAAAAGACTCCGACCAGTGTGGTACTGGCCGGAGTTTTTTTTATATCTTCTTCCATCGGCCCTTGCTTGATTAATTTCTCCTACAAGGGGTAGAACTTGGTGAATGTTGCGAATATCAACGTTTCACCAGCTTGCATCCATAGATGGATAAACAGATAAGCGAGATAACATAAAACAACGAAAATCGTGAGTTGTTTTATTCTGCTTTCTTCGCTGGTTCAGGTTCTGGAGTAACTTCAACTGGCTTTTTCTTAGGTCGATCCCTGAATAACCCAGCCTGAATGATCATTCCTAGGACAAAGAGCACAAAAAATAGTACCACTCCCAATTGAGCCTGCAATCCAATGGCTTCAGTAACAAGTGTCGCACCTGCCCATGCAGAGAGCAGATAGAGAGCCCAATTGAACACACTCGCCACCAGTAGCAACCCAACAATGCCTCCAATGATAAAAGCCATCCAGTTGACTGGATCACCTTTGATTCCAAGCAGTCCGGACAGGTATAAAGCGCCATACCCACCGACGATAAATCCCACCAGGGCAACCGCAAGATGCTGAAGGAAAGTGGCAAGGATTGCCCCTATCACTCCCCCTCCCAAAGCTACGACATAAACCAGCCACGGTGGATTAAGCTGTACGTATTGGGTCGCAAGCGCTAAACCGATGACAAACCCCACCACTGCCACGAAAAGCCAGTATAACTTTTTCCCTGTGGTCAACAGGACAACCCCCAAGACCAGGTTGATGATGTTCATTTCCTTTCCTCCATGATAGTTATTTCAATCATATCTACGTGGTGGATGCAAAATAGATGCCAGGTTCACGGGTTTACCTCCCCTGATCAGCATTATTTTACACCCAATAGTTCCAATAAGTTATTCTTAACGCCTACAAATATTACCGCTTGATGATCCCCGCCCATAACAGCATTCCTCCCATTAAACAGAACCCAATCAAGGCTGGGATGGGCGAACCCCAGAAAATTAGCACTGCGATGAATTCCACCAGCCAGGAGAGATCATACACCAGCACAAGCGATCCGCATGGCAGGCGCTTGGGTGAGATACCAAACGTGATCACTGCGGAAACAAGCAGCCAGCCAATGTAGTTCAGCCATGGGGTACCATAAAATTCCCCGCCCGGATTCCACCGCAAGAGATCCAAATGAACCAAAAGCGGGTCTAGAATAAATCCCCAAGCGGTGAAGGCAAGTGCACTTACCAGCACGAACGCTGGACGCATCAGGCAACCGCTCAACCTGTGCGTGATCAGTTTTGCTACTGCCCAGGCAGATGGCAGCATCATTAACCAGGCGAGTGGAATGAGGACCGGTACCTTCATGACTTGTGGCTGGAGTAAGGAGGTATACTGCATGTTTCCGTAGGGCAATCCACTCCGAATAACAATCGCTTGAACCGCCCAAGCCAATAAAACCACCCCAACTGCCGCCCTTAACATGCTCCACCATCCCCAGGCGCGGTAAAGCACATGCAGCACGAATGCCAATTGGAGCAAGACTGCCAAAGCCAGACCTTGCAGAAGAGCTTGCTGACCAGAAATCACATTGAGTAGTGGTAAAGATAGCATTACCACCAGCCAGCTAACCAATAGAATTACCTGGTAACGCTCAAGACTGGAAATACTCTTACGCAGAAGTTGGATGAATTTAGTCATTCTGACTATTTGAATAGAATACCCACTCAAGTCATCCGGATCAGATTTGGAAAGAATTATAATCCTGCAGCTCACCCCTAACGAATATCTGGAAAATTGCGATTACTAGTTAATTTCCACCAATATGTCTATAAATTCTTTTTCTATCGTACGGAAATCAAACTGGCTTCTCTTCCACGGCGAAATCCCCCAATTCCACCTGCCCCAAGGCGCGAATAAAATCATCCCGCTGCATGATCACCGTCGTATAGCGCACCCCCGAGCCAATTGAGATTTCCTCTTCATCAAGTGCACCCCGATCAACTAGAATGCGCAGTGCTTGGGTGGTACCAAACGGTGAGACTGCCCCTAGCGGGTAACCAGTGACTTCCCGCACCTCCATTTCCGTCGCCATGCTGATGCGTGAGGTGTCGAGGTGGTGGCGTAGAGCCTGCCAAGAGACCTGCCTCTCGCCTGCTACCAGCACCATGATAAAGCCACCCTCGCGAAAGACGAAACACGATACTGCGGATGATTTGCTCAGGGCGCTGACCCCGCTCTTGGGCTGCCTGCGTCAACGAATGCACCACCCCGGAATGCCTGAAGAACCGGTAGGGGATACCTTTCTCATCCAGGTAGCGCGTTACAGGCGTGAACGATTTTCCTCAATGCTCATACCCCTCCTGTCTGTTGGATGGTTCTCACTGGTGAGAATACCAGCCAAAACACAGCCAGCATTTCTCCAACTGCCGCTAACACCAGTGTGGGGCTCAGCCCAATCAATTGACCCAGCACCCCACCCAGCAGGCCACCCAGGGGGGCAATCCCCCAGGCAAGCATACTCAATGTGGCGTTCATCCTGCCTTGCAAGTGATCAGGGGTCAGCGATTGGCGCAGGCTAACCTGACCAATTTGGAAGATGGTCAAGCCTATCCCAAAGAAGAATTGGGCCAAGACAAGCACGCCCACCACCAGCCATAAGGTGCTGATTCTGCCTGCCAGTGGAACGAGTAAGTCACTGGCAGCGGTTACCAACACTCCTAGGATCAGACTCCTACCCAATCCGAGTTTCCTGGTCAATCGCTCAGCAAAGAGCGCACCCAGCAGGAAACCGACACTCCCCCAGCGAAGATCACCCCCAACCAGCCGGCATTGAGACCCAATTGGCGTGTTAAGTACAGGATCTGGACTGCTTCAATGATTGCGTTGAATAGGCTGAGTGAGCCGATGCAACCTGCCAGAGCTCTTAAACGTTGCTCACCAAAAACGAGATGTAGTCCTTCCTTGATCTCCTTTCCCAGATTGGTTCCTTCCTCAGCGGGTTGTATAGTTGGCTCTTGTGTGCGAATTGATCCGATCGAGATTGCTGAGACAAGAAATGAGAACGCATCCACCGCGATCGCCAATGGTGCCCCGATCAGCTGTACCAACCCACCTGCTACTCCGGGACCAATGATCTCTGCTACCGAATTACTTAACTCCAGTTGGCTATTAGCTTTCACCAGCTGTTGCCTGCCTACCAAACCAGGTAGATAAGAACGGTAAGCCACGTTGAAAAATAATCCGAATGTCCCCGCCAGGAAACCCACTACATACAAGACTTCCACTCTTAGCATACCCAGGAGCGCAGATATTGGGATGACACCCAAAACCAACGCCCGTCCGATATCTGCACCAATCAATATGGGTCGACGCTTGTTTCTGTCCACCCACACCCCTGCCAGAAGCCCGAATAACAGGGCAGGCACCGACCCCACTGCGCTTAAGATGCCCATCTGCAGAGGTGTGGCACTCAACGTAACTGCAGCGGCGATGGGCAGTGCCAGCAGGGTTACCTGCGAGCCAATGAGAGAGATACTCTGCCCAATCCAGAGCTTGATGAAATCAGGATTACGTGAGCGTACTGCTGATTCGACCGGAGAGACAGTCATCGAGCACAATCCTCGTTCACAAACCGTACCTCAAGTTGGGATGATTTCCATGCACCTGCCTGGTAAGCCAGTATGATGAGAGTCTGGATGAATCAAATCCTTACGGTCAATGAATTCCTTTAAATCTCATCGAGCTCAACACCTTAAAACTCATGTGATTGAGCTAAATTTAAGGTGCTCACTTGATCATAACGCTAAATGATTATACCCTCATGACTCAAGGCCTGCCCAATACTTCACGCGCCCGCCTGACCCCCGCTCTAAGCGCCGCCTGGACAGATTTTTGCGAGAAATCCAACACCTCACCCAGCTCACCATCCGGCTCGATAACCTGGCAGGGATAATACTTGAATGGTCGGCCAGACTTGGGTGATGAAGAATACATCCTTGTTGTTCAGCTTCCTTAACCAACGCATTGATCCGCAGGAATTCCTTCATGTCATTGACGAATATCTCGTTTTGCATAATATCCACAGCCCGCATGCCAATGGAAAGCACATTTGCTGGTGCTTGTGGCATCATCGGTGGCTGCTCGTTGCTGCAGTTGATGATCACGATCTCATCCGGCTCCAGGTCGAGCACATCCCCCACCGGACTCAGGTTGCGGACACCTCCATCCACCATGGCTGTATGTTCGGGAGAGATATTCACCGGTGGCCACACGACGGGAATGGATGCCGATGCCAGGATAGCTTTTGCCAACTCGAGAGACTCTTTCGTAAACTGGACGTATTCACCGCTGATCAGCGAAACTGCGCCCACGTGCAAGTCGTCGATTACTCTGCCTGCCTCGAACTCTTTTTCCATCAGCCTTATCAAGGGTTCATTTCCGTAAAATGATTTAGCTCCGAACAATAGTTTGACCAACGAGAGCAGGTTGTATCCGCCAGTATAAACCTGTGAGTCAGAGATGCCGTCCCAAAGCTCCATCAGGCGTGCATAGCGGTGCATAGCCAGCATGGCTCCATTCATTGCCCCCACTGAAACCCCGGCAATGATATCCCATTGATAACCTTTGACTTCACGGGCGTATTTCTCTGCTCCCACCTGGAATGCACCACGTGCCCCACCCCCCGAAAGGATGAGAGCAATTTCTTGGGGTTTGCTTCCATTTGGACCACTTCATAGGCTGAGGTTGATACATCATCTTCAGTGAGTATTGGATTATCATCCTCAAGCTGTTGTTCTTCCTGCGGGGTACTATCCATGCTAATACTTGCCTTCTTTTTCATTGTTGATCCCTTCTGCATTACCCAGAACGGTTGCAACTCTTATACCTTAAGCAAAGGTTTACCGGGAATCCATTCCAACCCAAGGTACGATTGTGTCATAAAATAACTATCCGATCGGATTTGTGATCGCGATCATCAAGGGGGAGGGTATTGATGGTTTAACACACTCGATCCAATTGTAGGATTGTGAAAATCAGGCGGTTCGTTACAAATCTCATGATAAATTAATTCAAATAGAAGTACCTAACCCCCATTATGGTGTTATATATGTAGATAATTTACTTACTACGTTTTATCCTGTTTTATTGGTTTTTTAGTGTCGGGGAATGCAAATAAATTAAAACCATGCCAATTAGGAGTGTAATACCATGAATATTAATTTTGCGATGTGGAAAACTGCCATTTGGACGCTGGTCAAAATGGATAAGAAGGACGAGTGGGATAAGCTCGATATCGTCTCCAAGTGGCTGATCGCCACCCGTTCAGGTGTGACGTTGGTGACCGTTTACACCTGTGTGATCGCCGGACTGCTGGCATTGCGTGATCACTATTTCTCCTTCTTCCCCTGGCTCATCCTTACATTGGGGCTCTTTATCGCTCATGGCACCAACAATCTGCTCAACGATTACACCGATTTCAGCCGCGGGGTAGACAAGGATAATTATTTCCGCACCCAATATGGCGTCCATCCGTTGGTGCAATCCTTCTGGACCAAGCCACAGCAATTACGCTGGTTCATGATTAGCGGTGTAATTGCTTTTCTATCCGGGGTTTTCGCCCTGTTTTACACTCACTTCGACCCGATCGTGATCGGTTTCTTTGCCTTTGGTGCCTTAATCCTGCTGTTCTACACCTATCCGCTCAAATATTATGGTCTGGGTGAGTTATTCATTTTCCTCATCTGGGGACCCGATCATGGTGGCAGGGGTCTATATTGTGCTCGCATTAGCCAAAAGGCAACTTGAATAATATCTGGAATGTTGTCCTGGCAGGTGTGCCTTTCGGTTTAAGCGTGGTGAGCATTAATGTCGGTAAGCACATCGATAAAATGAAAGAAGATGCCAAAAAGGGTGTGGGGACTCTACCGGTGCGGATCGGTGAGACAGCTGCCCGCTATCTCAATATTGCCATCTTGTTGCTGATCTACCTGGTGGTGGTTTACCTGGTATTCATTCCCCGCTACTTCACCCCACTGATGCTGATCATCTTCTTTGCCAGTCAAACGACTGATCACAGCCATTAAAATTCTATCCAAACCTCGCCCTGAAACTGCCCCTCCGGGCTATCCCATCTGGCCGACTTACTTCTCGGCCTTCAACTTCAACCATAATCGCCTGTTCGGAGGTTTGTTCATCCTTGGCTTGATCGGCGATACACTGCTGCGTCTGTTCCTGCCAGCATTTTGGGCGATGAAGTAATAACGTAAGGAGAGTAAATTCCCTGCTGATCGTGCAATATCAGGAATATTCCTGAGGACTGAAATCACCAGCATGACGGTCTACATCCAATGATTCTCATGCCCCTTCCCGATCATGATTTCGATCCCACTGAAGCCTCAATTCCATGGGAGCATGCACATTCTCGAGGCTGGAAGGTTGAATTTAGCACCGAACATGGTAACGTTGCACAGGCTGATACGCATAAGCTGACTGGCCCACTCCCGGGATTACTCAGTGCAGGAGCAAAAGCCCGTGCAGCCTACCAGCAAATGAACCAGGATCCAGTCCTATCAGCACCCGATCCCGTATGCTGAAATTGAACCCAATCGATACAATGCTCTGCTACTACCAGGAGGAGATGCTCTTCGCATGCGCCAATACCTGGAGAGCTCTAAATTACAGAGATAAAGTATTGCAATTCTGGCAGCAGGGTAAGCTCATTGGCGCCATTTGTCATGGCATCCTGGTGCTTACTCGCACCATTGACCCCCAAACCGGGCAAAGCGTACTCTATGGTCACAAAGTCACTGCATTACCCAGGTCATTGGATCGTTTTGCTTATTTGCTCGACTCCTGGTTTATCAAACATGGCTATATAAGTATTCTTGCAGTGTAGCCGAGGAAGTGCATGCAATGCCTGGAGCGTCGAGAAGATTTTTCCAGTGGACCAGGTTTATTTGCTCCTTATGTGGTCTCCGATGGCAATCTGATCACCTCCCGCCGTTACAGGGATGCAGAGCTATTTGGCAAGCGTTTCGCGAATGAGCTGGAGCATCGGATTAAGCTGCAGAACGTGATATCTATCCTAATCCTTGTGTCATGAGGCACAGTCATCTGTTACGGCATAATAGATTGCTCGATCCCATATCATATATAGAATATTTACACCTTGGTGGATACAAGGTTACGTGTCCCTTAATTATTAAATATCCTTTGTGTCTTTCGTACTTCGTGGGGTTAGTACAAATATTTACTGGTTCAAGCTGATGAGATACGCAATCACATCCGCGATTTGCTGCTGGGTGAGGGCACCATTTGCACCCCAGGCAGGCATTTGGAAGGCGGCATTTGGACCTTCAGGGGTTGAGCCATTCTGAAGGAAGAGGTCCAAATTATAGGCAAAGGTCGTGTAATCCGGAGCTCACCAAGGTCTCGTCGATGGGATTTAATGGCGGAATTGTACCGTCATCACTGCCCGGGTTTCACTACATTATCCATTCCTTCCAAACCATGACACACCTGGCAATGATCGATCATACACTTTCTGCCCTGCAGCTTTGATCTCCGGTCAGGTTGATTGCCTCGCCTGGTCCACCCGGATTACTCGGGCGGGCGACTTCCTCCTGCACGACTATCCGCAGTTGGGCTGGCGACTGGAGTGGTAACCAGGATTCCTGCCTGGATGGTAGGTCCATCAGGCGACAACCGCTCCCAATGGGTGACCGAAAGGCATCAATTGATTCACGAACAGCATTTGATTCAATAAGGATTTCTCCCAATTACCCCCTCCCAGGATATCCTCCCCCTGCCCAGCTGGTGGAATTCGCTTTGCTCCCGCCAGGATACCCGAATAACTACTCAAATCCAGGTTGGCTGCTGCATTCGAAATATCCGCATTATGACAGGCATCACATGCCAGAGCTCCTTTGTACCATAGGTCAGGCTGGTTAAAAAGTGGTATCACATCCGCAAATGTCGCCTGGCAGATATTCCCATTGATATCCTTAAAATTGAAATAGTTGCTGTTTCCTTGATAACCTGCTGACACCCAGGCTAGAAAGAAGGCTGCGTGCAGTCAACCTGCACACGGTGTAAAAGCTTCTGCCTGTACTACTCTCCCCTGGCTTGGGAATGACTGCGGGGATCAAGGTGGGGATGGGTGTATGAATGATGCCAGGCAGGCTGGCTTGCGAGCAATCGGCGCTAAAACCACAATTAGCAACATATACCAAGGCGATGAATAAAAGCAGGAAGATGGGCAAACCGAAGACGGCGTACAGCATGCATGATTTAAAATCTCGTTTCATGATCCATTCTCCAGTGTGCTCTAGGGTGCTGGGCTATGTTGAGGCAAGCGTACGGATGAAATTGACCAGATCCCAACGCTCACGCACGATTAAAATTTTCATTGAGAGGTGGCATTCGCCCTGCCACACCGTTCGAAATCACCAGGAACAAGGCACCATCACTATTTTGCTGCACTTCAAATGACGTCAGGTCGGCGGGTTTGAATTTGAAGAAAGTGCCAATCACACCATCCCCCTTGCCTTTCGCTCCATGGCATGGGACGCAGTTGATTTTGTACAGCTCAGCCCCGCGCTGGATCGACACATCATCAGCGACTTATCGGGTTGACGGGCACACCCGTGACCGAGGGTATAGGCCTGCACCTTCAACCGGGATCGAATCAGCCGGCACAGGAAGCGGATGCTTCCATCGGCTTAAAGGATGGCTGGATGGTCATGAAGGATAATCCAATCAATCTGGATGAGGTCATATGTAAAAAGCATCACCATTCCGAGCAACTGCAGCAGCCACCAGAAACAGATAGACCAGCTGTTTGATCATAATGGTCGCCTCTCTGCCGGGGTGATGGATTCTGCACCCAGCGAATTCAACACATCCGACACCTCGGTCTCCTTTTCCTCCGGAATGGAATACATGATGACGATCTTGCCATCACTGATCTCAGGGATATATTCCTTCGGACGATAGGAAGGAAACGTGCTATCCAGGAACACACCGATGAATGTACTCGCCAGTAAGCCCAAGCATGGTCATCTCGAAGATTAAAACCACGGTGGGTGCACCATTCACTAATCCCTGCCGACCGATCTTGAGTGGGTACAGGTTGGTGATCCCTGCTGCCAGGAAAATACCAAATAACATTCCCATCACTGCACCCCCCAGTGCCAGGCGGGGTACGTTGCTCCACACACGTGGTCGACCCAGGATATGCTCCGTCAGTGGGATGCCTGAGATTACGTTCATCTGATCATCTTTGACGCCATGCTGCCTCAAGCGATCAATGGCTTCCACTGCAGGGTCAATATCCGCAAATTGTGCCAGGAATGTCTTTATCTCACTCATACCAGGCTCCTTCTTATTCGATCTCACTCACTGTCTTCACCGTAGCCTTACCAACCTTGCGTAACCCATGCGCCATCTGTCCTTCCTGCACCTCCCACACCGGTACCAGGGGGATCAGGCGTGAGGCGATCATGTAGATCAGGATAAAGAGAGCCAGCGTGCCAATGCTCAACAGGATCTCAATGCGGGGAACGTAAAGCTTCCAGGTGAAAGGCATGCGGTTGATGGATCAATGAGACCGGGATGATGATGTAACGCTCGAACCACATGCCAACATTGATCAATAACCCAATCGTAAACAGCATCGCCGGGTTGCGCCGGATTTTCTTATTCCACAGGGTCAGGAAGGGGATGGCAACGTTACAAATCAACATGCCAAACCACATCCAGCCCATCGGACCTTTCTCGTGAAATTCCAGCAGCATCTGGGTGAATTTGTCTCCGCCGTACCACTGGACCAGATAATCGTTGAAGAAGAAGTATGCCCAGATCATCGAGACGATCAGCATCAGCTTGCCGAGCGCATCCAGGTGTTCAGGACGGATGAAATACTTCATGTTCTTCATCGTGGCACGGACGAGCACCACCACCATACCCACCGCCGCGATGCCCGATTGCAGCGCTCCAATCACAAAGTAGGGTCCAAAGATGGTCGAAGACCATCCCGGGCGAGTGGCAGCGGCGAAATCCCATGCGACGATGGTATGCACCGAGAACATGACCGGGATGATCGCCCAGGCGAAGATGGTCATGGCGGTGCGCAGGTGTGTCCATTCGCCCTCCGTGCCGCGAAATCCCAGAGATAGGATACGGTAGAACACCTTGCGCCAGCCCTTGGAGCGGTCACGTGCCATCGCCAGGTCGGGGATCAGCGGCAGGAACAGATACATCGTGCTTGCCATCAAATAGGTATTGATCGCTAAAAAGTCCCATCCCAGCGGGGAGTGGAAGTTTGGCCACAGGGTACGCTCGTTGGGATATGGGAAGAGCCAATACGCCAGCCATACCCGTCCCAGGTGCATGAAGATGCTGATGCCTGCCTGGATCAGCCCAAATGTGGTCATCAGCTCAGCCGCGCGGGTGAATGGTCGGCGGAATTCGGCTTTCATCACCCGCAGCAGAGCCGAAACGAATGTGCCTGCATGGCTGATACCAATCCAATAGACGGTGTTGACCAGGAAAATGCCCCAATAGGAAGGTCGGTTCACACCCGCCACACCCAGACCTTCAGCAATCAAATATCCCCAGGAAATGACCAGACAGGTAAGCACGATCAAGACCCAGGAACCCAGCCACCACCCAGAACTTCCAGGAGGTGGTCTGCATGGCGTCCATCACCATGCCGTTCATCTCACCGCGCGGCTTCGGATCGAGCATCAGGTGCTCGCGGGGGTCTTCTGCTTCCACAGGGTGGGCTTGCTCGAGCGGTTCAGCCGTTGCGACCATAGGATGGACCTCCCTTCAAGTAGGTGATGCTCGGAAGCGTGCCCAGGTCTTCCAATAGATGTACCGCCCTGACCATCCATTGCCAGCTGACTCACCTGGCTTTCCGGATCATCGATCCGTCCAAAGACGATGGCATTGGTCGGGCAGGCTTGTGCACAGGCCGTGATCACCTCACCATCTTCCAGTTCTCGACCTTCAGAGCTGGCTTTATCTTCTGCCTGCAACAGGCGCTGCAGGCAGAAGGTGCATTTTTCCATAACACCCCTGCGGCGTACGGTGACATCAGGATGCAGCATATTGGAGAGTGGCTCAGGGCGTGGGAAATCGCGCCAGTTGAACACCCGCACCTGGTAGGGGCAGTTATTGGCACAATAACGTGTGCCCACACAACGGTTGTATACCTGCAAATTGGTCTTTTGAGACAGGCTGTGCACTGCCGCGAACACCGGGCAGACCGGCTCGCAGGGTGCATGTTCGCAATGCTGGCACAGAACGGGTTGAAAAGGCGTGTTTTTTACGTCTGGATATTCACCTTCCCAGAACCGTTCGATGCGAATCCAGTGCATGCTGCGCCCATAACCTGCATCTGCTTCACCAACAAAGGAAATGTTGTTTTCCATGACACAGGCCGTCACACAAGCCTGGCATCCAATGCACAGGTCCTGGTCAATGACCATGCCCCACTTGTACATGGAAGTCTCAGCTGAATGGATTATCCCATTATGAGCTGCCTCCTACCCAACTCCGTTTGCCATCATCGCCAATTCACTCCCCATATACACCCATGCGGCTTTCAAGGCGTGAAATAGCACTTGTTTGCGACCTGTCTTTTCAAGATGGTTACCTTGGTCGCCCCAAAAGCCAGGTCATCTGCACCATTAACAGTCAGGCTGAGCAGGTCACCCGGGTTGACTCCCCTGCCCTGGGCATACCGGCCATAGGCAGTATGTCCCTGACCGAATGGAATGGCAATCGTGTCCGGTCGAATGGCAGGGTAGCGGTAGACGACTGCTTCAATCTCACCCACTGGGAGAGATGATCTTCACCACATCATCATCGGCTCAAGCCTAAGTTCGTCGGCAGTTGCAGGGTTGATCTCCACCCAGCTATTCCACATCACGGTGGTGGTGGGGTCGGGGATCTCTTGCAGCCAGGGTTTATTCGCCCCACTTCCATCTCCCAAGATGGGTGACATGAAGGGTAGTAAGAAAAATTCACCCGACACCATCAAACTTGGCAGCGGCCGTTGAAAGTGGGTAAGCTAAGTGCTCGAATGCCATTCGGGATATCAAGCCTGGGTTGTGCATCCCACCATCCACCATACTGTTGGAATTGAGCCATAAAGTCATTGATATCCGGCGCGTTAAAAAATCCTTCCTGGCTGACAAGGTTGACCAGTGAAGATTGCATATATTCAACTTCGTCCTTATAAGGCAATGCAGCTGCCAGGTCACCGCCAATGGCCTGAACAGCAGCCAGCAAGACGTCGGCAGTGGCTTTTGTTTTGTAGAAGGGAACCACCACTGGTTGAAATCCCGATATTACAGTCCGGTCAGCACCGAGTGAGTGATTTCTGATAGCCCCATGACTCAAGTGCGGTGTGGTCTGGGAATATATAATCCGCTTGAAGTGCTGGTTTCATCCGGAAATGAAGCAAATGAGATCACCTGAGGCACGCTCGCCAAGCGCATCTGCAAATCCCAGCAGAAGCTGGCAGCTCGAAGACCGGGTTGATGCCATGGATGAACAGTGCTTTCACCTCCCCCTTTTTCATCCGCCCAATCAAGGTCGTTCATATCCACCAACGAATTAGGCAACCAGGGGAACTCTGAATGCACCGGACTGGTCGGGCTAAGGAACAAACCTCCCATCTTACCCAGATTGCCTGCCACTGTATTCAATGCCAGGACAGCTTGTACAGCTTCCAGCCCATTGCTCAAACCGGAAGCTGAACCACCAGGAATTGCTAACGGATGGGCAGCATTGGCGAAAATATTCGCCAATCTTTGTAACTCTGCCACTGATACTCCGCTGTCATTGGCAACTTTTTCTACATCTACACCCAGATAGGCGTTGGGGATGGCTCGTTCCGTGGATCTCAGCCATCAATCGACCGATCGCCATGGCGACCATGACCTTCGCTTCCTGGTGCAATTGGAATCCATTCATCTGCACAGGCAGCGGTCTGTGACAGGCGCGGCTCGAACTGCACCAGGTAACCCCGCTGACCCGTCTTTCCACGCCGCATTTGGGCAAATCCCACGGCTGAATGCCACCGGTGAAAGATAGGTTTCCAGGAAATTTGCCCCGAATGAAAAAGTCACATCAGCATTAGCCAGGTCGAAGTGTGGTAATGCTGTTACTGAGAAAAGTTGTTCTACGGCTTTCACCAGGGTCAGGCGGGCATCATAGATCTCATGTGCCCCGAACCGTATGGGTGGCGGAGCACCGATGCGCAGTGCAAAGCTCACTCACCAGGTCGAACAGGTGATCGGGTGCCATCCCAAGCAGAAAGGCAATTTGACCGGGTGCTGTGCTTTGCAGTGTATTCTGAACGACCCCAACCGCTTCATCCCAGCTGAGATTGGTGTAATTTTGACTGCCTCGCCCTTCCTGCTTGAGCGGATTGTGGATGCGGTCAGGGTTATACAACCCCTGTAATGCTGCCTGACCACGCGCGCAGGTCTTTCCCTGGTTGATGGGATTATTCGGATTTCCTTCCACTTTGAGTGCCCGTCCCTGCTCCGTGCGTACCACCGTTCCACAACCAGCGGGACATTCACGGCAGGTGGTGGCATAATAGGTGCTCTGACCGTTATAGGTGTACTCAGGCATGCGGGTATACGGCTCACGCACCACATAGCGTGAGGCTGGTCCGCACCCGGTGAGCACAGCAGTCGCAGCAGCCCCAACTGCCGGCGGTTTTGATGAATTCTCTTCTGGTCAACTTACGGCTCATAAAGTACTCCCAGATGTAAGTGCAATGCAACCATAGGTCAATCACCGATGACAGGTGCCACAATCGGTTAGCCTGATCAGCAGGACCTCATCATCTGCAAATCTGGTGCGGTGGCAGTGCAAGCACCAACCCATGTTAAGGTTCTTGCGTGGTTCTGCTACGGTCATCCGGCTGAGCTCGCCATGGCAGGTCTCGCAGTTCACTCCAGCTGCGATATGCGGGCGGTGGTTGAAAGTAAACGAAATCCGGTAGGATGAATACCGGCACCCATTGAATCGGTTCATTTTTATAGACTGCATCCGCCAGTTTCTGTTGATCTGCATTCTTGATCGGGATCTGCTGGTGGCAACCCCAGCATTTGGTCTCGGTTGGCAAGCCTGCCGAATGCCCCTTCCAGGCTCCAGGGTGGCAGTACAGGCATTGCACTCCGAACCCCAGGTGCAGGCTATGTGGTTGAATTGGATCGGTTGTTTGGGTGGTTGTTGGGTCAGCCAGACTCCATAGGTAGCCCGCACTCAGCAACAATAGGATAAAAATATCCAGCGAATCAGGAATACCGGCTTTTTAACCAACCGAGTGAGACTATCGATCCAGTTGAATCGACTTGAACTTCGCCAGGTAACGCTTTGATTCTGTCAATCAGATGGAGTTTTTGAGCTTATCAAGCATGGTTTCGCCTCATGAATTACGCTTGCTGCGCTTGCGTAAGATGATTACCACGATCAATGCCATCAAGATGAACCCTCCAATAAAAGCACCTGCCACCACCCCCATCCCCGACCATCGTCCCCAGGCTGGTCAATATACCTGTCCACAGGTTGTTGGCTGGACCACCCAATCAGTGGAGCAGGTGTGATTTGTGGGTTTCGGGTGGGTTCACTCAATGATCTCTCCACCGGTGGGCAGGGTTTGGGCATATGCCAGCACATCACGCCCATCAGCTGGCTGCCAACCCAGGCTGACCCCAATTGGCATGTCCGTCCCAGCCACCCCGAAGCGGGTGCGGTGCAGGAATCGCCATGGGTCACGGTTGGCAATACTTCCCAGATATTCATCGATCCCCTCGATCCGAAATACAATTTTTTTGCCATCCTCCCCATGGCAGGTCAGGCAGGTGGATTGATACAAGCTGCTGTCCATGGGAGTAAGTCTGGCTCAATCACTCGTAAGGAGATTGGATCGATATAGTTGCGATCATCGATGATGCCAAATTTCAAGAAATCCGCCAGCTGGGTTAAGGAAGTGTCATCCAGATAGGTAGAAAAATTATGTGCAGGGTCGAGGTTGCCTTTAAGGTGACAGACGATATCCTCAACCGTCAATCCTTGCACCAGCGTCAATAAGTCTCGGAAATCCCGTGTAATGTGAACCAGCCTGATATTCCCCCTGCGAGCCACGGTAATCCCATCCATGACATTCACTGCAGCGCCACGTATCTGCACCGGACCGTGTATTAGTGGTCTGGCGGCTCCAAATTGGCATATTCCCCGCTGGTGGGTCCACCCCCAAAACCGCGTACCATTTATCGTACAGCTGTGCCCCACGGATGATATCATCCTGAGGTGGTGGTGCATCTTCTGCGCAGGCGCCAGCCTGCACGACCAGCAAGCGCAGTGCACCCAAAATGACAAGAATGATACTCCGGGGGTTCTTCATAAGCATGCCTCTTTCCCAGCAATTTGGATGGCTTGTGGAGATCTACCCGCTGAAAAAATTATACATCAAGAGGACTATAAATGAGAGACCAATCAATTTCTCTCATGATATACTATTATCGTATCTAATCTATTACTCATCTGGATGGAGTCTTAAATGAACTATCATACACTTGGATTCCATCATCAAGGACTACTCTCGTTGGAGAGTGACCTTACCAAAAGGAACTGCACATGAAACGTTATGTGATCATCTTCATTTTGGTTATTGTCAGCACTTTCCTAATCCACACCTGGTTGATAAGCATTGGCTTATTCCCGATTGAAGCCAGCGCTCAATCGGTGGCGATTGACCAGCTTTTCCATGTCCATTTATGGATAATATCTTTTCTCTTTTCGTTGATCATGGTCACCCTGATTTACAGCCTGATCTGTCTTCCATCGCAGGAAAGGTGAGACAGGTGATGGAGCTTACTTAACCGGAAATTCTACGCTCGAAATTACCTGGACTGCCATCCCCCTCATGGCTGTTCTCGTTCTGGCTTATGCTGGCGCAAAAACCCTGGGAGCCATCCGGGTGATTGACCCAACCGCACTGCAGGTGAAGGTGACCGCTGGTCAGTGGTACTGGCAGTACGCTTATCCTGATTATGGCGTCACCAGCACCGATCTGTACCTGCCGGTCAACAGCAGATTGACCTGCAGATGACCTCCGTGGATGTGATCCATTCATTTTGGGTACCTGAGTTTCGGGTGAAGCAGGACATTGTCCCTGGGCGGACGCTCGAGCTGCGCGTCACCCCTACCCTGATCGGTGATTATAAAGTGCGCTGCTCCGAGCTATGTGGGTTAAGGCATGCCTATATGGAAGGGCATGGTTCACGGTTGTCTCACAGGCAGATTTCGACAAGTGGATCTGCTCAACAACAATCTGCTGCCCCACCCAGTCCAGAGCTGCGCGGGCAGCAGCTTGCAACATCGTATGGTTGTACGAACTGCCATTCCACGGATGGCTCTGCCAAAACCGGACCCACCTGGTTGCACTTATATGAATCGAATGTGACGTTATCGGATGGAACCACAGTGTACAGCAGATGATGATTACCTGAAAACCTCCATTATTAACCCCAACATTCAGGTGGTCTGCAGGTTTCCCTGCGAACGTGATGCCTGATTTTTCCACTGTGTTGGACCAGACCATGGTTGAATCGCTGGTGGCATATATCAAGACCTTGAAGTAGGGGAGGTATTATGAGGAAACTCTATTCCATCGGGTTGATACGTGGATATGCTCTGGCAGATCCTGGGGACAGCCATTGGTATTGGGATCCTCACCGGTATCCGCTCTCTTGCTGGATTTACCTGCCTGGAAAGCCGAATCAGCCGTTCGTTTTTGGAGCACTTGTTGGGTGCTTTATTCTTCGTTTACGGCATCGGGGCAGTGGATGACTGGATCAAAGTGGCTGCCGGGAAAGAAGTTCATGAGCCGGATGAATCAGGCTGGGGACGAATGCGTTATTTTGGCGTCTCGCTCGATCATAAGGTGATTGGAATTCAATACCTGGTCCTGTCACTGGTTCTCATGGTCGTGGGTGGCTCATTTGCCATGATCTTTCGCTCCGAGCTGGCAAACACCGGGCATGCAATTCCTCACCCTGATGGAATACAACACCTTGATGTCTCTGCATGGTATGGTGATGATCATCGGTATCCTGGTTGGTGTCGCCGCATTCATGAACTATCTCATCCCGATGATGATCGGGGCGCGTGATATGGCTTTCCCCCGCTTGAATGCCTTCAGCTTTTGGCTGGCAGTTCCTGCCAGCATCATCCTGCTCTCCAGCATGGCACTGGGCGGTTTTGATACCGGTTGGACCGGTTACCCACCACTCTCTGCCCGCGCCCCCATCGGGATCCAGATGTTCTTCCTGGGTGTATCCCTGGCTGGCATGGGAACCGTCTTAAGCTCGCTCAACGTCATCGCCACCGCTATCCGCATGCGCGCCAGAGGGATGACCGGTTTTCGCCTGCCCATCTTCGTATGGGGCTCGCTTGCCACCTCCCTCATCAGCCTGACAGCCACCCAATTGATCGGTTTATCCTTCCAGATGGTGATGTTCCAGCGTCTTGTTCGGGATGGGCTTTTTCGACCCAGCCAAAGGCGGTAACCCCATCCTGTTCCAGCACCTGTTCTGGTTTTATTCCCATCCGGCAGTGTATGTCTTTGTCCTGCCTGGCTTGGGAATCATCAGCGAGCTGTTGCCGGTTTTTGCACGTAAACCCCTGTATGGTTATAAATGGGTCGCCATCTCATCGTTTGGCATTGCACTGATCGGCTTTCTGGTATGGGGGCACCATATGTTCGCCTCCGGCATGGCCGAGTATTTACGCGTGCCATTCATGTACAGCACCCTGTTGGTGGCAGTACCCACCGGGGTGAAGTTCTTCTCCTGGCTGGGCACCTTGTGGCGTGGCAAGATCATCTTCCCGGTCCCCATGCTCTTCGTCCTGGCGGGTATCGTGGTGTTCCTGCTTGGAGGTCTGACCGGTCCTCCCAATGCCACCATCGCCACAGACCTGCACCTGACGGATACTTATTTCATCGTCGGTCATTTCCACGATACGATGTTCGGCGGATATGTTTTTCCATTCTTTGCCGCCATTTATTTCTGGTTCCCAAAGATGACTGGCAGGCGTTTGAATGAGACCCTCGGCAAGATCCATTTCTGGTTGATGGCACCCGCTTTCATCGTCCTTTCGATCAGTGATGATGCGTACCGGCATTCTCGGGATGCGCCGCCGCATCGCAGATTATGACCCCACCCTTGAATGTCACCGATGACCATCGTGTGATGACGGTGGCTGGTTTTCTCATCGCCCTGGGGGTACTGGTCTTCATCATCAATGCTTTCTGGAGCATGCGCAATGGTGAGATTGCCACCGGCAATATCTGGAATTCGCGCTCTCCCGAGTGGCAGGTGCCTTCTCCCATGCCAATTCACAATTACGACAAACCCTTCGAAGTGGTCGGTGAGCCATACGATTATGGGCTGCCCGGATCAGTGTACGTGAAATTCAAGGAGGAGGAGTGATATGGAACATCCATCCAAATCCTCCGTTTTACAGCTTGGTTTGCTCGTCCTGGGAGCACTGGCAGTTCTGACCGCGGTTGAATTCGCCATCGCACTGACCATCAATATCTGGCAGGTGCTCGCCATCATTCCCATCATAAAAGCCGGGCTGGTATTTTATTACTACATGCATATCTATCGCCTCTTTCGAAGCTGATACAGATGTCGATCGCGAATCATTTGCCTACAAGCTGGCAACCAATCGCATCGGACTTTGGCTGTTCCTGATCTCCGATTCGTTCATCTTTGGTGGTTTGATGATCTCACGCATCAACCTGCTTGGACTCACCCGCCCAGAGCTGATCCAGGTGTTGGGGTTGGTTGTCACCATCGTGCTGCTCATTTCTTCATTCTTCGCCAATCGCGCTGAGGTCTCCATGGAATACGGTGACCGCAAGCAATTCATCCGCAGCATCACCATCACCTTGAGCCTGGGTATCCTGTTCCTGGTGGGTGTGCTTGGGTGTGGAATGGCGCCTGGCACCTTTTGGTCCAGAGACCAACCTGGCTGGTGCGGTTTTCTACGTCATGACCGGTTTCCATGCCTTCCATGTGTTCACCGGGGTGATCTTCCTGGCAATCGTCTTGCGCAATGGCTTGCGTGGTCTTTATTCTGCTGAAAAGCATTGGGCAGTTGAAGCTTCGGTGGTTTACTGGCATTTCGTGGATGTGGTTTGGTTCTTCTTCTACCCGGCTCTTTATCTGATTGGCACGCTGGCGAAATAAGATACTGATAGAGATGTATCTACCAATAGGGTGATGATGAACCGGAAATATCTCATCATTGCCATGCTGCTCCTGGCTGGTGGTTGTGCTTTCTGCGCTTGGGATATACCTGGTATAAATCAGCTCACCCCACATTTCATGGCTCGCTGATCTCCCCAGCCCAACCTGCGGCCGATTTTTCACTCACCAGCCAGACAGGTGCCACGGTTCACCTTTCAGATTTTCGTGGTAAGTATGTGCTGATTTTTTTCGGTTATCACCAACTGCACCTCCGAGTGCCCGCTGACGATGGGTTTTCTCAAGCAGATGCATGACACGCCTTGGATCACTGGCAGATCAGACCCAGGTCATCATGATCTCCACTGATCCAGCCCGCGATACTCCCGAGGCTCTCGGGACATTCTTAAGCCATTTCGACCCATCTTTCATCGGCTTGACTCCTCCCAGGCTAATCCTTCAACCCGTCTGGTCAGCCTATGGGGTCACCGTTTTGGATAATGGTGAGACGCATTCGTCCTATCTCTACCTGATCGATCCACAAGGGAACTCTGATTGCCACTTATCCACTGCTCGCAAACGCTGATGGCATCACCTCTGATCTGCAAAACTTGATACGTGGAAAATGAGCCTTCGAAAAGACCTCATCTTGCGGATGCTTTTCTTTTTGGTAATCGGTGTGATTGCTGCTGCAATCTTCAGCGAGGTGACATTCCGCT
Organism: uncultured Chloroflexia bacterium; assembly: GCA_963828845.1. Classification (GTDB taxonomy): domain Bacteria; phylum Chloroflexota; class Anaerolineae; order Anaerolineales; family UBA4823; genus FEB-25. Next base: position 41,384 of record CAWHGE010000016.1, read on the forward strand.
TGCAGGGAGATACCACCAGCCGTGACCCAAAAACTATCCTCCTGGTCATCCCAGCAGGTACTGCCGCAAAAGTTGCCCAGGGACAAAGCGTGTTACCTGCCGGACAGATATTCGTGGTGGGCGATACCTTGCAGGTGAAAAATGAGGATTCAGTCACCCAAACCCTGGGACCATTGGTCATTCCACCGGGTTCGTCCGCCAGCATGAAGCTAGACCAGGTCGGCAGCCTGAGCTACACCTGCTCCTTCCAACCCACCAAATATTACGGCATCGAGGTACAGCAGGCACTCACCTTCTGGATGCGCCTGGAAGCTTCTCTGCTTGGCCGGTCTTCCTTTGGGTGTCCTGCTTGGTGTTTACAGCCTGGTGGTGAAACCATTGAAACCCAAAGCTAACACTCCCCAACCTGATGCAATTTGGAAGGTTTGATCTTATTGGTGCAGATATGTTCCGCTGATGTTCTCCCGTCGCTGGTGGTGGACTACTCTGATCGTGCTTGCAGGGATTGGTGTTGCCATCCGGTTGGGCATCTGGCAGCTTGACCGAAATGCCCAGCGCCAGGCAGCTATCAGCCATATCCAGGAAATGCAAGCCATGCCGGTGCTTGACCTGAACCAGCGCCCACTCCCATCTAACCTGGAAACCATGGAGTACCGGCAGGTTACCGCCACTGGGAGTGTATGATTTCAATCACCAGGTGGCATTACGTAATCAGGTCAGGCAGCCGCATGTCGGGAACCGATCCCAGGTATTGCCCTGATTACCCCTCTCATCCTGACAGATGGACAGGCAGTGTTGGTGGAACGTGGTTGGATTCCTCTTGAATACAACACGCCCAATTCCTGGCGGCAATTCGATGAACCTGGGAACGGTTAGCTTGAAAGGCATCATTCGTCTATCGATGGAAAAGGGGGAGATGGGTAGTGCTTTGATCGACCCAACCCTCTCTCCTGGCCAGACGCGGCTGGATTTCTGGAATTTCGTCAACCTGACCCGGCTGCAGGACCAATTACCCTACCCTATCCTTAATGTTTATATCCAGCAAGCTCCTGGTAGCGACCTTGAGTCTCTGCCTTATCGCTTGATGGAACAGCCTGATCTCGACCCGGGAGCTCACATCGGGTTCGCCTTGCAGTGGTTCTTTTATGCTGGTCTGCTCTTCTTCGGTTACCCAATCTGGTTGAAAAAGCAAAAAGCCAGGTAACCCCTTCACTTCACTCTTAATAAGCTAGGGAGCTGGATTTACCTTATTCTTTAAGGTAGTTGCTTTTCTTCGTGTCCTCTGCGCCTTTTGTGGTGATTTTAATGCTTCCTACTTTTTCTTTTTCTTCTTCTTCCCCTTTTTCTTACCTTTTTTCTCTTTCGGTGGTTCTATCTTCTGCCATGAGCTCCACCGCATGGCAGACCTGCCTCTTCAGCCACTTCGGCATGATACCTTTGTTTGATCGCCACCAGGTCCACGCATGGCTCGGGATATTTCATCTTCAAACCTTCCATCGTCTCCACCAGGATTTGTGACACTGCCAGGTCGCGGAACCACTTGTGGTTGGCAGGGATGACATACCATGGGGCATAGTTGAAGCTGCACTTGCTGAGCGCATCCATATAGGCTTGCTGATAGTCGTCCCAGTATTCACGTTCAGTATAATCAGAATCGCTGATCTTCCACTGCTTATCAGGCTCATCCAGGCGGTCTCTGAAACGTTTGAGCTGTTCTTCTTTATCGATGTGCAGGAAAAACTTAACCATGGTCGTCCCGCTATTTGCCAGCTCACGTTCGAACTCATTGATCTCGTTGTAGCGTTTTGACCATATTTCTTTGGACACCAGGTTATGCACCCGCACCACCAGTACATCTTCATAATGCGAGCGGTTGAATACTGTGATGTGTCCCTTTCCGGGTGTCATTTTATGGATGCGCCACAGGTAATCGTGCGCCAGCTCTTCAGCGGTCGGTACTTTAAAGCTCGCTACCGAGCAGCCTTGCGGGTTCAAGGCTTCCATCACATGGTGGATCGTCCCATCTTTGCCGCCCCCATCCATTGCCTGCAGCACGATCAGCAAGGCATGTTTATTCTCAGCGTACATCAAGGCTTGCAGCTCAGTCAGGCGTTGGCTGTATTTCTCCATCTCCGCAGACACTGCCTCTTCATTGTCATAACCACCGTGATAATCAGCGTCGATCTTTGCCAGGTTAACCTTGTTGCCTGGTTTTATGCGAAATTCATTGGCATAGCTCATGGTTGGACCCTCCTGAGTGGGATTATATCATTCCTCGACTACATCAAAATGTAGTCGACTTTTCCATTAAACTATTAGCATATTCATCCATCGCAGTATCAATACTTACTCTATCCCGCTTGCCCACCAAAACGTTTTGGAGTATCATGAGAAGGGCCATAATAAATGAATATTTGACGGATAATAAGATTAATGATGATTCTCTGAAATATCATGGACCAGTTCTTATCCACCGAAACACTGATCATAGGACTTTTATTGATCGTTTCCATCGTCGCCATTGGGGTACGCCGGTTGCGCATTCCCTACACCGTCGCATTGGTCATTGTTGGTCTGCTGATCACCTTCCAATCTTCGTTAAAATTCGAGCTCACTCCTGAGCTTATCCTGGCATTATTCGTCCCGCCCCTGGTGTTCGAAGCTGCCTTTCATCTGAACTTGTTGGAATTACGCCGTAATTTACCCGCCATCCTTCTCCTGGCTGTTCCAGGCGTTATCCTGACCGCCTTCATTGTCGGAGGAATGCTGGTCTTCGGTATCAAGCTGAGCCTGCCCATCGCCCTGATCTTTGGCTCTTTGATCGCCGCCACCGATCCGGTTTCAGTAGTGGCTTTATTCCGCACGCTGGGTGTTCCCAAACGCCTGTCGGTGCTTATTGAAGGCGAAAGCCTGTTCAATGATGGCACTGCCATCGTATTATTTAATCTGATGCTCGCAATTTCTCTCACCAGTAAGTTCAGCCTGATCGATAGCATTGCTGGATTCTTCCGCATCTCTATTGGAGGAATCATCGTTGGTCTGGTGCTTGGCTGGCTGATTTCGCAGCTGATTTCACGCGTTGATAATTACCTGATTGAAACCACCCTGACCACGGTTCTGGCATTCGGTTCCTATCTTCTGGCGGAAAAGCTTGGCGTTAGTGGTGTTCTGGCAGTCGTTGCAGCCGGACTTGTAAATGGCAACATAAGCGCACAGGGTATGAGTCCCACCAGCCGCATTGTTATATTTAACTTCTGGGAGTATGTAGCCTTTCTTGCTAACTCTCTGATATTCCTTTTATTGGGGTTACAGGTCAATATTACTGCCATAATTGCCTCCTGGCAGCCCATTTTGTGGGCGATTCTGGCGGTATTTATCGCCCGTTTCATCGTTGTCTATGGTTTAAGCTGGCTGGTCAATCGGGTTTCTGAGCCTATACCCCTCCGCTGGCAGCATATCCTCAATTGGGGTAACCTGCGCGGTGCTATCAGCCTGGCACTGGTTCTCAGTCTGCCCGTCTCATTGGGTGCTGAGCGTGACTTACTGCAGGTAATGGCCTTTGGGGTGGTCTTGTTCACATTACTGGTACAGAGTACTACCATGGCACCCCTCATCCGTTGGCTGAAGATAATCACCCGTTCCGAAGCTCAGCTTGAGTATGAGCGACAGCACGCCCGCCTCACCGCCTTGCGTAATGCCGATACTCGACTTGATCGCATGCATATCGACGGTTTGCTATCCAGCCATACGTCAGAAAGGCTCAAACAATATATCACCCAACAGGCTTCCCCTCTGGCTGATAAAGTGCGGAACTTGTTACTCGCCGACCCAGCTTTGGAAGCCGAAGAGCTGGATACGGGTTGGCGTGAGATGCTGCGTGCTCAACGCTCCTCCCTGCTTGACCTACGCCGGGATGGTGTCATCTCGGATGAAGTTTTCGAGCAATTATCTACAGACGTTGATGCCCAGTTGAGCGAAGGTCCTCCTTCCCTGCCTGATGAAGTCACAACCCGTACCCAATTTCTGGAAGTTACCATCCCCGATGGTTCTCAAGCTATTGGGAAAACCATCGCCGAGCTGGGTATTCCACGCACAGCGGTTCTTGTCTCTGTTCAACGGGGAGATGAGATTATCATTCCGCGTGGAGACACCCTGCTGCATAATGGTGATATTGTCACCACCTTATGTGAACGTGAGACCATCGATTCGGTCAAGGGTTTATTACTCGCCTCAGATGGAACGGCAGAAACTGATTAATTGAATCCGGAATCTGTAGATGTATAACCTGCATTTCGTTGGGATGTCTTTGTTAAATAGAGCCAATAATGAATGCAGGAACCTGGTAGGATGATGCCTGTCACCATTCGTGACGTCGCCAAACACCTCGACCTTTCCATCACCACCGTCTCTCGAGCTCTGGATGGCTATTCCGATGTTTCAGAAGCAACCCGCCAGCGTGTCCGTCAAGCTGCCCGCGAGCTCGGGTATCTACCCAACCGGGCTACCCGCCAGCTCAGGCGTAAACGCACCGATACTATCGGATATATTTTACCTTCCGGTTCCGCCCGCTTCTCTGATCCTTTTTTTGCTGAATTCATCTCCGCCCTGGCCGATGAAGCTGCCCAAAACAGCTATGACTTACTCGTCTCCTCCGCCCCCTCTAGTGGAGTTGTTGAGCAGCAGGTTTACCAACGATGGGTGTGTGAACGACGCGTAGATGGCTTTGTGCTTAATCGCCTCAGGCAGTCCGATTGGCGCCTCTGCTACCTGGCTGAAGAACAAGTCCCATTCGTCACATTGGAACGCTCATTGGATGTGCTGGATTCCCTCTACTCCCAGCCCCCGTTGACCACGGTAGATCAGCCTGTTCCGGAGATTGCCCACTTATTGGTTCGCATGCTTCTGGCTGAGATTAACCGGGATACCCTGCCTGAACGGCATGTGGTGATCCAACCCATTCTGCGTTTCCGCCACTCCACCATCAAAGGAGGTCAAGCATGAGTTTCCTGGATTTATCGCTCTATGTGTGGGTTTTATTGCCAGTGTTGGTTTTCTTCGCGCGTGTGACAGACGTTACTTTGGGTACCCTGCGTATTATCTTTATCTCGTGTGGTAAACGGAATCTGGCACCCTTGCTTGGTTTTGTCGAAGTATTCATTTGGATCTCGATTGTTTCCCAAATTGTCAGCCACGCTCATAATATCCTGGCCTATCTGGCGTATGCGGCAGGTTTTGCTTCAGGTGCCTTCGTTGGAATGTATATCGAAGGGCGTTTAGCGATTGGCACTCAAGTCATTCTTACCATTGTGCAGGATAATGCCAGTACGTTGACCAATAACTTGCACTCGGCTGGATATGGTGTCACCTGTGTGGATGGTCAGGGTGCAAATGGAATGGTCAAACTGATCTATACTATCTTCCCTCGCCGGAATTTAGAAGATGTGGTATCTATCATTCACCAAACCCATCCGCATGCATTTCTATCCATCCAGGACGTCCGCTCCACACAGGAAGGTATCTTTCCAATACCATCATCCCCTCAAAATGGGTTATTCTTTCCTCGGAAATTCAAATAATACGATTCATAGAATCCCTTGCAAGTATTTATTAACCTGGTAGTGATTATTCCATTCACTGAGAACATATGAGCGGTATATATATGCGTGACTACTCACCCATACGTCATTCCCCTCTCCCTTTTAGGGAGAGGGCTAGGGTGAGGGTGATTCCAGTATTCATATTAGAGCATGGGTTCCTCACGCACTTTATTCGTGGATGGTTACTGGATATCCTGATTTGAACGTATTTGATTATTTTTTTCAATTCATCAAGAACTCTATAGCAATAATTCTGCCATCATCGGCATGCAAATTAGGAATTATTGGAGCTGAAGCGGTGAGTAATTACTATATTTGCTTTATCGCCTGTAGCAGAGGGGCAGAGAAATTTAAATGGGCAATGCGATATCCAAAATCCCTCTCCCTTATTAAGAAAAAATCCCTTGTAAAACTGCGAAGATTTCTCTTAATCCAAAGTTAAGTTGACCTCCAAAACGTTTTGGATTAATATATTTTGATGAATCACTCCACCATGAAACGTTAACCAATGGATGATACCTGTGTAAAGGGTTCATCCTGTCATTACGAGGCTGGTGCGAGGAGGATTATAAAATGAACAGTCCGGTCATATCCCAGATCAATAAAATCACTGATTGTACGGATGATCTTCCGGATAAAGCCATACCTTCCTTGATCAAACAATTAAGGCACTCGGATGGATTTGTCCGTATGCAAGCGCGTGAGGTTTTGATCTGCATCGGAGCACCAGCTGTCACCGATCTTATTCATACACTATCACACGCTGACTCACAGCTTCGATGGCAGGTCATCAAAGTCTTGGATGGGATCCAAGACCCAGCTGCTGTTCATGTCTTGGTAGAACAGTTGAAAGATGATAACCCTGGTATCCGCTGGGCAGCTGCAGATGCATTGATTGCATTGCGACGAGACGCCATTCCTCCACTCCTTGCAGCTCTCATGCACGACTTCGATTTATTATGGCTCAGGCAGAGTGCCCACCATATCTTGCACGTCATGAAAGATGCAGGAAAATTAAACGAGGCTGAGGAAAAGGTCTTCGAGGCTTTAGAAGAGGTTGAGCCTGCAGTGGCTGTCCCATGGGCAGCTGAAAAAGCTCTTGAATCCCTGCGACATAAAAAAGATAGCCTCACTTCGATATGAAGCGGGCTATCCTTATTTGCAAACCTGTATCGAGCGATTTTCTCGAAATTACTAACTGCTAATCTGTGGGCGCGAGAGGGCTCGAACCTCCGAACCTCACGGATGTGAACCGTGCGCTCTAACCAACTGAGCTACGCGCCCTTGAGTACTCAAAACACCGCTTAGAGACTAACTTTGTAAACTATGATGTTTACTCGATCTAAAAGGTTTTGTGTGCGCTAGATTTTATCATAAGTGATTAGACTAAACAAGTAACTAATCCTAATAATCATGCCTGTGATTGCCGGTCGCGATGAACTTTAAAGGCGGGTCAGGGAGAACTCCCCGACCCGCCTGTTCCTACTTTCAGGTGGTCAGCCTGGTGATAGCTTGGCTCACGGATAGCTGACCACGTTCGTTACTTGATTTGTCGAATTCACTGCAGCACCGGTGTCGTTGACTACATGGTCGATGCCGCCATTACCGTTGAGAAAGACGGTCAAAATGTCATGCAGCTTCACCGTGGTGTATTCGGGACTTCGAAGCCACGTGCGGAGGTAATTGACGGGCCAACGTTGAAGAAGCAGTAACTACCCATGCCCCACGCCTCATGCGTTGTGACCGAGTCAGCTACTTTGTAAGCCGCGTAGCCGTTGACGCCGTCATGCATCCAATCTGCCTGTGTGGGCGGGTCATACGGCATCTCATTCTGGAAGAAGATGGTCCTGCCGTTCTCTCCGTTCCATATAACTTCGTACTTCTGGAAGTGCTCGACAAATAAACCGTAGGCTGTGACGTTGTCGCCATTGACGATCACACCGGTGTCAGCGGTGTTGGAGGTCCAGCCCACTCCATTGCCGTGATCAGCCCGCCAGACCCAGATGTCGTCCATCAGGACATTATCACTGTTCACAACTAGGCTGGTCGTGGCCCTACCCGGGGTTGCGCCACCGATACGGAAGAAAATGTCATGCAGCGAGGTCGGGTCAGCCGGGTCACTCCAATTGTTATACTCTCGGGCTGGGCTTTTCATTGCATGCTGAGTGCCCACCTGAAGCAACACCGGGGAGTTCACAGTTCCCGCATCGAACAACAACCCGGCGAGTTTCACGCCTTTCACATCGGCGATCTTCATCGCCACGATCCCGTTGGTTGGCACTAGTGTTGGGAAGCCCAATCCCAGCACCACAGTGTCAGGGCGAATGACCTGGATCGTTCGATCCAGGGAATACACACCGGGTGTGAAGAGCAGGTTTTTACCGCTTGCGAGCGCAACGTTGATCGCCTTTACGCTGTCGGTGGGCTTAGCCACGAAGAACTGCTGGATTGGGATGGACGAGCCAGCGGCTGGCCCATTGCCCCAGGTGGTGCCGATAGAATCATGACGAAGAGCCGGTACGAACACATTGTAGTTGCCGGACGAGTTTACATACAGGAACGGCCTCTCCATCGTAATCGGACTCGTCGCCAGCGTGGTGTACGGTGGGGGGTTGTACGGCGTACTTGAGAACGACTGCGGCGGGGCACCTACGACGCCGGAGAAGACCTGGTTCCACACGCCATTGGACCATCCACCGATGCTGCTATCTCGTACAATGAACTGCTGCTGCGACCCGTTGATGATAAACCCAGTCTGGGAGTCGGCAATGAAACCACCGCTTGCATACTGGGGACCAGCAGTACAGTAGTCCATGAGGGTGAGATTACCGCCAGTAATATTAACTCGCCTCATCGGTGCCGCTTGTGAGACCGCCCAGAAGTTGCCCGAAGCCCGGCAGCCGTCCAGACCCATGACGTTGATTGTCAGGTTCGACAGCGAGCGCCAGAAGTTAACCAGCGCGATGCAGTTGTCGGGGGTTAAGCACCGGTTGTACACATCGATGTGGCCGTTGATGGTGACGTCGGTCGGTGATGCACCCAGGCCGGCCACCTCGGTGTAGTAGCCCACTTGGAAGACGAGCGGATTGGCAGCGCTGCCGTAAGTGCCAGGCATGAACAGCAATGCGTAACGCTGCGTGCCCATCTCGTTATCTACCTGCTGGCTGGCGATGGCGTCGACGGCTGCCTGTATAGCACTCGTCGCCATGCTGGGATCGAAGATGATCACGTTCGAGCCGAAGTCCGGTGTCGCCATGGCGGCTACCGGGCTGGTGGCACTCGCCATCAACGCAACCATAAGCACCATTACCAGCCGTATGCAAATTGATCTAACCTGCAACATAAGATTCCTCCTATTTATTTCGCTTGTTGGATTTCCCGTAAGGTTTGATATTCGCTGATGTCAACCCAAGCTGATCAACGCATCACCTCCTTTTGAAAAAGGCATTATGCAAGTCGCATAAGGTTCGTACCGCCTCCACCAAAATATATTGTGAAGTGACTGGCTCTCGAGTGGAAATTTAGCTGTCCCCTTGGTCTTGTCGTTTTACAGTAATGGATCCTGGATGTGTCAGCCTGGTCAATTTCAGCGACTGGTTGGCAAAGATAAATCAAAGAGTTCATCACTTCACAGGCACTCCGTCTTTTCCCGGCTAGGATTGGTCTATTCCAAGAAAAATATTCTATCCTTATCCTTCTAGATCATTTCCCTTCAAGAATAAGAATTTTCACATTTCATGTGTTATAGATACAAATCAATAAGCTTCCTGCCTATATGATAATTTTAGTCCAATTTATCCAGAAGTCAACACAGGCGTTACTCCCTTGGTTAAAAATAGTATATGCAAAACATTATATGCTCCAGGAGCTCACCTTGAGGCCTGGCTCGATGCATCTACTTGATGATCACACCTGTCGCCCGGTATGTATCAAGTCTTCGCTTGTTCTCATAAGGCTGGATGAAACAGAGGTAATCCTCTTCCGGGAGTTCCTTGCCTATTCTCTGCCTTACTTCTTCGTACACCACAATGCGCTCTTTTAGTTTTCCACATCCATACTCGTCACAGAATGAACAGTTGTCCAACCCTTTTTCGATGACACATGGTCTGACCGGGCAGCTCTGGTCGATTAATCTTGGATGATCCGCCATGCAACCATCGCATATGATATTTAGAGGTTCTATGCGAAAGCCGAAGTAAGTAAACCACCCGTCGCTTAATTTCTGCCTATCTGAAGGCTGTTTTTCGACATTCTGTTTGTACGCCAGGCACAGGTCACAGCGATAACCACATCTCGTCAATATGGGTTCCATCCGTTCATCTCCCTCCTGCGAAGCTAATAGAAGGTGAAATACGCATAATTCAAGATGGGGCGGTCACAAACTGGACCACTCCAGAAATAAGCATGACTGCCCCAAAAAGGATCGCACCATAACCAAGCAGATTGAACCCACTACTTGATCCTGCGGCACTACCAGAAAAAGTGATCACCGCACCTGCGATAAGCCACATCGCCCCAGAGAGCATATTCTTTCGTCCCATCGCCTTGGTTTTCTGCTGTAGCACTCGGATGCGGGTATCCCCAGATATATACCCCTCATTTCCAGTTGCATCCCTCACTTTTACCCAGTCCTGTCCATCCCCCTTAACCACCTGCAGAATATACAGCTTCGAATTACGTGCCAGTTGCTGTTTGATAAGCGACCCACTCGATGGTTCAGAGTGTAAATCTACATTATTCTGCAACAATGAGCCCTCCCGCATGACGAAGATGTGCGTCTCTGCTGGGATGTAAGCTTGTTGTCCAGTGGACAGCGTTATTGGCACCCACACCTTACCTGCTTTCCTTTTGGCGGCTCCAAACTCTATCTCGCTCCCTTCCGGGAGGGTTGCGAGTGATACAGCATTTTCATCCATGCTGCTGTAGACCTTAACTTGAGGGTCGAGGATTTTAGCTTTCATTTCATCTCTCCAATCTACGCTCTTATTTAGCTAGGTCATTATACAGGACGAACTCCACCCTGTAAACATGCCATCTATCTAAATCAATAAAAAATCTGGTGGACTAGAATTCGTAATCTCAGACTCCATCATCTATCCCACCTTAGTGGACTGATTGGTTTTATCCTCTTATCCGTTAAAGTGATCCACAGCTTACCAATATGAGAAATCTTAAATTATCGGTGGTTTTCCGTAAACCCCTTGTGGATTAGAACATTTGTGCTATAATGGTAGCATCATGGCTACCTATTCCTTCCAACTTCCTGGCCTGCCTGTTCACCTGCCATCACACCACCAAAATGCCTTCGTTCCTTCTTCGTTTTCAAGGGCAAACGATTGCAAACGTAGCAAAGCAAGCGGATTTGCCCGCAGTATCAAGGGTGCACTTTACCCGCAGCAACGCAAATGTTTTTTTATGAGCGTTGGAGACCGCTCTTTGTGAGCGCCTGCCCCGAGCGATGTGAGGGGATGCAAGACTGATTTTTTAGGAGCGATATCCCGCGTCGAATCCCTTTCCTATCTGCCCAATATGTTTTCCAGCCCACCTGTGTGGGGTTTGTGCTGGAGGGCTCGGGAGTTAGCATCCTTTGCGCACTACTTTGCGCACCACTTTGCGCACCACTCTACTCACCTGCTAGCGCATCTTACTGCCCATTGCGGTAATCTTTCTTTTCTGGCGCATTGGCATCCAGAGACTTAGTTCGAGATCACAAGATGCTTTTCCCGATCCGTTACGCTCCTGCAGTGTCTTAGAGGTTTCACTGCTTTTGCCGGATGCTGATTGCTAACCTGTATCACCTCCTTGACACCTCACCTCCTCCCGTGTATAGTCCTTTCCATGAAGAAGTTGCTCTTTACCATATTAGCCCTGGTATTTCTCATCCAGGCTTGCACCTTTCCTGGGTTGGCTCCGGTCACCCCCACTCCCACATCCACGCCAGTTCCGACCTTTACACCCACGCCCACCGCTACCGCAACCAGCACTCCTACTCCCATCCCCACTTCCACCCCCACTCCAGCACCTGAGGTGCGTGTCGCCAGTGCCGACCATGCCCTTTTTAATGGTGATTATGATACTGCCGTATCCGAATATATTGCTTCTCGCGATACATCTGGCGACCCTGCTATTCAGGCCGCCACATTGCTAGGTTTAGGGCGCGTCCATTACCTCACCGGCGAATATCCCAATGCTCTGAACGAGTTCCGCGCAGTCACTGATGGCTACCCCGGCTCATCCCAGGCAGCTGATGCCTACTACTTCCTCGGTGAGACTTACATGCAGCTGGATCGATTCACCGAAGCCGCGGATGCATTTGCCGGCTATCTCACCATTCGCCCTGGGGTCTTGGACGCTTTCATTAACGAGCGGCGCGGAGATGCCTTGGCTGCTAATGATGATCATAGTGGTGCCCTGGCTGCCTATATCACCGCGCTTCAATCACCTCGACTACCAACCAATTTCTCCCTTGAGCTAAAGCTTGCCCAAACCTATGTCATCCTCGGTGATTATGTCACCGCCTTTGTAGTCTATGACGATATCTTCAACCGTACGAATTCGGATTCTATCAAGGCTCAGGTGGATTATGCCCGCGGCCAAATGTATACCGCCTTAGGTCAGTTGGACCAGGCTACTACAGCATATGTAGATGCCGTCTTTTCCTATCCACAAGCTTATTATTCCTTCCTTGGGTTGATTGAGCTTGTCAATTCCGGCTACCCTGTAAGTGAGCTCCAACGAGGCCTGGTGGATTATTATGCAGGGCAGTATGGTGTCGCCTTCATCGCATTTGACCGCTACCTTTCCCTCAGCCCGTCCGACTCTTCCACGGCCCTTTATTACAAGGGTCTCATCTTGCGCAACCAGGATGACCTGCCCTCTGCTATCTCCATGTGGGATATGGTTATCCAGGGCGATCAGACCAATCCCTACTGGGACTCAGCCTGGGAACAGAAGGCCTATACGCAATGGGCGTATCAGGGAGATTTTGCGGCTGGGGAAAAGACACTGCTGGATTTTGTGGCGGCTGCTCCCACCCACCCGCGTGCCGCTGAGTTCCTTTTCGATGCAGCTCGGGTTGCAGAGCGTGACGACCGATTAGCAGACGCGGCTCAGCTCTGGCAGCGTATTCCTGTCGAATACCCAAATTCGGAGAATGTCTACCGCGCGTTATTTCTCGCTGGTATCTGCCATTACCGCCTGACAGACTATCCCTCCGCACAAACTGTTTTCTGGCAGGCACAGGGCATCGCCACCACACCCGTTGAACGCGCTGGCGCTTATTTCTGGGTCGGCAAAGCTCAGGCTATGCAAAGGGATACCACATCCGCACAGGCAACTTGGCAGCAAGCTACCTCCATCGATCCGACCGGATATTACTCCGAGCGTTCACGTGACATGCTGAATAACCTCCCACCTTTCAGCCCTCCCAGGATGATTGACCTGGGCATCGACCATCAATCCGAACTGCACCAGGCTGAGCTGTGGATGCTTACCACGTTCAATTACCCTTCCACCACAGATCTGGCTGTTCCAGGACCGCTTGCCAGTGATCCACGCTTCTCTCGCGGGCAGGAATTCTGGCACCTGGGTTTAACCGATCAGGCAGAAGCTGAATTCAACAACCTGCGCGAGGAAGCCATCAATGACCCGTTGACCTCCTACCGACTGGCAGTCTTCCTCTCTGATCTGGGTATGTATCGGCAGGCGATACTGTCTGCCCGTCAGGTCCTAGACCTGGCTGGTTTGGATGATGCTGGCACATTAACTGCCCCTGTTCTATTCAGCCATATACGATTTGGCACGTTCTTCCCAGATCTGGTGGCGCCTGCCGCTCAAACTTATAACTTTGATCCGCTTTTCGTATGGTCCACATTACGGCAGGAAAGCTTGTTCGACCCATCCATTCAATCCAGCGCGGGCGCGTTAGGATTGATGCAGGTTATGCCAGCCACCGGTGAGGACATCGCTTCCCGGATAGGTTGGCCAGCTGATTACTCCCAATCTGACTTGCTTCGCCCGGATGTCAACCTGACTCTCGGGCTGGATTATCTTGCCGATCAGCGTGATAACCTGGGTGGGGATTTGTATGCCGCCCTGGCTGCTTATAATGGTGGACCAGGTAACGCCGCTGCCTGGCTCTCCCTTGCCAACGGTGACCCCGACCTGTTCGTGGAAATTGTCCGCTTTGACGAGACTCGCCAGTACCTGATGGGCATCTATGAGGTCTTCACTATTTACTCACGCCTGTATGCCCGCGTCCCGTAAAGTAACCCAGGAAATCCAGCCAACGAAACAAAATCTGGCAAATAATCAATGTCCAATCTCAAATCCTTTGACGACCTCATCCACGAAGCACTTTCCATGCCCTTCTCTGGCTGGGACTTCTCTTTACTCGGTGACCGTTGGAAAACCACTGAACCGACTTGGGATTATCCTACATTAGCATGCAGCCATATGCAAAGCATCTGCTCCATGCTCGATCAGGATACTGGTGGGGGTGAGCTGCTTTCCACTCTCACACCCTTCCCAACACACACTTGGGCGACCGAGAGTTACCCACCTAATATTCCCGTGGCAAAGTGCCGTCTGGAACCATTAGGTGTGCATGTCATTTCGGACTATTCCGATGCTCACATTCCCCTTCCCGATGCCTGCCTAGATTTGATCTCTAATCGTCACGGCTCCTATTCTGAATGCGAGGTAATGCGCCTGCTGAAACCCGGTGGCAATTTCCTTACCGAACAGGTTGGAGGTCAGAATGATATCCATCTGAATGAGCTGTTGCAGGATAAAGTCAATTTTGAATACTCCTACTGGACTAAAGAGCTCATCACCCATCAGTTAAAAGATGTCGGCTTCGAATTGCTCACCGTAAAGGAAGAGTTCCCCCTTGCAGAGTTTGCGGATATCGGTGCGGTGGTGTTCTACCTGCGCATCATCCCCTGGCAGGTAGCCGGATTTACCGTGGATAAATACCGCGACAAGCTTTTAGCCATCCATCAGGATATCCTCGCTCATGGACCCTTGCAGGTACACGACCATCGCATCCTGGTCGAAGCGCGCAAACCACTGTAGGTAAGATTATTGGTAAATCTCCAAAGCAACTGAGCGTCATTCCCACGAAAAAACAGGTATGCTTTACTCCTCTGCAGATAGTGGAATTCCATTATCTTAATTTCAATCCGTACACCCGATTTTCCACTTCAAATCCCATTATCTTGGTCCAGAATCGGTTGGGGCGGTTATCAAGCAATTGAAAGCCGGTATTTTTATATAAATGGCAGGCTGCGACGTTATGGCTGGTGGTACGCAAATGCACACCATTCACCCTCAATTGGCGGAGCTGCTCAAAGTAGGCATCGATAAGCCTCCTTCCCACCCCCATCCCACGATAACCCTGCTTGATATCAATTTGCAGATGAGCTGGGTATATATTCAGGTCCACTTTAGGCTCCTCCCCTCTGATCAGGCCCACCAACATGCCCCAAGCAAAGCTAGCAGTACACCGTCCAAGCCTGTATTTACCGGAAATCGCTCTCACCAATACCTTGGTGAGGATATAATTCCGCCATCCCTTTGTTTGTCGAGAGGTATCAGTACAGCCCAATAAAAAACCGATCACATCCTGTGAAGAGGCAGCTACCCAAACAAAAGGAGTTTCGAAATCTATGTAATAGCGGGTAAATGCATCATTATAAAGGCGGCGATCTTCCAGGAAAGCCTCGACCGGTTCTCCGAAAAATGCCGTATCAGCTGATATTTCGAAGACCACAATCTGGTCCGAAGGTTGGTAATGTCTGATGGTTATGTCCATTGTATACTGAACGAGTTTACCATAGGGAGCAAGGCTGCGAACAAGATACTTTAAGCACGATAAAATAGCTACCATAGAGGTAATCATATGGAAATTACATTTTCTCCAATTGGCACTATCCATAGCCCGTTTCAAAAGTTAATCAGTATGCCCATCCAACCATCAAGTGAATCATCCGCTCCAGGTACAGTTGATCTGCTTCCGGAATTTACCCCTGGGCTCAAAGATCTGCAAGGCTTTTCACACATTATATTGATCTATCACCTGCACCAATCTCATCGATATACACTTACCATTACTCCATTCCTGGATACTGCACAGCATGGTGTGTTTGCCACGCGTGCACCTAACCGTCCCAACCCTATTGGCCTTTCGGTGGTACCGTTGATCAGAATCGATGACAATATCATCTATGTGGATAAACTGGACGTCCTGGATGGCACACCTTTATTGGATATAAAGCCTTATGTGCCAGAGTTTGATTCACCCCAGAAATTTCGTCTGGGCTGGCTGGAAGGAGTTAAGCACAAGGTTCGCAACACTCGCTCGGATGATCGTTTTGGTTAGAAGTATCAAACAAATAACCAGGATGGACATGAAGGATACAATGTAGGAATAATTAATACAATCAAAAGATGAAATCCTCCTTTATCCACACATCCAATTTGGATGTATCTACTTTACCTTTAGCCGGTATTAATCCAGCCTGCTCTTTGATTAAATGGATTTACTTAAATAAAATAAGCCGGGTTTCAACCACCCCTCCCGACCTATTTAAATATTTATATGATCAATCCGACTGGTAATAACACCAGATCAGTGGAACCCCATCACATGGGATAAGGCTTAAACAAGCCGATCATGTTCCCTTGCGGATCGCGGAATATCCCGAATTTACCTGTTTTGGGAATCTCCATCTCTGGTGAGATGATGGTACCTCCAGCTTTCTCAATAGCCTTTAGAGAAGCAGTAACATCATCCGTTTCGATATAGATTGTGACAGTCCCCGCTGGATTTTCCGCAGTGACTGGGTTGAATCCTCCCCCAACCCCGTCACCCGCCTTAAAAGTGGTGTAATTCAGATCATCTATGTGTTCCATTTTCCAGCCAAACATATCCGCGTAAAACTTGCTCAATGCTTTTCGATCTTTCGCGGACAACTCAACATGCACAATTTTATGTTCCATAAATAACCTCCTCTGGAAATTAATACTATTTTGGTCTAATATGTGTATTATAAAACTTAAATATTTCTCGGTCAAGATTGGAAAATAAAAAATTTCTCAAGTATATATTTGAGAAAAGCAGCTCATTTAACTCCCCAATGAATGGCCATTGTATCTCCCATAAAGCATCGGTATTTCACTTTCTTGAAACCAACCTTCAACATACAGTCGGCAAGTTCTTCTGCTTTCATAAAGCGCTGAGTGGATTGGGGTAGATACTCATAAGCTTCGGTGTCTCCAGTAATCAATCCTCCAATCATGGGGATGATGTGAAGCAGATATAGCCGTACTGGGAGATGCCAAATATCAGCAGGCGGTGGAGTTGTATCCAAACTCACCACTCGACCTCCCCATTTCATTACTCGGTATTGTTCTGCTAGTACTTCTTCGACATTAACTACATTTCGTAACAGGTAGCCTGATATCACTGCATCAAATGATTCTTTGAGGAAAGGCAAATCGAGGGCATCCGCATTAATCCATCGAACGGATTCACATCCCCGTCTAGTCAAGCCCTGTAGCATCATTTCGAAGGTAAAATCTAGCCCCACAGCAGATAATTTTTTATCTCGCTTTATAGCTTCCAGAACCAGGTCACCTGTACCGGTGCCAATGTCCAACAGCTTGCTGCCCACAGTCAGGCGAGCCTGATTGATCACCTCGCGCCGCCATTTTATATCCTGTCCCCATGTCATCCAACGATTCGCAATATTATAGCGCCTTGCCAGGCGGGTAAATATTCGCCTCACATAATTAGCTCGAGCTTTCCCGGATAATTCTGCCATTAGATTTTTACATCGTCAGCTATTACTCAAATTCCAATAATTAATGGTTGTCAACCGCTTAATTGGTACGTCATTCCATTCGCCTCGAACCAAGCCCCCTAATCCTTGCTTAGCTACGATGTAGATGATATCGATAAAACCGAATCCAGGACGAACCATGCCGTTTGTTCGCACATATAATGCTTCACAAGGACCAGGGTTTCAATAAGCTACCTCCAATGCTCGTACACAGAGATATGTTTTACACTATCAGCCGTAAATTGAGATTTCCCCCAATCACTCCAACGCTCCTTGAGACGCATCTGACTTAACCGCGCCATAAGGTCCATTTCCACAGGCCAGACATAACGCAGCTTTACCGGGTAAAGGCGCGTCCCAGCTCAGTAAGTACTATGTGTTGACTGGTGACTATCTGTGCATCGGGTTCTATCTGAGAAACATCTATTTGTACTTCGTTTACCTCAATCCGATTCAGACGTATCGCTTGCCCCCCTGTGAATCGTTTCAAGTCTGGAACAAAGGCTTCGATAACGAAGACTCCATCTGAAGTCAGATGCCTAGCGACGTTTTGGAAACAGCGAATCTGTTCTTCTTGGGTAAGTAAAGAATAAAAGGTGTTAAAAACCACATAGATAAGCGTAAATTGTCCTTCGATAGATACCTCCACAAAGTTACCCATCTTAATCGGGATTCTATCGCCTCCAGGCTTCGCACGTAGTTTAGCTACCATGGATTCTGAAGCGTCAATCCCATGGACGGATAAGCCGGTTTTCAGTAAGGGTACAGCAATCCGTCCTGTTCCAATACCAAGCTCAAGCGACCTTTCCCCCTGAGCGAGTTCAGGTAGTGTTTGTATGGCAGATGGGTCGAACTCGGAATACCACTGGTCATAAACATCTGCTATCCGTTCTCCATAAGTTTCTTCTGAGTAATCATCCATGAAACACACTCCTATTTATGTGACTTATGTATTACAACCCACAGATCAATTCTCTGATAACTAATGCTCCGTCACTTGGATAACGTATTATCCCAAAGGAGACAATAGTATTATTAATTCTCTATTCCATTATCGCACAAATTCTCGTCAGGAATCCAATCTTACAACGTTATTTATAGTACAATCCATGACTGGTCGATATCATCTTAATCCCGGAGTGGTTCATGAGTAAAAGTAAAGATTTCCTCGGGCCGATGCGCGTCCCATTTTTGATCCTAACCCCTGCGTGCGTGTTGCTGGGTATTGCAACTGCTGTCCGGTCGGGGGCTCAAATAAACCCTGTGCATGTCTTGTTAGTACTGGCCAGTGCCGTCTGCACCCATATCAGCGTAAATGCACTTAACGAATACGATGACTTCAAGAGCGGTTTGGATGCACGCACTCAGCGCACTCCTTTCAGTGGTGGCAGCGGCACTTTACCCGCAAATCCTGGGATAGCAAAGATTGCCCTTACCACTGCACTTGTCTCATTATGTATTGTTGCTCTAACGGGTCTCTACTTCACCTGGCTTCGGGGTTTCGCACTACTACCACTTGGGCTACTCGGTATGTTCGTCATCGTTGCTTATACCCCCTGGCTCACAAGAAATCCACTGCTTTGTCTGATCGCTCCTGGTCTTGGATTTGGTCCTTTGATGGTTATGGGTACCCATTTTGCCCTCACCGGGCATTATTCCTGGACAGCATTTGCTGCCTCGCTGGTGCCATTCTTCCTGGTCAGCAACCTGCTCCTACTCAACCAGTTCCCAGATGTGGAAGCGGATAAGACCGTTGGGCGCAGGCATTTTCCCATCCTGATTGGCCGCCGACTGAGCAGCTTTATCTTCAGCACCTTTTTGCTTCTCACTTATGCTACCATCTTGGTTGGGGTTCTGCTCTCCATCCTACCACCCTGGAGTTTATTGGGTTTAGCTACCCTATACCTGGCGATACCATTATTGAAAGGCTCAATCACCCATGCAGAGGACATACAAAAGCTCGTCCCCTTCATGGGAAATAATGTATTGGTCAACCTGTTGACTCCTGTGCTTGTGGCAGTGGGGCTGTTCATCCACTAGCAATAGAAAAGTTAACTTGATTATCAGATTAAACAGATTTTCTCAACTGCAAAATCTTGTTATCATGCCTAATGGTAATCTCCAGATTCACCAAATCTAATCTAATTGCGAAACAATACTGCTTACAAGTTAGCTATCGGGGTAATTTTCGTAGGAGATTAAGAAGGCTGGGATTTTAAAACGAGGGCTGGACAAGTACGGGCGGTGATTATTTTTGATGATATTCCATTGTTTGTGCTTACACTGGTATTGGCTATCGGATATGGAGCCGATGAAATCTGTTTATGGATGAATGCTGGCTTGACACGCAACTAGAAATTATCAAACTTTCAATCCTAGGCAGTCAAATTACCATTAAGGACACTACCCGTGTCTTGTGGTAAGACAAATCTGATAGTGGTATCTCCTCGATCAAAACTCCGGTAAATACAACACTTGCATACTCCCCATGATGCAACCATTCTCTATGATTGTATATATGCCAGTTCGTTTATCGAAGGTACCTAGGGTAATCTTATAATATCAGCCTACTCCTCTTGACACCTCAAAGCCAATGAGTTAATATCGATTGACATAAAAAGGCACAGGTACTCAACTAAAATGACACGGTAAGCAGGTCTCACTGATCTTTTTTTACCCCCAATCCTAACTTTCTGCTGGGAGGGGATTATTGTTCTTTCATCCAGATCAGAACCGAGTGAAATATGCTTACCGCACATCTTTTAAGTAAATCCTTCGAATTACAAACTTTATTTGAAAATGCAACTTTCAGCCTGAACCCGGGTGAGCGCAAGGGTCTCGTGGGTCCTAACGGCTGTGGCAAAACCACATTGATACGCATCCTGGCAGGCCTTGAACCACCATCGAGTGGGCATGTTAGCCACGATCCGAACCTGCGCATCGGATATCTACCGCAGGGATTTGAGCTTGACCCCTGCCTGAGTTTGGAAAAAATTATCGACTGGCATACAGGGGATATCTCCAATCTGGAAGTTAAGCTGACCGCTGCTGCTGAGGCTCTGGCAAAGCAGCCTTCTGACCAGGAATTACTTGATTTCTATGACGAGCTTCTAACGCGAATACAATCGGCTGAGACGAGACGCACAGAGCACATCCTGGCTGGTTTGGGATTGGATGATGTCGACCGCCTCCTGCCAGTGGGAAAGCTAAGTGGAGGACAGCAGACAAGAACTCTCGTTGGCACTAGTACTGCTGGATGATCCACAGTTATTGCTGTTGGATGAACCCACCAATCATCTGGATATCTCAATGCTTACCTGGCTTGAGGGCTGGCTAACCAGCTCACCACGCGGGGCTCTGATTATCTCACATGACCGGACCTTCCTCGATCACACCGTCAGTCACATCCTGGAGATGGACCCACTCAAACATCGTGTGCGGGAATTTTCCGGAAATTATACCGATTATGTAGCCCAACGGCAGGCAGAGATCGAACACCAATGGAATGCGTTCAATGATCAACAGGCTGAAATCCAGCGTATGCGCCAGGATATCCTTCGCACAAGAGAGCAAGCAGCCCACACTGAGCACGAGGCATCTTCTATTCGCATCGGTGGGAGTGATTACAAGGAGCCGGGTGTTAAATCATACCAGGAAAAGGATTGCCAAGAAAGTGGCCAAGAAGGCGAAATCGCGACAGAAGAAGCTAGATAGATATCTAGACTCGGATGAACGTGTGGAAAAACCAACTTCTCCCTGGCAGATGAAGCTGGAATTTAACTCAACAGACCACCTCGGCCGCACAGTCATCCGACTGATAGACATGAGCATTGGCTATGATCCCGACCATCCGCTGATAAGTGGGATCAACCAGGAATTGCACGCCGGGCAACGCGTAGCTCTCACTGGACCTAATGGCTGTGGTAAGACCACGCTACTACGTACCATCACCCAACAGACACCTACCTTAGCAGGGAGGGTGCAACTCAGCACCAGTGCTCATATTGGATACCTAACCCAGGACCAATCAGGGCTCGATCTTAACCATAGTCCAGTGGAAATGATGTTGGCTCACTTCCCCAATGAAACTCAAGCGCGTAGTTTTCTAGCATACTATCTTTTTACAGGTGATGAGCCACTCAAACCGGTCTCTCTGCTCAGTTATGGTCAACGCACCCGCTTGCTACTTGCCAAACTGGTAGCCGAAGGTTGTAACTGCCTGCTGCTGGACGAGCCAATCAATCACCTGGACATCCCCAGCCGCACTCAATTCGAGCAAGCTCTCAACCAGTTTGGCGGGGCAGTGTTGGCTGTCGTTCACGACCGATATTTCATTCAAAGATTCGCGGATGAAATTTGGTGGGTAGAAAAAGAGTCCATCCGCCGTCTCTCGGAAATCTTGCCATCTGAGTATTGATAGTTAACAGCTAGCAGTGAACTATAATTGCTAAATGAAGTTATTATCAATGGACCCAAATCGAGCAGCCTGGAACCAGCAGCAGCATCTCTTGCAGAGAGCTTTATCACTCCCGGAACAACACCCGGAGTATATCTCCCTATTTTTAAGCCAGCATGCCCAAGTTCATGCTTCCAGAATGTCACATACAGCGAAATGGTCGTTCGAAGATGAAGTTCTCAATGAGATGGACGCTCCCTCCCTCCGACGCATTCCACCAAAGGGTGAGCACTCCATTGCATGGATCGTATGGCACCTCGCCCGCATCGAGGATGTAACTATGAACATCCTGGTAGCTGGAAATGAGCAGCTGCTTGAGCGAGAGGGTTGGCTCGATAAATTGGGCACTAATATGAAAGATACTGGTAATGCAGCCAATGTTGAAAAAATAACCCGACTCAGTCATATGCTTGACCTTGATAACCTGATAGCCTACCGGATTGCTGTTGGGCAACGTACACGCCAAATTGTTAGTCAACTTACCCCAAATGAACTGAGACAGAAGGTCAACCCTGACCGTATCCTGCAAGTCCGGTTAACGGGGTCTTTGGTGGCAAGCGCCAGTGATATTTTGGATTATTGGAGTAAGCGAACGGTTGCTGGATTGTTACTCATGCCTCCTACCCGTCACTGCTTTCTTCACCTCAATGAAGCTTTGCGAATTAAACACGCTTTAGAAAAATAATTTACTCCTTATATTATTATTTCTATCCATTAATTCGCCATAATCCAATATAATGCCATGAAAAAGACTTCCGATGATTCCATGAGTGCTATGAACCTAGATTTTCAAGCTATCTATGATAAATTCCAGCCCAGGATCATGCGGTTTGTCACCAACATGGTGGGTGACACAGACGCAGAAGACCTGACCCAGGAGATTTTTATCAAGGTTAACCGGGCATTACCTGATTTCCATGGCGATGCCAGCCTTTCCACCTGGCTGTATCGCATTGCCACCAACGCTGCACTAGACCGGTTGCGCAGCCCGGCATACCGGTTGTCCAATCTGCGCACAGAACAAGCGAACCACACGTATAACCCGGAGCTCGAAGTGGATGATCGCAATATCTGGACAGGTGAGAAGGTTCCCGTGGTGGAGTGGCAGGTGGTGCGCAAAGAAATGAGCGCCTGCCTGCAGGAGTACATCCAAAGGCTGCCGGAGAGCTACCGTATAGTGCTGGCACTCAGTGAGTTTGAGGGGCTGAGCAACCATGAGATGGCAGACATCCTCCAAGTGACCAAAGGCGCGGTGAAGATCAGGTTGCATCGTGCCCGTGAACGGTTGAAGGCAGACCTGATCGCCAACTGCCCATCGTATTGGGTGGAGGGGAATGAATTCTTGCCTGACCTAAGAGATTTATAATAATCAGGAAATGGGGGATGTTGGTAGGGGGTGTATCTTTTTGCATGCCAATCCGTCTATAGGAGTGTGAAATACATATTGATATTGCTACGCCAGCCAAAGACCGGCTGGACTGCATACACTTGCAGTACGCGATTACCGTAAACACTGAAAGGAGTAAACCTGATGAAACTTGATGAGCATTATATGCGTCTGATCGCCATTGGTGCCTCGGTTGCCTGCAACTGCCAACCCTGTTTGGAGATTAATCTGAGCCTGGCGAAGGAATGCGGGGCTGATGAGCCTGAAATTGCTCAAGCTATTTGGGTAGGGAGGATGGTCAGGCGCGGAGCGGCCTCCAAGATAGATGAGTTCATCCCGAGCCTAATGCAGCCAGCCCCAATCCCGACAACTGATGCCGATTGTGATTGCGAATCGTAAGATAAAAAATACATAATGGAGGAAAAAATGGACAATAAACATGTTTTTGAAAAAAGGCTCTCCCTTATCGGTTGGGGACTGCTGTTGATCTGGTGGGGGCTGCGCTGGTCGGTATTAATCTCACTACCTGAGGGAAGCGGGTTACTCGGTACCAGCTTGATCTTCCTGGGGGCAAATTTGGCAAGGAAGTCAGCCGGGCTTCCCACCCTCAGGGACAACACCTTTTTCGGAGTGCTCACCCTGCTGGCTGGTGGAACCTTATTTATATTCGCCATCCTGCACACCCCATTCCAGCCACCCATCTTCGAGACCATCCTAGTAGTGCTGGGTGTGATCCTGCTGGGGTATGCCATATTCAGTGCAGGCGAGTCTAAATTGAAAGAATCTGGTTGAACGCCTAAAGCTATGTACACCTGAAAGGGTGGTCCTATCGCATTGTAATTCCAGGCAGGTCAAATCAGGCTTTCATGATCAAGAATTCACAGGTCTCAAGACCTCACAGGTTCGATATACCTGTGAGGTTTTAAATATTATGGAGGTAGAACCGTCCTCGAGTAAGACCCACGAAACCACGAATGATGCACGGGAACGGGGTGAATCGTTCGGGGATATCGCTCCCAAAAATCGGTCTCCAACGCTCATAAAAAACATTCGCGTTGCTGCGGGTAAAGTGCACCCTTGATACTGCGGGCAAAACCGCTTGCTTCGGTACTCGCGCAATTGGTTGCCCTTGAAAACGAAAAGGAACGAATACCTTTTGAACATGAGGTGGGGTGACACAGAGGTGACAATGGAGAATGGGGGCGATAATCATCAATAGCGAAGTGGGGTGGAAAGAGGATGGCTGAAAAACAGATAGGATAACAGATAAGCTGATAGACTCAGAGAGACAGGAGACGGGTAGAGGCATCGTATGATGGTCGGGTATGTGGTTTAGTAACGGTTGGATTGTTCCAAAAAAAATAGCATTCAATTCTGGGTTAAGAAAGGCACTTTGGCAATAGGTCATCAGGTTGTTAATGAAGATATGAAGATTTATAGGATTGAAATATTGGCAATATCTTCAGAATGAGTCCATTACTATGTAATTACTCACCGCCTCAGCTCCAATAATTCCTAATTTGTATGCGGAGGAGGGTCAGAATTATTGCCATAGAGTTCTTGATGAATTGAAAAAAATATTCAAATACGTTCCCAAAATCAGCGGAGATTCCGCAATGACCATCGACATGAGATGATTTCGATAATTCTGAACCCATGGCTCAAAAACGAGTTGCAGCGATATTACGCTACTACCGAGCAGATCACTCAGTATACGAACGCTTTATTGAAATAGATCAACAACATATAAATGCGCCCATATCGAGAAGATCACTTTATCAATCAAGATCACATCGATATCGGAGAGCACTAATCGATATACGGGTGTATTTGATCGAAATAAATCCTTCAAATGAACACACCTTCAATTATAGCACAAATGTTCTAATCCACAAGAGGTTTATGGAAAACTCGCAAAATTTTAAGATTTCTCATAAAAGACGGGGTGATCATTGAGCTTTGTATGATAAACCAAATAAAGAGCTGCCGAATTCCGGAAATAAAGCTGCACCATTGAGGCGCACAAATCCCACCTGCGTGGGTGGTGAAAGATAAGAGATTTTCGGTTTCGATAGAACTGCAACCCAAACAATTCTCCTGTAGAAATCACTTCCTAATTTTCTTCTTGCTTAATTATCCACTTTACTAATTGCCTATCCCTCCATCCCCGCCAACAGCCTTTCATATAGCTTCTTCGTAGTGGGCAGCGGTTCGATCCCCATATCTTCTGCCAATATCTCAATCAGTTCCTGGTATTGGCGCATCAGTCCTGCCCGGTCACCAAGGGCTGTGTAAACCCGCATTAGCTGGCAATGTAAATCCTCAAGCAAGTTGTCCATCCGGAGAGCTCGGTGCAACAAGTCCAGCGAACGGGTGTAGCGTTCATGAGTGAAGTGATAGTCAGCAAGCTGCCTGAGCATCCCCAAATATTCTTGGGAAATCCGCCTGCGCTCGGGGAATAGCCAGTCATAATACAAATTCTGCAGGTAATCCCCCTGGTACAAGCTGGTGGCCTGTTCGAGCCAACGCACAGCTGTCTCACCATCTACGGCTGCACGTGCATTGGCGAGGGCAGCGTCAAACTCGTCCACATCGATGTTAAAACGAGCTGCATCCAGGTGATACTCTCCCGCTTCCACCAAAACAAATCGGGGTGTTGGTTCTTGTTTTTTAAGGGCGTTACGCAAGCGGGAAAGAGCAGTATGAAATGCCGTCATTCCTCGACCTGGCTTTTCTGCCCATATAGATTCGAATACCTTCTCTGCGGGGATACGCTCGCCTCGGAAGGTGACGAAGAATGCCAGTAAGTCACGCGCTTTAGCAGACACCCAACGTTCCTGCGTGATTTCCTCCCCTCCTAAATATACACTGAAGTTACCCAAGCACCGCACCACAATAGCTGATGGATCATTGAGTATGATCGATGTTTTACGGTTTTGGGTTGGTAGATACTCAAGCACACGATCCACAAATGGCGTTCTCTTACCTGCGGTCACAAGTGCATTGCACACCAATCGACTACGTTCACCCTGATCTATGAACAGCTGGAATGCACCCGTAGGCTCAATCATGTGTAGCGCTTTATTGGCATACTCGATTCCCATTTCCTGTCGCCCGGTGATCAGGTGAATATAAGCCAATCCTAAATAAACCAACGCCAGAGGGATGCGGAATTGCCGCCGCTCACCCACTTCGACCAACTCCTGGTATAACTCCTCTGCTCTTTTGAGCATACCTTTATCCAGTGCAGTGTCAGCCAACACGCTACGGCACACATAAACCTCGTATGCATCTGGATGACCCCGGTATACCCAAAGTGCTCCTTCAGCCAGCTGCCAGGCTTCATCCACGCGCCCCTGACTGCACAAGTTTAATGCCAGATAACCGGTGGCCATGATCTGATCGTAGGATGCAGTTCCTAGCAGGACGGCCAGCTCCAGCGATTGCTTCAGGGCAGTTTCTGCGCGTGCCATTTCCCCAACGCGGGTGAGCACATTCCCCATGGCGGTATAAGCTGCGGGTAGTAACTCATTTAGATGCAGCGTTTGGGCGATACTTAATCCCCGCTCAGCATAGCGCAATGCCTCCTGAAATTCTCTCCAATATAGATACGGGCTAACCAGCATAATGTAAGCTTGCGCTGCCATGGGAGATAACTCATCTGGCGCCAGACGAAGTGCTTCCTGAGTATGTTCCACTGCCGCTTGTGGGTCTCCCGACCACCAGCAAATCTGCCCGAGGGATTGGAGGAAGCTTGCCCGGGCGAGGGTGGATAATTTTTCTCCTGCCAGACGCGATTCTTCCACTGCCTGCTCCGCCAATGATCTACCACGGTCCATACCCGTGAGGAAGCCAGTGCTTTTCGCCAATGCCATTAAGGCTTCGGCTCGAGAGGCATGATCCTCGTCGGGAGATGCCTGTAAGGCTTGTGTAGCCAATCCCTCCGCTGATCGGTAATTCCCTTGTGAACGTTCAACTTCTGCCAATCGAGTTAGTGCCCGGCTGACACCGGAGGCTTCGTTATTCATGGCAAATACAAGGCGCGCCTTCTCATATGCGCTAACTGCTAACCCTGCTTTTCCCATCCGCCGATGCACATTGCCATGTTGTAGCAAAAGGTCAGGGTACTGGTTCATCACTTCGATGGGTAAGCAGGATAAGTAGCGATGAAGAGCTTCGACGCGCCCACGTTCGACATAATCACCTGCGAAATTGCACGCACATTGTGCGGCTTCAATTGTTTCACCCGCCTGGATATAGTGTTGGAAAGCGGATTCCCATTCATATAGCCTTTTATAATACCCCCCTGCTTTAGCTTCCAGCTGCCTGAGTAGTTGTGGATAATCACATCGTAGCTTGCTTAGCAAGAACTCGCGAAATAAGTAGTGATACCGATACCATTGGCGCTGCGCATCCAGGCTGTTGACAAATAAATTCTGCTCCTCAAGTTGTTCCAATGTATTTTGAGCATCGAGTACATTTGCAATAACATTACAGGAAGCAGAGTCCATCTGATCCAGGACTGCTGTATGTAACAAGAACTGTTGCCTGTCCATGGTTAAACGACGAAAAACCTCTTCGGTGAGATATTCAAATATAAAACGCTGTGATCCACTCAAGCTTAATATCACATCCGATGCTGCCTGGGCATCCTTACCTGAAAGCATCGAGCGTACAATTTGCAAGGCAGCTGCCCAGCCTTCAGTTTTCTCATTCAACAGACTAAGACTCTCAAATGATATCCCGGGTATCTCCATCTGTATCAGTTCAGTAACCTCATCCTCCCTGAAGCGTAGATCAGACGCACGTAGCTCTGCCAGGATCCCACGCGCCCTAAGTCTCGCTAATGATAATGGAGGATCGTTACGGGTTGAAAGGAGTATATGCAAATTTTGTGATCCATTTCCCAATAAAAAATCCACCAGTTGGTGTACCACCAGCGAGGTTATATAATGGTAATCATCCATCATAATTAGATATGGTTGGGTAAGCTGCTCTCCCAGCTCATTTATCAAGACAGTCATAACCTGCTGTGGATCGATACCACTCTGAGGGCTTTCAAGCAGTGCCAACGTGTTTTGCCCGATTAGATCTTTATCGCTTGTCGAAGAAAATCGCGCCCGTCTTAGCGCTTCAATAAGATAAGTTATGAAGGTGTAAGGGTCTGAATCAGATGGATCAAGCTGGTACCATGCTACTGGTAGCTCGGTTTTGGCCAGGAATTCCGCAAGCAGGCTTGTTTTACCGTAACCTGCCGATGCAGAGATAAGGATCAACCGTTGTTCCAGATGGTTTTCCAACCATTGGATAAGATGCGGTCGAGGAAGATAGCCACGCCCAGCACGCGGGAGAAGGAATTTGGTAGAAAGTAAGATGGAGGGCTTCATAAACTGCAAATGATTTGCAAACCCAATATGGTAGTATTCTAACAGTATCTTAAACAAAAGAGAGGAGAACTGTCATGAAACACAACCGTTTGATCATATTCATGCTGCTAGGTGTCATTCTTCTGGTTACCGCATGTGGCGGACAAACCGCGACACCTGTATCAACACAAGCAGCCACCTCACCAACCGAGATCGTTGTGCAACCCACTCAGGTACCTCCCACTGCTGTACCTCCAACTGAGGTCCCATCACCAGAACCGACAGCAGCACCGAAAGTGTTGCGTATTGCCAACACCGCCAACTTCACCACCTGGGACCCAATCAAGTCCTTCTCCACTGAAGCTGCATATATGGCGAACATGTATGAGCAGCTTCTACGCATTAACCCACCCGGATCAGAACAGAAATACACTCCCTTGTTGGCGGAGCGCTGGGAATCCAGTGAAGATGCCCTCACCTGGACCTTCCACCTGCGCCAGGGGGTGACCTTCCATGATGGCGAGGTGATGAACGCCAATGCCGTCAAGCTGTCCATCGAAGCTGCCGCAGACCATGCTGGTGCCTCCTTCATCTGGTGGATGCTGGATAACATTGAAACACCGGACGATTATACGGTGGTATTCCACCTTACTGTGGCAGCCCCAATCGATCTAATCGCTTCATCCTTGTATGGTGCCTGGATCGTCAGTCCCAAAGCCATGGAAGCCGTCGCTGCTGATGAGGCATATTTCGAAACCGGCAAGGAAGCTGGCACAGGACCATATATGCTTGATTCTTATACTCCTGACCAGGAAGTGGTCTTCAAAAAGTTCGACAATTACTGGGGTGGCTGGCAGCCCGAGAACTACGACATTGTATTGTGCCAGATCGTTCCTGAAGCCACCACCCAGCAACAATTACTGGAAGGTGGTGAAGTGGATTTGGCGAGCTTAATCCCAACCGAAAACCTGGATTCCTTCCGGACCAACCCCGATTACACTGTGTTCGAGGAAAAATCGTTCTTCAACTATGTCGGTTTCTTCAACACCCTGCGCCCACCGCTGGATAATCCTCTGGTCCGCCAAGCACTCTCTTATGCCATCCCCTACCAGGATATCATCGACATATCTGTGGCAGGCTTGGGAACGCAAAGCCGCGGTCCGGTTCCTGAAGGCGTTTGGCCATGGTCTGATGAGGTGATGCAATATACCTATGACCTGGATGCAGCACGTGATTTATTAAAGGAAGCGGGCTATGAAAATGGTGGTTTCTCCATTAGACTGACCCATGCATCGGAAAACGCGGCTGAGACCTTATTTGCCCCGCTGATCAAGGATTCCTTCGCCCAAATTGGTGTGGACGTCTCCATCGAGCCGATGTTATTCAACCAACAGTGGGAGCTATCGAAAACCGATCCAGCCAATGCACAGGATATGTTCCTCCTGCTCTATTGGCCCACCTATTCAGACGCTGGCTCTGATAACCTGTGGTCAATGTTCTATTACACCGAAAAACCGTTCTTCAATCTGTCTTACTGGAACAGCCCAGATTACAATGGGCTGCTGGATCAGGCGATTGCCTCTACGGTCACAGACCCAACCACATCCCAAAAGTTATACATTGATGCCATGAACCTGCTGGTAGATCAAGCACCTGGGGTTTTCTTCTTCGACACCAAAGCAGCTTACGTCGTCCCCAACCATATTGCCGGCTTCCAATACAACCTGAACTATCCATTTACGCCATTCTGGTTCTATCAACTAACTCCAGCTAAATAAGCCTGATCCAAACAGGGAGCGGAACTACCATGCTCCGCTCCCTGCACCCGGCAGGTTTATAATCGGTTCGTTACGGGCGTACCCCAACCTGGAACTGTATGCGCAGACTTGAATTTATCCTCCGGCGCTTGCTGACCTCTATCTTCGTGCTGATTGGCGTCTCGATTATCACGTTTTCACTCGCGCGCGTCATTCCTTCCAATGCAGCCGCTCTATACATCGGTCCCAAAGCAAGACCCGAGGACATTCGCGCGTGTCACCATTAAGCTTGGGCTGGATAAGCCACTGCCGGTCCAATATCTCATCTACATGGGCGACCTTTTACACGGTGACCTGGGAACATCCATCGGTACGAAACGGCCAGTGCTGCAGGAGCTATCCGGCCGCCTGCCAGCTACCCTCGAACTGCTGATCTCAGGCATGGCATTGGCTGTGTTCATTGGCGTGCCCATGGGGGTGCTCAGCGCTCGTTGGCAGGGCAAACCAATGGATGTGTTTGTGCGTACCATCTCCATCATCGGAGTTTCGATGCCCGCCTTTTATCTCGGCCTATTGCTGCAAATATTTTTCTTCCGCAGGCTTGATCTATTACCTCTGGCCGGACGCTTCAGCAATGCATTACGCTTCACCAATCCGATCGACCCTGTCACTAACTTTCTGCTCTTGGATGCCCTGATTGGACAGAACTGGATCGCCCTCAAGGATGTTGCCTTACATCTTGTTCTGCCTGCCATTACTCTGGCAGCTTATCCGAGCGGTTTAGTCGCTCGGATGACGCGCGCCACCATGCTGGAAGTCATGGAGCAGGATTACATCCGAACTGCCCGTGCCTATGGGATTCGTGAAACAGCGGTTGTTTATCTATACGCATTAAAAAATGCAATCAGCCCCACCCTGACCGTGATTGGGCTAACAGTGGCATTTGCCCTCACAGGTACCTTCTTCGTTGAGGTCATATTTAACTGGCCTGGGCTCGGACTATTCACAGTTCACTCACTCCTTAATGTGGATTACCCTGCGATCATGGGTATCACCCTTTTTGGAGCTACTATGTACGTAATCATCAACTTGGTGGTTGACCTTGTTCAAGCCTGGATTGATCCGCGCATCTCGCTAAAATAACATGAGTACCATCCCTGCCATCGCCGTAGAACCCGCGCTCCAAAGTACTCGCACATCCAGGCATGTACTTAGTGTCATCCTGCGTGACCCGCTTTCACTGATCAGCACAATAGTCATCATCCTTTTTATTCTGATTGGAATATTTGCTTACCAGGTCGCTCCATTCCCGAAAGAAGGTGCTGGCAAGACCAATGTGCCCAACTCATTGCTCTCGCCTTCTCTGGCTCATCCCTTTGGGACGGACAAGCTCGGGAGAGATGTGCTAAGCCGCGTCATTGTCGGAGCACGCCCGGCATTGATTGTCCCCATCGGTGTGGTATTGTTCGCCGTATTCATTGGTGCCCCGCTTGGAGCGATTGCCGGTTACAAGGGCGGCTGGATCGACGAGGTAATCATGCGCATCACCGATCTGTTCCTGGCCTTCCCCTCTCTCTTGCTGGCTATGGCCATTGCATCTGCTCTTGGCCGTGGTCTTCAGAACGCCGCAATTGCTCTGGTTGTATCCTGGTGGCCCTGGTACACCCGCCTGACGCGCGGGGTGACCATCAGCTTGAAAGAACGTTATTTTGTGGAAGCTGCCCAGGCGATTGGCGTACGTGATTCGATTATTATCCTCCGTCATATCCTGCCGAATACCATATCTGCAATTCTCGTCCAAGCGACGGTTGACCTGGGTACTGTTATCCTGGCGATGGGTGGTCTGGCTTTCCTAGGGCTTGGAACTCAGCCACCTTCCCCTGACTGGGGTCTGATGATCTCGGATGGACGCACATATATTTTGGAGCAGTGGTGGATTTCCACATTCCCTGGTCTAGCTATCTTCGTGATCGTACTAGCGTTCAACATGGTCGGAGATACCTTGCGGGATATTTTCGATCCGAGGCAATACCGATGAACACCGTGTTGGAAGTCCGTGACTTATATCTCGAATTTAAAACCTCGCGAGGCAACCTTAAGGCTTTAAACGGAATCAGCTTTGATGTGCGTAAAGGTGAAGTCCTCGGATTGGTGGGTGAGACAGGATGCGGTAAAACCGTTACCGGATTGACCATCCTTAGGCTTCTGGCACGCTCAGCGCGTATCACGCATGGCGAGATCATCCTGGAAGGAACAGATCTATTGAAATTACCCCGGGCAGAGATGGAGAAAGCGCGCGGTAGCCAGATCGCCATGATCTTTCAAGACCCATCATCCTCGCTCAATCCGGTTTTCACCACCGGTGAACAGATGATTCGGGTGATCCGTCGACATAAAGCGTTATCAAAAAATAATGCCAAAAAACACGCTGCGGATATGCTTCAAGCGGTTGGATTACCTGATGTTGATCGCATTCTGGAAAGTTATCCTCACCAACTCTCCGGTGGGCAACAGCAGCGAGTGATGATCGCCATGGCGCTCTCCTGCCATCCACATTTGCTTATCGCAGATGAGCCAACTACATCTCTTGATGTTACCATCCAGGCACAAATCTTAAAACTACTAAGCCAGCTGCAGAAAGAATTTGATATATCAGCCATCTTAATCACTCATAACCTGGGGGTGGTGGCTCAAACCTGTGACCGTTTGATCATCCTGTACGCCGGTCATGTGATGGAGATAGGCACGACACGGCAGGTGTTCAAAAATCCACAACACCCCTACTCCCGAGGGCTAATTGCAGCTGTGCCTCTTCCAGGTACCCGAGGTAAGAAGATGGCGGTCATCCCAGGCGTCGTGCCATCCAACCCAGGTATACTGCCGGGTTGTCCATTTGCACCACGTTGCCAGTATGTTTTCGAACGTTGCACACAGGAAGTGCCTAAACCATTCCCGGTGGGTGAAGAGCATTGGAGTGCCTGCTTCCTGGTGGATTTAGATCCCCATCAGAGGTGATTGATTCATGACCTCTCTAGTGGAAGTGCGATCGCTAAAAAAGTACTTCAGGCTACCAGGAGGCTGGCTAACGGGTAAACGCCGCTACGTTTTTGCCGTGGACGGTGTGGATCTTTCCATTGAGCAAGGTGAGGTATTCGGACTTGTGGGTGAGTCTGGCTGTGGTAAGACCACCCTGGGGCGGATTTTATTGCGTCTCATTCAACCTACCGCAGGGCAGGTGGTCTTTGATGGCAAAGACCTAAGCACTCTCAAAGGTGAAGCCTTGCGTCATATGCGCCAGCAGATGCAGATCGTCTTCCAAAACCCACTGTCATCACTCAGTCCGCGTATGAAGATTGAACGGGTAGTTGCTGAGCCTCTCATTACCCACAAAACTGTCGAAGCAGGTATGGTGAGGTCACGCGTCCTCGAGCTGCTCGAGCAAGTGGGACTTGGCAGGCAGCACCTGGATCGCTTTCCACACGAATTATCGGGTGGTCAGTGCCAAAGGGTGGCCGTCGCACGTGCCATGGCGCTTAACCCACGCTTGCTTGTATTGGACGAACCGACCTCTGCCCTTGATGTTTCTGTCCAAGCGCAAATCATCAACCTGTTAGATGAATTACGTAAGAGTCATGGACTGACCTACGTTTTCATCTCACATGATCTCAATGTGGTGCAGCATATCAGCGATCGAATTGGTGTGATGTATTTGGGCAAGATTGTTGAGCTGGCTAGCTCGGAGGATATCTTCTCCGCCCCACTGCACCCATATACCCAAGCGTTATTTGGTGCCATCCCGTTGCCTGATGTAGACAATCCACGTGAGTTAACCGTGCTGGAGGGTAATGTCCCCAGCCCAATCAACCCACCTTCAGGTTGCCGCTTTCACACCCGCTGCCCACTGGCACAAGAGATATGCTCGCAGAAAGAGCCGTTATTACGGCCAGTAAGAAGTAATCGTATCGTTGCATGCCATTTTGTGAATGAGGAGTAATTCAATGAGTTGCTTATTCGGGATTGCCGGAGTACAAATGCAAGTTGTGTCTTTCAATGCACATGGCACAATCGATAAAATGGCAGAAATTACCACCAACTTAACAAAGTCATTCCCATGGGTGCAGCTAATCATGTTCCACGAGTTGGTTGTGCCTGCTCAAGATTCATTCGTCACACCAAAGGATCGTGATTGGAGGTTAAAGAATTCCGAACCTATCCCCGGGGATCTATCAGAACGATTATGCTCACTGGCGCAAAGCCTGAAACGGTGGTTAATACCCGGCACGATGTACGAGCTGGATGGTGACAAACTGTATAATACGGCTTTGGTCATATCACCTCAAGGTGAGATCGTACGTAAATATCGCAAGATGTTCCCCTGGTTGCCTTATGAGGATGGAGTTACCCCGGGGGATGAGTTTTGTGTGTTCGATATCCCGGATGTCGGACGTTTTGGCCTGTGCATTTGTTATGATATGTGGTTCCCAGAAGTGACGCGCACACTAGTTTGGCAGGGTGCTGAGGTGATCCTGCAGCCTACCCTTACTCCCACCTCTGACCGTGAGTTAGAGCTAGTGATGTGCCGAGCCAATGCGCTATTCAACCAATGCTTCTTTATCAGTGTTAATGGGGTGACCACGTGGGGTGGAGGGCGATCCACCATGATTGATCCGGATGGGCGCATCCTGCAGGAAGCATCCACTAACCAAACCTTCCTGACCGAAATGATCGACCTGGACCATTGTACGCGGACACGTGAGTTCGGGACGATCGGGCTAGCGCAGACACTCAAGCAGTTACGTGATTCTGATCATACCTTCCCGATTTATGAAGATGGCAAGCTTTCTAAAGGCAGCTTCGCCAACCTGGGTGCTCTCAAATACTACCGCCAATTGGAAGTGGGGGCGAATAACAAGAAATAGTCGAAGCCGTCTATATTACCCCCAATTATGCCCTCCCTTGAGAACCGGGGAGGGCATTTTTCATGACGGTTGTCAGATTCAGGGGGCAGTGTCCGCATCGCCATACAATTCGTCAAATTCCCACAATGTTATTTACTGGATGGCTTAATTCTTGGATATCTGACCATAGTAAATATAATTCGGATAATCTTTATCAAATATTAATCAATTATATCTTGACACGATATAATGCAGGTTCTAAAATACATTTAGTTTCATTGACATTGCTGTAGCTGGGATTGGAGTTATTGATGCGAAAAGTCATTTTTTCCATTCCGATGACCTTGGATGGGTACATAGAAGGACCTGATCAAGAATTAGATTGGGTGATAGCAGATGATGAGCTACATGACTTCTATACCGAATTACTTAAGAATGCAGATGTTATTTTATATGGCCGGGTAACCTATGAGCTCATGGCGAAGTACTGGCCAACCGCGACATCTGACTCCTCAATTCCAGAGAGCATGGTGCGATTTGCAAACACCCTCAACCCAATGTCAAAAGTTGTATTCTCAAGAACTTTGAAAAATGTCGGATGGAATACAAAGCTCGTTGATTCTCTTATTCCTGAAGAAATAATCAAGATGAAATCGGAAGATGGTGGCGACATTTTGTTAGGTGGAGGGGCTTCCATAGCTCAGGCTTTTATTCAGCACAAGCTTATTGACGAGTTCCAACTTGTGGTGCAGCCGGTTGCACTTGGGAGGGGAAAACCATTGTTCAATGGAATAGAGGAAGTGCTAAAGATGCATTTCACCTGGAGTCGACCATTCCACTCCGGCGCAATTGCCCTATGCTACCGTCTTGATCGGGGAGTGTGAACACCCCCGCAAGTTATATGAATGGATCGCCTACCAAACGCATAATATGCTTATGGCACCAACCACGTGATGTACAAGGTTGAAATGTCAATCACAATAACAATTAATGGTAACTGAAAGGAGAATTTCATATGGCACAAACTGAGATTAAAGCACCTGCTGGAAAACAGGAGATTATCGTCACACGAACTTACGATGCACCACGTGAGCTCGTCTATAAAACCTTAACCGACCCAAAGCTTATACCCGAGTGGTGGGGACCAAGAAATCTCACAACCACTGTTGAAATATATGAACCGAAACGAGGTGGACAATGGCGATTCATTCAGGTCGATCCTCAGGGTAATATCTTTGCCTTCCATGGCGTTTACCATGAGGCCAAAACGCCGGAATTGCTGGTCTATACCATGGAATGGGAAGGGATGCCTGGTCATGTTCTGCTTAATATCGATAGATTTGATGAACGGGATGGAATAACAATATGGACTTCACGCTCCATATTCGAAACCGTTGAGGATCGGGATGGCATGCTGCAGCAAGGAATGGAAGGTGGAACAAAGGAAATGACGGAGCGTATCAGTGAACTTCTCTCTAAACTCTCAAAAGAAGGAACCATGAAAGAGCCCATGACGCAACATGATGGCAATGGAAGAAGCATCATAATCACGCGGATGTTCGATGCACCTCGAAATCGCGTGTGGCAGCGTTGGACCGACCCGGATCAATACATGTGCTGGTCGGGACCTAAAGATTATTCTGCACCTTACGCAAAGATTGACCTCCGGGTTGGGGGCAAATATCTCAGCTCCATGCGTGGCCCAGATGGCAAAGATATTTGGAGCACGGGCACATATAAGGAAATCATCGAGCCAAACCGGATTGTCATGACCGATTCTTTTGCCGATGAACATGGCAATATCGTCCCAGCTTCCTACTATGGTATGGGCTCGGATATACCGATGGAGATGGAAGTGGAAGTGACCCTGGAGGATCTTGATGGCAAAACCATGATGACCCTGGAACATTGCGGTTTTCCTGAAGGTGAGATCCTTGAACAGACAAAACAAGGCTGGAACGAGTCGTTTGATAAGCTGGCTGAGTGCCTGGGTGATACTTATCCAACTGCGACGAGACGAGGATTAAAGCCATAAGAATTTCAAACCACATTCCTGGCAGAACATAGATTGGTAATGCGTAAAATCGGAATGTTACTGGTAAACGAAAGGAGTTACAAAAATGGCAAAACCTGATATCACAGCACCTGCAGGAAAACAGGAGGTTTTGGTCACCAGCATCTATAATGCCCCACGGGAGATTGTTTTCAAGACGATCACTGATCCCATGCTTGTGCCTCAATGGTGGGGACCAAGTAGGATGAACACGATAGTCAATAAAATGAATGTGATGCCTGGTGGTATTTGGCGGTTCCTCCAGCGGGATAAAGAAGGCAAAGAGTACGGATTTCATGGGGTTTATCACGATGTGGTTATACCAGAGCGGCTGGTCTACACCACGGAATTCGAAGGATTGCCAGGACACGTCTCCCTCCACACCGACAAATACACCGAACGTGATGGTATGACGATCTGCACTGCGCTGACTGTGTTCCAATCCCTCGAGGACCGGGATCAAATGCTGCAATGGGGGATGGAAGAAGGAACCATTGAAACCACAACACGCTTAAACGATCTTTTAGCTAAAATCAAGGGACAACCCAGAGAGGAAATACCTATGGAAAAGCATGTGAAGAATGAACAGTGTATCACCATCACACGCATCTTCGATGCACCGCGTGAACGTGTTTGGGAGCGATGGACCGAGCCTCAGCAATATATGTGCTGGTGGGGACCCAAAGATTTCACATCACCGTATGCCAAATTTGACCTGCGACCGGGGGGAAAGTACGTAAGCTGCATGCGTGGCCCAGACGGCAAGGAGTATTGGGATACAGGCACCTATGAAGAGATCAGCGAGCCACACCGGATTGTATACACCGATTCGTTCGCGGATGAACACGGTAATGTCGTTCCTGCCTCCTATTACGGAATGGGTTCGGATCAACCGA
Organism: uncultured Chloroflexia bacterium; assembly: GCA_963828845.1. Classification (GTDB taxonomy): domain Bacteria; phylum Chloroflexota; class Anaerolineae; order Anaerolineales; family UBA4823; genus FEB-25. The sequence continues at coordinate 79,637 of CAWHGE010000016.1, forward strand.
TGGAGATGGCGGTTGAAGTGACACTCGATGATATTGGGGGTAAGACGAGGCTGACACTAGAGCACTGCGGTTTGCCCGAAGGTGAGATGATCGAACAGTCAAAAGAAGGCTGGAACCAGTCATTGGATAAACTGGCTGAGTGCCTGAGATAAACTATGTGCAGAAGCATTCACACCCTCTTCAATGTCGATCCACCGATCACCCAGGAGGAGATAAACGCGGCTTCGTTACAATTCGTGCGGAAGATCAGCGGTTATCACCAAGCCATCGAAAGCGAATGAAGCAGCATTTAAGGCCGCAGTGGATGAGATCGCAGCAGCATCCTCCAGGTTGCTTACAAAGCTTGAGACCGATGCACCTGCAAGAGACCGCAGATTGATGGTGAGTACACGGAGCTGATTGACATTGCACAACCTTCCTTTGGATGGGATGCATGGAAATGTGACAGGTTAATGAATTCGTCACCGGCAGCTTGAAAGAGGCTTGACGAAGGCCAATCGACTGCCGGTGACGATGAACTTTCTATGCGACAAGATAAAAGAAATAATACAAATAGTGACAAGTTGATTTAGCTGGTTTATACGGGAGGAAATTATGCGTAAAGTAATCATGTTCAATCTGATAACTCTGGATGGTTATTTTGAAGGCATCAACAAATGGGATATTGATTGGCATCAGGTGGATGATGAATTCAACGAATATTCGATTGAGCAGCTTAACCAATGCAGCGGCATTATTTTTGGCAGAGTGACCTACCAGGGTATGGCTGCTTATTGGTCATCACCCACAGCGATTGAGAGTGACCCCATCGTGGCGGGCAAGATGAATTCGATCCCTAAATACGTGTTTTCCAAAACACTCGAGAAGGTGGATTGGAATAACACCCAATTAATCAAGGGAGAAGCTGTCAAAGAACTTGAAGATGCTGAAGCAACTATCTGGTAAAGACCTGTTCATTTTCGGCAGTGCCAACCTTTCTTCAACATTCACCAAAGAAGGTTTGATCGATGAGTACCGGATCATGATTAACCCAATTGTTTTGGGTGCCGGTACGCCATTGTTCACAGAAAATGGTGAAATGCTTAAGATGAAACTGCTGAATACAAAATCCTTCCAAAATGGAAATGTTTTGCTTTATTACCAACCGGATGGGAAATGACATCATGGATCTACACTTGACGAAAATGCCCGTTACAAGAGCAGAGATGCTGATCGGAAAACCAACTTGAGGAGCAATGATTATGACCAATCGGAGTAGCATCCAGGCCCATAAAGAAAGTGCCCTGGATTTCCTGCAGCTGGTTGTTGCAGGAAGCATCGACGAAGCATACGATAATTATGTCAATATGCATGGCAAGCACCATAATATGTATTACTCAGCAGAGTTTACCTCCCTGAAACAAGGGATGATCGAGAACCATGCACAATTTCCAAACAAGCGGATCATGGTGAAAAACGTGCTCGGCGATGGGGACCTGGTGGCGGTGCACTCAAACATTGTGATGAAGACGAGGTGAGCCCGGGATCGCTGTGGTTCACATCTTTCGTTTCGAAGACGGCAGAATTATTGAGATGTGGGACATTGGCCAACCCATACCGTCTGATTCACCCAACCGGATGGGCCCATTTTAGAGAGGTGAATGTGGGGTAAGAGAAGGGGATAATAAGAGGAGAACGGAGAGTTGTACCGAAACATCGCTCCCACATAACGGTCTTCGACGCTCATAAAGAACTTTCGCGTTGTTTCGGGAATAGATCTCGCTCAATGCTGCGGGAAAAATTACTTGATACGCAGTGCGTGTCATAATTTACCCATGAATTCAATTGCATTCAATTCATATTTCATGAATTCCAGACCCCATTTAACCGATCACAAGTGAAAATTTTCAAAGGGAAGCCATATAAAACCTTTCCATAAAATCATGGGTGAACCCCACCGATAAAACCGGTAAGACCAAAATGGTACTATCCTTGAGCGAGCCTAAAACTGGCGGCCAGGCATTCGTACCTAAAAAAACCAAAAAAAACGAATGCATTTTAGCGTAATAACGTTAACAGGTTGGCAGGTTTGCACGTTAAATAATACAAACCAAGCGGTATTGGGCAGAGCACAGAAAGGATGATTCTTTCAGATATTATGTAATTACTCACCGGTTCAGCTCCAATAATTCCTAATTCGTATGCGGAGGAGGGCAGAATTATTACCATAGAGTTCTGGATGAATTGAAAAAAATATACAAATCACCCTCACCCCATCCGATACACTAAAAGGGAGAGGGGAATGAAGTATGGGAGTAGTTACACTAGTACCGAGAAGCAACTGTGTTTAATGTCAAGGGTAAATTACAGAGGATTTTATGGTCCAAGGCTGCATATCCCGGATCATGGCGTTTAGAATTGTCAGGAATTTTCGCATACAGGCAACCATAGCAACCTTGCTCAATTTGCCTTCCTTCAGTAGGTGTTGGTAATATGGTTTAATCACCGGATTTGAGCGGGCTGCTGCGAGAGTAGCCATATACAATACATTTCTGACATCTTCCCTGCCTCCTTTCGTTTTGCGTTTTCCATGCCGATGACCGCTCTCATCGTTGAACGGTGCTACTCCCACCAGGGCAGCAATCTTTTTACGATTAACGGTTCCCAGTTCGGGCACACCCGAAAGCAGCTTGGCGCATAAGACCGGGCCCACACCCTTTGCACTGCGTAGAATTTTCTCTTTTTCCTTGAACTGTGGGATCTGGTGGATCAGCTCATTGATGTGTTGATCCAATTCTTCGAGTTCTTGGTTCAGCCAATCGATGTGTTCTTCAACTCTCGGACGCATGGCGAGGTCTGTGGTGGACAGATGGTTCTTCTCCATCACAACCATGTCGAGTAATTGACGGCGGCGTACCATCAATGCGTTCAGATATTGCTCTGCTTGGCTTGGTAAGTCGGTAATTGGAGGTTTGACCGCCTCACCGAAGCGTGCTAGTAGACCTGCGTCGATCTTATCCGTCTTAGCCAATAATCCAATCGAGCGAGCAAATTCACGCACCCGCCTGGGTTGGACCAGGGCGAAAGGCAATTCAGCTTTATTTAGTTCTGTGATGAGCGCTTTCTCTAATCCACCGGTTGATTCAACCACGATTAAAACTGGTTGTATATTTAGCAAACGACCAATGGTCCGCTGGATACCCACCGAATCGTTGCTGGCTTGCCAATACTCACCCGTAGTACCAATGGCCACATTGAGGGTGCTTTTTGAAACATCGATGCCCACATTTATGTCTGAAGAGCTGTTATTCATTTTTCACCTCACTAGTATAATGAGAAGGACCCGTTCTAGCGTGAATTCGGGCTTTATGCCCATGCAACTGTTCGGGTTCAATAGGTTTTGGGCATGGCGACCAGGCTTCTTGACGGTTTATGCGAACCAGATCACAGTGTCGGTCTGCCATGCCCTCTTTCCCAAATTTTATCCTCTTCTCTGAATATACTAGATCACTTGGTATGAATGAAGAGCACATTGATATCGTTTAAACCATTCGATATGAAGAGGATTTTATTTATATAACATAGGAAAGCCCTCTAATACCGGTAAAAAACTCACCGGTACAGCTCCAATAAGTACACTTATGTACGTATGACGGAGGGAAAACGCAGAGAATCATACGTCTGTCATTGCGAGCGAGCGAAATTTGCAAGCGAAGCAATCTTCAATAAGGTCACATTTCTAATAAGTATACGGATGTAATTATGAGTTAATTCGAAAAGGAAAATTGCTTCGGCAAAGACCGCCTCGCAATGACAACTTAATGAAGCACTGAATTGTGTGTTTACGTGATCACTGCGTTACATTGCAACTTCGTGAGTAGTTACGTTCTAATGTAATTACTCACCCCTACGCGATTAAACATTGTCTGGTAAGATGCGCGTATGGGAAAAACAGACTTCGAAACACTGACGAAAGATGAGTTAATCCAGTTGATTTTAGCGCAATATGAACAACTGACCAAACTACAAGCGGATTATGAAGCATTGAAGCTGAAGTTTGAGAAGAACCAAAAGCCACCCACCTCATCAAAGAACTCTTCTCAACCACCATCGCGTGATCAAAAAGGCAGCTTACCAGCGAAGTCGACGAAGACATCGGCATGGACCGCCCATTGGGCATGAGAAGCATGAGCGCAAGTTTGTGGCCCAACCAGATCACACCATTGAGCTACGTGCAAAGTCATGTTGTAAATGTCACACCGACCTGAGCAGCGAAGCGGGTCGCCTGGTCGAGGTGAACCAGATCACCGAGCTGCCTCAAGCGCCTGCCCAGGTGATTGAAGTACGGCAGTATGCCGTGACCTGTCCGGAGTGCGGTGCATCTCAAGTTGAAGAACCACCTGCTGGATTGGAGATGAACCGGGCGTTCGGAAGTCGATTGGAAGCGACGGTGGTGTACTACCGACAAGAGCAGCATATGAGCTATGCACGCACTCAAAAGGCATTGCTCGACCTGCATCAGGTGGAGATCAGCCAGGGTGGGATCGATGAGATCATGAAACGGGCTGGAAAGTGGGCTATGGGCAAGATGGAGCAGATCCAGGACACCATTCGCCAAAGCCAGGTGATCCATTGTGATGAAACCAGCAACCGGATAGACGGTGCCAATGCGTGGGAATGGGTTTTCTGCACTCTGACGAGTGTTTTGCATGTGATCCGACGTAACCGCAGTGCGGAAGTGATCCGGGATATCATGGGCGAATCTCAAGCGGAAGTTTGGGTGAGCGATTGTTATGGGGGACAGTTGAAAGCCCCAGCCAGGCAACGCCAGCTGTGTATGGCCCATCAAATGCGTGCCTTGCAGCATGTTGTGGATGCTCATCCTCGTTTGACCTGGGCAAAAGCCATGCAAGCACTTTTTCGACATGCCATTCAATTTACATCACCAACGCAACCAGATTGTCTCCCGAACAGTTTGAGACCAAGTGGCTCGAGTTGAGCGAACCTGTGACCGCTTGCTGCATCAGGATTTGGCACCACCTGAGGCTCAAAAATTACAGCGCCGTTATCGTGAAATATCGCTCATGCCTGTTTGTGTTCTTGTATCGCACCGATGTTGAGCCAACCAATAATGTCGCTGAACGGGCTTTACGTCACTCGGTGGTCCATCGTAAGGTCACGAATGGATTTCGCTCCCTTTGGGGCACAAATACCTATGCAGCTTTGGCATCTGTCATCGATACAGCTGAACTGGCTGGAATTCGAGCATTTGATGCGATCCAAGCCCCTTTTGTCCGCCTTCACTTCCAGTT
>CAWHGE010000017.1:0-133275 GCA_963828845.1 uncultured Chloroflexia bacterium
TTTGTGACCCGCCCTACCTATAAAAGCTAACCAAAGAAAGGAGATAAAGACAATGAGTGAAGAGCTTCGGCAATTAATGCCCATCCTGATCCCTGCAGTGGTCATCCTATTAATCATCATGGTGGCTGCCTTCTTGGATCTGAGAAAGCAGACTGTAACGCGTGGACCCAAGTGGATGTGGACTGTGCTCATTTGTATTCCCAACCTTATTGGACCTCTGGCTTATTTTCTGATAGGCCGCAAGGAAGAATAATATGAAAAACTATTCTGAGATACATCTAACTTCTGAGAACAACGCCATCTCTTGTTTCGGGTTGAGCCGGAATTACGGCAAAGTGCAGGCTCTAAAAGATCTCAATCTCACCGTTCCATATGGCTCGATCTTTGGCTTTTTAGGGCGCAATGGGGCCGGCAAGACCACTACCATTCGCATCCTGGCCGGTCTTGCGCGGCCAAGCTCAGGCTCAGCCTGGGTCGCAGGCATTGAAGCGACACGAACGGATAGCATTGCCCGGCAGCGTTTTGGTTATTTACCGCAGAATCCAGCCTTCTACCACTGGATGACACCGGTAGAATACCTGGATTACGCCGCGCGTCTGTTCGGCCTTTCTCCAAAAGAGCGTAAGCAGCGCATCGAAGAAGTGCTGCAGCTTGTGGATCTACAGAGCGTGTCACACCGTAGAATTGGCGGTTTTTCAGGTGGTATGGTCCAGCGCCTGGGGATCGCTCAGGCTTTGGTCCACCATCCCCAGGTGCTTATCCTGGATGAGCCAACCAGTGCTCTCGATCCAGCCGGGCGGCATGAAGTCCTTGAGTTGATTGCCAGCTTGCGAGGAAGGGTAACGGTTTTTTTCTCCACCCACATCCTCAACGATGTCGAGCGGGTTTGCGACACGGTTGCGATCATTCACAAAGGAGAGCGACTGCTCGAATCAAGCCGCGAAGATCTGTTGAATAAATATCCTGTCAACACTGCCGAGCTGGAGCTGGATAACCACCACCAGGCGGATGGTGAATGGAAGGAAACATTGGAGAAACAGCCTTGGATCAATTCCATCCAGACGGAGCAAAATATTGTCCGCATCACGGTTACAGATGTGGCGTGTGGAAAGCAGGCTCTGTTGCCACTGGTCGCTGGTTTGGGGCTGATCATCAACCGCATCCAGTGGGTTCGCCCTTCTTTGGAAGATATTTTCTTAAAAATCAGTGCTTAGAAATGGAGGTATTTTGCCATGCTTACTCTTAAATTCACGCTTTCAATTTTCTTCGCTGCAGTTCGGAAAGAGATCGTCCAACAATGGCGCACGAAGCGCTTCCTGGTGCTCATAGCGGTGTTTCTGCTGTTCGGTCTGGGATCGCCGATGCTCGTCAAGATGACACCTGAGCTCATCAAAAGTGAGCCAAATGGAGAAGAATTGATCAAGCTATTCCCGCCTCCCACAGCTGCTGAGGCAGTTGCCAGTTATATTGATATGATTGGCTCGTTCGGTTACATCGTGGTCATTTTAATGGGGATGAACGCTGTTGCCGGAGAAAAGGAATCCTTTACTGCCAGCCTGATATTATCCAAGCCGATGCCGCGCTGGGTGTTTGTCCTGAGCAAATTTACCGCCCAGTTGCTGGTTTATACCTCAGCTTTCCTGGTAGGTGGCCTGACAGCCTATTACTGTATTGTCGTCCTGTTCGGTGCTGTGGATGTGTTATTAATGATAAAAATCAATTTGCTCTTACTGATGTTTTTGGTAACCTACATCGGAGTAGCGTTGTTAGCGAGCGTACTTAGCCGAACGGTTGCGGCAGCGGGAGGAGTGGGACTTGGACTTGCAGTGCTGATCGGGCTTACCCGTAATATCCCCCATTATGGCAAATGGACGCCGAACGGATTGATGGTTTGGGCGAGAGAGCTCGGATCGATCACAGAAAACGTGACAGCGAATCCTGGAGCCATTATAGGTACCCTGGCTTTGGTCTTGATCTTTTTGATCGGGTCGGTCGTTCTATTTGAGCGCCAGGAGATCCAATAGTTATTACTCGATAAAAGGAGTATGCTACTTTGGTATAAGAAAAAATACAATCATAAGGATACCCTGCAACTCCTCGGTGGATGGATGTGCCCGAGGAGTTTTTCTTTTATAGTGTACATAGATTACCTCGCAACTATAAGGAATAATCAATGAATCATCTTGTTTACCTTGACCCACAAGCAGGCGAGCTGGAGAAAATCCTTAGCGGCGTTAAATGCATGCTGGTAAAAGACTTTGATCCTGAACATTCAACTGCGTACCCGCTGAGCCCAGGCGATAGTCTGTATTTCTTGAGAGCTAAAGGTGAATGCGGCCTGCGTGTAAAAGCGAACGTCGTTCGCCTTCTGGTCATTAACAATAAGTTGAACGACGATCTATCTCCTACCTTGAAAGAACTGCAACCCAAACTCCAATTAACCGAAGACCAGTATAACTACTGGTCAATTAAAGAGCAGGTCCTGTTTGTCGAATTTAATTGTGCCCAAAAAATAGCCGTGATTCACATTGCGCCCAATAAGGTTATGGACCGATCGGATTGGATCGCCTTTGAGGGGTTTAGTTCAATTACGGATCAGTAAGTATCATGCAGAAATCAAATCTTCAACCAAAATCCAAGAATGATTGGGAAAGGAGCTATAAAAATGGAACCGAATAGTTCTTTGGTAATTGAAACAAAAAATCTGAGCAAGGCTTACAAAGGGGTGCAGGCCCTGGTGGATTTCAACCTGAAGTTGACCCCGGGTATCCTCGGCCTGTTAGGCCCCAACGGGGCGGGTAAGTCCACCCTGATGCGCATGCTGGCAACCATCACCACCCCCACTGAGGGGACCATCCTGTGGAATGGCCGGGATGTGGTCAAAGATCCGGAGGCGCTGCGCTCGGTGCTGGGCTATTTGCCACAGGACTTCGGCGTCTATCCCAACCTCTCAGCTCAGGAGTTCCTCGAATACATGGCGGCCATCAAGGGCATGAGCGGTGAAAAAGCCCGTCGGAAAATATCCGACCTGCTGGATCTGGTCAACCTGCGCGAGGCCGCCCACAGGCCACTGGGTGGCTATTCCGGTGGGATGCGCCAGCGCGTGGGCATCGCCCAGGCGCTGCTCAATGATCCTCAGCTGCTGATCGTGGACGAGCCGACCGTGGGGCTGGACCCCGAGGAGCGGGTACGCTTCCGCAACCTGCTCTCGGACCTATCGGGCGAGCGGATTGTCATTCTGTCCACGCACATCGTCTCGGACGTGGAATCGACTGCTACCGACATCGCCATCATCCACAAGGGGCATTTGAAGGTCCGCGCCAGCCCCGAGCAGTTACTCAAGCAGATGGAAGGCTGCGTGTGGGAGTGGATGGTCAGCAGCCAGGAGCTGGTTGACATCAAGAAGCAGTTCTTGGTCAGCGGCACACTACGGCGCATGGAGGGGATCGAGGTGCGGGCGGTCTCCAATGCAACACCATGCCCAGATGCTAAGCAAGTAACCCCCAACCTGGAGGATGTGTATCTTTCAACGGTGTCGCAGCACCAGGAGGTGTCATCATGAAAACCCTGCGTCTCATTTACCATGTTGCCTTGGCTGATTTTTTTGAACGCGCCCGCCGTTTCAGCTTTTTAATCACCCTGGTGGCTGTTATCGGCGTGGGCATGCTGGTGATTAATGGCTCTATGATTTTTCAGCTCAGGCCCGCCGATCCAAATCCCTACGCGCCCGCGTATCAGGGGGAACCGAACTCGGCCTGGATCGGTGTGATGACTGTGCTGGTGACCAACACCTTCCTGATGTTGTTCGGCTTTTACCTGGTATCTGATTGCATTAAGCGCGATATCCACACCGGTGTAGGGCAGATCATCGCCACTACTCCGGTTAGCCGGGCGACTTACCTCGTTGGGAAATGGATCAGCAACTTCGTTGTGCTGTCAGTGATGGAGCTGATCCTGGCGATATCTGCACTGATCATGGTGCTGCTAAAGAGTGAAGCCGCACTTGCCCTGGGACCTCTTTTGATGCCATTTCTCGCCGCCGCCTTTCCCGCCATGGCATTTACCGCCGCATTGGCGGTATTTTTCGAGACTGTGCCTTGGCTGCGCGGCGCGGTGGGCAACATCGTCTACTTTTTCCTTTGGATGGGCATCGCTATGGCCTCGATGTCGCTGTTGAACGCTCAACTCTTCATCAACGACCCATTGGGATTTAATGTTTTTTATGCCTCCTTGCATGAAAGCGCCCTGGTGGCTTATCCCAACGCCACGATTAATGGGATTGGCGCAGGGATGTTCTCTTCTGAACAAGTTAAGCTCTTCAGCTGGCCGGGGCTTGCCTGGACTCCGGGCATTGTGGCTAGCCAGTGGTTGTGGGCAGTCATTAGCCTGGGATTGATCCTGCTATCCGCACTCTGGTTTGCCCGCTTCGATCCCTCTCGGGAAGGACATAGGCAGTCTAAGCGAAAGATTGCCCTAGGAGAAGAAGATGAAGCCCTCACACCGCGTAAGGATGGTTTTCGCACTCTATTGAAAGGCTTTGCTTCGCTTGCCTCCAGGCTGGCACAGCGTGTTGATCTTTCTCCGTTTATCTCAAAACTAGCCCAGGTGTCCCCATTCCTGGGGGTGCTATTCGCCGAGCTGCGCATGCTTCTAAAAGGACGACGCTGGTGGTGGTGGCTCATCACGATCGGGTTGAATGTTGCATTTCTTGTCAGCCCATACTCGACCGTGAAGGAATATGTGTTGCCTATCGCCTGGTTGTGGTTGCTGCCGGTCCTGGCTCAGATGGGAAGCCGTGAACGGATGAATAATACTTACCAGATGGTCTTCTCATCTTCACGCCCCGTGCTTCGCCAGCTTCCGGCTGCCTGGCTGGCTGGTATCATATCGACGGCTTTATTGGTAATTGCCGGAGCGGTAGTATCCCTCATCAACCGCGACCTGATTGCACTAAGCGGGTGGGTAGGTGCGGTCGTCTTCATCCCCACCCTGGCGTTGGCTTTGGGTGTCTTCTCGTCTGGCAACCGGCTCTTCGAGGTGGTCTATGTGATCTGGTGGTACTCCGGTCCAATGCAGAAGATCCCTGGGATGGATTTCACCAGTGGTTCACCGCAGTTCTATCTGCTGGCCGCGGCCGGGTTGCTGTTGCTCTCCGCATTCTGGCGGGGCAGGCAGGTAAGGGTATAAAGGGATCGTATATCCTACTTTGGTATAAGCTAGAACATCTTAAGTATAAGAAATAACTTCAAACCAAAGCAGAATAAAAAACTCCTCGGTGGATGGATGTGCCCGAGGAGTTTTTCTTTTATAGTAGAAACAGATAAGGTTTCTTATTCAGAAAGGAGCTAGAAAAATGGACTCTCCCAATTCCCTTGTAATAGAAACTCACAACCTGAGCAAGATCTACAAAGAGGCGCAGGCCTTGAAGGGTCTCAACCTGACGGTGAAGCAGAATTCAATCTTCGGCTTCCTGGGACCCAACGGGGCGGGTAAGAGCACCACCATCAAGCTGCTGCTCGGACTGATCAAGCCCAGTCGGGGCCGGGCTGACCGTCTTTGGACATGATGTGCAGCGCGACAGCGTTGAGATTCGCAAGCGTGTCGGCTACCTGGCCCAGGACCCACGCTACTACGAGCACATGACCGCTCGCCAGATCATTGGCTACACGGCACGCTTCTTCTATCGTGGGCCGAAAGACCTGCTCGAAGCACGTGTGCAGGAAGTGATCGAGCTGGTCGGCCTGGAAGACAAGGCTGACCGGCCGGTGCGCGGCTTCTCGGGTGGCGAGCGCCAACGCCTGGGCATTGCCCAGGCCCAGGTCAACTACCCCGACCTGCTGATTCTGGACGAGCCAGCGGCTGCCCTCGACCCTATGGGTCGCCACGATGTGCTGGAGGTCATGGAAAAGCTACGCAAGTACACCACTATCTTTTACTCTACGCACATTCTCGAAGACGTACAGCGGGTAAGCGATACGGTTGCCATCCTGAACCGGGGCATGCTGATCGCCGAAGCTCCCATTAACGAGCTTCTGGCAAGGCGATGGTGGCTCTGCCATTTATACCATCACCCTGAAGAGCGGGGTGGAAACAGCCATCACCGACGCCCGAGGCCGCGTGACCGGCCAGCCCTGGGTGCAACACCTGAGTATGGCAGCGCAAGATGGCCAGATTGACTGGCAGGTCAGTGTAACGGATGACGCCGCAGCCGAAGACCTGCTCTTGCGGCTGATCCTCGAAGACCGCAACCTGAAGGTGAAGCACTTTGGGCGCAAGACATATAACCTGGAAGACGTATTCCTGGAAATGATTGGAAAGGAGAATTCGAAATGACCGTACAAACTCATCCTCACGTAACCCACGATCTCCGCCTGGCCGCCCGCCAGGGTTTACTGCCCGCCAGGGGTAGCGGCTGGCTGGGTGGGTTTAGCAATATGCTTTGCCAAAGAGCTGGGCGAATGGTTCCGCACCCGCCGCTGGTGGGGGCGGATTTTGATCTGGCCGGCCCTCATTAATGGGTGTGCCAGGGTTATTTCGGGCGCTGAAACAGATCCCACCTGAAATCCCAGACATTCTGTATTATTTCCAAATTTCGGTGATAGCCGGCACAATCGGTATGATCATCCTGGCCCAGGACGAGATCATCCAGGAAAAGCAGTCGGGAACGGCGGCCTGGATTCTCTCCAAGCCGGCGGCGCGCCGGCTTTCATCCTGACCAAGCTGCTGTCGGACATCATTGGCGCGTTGGCCTTTATCGTAGTTTTGCCTGGGCTGATCACCCTGGTCCAGACTTACCTGACGACCCACCAGCTGGTGCCCTTGCTGCCTTTCCTGGCCGGAGCAGGGGTGGTTATGCTGGCGCTCATCTTCTACTTGAGCCTGGTGATCCTGCTTGGTGTCCTGTTCGAGTCGCGCGGGCCGGTGTTGGCGATCGCTTTCGGAGTTATGATCGGCGGAGATGTTCAGCGCCGGGAATCTCCCACAGGTCGGCTATGTCTTGCCGGTGAGCATGGACAAAATCTCCCTGATGGTAGCGCTAGAGCAGCCCTTGCCGGCAGCGGATGTCTCCCAAGTGATCTCCGCTGCCGTCTTGAGCATCGTGTTCACCCTGGTGGCACTGTGGCGCTTCCAGAAGATCGAACTGTAGGCCTGACAAGACGTTTTCTATTCATCCTCCTCGCCCTCGAAGCGAACGAGGGCGAGGAGTTATAGGAGGAAGAAATGAATACTTCAGTTATCACCATCAACCAACTCACCCGCCATTTCAAGGAGACCGTTGCTGTAGACAACCTGTCGCTTGAAGTGCATGCGGGAGAGATCTTCGGCTTTTTGGGACACAACGGCGCTGGCAAGACAACCACGGTGCGCCTGCTCAACGGTGTGATCGAACCCACTTCGGGTAGCATGAATGTGCTCGGCCTTGACCCGCAGGTGGATGGCCCGGCGCTGCGTGCCCGAACCGGCGTGCTCACCGAGACCCCTTCCCTGGATGAGCGCCTGACCGCCTGGGAAATCCTCGGCATCTATGCTGACCTGTTTGGAGTGCCCAGGATGATGGTCAAGTCGCGCATCCAGGATTTGCTGACCGAATTCGATTTAGCGGATCGCGCCAGGGAGAAAGTAGGCGGCTATAGTAAAGGCATGAAGCAGCGTCTGGCACTGGCGCGAGCCCTGTTGCACAAGCCTGAGTTGATCTTCCTGGACGAAGCTACCTCCGGGCTGGACCCGGTATCCGCCCACCATGTGAATGAGTTGATCGAACGCATGGCACGCCGGGAAGGCTGCACGGTCTTCATGTGCACTCATAACCTGGTGGAAGCTCAGCGCCTATGTGACCGGGTAGCCATCCTGGAGCATGGGCAACTGGTGGCGTTGGGCACACCTGCTGAGCTGACCCGCCAATACGTCCGCCGCCTGGACGTTGAAATTGAAGTGGCGGAAGAACAGACCGAGGTTGCCCTGAACGTGTTGCGCAGCATGCCACAGCTTGTGCTGGGTGAGCCGGCAAAACCCAATGGTGCCCTGGTCGTAACCATCAATAAACGCGAATCCATCCCAGATGTCCTGGCTTCTATGGTCCAGAACCATGTCAGGGTATACCGCATGGCTCCCCAGGAAGTCAACCTGGAACAGGTGTACTTTACACTCCACGAAGAAAGGGAAGGTGTGCAATGAACGCGCGTGCGATGTCAGCTATTGTTCGAAAAGACCTGAAGGTGGTCATGCAAAATAAAAACATAGTAACGCCAATTATCATCATCCTCGTGGTCTTCTTCGTCGTTTTACCTTGGTTGGTTGGCCTGGCCCCCACGATTGTTCATGGGCTGGGAGGCCAGATGAACTCCCTGGAGGGAATTCTGGCGAAAATGCCTGCGGGTATGCAGCAGGAAATGGCAGGTTATACAGTCGGCCAGAAGGTTGCCGTGTATGTTCTGGAGTATATGCTGCTGCCCTTCTTCTTAATGATCCCCTTGATGGCAGCCACCATGCTCGCGGCAGATAGTTTTGCCGGCGAAAAAGAGCGCAAGACGCTTGAAGCGCTGTTGTATACCCCCACCACCGACCGGGAATTATTGATTGCCAAGATGCTCTCGGGCTGGCTGGCATCCATTGCGGTTGCCTTAGTGGGATTCATGATCTATGCCATCAATGTGAACGCAGCTGCCTGGTCTCAAATGCACCGCATCTTCTTCCCCAACGCCATGTGGTTCGTGTTGATTCTCTGGGTGATACCGGCCTTATCTGGATTGGGTGTAAGCTTGATGGTGGTGATTTCGGCGCGTGCACAAGGATTCCAAGATGCCAATCAGATGGCTGGTTTAGTGGTATTGCCCATCGTGGCACTGTTTTATGCTCAGCTGGCAGGAGCAATATTCATCAATACTGGTATACTGCTTTTGATGGGGTTGATCGTCTGGCTTATGACCGGAGCGTTAATCTGGTTGGGCAGCCGGAGCTTCCAGCGCAACCGGTTATTGGCTGCGTGATCTTTCATAGCTTACTCCCTTGCCATTACGTTATATTGAATATCGAGCTCCCCATTGGCAAGGGAGTGTTTCCTGCCAGTAAGATTGCCTGCCGGGCGACCTGGAGCTGCTTGCCTTGGTCGCAGCTGGCAGGTCGAACAAGGAGATCGCCGCTGAGCTGTATATCTCTTTAGGGGCGGTCAAGCGACACACAGTGAATATCTTCAATAAATTGTATGTCCAGAACTGTACACAGGCAGTGGCTAAAGCACGCCAAATGGATTTGCTATAATTTATTTCCCCAATAATTAGAGAAAAGCCTTGGATATCCAAGGCTTTTTTATATTTTTCTGGCAGGAGAGTATGCGCATGGTAGGGTATTCACTTGCTCATTTTGATCTTATACGATATGTACGCCGACTATAGATACAAGCTAAAGCAAGTGTTTTTAGTCCATGCATCGCTCAATATATTCGGCTTTTAACACGAAAGTTTATGGGCCAGGTATCATGCACTCCTCTCTGTACCCAACCCACTGAGAGGCAACCGTATCCTGAGTCATCAGTCAATGTATGTCAAAAAAATAAACTTCCTGATACTACTTTTGGGGCATGACAGACTCCTGGGTTTATCGCTAAACTGTGTATAAATCAAGGCATTAATTTGCTCACGAAAGTGGTGTAAACGAACTATATGATTGTTCGATATCTTCCAATGAAAACCAAACCTTCATTCAAAAATTCAGAAGCGAGAGAAAAAGGAGCTAAAAAATGGATTCTCCCAATAACCTGGTAATTGAAACTCACAACCTGAGCAAGGCTTATAAAGGGGTGGAAGCCCTGAAAGATCTCAACCTGAAGGTACGGCAGCATTCCATTTTTGGCTTTCTTGGGCCGAATGGGGCTGGCAAGACCACCACCATCAAGTTGCTGCTTGGCCTGTCCCGTCCCACCGGGGGCTCGGGGCAGGTGTTCGGTTATGACATCCAGCGCGCGAGTGCTTCCATCCGCAAGCGAGTGGGGTATCTGGCACAGGCCCCGCGCTACTACGAGCACATGACCGCCCGAGAAACTCTGCGCTTCACTGCCCGGTTCTTCTACTCCGGCCCGGCAGCAGAGATTGAAAAAAGGGTTGAAGAAACACTCGTGCTGGTTGGTCTGGCAGACAAGGCCGACCGCCCGATCAAGGGCTTTTCCGGCGGTGAGCGCCAACGGTTGGGCATCGCCCAGGCCCAGGTCAACTATCCCGACCTGATCATCCTGGATGAGCCGGCTGCCTCGCTTGACCCGCAGGGCCGCCATGATGTTCTGGAAGTCATGGAAAGGTTGCGCAAGCATACAACTATCTTCTATTCGACCCACATCTTATCCGATGTGCAGCGGGTCAGCGATACCGTGGCTATCCTGGACCATGGCAAATTAATCTCTCAAGCGCCCATTGAAGAGCTGCTCGATTCCAACAGCCAACCGGTCTTCACTCTGGCACTCAAAGGCGAGACGGATAAAGCACGCCTGCGCCTATCGAGCCTTCCATGGGTGACCGCCATCCAGGCCAGGCCAGTTAACAGCCACATCAATTGGGAGATCACTGTTACGGATGAAGCCATTGCTGAGGTTCAATTATTGCCCCTTGTACAAACGGGTGGTGAAGTCACTGTGCTTGAATATGGTCGCAAAAAAGTTGATCTTGAAGACATCTTTTTATCCCTTACGGAAGGAGATCAAAATGGAAAGCACTAATACTCTCAGAATCGTAAATGAACACGGTTGGCGCATGGGCTTTGCCAACCTGTTTCAAGTAGCAAGTGGCAGTTTTTGGCGCACAAAAAAGTGGCTGATCCAGATAGGTATATGGCTTTTGTGCCTGAATGGAATGCTCGCCAGTTTTTTATGGCAAATACCAGCTGATATGTTGTCACGGGCGGCTGCCTCTTTGGGCAATATCAAGACGATGGCGGCTGCAGAAGATAATCCTATAGCATTTGCCGTGATGATGTTCCTGATGGTCTGTTCGATGGCGCTCCCAATCGCTGCCATAGTCGCCGGTCAGGAAGCCATCATCGGTGAGCGCCAATCCGGTACCGCGGCCTGGTTGCTATCCAAGCCTGTCTCCAGGCCAGCATTTATCTTGTCCAGGCTGGCTGTCAGCGCAGTTGGGATGTTAGTCACTGCGGTGGTGATCCCGGGTGCGGTTGCCTATGGCATGCTCTCTCTCAGGATTGGTGCACCGTGGCCAATCGCAGGATTTTTAGCTGCCATGGGTATGTCCTTTCTTAACTTATTTTTCTACCTTACCCTGACTTACATGCTTGGCTCAATATTCACCAGCCGGGGGCCTGTCTTGGGGATCAGCCTGGCCATGGCTCTGGCCGGTCCGGGCTTCCTGCGGACGTTGCCAATCCTCAAAGATTTCACTCCATGGACTTTCTTCTTGAATATATCCGCAGATGTACCAGTGGGTCTTGCTTTGGCGCTCGGACATCCCCCCGTAACAGTTATACCCATCATTTGCACTGCGCTGAGTTGTTTAATCTTTGTCGCAGTGACCATCCTGCGCTTCCAGCGTGAGGAGTTCTAGGAGAGTGAAGAATGACTGCACAAAACATTCAACCGGTTGCACATAGCTTTAGAATAATGCAAACCATGAAAACAAGAGTGCTTACTACACTGGAAATCCTATTGGTATTTGCTGTTCTCATCGCATTGCGCGTATCCTTTCGTTCAGCAAGTATTGTGCAATGGGAAAAACAAAATCTCGGCTGGTCCTACACCATGATGTTCCTCTTCATTGGCATCATCGTGTTAGTCATACTACTGACGCGCCGGAGCTGGGCAGAATACGGCGTTTCGGCAAAGAATTGGCGAACAAACCTGGATATCGGATTTAAAGCCTATCTGATTCGGATCCTCCCAGCTGTGATTGGGACTTTTGGTCCAGCCTGGTTGGGTTTGAATCTCAATGAGCTCGGTAAGGGGGTCTTCGAGGCCCCGCTGTGGATGATCGCCGTAGCACTGATCGTGTGGGTGTTAAATCGCCAAAAGGAAGTTAAATCTGGCCGAGCCAATCTAATTGCCACCCTGCTGTTTTTAATCGTGCCGATTGGAATTGCACTGGCTGTGGGCAAGTTGAGCCTGGTGATCGTTTCGACGGTCGTCTGGCAGTTCATCTTTTCAGGGTTTGGTGAGGAATTTATCTTTCGCGGTTACTTTCAATCCCGGCTGAATCAGGCTTTCGGACGACCAGTGCATTTGTTCGGCATCCAGTTCGGAGTTGGTCTGATCATCGCCTCCCTCCTGTTCGGCCTCCTGCATGCTTTCAATGGATATGATCCCGCCATTGGATTTTCATCCCTTGCATGGGGTTCGGCGATTGGTTCGACTGTAGCGGGGTTGTTCCTCGGTGTGCTGCGCGAGAAGACCGGTACTTTGCTCGCACCATGCATCGCCCATGGCCTTCCTGATGCAGTGGGAGAGCCGATGAAAATAATTTTTGGTTGGTTTTGAAATAACTTATGAAGGATAAACACGATAAGTGAGGTGATAAGATGGACACAAATGTAATCATTATCACCCAGCTCACCCGCTATTTCAAGGAGACTGTTGCAGTAGATCAGCTTTCGCTTGAAGTGCACGCGGGAGAGATCTTCGGCTTCCTGGGCCACAACGGCGCCGGCACTGCTGCATGAAGTGCCTGAGGCGATTGGATTTGTTGCAATGCTATTCTTTTCATGATGCAGGTAGGGACGATATGTTGTTCAAAGATGCAGGAGGTACGAGCACTGGTGGAAGAGAGCTGATTCTAATGCCACCGGCATTTTTTCGGCTTCTCGGCTTGTCTCCATTTCAACATGACTCAATATGATGAAATCAGACATCAGATTAACAGGATTTTCCCATACTCTTGTTAGAGTTCTCTGAAGATATCGAGGAACACGTTGTTTTGTGCGTACCCGACTCGTTTCAAGACCACGATGACGGGTATGTTCCTTGTCTGACAAGCAAAACAGTGTTTTTCTACCCTTTCAAGGCTTATGGTCCGATATAGCTTGTCCGTGTGGAGGTAAAACCATCGAAATATTCCGCCCCGGATGTACCCGAAGGGACAGTTTGTGGTCCTAAAAGCACATCTTCAAGCCGGTATCCACCATTGGCAATACCATTGCGGGTTTCCTTGAGCGATCCATCCAGCCATAAGCTGAGCAGACCATCCGTACCTTTAGCTAGTTGAGGCTGCTTGCCAGGCTATCTCTATTGCATGAGCAGAATTACTCATTGTATACCAGCTGGTGGTCAGTGTTTTTCCATTACCATTCAAGGATCATGCCACGTACCTGGTAACTACCGGATGCATACTGGAGCTGCAATCGGAAAATCACCACACCTGCGGATGTACGCCCGATGAAGAGGTCCTGAAGTTTCTTTCTTGGAAGGGCGACACCGTTGGGTGAGAAGTAAAAACGAGCATGATAAGGTGGCTTCAGCAGCAGGTGATGTATCTATGACGTAGATGGATTTGGTGCTGTTTACCAAAGCTTGCATGCCTTGTGTACCAATCATAGCAGCCTGTCCTGATACACTCAGCCGGCTCCCATCTGTAACGGCTGAAGACCAATGGCTAAGATCCCCTGATTCAAACCCGTCAGAGAAAATCGTATCTGGCCACAGGAGTAGACGTCGGTGAAGGAGCTGGTGTAGGAGTTGGTGAAGGAGCCGGTGTGGGAGTTGGCACAGGTGTTGCTGTCGCTGTAGGTAAAGGAGTTGGGGTCACACGGTTGCCAGCAGCCAGCCAATTATATGCTGCCAGAGCATCAAGCATGCCATAAC
Organism: uncultured Chloroflexia bacterium; assembly: GCA_963828845.1. GTDB lineage: Bacteria > Chloroflexota > Anaerolineae > Anaerolineales > UBA4823 > FEB-25. Next base: position 13,790 of record CAWHGE010000017.1, read on the forward strand.
CAAAGTCATTATCCGGACCAGTTGAACCCAAGATCAACGGCTGTATTCATCAGAGCTGCAGCTTGTGATTCGGTGGAGAGTTCCGGAAAAGCGCTGATCAGCAATGCCAGCACACCAGAAACATGCGGAGCTGACATGGATGTACCACTGTGCTTGGGTGTACAAGCCATATAAATCTGTCGTGGTGATGTTCGCACCTGGGGCAACCAATTCAGGATAGATGCTTGATGATTCACCACAAGCGGAAGGTCCGCGACTGCTATAGGTCTGCAATGCACCAGAATTATCCACTGCACCGACCGCGAAAGCTTCGGGATAATTGGCCGGGCTGACACTGGTGGAGGAATTCGGACCATAATTTCCTGCGGCAAACACTGGCAGGATACCCACCAGACGCAAGGACTTCAGGTCATTCTGGAATTCCAGGTTGCAACCGGGGCTGCCATACGACCATGAGTTGTTGACCACCTGTGGTGCATCGGCCGTGGCGGGGTTGCCGTCAGGGTCGAGCAACCACTGGAATCCCAGGTGGATTGCCAGTGGCAGTGGCTGTGCCACTATCATTGAAGATCTTCACCGCAATCCACTGGGCCTGTGGAGCCACTCCAAGTGTGGTTCCAGAGCCATCAGCAGCGACCATCACACCCATGGTCCAGGTACCATGACCGTTCAAATCGGTGGGTGTGGTGGGGTGTTGGTTGTACGGGTCATACCAGCTGTCACTGCCACCCCGCCAGCGAGCGCTTAGCTCAGGGTGACTGAGATCAACACCGGTATCCATATTGGCGACCACAACACCCTGACCGTAATAACCAAGGTCCCACAATGCTGGGGCATTGATGGCTGAAAGATTACCCGCTGGTGCGGCCAGGTTCATCGTCCCAACAGGCATGATGTCGGTTGTATCTGGCGTGATGCTTACCACATCCCCTCGGGTGGCAAGGGCCTGGATCACGTCTGCATGTCGCAGTGACTGACAATCCGTTGAAAACCCAAAAAGGTATCACCCTGGCAACGCGACCTTGGGCTTGAGTCAGCTTCCAAGACTGACAGAGATCGCCTGCTGTGAGGTTCGAGCGAGGGCTTGTAGAGCTTCGATCACCACTTGCTGCCGATTTGGCAAGTTCTGCAGAATGCTGGTATCAGGGCGATATTGGTCTTTGAGGGTGACAATGACGGTAACCATTTGACCTGGTTGCGAGTTGGCTAATTGAGCTTGCACTTCGGGGGCAATTTTGGCTGATGGATCGCTTGCTGCGCTTCTGGCAGCCTTTGCAATCCCAAATATGCTCAATGCAAGAACCAAAATAATAATGCCGGGTAATGTTTTTTCATTTGACTCCGATCGGAATATTATTGATAGCCAATTAGTTAAAAATCGTTGTTTTATCTGACAATAACAGGTTCTACACGCTCACGACCAAAGACAAGGCTGACTTCAGATCCAGCGTGAATCACCTGCTGGGTTGGGAAAAATATGATGAATACCTTTCCGGCTTTTAACCTGTTTCCATTGTGCGAATGCATATGGGGTGCCAGCACAAGAGATTGTTGATTGACAAGTAAAGCGGCCTGGTTTTGAAGAAGCATATGTGCTTTTTCGGGATCAATAATTTTTAACCGCACATCCACAATGCTGTTCATCATGGATGTGGCCACCAGTGATACCTGCACACCATATTGCTCTTCTAATTCAGAAAATGATGTTACGGGCGTATCGATCACCTGGTCCAGTGAACCAACATGATATCCAAATGCCTGTGTTACACGCGGTATCCCATCGATAGGTAAAGGCACTGATTAGCACAAGGATAAGCAAGCCAGTTACCGGCTGGATATAGCGAAGTGGCTGTTGAGCAGTAGCCGGGAGCAATTCACCAGTCAGGAGATTTTCCACGGGCGCAGGATAAATAGCAGGATGAAAAAGCCTTCCACCGCCATCGCTACAATCCCATAAGGCGTAAACCATTCCTCTACTTCCATGCCCGGCATACCCTTGGTCCTGCTCCAGGCATAACCGGCTATCGAGCCAATGGCGATGAACAAACCGAGCATCCACCCCCAGAGCTGCTTGCGATAAATACCATAGGCGGCAAGCAATGCGCCGACGAAGTTTCCCACGAAGAGATAACCCATATATGCGGCTTCCTCAAATTCGCCTTGGGCGGTCATCAGGTGAAGCAGCCCGATTTCGAGGATGAGGACGATTGCAAACCATTGAAGTGAATTTAGATTTCATTTTTATTTCTCCGTATATCAATAATAACTCTCATGGTATTACCTGGCATTGATTGGCTCAACCGCGATATTGCCAAACAAAATCGTCACTGGTGTATCATGTTTGATTGCATTACCGGAGTTCGGATAAATGATGAAAAGATTACCCCCGGAGATGAACTGGATTTCCTGTGATTTTGTATCTTCGGGAGCGCTCAAAACAACTCCCTGCTCAGTATACAAAGTTGGGAAATTTGTTCTTATCAGCTAACAGCAGTTTCAATTTCTCACCATCCACAATTTTCAAGCGGACATCCACGAAACCACCTGCAGCAGTCACAGCGATAAGATTCACACGCAGACCATATTTTTCTTCCAGCGTGCCTTGCGAGATTACGACTGTTCCATTCGGAAGGGATGCAGCTTGAAATGCCCTGGATCGCATTGTTTACATATATGGCCGACACAATATAAGATCGATAGAATAATACCGATGGAAATAAATCTACTGGTTGATTTTTGTGGCACCAGGGTGTGGTTGGCTTTTATCGCTTGCATGATTTGTTTTCTCCTGATTTTGGGAAGCCGTAGTCTCAGTAGATACAAGGACCTTCCACAATAAACCTGATAATTGCTTATGGCTGGAGGCTCCAATGAATTGAGACCTCCAGCCATTTGACTTAGTTATTGATTATGGAATATCAAATGCATCGATATCCAGGTTGTTGCTGGTTAATCCATGTGCAGTACCATCGAAGTAAACGATCCAGGTACCGTTGTTGTAGAACACAACATCCTCGTCCTGAACTGTTCCAAGACCTGGCACATGTTGTATCAGTAGCAAACGAGAGGTAGAAGTGAGTGGTATCAACCCAAACCAATCCATCCACATTCGCTCCACTGGGGAGAGAATACGGAGATGCAGAGGCATCCACTACACGGGTATAGGAGCTACCACCATTCCAGCGGTAGATATCTGCATCATCGCCTGTACCACCAGCACCGGGGGGGTACATTACCATGTCTGTCGAGAAGTAAATGTGCCTCCGACAATACTGAATGCGTCGAGATCAAAGCTGGTTGCGTTGTCGAGACCAGGACGCTGTCCATCAAAGAACAGCTGACCAGGTACCCGCGTTGTAGTAGACAATATCTTCATCCTGCGACTGTACCGAAGCCCGGTAAAGTTGTGTCACCACTGAAGGACATGTAGAAGTGGGTAGCGTCAACCCGATCAAAACCATCCACGTTGGCATTACTGCATGGAATACCGATGCGTAGATGGCATCCACCACACGACTGTAGGCTGTTCCGTTCCACAGGTAGATATCTGCATCATCTGCAGTTCCACCCACACCTGGAGGATTGGAATTTCCAAGCGGTCGAGAAGTACAGCGACTTGGTGATCACCAGGATCGTTGTGCTCATCGCACCCCAATTGCCTGCGGCATCCTTGGCATGGACATAGATGGTATGGTTGCCATTGCTGAGGGCACCGATCACCGCCAGCGGGATATCTCCATAGCCTGATTCAGTCGGGCTGTTGAAGCTACCATCTGTAGCAATGAACACGAAGCCCGTGCCGGTTGTGCCAATCGTATCGAGGAAACCTTCAGCTGCGGCAATGTTGGAGCCACCAGTGGCTACATCACTGAAGTCGGCTGTCACACGCACCGCCTGGTACACTGGTGTTGAAGCCTTGACTGCCATTGTTCGGATTGGGCGAAGCAGCGACGTTACTGGTGGTTGGAGCAGCAGTATCTGTCACCTGCAGGGTAATCGTTGCGACTGCACCCCAATTTCCAAACGCATCCTGGCTGCGCACCGAAACGACATGCGAACCCATGCTCAAACCAGCCGGGATCGTAGCCGTAAAGCTTCTTACAGATGAATCGGAACCAGCGACGATGTCATGGCGGTATGAGGCACCACCATCCACCCAGTATTCCGCCGCAGTGACGATTACTGTTGCCAGAGGCGGTGTCATTGCCGGTTGCAGTCAAGGCTACACTCACAGCCCCACTGCTTGGGTTCGGCGTAAGACTCAAACCGGATGTTGATCGGACCAGTCTTATCCAGATTGAGCGTGATGGGACGGAAGGCTCCCCAATTCCCGAGAGATATCCTGACCGCGTACATAGATCGTGTGATTTCCAGAGGACAAGGTCTCCGAGTGTAGCCGCTGGGATCGTACCTGTAACAGATTCTGCAGTTGAGTCAAATGACCGCATCCACTGCGGTCATCGCAGTTGGCATGTTGGCAGTGCTATCGATATAGAACTCTGCTGCGAGTTACAGTTGGAACCACCTGTTGATCCATCAGCTGATGGTAGCATTGACGGTAACATCCACTGAACCGTTGGTCGGGTTCGGTGATAGGCTTATCGCTGTAACCGTTGGACCGGTGATCTACGGGAGGTGGCGGTGGTAGTTGCGCTCACAGTGAGAAAGGAAAGCATGCCGCCAAAGCTTGCTTGCCGTGTTATTGCGCAACAGCATATTGGCATCGTATACAGCGAACTTGCTTCCCACAGCGGCCGAGGCAGGGATGGTGACGATGGTATCCAGGGTCTGCCCGGTGGCGATCGTTTCTGCAACCACCTTGTGTGAGTAGAGATAGGGGCTGCCATCCTGCCCAATGATGGTCTGGGAAAGACCCAGGGTGCTCATGGCATGCGCCTGTATACCTGCATTGACATAGCGCAGCAGCACTTTACCACCTGCAGACTACCGTCAAAGGATCCGTGCCAGGATAAGCCTTGCCATTGATCAGGAAGTACTTCGGGTTGAAATTGCGCATATCGAAGGAGGCCGGAGTGGCGACTGTGTTGAGCGCGGTATCGAGTTCGCTGAGCACCATAACAGTCTTCCTTCGGCAAAGTGCAGTTGAAGCATCATCATATGCCTAGCCCACGGCTGCAGTTGGGCGAACGATCAAGGCGCCATATAACCCCATGGCCACCTGATGCTGACCATTGGGAGTCAGACCTGCTTCGTAGAGGAATGTCCCGGGGCTGCTGGCAGTGAAAGTATAGATTGTACTAGCACCAGCTGCCACACCGGTTGTATCCGGGATCATTGCCTGACCCTGGAAGAGCAAGGACGTGGCTTCGGGAAGATCAGTTGTGTAAGGTCACCTGTACACAATCCCCCTCAGTGACATCCAATACAGGACCAGGTAGACCAGCGGGATCGGTATCCAGGGCATGAATAGCCCCATATGGTCACTGAGGTCGTGCCATAACAGGGTGGCTGTTCCCGTCTTAGCCCATAAGTCAATATTGAAGACATGTAGGCGTGCAGGTGGCGGCGTAGGCCACTGATGATTTGAAACCAGCGCCAAACATCGCCATCAGCACTGACAAGTGCCATACATTATTTTAAGTGTATTACGTGTTATTGTTTGCATGTTAGTCTCCTTAGCCCTTACGGACAAGTGTTGGGCTGAGGTGGATCAATCCTCAGGTAAGTGATGGGACCAGACATGGTCTGACCAAAGGCATCCAGCTGGAAGAGGGCATGGTTGTGCGAGATGATGTAGTACTCGCCGCACTGGTTGAGCGTGCTGATGCCAGGCGGCATGGTTTGCATCTGACCCAAATATGGACTGCCACTGTAGAACATGCCGATGGTCACGTTTACCAGGTCTGGAACGGTGACTGGAACCGGATTTGACTGGGCTATAACTCTCCGCGTCATACCATTTGAAGAGCACATCCCAGGTCTGGCCCGGACCGATGTTGACAGCGAATTTCTCGAACGATAGATCTTGACCACCAGGACCTTCCAGCGGATATCCATCACGGCCGATCACCAATCCATTTTGCCCGTGGGGGTGGAATGGATATTCCTCCGAACCCACATTGATAAAGCGTTCCACGGCGGGGTATGGATGGGTGGCTAGCATCGTATGGATAGATGCGTGCCAGAGCGCCATAAGGTTGAGCAGGCAGCCAGGGAGCATAGTTATCGGCGATGCTATCTGGGAAACCGCGCCCATTGATCAGCCAGTAGCGGGCACGATAGTTGTTCAAGTTATAAGTTACTACCCTGAGTGAGTCCCACTTCCCAGGCTGCATGCTGGTAAGGGTCAACTTCAGAAAGCAGGGCCAGGAACTCCTCAGTGGGAGTGAATTGGCTGTCTGCCCGGTTATAAACGTAGTCAGCACCCGAGGCAGGTCGTACGATCAATGCTCCGAACAAACCCATGGGTACTTGTGTTTTGGTATCTGTCCCGCTCTCGTAGATGAACGTGCCGGGTCGTGGAGGCGATGAAACTATAGGTGACACTGCCACCCGATGGCTGCACTTTTGGTGAGCGAGGTGAGATTCCCACCTCCGATCAAACTCCGGCTGGGCGGGAGCACCATCTGCCAGGACATCTCTCCTGCCCGGGGAAGATGATCGAAGTGGAGAGACCATAGGGCAGGGAATTTTGTAGAGTAACCGTTACCGTGTCCCCTTCATTGACGCACAATACGGGACCTGGATGCTGGAAGCCTGCCGGCTCCATAACTCCACATATACATGGTATTCATGTCTGGCATTTGGATGTAACCCGATTGAGCCGTCAAGGAAGAAGGCTCGGCTCCAGTAGGTGCAGACGATGCCCGTAGCTGGGTTTGCAGCTTTTGCGGATTGAACTGGTGCCAGTGGGCTCAATGCCAGCAAGCCCATCACGAGCACCATTACCAACCGCATCCATTTGAATTTTGATAGTATGCATTTTATATACTCCTTTTGGCTATTCCCCGCTAGACCAATTATGTCGTCGGGGTGCTGGTTTATGTACTGCTGGGCGGGCTAGAGTTCCTGCGGGATATACACGCACTTCGGTGCGCTGCCCTGCTCCCCCGCCTGCAGTCAGGTTGCTGTCCTGGGTGTAGCGCCGGTTGTACAGGATGTACTTGTCGTAGCTACGTCCTTGTTCATCAATAGCAGTGCCACCGCTAAAAGTTGGGGCTTCAATGATGACATCATAGCTTTCACCAGCACCGATCAGGATCGTGTCGGTCATGTAGCTGGTATCGGTGCCGTCGCGGCCCCTCATGTAGAGTGGCATCACGCCCGACCACCTTCATCTTGATACCTGCCAGGGTCATCGCCTCTTCGCGGAAGCCAAGGTTGGCAAAACGCAGCAAGACTCTTTCACCTTCATTGCAAGTGACCAGGGAAGAGTGTGGGTTATATTGCAAATGCTCGTAGTCCCGGATTGGCCACCAGGTCACCATTGCCATCCGTCTGTATGGTCAATGCATGGGTGGAGGCCGCCAGGTTGATCGGTGAGTTGGGAAGCAGCGTATCGGGATAGACCCGCCCATTGAGCATGCTGAAATCCGCTTTGAACTGACTCCAATCGGATTCCTGGATGTGGGCATCGTTCCAGTGACCTTCAGCCCAGATTTCGCTCAGGAACAGGGCGTTCTCTCGATCATAACCGGTTGATCCGTCACCATCGTTGTAGGCATACTTGCCACTTGGATACAACGATGTGTCGCCATTCTGTAACGGGTCGAACAAACACCAGGCTGGTCATGCCCATGGTCACATGTTCCACATCTTCCACGTGGCAGTGATACATGTAGGTACCAGGATCATGCGGGCGGAAAACATAGGTAAAGAGCTGTCCGACTGGCACAGCGACTGAACCGGTTGGTTCGCCATCAAAGAACGGGATCACATTGCGGAAGCCATGCCAGTGTAGGGTGTGGGCATCGGTCAGATCAGGGCGTTGTGCCAGACCCAGGTTGGTGAGCTGAACCTTGAGCTCCTGCTCTTGATCCACCCAAAAGAAGGGTGCATTGTGCTGCGCTTTATTCTTCTGGTTTGCACGCTGGACATCATCCAGGCCGGTAACATTGCGAAAGCCGAAGATATACGTGGTAAATGGTGCAGGTGCATATGTATCAGGATGCCATGGCGGGATGGCTGGATCAGGTGGCATATAGAACCATCCATCCGTTCCGGCAAAGAATAGATCATAATTACCAGCAGCGCCAACCACCTGTTCTGGCAGCAAGGTCTTGCGCAGGAATTGAGGCATTACACTTGCCCCGGCAACAATGAAGGCTGCGCCGCCTGCCAGTTTGAGAAAATCACGCCGGTTGATCGATTGCGAGAAGTTGTTTATTCATATTATTTCTCCTTTGATTGCTTGCTGGCTGGAGAGGGGAGCTCGCCCTCTCCAGCCGGTTGCTGATTGTATTAAGGCACTCGTCGGCGCCGATGTCAAAGCCTGCCGCCGATGACGGTCGGGATTGGTTATCGATATCGAAGAGCGGGTGCGGTTACGCCATTCTTAGCGTTGGCTGCTTGCCGGTAAGTTCACATGGCTGGTGACCCGCTACCACTCAGGTGGTAATCACCCAACCAGGTAGGGCGGCAGGTCCACCGTCACCATGATGGCACCGATGAAGTTGATATTGGTGCGCCAGGAGGTGAAGCTCAGAGGGATATCAAGTGTAGCCAATCACCAGAGGATCAGCCAGCTGTTGGATGCACTCCGAGATGACTCCGGGATGCGCACTCGGCTGAAGGACCGAGTTGGTTGGTGACAGCAGGTTGCTTGATGCTACCCACCACGCCCATATCCCAGTAGGATCGGTAAGCATCACCTGCGGCGTGATTCCGGTCACCGTATTGGTGCCGCTTGGTACCAGCCCAGTTATCCCAGAAGATATCGTTGAACAGCAAGGGATTGCTGAAGAACGGGGAACCACCAGGCAAGGTGGACTTGCAGCTGGTCGCTATTTGCACCGGTCGAAAGACCAGCCGGGGCAGGCAAACCATCGCTGGTAATGGCGGTTGCAGTGGTCTTGTTATTCATGACCGTGTTGTTATAGAAGCGCACATCGGGAGCATCGTCGAGGGCGACACCGCCGCCTTCGTGCATGGAGACGTTGTTGACGATCATGTTGTTGTACACGTTCATGGGGAAGTTGCCCGCCATGAGGAAGCGTAGACCACCACCGTCGTCTTCAGCCATGTTGGCCTGGATCAGGTTGTTGTAGATATCCACCGGCACCTGAACCTTGCGGTCCACCGGGCTGACCATAGCTCGCAGTGGGATCGGTAGCCAATTCACCGGCGATGATGATGCCAGCACCTTCATCGTACGAGTGGTTGTAGTAGATGCGGTTATCGTGGATCTTGCCATTGGGGCTGATAGCCGAAGTGGCTGATGGCACCACCGTATTCAGCTGAGAAGTTACCGCACAGGTCGTTGCTGGCGATCTCGTATCCATCAGCGCCATTGAAGAGACCGATGGCACCTGCCAGGTTGGTACCACCGTTGGCAAAGATGCGGTTGTTGGCGATGCGCAGGTTCTCGTTATGCTGGTTGGTATCCGGACCAGTCAGGTTGGGTGTACCGATGCGGATGGTGCCGTACGAGCCGCCGTTGCTGTCGATCAGGTTGTTGGTGATCTGCAGGTTGCGCGCGTAGGCGTTGGCAAAGATGGCCCCGCCCTGGGTGACTACCTGGACTGCCTGGAGAGGTCCGGGGAAACCGCCAAAGATGGCATTGAGGTTGCCCGGAAGTCCCTGCTGGTCGCCACCGCGGATTTCAAAGCCGTCGATGGAGGCCTTGAAGATTGAACCGAACTGGCGGGCCTGGTTGGGTCCGGTGGTCTGGTTCTGCAGAGGCCAGCACGTAGATCACCTGGCCATCGTTGATATCCTGGGAACCATCCCAGGTCAGGCTGCTGATTTTTGTCAGCCAATCCGTCGCCAGGTGTGGTATCACCACCAAAGGCGATGCCATCGATGATCGAGCCTTGGACGGGTGTGCCATCCGGATACACGCCACCAGGTCCAACGCCTTGCAGCTTGACCGGCGAGTACATGATCAGGTTCTCGTAGTACGCACCGCGTCCGTTATAGCGTGGGTTGCTGTGATCTACTGCGCCGGGTAGACTACTACCAGCGAGTCTTGACCGGGGAGTGAGGCGGCTGCATCGAGTGCACTCTGGATGGTGGTGATAAGCATGGCCTGGACCGACTTCGTATACGGTCGGGTTGTAAATGCTGCAGGGCATTTCCACCACCGAAGTTGTCGAAGCGGGCATCGTTCGCTACTGAGAAGTTCCAACGAACCGGACGCCGATGCTGCCGCCAGCTTGTGCCAGAGACGATAGGCCAGTAGGGTGTCGGTCCAGTGGTCGTCACATTGACGCTGCCGATCAGGACTGCCGTTTTTATATACATCGACAGTTCCATCTGCAGAAGCGATCGCACCGAGCTGATCATCCTAGCAGCTAAAGGTCACGGGGAAGGTGGCTCGCAGTGCTGCGCTGTTGGAATTCTGGCCGCGTCACTTTCGTGCGAACCGCGACAGCGTTGGTTACCATTGTAGGCAACCTCGATCCACGAGGCGCCGTTGCTGTTCGGGTCTGCCTCCGCTGAACTTGAGCAGCAAGCCTTGCTCAGTCCCGCTTGAGCTCACCTTGGTAAAGGTGAAGTAGGCTTCCTGGTCAGCGCCGAACGAGGTTCGGGAGCCCACCAGGCATTGCCGGTGCTGCGTACTTGAACGACACCATCGGGGTTGATGCTCGGGAAGTGCTGGATACGGAAGGTACCCTGGGTGTTGCCGTCGCCGCCCCAGTTGCTACCCAACCCACCATTGGCACGATTGAAATTGTCCAGTACACTGGTCTGTGGGAAGGTGCCGCTGCAAGCACGTGGAAAGTCAGGCCATTGACTGTGCTCTTGCCGTTGGCAGCTGTGATCTTGAGCTGGTGCGGACCTGGCACGGTTCCAGCCGGTACGGTTACGTCAATATGAGTAGCGCTCCAGCTGGTTGTTGGTAGTGCAACACCATCCAAGGTCACCTGACCTGGTGTAGGTCCCAAAGCCCTGACCATCGATGGTAAACGAACCTGAGCCGTTCACATAAGGTTGCGAAACTGCAAATAGCTCGGGGGTTATCCCTGCACCATTTGGAGTCACCCAGTAGTGCGGCTGGATCGTTCAGCGTGCAGACAGCTGGCTTGACTCGTCTGCAAACCCGGGATCTGAACAGCTACGGCCACTGGCGTAGGCGCCAGGTCAGCCGGGAGGGTCAGGCCAGGGAAGGCTTCGAACTCAGCCGAGATGGTGCGGTATTGAGGGTTGTAGTTCGCATTCCAACGACCCGGAGTACCGGGATCGTTGCCAACGAAGCGATACAGGTTGGCACATACACCGGAAGGTGTTGGACAGCTGATGCGGTTGGTGGAAGGCAGAAGCACATCCCACAGACCGTTGTAATCTGATTCGACTGTGTAGATCAACCGGTTGGTGTAATCATAGATACCGACCGGAGCGAAAGATACAGGCAACTTCTCGCCATAAGCGATCGATTTGGGGTTGCTGGAGAAGTTGAGATCATCCACGATCAAACCCCAGAAGCGGCCTGGAAGCGGAACATCGGTGAACAGGTTGAAACCCGGGGCGATCGACTTGCGATCACTGAGACGGACCAGTTTCATATCGCATAGAGGCTTCTGCTTGTCCTTCGTATATCGATCCGCCAATATCAACGAAGGTGGGATTATCGGTGGGTGTAGAAGCGGGAACGGTAACACCAACGGGCAATGACCGTTGACTATCGTAACCAGCTCCGACAACTGCTGGATAATTGTCTGTATCCGCTACCTGCGACATCCACCGTATGTAATGGACCAGCACAAGGCGGAGGTGGAACCTGCGGGACGAACGAATCGCCATTGGCGATGTTGATATCTTCTTCACGGGTCACTTTGTATAATGCGGCATTCGGGTGGACAGCCGCAGCGCCATATACATCTGCCTCGGTTGGGATTTCGACTTTGACCAGATAATCCCGGTTGGAAGGTAAGGATAGGAAATCGCCAGTTGAACAAGTCTCCAGATGTCGGATCAAACGCACCGGGAGTGCCATCAGCCAGGAAACAACCATCGCCGAAGCCATAGTTGCCATCCACGCTGGCACCGAAGTTCGGTGCCATCAGACATGGGACCAAACTGCACACCCATCATGGGGGCTTCCAGGCAGGGTTGGCATTTCCGGGTGTATCTGAACCGAGTGGCAACACCTGCTCATCTACTCCATTGAACCAACGGATTGCCGTCCACATTGCGGGCAACACAACCGGTGGGTCGTTCCCAGGTTTCTGAGACATACTGGTTCAACAATGGACCCAGGGCATAGGAACCATCTGGATTCAGCTGCATAAATTCCATTCGCATCGCACGGTGCGTCGGGTTACGTCCATCATAGGGGCAAGCTACCGGAGCATACAGGTCGACCGTCAAGCCCGAAATGCTGGGCTGCCAGTCTTCAATGGCTGCATAAGCAGGATTCAGCTCATTGCGGGTGGTATCGTAACTGATGGTGCCTACGATGCCGCCGTTCGTTCCAGGAGCATAGGCTTTCACGCCCCAATCCAGGCGACCGCCCAGGCCAATGACCGGATGAACGTTCACATCCACACCCTGGCCGAGTATCGTGGTTTCTTCGGGCTGGTTATCCGCCTGGTAGGTGATACCGGTGGTCTGGAAGCCATCAGCATAGGCTTCTTCCACCAGCCATTGGGTGATTGGGTAGGCATTTTCCATCCAGTAATAACCGTTTGCATCGGTGGTCACCAGGGTTGCGCCGCGGTCCATGATGGAATTCTCACGCGTGCGCATCACAATGGGGAAGTTAGGAATGCCCGGCTCACCGGCATCCATCTTGCCGTTTTCATTGAGATCATTGAAAACGTGACCTTCGATGGTGGTCCACCAACCTAGCATGGATAATGAACCCAGGTCAACAATCTCACCATTTCGAACAGAGACGTTCTGTTCAAGGAAGATATAATCCTGGGGCTCATCCCAAACTCCGAGAACATAATCTCCATCCGGAACATTCGGGATAGTGAAGTTAACCGGTGGACAACCGGCAGCTTCGTTACAATCGAACTCTCCCATATAAACAGTCTGATCGTTATTGTTGAGATCAGATAAGGAGACGAATAAGCGGTGGATTGGATTTACATCCTTGGGTTTTGCACCCAGCAGACCGGCTTCACCGCCGATACCGCCTACGGGAGGGATATAGGCACTCACAGCCAGTGCAGTACCTTTGATCGTCGCCACTGCCTGGCTGCCATGGTATTCGTGGGTTGGACAAAACCGAAGAAGGTGGCGGGGAAGGGTTCACCTGCCACGACGAATTCGGTATCCAGACCAGTGGCACCTTCCATCACCCAGGCATCCCAGTCATGGTTGCCTTCCAGGGTGGTGGTCTGAGCCCAATCGGTGCCCGTCGGGTCTGACAACGGATAAGGCATAGCGGTTGGGACCAAGGTGCGGGATGATTAATTTGCCCTCAATCACTGCACGTAGCAGAAACTGGTAAGGTTCCGTATCAGTTGTAGTTGCATCGGCAGGAAGATCATCGCGGAATGGGCAATCGGCCATCGGCATCATCGATGGGTGCGACGATACCGAGATCGACACCACCATCAACCACGTAACATTGGCTTACGCAATGAGCCATCACCGCAAACGGGATCGCCATATACATCCGTTGTGACTTCATCAATGTAATCCGCGATGTGGCCTTCAAAACCAGCCAAACCGCGTTCAGCGGGTACATCCGGGGCACTATTGGTGGGAGCAACATCTTCAAAAACTTCCGCCTGAATGGTTGCGTCTGGAAGATCATAGGGCTGCATTTCTACGGTGACATATGGCCAGTTCGCGATCAGCCATGGTACAGTGAAATGTGCACCATCGATCTTGTAATTATCAGCCAGCACCGAGATCAGATAACGCCCATCGGGTAGAGTAATACCAGGACCGAAGTCGGTCTCGATCACCCTGAGTGTAGATCGGGCTGGAGCTGGCTACACCGGCAATTGAAACCCAATTGCATGAGCCAGGGTAACCAGCATCCTGTGGTGAACATCCAGTGCCAGGTTCAGGACTTCTTTGCTCGGTGGTACCAGTGTTATCCACATTGATGATGTATTTGAATTGAGTAATTGGATCGCCTTTTGATATCCCATAGGTAGCGCTATCATTCGCGCTGATTACCTTCAATATGAAGGGTATTTGTTTGCCGCTTTGGCGGGGGTTGCTGTTAAAGAGTTAAGTGGCCCGAGAGCTGTAACAAGCATCACCAGGGTCACCAAAAGCCGGAATAGATTAAAACCTTTATTCGATTTGTGAATTCTTACCTTTCATGGATTAGCCTCCTTTGAAATATTGGTTGGATAACTATGATTGATTGAGATTACTCATGAACCGATTAACTCTCCTTTCATGTGTTAGAAGTAGATATTCATGGCACGATACAACAAATAGTCTTAGGAACTGTTGTTGAGCCTAGTTGGTAATGTGATAACGTGCGTTCAAAAACTTCTTTCCCCTGTTTAAGGTGCCTATAGGTTACTGGAGAAGCCAGAAGGTGTATACGCACTCTTGTGGCCCATTAAGGAATCAAAAAAGAGCCATTTATTAATGGCTCTTTTTTGAAAAAGGATTAACCCCAGGGTTAATCCTTTTAGTTCTATTTGATTAAACCTGCTTGTTGGGCATATAGGATCGCTGCTCGTGCGGTTCTTCAGCCTTAACTTGGCCAGAATATTATGTATATGATGTTTAACTGTGTTCACGGATAGAAAATAGTTTGGTCGCGATTTCCCCATTCGACGCACCCAGGGCTATCTCCCGTAAAATTTCAATCTCACGCTGACTGAGAACACTCTGTGTATTGCAAACCTCACTGGAGACTCCATTATATGGTGCTGTGAGAATTCCTCCAGGAGACGCATGGTCATTGATCCCGAGATGGCTGCTTCACCTTTTTCGATTGATTTTAACGAGCTCACCAATTTCGCTCACCGGCACATTCTTTAACAGATATCCCTTGGCACCACTCCGGATGGCTGCAATCAACTTATCATCCGCGTCATACATGGTCAGGAAGACAATCTTACATCCGGGTTGCTCTGCTAAGATAGCTGCAGAAGCTTCAGCACCATCACCATCCGGCAAGCTGAAATCCATCAGGATTAATTCGGGTCGGAGTTTACTGGCTAAATATATTGCTTCATGAACCGATCCGGCCTGACCGACAACATTAAAATATTTATCTGCTTTGAGTAAACTGACCAAACCTTCACGAAATAACACATGATCATCAACGACGAGTACTTTCACACTTCACCTCTCTTATAAAACTCTTCACTCATCAGACGCAATTAATGGCAAGCAGGAGCATGACTTCTGTACCCTGCCCTGGGGTGCTGTTGATTTCTGCATTTTCCTCCAAGAGATTGAATCCGTTCATCAATAATGTGAAGTCCATAATGACCATCATAGCGCAGTTTCATCTGAGCTAAAACCCCGTCCATCATCCCAAATATTCACCTTAAGGTGTGTATCCGTCCAGGATAAGTGTACCTTTGCGTGGCTGGCACCAGAATGTTTTTCGATATTGTACAGAGACTCTTTAAACGCGTAAAGGAGCTGTTTTAAATGGTTTGGTGGTATGGAACGTGGCAGACCTTCTTCATCGATATTTACGGAAATCCCGGCACGTTTGGCAATAATTTGCGTGTGTGCTTTGAATAGTTCATTGATCTGATGGTCACTTCCATGATGCAGGATGACCAGGGTATTCCTCACCAGTTCGTATGATTCATTGGCAAGCTCGCGCAGATGTTCGAGCTCATTTTTCAATGTGCGCAATGAATACTTCTCACCTGCAGTTAGTATCTGATCAAGTTTGAGATGCAAATATCCCAGATTCTGACCTAGTGTATCATGCAGGTCACGGGCGATTTCCAAGCGTTCGTTACTGGCTGCTTGGCAACTTCTATGGCGTGCTGTTCTTGTCTTTGGTTAGCTGCACTCAAACCAATGGCAATATCATCTGCGGTATTACTTAACAGTTGAGCATGTTCATTTGTTAAATACTTGTGTTTCGGCAGGATCATATAAAGCATCCCTATTGGCAGATCCCCATAATTAATAGAGATGTGATAACACTGCCGCTTTCCATCTCTATCTTCGCTAATTTTGTCGCAATCAACCAGGTGGACATTGGGAGCGATAGTGACTGATATCATCTGTACAACAGGCATCTCTGGATATGGTTTTGACTTGGATTTCAATATTCTCAGATGGAGCTATCCAGCTCTGCTTCTGTGACGAAATTATCATTATCCTGGTCAAAGATCAGTAGCGATGTTGCTGACACCGGTAATATGGAGGATGGATATTGGAGTACCCTGGTTACAACATCCTCCCAATTTTTCGCAGAAATCAATTGCATGCTGAGGTTATGCCGGGCATCCAATATCATGATGGTCTGATTCTTGGCAATCACTGCTTTGATGGCCAGCTTCAACCATTACTGCTGTGACGGCGATTAATGTATAGTACATCGCAATTTCTTTAAAAAAATATAAACTATTGTCGGTAAGAAAGTCAGGATGCTCAATAATTTCGAATATACCCAAGAAGATTGTGGTCAAATAGCAAAATAACGATCCGCCAACGAATGAGAAAATTCTGTATCTTCCCAACAAGAGGGCGAAATTCATTAATCCTGGAGCGTGACGAAAGTACCATTTCCTCACCTAATTTGTCCGTATTGCGAAGATTTTACAACAGATATGCAATTATTCTATTCGAATCACATTAGTATTCATTAATAACAGATTTTTTAGGAAAGAGCATATTCCACATTATTCACACTAACAAATGATTATGGATTTTTACCCTTTACGAATAGAGGAATAATTTAGTACCGCTGGTGGATGTAATTTGCGAACTCTGGCAATCATGATCTGATAACACGAGGCAATAACTAATCACTATCGTAACTGCATGAGTTCTCCTTCCGGGCAGAACTGCAGGCTATTTTTTTCTTTGATCTTTTACATCACCTTCCTAGCAAATTTATCCCACAATGGCGAGGTTGTGGTGCCGTAGACTGTTTATCACCGGACCTGGTGCCTCTCCAAGCTGAAAGTGGTAAAGGCGCATCGTCCTGAACAGCGAGTTCAATCGGGCGCAGCCAGGGAAAGCGGGCCAGGCGTGGCTCTGGCCGGTCGAAGAATCCCCACTCGTCGAGCAAACGAATGCCATCGCCCCAGCCTTCGAGCTTCTGACCGCGCCAGATTCCCCAATGGACACGGAGAACAACCTTTGTGGTGGACATTTGGAGGTTGTGCACCCAGACATGGAGTGGCGAATAGGCATCGAAGACCAGCTCCGCGCCTGGAAAACGGTCACGCAACGTCAGCACCAATGACTTGACCTGCGCTTCTTTGAAGTACATGAAAACACCTTCGGCCAAGAACAGGAAGGGTCGCTGGCGATGTGCGCTCACAGTGTCCAGCCAGGCATCCTCGAGTATTGAACAGCCCAACAGGCGATGACGCCCCACTTCGTCGCTGATATACTTACGGCGCAGCTCGATGACCTCTGGTAAATCCAGGTCGTACCACACCACCTGCTCATTACGCTCGGCGACGCGCTCGAAGCGTGAATCGAGACCGCACCCGATGTGAACTACAACCGCCTCCGGGTGGCGCCTCAGGAACTCCCGTGCATAGCGGTCGAATTCCCGGTTGCGCAGGATTATCACTAACTTATTCGCCTCACTCAGTGGGATCTTTCTGATCTGGGCGAAGTCGTAGCTCATCTGTGCGACCAGCGCCACAGCCTTATCGTCTTTAATCAAGGCGTCTGGGCGCTGCGATTCCTCCGCCCGCAGGTAAAGTGTGACGAGCAGCGATTCAGACACACTACTCAGTCCTTGATCAGTATTCTCAAACATACCGCCCTCCTTAGAGTTGATAGTGAAAAACGCCTATCCCCGTGGAGAGGAATGGAACCAGGCGCACCTTCAGAGCACGGCGAAGACGATGCTCAGGGTACTGGAAGGGGAACCGCTCATCGAGCAGATGGATGCCATCACTCCATCCCTCGAGGTTCTGGGGATGTTTCAGAGCCCAGTGCAAGGGGGCGCCGATTCTGGTGCGGGCGACCTTGATATTGTGCGACCAGCGGAGGAACGGTGAATAGGCATCGAAGACCAGCTCCGCGCCAGGGAAACAATCATGCAGCATCAGCACCAGCGACTTGACCTGCGCACCTTCGAAGTACATGAAAACACCTTCGGCCAAAAACAGGAAGGGGCGCTGGTGATGTACGCTTACTGCCTGCAGCCAGGCATCCTCGAATACCGAGCATGCCAGCAGATGATAGTGCTCCTTCTCATCACCAATGAACTTACGGCGTAGCTCAATGACTTCCGGCAAATCCAGGTCGTACCACTCCACATGACCATTGCGCTCCGCGACGCGCTCAAAGCGTGTGTCAAGGCCGCACCCGATGTGGAGCACGACCACCTCCGGGTGGCGCTCCAGAAAATCCTGGGCGAAGCGGTCGAAATCCTGGGTTTTCAGGATCACAACGAGCCGGGTGGAATCTTCGGTCAGGGCTGTCGTCTTGTGCAAGGCCTCCTGATCCAATTGGCGGACCAGCGCTTCGGCTCGCTCGTCTTTGATCAGGGCATCTGGGCGTTGTGATTCGATGGCTCGGATGTAGAGCGTGATGAGCGACGTTTCAGGTACACCGCTCAGAGTTGGGGATTTTATTTCAGGCATAGCTAACCTCTACCGAAGCTCCTTTACGACAATTTCTCCAGCTTTTTTTTCATGGGCTGATAAATCAATCCATAACCATCAAAACTCCAGCCGTTGCGAACACCGGTGGATTTTCTATAACCAACAGCTTCATAAAACGGGACCGCATAAAGGGTAGCTGCAAGGTGGATGACTCTCGAACCTCGACTTGCACATTCCTGCTCGCAGCGTTCCACCAATCTTCGGCCGATACCCTGACGATGGTGATCCTCACGAACAAAAAGACTTTGCAGACGAGCTGGTCTGCACCTGAGCACGCCGACAATTTCGTCACCATCTTCAGCGATAAAAATCATTTCAGCTCTTAATACCCGAGTAATCGCATCACGGTGAGTGAGCTCAGTTGAACCGGCGTATCGAAATGGTCCCAAGAGCTTTTCCTGTTCTTCGGGTGAGGCAAAGCCAAGATTGAACTTGCGATAAGTCTCGGCGATGAGCATGCCAACTGATTGTGCATCGGTTTTCTCATCGTAGGCGCGAATAATAACCATCCCCAAAAGTCCCTCCTATGAGGCGTTACTTACCATTGATTATAACTGGATAACCCCACGCCATATGAGGATGACGACCAAACCAATTTGAATGGCATCGTACAGGTAATGGGCAACAATCAGGTGAAAGATACGCCCAAACCGCAAGTACCATAGTACCATGATCAAACCGTTGAGGGTCACAGAGATAACACCCGCCGTACCTTGGGCCACATGGTTGAGGCCAAACAGCACCGCTGAAAGGATCACTCCGAGAACCAGCCAGAGCTTTGTGGAAGATATCTTCATCCAACGCGTGATGAAAAATACGCGGGTCAGCTCTTCGGAACCTGCCACACCGATGAACAATACCGGACCAAGGAACAAGGCGCATAACCAGGGGTTTCCCGCTAGTGTATTAACTAGACCGCCTATACCACTCTCACTATCTGAAGCACGGTGGAAATATCTGGCGATCGTAGGGTCAAGTACGTACTTAAGGGATAAGGTCAGCCCAACCAACACTATACCGCCGAGGAGATCCTTCCACCATGCGCCGGGTCTCAGATTAAGGACTTCAGGTTTTTCCCCGCACAGGAACCACAACAAAAGCAGGAGCACAGCGATGACAATCAGGGTATACACGATGGAGTAGAACAGGTAACCTCTAGCTGTGACGGCTTCTCCACCCAGCTGAGTTATGAAAACCATCAAAGGCGGTATATATCCAAGCAAGATGGCGAGCACACTTACCCAGGTTTTTCGCTGCCAGGGTTTGCGGGTATCTTGTGATGTAGACATCGCTTCCTCCTATTTTTCATGGGACAATTTACTTGATGCCAGGACTGAATCTTCTATTGGCTCAATTCTGGCAGGCGATTGATAAACTGAAGGATGGTCGGAAGGTAGTTTCTTCCACATCCGGTCATAAACGATCGCAAATATGGTCAAGACGATAAATAGAACCTTGCTGATAGTGGTCTGGGTGAATGAGTTTCCGAAGGCGTTCATAGCAGGATGAAATAGGGCAGGCGCCAGTAAGCTCCCGTTGGTACGGTTATATAACCAGGCTAAGATAACCCCGAAAAGCACTCGCCAAAACAGGCGATACTCAAGAAACCAGGCCAGTGATGGGGCTCTGTTGATTGGGGCAAGGTCGTAAGGCAAATGCCATAACGCCCACAAGACTCCCACAATTATCGACGCCGCAATGACGGAGTAACGCGCTTGCAGGCGAGGCAGAGCAAAACCGCGCCAGCCGCTTTCCTCGTTGATGCCCCCAGTCATAAGGAATCCTCGCAGGAATTCGAGCAGGAGGGCGATGGCTGCGCCCTCCAATCCGAGGTTATCCAGGTAGAATTGGGCTTCCCCTCCCAAGCTGCGTGGGATAACTAGTGACAGGAGCGGGATACCCGGGAAGATCAGAAAAATAACCAGGTACCACAGGATAGATCCTCTCGGTTTGAGCAGGGTTGAGAACTGCTTGCGAATCCCGGGTGTTCGGGCATACGCGCTGGAAAGCACCCAGGCAGGGAAAAGCGCAAAGATGCAGTTGATTATGATGGTTCCTGCCCCGAAATCCATATTCTGAACCTTCCAACTGTATAGGGTTAAGACTACTGAAGCAAAGAGCCAGGACAAGAAAATTGCTAATAAATGAGGGCGTCTGCGTTCGAACTTTGGTTGGGGTTCTGCGATACCAGAGATCAGCATCGAGGTAAGCGCTGGACTGAAGAGCGTGAACGGTGCTGACAGACCCAAAACAACCTGGTTACCAGGGAATATAAAGTAGATAAGGAGAAACCCTGGCCATGAAATTGCATAGGCTAATAGGAAGAATGCCAGCACTTGATGTAGCTTGATCCAATCGGTTATCTTATTCATGATAATTCTCCTCTAGCTATAAGGCTCCTCCCATAGGTTCCCTAATCTGCTGAGCTGGGGGTAGCGACTAACGGTACTTGAGTCACGGGTGACTGAGCCGGGCTCTCCAACGCTCTCAGGTCGCGATAAGCCAGCGTCCAGATGGACGACATATAAACCTCTACCAGACCATTGACAAAAAGCATAGGTGAAGCCATCACTACGATGAAAATTGGTACCCCCACCAGTGCACCCATGATCCAGGGTGTAGCACCACCCATAAACAGGCTGGTGACCGTGGCAACCAGGGTGGCTGGTAAACCACCCATAGCTAAACCAGCCAGAGTCGTCAGCAGGAAGAAAGGAACAAGCAGGATTACGATCAGAATTCCCAGGGGTACCCACAGCAACCTGATGCACATCCAGACTAACCAGAGCATACCGACATCTTTTAGGTGACGCTTTGTCAGCGTGATTCCATGACGGAATGCGGCTACCATGCCCTGATTATCCAAGGCGCAGGCGCGTTTAATAGGCTGTATCACCAGTGAGAGTATTCCGCTGGCGGCGAGCCACAAATAGCCTGCCATGATGAACAGGCCGAAAGCGCCAATCCCGGAAGCGATGATGATTGCCTCGTTGCTTCTGATCGCCAGAAGGACTGGGGCAACTACCACCCCAAACACTACGATAAATACCAGGATGGTCACCGCGGAGACGACGAAATCAATGAGGAATAGTCGCCAAGCGCGCAACGAAAATCCTCTTCGCAAACCCTGCCACAGGCCTAAATGTTTGCCATTCTCCTCTGCCTCACCTACCATGCGGATCATCGCAGTCTCCACCACGTAGCGTGAGATCACACCCAGCAGGAGCAGGCAAGCCAGGATCACGGCGACCTCGATCGTGATCGCCCAGAGGTTGATCGAAGCCTGGCGATTTACTTGATCGACCAGCTCACGAAACTCATTCCACGAAGTTCCATCCTCAGTGATTATGCGGATTCCTTCAGGTGCGGTGAGGTCGATGGTCATATCAGCCCCAGGTAACTGAAGCGTGGTGGTATTGCTGAGCTTGATCCTGATCCACTGGTCATTGTCCTCCCAATCGAACCATGGACCTAGATAAACTGTGGAGGCGCCAACCAATGAAAGGATTGCACCGAACAGCCACAATGCTCGATAATGCCAGAGCATTTGCCAGGCTTTGCGTAGAATTGTGTTGAGGTTCATGTTGTTCTCCTAACTCCTTGTGCTGACCCCGTTTGCCACAAACACCCTGAAGCAGGGTCGTGGACGATAACTGCATCGATAATCCTAGCATAACGGATATTGGAGGGAAACACACGAGCCTGGAGATGGGTTTACTGATTACGATTGATGCGATTGTGAATGCATCTACAGAATGAAATCGCCCCCTCTACAGTACCCCCATTTATCCTCTCCGGATATATCCGGATATAAAAAAAAGTGGCGGAGATGCCAGCCACGAAAGTAAGGCTGGCAGCCTTGTGTTGATCCTACTCGATTTGTAATAACTTGTTCGCGACGGACGATCCCAGACTACCAGGCTAAGGCTGCCAAGTGTCTCAATAACCTCCGCATTACACTTCTCCGATGAAGAGCAGCCTCCCCTACAGCAGTGGAAACTTTCTGTAATTTGGTTTTTAAAATTTCGTGAAAGTTTTTTCTAACACTTGGTTGACTATCAGGTGGCCTTCTCCCCCAATACCTTACTCAGCAGACCTACGGATATTTGAAACGCCCCTCCCACGGATTATGTGTACGCAGGAGGGGAATATTGTGACCTTGGAAGAAAATTTACGGTGTCGGTTGGCATGGATGTCGTTCGATCCAGTCGGAACCGGCATAGTAGTTCGTGGGGACGGCGGTCGGTGGATGGCGTTCGATCCAGTCGGAACCGACATAATAGTTCGCAGGGTGGACGACCGCTGGGTGGCGTTCGATCCAATCGGAACCGACATAGTAGTTAGCGGGAAGGGCGGCCTGTGGGTTGGATTGGATAGAATCGGAGCCTGCCAGTTTTTCGTTGGTGATGGAATCTCCTGAATTTGAGGTTGGAGCGGAAGTACTAGATAGCACCTGTACTGACAGTAATACTACCACCAACAAACCAGCTGATATTACAATCCTCAATATACTTTTGGTAGACATGTTAACCTCCTTTCTTATTTGATTCGAAAATCTACTCTGACAAGCATTGTTCCAGGCATTTTTTACGATTTGCATGACATCCATATATAAATCTCCTTTCCTTGCCTCCTTTGGTGTTCTATCCAGCCATTTATCAACGCAGAGCTGGAGGATGTTTCTGCTAATAGGATATCGGAAAGTGATCTGCAACACACGAGTCTACATGGGGGTTCTTCGTTTACTGAGGATGTATTTTCGATCCTGTTTAGGGAGTTATTGGTTCCCCTCCACAGTAATCTGCAACCATCCTCTGCGGATATGTCCCCGGATTAAATAGCAACGGGGTTGCCAGCTCCAAAAGTATCGCTGGCAACCCCGCCATCACACCAATTGATTTACATCCGTTTATTCGCGGCGGACGATCCCTTCCTGCCAGGCATAGGCTGCCGCCTGGGTGCGGTCGACCAGGTGCAATTTGCTGAGAATGTTGCTGACATGCCCCTTGACAGTACCCACACTGATGACCAGTTGTTCGGCGATCTTGTCATTTGAATAACCTTTGGCGATCAGCTTGAGCACTTCCATCTCGCGTTCAGTCAGCGCAATGAAGGGAGTTGCCTCTTCAGGCTCCAGGCTGCGGAATGTTTTGATGACGCGTGCGGCGATCCTTGGATGAAGGGTGGCTTCCCCCCGGGCAGCACGACGGATGGCTTCGACAAGCTCTGAGGCTTTCACATCTTTGAGCAGGTACGAGATCGCACCGGCTTGAAGGGCAGGAAAGATAAATTCGTCTTGATGGAAAGAAGTCAGGATGACGATCTGGGTGCGCGGGCTGATGTCTCTTGACCCTGCGTGTGGCTTCAACGCCATCCATGCCAGGCATCACCAGGTCCATCAAAACCACATCAGGGATGAATTCCTGAGCCAACTTGACGGCCTCTTCACCTGACCCTGCTTGAGCAACCACAGAGATATCAGGTTGGGCTTCCAGGTAACTGCAAGCACCACGACGAACCATTTCATGGTCATCAACGATCATTACGGTGATAGCATCCGTTGGATCAGCCATAGTGCCTCCTTATCAAACCATGCGCGGTAAAGTTACTATGATTTTGGTGCCCTGCTCTGGCGAGCTTTCAACTGTAAAACTCCCGCCTAATACTTCGGCGCGTTCTTGCATCGAGTAAAGGCCTAACCCACCATGTTGAACACTCTTGTCAAAGCCGTGGCCATCATCTTTGATGATCATTGTAACCATCTTTGTCTCATATTCCAGGGATACATCTGCACGACTGGCAGAACTATGACGGGCAATGTTTGCCAGGGCTTCCTGGGCGATCCGGAACAGGGCTTCCCGGGTCTCTAACGACAATTCGTCGTTTCCCTCAATATTAATATTCAACTCAATCCCACTTCGATGAGACCAATCCACGGCGTACTCTTTGAGGGTTTCGGAAAAATCCTGTCCGTCCATGGACTGGGGGCGCAGCTCGTGGACCAAATTGGTGAGCTCATTGCGAACCGAATCAACCAGTGCATCGGCTTCCACCAGATGTTTTTTTGCGATTTGTGGATCGCGGTCGTATAACGTGAGGGCAGTGCCCAATTGAAAGGAAGCCGCCAGAGCCTGTTGCTTGGCACTGTCGTGCAGGTCACGCGCCAGCCGGTTACGCTCTTCAGAGACTGCCATTTCTTGTCGTCTGCGAAGCAGATCCTGTAATTGTTTGGCCATATTGTTCAAACGCTGTGAAAATTGCGAAATCTCATCTCCGGTGGTGTCATCAATAAACTTTGAGAAATCACCTTCACTCCAGGCATCGATGGTGGTAGATAATCGCTTGAAGCGTGTGGACAGCCCATGGGCAAAAAAGGCACCGAAGATGGCTCCCATGATCCCAGTACCAAGCAGAAAGATCAACAGGCTTCTGCCGGCAATATTCAGGATGTGCGAAGGAATATCCGCCTGGGTGGGAAGATTATCGATAAATACCACAACAACCCCCACAACCCGGTTTTCGCTCACGGGACGTAGTCGAAAATCGGAAGTGCCAATACATATCGTTTATTCGGTTCAAATATGGTGTACAAATGGCTCGTATCTGTGTCACCCGCCAGTGCGGCATTAAAGGGTGCCTCCAAACCCTGTACCTGAGCGAGGTCGAATGGTTGCCCGATTACAAAACTGGTGGGGAAACTATATTCGGTCTTTCCTAATAATGTTCCATCCGTTCCAATAATTAAAGCGCGCACTGAGCCATTGTCCTCACAGTGAACTGTACAGAACCAATGCGAAGAAAATCGAAACTTGTGATCGTCGATATCAGATTCTTTCAAGAGCAAAGCAATTAATTGCTGTATCCACCGGAGATTGAGAAAGTACATGACTAAACAAGGGACCAGTGTTTTTCTGTAATATCTCAATCAGTACTTCGGGACTGAAAATATTGGTTTGCACAAATATCCGGGGTAAAACAATCCCTACCAGGATCAGGATAACTACCAAAAAAGCACTCACCGTCACGATGGTGTAGTTGAAGGTCAATTTCCAGCGAAGTTTACGAAAGATGTTCATATTTTTGCCTGCTCGCGTTATCTACTTTGATTTTAGAATGCATCTCAACGATAGTATACGCACTTTCAGACTTGCCTTACACAGAATCCATATTCTCCGACAGACTATCCTACTATGATCTTAGCATAACATAAATCTGATGCCAAGAAACCTGTCTTGGGTATGGTTTATGCTCTAACTTTGGATAGGTATTCGAATCGGGCGCGTCTCTAGCGTTTGTCTTGCAGAAGAACCCACAAAAGAAGCTTTTAACAAGTAGATAAAAACCTGCCGTCCGGCAGGTTTTGGTTTATTTTACAAGATTTAGTTAAAAATGGAATCTCATAAGTCAAGCATGACTTTCATATACTTCCCTCCGGATGATTCTATAGCCTTATAAGCTTCCAAATACTCCTTAAATGCAAATCGGTGAGTCACAATTTGATCCAGCTGAAGTTTCCCAGTTGAAACAAGCTCAATTGCGCTCTCATAATCTTTCCGTTGATACATAAGAGTGCCGATCAAACTCAGCTCACGATCCTGGATCAGACCCAGATCGACTGATGGCTTCTGACTAAAAACACCCACAACGATGATCGTGCTACCCTTGCGGGCGTGTTCAATGGCCTGAGTGATGGTATCTTGCACACCCACACATTCCACGATCAGGTCAGCTTTATCCGCACCGAAGGCTTTCAGGATTGCCTGGCCAAGGTCCTCGTGGATGGGATTCACCGCGTCCATCAAACCACATTGGCGAGCCTTATCCAGCTTATATCCGCTGACATCTGTGATCATCACCCTCTTAGCGCCATTGGCAGCAGCGACCTGCGCAACCAGATTACCAATCGTGCCTGCGCCAAGGACCAGCACGTTCAAACCCGTCATACTGCCAAACCGGGAAAGTGCGTGAACCGCCACCGATATTGGCTCGATCAGCGCAGCGTGATCCAGCGGCATCGATGCTGGCAGCTTTAAAACCCGGTCTGCCCTCACTGGGAAGTATTCCTGAGCTGCCCCATTGGTCTGAAAGCCCATGACTTTCAGGTTTTCACATATATGGTACATCCCATGGCGGCAAGGATAACACTCCCCACAGGTCACCTGGGGCATGAAAACCACTGTATCACCCCTGGCAAATCCTTTCACCTGTGTGCCCACCTCAGCAATCACACCCGCGACTTCATGGCCTTGCACAACCGGGTAGCTGGTAAAGGGGTGCAGCCCATGGTACACATGGATATCTGAGCCACAGATACCAATCCGCTTCACCTGTATCAGAACTTCATCCGGCTGAGTTTGCGGTAAAGGGATTTCACGAAATTCAATCTTCCCGGGACTGACCACGATTGCCTGTTGCATATGTTCTCCTGTACTTTACTTATGCGTTGCGAATTACCCTCATCGCCTTTATCTCAGCTTGTGGATCACCTATGTTTTGCAGCCCACTTTGCATAGCTTAGTAGGCTTCTTGCATATCGGGATTCACAATTAATCGCCTGTCTCCCGTTTATGTACTAACTGAGTATATTTATTTAACCCCTGCCTGCACCCAACCTCCTCCCATGAGCCGAAATTAGACTGCCTGGGTAGATAGACCTCTTACTCAGGTTATTTACTTCCCAGGGATTTATAGGTGCCCAATCCGGTCGTATTAACATCGGTCTGAGGATTGCCATAATACGAGATAGTCCCAGCACCACTGATGGTGCCAGCCAACTTATCAGTCACCCAAACAGTGGCGCTACCCAGACCGGGTACGGTTACGTTGGCAGTCTTGATTTTTAAGTCGGGGGCGTTAATGGTCCCTGCACCGGGGATACTGATGGTTGCCTCACCTACATCACCGGCAATATCAACACTCCCTAATCCGCTTACATTGACGTTGAGCATATCGGCAGTGAGCTGGTTGAGCTGAACCTTCCCTGCCCCACTCATGGTCAATGTCAGATTGGGGGTCGACAGCGTCTCCATACTGACGTCACCCAGACCACTTACCGTCAGTGAGGAGAGATCCTTAACCCCAATGGTGAAGGTCAGCATATTTGTTTTGTTAAAAGAGGTGACGTTGATATTCTCATCTGTTTCTATATTTAGGGTACCGTTGCTGACGGTTGTTTTGATGAGTGGGACCAAGTTATCGCTGCCCGAGATGGTCAGTGATTCACTGTTACCCTGACTTAGGATTACCTTGCCGAAGCTGCCCATGTTGATCGCGGTAAAACCACTCACGCCGCGTGTTTCGCTGATAATGACATCAGAAGGTGTGATTATTCTGCCATTTATGTTACTTATAATGCCACACGCAGAGGTTACCAGCATTACAGCCAGGAGGAACGTGAAGATTTTTATTGAAGTTTTCATTGAGAATCTCCTTTCAATGATAAGAGTTAAAATAGGTGGTTTGATTATTAAATCATAATAGTGGATAATTAGGAATACCCCTTTCGTACGGGGGTGAATATCCTATCCAGATGGGTAAGTATATTCCGGGAATGGTAAAGTTTACTCACCTTGGATAACAACAGTCGGGAACTTGTATCAAGCGTTATTCGGAGGCAATTCGTTGAGCGAAGGTCGACTATCTTCTGGATCTCCCATAATCACCTCAACATTGTGTTCCTGTCCATCGTCAATCAAGGGGATAGACATAAGGCCCAATATTTTCCCATCCAATTTCACATACTGAACATTATGAGCAAGGTGTCTGGGGTTGTAAACCTTTATTTGATAGCAAGTTGCCCCGAATAGATATTTAATTTCATACCCGTCCCAGGTTGGTGGAATTACCGGATCAATGCTCAGGGTGTCACCGGTTTTCTTGAAACCAAGGAGCGCCGTCAGACCGAGACGGTACATCCATGCAGCCGAACCGGTATACCAGGTCCATCCACCACGATGCAAGTAAGGTGGTTGACTGTAGATATCAGCACATATCACATAAGGCTCGACGCGATATTCAGCTGCCTTCTCCTCTGAATCGGAATGGAAGATAGGATTTAGAAGATCGAAGAGTTCACCCAGCTTGCTTTCCATCACCTAGTTGGGCGAAAGCCCAGGCAGTCCAGATGGCGGCGTGTGTGTACTGCCCGCCGTTTTCGCGTATGCCCGGAAGATAACCTTTAATATAGCCTGGATCATGCTCAGTTTTGTCAAAAGGTGGTGTGAAGAGCAGAGACAATCGGTCCTGCGGGAGAACCAACCGTTCCAACACTGATTGCATCGCCTGACGGCTGTGACTGGGATCGCCAGCTCCACTTAATACAGCCCACGACTGGGCAATTCCATCAATCTGGCATTCAGGATCCTGGATCGAGCCGAGTGGGAAACCATCATCATAATAGGCACGACGATACCACGCTCCGTCCCAGGCTGTTTGCTCAACTGCGGCAGCATATTCCTTAGACCGGCTCCGGTAATATTCGGCTGTTTCGCTATCTCCCCGATGTTCACAGATTCGAGCGAAGCGCTCAAGGACATCGCATAGAAACCAGGCCAGCCAGACACTTTCCCCTTTTCCTTCTTCCCCTACTCGGTTCAGGGCATCATTCCAATCACCAGTACCAATCAAAGGTAGGCCATGCGAGCCGCTGGTGGCGCCTTTTTTGATCGCCCGGTGGCAATGTTCTATCAGAGGATATGATTCTTTGGTCTGTGGATATTGGTTATAGCGTTCGTTTTCATCCTTATTCAATGGTGGTGCTTCCAGGAAGGGTATTTTTTCTTCGAGAATACTCACGTCGCCAGTGGTTTCGACGTACAAGGCAGTCGCATACGGAAGCCACAGCAGGTCATCCGAGATACGCGTTCGCACACCGCGACCGGAAGGTGGGTGCCACCAATGCATTACGTCGCCTTCAGTGAATTGAAGTTGGGCAGCGTTGAGTATCTGGCCGCGGGAAATAGCCGGATCGATCGGAAGCAAGGCTAGAACATCCTGAAGCTGGTCCGCGGAAGCCAAATGCTCCACTGGGCTGATAAAAAGCCGACCGCCCCCAGATCCGGCAGGAGAGGCTCTGGTAGAGCATCCAACGGTTGAGGATCAAATCGGTAGCTGGTTCAGGAGTATGCACCTGGACTGTACTTGAGTAGGTGGTCCCAGAACACCCTTGTTCGCTCCAGAGCAGCGCCCACGTAAGCCGGAGTCATGGTATTTTTTGGCCAGCTCAAGGGCATGTTCCTTATTGCTCCCTTGCCCCAGCACAAAGTAAATCTCTTCAACCGCACCAGGGAGTAGATCGAGGTGTAACTGGAGTACCGCACAAATATCCTCACTGGGTGAAAGACGAGTTTCCAGCCCGATACGATGCAAAGCAGCCGGAAAGGCGAGTGTTCCACCCCGCCCCAAGAACTCCATCCGGTCGGTTGTCAATCCGTGGACTGGTTTACTGGCGATGAGGAAGGCGGTTCTCTCGCCAAATTCAGCGTTGTAGGGGTTGGTAGCCAGCAGGCAGTATTCAGCCGCGTCATACTCTGGAATGATATATGGTAGTGATGCGGCATGAGTAGTACCCAACACCCATTCGATGTACTGGGTAGCTGTAATCCGACGATTGTGATTCCAGGTGTTTTCAACCCGCAAGTGGATAATTTTAACCGGGTCTTCTGGACTGGCAAATAGCGTCAGACGCTGGCGAAGACCGTGTGAATTATGCTCGAAGATGGTGTAGCCCGCGCCATGTCTAACCCGATAGGGCTGGTCTGCACCAGCAGGAAGAGGCGTGGGAGTCCAAACATCGCCGGTTTCTTCATCTCGCAGGTAGAGCACTTCACCCGTTGGGTCGCGTACCGGGTCGTTTGACCAGGGTGTGAGGCGGTTTTCTCCGCTGTTCACCGCCCAGGTGCACTGGCTGCCGGTTTCGCTAACCATAAAACCAAAATAAGGATAACCGATAACGTTGACCCACGGGGCAGGAGTACGCCTGCCGGGGCTCAGCTCAATGATATATTCCCGGCCATCTGCATTAAAACCGCCATAACCGTTATAAAACTGCAAGGGTCCTGTTGAGGGGAGGGGATCCTCCTGACTGGGAACGCCAATGCCTTCGGTGGACCTGGTTGGTATAAATTCGGGCAGATGAGCAGCCTGGATTGTGTACTCCGGAATTTGATCATCCAGGGATCCGTGATCTCCCCTAAAAAGGATGTATCCCGCGGTCTGTAGCAAAGCGTGTTCCTCAGGATTGATCTGATCCGCATAAAGGATGAAGATCCCGCCGCGCTTAGTCAACCACTGCTCGCTGTTTAGACGGTTTACCAAGCGATAGAGCATACCATTCAACTCGGCGCCGTAATCGGTTACTTGATGATTGAGAATGACGATATCCACCATAAAACGGCGGCTACGTAAAAATTCATGTACCTGTAAAACCTCACGGATCAGGTCGATCTGCTTGGGATCTTCAATCTCGACCAGCAATATCGGATAATCGCCTGAAATACCAAAGCGCCACAAACCAGCCTGACCAAGCCGATTTCCTGCAATTATTTCAGTTGAAGCACGCACGGCCTTGAACGGATATATCAGTGCGGAGAGCACCTGCAAGGTATTTTTGAATGACCGAGAATCGTAGTTTTGCTTCCCCAGCCAGGTCTGGACGGATATGTTAGCTTGATGATAGGAACGCTCAATGAGAGACCAGCTGGAATACCGCTTGGCTAATGCCAGGACTGCTTCCCGACTGTCTCCAGCGAAGGTTAGATATGCCAGCTCAGCACTTTCGTGAGGGCTAAGTTTGATCTCCTGTCCAAGTGCAAAGATCGGATCAAGTGTAGCGCCAGTTGTTCCTGTGAGGTACTCCTTAGCATCAAGTGCAGCTGGGTTGCGGAGAGTACGGCCTCGGCCGATAAATCGATTGCGGTCAGCTTCATGACGTATCACCGGTTGGTCATCATGAAATTCGCCTTTACGATCGACAACCAGCATGTGTCCCATGAAGATGGGCTTTTCATCGCTGGAACGGGGTCGTCGTGAGAAAATTTGCATATTTAGCTCAGGTACAAATTCACTCTTGATAAAAAGCTTGTTGTAAGCTGGATGGCGCCTGTCTGCAGCCTGTTGTGCAAGGATCACTTCCCCATAGGAAGTCAGACGCAGGTGGTGCAGCTGGCTATTCGTATTGTGCAAATGAATGCGACGGATCTCAACCGGGTCGTCAGGACATACAGTGACTTCCATGGTTGAGGTAACATCATTCTCCGTGCGGTGAAAGACCGCCATATGGGCGAAGAAAGTCACCTGCATATTTTCCGCATTGGTAGGGATGGGTTGGAACCCTGTCGACCAAAGTCCTCCAGGGGTCACTTCCTCTTCGTCTCTGAGATTCATATCTTGAATGTAGATCCAGGTTCCCCATGGATCAAGTACGCCATCCGCCTGCCACCGTGTCAGGTCTATATCGCGCCAGGTACTATACCCACTTCCCATATTGGAGAGTAAGACCCCATAATTACCATTGGAGAGGAGATTAACCTGTGGGATAGCGGTCTCAACCGGCACACTCCAGGGATCTATTTCGACTGGGGCTACTGAAAACCGCATTACTCCTTTAACATCCTCTGCATAAGGATTTTGTAGAGGAACTGCCTGCGGTATCTGCTCTTGTAAAAGCAGCTCGACACTCTGGATACGGGGGTCGTTGTGCATCCGGCGTACCATTATGTTTTTATCTAAATAATTTACCAATGCCATTAAGATCATGCCCTGGTGGTGAGACATGTACTCATGAACCACAGATGAGGTATCGCCCACCGGTAGTCGGTCAGCTGTGAAATCAATCGACTCATACAGACCGTACAATCCAAAGCTGTTGAGCTCGATTAGGCTCCCTAGATTTTGGGCTACAGCATGGGGGTTGTAACCGATCGCCATAAGCGAGGCGTAAGGTGTAACAACCAGATCGTCTCCCAATCCACGTTTAAAGCCCAGCCCTGGAACCCCAAATGCGCGATATTGGTAATTTTGATTGGCGTCAAACAGGTAAAAACCGGATTCGGAGATACCCCACGGGACATCTTTTGCCTTTCCATATGCGATTTGATGGAGGACTGCTCCCTGTGCGCTTTCTGCCAACAGCGTGCCTGGGTAGGAGCGTAGGAAAAGCGCCGGCATCAGGTATTCAAACATGGTCGCACTCCAGGAAAGCAGGACATATGTCCCTTCTACCCGGGTTAACGGCCGGCTAAGTTGCAGCCAGTGGGATTGAGGCACTTCTCCCTTTGCCAGGGCAATGATGGAGGCGATCCGTGCCTCAGAGGCCAGTAGATCGTAGTAGTTATTGTCGAGCTGACCGGTGTCAAGGTTAAAACCGTTGTGGAACACTCGCCGTTGCGGGTGATAAAGGAATTGGAAATCCATCTCTATCACAAATTGCTCAGCACGGATCGCACTTTGAGTGTAACTATTCAGCAGTTCATCAGCATTGGCTCCAGCCTGCGCTAAAGCCTGGTCCATTGCATCCAACCATTCCATCCGCTTCGCGTTCCGGACCAGATTCGGGAACGTGGATGAGTTGGATTTCCTTTAGAAGATTGCGTAATGCGGCTGTGCTGGTTAAGCCAGCAGTGGCGTAGGTGCGGATCTCGCCGAGGTGTGGATTGTAAGGTAAATTAGCTCTCAATGTGTTCAACCCTTGCACAAATTGAGACTCATTGAAAAGCACGGGAACCTGCTCCAGCAAGTGAATCCAGGGCACCAGTTCAGCAAGCGTTCGTTGTATGGCTTGGTGATGACGTTCAACCTGGGATGCGACTTCTTGCAGCTTGCGCAGTGCTTCCAAATCGAAAGCTGCACTGCCTACCTCTATCAGCTCAATCAGGCGCTTCGAGAGATCTGGCCAAAATTGTTCATTTATAGTCTGAAAGAGTGCAAACCAAAGGTTTGGTTCCATCCGCACTGCCAGGATTTTATCGTTCATCTCGGCAATTTTGCGGTTGATTTCCTGAACCGGGTGGTCAAATTCAGCCTTGCGCATCCCTTTTAATATTTCGGTCAGATTGGAAAGCGTATCCAGGTAACCCTGCCATAGATCCCAACGAAAAATTCGTTCTGTCGGCATGCTCTTACACGCCTGAGCAGTTACGATCAGGCTGGCAGCCAGGTTACCGCTGTCTACAGTAGAAATGTAGCGCGGCTTGAGCGGCTGCAGGGTCAGCGTATCATACCAATTTAAGAAATGCCCGCGGAAACGTTCCAGCTGGTCTAGGGTATCTATCGTTATGGAGAGGCGGGTTGCCAATCCGAGTTGATCCAGGTATCCAAGGTCGTAAGCAGCCAGAGTGGAGGTGAGTAGCAGGCCGATGTTGGACGGTGAGGTGTGGTGTGCGACGATCCCAACGGGCGCCTCCTGGAAGTGATCGGGTGGCAGCCAGTGATCTTCCGGGCCAACGAATCTCTCAAAGAAGCCCCAGGTACGCCGGGCAACCTGTCGAAAGAGAATTGTTTGCTCTTTACTCAACGGATTCGTACGGTGCATGATGGGCTGGTCAATCCATTGGGCGATCAATGGCGAAAATATCCAAAGCAGCAGCATGGGTAGAGCGAAGAACAAGGCAGATGACACTCCACTTCCGGTAATACTATAAACCAGCAGGATTCCACCGGCTAAAATTACCACCATAAGGGTCGACGCGATCATCCTCAGCCAGGATGTATTCCGGTAGACCTGCAAGCCAAACAGGCGGGCAGTTTGGGCAGCAGTGGTCCACTGCAATAGGTTGCGGTGACTTATAAAAAGGCGATAGAGAGTCGTCAGGATGGCATCCAAAGCGTTATATGCCTCGTATGGAAGGAAAGCCACCGCTAACGTCCAGCGTACGAAGGACCATCGTAAGGGATGAAACGCTGCGCCGAAACTTTCGCCTCCCAGGGTTTGAAGAGCACTCCTGGCCATACTTGTCAGAACAGGGATGCCTAAAGAAAGCAGGACAATTACTATCCAAAGCCCTATGAGATCAGGCAGGGAAATAATACCTAAAAAGAAGATAAACATGAGGGATGGAGCGAGCATTGCCCGTAACAGGTTATCAATCATTTTCCAACGATCGATACCTGTGAATTTAATCCTGAATTTTCCTGGATGAATCAGCCAGGGTAAGAGCTGCCAGTCTCCGCGGTTCCAGCGCTGTTGGCGCTTGACTTGGACAATATAGTTCGATGGGTAATCCTCGATCATGGTGATATCAGTGACCAGTCCAGCGCGGCCTAAGATCCCTTCCAACAGGTCGTGACTGAGCACGGTGTTTTCGGGAATATGTCTATCCACGCTGCGCTCAAATGCGTCTACATCATAAATACCTTTGCCAACGTAGCTTCCCTCACCAAACAAGTCTTGGTAAGCGTCAGAAACTGCCCGTGTGTACAAATCCAGCCCGGTATCTCCAGCAAAAATCCGGGTAAACCACGAATAATTGGCGCTTCTTGGATGGGTCTCCATGCGGGGTTGTAGGATGGTGTAGCCGGAAACTACCTGGTTGGTTGTGTCAACGAACTTAGCATGATTCAATGGATGGGCCAGTGTACCAGCCAAACGTCTGGCTGCACCGCGTGGTAGGATGGTATCTGCATCCAGGGTGATCACGAAACGGACGCATTGTAATTCTGCAATTTCTGACATCTGGTTTGTGACGGTAGAAAACGATGTATCTTTAGCACCCCGCAGCAGCTTGTTCAGTTCATGTAGTTTGCCACGTTTACGTTCCCACCCCATCCACCTTCCTTCAGATTGGTTCCATAAGCGTTTCCGGTGGAGAAAATAAAACGATTGTGCGCCTTCCAGGATGGGTTGCTTTATTCGTTCATTATCCTCAAGGTTCCCAGCTTCGATCAGTTGAGCTACACTGCTGTCAGCGCTCGTGTTGCAGTCAGGGATCGAACGACTATATTTGGTGTTCAATTTCTCAATGGCAACGGTGGCGTACCTTATCATTTCTTCATCTTCAGGCAGGGTTT
This sequence comes from uncultured Chloroflexia bacterium, assembly GCA_963828845.1. GTDB lineage: Bacteria > Chloroflexota > Anaerolineae > Anaerolineales > UBA4823 > FEB-25. The sequence continues at coordinate 49,663 of CAWHGE010000017.1, forward strand.
CGCTGTCCGCGTCGCCGAAATCTGTCAGTAAAGCAAAAAGCAATCCTGGGTCTGAGTTGCGTAGAAAATTCATTTCAAGCTGGCGAGTCAGGTTGTCTATTTCCCTATGGTTGGTGATTAAGGCAGGGATAACTACCAGCGTCCGGAACGGATCTGGAATCCCGTCCACGAAATTCAACTTGGGAAGGATGCGGGGTTTTATCATCAATGTGATTAACCAATTGACTAGGCTGGCGGACACTGTCCATATGGGAGCCAACAATGCAATCGCCAGCAACAGGACCGAAATCCATTGCAATGGAGAACCGGCCTGAAATATCTCCCGCAGATTGATTTCAAGTGAGATTACCCCCAAGATCAGCAGGCTAAGGAAAAAGATGGTCCCGAGGTATAAGGCACTGGCATGCTGCATTCCCCACCGTTTGAGCGTTGCTTTCACATCTGGATGATAGCCAATCCTTTCCTCTAATACGGCTCGGCTTTTCCCAAGTAAATATTCGCCTACATGTGGGATTGGGTCGTCGAGAGACCTTTCAACTCCACTTGTGCCTGGAAATATTCCAGCAGGTTCGGTTTCACCTGTGCTACTTTCACGGGCCAGGTCGAGCGTGATTTTAGCCAGTTCATTTTCTTCTTGGCCACATGCAAACGAAAGCGACTCGATTTCTTTTCGGTACATGTCGCGGGTTTTAAAGTCCATCAAAGGGTATATTCCAGCCGGGTCTTCACGCAGAGTCCGTTCCAGCTTGCAAACTGCTTCAAAAAAGTCATTCCAGTTTTGTTCGGAAATGGTACGAAAACTGAGGATAATATTGGCCACGACCCCGCTGGCTAACGTATCGCCCGTTGCAGTGTGGTTTGCTGTAAAAGGATTGTCAGTCTCCACAAGCATTGGAGGGAAGACAGGTAAGTTAGGTGGTGATTGGGGATGGATTATCCAGTCGAGTGTGTGCGCCAGCTTTTCTATCAGGCTGTAACGCAGGAAAATCGGCAAAGCCCATAATTCGCCCATTGTCAGGGGAACATGTTCCTGAACCTGAATCAGGATGGCTTGAAGGTCCAGCACATTCAATAAATAATTTTGGAAGAAAATCACAACCCGCCCAATTGCATAAATGCGTGGCAGACCTTTCAATGGTCCTCCTGCCAATTTAGGCAACTGCTTATAATAACCAGCGGGCAAATCTTCACCGATTTGCCGGAGAGCTTGCCGGATGATGTAGTAATTGTCCAGCACCCATTCCGAGGCAAGAGTAAGCGTTAGATCCTTATTCGAAGCCTCCCGGAAATAGGCATGCGCCTTTTCCAGCCAATCTTCATACACCTTGAGCTCGCCTCCCCCTATAACAGTCCTCTTCCCAGGCTCCATCGGAAATTGGCTTATTTCCTGATAATTCCTTACCAGAAAATTGGCCAGTGCTTGTATTTGTTCAGTTTTTGACGAAAATGAATTTCCCGAGATAGGAAAGTCCTGTTCTCGGATTTTATTATCATGGTCTTCCGGCATGCTTAACGTCTCCCGGATTTTTCTGCCGCAACTTCCGCCATCGTTGGTCTTACTTGAGAACGCGGTATATCCTGAATAATCAGGAGGGGCTTGGTGCCATTTTCTATGTAATTGCGTGTAACGGTTCCGTAAGGCCAGGTAACTTGCCCAGAATAACCATGAGCGCAAAGGATTACCAGGTCGATATCTTCCTGCTCGGCTAAATCCTGTATTGCCGAAGGCACGCTAGTACTCTCGACCACACAGGTATCACAATCTACCGGCAAACGCTCTTTCATCTCGTAAAGGTATCTGTCAACAGCCTGGCGGCTGAGTTGTAACAACTTTTCTGTGAGCTGGCTAATTTCGATCGGGAAGGGTTCCGGTATAGGGAGTTCGGGCGGTCGAATCACGGCAGCTAAGAAGAGTGTCGATTTGTCACCAGCGGCTTCTGGTGTGCTTTCAGTAGACAATTCGCCTCGCGCCAGCTCAATCCCGGCAGAGAGGGAACACTCAGCGCGGCGGGAGCTGTCAATCGGGAGTAGAATTCGGCGATAACGTTTTATGTTTTCATCCATGCTGGTTCGGTCATAAGAGCGCACGATCAGAACGGGTAGATAGATCAAATTAATCACTTTTTGGGTGATACTGCTGATGTTCCAACGACTCAGACCGCTTGAGCCATGCGTACAGATAACCAGCAGGTCGATATTCTCGGTATGCGCAAAGTCGACGATGTTTTCCGCAGCTTTTCCTTCTCGGATGGAATAATCAACCCGACTCTTTTTATCATCTTCATCCATCCTGATAGTTTCGCCCAGATTTTCTCGGACTCTGTCTGCGATCCCTTGCATATATGCATCAGCCTCAGCTTTATGAAGTTGCCAACGCAATGGATCAACAGCTGCAGGGTTTTCGTGAAAAGAGATAGGTTCAAGAACCCGTAAAAGATGGATGCTTGCCCCAAAGATGCGAGAAAATAGCTCGGCATGCGGAATCGCTCCTTCAGCAAGCGACGATCCATCCAATGGCACTAGGATCCGGGTAAACATGATATTAACTCCTTTCTATCCAGAAAACCTAAAGAAGTGACAGTAGAGGTTTGATTAGTGTTCCAGGCAACCCATCGATGAGTATAGTCTGGAGTGCGCTCAGCATGGGTGACAGGCTATAGTAGGTTGAGGACAATCGCCCAAGCAAAACTTGTGATGGGGCTCTCTAAGCAAATCCATAAATCGGTGATGGAGCTGGACGGTTCGGCTATGATTTTGGCAACACCGCTATAGCCCCGAAGGTTAACGTGCAAAAAGATCAAAGATAAGATCAAAAATACCCCGCCCTGACCGGCTGACCACACCAGAGACGAAGCAATCAGAGAAGAGAGAAATATCAAACCGACCCGCCTCCATTGTATCAGCATTACCGCAAGTAGCGTTGCACGAGTGGAAAGGTGACTTAGTCGCCTGATTGGGAGACTGATTCGGCACTCGGATATTCTTGGATGGGTGAGCGAGGGACGGGTCGGCTACTTGTGGATGGGAATGCTCTTGCCTGCTTCTTGTTTCAGCCGTCGCAGGTGCGTGCGCACCCCTTTGGATAATCGCTTTTTCTTCTTCTTTTCGTTTTTATGGTCTGCCATTGGCCTAACTCCTGTTTTGATAAAGTCGGCTCATACCTAAGTGCGGCTTAGCCAACGTGCAGCTCGACTACCTGGCGGAAATGGAAACCCATGATGGCCAGCGTGATTGCTAACGGGAACAGCCGTGGGTGCCGGAACAGTGTCCAGAAAAAGAGTCGCCAATATTGGACACGCTCGACGCCACGGATCCCCAATTGGTAGATCGAACGCCACAATGCCAGTATGTACTGCGTATCCAGGTGAATCCGGATTTCTGGTGGGTGGTACTCGCGCAGAAAAGTCAAAACGCGTTCATAATAGAACTTGGGAGCGTATATTTGGGCCAGGAGCTTACGATAACCTTCCTGGAGTGATTCCAGGCCCATCTTAGGGATGATGTTCGTCGAGCCATCCACGTTATCACCTGACATTTCATTCACCAGGCGACCTTCTTTTCGCATACGCTCATACAAACGTGTTCCTGGAGGGGCTTGCAGCAACCCCACCATGGCTGTCACGATCCCACTTTTTTGGATGAAATCAATCTGCTGTTGGAAGATGGAGGGCGGATCGTTATCAAAACCAACAATGAAACCTCCCTGTACCTGAAGACCAGCGCGCTGGAGTTGCTTTACGCTTTCTACCAGGTCTCGCCCCTTGTTTTGGTTCTTACTGCATTCGGTCAGGCTGCTTTCGTTGGGTGTTTCGATACCAACAAACACCGTGTCAAATCCGGCTTGCGTCATGAGGTTGATCAGCTCGGGATCGTCAGCCAAATTAATGGAAACTTCAGTGCTAAACGGCATACCAGTCTTGCCCTTACGCCATTCAATCAAAGCCGGAAGGATTTCAGACTTGATCTGCTTCTTGTTGCCGATAAAGTTGTCATCCACAAAGAATATGCTTTTGCGCCAGCCCAACCCATACAGGCTGTCCAGCTCAGCGATGATTTGGGCAGCGGTTTTGGTGCGTGGACGATGTCCGAGCAGCGCAGTCACATTACAAAAGTCGCAGCTGAACGGACAGCCTCGCGAGAACTGGATGCTGAATGTGTCGTAATGCTTGAGATTTACCAGCTGCCACAAGGGAGCGGGCGTTTGGTGGATATCAGGGTACTCGCTCGTGGTATATAGGTGTTGGGCGTGCCCTTTTGCCAGGTCTTCCAGGAATAATGGCAGAGTCAGCTCGGCTTCGTTGAGCACGAAATGATCGACTTCCGGGAACTGCTCATGCTCCATGGTGAAAAGTGGTCCCCCTGCCACCACTTTTGTACCAAAATCCTTACATTGGGCAATCAATGTACGTGCGGCATCACGCTGTACGATCATGGCGCTGATGAACACGTAATCAGCCCAGTCCAGGTCATCGGAAGTCAGACCGGTCACATTGAGGTCAACCAGCCGTTTTTCCCATTCTGAAGGTAGCAATGCTGCCACGGTTAACAGACCTAATGGGGGGGAAGCAGCTTTTTTATGGATGAACCGGAGGGCGTGCTTGAAACTCCAAAAGGTGTCGGGGAACTCGGGGTATACCAGTAAGATTCTCATGCCAATATTCCTCTAGTCTGGAGCCAGGGCAATTATATGAAATTATATCTATATTATTGTAACAGGTTTTTTCTCGTTTCTTAGCTGGGCTGAATTTTTTATTCCATGAGGAAAGATAATTAAAATGCCAGAAATAAAAGCAAGTTAGAAATTAAAATTTTAGTCTGGTAAATGCAGATTTTCGCTGTGTTATACTCGCCTCGTCATGACGTCTGTCGCAATTATTCTGGTCACCATCTCCGCATTCGTGCATGCCTTTTGGAACCTGCTGAGCAAGCGGCAAAATCCATCCACCGCTTTCTTCTTCGTCGCCTCTGCGTTCGCGGCGATATGTTTCTCACCTCTGCTGCTGGTTTACCATGCAGCTTTTGCCTCTATCCCGGCGCGTGTTTGGGTGTGGCTGGGGCTCACCAGCGTTTTTGAGGCAATTTATTATATCGGGCTGGCAGGTGCATATCGGCATGGGGACATGTCGGTGGCATATCCACTTGCACGCGCACTTCCGGTGATCCTGGTAGCCTGCCTGACAGCCACTTTGGGTCTTGGGAAACCTCTCAATCTTATCGGCGTGGGGGGTATTCTCCTGGTGGCGATCGGCTGCCTGATCCTGCCACTGCGCAGTTTGCGTCACATCCATCTTGCTAACTATTTGACTGCCTGTGGCTTGCTGGCGGGTCTGGCAGCCCTGGGTACCACCGGGTACACTCTGGTGGATAACCAGGCATTATTTGACCTGAGATCTGCGCCTGGCATTGGTCTGAGCCAGATTGAGATTGCCTTTTTTTATCTGGCGATGGGGAGCATTACCATCAGCATAGCGATGGGAGCAACTATTCTGCTCTCCAGCTCTGAACGAGCAGAATTAACCAAAGTCTGGCGAGCGGGGAAAAGGATGGCGTTTGTTACGGGTTTATTGATCGTTGGCACTTATGGTTTGGTGCTGGCGGCCATGCAGTATGCTACCAATGTCAGCTATATCGCTGCGTTCCGCCAGTTAAGCATCCCGCTAGGAGCAGTTTTGGGCATCCTGGTACAGAAGGAGCCAGCTTACCCTCCCAAGCTTGCCAGTATTGCCATCATCTTTGCGGGTCTGGTTCTGATCGCATTGGCATAAAGATAGTAAAAAAAACAGAATTTACATTTTTATCATTTGAATAAGGGTGTATCAGGCTATCACAGGCGGTGTGATAAAATTGTGCCCACACTTATAAAAGGAGCAGATTAATGATAGACCAACCTCAAGGAGAAAAGCCTGCCCTGACTGTGGTCATCCAGTCTTGGTGGACTCCCGCTGTGGCATTGATCTTTCTGGTGGTCGGGTTACTGGGAGGATATTTCGGTCGCCCATTGGTGAATAAGGGACTTGGACCCGACTGGAAACGTTGCTGCAGTGGTGACACCAGACACGTCAGTTCAAACCACTCAGAGTGCCATTCCGACCGCCACCGTGGATCCTGCCCAAGTCAAGCAATTGATGGATAGCATCATCAGCCAGACAACCAACTTCCAGGGTGACCCCAATGCCACAGTCACGATCATCGAATTTAGCGACTACCAGTGACCATTCTGCGGGCGTTTTGCCACTGACGCGGGTCGTCAGGTAATCACAACATACGTAGATACTGGTAAGGTTCGTTTTGGATATTTCAACTTCGCCTTTCTGGGCGATGAATCACAATGGGCAGCCGAAGCCGCTGAGTGTGCTGGTGATCAGGATGCCTACTGGGAATTTCACGATTATCTCTTCTCTCACCAGAATGGAGAGAACCAGGGTGCATTCACCAGCGATAACCTGAAAGGGTTCGCGGCTGATATGGGTCTGGACACGAAAGAGTTCAATACCTGCCTGGACTCTGGGAAATACACTCAGCTTGTCAAGGATCAGACCAGTTTTGCTCAGCAGCTGGGAGTGGAAAGCACGCCCACCTTTATCATCAATGGCAGGGGCTTGGTCGGTGCGCAGTCTTTTGACACCTTCAAACAGATAATCGATTCATTTTTGAGCTCAATAATAAAAGTTTATCAATGAAACAGGGACGAGCGGATGTCTGATCGCTACCCGTCCCTGTTTTTATTGGTATACTTTATACTACCTCCGGGTAACCCGAAGCGCGGTATATAAGCCATGCCATCCATAAATGACCCTACCATTAGCTCAAACGACATTGTCCGCCCAACCTTGGTGGAGGTGGACATAAATCGACTTAGCGATAACTTTCGTGCCATACGGCAACATGTTGCTCCTGCCAAGGTGATGCCTATTCTCAAGGCGAACGCGTATGGTCATGGTTTATTGCGAGTAGCACAGCTGATGGAATCACTCGCTGCAGATTATATTGGCGTGGCAGTTCTCGAGGAGGGCATCCTCCTGCGTGAAAATGACATTCACATGCCCATCCTGGTATTGGGAGGCATCCTGGGGAATCAGGTGCCGGGTTTCTTGAAGAATGACTTAACCATCACGGCTTCATCGATCGATAAATTGTGCCAGGTGGACGAAATTGCCGCTCAGATGGGGATAAAAGCGAAAGTACACCTGAAGATTGATACAGGCATGGAGCGGATCGGTGTGCATTATTACAATGCACCCAGCTTCCTGGAAACCGCCTTGAAGTGCCGATCGATAGACTTGGAAGGCATTTACTCCCACTTCGCCAATGCCGATCGATCCAACCTGATCGACGCTCGCCATCAGTTCGAGCGCTTTCAGGAAGTACTTTCCTTTTACGAGAAGCACAGCCTGCCACCTCCACCCTTGCGCCATATGGCAAATTCCCCCGCCATCTTGCAACTACCTGAAGCCAACTTTGATATGGTCCGTCCCGGCTTACTGCTCTATGGGGTCTATCCTTCGGTTCAGATACCTCATACCGTCATGGTTCACCCGGCATTAAGCTGGAAGTCACGCGTGGTTTACTTCAAGGTCATCCAACCCGGGCACCCCGTTGGGTATGGATCTACCTGGCAGAGTGACCACATGGTGCGGGCGATCACTGCACCAGTGGGCTATGGGGATGGCTATTTTCGCAGCATGTCCGATAAAGCCTAGCGTCCTCGTACGGGGTAGAAAGTATCCGGTTGTTGGGCGCATTTCCATGGATCAAATTGTGATCAACATTGAGTGGGATAGCGCTTATAACGATGACGAGGTCATTCTAATTGGGGAATCTGATGGAGAATCCATAACTTGTGAAGATCTTGCAGATTGGGCAGGGACCATTCCTTATGAGATCCTGACCAATATCAACACTCGCGTGCCACGCATCTATACAGGCGAATAATTCTTTAGTTGGTATTTCACGATTGAGACGATTCACTCTCGGAGCATAACGCAGCAGCCGGTTTTATGGGGGCGCTAAATAAGCTGGCGCTTTCTCAGTGGTTAGGACCATCAGCCCGGTAAAGATCAACAAAATGCCAAAAACTGCCAGGGTGGTTAAAGCCTCGTGTAGAAAGAGTACCCCTAATAATCCAGCGGTGAGTGGTTCACCAAGGGTGAGGCTGGCAGCAGTAGCCACTGGCACCAGGCGCAAACCACGGGCGAATAAGGTGTATGCCAATCCAGCAGTAATCACCCCAAGATGAAGGATGACCAGATATCCTGACGGTTGTGTCAGCCAGTGTAGGTCGGCGGTGAAGAGCAGTGGCAGAACGAAACACGCTCCCAGGCAAAATGTGACTGCCATGACTGACTCGGGCGTGTGCACTTCGAGCAACCCTTTGCTGACCGTGGTAAAAATCGCATAGGAACCCCCAGCACAGATTGCCATGAAAATCCCCAGCAAATCCAAATGAATTTTCTCACCCGCGGTGATCAGAAGCGCGCAGCCGATGACCCCCAAAGCAGTAGCCAGTGCCCAACGACGACTGGGACGCTCACCGCGTATGAGGAAGCCTATTGGACCAGCCAGAATGGGTGTGCTGCCGATCCCAACGATGGTACCCACTGCCACACCTGTGCGTGCCACCCCTGCGAAGAAAAACATCTGGTAAGCCGCCATGCTCAACGCACCAAGTAAGGTTGGCCAAAATGGCCAGCGCTTTCGATCCCGCAGTCCACCCCGTAAGGCGGCGATTACCAGCAAGGTCAACCCGCCTAAGGCGATACGCAGGGTTCCAATAATGATGGGCTGTGCGCCTTGGGGTGCCAAAGCCTGAGCGGTGCCATTGGTACCCCACAGACAAGCCGCTAACAAGATGAGCCAATAGCCGCGGGATTTCATTTGGTTGCAATTATCCCCATGAATTTATCTGGCAGCAGGGCTGTACTCATGCCTTTTCAGGTAAGGTTGAGGCGTATTGATATCCCAACTCAACCCAATACTGCAAGTCTTGATCGTTTGTGATCCCTTCTGGTGCCACCAGGACCCAACCTGCCATGGGTTTTCCAGGCATCACCATGAATGGCCGTACAAAGGATCGAGATAAGGCCACTTCGTTATTTTCAGCACCCACGCGGACGATTAAGTCACTCGCCTGAACGCCACAAGCCATATTTCCATTCAGGATAAACCCTACTCCACCGAACATTTTCTTTTCAACAACACCCGGGTGAATTTCCAGGGTAGCGCGGATACGCTCAGCCAGATTTTGGTCGTAGGACATGTTACCTCCAGATTGACCCAAGGATGCGGAGAATTCTACCCCAGATTCATCATTTCACCACCAGTTTTGCAGTTAATGAGATAAAAAAACTGGCAGGCTCCTTACCGATGTCCGGATCCTGCCAGAAATGCGCTCGCATATAGATCAGTAATTACAAGAAGCTCTCCAGCAATGCTCCCACTTCCGCCATGGTGAAAACTGGTCCATCCACGCAGATCAGCTTGGTACCCAGGTTGCAGCGTCCACACTTGCCAATGCCGCAGTGCATCCGTGCTTCTAAAGTAACATAATTCTGCTCGGGCATGAAGCCGAGCTTTTCCACTAAAACTCGGTTAACGAAGTGGATCATGATAGGCGGTCCGCAGGTGATGGTAACGGCATTTTCTGGAGAGGGAGCCACACGCTCCAAGAGCTGGGTGATCAGACCAACACTGTGGTTCCAGGTATCATCAGCCTGGTCAACAGTTAAATGCAGCTCAGTATCAGGTGTGGCACGCCAATTATCGTATTCGTCGGTGAAAACCAGCAACGAAGGGTTCCGTGCAGCCCACAGGATTTGGAAGTGCCCGTAATCAGCGCGGTTGGCGATTACCGTCTGGATGACAGGGCGCAGGGGCGCACCACCGATTCCACCACCGATTACGACCAGGTTCTTCCCCTTGAACCTATCCATGGGGAAGCCATTGCCCATCGGTCCGCGCACACCAACCATATCACCCACACCCAGCTCATGCAGATCGGTGGTCACCGAGCCCAGGCGGTTGATGGCAAAATCGAGAGTGGCGTCCCCATTTTGATCACCAAAATGGGGAATGTTGGCAATCCCGAAGGGCGCTTCACCCACCCCAAAGGCTGAAACAAAGGCAAATTGCCCCGGCTTGTAATTACTGAAGGCTTCACTTCCGCCATTGAGCATCTCAACCCGGAACAGCTTGATCTCTGTGGCGATATCTTTCACCTCGACAAGCTTTCCGAGGTAAGGCAGCATGGGGTTGGTTTTTAGTATGTCTGTCATTCATTACCTCCTGCCAACATATCCCAATACCTCGGTGATATCCACATTCACCGGGCAGGCATCTATGCAACGTCCGCAGCCTGTACACGATACGGGTCCATAATGTAAGGGAAAATAGTAAAACTTGCAGTAGAAACGGTTACGCAGACGCTGGTTCTTCATAAAACGTGGATTGTGCCCCCCCGCCACGCGCCGGTACGGGATGCCGTTGCACGAATCCCAGCAGCGTATACGTTCAGATTGATTGCGTCCATCTCCGCCCGGTAAAGTTTCGTCACGTACATCGAAACATCGGCAGCTTGGGCATACATAGGCACAAATCCGGCAGCTCAAGCAGCGCTCAGCCATCTCGGCCCAAAAGTCATCGTTGAACCTGGCTGGCCACACTTCCTTGGGAGCAACCTTTAGCTCACGTTTCCGTGCGTGGGTGGGATGCGGGCGTATCTCCGATAATCCATCGAAAACAGGGAACTTTTTACTGATCTTTTCACCTTTTTCTGTGATGATCTCAGCTACATAACCGCCATCAGAAGCGGTTAACATGATATCCATTCCTGTGGGATCATCTGGTGCGCCACCCACATTGGTACAAAAACAGCTGGCACCCACCGATTGGCAAGCCAACCCGATGAGGGTGGTGTTCTCTCTACGGCGGGCATAATAAGGATCTACTGGTTCGTTCTCAATGAATAAGGCATCGAATGTCAGCAACCCTCTTGCATCACAGGGGCGAACGCCAAAGATGATTGTATTCCCCTCTGGGAGGGTTTCGGTGAGCGCCACCTGTTGGCCAATCTTTTCCATCAACATCAAACGCTCGGTGGGTGGGAAGAACACTTCCTTTACGGACATAAATGAGCGCACGAAGTCCCACACCACTTCCTTCGTGTTGCTTACCGGGCGGTAAAGTATGTTTCCGGCAATGTCCAATGGGGCAATCAGGGTTTGTTCCTGAGCCAGGTGGTCCAGCCAGGTGGCTAACTCCTGGTGGGTAAGGTAATTCATGGGAGATTCTCCTCTCCGCCCAGGATAGTCACGAATGGTGGCGGGACAGCCGCCATTCCTGCCCGGTAGCCAAAAATATTTTCCATCTCTTGAGCCATCTTGCGATGAATCAGGCTGAGAGGAATGTCCATGGGGCAGGCACGCTCGCACTCATTGCAGCCCACACAACGCCCCGCCAGGTGGTAGGCTCTCCCCAGGTGGAAGGTACGCTTCTCATCCACATCGATACCCATTCCCACCCACAGCGAATCATCCCGCTCGTACAAGCAACTGGGGCAGTCACACATTGGGCATACCTGACGGCAGGCATAACAACGGATGCAGCGATCAAACTGGCTGAGCCAGAAGTTCATCCTTTCACTCGGGGTCAGGGCATTCAAGTGGTCAATCCCTGGGTAGATATGTTCAGGAGGGATTTCCCGATAAGTTGTTTCAGGATCTCCAATCAGTGTGTCGTAAATGACTGGTGTGCGCTCACTACAGGCTGCACAACGCGTCTGGATCGCCCCACTTTTATCATTGGTGAACCCCGCACCCTGTCGGATGCCATCACATGCCATGCCGATGATATACACTTGCTCACGTAAAAAGCGATTCTCTGCCAGTAATACGTTGATGGAACGGCTGTCACATGGTTTTACGATCACTGCCGCTTTGGGCAAACGGTCGGGCTGCTTTTTCTTTCCGCCATCCGTGCCCCACCCCAGTTTTTTACTTAAGTAGGCTGATAGATTATGAGTGCAATCCTGGTTCCACACCAAACGCTCAACGTCTTCCGGCTGATGGATGAATGCCGGGCGTGTGCGGCCTCTGGGTCCCATTTCATAGCCAATAACACAATCCACCTGTTTGCTGGTCAATAAATCGCGGGCTGTAGTGCGGATGACCTGGGTTTGCTGGTCGTAGACGGGGGTGTGATAGATCGCGTGCTTCGGTTGTTCATCACTGAAAGCTGAATAACGGTGGCTGATTGGTTCCCGCTCCCACACAAAATGTGCCCTCCGATCAACGATCCTCCAGTGGATGGGTCCCAAAGACCGTACTGCTTCGGTAAATTCAGTTGTAATGTGTGAGTATCGTTCGCCTTCAGATGCAGATACCCAATCCAGACGCACTCGTTCAGGTTCCAGTCCTGCATAAGACAGTAAAGCTCGCAAAACAGGTAGACGTTTGGCTGCCCGGTGGTTGCCTGTGTTGTAATGGCATTCGCCAATGTGGCAGCCCAGCACAAGTACGCCATCCGCTCCTTGCTCAAAGGTGCGCATGATTAGCTCTGGCGAAACCCTTCCTGAGCATGGAACACGGATGTCGCGGATATTGGCAGGTGATTTTAAACGGGCGATGCCTGCTGTATCGGCACCGGTATAGCTGCACCAGGTGCACAGGTAGGCTATGATCTTGGGTTCAAATGGCATGCCACCACCTCCTATAAATTCAGGATCCCGGGAACAACCGGTTCAGCCGCCAATGCACCGATCATCTCATTGACGATTTGTTGATCATCGAAATGGATGAGGGTGATGGCTTTGTCGCGACAGGTTGAGGCGCAGGTACCGCAGCCCTTACACAGGTATGTATTGACCGAAGCCACACTTTCTTTCAGCTCAATGGCACTGTAAGGGCAGGCTTTAACACACAAGCCACAGCCAGCACAACGCAGCAGGTTCACGGTGGCAACTGATGGGTCTAGAGCTATCGTGCCTTGGTCGAGCAGGGATAGTGCAGCTGCCGCGGCACCACCTGCCTGAGCCACACTATCCGGAATATCCTTTGGACTCTGACAAGCGCCTGCTATATAAATACCTTCTGTCGAAGTCTCCACGGGTGCCAGCTTGGGGTGCTTCTCGAGAAAGAATCCATCCGGGCTGCGGCTGATGCCGAACATGTTAGCCACCTGGGCAGTATCGGCCTGCGGCTCAAAGCCCGTGGACAGGATGACCATATCCACCTCGACATGGTTCGGTTGGTTATAGAACGACTCGTCCCATCTCACGATGAGCTGCCCATCGCGTGAGCTCGATGCCCTTAACCCGCCCGTGATAGAGATTGACACCCTTCTTGCGGGTGCGGTTATAGAATTCTTCATAGTCCTTGCCAAATGTACGCATATCCCGGTAGATTTCATGCACCTCTGCGCCCACATAATCGTGAACCAGCTGCGCCAGCTTGAGTGAGTACATGCAGCACGCCCGGGAACAGTATTCGTTGAATTTTTCATCCCGGCTGCCGACGCAATGCACGATGGCTACACTCCTGGGTGCTTGGCCATTTTTGAGGTCTACCTTTCCGCTCGTCGGACCACCAATATTGATCAAGCGCTCAAATTCCATCGAGGTGAGCACGTTATCCAGTCGTCCATAACCAAGCTCTGGAATAATACTTGGGTCAAAATCCTTGAAGCCAGTGGCCAGGACGATCGTCCCCACCTTCAAATCAAGGTAGCTATCTTTCATGTTATGGTCAATGGCACCACGGTCACAAGCAGATAAACACTCCAGGCATTCGGAACAGATGCCACATCGCAGACAACGTTCAGCTTCTGCCAGGGCTTCTTCCTCGGTAAAAGCCAGGTCCACCTCATTGAAGTTATTCACGCGATTTTCGGCTGGAATGGTGCAAGGTCTTGGTACGCCCGAATTTCTGCTGCCCAGCCAATTTTCATCTTCTCCGCCACCTCTTCTTTTGTAAAACTGGCAATGGGCAGCTTGGGTGGCTCTTGAATGCCTTCCTCCCCACGCAGGTAGCGGTCAATGCACCTTGCCACGTGGTGACCTTCTCCGATTGCATCCACCACGAAGAATGTCGTGCCACGGCGCACATCACCTGCCACAAACACACCTTTCATGGTGGTCATCATCTCTTCATCTGCCTCGAGCCCCATCGAGCTAAGCTTGCGGATGTGGGTACCCGCGGGCAGGAAGGAGAAATCTGGTTGCTGACCAACTGCCCAAATGACCAAATCACAGGTATGATGTGCTCAGTGCCAGGGATTTCTTCCATCTGGCGTTTGCCATTGACAATCGCGCACCGACTTTGGCTTCCACACACCGGATCCCAACGATTTGATTACTTCTCGATAACAACTTCCTTGAACACCCGGTTGCGGATGATTTCAATGCCTTCCTTATTTGCCTCATCGATCTCATTGAAGGAAGCACGCATACCGCGACAGACCATCTTTACCTTTGGGACGGCCCAGGCGGATGGAGACACGCGCGGCATCCAGGGCCACATCTCCCGCGCCAATCACGGCAATGTCCCGTCCACTCAGGTCGATCTTTTCACCCAGGCAAGCCCGGCGGAGTAGATCCAGGCTCAGCCAGTTATCGGGGTGTTCGGTACCCGGAATGTTCAGCTTCCATGCGCTGTGTGCACCTGTGGCAATGACCACGGCTTCATAGCCTTGATTGAAGAGGCCGGGGATATCATCCACCCGGGTACTTAGCCGCATGTCAACACCTTCGTCATGATTTGCTGGATCTCCCAATCCAGTCGATCATAGGGAAGGCGATGAGGGGGAATTCCCACCCGCATCATGCCCCCGGCGATGGGAAGCGAGTCAAATACCGTCGGTTGGTGACCAATACGCACCAGGTCCAAGGCGGCAGTCATACCCGCTGGACCTGCGCCGATGATGGCTACTTTTTTACCTGTGGGTGTGGGCGTGTGGGAAAATGGTGTGCCAACCAGGGATTTGTCGCGCATGTTGGGCAATTCATCGCGATGAGCGTATGCCCAGTCGGCCACGAAACCACTTGAGCTTCATGATGCTGACCGGCTCATCATACAAACCGCGGCTGCATTGCTCCTCACAGCGACGGTTGCACACCCGTCCACATACTGAAGGAAATGGATGCTCACGCCGGATAGCCCAATAGGCATCGGCGTAGCGCTTTTGGCGGATCAAGGCAATGTACCCTTGGGCGCGCTGGTCAGTAGGGCAGGCTGCCCGGCAGGGTGCGATGCCTCGTTTTTCGATCACATATGCCCCAGGCACCGACTGAGCGGAATTGCGATAGGCAGCTTTGCGTGTGCTTAGACCACGATCAAAAGTGTTGATCACTTCCACCGGGCATGACCTCAGCACATTTTCCGCATCCAGTACACTTGGTTTCATCCACAAAACGGGCTTTCCTGTGCACACGCACCTGGTAATTCCCGACGTATCCGGAGACTTTCTCAACTTCACTATAGCTGAGCAGGCTGATGTTTTCGTGACGTCCGACGGACGTCATTTTGGGGGTAAGTATTCAAGCCGCACAGTCTAAAGTGGGGAAAGTCTTATAGAGTTGAGCCATATGACCGCCGATGCTTGGCTCTCGTTCCACCATATACACCTTCTTGCCGGCGTCTGCCAGGCGCAGGGCAGCCTCGATCCCGGCGATGCCTCCGCCAAGCACCAGGGCTGATTGCTCCATCTCCACCGAGCGCATGGTTAATGGGCGGTGATGGTGCACTCGACTCACTGCTGCGCTGACCATGTGTTTGGCTTTTTCAGTCGCCAGAGCAGGGTCTTCAACCACCCATGAGCAGTGCTCACGGATATTTGCCATCTGAAAAAAGAACGGGTTCAACCCACCTTCCTGGCAAGCCCTGCGGAAGGTGGGCTCATGCATCAGGGGCGTGCAGGAAGCCACTACCACCCGGTTCAATCCCTGCTCTTGGATATCCTGTTTGATCAAGTCTTGACCAGGATCGGAACACATATAGGTGTAATCGCGGGCCAGAATGACATTATCCAGGTGCCGCGCATACTCAGCTACCGCTGCCACGTCTACCTTGCTGGCGATATTGGTGCCACAGTGGCAGATGTAGACCCCCGTCTTTATCTTGGAGAGGTTCATGCCACTCCCTGCTGTGGCATTACCGGCATTTTCAATGCTGACATTATTCCGACAATTTCAGCCAGGACCTGGTCTTGGGTAAAGCCATTTTGGATGGCTGCTTGAGCCAGACAAGCGGCAACACAGGTTCCACACCCTTTACATAACACTTCATTTACGCTAGACACCAAACGCCCATCCAGTTCCACCATTTCAATGGCATGGTACGGGCAAACTGTCTCGCAAGTGCGGCATCCACAGCATTTGGATTGGTCAATGTAGGTTGTGAATGGTTCCAGGGTGACATACCCAGCATCCATCAGTGAAAGGGCTACTGAAGCGGCTGCGCCACCTTGGGCAACGCTATCGGGGATATCTTTCGGTCCCTGGCATGCGCCTGCCAGGTACACGCCATCCGTCGTGGTCTCCACTGGTGCCAGTTTGGGATGTTTTTCAAGGAAGAAACCATCGGGTCCACGACTGATGCTGAAGGTCTGTGCCACCTGGGCTGCGTCTGCTTGCGGCTCAATCCCTGTGCTCAGCACCACCATATCAACCAGCACATCATTGGGTTCTCCCGTGTAGAGGTCAGTCGTTGACACCTTGAGCTGGCCGTTATGACGGCTGACCTGCAAGCCTCCCCCGGGATTTCTTGGTCAAAGCGGGTGAAGTGCACCCCGGCACGCGCCACACGTTCGTAGAAGGCTTCGTATCCCTTACCAAAAGCACGCATATCGCGATAGTACTCGTAAACCTCAGCCCCCACATAATCGCGCACCAGCTGCGCCAGCTTGAGCGAGTACATACAGCACACCCTGGAGCAGTATTCGTGATAATCTTTATTACGGCTGCCAACACAGTGCACGATAGCAACACTCTTCGGACTGCGACCATCTTTGAGTAATACCTCGCCGGTGGTTGGACCGCCGGTATTGATTAATCGCTCCAGTTCCATGCTGGTCAAAACATTTTCCAATACTCCATAGCCGTATTGTTCTATCCGGCGAGCGTCAAAATCCTTGAAACCGGTAGCCAGGATGATCGCTCCTGCTTTCAGATCGATAAATTCTTCCTTCTGCTCGAAATTGATCGATCCAGTTTGGCAGAATTTCTCACAAGCGCGACATTTCCCTTTTTGGAAGTAAGCGCAGTTTTGTTTGTCAATTATCGGTACGCGTGGCACAGCTTGGGCAAAGGGGAAGTAGATTGCAGGTCGGGTTCCCAATCCCAGGTCGAACTCAGACGAGATCTTTTTCCAAGGGCATTTTTCCACACACGTGCCACAACCAGTACATGTTTCTTCGTCCACATAGCGTGGTTTTCGGCGCACCTTGACGGTGAAATTACCTACGAAGCCGGAAACTGATTCGACCTCGCTATTGCTCAGCAGGGTGATGTTTTCGTGGCGTCCAACGGACACCATTTTGGGTGTGAGTATTCAGGCAGCACAGTCTAGGGTAGGGAAGGTCTTGTAAAGCTGGGTCATATGCCCGCCGATGCTGGGTTGCCTTTCCACCAGGTACACATGCTTTCCGGCATCCGCCAGGCGGAGTGCAGCCTCAATCCCGGCGATACCTGCCCCCACCACCACGGCAGCTTGCTTCATCTCCACCTGGCGGGATTCCAGTGGGTTGTGGTACTGCACACGATTAACCGCTGCGGAGAGGAGTGCTTTAGCCTTATGAGTGGCAGTGACAGGATCTTCCGAAACCCACGCACATTGTTCGCGGATGTTCGTCATGTGGAATAAAAACGGATTCAGTCCTGCTTCCGCACAGGCCCGTCGAAAGGTCGTTTCGTGCATCAAGGGTGAGCATGAAGCCACTACAATGCGATCCAGGCCTTCAGTGCGGATGTCATCCTTGATGAGGGCCTGGCCTGGGTCAGAACACATATAAGCATAATGACGGGCGACCACCACATGCTCTAATGTCGCTGCATAGCTTGCCACTGCTTCTACATCCACCGTCCCGGCAATATTAGTACCGCAATGGCAAATATATACGCCAATCTTGGGGCCGTCTCTGTTGGTTGGTTTCATCCGGTGTTTCTCCTTATGTATAAAATACCTGAGGTAAAAAAGACACCTGATAAAATAATGGTCAAATATTTATAAATTTATTGACATAAACACTAATAGGTCGCTCGGCGCTTACCTGCTGTAGAAAGCGACAGAATGGGTGAAACCTTGCATCTGGTAGCTTACGGATCCCGCTACCCGCATAGGGTTTCCTCTCTAGCATACTTGTGCAAGGATGCACAATCTAGTGTAATATAGCACAAAATAGATAGGATGAAAGTGACAAATGTAAGGTTTCGTGAAGCCAGCCTGGCTGGTATCAGATAGCCGTCTGAGAAGTCACATTGCGATGGTTCGCAGGAATTAGATGTCCCCTGTTTCAGCTAATTTTCTGACACTTCTTAAAAATGCAGGTGTATTCAATCCACGCTCAAGTAAGTAGGTGAGATAGTTCCCCATCAAGTTTTCCAGCTCACGATCTACGGCTGAAGATAACCGGGCACGCTGCGCTTCAGCATAATTTGAGCGTTGGAAGTGGCGTAGAATTCTTAATGCTGGCATACTCACCGGGCGCACCCCAGCCTCTTTAGCCCCACATTTTGGGCATATAACTCCCCCTTTTTCAAATGAAATGAATTGGTCTTCAGCTTGAATTTCCTCTCCGCAGTTCACACAATGAACTAGCTGAGGACGAAAGCCAACCAGGTCAAGTAACCTGACTTCATAATATCGCACTGCAAATGCCGGGTCTGCTTCCTTATTGATGCGGGATAGGGTTTCGCTCAACAAACGATATAGACCAATATTCTCGCCCTCTTCGTAAGTAAATCGGTCCAATAACTCGATGGTGTATGAAGCATATCCCAAACGAACCAGGTCTTCCCGCAATGTCAGGTAGGCATCCTTCGCCTCAGCCTGCGTTACGATAGGTAGATCACGCCCATGCGCCAGCTGCAATTCAACCCGCGTGAAGGGTTCCAGATGCCCGGCTTTTCGTGAACGTGGTTTGCGCACGCCCTTTGCCACAACCTGCACTTTGCCAATCTCACGCGTGAAAAGCCACAGGAGACGGTCAGCCTCACCCCAATCGGTATGGCGTAGTACGATGGCTTCAACCCTTCGCGAGCGGACACGTGATGGCATAGGTTTATTATAATCGTTGACTCACAGCCTACTTCCTGGTAAAATCTCCCCTTGCCTGAGGCGTTGTACCCTTCGCCCAGGCAAAATTTTGCAAATACCGAAAGGGCTTGAGAAATGAAAGTACTCCTCCTGAAAGATGTTTACAAACTAGGCCGGGCAGGCGATGTTAAACGGGTAGCCGATGGTTACGGTCGAAATTACCTGCTTCCTCAGGGTATGGCTGTTTTAGCGACTACCGAAGCACTCAAAATGTCTGAACGCATCAGAGAGAAAGCCAACGTGCAGCGCGCCATTGTCAATCAAGAAATGGATGCTGTTGCCAAACAGATTGCCGGGCTCACCCTGGTCTTTCCAGCCAAGGCTTCAGAGACTGGCAAGTTGTATGGCTCCGTGACCACACAAATGATTGCCGATGCCATCAAAGCCAAATCGGGTGTGGAAGTTGCCCGGCGTCAGATAGATTCTCAACCGCTACGCATGCTGGGTGAATATAAAGTGCATATCCGACTTACGGTTGATCTAATCCCCACCATCGATGTGATCGTACACCGTGAAGGTGAAGCCATCAGTGCGACAGTTCCAACCAAAGCTACCCCTCCAGTGGCTGAAGAAGCTGTGGTGGAACCCGAACCCGCTGTCGAATCAGAAACTGAATGACCATTTTTGTTGGTTAAAGAACAACGGGTGCTTGATGGGTGTAATCATCCTTGCAAAGCACCCGTATTGTCGTTTAAGCCTGCTGTATAATACAGTCGATGTCCATCGGTACGCAACTCCGTCAAGCGCGTGAAGCGCAGTCTATTAGCCTGGATCAGGTAGCTCAAGCAACCCATATCCGTTTGCACTATCTTGGAAGCATTGGAAGCGGATCAGTTCGAAATGCTTCCCTCTTCCGCACAATTGCGTGGCTTCCTGCGTGCCTATGGGGATTACTTAAAGCTAAATTCAGGGGAGCTGGTCAGGTCTCTGGAAAAGGATTCAACCGTTAGCCCGATCTTATCCAGCCCTCCCACACCATTAGGTGAAATCAGTGAGGCGTTAACCAATTCAGATGCCATCTTTAAGGAGATTGGGCACAAACTTCAATCCCAGCGTGAGTTAATGGGTCTATCACTTGGGGATGTCGAGCGTCACACCCACATCCGCATGCATTATATCCGAGCGCTCGAAGATGGTGATATTTCCCATTTGCCTTCCCCTGTTCAAGGAAGGGGCATGTTAAGTAATTATGCCTCTTTTCTCGGTCTCAACACAGAGACTATTTTGTTACGTTTTGCGGATGGATTACAGGCCAGTCTCTATGACCGTCAGGCGGCACGGAACACATCCCCTCCCGGAGCACGCGATAAAGAAACTGGCAGGATACCGGCCAGACCTTCACAGCTAAAGCGACTGTTCTCGATGGATTTATTCCTTGGCGGTTTTCTTATTATTTTCCTTTTGGGTTTCACCATTTGGGGTGCATTACGGATATCAAAATTGCATTCCGGCCAGGAACCTTCCCTAACTGCGCCTCCGGTGTCTGAAATCTTATTGTCCACCCCTGCTGAAAGCCTTTTTGGCACACCCACACTCGTCTCGAGCAGTGTGATCTCAACTGCATCAACGCCTATTAATGATGCCCCACTCATCACAGGCACAGTCCAGGTAAATCAGAACGAGACCCCCGTTGTATTCGAACCCACGCCAGCTCTTGAGAATGCACCCGTTCAGGTTTATGTTGTCGCCCAGCAGCGAGCCTGGATGCGGGTCACCGTAGATGGCGAGATCGCGTTCGAGGGCAGGGTGATACCTGGCAGTGCCTATTCTTTTGCCGGGAATGAGCGCATCGAAATTCTGACCGGAGATGGCGCTGGCTTGCAGGTGTATTTTAACCAACAAGACTTGGGATTGTTGGGTGCTTTCGGAGAAGTGATTGAGCGTGTCTATTCCATCGAAGGTGTCCAAACTGCCACGCCTGCAGTGCCATTTACCAGCACCCCAGTTCCGACCAGCACGGTCACTCCCACACCCATAACAACACCTTCGAGTGTACCAGTTACTCCATCCCCAACACCCAAACCATAACTATTAGCAATATGAAGAATAAATCATTTCATATGATATCCCTTGGCTGCGCCAAGAATACAGTTGATTCAGCTTCCATGGCTCAAATATTGGGCAATGCAGGATACCTAATCCACCGACCAGCCTTCCAAAGCCAGAGTGTTGATTGTCAACACTTGCGGTTTCATCGGTCCAGCGAGGGAAGAGTCTTTTGAGGTCCTCCAGGAGATGGCTGACAATAAACAGCCTGGCCAAATATTGATTGCTGCTGGATGCCTCACCCAACGTTATGGAGCTGAGGTGGCTCGTAGGGTCCATGGAATCGATGGCATCCTGGGCACGCGCCGTTGGATGGACATCCTTGACGTGGTGGATGCATTACGCCATGGAAAGCATCCTGCACCCCTTTATCATCTTCCGGATGTATCAACAGTTGGCACGGATGAGCATGGGCGTCCTGCGCGCAGGCATCCAGGGTCATAGTGCATTCGTAAAGATTGCAGATGGATGTCGCCGTCCGTGTGCTTTTTGTGCCATACCACTGATCAAAGGTACAGCGGTCAGCCGCCCATCGGATGTGATTGTTAATGAGGCACGCCAGTTGAGCGCAAATGGGAATGCATGAGCTTAACCTGATTGCTCAAGATACGACTGATTATGGTTATGATCTTGGGATGAAAGATGGATTGGCGTACCTGCTTGAGCAAATTATAAAAACTGTGTCCGGATATCGATTGGATCCGCATTATGTATGCCTACCCCGGCTATGTGACCGATCGTCTGATTGACGTCATGGCATCCAGTCCACAGATCCTGCCCTATCTGGATATGCCCCTCCAACATGCGCACCCCGATACCTTACGCCGGATGAAACGACCCGCCAATATGGATTGGGTGCATCGTACCTTAGTAGAAAATGCGTACTGCCATGCCTGAACTGGCATTGCGGACGACATTCATTGTTGGATACCCCGGGGAAACGGAAGCAAGAGTTTCAGACCCTGTTGGATTTCGTCAAAGAGATCCGTTTTGACCGGGTGGGAACCTTCCCTTTCTCTTTTGAGCCTGGTACTGCCAGTGAGCCTTTGGGTGACCCTGTTCCACAAGAAGTTAAAGGAAGAGCGCTACGATCGCTTGATGACCCTCCAACAGGGGATATCACTTGAGCGTAACCAAAGTTTCATGGGTAAGACTTTAGAAGTGCTATTTGAGGGGCACGGAGATGGGTTATCGATGGGGCGTAGCTATCGCGATGCACCCGAGATCGATGGATTGGTGATTGTGGAAGGCAAGGCTCCCTTGGGGGAGCTTTTACCAGTGCGCATCACCGGTGCAATGACTTACGATTTGAGTGGAGTGTTGATGGTAAGTTAGTCAGAGACGGAATATTAATCTGTTAAAAGGATGAACGCCTGGGTGAGGGGGGCACCCAGACGTTCATCGCTTGCAATAATACCTGATTGTTTGAATTTTGACAAGGGTGAAAAGATGAATTGTAAGACAACTTTAAGCGCCCCAGGCGGGAGTCGAACCCACAACCTCGGCCTTAGGAGAGCCTCGCTCTATCCTTTGAGCTACTGGGGCTTTCGCCCGAGATTATAGCATGGAAACTTCCCTTGACAACGAAAACTTCCCGGGCTCATCTACTGCCCGGGAAGCCGAGATGCAAGCCTGGAATTGAATTAAACCAATCGACCGGTGATAATAGCAGCCTTCACCTCACCAATCGCCTGGGTGATCTCAATCTCACGCGGGCAGCATTCGGTGCAGTTAAAGATCGTATGGCAGCGATACACACCAAATTGATCATTTAAGATCCTCAGGCGTTCAGCCGCCGCCTTGTCGCGGCTATCGAAAATAAAGCGATGGGCAGCCACAATGGCCGCTGGTCCAACATATTGGTCACTTGCCCAGAAGGATGGGCAGGAGGTGGTGCAGCAGGCGCACAGGATGCACTTGGTGGTATCGTCGAAACGTTCGCGCTCTTCGATGCTTTGCAGGCGCTCCTGAGGTGGTGCTGGCTCATCGTTGATAAAGTATGGCATCACCGACCGGTAATGAGCGAAGAATCTCCTCCATATCCACGATCAGGTCTTTGATCACGCGCAGACCCAAGGATGGGTTCAACGGTGATCTTGTTCGTGTGCAGGTCCTTCAGCAATGCTTTACAGGCAAGGTAATTTCGCCCATTAATGCGCATTGCATCCGAGCCACAGATGCCATGTGCGCATGATCGACGGAAGGAAAGGGTACCGTCATAATAGCCTTTGATGTACTCCAGCATATCCAGGACGCGATCTGTGGGCTCAGCTTCCAACTTATAGGTCTCGTAGTGAGGTTTCTTATCTTTTTCAGGATTAAAGCGGAAGACTTTGACTGTAACTTGCATGGCTGCCACCTCTTCTAATATACTCGTTCCTTAGGCTGATACTTGGTAATCACAACTGGCTTGTATCGCAGCTCAATCTCGCCATTCGGTTTCACCCATGATAGGGTGTGCTTCAGCCAGTTGACATCATCGCGTTTCGGATAATCATCACGGGCATGCGCACCCCGGCTCTCCGTCCGTGCCAGTGCACAAACCGTGACAACTTCAGCAATCTCGAGCAGGTTGCCCAGCTCCCAGAGATTGATCATCTCGGTGTTGAAAATTTTTCCCTGGTCGTGCAATGGGATGTGCTTATAGCGCTCACGCAGCTCACGCACCGTTTCCAAGGCTGATTGCATGCCCTCTCCTGTGCGGAACATGCCCACACAGTCCATCATGATGGTTTTCATCTTGCTGGAGACTTCCAGGATTTTCTCATTGCCCTGGGCATTGCGGATGGCGTCGAATTGGGCGCGTGTGAATTCGGTTGGGTCAGCCTGGCAGGGGTTGGAAATCTGCACCCAGGGCAAACTCAGCTGCACGCAACCCGGCGTGCTTGCCAAATACGATCAAGTCCAGGAGCGAATTCGTCCCAAGACGATTGGCACCGTGCACAGAGACACAAGCCACTTCTCCCGCAGCATATAAGCCAGGCATGACGGTAGTTATTCTCATCGATCACAGCTTCACCAAAGCGGTTGGTGGGAATACCACCCATGGTGTAGTGAGCTGTGGGTTGGACGGGCATGGGCTGGGCCACCGGGTCGACGCCCAGATATGTGCGGGCAAAATCGACAATATCGGGCAGCTTGGCAATGATTTCCTCGCCGGTCATTGTATAAGGAGAGCCATCCAGGCGTTTGCGCCCATCCAGGGCAGCATATTTGTTCACCGTCTCGGGTCGGACGTCCAGATAGAGGTAATTTTGGCCATTGATCCCGTTGCCTGCTTTGATCTCGAGGTACATGGCCCGGCTGATCACATCCCGTGAAGCCAGGTCCTTCACCCTGGGAGCGTACCTTTCCATGAAACGCTCACCCTTGCCATTGATCAACACCCCACCTTCACCGCGGACACCTTCGGTGATCAGGATGCCCAGCTTGTATATTCCCGTGGGGTGAAATTGGAAGAATTCCATGTCTTCCATTGGGACCCCACGCCGCATGGAGATGGCAATTCCATCACCGGTGTAGGCATAGGCATTGGAGGTGATGTCCCACACCCGCCCGTGCCCACCTGTGGCGAGGATCACTGACTTGGCATGGAAGACATGCAGCTCGGAGGTACCCAGCTCAATTGCCACCACCCCGGCTGCCGCACCATTGACCACCAGCAAATCCACCACCTGGAATTCATCGAAGAAATTGACGTTATTCTTCAGGCATTGTTGGTAGAGCGTCTGCAGGATCATATGACCTGTGCGGTCAGCTGCATAGCATGCCCGGCGGACGGGTTTTCCGGTCACGTTATTGGTATGCCCACCAAATGGGCGCTGGGCAATTTTCCCCTCAGCGGTGCGCGAAAATGGCAGACCATAGTGTTCCAGCTCATACACTGCCTGTACCGCTTCATAACACATGAATTCAATTGCATCCTGATCGCCCAAATAGTCACTGCCTTTGACCGAATCAAAGGTGTGCCATTCCCAGTGATCCTCTTCTTCATTTCCCAGGGCAGCTCCAACGCCTCCCTGCGCCGTGCCGGTATGCGAGCGGGTTGGATACAGTTTGCTGATCACGGCCGTGTTGGCAGTCTTTGAAGCGTATAGAGCAGCCATCAAGCCAGCCCCTCCGGCTCCGATTACGATTACATCAAATTGGTGTTTTTTCATAATGTTTGGGCTCCTCACACCTGTCTGCTCTAATACGCAGAACCGAGAACTACATAGATGCCAACAATGACCATTCCCATCCAAAGCAAGGCGATCAATGCCCGTACGAATGGTTGCCAAAACGTGTGACCGACATAGTCCTCGACGATCATGCGTATCCCATTGGCTGCATGGGTAAAGGCAAAAAATATGATCAGGTATTGCATGATCTGCCAGAAGGCAGTAGCCCATCCAAGGGTTACATCAGGAACGTTGCTGTTGACCACGTGGTTGGGGTTGGGGAAGAATGTCCAGCGCAAGACTGTGGGCAGGTCCATCTGCAAGCGGGCACCCATATACATCGCTGATACCAAGTCCAAGCAATGCCAGCAGGATGATTCCCAATCCAGAGATGCGGGTGAACAACCACATCAGATAATCAAGATTAATGCCACGTTGTGGAACGTAACGAGGTCGCATATCCTTTTCTCCTCAGCTATACACCACCGCGAGATGGCCTTCATGACGATCAAATATACTGTCAGGATATAAATTGGGATAAAAATCGCCCACACAAGATAGACGGCTTCGCGTTGATATTTGATCAACTTTGGCCAAATATCAAGGATGACAACGCGCAATCCATTCAAGGTATGGAAGAGCACACAAAAGACGACCACGATATCTGGAACCACCAGGATTCATAGATAACATTGATCGTTGTCCCCCAGGTACCCAATACTTGCTGCATCGAAAATGATGCCGCTACGTGCAGTCCCACGAACAGGATGATCCCCATGGCGGTGAGGCGATGGAGTGAGAATGAATGATAAGGACCGCCTGCCTTGTAAAGTAATCCTTTAAAGCCGGAGTATTTACCATAAGCCATGTGCTCCTCCTTAATCCTTACATAGGTAACGGAAAATGGATTTCTCAATTATCCCATTTGTCTTACAATAGGGAAAAGTGATAAAACTCATGGATTATTCATATTACTTATCCTTATCATCATATCATGATATGTTCTACAATTATACCTGCGGGATAAGACGATCTTCCTGTATCTATTGATGTACAATATGCATACACAACTGCTCATTGCACCCATCAGGAAGATCGTCTTCCCCAGCTTTAAAGGTTGATACATTTACTTTGCTCACCAGGAGGTACAAATGCCCAGTTCCCCCCATATGAGCCGCCGAGAGTTCGTCACTATCGTGACTGCTGCCGCAGGCACGGTCATGGGAGCGCTGATCGGTATTCCAGCCATTGGCTACCTGATTGCCCCTGCTCTCCAAAAGGTAGCTGCTGATGCTTGGATCCCGGCCGGACCGCTGGAGAATTATCCGGTCGGTGTTCCAACATTGTTCAACTTTAACCGCACCAAGGTCAATGGCTGGGAAAAGACCGTCAACAGTTATGGCGTCTATGTCATTCACCATGAGGATGGTTCGATCCTGGCGCTCTCCAATAAATGTACCCACCTGAGCTGCCGCGTGAACTGGAAACAGGATGCAACTGCCTACATCTGCCCATGCCATGATGCTTATTTCGATATCAATGGGCAGATAGTTAAAGGCCCTCAACCTCGACGCTCTCGACACCTATGAAACTAAGATCGAGGAAAACAATCTCTTCATCCACTTCGTGGGGAGTTAAGTATGTTCCAAAAGACCTTTAACTGGTTAGATGAACGTCTTGGTTTGAAGACCATTTATGATACGGTCCTCGACCGCAAGGTACCCAAAGTCAATTGGTGGTTCACCCTGGGGAGTGCCAGCCTGTTTCTCTTTCTCCTTCAGGGTATCACTGGCATCATGCTCACCGTTTATTATGTCCCCTCCCCAGACCATGCCTATGATAGCATCCAATACATCATGACCGGGGTTAGTTTTGGCTGGCTGATCCGTGGCATTCATCATTGGGGTGCCAGCCTCATGGTGCTGATTGTGTTCTTCCACATGCTGCGCACTTATTTCTTCGGTGCTTATAAATATCCGCGTGAGTTCACCTGGGTCACAGGTGTCCTGCTGCTCTTGCTCACCCTGGGCATGGGCTTTACCGGTTACCTGCTCCCCTGGAACCAGCGAGCTTATTGGGCGACCACGGTCGCCACATCCATTGCTGGCACGGTACCTTTCATCGGCAACTTCATTAACCAGGTTCTGCGTGGCGGGAGTGACCTATCCGCAGTCACTCTGGCTCGTTTCTTCTCCGTCCATATCTGGTGGTTCCCTGCCATGATCGCTGGATTGATTGGCGTTCACCTGTACATGGTTATCCGCCTGGGTATCTCTTCGGTCCCCAAAAAAGAAGACTAGAAAAGGAGCACAGCCGTGAACGAAGAGCAAAAGAAACTCTACAAAGAAAAATACACCCAGGAAAAGCAAAAAGGGGTCAAGTTCTGGCCCGATATCATCTACAAAGATCTGGTCATCAGCCTCGCCTTATTCATCATCCTGGTCATCATGGCCACCTGGATTGGTGTCACTCAGGAACCCAAAGCTGACCCTTCTGATTCAACCTACATTCCCCGCCCTGAATGGTATTTCCTGTTTCTCTTCCAGATGCTCAAGTATTTCCCCGGGTCACTGGAATGGCTTGGCACGACCATCATTCCAATCATTGCCGTCCTGGCACTATTCCTGTTGCCGTTCTTTGACCGCAACCCACGCCGCTTTTGGAAGACTCGTCCCTGGGCAATCGGCATCATGTCGGTAATGGTGATTGGGATCGTTGCCCTCACCGTCCTGGCGGTTGTTACCACCCCTCCTCAGGAAGTGACCGGCACCATTGCCGGTACCATACCTGAACAGATCCTCGCCGGGCAAGACCTTTATTCCGTCAACTGTACCGAATGCCATGGACCAGAGGGCGAAGGCGGTGAGATTAAGGGCGTTGAAGGTCTTGAAGGCTATCATTATGAAGGCCATCAATAGCAAAGATGAGATGTACACCCGTAATGACCAGACTTTCAACGATATCATCTCCTATGGCCAGCAGGACCTGGGCATGCACACCCTTTGCGCGTGCTTTTGGTGGCGCCTTAGGACCTTCCGATGTCGATGCCATCGTCACCTTCATGCGCTATACCTGGGATGACCGTGTTGAGCTGCCCAAGGAAGTGGCTGCTGCCAATGCCATCCCCACCCTTGCTCCAGGCGAGATACCCTCCTATGAGGTACATATTTCTGCCATCCAGCGCCGTTATTGTGTCTCCTGCCACCGTGAGGGCAAGAAGAATAATAACTACTTTATGGATAATTATGAAAACACGATCAACACCGGTGACCATGCCCCTAACCTGATCGCCGGTGACTTGCTGTGCAACACCATGCAGATGCTCAATCGTGTGGAAGGGCTTGAAGCCGGTAACCCCATGCCTCCCACCCGCGCCCTTCCTGCTGAGCTGGTCGCCATCTATCAGGCTTGGATCATGGCAGGCATGCCCAATACTGCCGCGGATGCAGCCGCTCTTTCTGCCCCTGCACCGACTCTCTGGTACCCCAGCCGCTCCAGCGCTCCCGCTGAAACTGACGCACCTCTCCAGGCACACCTGCAGTCACACCCACTCCGTAATCACCCAAGGGCACGGCTGAGTAAATCGCCGTGCCCTTTTGATTCCTCTTGTGCTAAAATACCCTGCATGCCAGGCCACCCTCGGGCGTTTTTTACTCTCATTCCTATCCCTGTTCATATTATTTCTGGTCAGCGCGGGCAATGCTCTTCAGCTCAAACTGCCTACACGGCTACTCTTACTGCCCCTGATACCAGCGACTTTTCCTCACCTCAGCTGCCTATCTGGACGTGCACGACCCAACAGGTGCTTTTGTCCATGGGCTCACCCCGCAAGATGTCACCTTGCAAGAGAACGGCGTCCAGGTACCTGTCAGTGAGCTGCAAGAGCAAAAACCCGGCGTCCAGTTTGTCATTGCCATTACCCCGGGCGCATCATTCACCATCCGTGATGCCCTGGGAGTCTCCCGTTACGAATATCTGCTCCAGGGCCTCCTGGCCGGCACATGGGAAGACCAACCATCTGGTGTGGATGATTTCAGCCTGCTGACCATGGGTGGTCCGCAGCTAACTCATTCTTCAGACCCTGCCTGCGTTACGTTCTTCGCTTGAAGCCTATATACCCGATGACCCGAATGCCATCCCGAGCCTGGAGGTACTGTCCTCGGCATTACAGGTGGCTTCCGACCCCACCACTCGCCCTGGGATGGAGCGGGCAATCCTGTTTATCACCCCACCCCAGCCAGGTGACGTTTCCCTTGGTCTTCAATCCATCATCGCCAGTGCCATCCAGCAGAATATCCATATCTATGTCTGGTTGGTGGCTGCTCCAGGAAGTATTTGAGCCTGCCGGAGATCGACCAGCTGCGAAATCTGGCTGATCAGACGCATGCCACTTTTTTTGCTTTTTCACATGACGAACCCGTCCCTGATTTGGAAACCCTGCTCGAGCCCTTGCGCTATGTCTACCAGCTTGGATATGACTCACAGATTGCCACTGCCGGTGCCCAGCAAGTGGCTGCCCAGGTGACCATTGGCGGCGAGCAGGTCACTACACCAGCCCAGCCTTTGAGCTCAATCTTCAGCCACCTGCTCCATTGCTTCTTGACCCTCCCAGCTGAAATCGTGCGCACTTTCCCAGTCAGCCAACCCCGGGAGCAACCAGTGTAACGAGGCCGACCTCCTACCCATGGAACAGGTCTTGACAATCCAGGTGACTTTCCCAGATGGCTATGATCGTCCTCTTGCCCGCACCAGCCTTTACGTCGATGGGCACTCGTCGCAGAGAATACTCAACCCACCTTTTGACCAGTTTGTCTGGGATTTACGCCCATATACCCAGGATGGTGTGCACACCTTGAGCGTCGAAGTCGCTGACAACCTGGGCTGGCAGGGAAAACTGGCGAGATCTCCGTCAAGATCACCGTTCCATCCACCACCCAAGGGGTGATTGTAGCAGTTTTCACAAAAGCGACTGCTCGTGATAGGAGTGACTGTCCTGATATCCGCTTCCATCCTGGTCCTGGTGCTCATCCTTGGTGGTCGTATCCACCCCAAGCCATATCCAGGCCAGGTCAGGACTTCAGCGGGTTCCAATGAAAAGACACGCCCGGCGGGATATCGCGAGCGCATACGCCAGCGTCAAGGATCCGGTCACCCAACCGGTAAAAATTGCCTCTACGCCGCCGGCGCAAACCAAACCCCGTTCAAAGAGCTGGAAAGAGCGCTTGCCATGGCTCAAGCGCAAGGAAAAACCCACCCCTGCCATTGGCATATCTAATTCCCCTGGTGGGTTCCGATGAACCCACCTTGCCCGCCCCATTGCAGATCACCGCTGATGATGTCACCCTTGGAAGTGACCCCCATCAAGCCAGCCTGGTTATCGCTGACCCATCCATCGAAGGGGTGCATGCCCGGATTCATCATGAAGGTGAAATCATTTCTGATCACCGATGCTGGTTCAGTCGCTGGCACCTGGGTGAATTATGAGCAGGTACCCACCTGAAGGCACCATTTGGAACATGCGGATATCATCCATTTGGGACGGGTTGGTTTTCGCTTTAAGCTTGCTGAGCCTGGTCCGCTGCGTAAGGTAGTGATCACTCCTTTGGAGCCAAATCAGTGATCCCTGCTGAGCATGCTCACCTGCATATCGCGGCTGCTACGCACCCAGGCATGAAGGGTAAACCGAATGAAGATCGATATTCTGTTTCTGCTTATCGCTTCAGCTCCGATGACCACACTCCATCCGTCCTGGCATTACTTGCTGATGGTATTGGGGGTCATCGTGCTGGTGAGGTGGCGGCTGAGCTGGCAGTGGAAAATATCAATAAATTTATTGCCGAATAGTCCCCCGAACCAACCCGCATTAGGTCTTGAAACAGGCTCTCACCCATGCCAACCAGGTCATCCTCGACCGTTCCAAGGAGGACCCCTCCCTGACCGGTATGGGCACCACCTGTGTCTGCGCCTGGGTGATTGGCGACCAGCTCTATGCTGCTTCGGTAGGCGATTCACGCCTGTACCTGCAGCGTGGAGCAAAACTTATCCGCCTGACCACCGACCACACCTGGGTCCAGGAAGCGCTTGCCCAAGGCATCCTGACGCCTGATCAAGTCAAAGGTCATCCCAATGCTCACATCATCCGCCGTTTCTTGGGCTCGATGAATGCGATTAATCCTGATTTGCGCCTACGTCTGAGCCCAGCTGAAAGTGATAGCCCAGGCTGAAGCAAACCAGGGTTTGCGCTTGCTGCCCGGAGATCGCCTGATGCTGTGCAGTGATGGCTTGACCGACTTGGTCAAGGATGGAGAGATCCTGGAATATCCTGCGCACCCGGCAACTGGATCGAGCCCCGCGCAGCTAATCAACCTTGCCAACCAACGCGGCGGTCACGATAATATCACGGTCGTGACTCTTGGAAGTTCCCCAGCCTGCACATATTACCCACCCACATACCGTTTCAGCCCTTGCGAAATCGCTCCACGGCATAAAAGCCCAACGTTCTACGGTTTCCTGGTTGATGGTCATCTTGCTTCTGATTGCTATCCTATCGATGGTTTTATTGTTGATTTATTTATTCACTCGTCAGCTAATTTAGAATTGGCTCAGGCATTTTACTCTTGATGCATTCGAAGTATGGCTCATCGCAGGTTGATCTCTCATTCTTTCCACCTGGATATAGACACTCACTCGTGGGTGTTATCCTGAGTACCAGATAAATTGCATCCCTGGAGAATGAATGGGTGCAAACCCTAGGGTGATAAAAGATGTTACGAAATTTAGTCAAACTGTAATGTCATTTACTTGTTGTGCTTTGTTTTATTGGCGAGCTGTGCTTATCCAAACCCGACTAATATTGGCTCTCCGGAATGTCGACAGTCATCCCCAGCCATCTCAACCAGTCAGCCTTATTCAACCCTTAACTCCTTCCCTTAGCGTTTCGCCTGATCCAACCCAGCTCCAACCCTCTTTGACCTGCTCCACCACAGGTCACACCCGTTGAGCCTACTTCCAGTCCTACATCGCCCTATCAAGTACCAGCCCAATATAATCTGGATGCTGTTTTTGATTACCACTCTGCACTCGCTGTCGT
The DNA here is from genome assembly GCA_963828845.1 of uncultured Chloroflexia bacterium. Classification (GTDB taxonomy): domain Bacteria; phylum Chloroflexota; class Anaerolineae; order Anaerolineales; family UBA4823; genus FEB-25. The sequence continues at coordinate 82,260 of CAWHGE010000017.1, forward strand.
GTCACTGAAATGATCAGCTATGTGAATTTACACCTCAGGATGACCTTGATGACTTGATCTTGGTGGTTGAGCCAAACCGCTGGCAGGGAGGCTTCACACTCGTCTCCTATGACCTGGGAAAATGGGGAGAGCATTGACAATTATGAATTGAAAGATGACCAGATGCACATCCCATTGCCCCAGCCTCTTCAAGTCTGGTGAAAGGCTGGGACTAAAGATCAATTATCAATTGGAACTTCCAGAGATTCCCCCTCCTTCCGATACTTAGTCGCCCAGTACCTTATGGTTATACAGAAAGACAGACGAATATTGTGGATTGGTATCCGTATATTCCCCCCTATCTCGACTGGAGAAGGATGGTTGGTGCATTCAAATTGGTGGTTCGGTGAGCACCAGGTGTTTGATGTGGCAGATTTTCAGGTCAGGCTCACTCTTGCTGAGCCGGTTCAGGATCTGGTCATTGCAGCTTCTACCCCTGCTGTGCAGGATGGGGAAAGCTATGTATATCACTTGGAGGCTGCGCGGACATTCGCCTTATCAGCCAGCACTGAATATTTGGTGCAGACTACCACCGTCGGGGATGTGACCATTTATCAGCTATTCCTTTCCCTATGATAAATATGCCGGGCAGGAGGTGCTACACAATACCGCAGATGCCCTGCAGTTATACTCCGCAATTGATTACGCCTTACCCACATTCCTCCCTGAGTGTGGTGGAAGCTGATTTCCTGGATGGCATGGAGTATGATGGCTTGTTTTTCCTTAGCCATGGTTTCTACAATCTTTATGACGGTACCCCCAAGGGTTATCTGACTTTCATCGCCGCCCATGAAACCGCCCACCAGTGGTGGTATGGATTGGTTGGAAATGACCAGGCACTGGAACCCTGGTTGGATGAAGCCATGTGTACTTATATGGAACATATCTTTTACGAAAATATCTATTCAGATTACCCCCCTCGCTCGGGTGAATCATTGGTGGATTGGTGGTGGTATTATCGGGTAAATTTCTATGATCCCAGCGGGTGGGTGGATGGCTCCATCTACGATTTCAACCAGTTTCGCTCTTACCGGGATGCTGTTTATCTCAACGGGGCAAAATTCCTGGAAGACCTGCGCAATTTGGTTGGAGATCAAGCTTTCTTTGCCTTCTTGAGAGATTATGCCAATGAAAATGCGCATAAGATCGCTACCGCCGCGGATTTCTTTACAATTTTGAGAGATCATACGTCAAAGGACCTGGATGGTTTGTTAGCCGAATATTTTCAATCCAGTAATTAGGATGTGTATAGTTTCTTGAAACTGGCGCACCATTTTGGTTAAAAGCAGTGTGGGACGGCGATTCATGGCAGTGAAAATAATTATTATCGTCATTGAATTCATCAATCTCGCCAGGGGTGGTTTATAAAGCGCTGTTGATGATATCTCGCCCTTGCATTGCCAATCCCTTCCCTTGCAGCTAGAATGGGTTACGAATGACAACGACCATGCGATTCGATGTTTTCACACTTTTTCCGGACGTATTCACACCCTATCTGGAAACCAGCATTTTACAGCGTGCCCAGGAAAACCATCTGGTAGAAGTCCAGCTGCATAATATTCGCGATTGGACCACCGACCGCCATCATGTCTGCGATGACCTGCCCTATGGTGGGGGTGGTGGGATGGTGATGAAACCGGAGCCAATTTTCACCGCGGTTGAGAGCGTCCTGGGTGTTCCACCCTCCTGCCCGGTGATCCTGCTCACACCGCAAGGTAGGGTATTCACCCAGAAGGTGGCACAAGAGCTCTCCCAACAACCCCACTTGGCCCTATTGTGTGGTCGTTATGAGGGGATTGACGAACGTGTCCGTGAGCACTTGGTGACGGATGAAATTTCGATCGGCGATTATGTGCTCAGCGGGGGAGAGCTCCCGGCCTTGGTGCTGATCGATGCCATCACCCGCCTGATCCCTGGCGCCTTGGGAGACCCGCAAGGTGCCTGGGATGATTCGCATGCCACAGGCTTGCTGGAATATCCCCATTACACCCGCCCGCCAGAATTCCGCCAATGGCGGGTGCCTGAAATCCTACTATCCGGCGATCATGCCCGAATTGCCCAATGGCGCCGTCAGCAGGCATTACTGCGCACCTGGCATCGCCGCCCCGATTTATTGGAGAAAGCAAACCTATCTGAGAAAGACCGCGACTTTTTGGATGGTTTGGAGTTAGATGATAAGTAATAGTTTCCTTGTTTGCATAATGAGCTTCATTACCCCACATTCTGGAGGATGCTATGCGTTTTAATTATGGAAAGATATTTTTGCTCGGTTTTGGCTTTTTTGGTGTTAGTGTCATCTGGTCTACGTACAATGCCTTCGTGCCCATTTTCTTGCAGCAGAAATTTGGGCTGCAACCAGCCTTGATCGGCTTTTTTATGACCCTGGACAACATCGCGGCCCTGTTCATCCAGCCACCCGTGGGAGCCTGGTCTGATCGCCTGCGCACGCCCATCGGAAGGCGCATGCCTTTCATTTTGATTGGCGCACCGATCGGTGCCATCGTGTTTGGGTTGATCCCGGTGGTAGCCATCCTGCCGTTGTTTGTCGCCTGCACCACCACGCTTTTATTGAGTATGGCATTTTGGCGCACCCCTGTGGTTGCACTGATGCCAGATATCACGCCCTCGCAGAATCGTTCCCAGGCGAACGGGATCATCAACTTAATGGGCGGGGTCGGGTCGATCATTGCTTTCCTGGGTGGGGCAAAGCTTTATGAAATGAATCCAGCTTACCCGTTCTGGCTTGGGTCCGGGTTGGTAATCCTGGCTGCTTTACTGGTATTCCTGGTGATTCGCGAACCGAAGGTGTATGAAGACAGCCACGAGGAGAAACCCAGCCTGATCGCGAGTCTGAAGACTGTATTGGCTGATCCGGACCGCAGTGCTCTGCGCGTGCTGTTGGCGATCCTCTTTTGGTTCGTGGCGTACAACGCAGTGGAAGCTTTCTTCACACTGTATGCCATCAACCACCTGCATTTGACCGAATCGGATGGGACGCGTCTCTTGGGGCAGCTCTCGTTGCTCTTTGTGCTCTTTGCATTGCCATCTGGTTATCTTGGCAGCCGTATCGGGCGGCGCGTCACGATTTCCATCGGTCTCGTGATCATGACGCTGTGCTTACTGGCAATGTACTTTACACCGGTTGCCACGCTCACCACGGTACTTACCAGGCTGCCTGTTTTAGGCCAGGTGCCCGTCGTCGGCCTGGTTCTGATGATTGCTGGGATTGGTTGGGCTTGTATCAACATCAACTCTCTACCAATGGTAGTGGATATGACCACAGCGACGCGGCTGGGGACATACACCGGGCTGTATTACCTGTTTTCAACCCTGGCAGCCATTGTTGGCCCGAACATAAATGGCTGGATCATCCAGCTTAGTGGGAATAACTACAGCATGACCATGGTGGCTGCACCGTTCTTCATGGTACTGGCATTCATCATGATGTTGGGTGTGCGGCGTGGTGAAGCGGCTCCCCAACCGCAGGCCAGTGGGAATATTGGCTAAAGGCTGAGATCATTTCTATTGAAAACGGGCCAACCTGCTGATATCCAGGTACTATTTTTTGATAAAGCCCTGTTGGTGGTCAATAAACCAGCAGGGCTTGCCACCCTGCCGGATGGTTATAATCCTTCGCTTCCGCACATCAAAAGCGTATTGGAACAGCAGTTTGGTCCTTTGTGGATCGTCCACCGCCTGGATAAAGATACCAGTGGGGTGCTGCTTCTAGCCCGCTCAGCGCAGGCGCACCGTTCGCTCAACACTCAATTTGAGAAGCACCTGGTATCCAAGGTGTACCATGCTCTGGTGATTGGTAAACCCGAATGGCAGGAGAAGACTGTCAGTCTACCTTTGCGCCCGAATGGTGATCGCCAACATCGCACCGTGATAGACCAACTACATGGAAAACCTGCTATCACCCACCTTAGGATTCTGGAACGCTTTAGCCATGATTGCCTGGTGGAGGCTATCCCCGAGACAGGCCGTACCCATCAAATCCGCGCCCACCTCTCTGCGTTGGGTTTATCTATCATTGGGGATAAATTATATGGCCAGAGAATTAGTCTCAAAGATGCGGAGAAAGAACACCATCCCCAGTCACAGAATGTCTCGTTGATCAGATTGGACGCTGGCATGGGGTTACATGCCTGGTCACTCGAGATTACCCACCCCCTAACCGGGGAGAGGATGAAATTTACTGCGCCTTATCCCACAGAATTGATGGTTGTATTACAACGAGTACGTTTACCAGCCTCTGGCGGGTAATGCCTAGGTAGGGTTAATCCGTGCAGGTTATCTGAATTCTCCGGTTTGATATAGGTTCTATTTCCTTCTCAAATCATACGTGGCATGATATAATCCTGCACCTCGCCGCCCCTGGCGGCTTTGTGTTGAAAAAAGCAATATTTGCAATTATTAGAGAGGTGGATCATCATGAACGATCTTTTGAAATCTGTTGAACAAGCTGAAAATCCCAATGTCCCCCAGCTCCGACCTGGTGATATGGTAAGTGTGCACCTTCGTATCAAAGAAGGCAACACAGAGCGTATTCAGGAATTCAGGGGTACGATTATTAGCCGGAGAGGGCGTGGTAATGATGCCAGTTTCACGGTCCGTCGGATTGCCAGCAACGGTATAGGGGTCGAACGTACATTCCTTACCCGTTCACCAAGGTTGGAGAAAGTCATCATTCAGCGACATTCACAGGTGCGCAGGGCGAAGCTTTATCATTTACGTGATCGAACCGGAAAAAACGCTCGTCTCAAGCAAAAATTTACTGCTTGATCTGGTTTTAGCAATATTTATTAAAGGGTCGTCCAAATGGTCTTTTTGGATGGCCCTTTTTAGTTAATACAGGTATTAGCGCTCATTAAGTTTAACGAGCTGAGGTAAGTAATGATACGGAAAGCTGCGGGAACGGTAAATATTGTGCAATTGAAATTTATAGATATCAGCTAATATTTAGAATTCTCCACTGATTGTTAAATATGATCGACCCATCTTGGATGAAAGGGTTCAATATCATTTCGGTTTGTCTGGTTTTTGGGCCTTCATATTCTTGAATCTGCTGATTATAAGCGCTCTGTTGCAACCTTGGGTGCCTCAAAGTCAGATCGGATTATGGATCGGAAGTTTTAATCACCGGAGTAGTCTTCTGGGTCGCCAACCCGGTAATTTTGGAACGGAAACGATAATGAAAAACCGGCAAAAAGTCTACCGGGCAATACACGACCTGACCCAAGAGCGGCTGGCGAAAGAGTTAGATGTAACTCGCCCTACGATCAACGCAATCGAAAATCAACGTTATGATCCATTCCTTAAACTTCCGTTTCAGATTGTCCAGTTCTGTTCTTGGACAAATTACTGTAATATAGCCGATCATGAGAAATCTTAAAATATCGGCGGTTTTCCGTAAACCCCTTGTGGATTAGAACATCAGTGGTCTTCTGTATCGATTGGTGCCCTTCCATATCGATCGCTTTCTATCGATAGGCGATTTTCCAATCGATATTGTGCAATTCTTTCCCAGGAAGGATTTTATGAGAAACCTTAAAAAATTGCGAGTTTTGCATAAACCCCTTGTGGATTAGAACAATTGTGCTATAATTGAATGTGTAACTACTCACCGCATACCTCAATTCCCCTCTCCCTTTCAGGGAGAGGGTGGGGTGAGGGCGATTCGTATATTTTTTTCAATTCATCACGAACTCTATGGCGATAATTTCTGCTCTCCTCCGCATACGAATTAGGGATTATTGGAGCTTGAGGCAGTGAGTAATTACATGCCTCCAATCACCATCTTTGCTTCACTTCAATCCATTCTAATCACCTTCATCTCAAAAAGGTTTCGTTTTTCTTCGTTTTTTTGGCGAAACGAATGATTATCATGCTGGATACTGAAAAAAGTTCAGCCAACGAGATTTTAGACGGTCATCGTCTTTTTCACGTATAATGGTGTAGAAACCCGACAAAAAAGCTCAGACCGTTTCTAGATGGTTCTCGCGGAGGAATTATGCTTCGTGCTCTCTACTATAAAGGGAATGGAGATCTGTTGACCGAAATTTACCCAGATGGGTATGCTGCTGCCCTACAGAATAAATCGGGCGTCCTGTGGGTGGATTTTGGTGGTGAAGAACCCGAGCCCACGGAAGAAATTCTGCTACAATACCTTTGAGTTCCACCCCTTGGCAATTGATGATGCCCTGCATGAAACCCACGTACCCAAAGTGGATGATTGGGAGCACTATTTATATATCGCCATGCACGCCATCAGCTTCACCAGCGGCGAGGAGGACATTGAAGGCATTGAGCTGGATATCTTCCTGGGCGATAAATTACATTGTCACTCACCATGATCTACCTATCCACGCCCTCAACCGGGTTTGGGATGCATGTACCAAGGATGCACGTCATTTTAAACGCGGTGCCGATCACGTCCTGTACAAATTGACCGACGAGCTGATTGTCGATTACATGCAGGTGGTGGAAACCCTTGATGAAGAGATTGAGCTGGTTGAAGATGAGGTGATTGGCAAGCCCATCTTCGCAGGTCGTGCAGCGCATATTTACCCTCAAGCGTGCCACCCTCCACTTGCGCCGGGTGTTATCCCCGTTGCGCGAGGTATTAAATAAGTTGGCGCGTGATGATTATGCCGTCATCGATGCCAAAGGACCGGGTTTATTTCCGTGATGTTTACGATCACCTGGTGCGCTTGCATGATATCTCAGAAAGCCTGCGCGACCTGGTTGGCGGGGTGCTTGGATACCTATCTTTCGGTGATCAACAATCGCATGAATGAGATCATGAAGACCCTGACCCTGATCACCACCCTGTTCATGCCCATTTCATTCGTTGCCGGTTTCTTTGGGATGAATTTCTTCCAGCCCGTCTCCCGTGAATTAATTCCCTGGACGAACAACCCTGCTTTTATCTTCATGATGCTTATTGTCGTGGGCACACCTTTCGGGATGTTCCTTTGGATGCGGCGGCGCAAGTGGATGTAGCTGGGCAGGAATCTCCTCCACATGGAGAGTAATGATGAATCTGAGTTCGAGTGCATTGAAAGTCCAGCAAGCTTTGAATGCCATTGGCATGCAGCTCGAGGTGATTGAGCTGCCCGATTCAACCCGGACGTCGCAGGAAGCTGCTCAGGCCTTAGGATGCCAGGTGGGGCAAATTGCCAAATCGATCATTTTTCAGACCCTCACCAGCCACCGTCCGATCCTGGTCATCGCCAGTGGGTCCAACCGGGTGAACGAGAAAGTCATGGCAGAGTCTTATCGGGGAGGACATCGGAAAAGCTGATGCTGATTTCGTCCGCAGCCGCACCGGTTTTGTCATCGGTGGTGTGCCTCCGCTGGGTCATACCGAGCGTCTGGAGACCTTCATCGACCAGGACCTGCTGCAGTACCCGGAAATTTGGGCTGCAGCTGGCACACCTCATGCCGTCTTCCGCCTGACGCCCTGACGACTTGCTGCAGATGACCGGCGGTCTGGTGATCAAGGTCACAGAATAGGAGCTTGATATGTTCCATGTAGGTCTGGAAAATAATTCCGAGGTGTATGTTTCATGTTTTATGTAGGATTAGAAAATGGCACTGAAGGACGTTCACAGGCCTGGGTATTGGGGCACCCGGGCTGTTTTGCCTACGGGATGGATGGCTCCGAAGCATTGGCAGCGGTTCCACAGGCGATCCGGGATTATCGCCAGTGGATTGCTGCCCATACCTCCGAAAGCTGGCTGGCTGGCGACGAGATGAGCGTACGAGCGACAAGCGAATATCACCTGGAAGAAACCTGGGAATGCTACTCGATCAACTCGAGATTATGAGCTGGTTCAGGATGGATACGAGGTGAATGCCTGGTTCCGCCATGATTGGATCCCATTAAGCGCGGAGGATATCCAACGCGGTCTGCTGCTGCTCAGTTGGGGTCGTGAGGATCTGTTGAAGATGGTGAGTAACTTTGACCTGTAGAAATCCTTGAGCGCACTTACCCCAAGGAACGGTGGAGCATCGCTGGCATCCTCAAGCACATCGGTGGTGCTGAGTGGTGGTACCTGGACCGGCTTGGACTGGCTTTTCCCGCGTGAAGACGTCCCTGAAGATCCCTTCGAGCGCTTGAAGAAAGTACGAGAAAAATTGGTTGAAATCCTACCAGGGTTAGCCGGCTTCCAGGCAAGTGGTTGGCGTTTCAGGAGAATTTTGGAGCCCACGCAAGCTGCTGCGCCGGGCAGTCTGGCATGAATACGACCATATTGCCCACATACGCAAGCTGTTATGAAGAGTTACGATTATGCCCATCGCTTCGGGGTGAGGCAAATCACCTGGAATGATTTCGCCAGCCTGGCAGCACGCCTGGCGGAGCTCCTGGAGCCATTTCAACCGCAGATGATCCTCGGGATTGCCCGGGCAGGCTTATTCCCCGCCACAGCGGTGGCTTGCAGCCTGCGCCGTGAATTGTTCCCCATCCGCCTCACCCGTCGCATGAATGATGAGGTCCATTTACGACCATCCTGTTTGGAAAGTTCCCGTCCCCCAGGAGGTGGCAGGAAAGATCGTGGCAATGATCGATGAAATCGCGGATACTGGTCAGACCTTGGCCATGGCTGCAGAAAGCGCCAAAGCATTGGGTGCGGTGCAGGTGGTGACTGCCTGCCTGGTCAGCCATTCCTGGGCTAACCCTGCACCCCAGGTATCTGCTCTGGTGAGTGATGAGTTTGTGATCTTCCCGTGGGACCAGCAGGTGTCTGGATGGTGGGAAATGGATCACCCACCCTGAGATAATTGACGGCATAAAAGCCCAGACACGAAGCTCCTAAGAGTTAATGCTATAATATGCTTCTTTACTGGTATGAAATGGATGATATATGGCACTCGATCGCTACGGACGACGACTTCACTATTTACGCATCAGCCTGACTGATCACTGCAATTTGCGTTGTTTGTATTGTATGCCAGAAGAGATGGTCTTCCAGCCGTCTGCTGAGCTGATGCAGGATGACGAAATCCTCACCCTGGTCCGTTTATTTGTCAGCTTGGGGTTTGATAAAATCCGCCTGACCGGAGGTGAGCCAACTATCCGTGCCCAGGTGGTTGATCTGGTGCAGCAGATCGCCAGCACTCCCGGTGTGAATGCACTCACCATGACCACGAATGGGGTCCGCCTCTCACGGATGGCACGTCCTCTGGCACAAGCTGGTTTACAGCGGGTCAATATCAGCCTGGATACCTTGAATCCGGATAAATTCCAAACCCTGACCCGTTGGGGTTCTTTTGAAGATGTCTGGTCTGGTATTCAAGCCGCTGATGACGCCGGACTCACTCCCATCAAGATCAATGCTGTGGTGGTGCGTGGCTATAATGAGCCGGATATGGTCAGACCTGGCACGCCTCACCCTGGAGCATCCGTGGCAAGTCCGTTTTATTGAGATGATGCCGTTTGGGGGAAATAATGATTTTCAGACGAGTCAATTGGTGACTGCTTCTGAAATGCGCTCCTACATTGAATCAATCCTCGGACCATTGGAACCAGTCAATGGGGGTGAGTCTGGATGGAGAAGCACGCATCTTCCGCTTGCCTGAAGCACCCGGGGATATTGGTTTTATCTCTTCTGTCAGCTCACCGTTTTGCCATTCCTGTACGCGTGCACGCCTGACTGCGGATGGGCGTTTGCGCCTTTGCCTACTGCGTGAAGGTGAAGTGGATCTGCTCACACCCCTGCGTGCAGGCGCTACCATGGGAGAGCTACGCCAGCTCATCATCGATGGCCTCTGGAATAAACCCTGGGGGCACGGTTTGGCAGACGGGTTATCCCCCTCAACCGCGAGATGAGTGAAATTGGTGGTTAATTGACCTCACGTTACGCAAGAAGCAGCCAAAGTCCTGCTGCTACGATTGCCCCCATCAAAGAACAAGCAAAATTTACCATGTCATTGTTGAACCATGTACCAGCCTCGCACCTGGCTTGTCGGGCTGCCGCAAGTGTGGATGGGGTGCCGTTCTGTCTCTTTATTGCACGTTGGGCACCAGTAAATCGCTTGAATCGTGGCACCCAACACAGAATCGAACAATGATCCCACCAGACCTCCCAGGATGATGACGCCCAAGGCTAGAAAATCCAACCTTGAGCCTGCTGTGAAGATTACCGTGGCAATACCAATCAATACTGCACCCCCCAAAGCTGCTAGGGTTCCAGTGAAGGTGATGCCTCCGGAAGTACCCCGCTCGACTTTTTGACCAGTGGTGATCAAGCGGGGCGGGATCAGGCTCAACACACCCAGCTCGGTTGACCAGGTGTCAGCATTCACGGCTGCCATGGCACCGGCAAATGCCAGCCAAAGCCATTCGTGGTGAGGTGGAATGGAATATCCAATCGCCAATATTGCTCCCAAGCCACCATTCGCCAGCACCTGTCCCCAATCACGCCGGCCACCTTTGGAGAATTTCTCTGCCAGGTTGGCTTTTCGCTGACTGAATGCACGCGACAACGCGCTGGAAGAAATAAAAAAACATAATAAAAGGACTGCCCAGGGTAACCCACCCAGACCAAAGATCAATCCGCCGGTCAACACTGCTGCCCAGGCACCACTGCCAGAGAGGGAACCAACCCGCCATGCTAGTACTGCAATGAGAATTGCCAGTAGGAAACCAATTAATAATCTGCATATGAAGCGATTATTTCCAGAGAGCCTATGTCACCCGAAGGATAAAATAGATAGCGCCCGAAAACAAAAGGCTGGTAAGTGCTGAGCTCGCCCACATCAAATAGCTCAACGTTTGTGTATCTGCCCTGCGGTAGAAGAATAATCCCAAAAGTAAATCAGCGATGAAGAAAAAGGTGTTTAGTACCGGGAGCAGTAAAAGGCGGATTCCAGGAATGAGCTCAACTGGTGAGCCGTCTGAATTCAACCGTAGAGCTGTCATCGGGTGGTTTGCTATGCTCAAGCTAACCCATAGGATCAGCCCCAGCGCCAGAATAGAGCTGATAATAATCAAGATGCGCGCCGGTCGATCTGCCCATGAGCGTGTTAGCAGGAAGGTTGGGTAATCGGATATGGATTGGATGGGCGCTAGCGAGCCAAATTCCGACAGTTTGCGGTAGGTCCGCAGGAACTCAGTTTCATTGGCGGGTGAGATGGCGAATATCCGGTCGGGAGTGACAATCATGACCAATTTTGTGTCTCGCGCAGCCAGGAACTCCACTGGTTTTCCATCAGCCTGAGTTTGCACCCCAAGTACCGCACCAGGAATACGGAGCAGTGGTTTGGAGAGTGCCATCCTGTTTTGGTCAGCTGACCCGACCCAAATAACTAGATTAATTGGAATTTCCTCGCGTCGCAATCCCCAATAGATACTGATGCCATCGCGTGCCAAAATATATCTTGCCCGCTGGAGGGCGTACATTCGGTAAATGAGGCTCACCGTGAGACCAATAGCCAAAATTGCAGCTAATAAGTATATAAGGAAGGTGGAAGCGCTTTCTGCCAGCGATGCTCTCCAGAGACCAACTGCACCAATCGCTGCCAGAAGTAATACAGCAATGCCATGTAATATCATCCCAGGCCGGCGTGGTGGTCGAAAAATAAATACCTCTCTCACGAGAGGTATTATAGTCGAGATTAGTTTCAGCGGGTTATAAGCCCACTGAGGCGTATGCTTAAAGTGCTTACTTGATGGCGTATGTCACGGTGACAGATACTGTCAGTGTAAGCTGTCCGGATGATATAGGTACACTGCCTCCGCCGCCCACCCCAGCACTGACTGCTTTAGTGTCGTAGTAAATGGGCATGGGTGCACTGCTGTAATAGCTGATGGACTGGACCGCGCCAAGTGTAGCTCCGGCTGCCTTCGCAAGCTCATCAGCCTGAGCTTTGGCATTTGCCATAGCCTGATCACGGCCGGTTGCCAAAGCAGTTTCCTTGTTCTCCACATCGAAGGTGATTCCGTAGATGCTGTTGGCGCCTGCGCTTATCGATGCATCCAGGATATCTCCGATTTTCGCGATATCGCGCATGGTCACGTAGACTGTGTTGTCAGTCATGAAGAATGTACCCAGGTCTTCGCCAGTAGGAGCGAACTTTTCCTGTTGGTAAACACTGAAGTTTGTGGTTTGGATATCTTTAGCGTCGACACCCTGACCTTTGATTGCATCGATTACTGCCTGGGTCTGAGAGTTGTTGCTTGCCACTGCTTCTTTTGCGCTTTTTGCCTCGCTGTGGACCCCAATGGAGATATAGGCAATATCAGGCGCCAGGATAACCTGTGCATTGCCCGTCACATTGATCGTTCGCGGTTGGGTTTGCCCAATTTGGACTGTTCCACTGCAGGCACTTAAGACTGCTGCTGCAATAAGTAAGATTGTGGTTATAACTAATTTAGTACGCATTGTTACCTCCATGTAACTTTTATTTGTCTCTCTAAGACGGCAGATCCCGGAAAAAAAGTTCCTGCCGAACAATAGTTTGTTTGATTAATGATATATTTTACCCTCTTGCCGCCAAAGAACCCTGGTGCTATACTTTGCTGCGCTGTAGTTGAAAGCCTATTTGATCATGACAATTTTAATGAACCATAATCAAGAAGCAGTCAATAGTAATAATTGCTCGATGGGAGTCAATCTGCAAACCAAAATAAACGAGGATGATGACCACCCTCCGAGTAGTCGGCGCACACCTGGGTGTGCGTTTACCAACGTGAATCTAGCTGCATGGATCAGGAAGGTATAAAAGGGAAGGTTAACCGCAATGGATTAACTTCCCGGAAGTGGTTGTAATACAACCAGACCTTCCGGGAAAATTTTTTAACTCTCTCACCTCCTGAACATGCCTGCGGAATTTTGTGTGATCCTGAATGGTTCAGGAGGTGAAGTATGTTATACGCCAGCGAATTTATCGGCAGACCCGTCGTTGATGCAGACGGAAAACGCCTTGGCAAGCTCAGGGACTTGATTGCCATCCGCCACAGGGAGGTTCCCCACCCTCAGCTGGTGGCCATTGAAGTAAAGCAGCATTCTGGTTTGGTATTCATCCCCATGCACGAAGTGGCAGCTTTAGTTTCCCTGGCTATTCCATTAAAAAAGAAGTTTTCTGAAATCACCCAATATCACCCCCAACCGGAAGACTTGCATCTGGTGCGGGATGTGCTGGATAAACAGATCATTGACACAGATGGTATGAGAGTTGTGCGCGTTAATGACCTTGAATTAACCCGCGTCAATGGTAATGTATATGTTGCCAATGTGGACATCAGTGGCGTGGGGTTGATCCGCAGGTTGGGGTTGGGGAACCTGGCTGATCGTTTGACTACTCGTCCCCGATCATCTGAGCTTCCATCAATCATCTCCTGGGATAATATTGAGCTTTTGTCATCAGACCAGCCAATGAGGTTGAAGGTGCCAACGTCCAAGATGGCTGAATTACACCCGGCTGACCTGGCAGAGATATTGAGCGATCTGACCAGGCAGGAAGGCAGTAAAATCCTTGAGACGTTGGATATCGAAACCCTGGCGGACACGTTGGAAGAGGTCGAGCCTGATTTTCAGGTCAGCCTGATTGAACGCATGCCGGATGACCGGGTGGCAGATGTGTTGGAAGAAATGGCACCCGACGAAGCTGCTGACCTGTTGGCTGAGCTACCTCAAGACCGCAAGCATGAGCTGCTCGAGCTGATGGAAGATGATGAAGCTGAAGATGTACGCAAATTGCTGACCTTTCCTGAAGATACAGCGGGTGGCATCATGAACACCGAATATTTCATCGTACCAGCATACTTCAATGCCGCGCAGGTCATGGAACGATTGCGAGAAACTGCCCCCGAAGCCGAGACGATTTTCTACATCTATGTAGCCGATCAAGATGAACACTTGCTGGGTGTATTTTCTCTACGCCAGCTGGTGTTGGCCCAACCAGACGCCTTGGTCATTGATTTTATGGAAAAACGAGTGGTAACGGTAGATTTGATGGATAGTCAGGAAGATATTGCCCAGGTGGTCTCGAAATACAATCTCCTGGCGGTCCCTGTGGTTGATGAGCAGAAACGTATGCATGGCATTGTGACAGCAGATGATGCACTCGATAAAATCATTCCCACTGCCTGGAAGAAGCGTCTACCACGCTTTTACCAGTAATCACCCGAACGGTTTTCAATGTTGATGGGATAGATATAGCATCATAATCATTTTACTAGAGGGAAGGTGATCATGAGCATGTGGCAACGCATGAAACCATTCCGCATACGCCTGGCCTTGTTGCTAACAGTTGTAGGCCCAGGCATTATAACCGCGAACGTCGATAATGATGCCGGTGGAATCACCACCTATTCGGTGTCAGGCGCTCATTATGGATATGCATTGCTGTGGATGATGCCGCTTGTGGCCGTAGCGCTGATCATCGTGCAGGAGATGAGTGCCCGACTGGGGGTTGTCACTGGCAAAGGTTTGGCAGACCTGATCCGCGAGCGTATGGGGGTCAGGGTAACCACGTTGATCCTGGCATTACTCTTATTCGTAAATCTTGCAAATACCGTTAGTGAATTTGCAGGTGTGGCAGCCAGCATGGAGATTTTTGGAGTCAGTAAGTACATTTCGGTTCCTCTGGCTGCTGTGGCAGTCTGGTTTTTAATTGTCAAAGGCAGTTATAAAATCGTCGAGCGGGTTTTCCTGGTGGCGAGTGCGATTTACCTGGCATATGTGGCTTCTGGTTTACTTGCCGCACCCGATTGGTCAGAAGTCGGGCGCTCCCTGGCAACCCCCAGCTTCCATTTGGATGTGGGGTATGTGACCATATTTGTGACCATCATTGGCACCACCATCGCCCCCTGGATGCAGTTCTACCAGCAGTCTTCCATCGTGGACAAGGGTATTCAGATCAAAGATTACGCCTACGAGCGAGTGGATGTGGTCGTTGGCTCGCTATTTGCAGTGTTTGTAGCTTCATTCATTACCATTGCGTGCGCCAGCACAATTTTTAAAAGCGGGTTGAACATAGAAACTGCCAAGGATGCTGCTCTGGCACTTGGTCCGCTGGCGGGTAAATATGCTTCTATCCTATTCGCCCTTGGACTGCTAAACGCTTCCCTATTCTCCGCCGCTATCCTGCCGTCTATCAACTGCCTATACGGTATGTGAGGCTTTTGGTTGGGAGAACAGTCTCAGCCGCGAGCTGAAAGATGCCCCCATTTTCTTTGGCATTTATACTGCAATGATCATACTCGGAGCCGCCATCATCCTTTTGCCGATCCAATCTTTGATTCAGGCAATGTTGATCAGCCAGACATTTAATGGGATGCTGCTGCCCGTGATCCTGATCACCATGCTGGTGCTGATCAATGACAAGCGACTGATGGGTAAATTCAGCAATGGTCGAATTTTTAACATCCTGGCATGGGCAACCGTCATCGCGCTGATCCTTCTGGCGACGATTCTGGTGGTGGTTACCTTTATTGCTTGATAGTAATTGGACTAGAGAATAAAAAAGCGGGTGAGTATCACCCGCTTTGTTTTTACTCTCGGCTGGTAGTAATGAAGATCATCGGACGGCGCTTGGTCTCGTTATAGATATAGCTCATTAATGTATTCCGCAAGTCTTCTTTCAAGTCTCCATTACCGCGCCGCACGGTTTCACGGATAAGTTTGCTCATCCCTGCCATCAGCTCATCGGCATCGCGGATAATGATAAAACCGCGGGTAATGATCTCGGGTTCATCCCGAAGCTGGCATGTGTTGCGGTCAATCACCAGGTTAACCAGTACGATTCCATCACGTGCCAGGGCTTCACGCTCCCGCACCACGCTGGGGCCGATATCCCCCACCCCAGCACCATCCACGAAGACATATCCACCCGGTATACGTTCACCCAGCTTCATGTTGCCATTTTCAAATTCAATCGAGTGACCATTCTCGACTGTTGCGACGCGTTCAGCAGGGATGCCCAGCTCACGTGCCAGGTCGGCATGCTGATGCAGGTGACGCAGCTCACCATGGATAGGAATGAAATGTTTGGGCTTGACCAGATTGATCAGCAATTTCTCTTCTTCCTGGCTGGCATGCCCCGAGACATGCACAGGAGCAATGGCATCGTAGATCACACTCGCACCACGCCGGAAGAGACGGTTAATGGTACGGTGCACACTTTCCTCATTACCCGGGATGGGGTGCGAGGATAGCACCACAGTATCCCCCGACTGCAGATCGAATTGCCGGTTGGTGCCTGTTGAGAGGCGTCCGAGGATAGAGGAGGGTTCACCTTGAGAGCCCGTGCACATCAAGACGACTTCATTCGGCTTCATCTTCAGAGCTTGCTCCACGCTGACCATCAGATTATCTGGGATATCCAGATAACCAAGCTTGCGTGAGATGCGTGCATTCTCGTTCATGCTTGTGCCAACAAAAGTCATCCTGCGCCCATGGTTAATGGCGATATTCGCCACCTGCTGCATGCGTGAGATGACTGAGGCGAAAGTGGCTACGATGATACGCCCCTGTGCCGTCCGGAAGACCTGGTCCAGCGCTGGCTCAATCACCCGTTCGGAGGGCGTCCAACCGCGCTTATCTGCATTGGTCGAATCTGCCATGAGAACCAGCACACCCCGCCCGGAGAACTCACCCAGCTTGGCAAAATCAGTTGGCCAGCTATCCACGGGTGTGTGGTCGAATTTAAAGTCGCCAGAATGGACGACCAGACCTTGCGGCGTGTCGATGCCCAACCCCACCCCATCTGGGATGGAATGGCATACATGGAAGAATTCAACCTTAAACGGACCAATCTGAACCATCTCGCCAGCTTGAACTGTGTTCAGGCTCACCTGGCTGAGCAGCCCACCGCGGGAGAGCTTGATCTCCACCAAGCCACGCGTTAGAGGCGTGGCATAGATGGGCGCTTTGATCTGTTCCAGCAGATGATGGATGGCACCGGTGTGGTCTTCATGACCATGGGTTATTATGATGCCACACACATGCTGGCGTTTATCCAGCAGGTATTGGAAATCTGGGATGATATAGTCGATCCCCAGCATGTCATTTTCAGGGAACATCAGACCGGCGTCGATAACGAGAATATCCTCGCCATATTCAACTGCCATCATGTTCTTGCCGACTTCCCCCAGCCCGCCCAAAGGGACGATGCGAATTTTTTTATCACTCATATTTTGTTATACTCTTGTAAATAATTGTTTTGGTGGAATACCACCAATAAGGTCTTTTAATAATTACAGTTTTCATTGTAGCATGTACATTTGGATTCTGCAAAGCGAAGAGCAGTGAGTATTGTTGTTCTCAGAAGTTTCGCCCGTACAGTTATATAAATTTCAATTGAGCTTCCAATTTCACCTTCACTTGAGGCCATTCCTTTGGGAGTATGCTATACACCACTGAATCCCGAATGTAGCCATCTGGCAGGATCATGTGATTCCGCAGCACCCCTTCTTTGACCGCCCCCAATCTTTCCAAAGCGTGCTGTGAACGTTGGTTGCGCAGGTCTGTTTTAAACCACACCCGGATGCACTCCAGCTTCTCAAAGGCATGCTTGAGCAACAAGTATTTGCATTCGGTATTGACCAAGTCCCCTGATACTCCAACCCATACCAGGTCCCACCAATCTCAAGCGATCGGTTAGGTGGGTCAATGTGCAGGTAGCGTGTGCACCCAATGGCATTACCCGAAGCCAGGTGATATGACGGCAAAGGGCAGGTCATGTCCCTTGGGTTTGCAGGTCGAGTAGCTCACGCACCCAGTTGCTTAGCTGCTCAACCGTTTCCACCTTCCCATAGCGCATGTAGCGCCAGATTTCTTCCTCGAGCCCAACTTTTGCCAAAGCGGGTATGTGGGCTTCAGAGAGTGGCTCGAGCCGCACAATTTTCCCCGTCAATGTAACCGGTTCAACCTTCATCGGGTAGCTTTCTTCAACAGACAAGTCTGGTTTATGCGATGGGGTTTTAAACGAATTAGGTGCCTTCTTCCCACGAATTCAGGTATTTCTCCTGCTCAGGAGTGAGTTCATCGATTTGCACACCCATGGCATCTAGTTTCAGGCGTGCAATTTCACGGTCGATCTCCGATGGCACGCTGTAGACCTTCTTTTCCAGCTTATCTGCATTTTTGACCATGTATTCCACGCTCAGTGCCTGGTTCGCAAATGACATATCCATCACGCTGGCAGGGTGACCTTCGGCAGCCGCCAGGTTGATCAAGCGGCCTTCTCCAAGCAGGTTGATACGCCGGTCATCCTTCAAAATATATTGTTCCACAAAGGGGCGCACCAGGCGTTTTTCCTTGCTCATCTTCTCCAGTACCGGGATGTTGATCTCGACATTAAAGTGACCCGAGTTGGCAACAATGGCACCATCTTTCATAAGCTCGAAATGCGATCGGTCGATCACATTCAAGTCACCCGTTACTGTGACGAAGATATCACCAATCCTGGCAGCTTCGCTCATTTCCATCACCCTAAAGCCATCCATAACGGCTTCTAACGCAGGCAGTGGGTCAACTTCGGTGATGACCACATTGGCACCCATGCCGCGCGCCCGCATTGCCAGGCCTCGACCGCACCAGCCATACCCTGCGATTACGAAGACCTTGCCCGCCAGCAGGACGTTAGTGGCGCGCACGATGCCATCGATGGTGGATTGCCCCGTGCCATAACGGTTGTCAAACAAATGCTTGGTTTGGGCATCATTCACCGCGATGACCGGGAACTTCAAGGCACCATCGGCTGCCATGGCGCGCAGGCGGATCACGCCTGTGGTGGTTTCCTCTGTTCCGCCCATCACGTTCTTGAGCAAGTCGCGGCGTTCCTTGTGCATCGTGCTGACCAGATCAGCGCCATCGTCCATCGTGACGTGGGGCGCATGATCCAGAGCGGCTTTGATGTGCTTGTAATAGGTGACGTTATCCTCACCTTTGATGGCATAGGTGGGCACTTCGTAGATATTGACCAGGGCGGCTGCCACGTCATCCTGGGTGGAGAGCGGATTTGAAGCGGTTATCACCAGGTCTGCCCCACCCAGGTGGAGGGTCTGGGCAAGGTTGGCAGTCTCTGTGGTGACGTGCAGGCAGGCCGACATCCGTACGCCTTTCAGCGGGCGTTCCTTGGCAAAACGTTCGCGGATCAGCCGCAGGACAGGCATCTCACGTTCTGCCCAATCAATCCGTCTGCGACCACCTTCAGCTAGTTTTGAGTCTTTTATGTCATAGTTTTCCATATATATCTCCCAATTCCTTGATCTAATAATTGCTTATTTATTGAGCAGCTTATCCAGCTGCCCATGGTCATCAAAATGCTGCCTGAAGCGGGCAATGAACTCATTCAGGGTGTAACAATGCCCCTGTGTGCCCTCGCATTCCAGGCAATAAGTAGCTGCCAGTGTGCCCATTTGCCCACAGGTTTCAAGGTCTAAACCATGGCAGTAACCGGTGAGGAAGCCACCCACGGTAGGCATCTCCGACACCAGTTGGGTCGGCAATTTGCTCAGGCGGGACGACCGGAATTGAATATTCCTGATCCCTTGAATAAACCTTCGATCCATGGCTTGCCACATGTCACCACCATGAACTGCAGGGATTGCAGCAGGTCCTTGGTGGTCTTGCCGGTCATCTTCTGAACCAGACCGAATTCGTAATCATTGACGAACAGCGCCAGTGCCCCATTGATGCCCGTCTGCAGCTCTTCATCCGTCAGGCGCACGATCTGCTGGCTGGGGTCATACAGGTAAGGGATACCCAATTCGCGGCATTCAACCACATATTGTTTCATCGCCTCCGGGTCATTGGGTGAGATGACCACCAGGTCGGGTCGCTCGCCTTCCCACTGCCTGAAACTGAGCTGCTGTGGCGTATCCCATGGCACCTGGATAGAAGCTGGCGATCTGATTATTGGAGCGATCGGTGTTGCAAAAGAACGAGGCGGTGATTACGCCCGGGATGACTTTCATCCCTGAAGTGTCCACCCCATTGCTCTCCAGCCAGTCTCGGTATTCAGCGAAATCCTCACCTACGGTAGCCATGATGTGAGGATGCTCTCCCAGTAGTGCCAGGGTGTAAGCGATATTCGGGGCAATGCCGCCACGCCGTTTCCTGAAAGAATCAACCAGGAAAGACAGGCTGATCGAATCCAGCTTATCAGGCAGGATGTGATCCCGGAAATAACCCGGGAAGGTCATTAGATAATCATATGCCACGGATCCGGTGAGTATGATGTACATCAAATTTTCCTGCACAAAAAGACGCCCTCGTGCGAGAGCGCCGGGATTATGTGAAGCGCATAGAGTTTAACATGGGAACGCATGTTTGAGAAGGGGATTATGTGTCGTGAGCGCATATCATAAGGGTATATATTGACAATATTGAGTATAATTGGATTGTTTTACTCCAGAAAAGAGGGAGACTATGAGTGATTTAAAGGATTTTTACCAAATTAATTCCTATTTGGAAAAACTTGTGCCCGAGCGCCCAGAAGAGTTGAAAGCCATGGAAGCCTTTGCCGAACAGACACAACTTTCCAATCATCGGACCGGTGTGCGGGTACCTGTGTTATCAGATCGCACGCATGGTGAGGGCACGGTCGATGTTCGAGATGGGATCGGGATATGGTTATTCGACCGCCTGGTTCGCAAGAGCAGTGATGGAGAATGGTGGTGGTAAAGTGCACCATGTGGTGTGGGATGAAAAACTTTCCAACGTGCCCGCCAGCACCTAGAGCGGCTGGGTACTCAAGCTTTTTGGAATACCACGTGGCTGAAGCGATCGAAACTTTATCCCAAACGCCAGGTCCGTTTGACCTGATCTTCAATGACATCGACAAGGAATGCTATCCTGAAGTCACTGCCGATGATCCGTGAAAAGCTGCGCCCAGGTGGTGTGTTGATCGTGGATAACCTCCTGTGGCACGGGCAGGTGTTGGATGGGAATGACAATGATCCTTCCACGCAGGGTGTACGTGAGCTCACCCGAATCCTGACTACCGATCCCGATTGGGTATCCACACTGATCCCCATCCGGGATGGCATGCTGGTGGCGTTTCGCTGTTGATAAGCCGACCAGACGCCCTGCCTCTTGAAATTCGGAGAAAGCGTAGTATAATTCCGCCAATCAAAATACCGCGTTGACCGGGACGAGTAACTGGCAAGTATCCGCTAGAGATAGGAGATCAGTCGGCTGAAAATCTCCTTCGGTAAAGATGCCGGTGAAAACCACCCGTGAGCGTGACCCCCAAAGGTGAGGACAAATTACGAACTTTCCTGCCGAGTAGGGTGAACGGTTGACCCCGTTATCGGTCTAAAGAGATGTATCCAAGGCTTAGGTCTAGGATACAAATCTGGGTGGAACCACGTGAGATTATCTCTCGCCCCAGTTGGGCGAGAGGTTTTGTTTTAATCGAGCAAGTCGGCAGCACGACATGGAGGCACTGAATGGCTGAGCAGAAGGAGGAAGAACGGTACTAAAAGAACTTCCGAGCTTTATCGCATCCGGCACTCGGCGGCACACGTCATGGCAGAGGCGGTAATCGAGATGTTCCCGGAGGCCAAGTACACCATCGGGCCACCCATCGAGAACGGCTTCTACTATGACTTCGACCTGCCGCGCCCGCTCACCCCTGAGGACCTGGAGAAGATCGAAAAACGCATGCGCCAGATCATCGCCGGGCACCACAAGTTCGTCCGACGGGCGGTTTCAGCAGACGAAGCACGCCAGATCTTCAAGGACCAGCCCTACAAGCTGGAGCTGATCGATGGGCTCGAGCAGGGTGGTTACGATGAATATGGCAACCCGCTGGAGGAAAAGCCGGAGATATCCATCTATACTTCCGATACCTTCACCGACCTGTGCCGCGGACCACACGTGGATAATACCGGGCAGATCAACCCATCCGCCCTCAAGCTTGATGCAGGTCCTCCGGTGCCTACTGGCGTGGGGATGAGCACAACCCGATGCTGCAGCGCATCTATGGCACCGCCTGGAAGACTTCCAAGGAGCTGGAGGAATACCTGTGGCAGATTGAAGAAGCCAAGAAGCGCGACCACCGCAAGCTGGGCAAGGAGCTGGAAATCTTTACCTTCGACGAGGAAGTCGGCCCCGGGTCTGCCGTTGTGGCTGCCACGCGGTGGCGTGGTCATCGATGAGCTGGAGAAGCTGGCCAAGGAACTGGAAGACAAAGCTGGTTACCTACGCGTGCGCACCCCTCACCTGGCGAAGGAAGACCTGTTCCTGCATTCGGGTCACCTGCCCTATTATGCCGAGAGCATGTACCCGCCCATGGAACTGGAGGGTATGAGGTACTACGTCAAACCGATGAACTGCCCGATGCACCACAAGATCTTCGGCTAGCAAGCCACGCTCCTACCGCGAAATGCCGATCCGCCTGGCGGAATACGGCTCCTGCTACCGCTATGAGAAAAGCGGCGAGCTGTTTGGTCTGATGCGCGTGCGCTCGATGCAGATGAACGATGCCCACATGTACTGTGCCGAGGAACAGTTCGAGCAGGAGTTCATGGGTGTCATTGACCTGTACCACCAGTACTTCGACATTTTCGGCATCGAGAAGTACATGATGCGCTTGAGCACGCACCACAAGAGTGGCTTGGGCAAGAAATACGTGGATAACGAGCGCCTGTGGCTGAAGACCGAAGATATGGTGCGCCGTGCAATGGATAACGGCAATGTGCCATATGAAGAGGTGCCGGACGAGGCTGCCTTCTATGGGCCGAAGATCGATGTGCAGATCTGGTCGGTGATCGGCAAGGAGTTCACCCTGGCGACCAACCAGGTGGATTTCGCTCAGCCCGCGCGCTTCAACCTGACCTTCATCAACCGCGATGGGCAGGAGGAGACGCCTCTTTGCATCCACCGCGCCCCACTCAGCACCCACGAGCGCATGATCGGCTTCCTGCTCGAGCACTTCGCCGGCAACTTCCCGGTCTGGCTCTCGCCCGACCAGGTGCGAGTGATCCCCATCACTGACGCCCACAACGAATACGCTATGCACCTGGTCAGCCAGATGAAAGAACAGGGCATCCGAGCTGAGGCTGACCTGAGCAATGACCGCATGAACGCCAAGATCCGCCAGGCACAGCTATTCAAGGTGCCATACATGCTGGTGGTGGGCGAGCGCGAGATGACAGAAGGGACGGTCTCACTGCGTAAACGGGATGGCTCACGCACGGATGGCATGCCGGTGGATGAGTTCGTCAAGCTGGTGAAGAACCGGATCGATAAACGTTCACGAGATTTATAGTTAATGTTCATGATAATCGTAGGGGTGGTCAAAGTGCAACCTTCTTTGGTTGCGCGCGAGCTGCCCCTACGAGGATGCAGGCATCCATTGCAATTGGGATCGGGATATGAGCAGCTAAGGAAGGTTGCATCAGGTAAGGGCGCAGGGGAGGAATCCCAAACGATGCATATTAAAAATCCCTCCTCTGCGCCCCTACGGCTGAATGAGGATACGCACCAAAAAAAACGAAACAGAATGAACCCGATTCGCTGTCAGCGATGAGCCATCAACGAGCAGCTTTCAAAGCTGAAAGGCTAGAAATAGAAAAAATATAAGGGTTAAATACCGGAAATGGACAATATTTCTAATCTTTAACAGACTGTTTAGAGGACAACCATGTGCTAATATGGCATCAATAAGGATACTTTACCGAGCCAAAGTAGATTAATGATAGGAGAAATTCACCGCATTCTTTCACGTACGTTAGCTGGGATAGGGCCGCTTGCGGGGACGTGGGAATGTAGGTGTATTGCCTTAGAGACGCCCCATCGGGCGTCTCTCCTTATAAATGCGTGTGGCATTTACATCTCATAACGACAATGGGACTGCAAAGAATAACAGACTGTCAAGCATGGAGACCACCAGCAAACAATAGCCGGGATTACCAATACCCTTAACCCTAATTACAGTTTGCCTATTTCCCCTAAAATGTTGACGATTATGATCAACTCATGGTATCATCGGGCACGCTAGATGCCAGACTAAGGCATTTAGCTAGTATTAATTATCTGTCTTGAAAGGAGTGACTTATCAGCGCGACCCAATATAGAATAAACGAGGCTATTCGAGTCAAAGAAGTCCGTTTGATCGGCGCCAACAACGAGAACGTGGGCGTGGTCTCCATCCAGGAGGCGATGCGCCTGGCTAATGAAGCCGACCTGGACTTGGTGGAGGTAGCCCCCAATTCCGAACCACCTGTATGCCGGGTGATGGACTTTGGGAAATTCCTCTACGAAAAAACCAAGAAAGAACGTGACGCACGCCGAGCGCAAACCAAGATCGAAGTCAAAGAGATCCGCTTCAGGCCAAAAACCAACATCTATCACCAGGGTTTCAAGATCCGTGATGCCCGGGGTTGGCTGGAAGAAGGCAACAAGGTAAGAGTACGCATCCGTTTTCGCGGCCGTGAGATTGACTACGTTGATCTGGCGCTGAATGACTTGAAGAAAGTAGCTAGAAGAGCTGGCAGATCTTTCTTCCATCGAACAAGCCCCCATGATGGAAGGTCGCAGTGTAGTCATGGTCCTGGCTCCTGCCAAGACGAAAAAGAAGTAAGCCAAATTTAAAGTTATCATAAAATTACCCCACGGGCAAGGGCGAGACAGCCTTTCGAGGCTTGTTGCTTTTGCCCCCCATGGGGTTTTGTGTGAGAAGGAGTATTAACCGTGCCTCGCAAGCAAACAACTAAAAAATATAAACTCAAGACCCATAAGGCGACCTCGAAACGCTTCCGAGTCACCGGGACGGGCATAGTGGTGCGCACCAAGGGTGGCAAGAGCCACCTGCGCCGCCGCACCCCCAAGCGCGTCAAGCAGCTGTTCTCTGAGATGATCCCGGTCAAAGGACGCGGCATTATCCAGCGTGTCCATCGCCTGGCTCCCTACCTGAAGAAGGCAGAGTAGCTTATCCTATCCACCCTTTTAGTGCGGCCGTTGGGTGCACAAAACTGGTAGCACAAAGCTACCGGCGCCCAGGGGTTCGCAGGAGAGAAAACAATGGCTCGTGTAAAAACTGGTCCGTATCGTCACCGTCACCACAAGAAAATCCTCAAGATGAATGCAGGTCAATTTGGCACACGCCACCGCCTCTTCAGGCGTGCCAATGAGGCCATGCTCAAGTCATTATGGTATTCCTATCGTGACCGGCGCCAACGCAGGCGCGATTTGCGCCACCTTTGGATCGCCCGTATCAACGCCGCGGCACGGTTGAATGGTTTATCCTACAGCCGCCTGATCCACGGCATGAAGACTGCCAAGATCGCCATCAATCGCAAGATGCTGGCTGACCTGGCAGTGCGTGACCCACAGGCATTTACTGCCGTTGCCACGCAGGCAAAAGCGGAATAACCTTAGCACACTCACACACAAAACTCCGCTGGAACCCGTTTTCTAACAGAAGACGGGTTCTATTTTATATTGAGCGTGCCTGAGGTAAAATGGTATCGATGAAGAGGGAAGGACCATGAACCCAGGCAGTCAAAGACGTATACTTTTCCATCCGGGCAGAAGTTGCAGATAGCCCAGGGGGATATTACCGCTGAAACGGTGGATGCGATTGTCAACGCCGCCAATTCCCACCTGGCTGCACGGGGCAGGCGTGGCAGGTGCTATCGTCAGGCGGGGTGGGACCGTCAGTCCAGGCGGAGAGCAGCCAATGGGTGCGATGAGCATGGTCCGGTCACCTACGCTGAGCCAGCTTATACCCATGCGGGCAACCTGCCCTGCCGCTACGTCATCCATGCGGTGGGACCGATATGGGGCGAGGGAGATGAGCAAGCCAAGCTTGCACGCAGCCATCCATGGCTCGCTTGCGATCTGGCAGACCAGCTTGGTCTTGGGATCGATTGCCTTCCCGGCCATTTCAACGGGCATCTTTGGCTTTCCCAAATCGCTGGCTGCACAGATGATCCTTTCCACTATCCTGGACTATCTGACTCACAACCCGGCTTCCAGCCTGAAGCTCATCCGCCTGGTGTTGTTCGACCAGGAAACCTTGCAAGCTTTTATCAAAGCATGGGAGCAGGATGATCACTTCCGTTCATAATCCCAAGATCCAGGCAGTGCGCAAGCTGCAAACGCAGGCGAAGGTACGCCGGGAAGAGCAGGCTTTTGTCATCGAAGGAGTGCGTCTGGCCGAAGAAGCTTTGCATGCCGGCTGGACTGCTCGACAGGTCTTCTATACCGATCAGCTGGATGAGCGTGGCAAGGCTGTTAGTGGATGGTTTTTCGACGCCGGGTGTGCCAGCTGAGCAGGTCACAGTGAGGCGGTGATGAAAGCAGTCAGTGAGACCGAGACACCTCAAGGCTTGCTGGTCGTCCTGGCAATGCGGACCCTGCCCCTTCCTCACCCTTCCCTAACTTCCTGCTCATCCTGGATGGGGTGCGCGACCCGGGCAACCTGGGGACGATCCTGCGCACGGCAGCGGCGGCCGGGGTGCAGGCAGTGTTGCTCGCACCGGGTTGCGCAGATGCCTGGTCGCCCAAGGTGGTGCGTGCTGGGATGGGGGCTCATTTTCGCTTACCCATTCACAGCCTGGGCTGGCAGGAAATCAAGCAAATCTCTGAAAGAGCCTGATCAAGCGCTTACAGGTTTACCTGGCTGATTCTGCAGCTGGGATTCCAGTATACGGATGCGGATTTTCGCTCTCCCATGGCGCTCATCGTCGGTGGAGAGGCAACTGGGGCGGGATCTGAAGCGCTCTCCCTGGCAGATGCAGAAGGTACACATTCCCATGCCGGGTGGTAGCGAGAGCCTCAATGCAGGCATTGCGGCAAGCATCCTGCTCTTTGAAGTCGTACGGCAGCGCGGAAAGTAAAGCTGTAAATCAAATTATGCTACAATATAGGGCACGATGGACACGCAAACCCGGTCTGTTCAACTTGAGCGCAATCCCAAGACACATGCTGAACACCGGCGGGAGGTCTTCTGGCAGATCACCTTCCCCCTGGTGATTGGCATCCTGTTGCTGCTGGCGGCCGTCGCAGTCATCATCCTCTCGGCAACCCAGCCTGTGACTGATGTGGGGCGTTGGGCGGATGTTTCACTGATGTGGCTGATCCTACCCTCCCTGATTTTTGCCCTGATATTGCTAGTTCTCCTGATCGGTTTTGTTTACCTGATCAGCTAGTTTATTACGCCTGATCCCACGTTATGCCCTGATCGTCCAGCTTTACTTTGAGGCGGGCAAGAATAAAGTCAGCCAGCTCTCCAACCTGAGTATTGAACCTATTGTAAGAATGCGCAGTACCTGGGCTGCCGTACGCTATGCAGCCAGGCGAGGTAAGAAACAAGATTGAGTGAGGGGTAGGATCTGAGCAGCTCTATCGAGCTCAACCGGAATCATGAAAGGAATGAATCCATGGCCAGAAAAGAAAACAAGTGTCTTCGAACAAAATGAGATGGTTGAAATGGATACTTCTTGGGCGGGAAAGGTCTTGGTGATCGGGGCAGTGGTTGGAGCGCTGACCGGCCTCGGTGGAGCCTACCTGCTGATTCAACGCGCCAAAAGGAGGGCTGAGCCTCCCAATCTCAACGCCTCCGAAGGCATCAAGCTGGGGTTGCTGGTCTTCGGTCTTCTGCGCCAGGTAGCCATGCTGGGCAGTGGCGACGAGAAATAATCTCAAATAGATCCATACGAAGGAATGAAACATCCCATGAGCATGCAGCTTATGGGATATTTTTATTAACCCCGGAACAGCTCCTTAACCGAAGGCTGGGTTTTTAATCTATGCTTGTACTTAACTTGCCGAACTCCTCCTGGAATACAGGGGAATTCAGTCTGCATATTACAGGATGTATTGTGAAAAATCCATATTAGCGGCCTATGCGTAAACACGGGCTGCAGGTGTGGGAGGAAGGCTATACCGCCATGTACCTTCGATCATGTTACAAGGCGCTGTTTCTCGGCCTCGACTGCAGCATGGATTCAGGTAGAGGAGAGGTCATCAGCTGTCTTTATGATGTATTACACCCCAGGCAGACCGGCACGAGGGTTCGGTACCTGGTACCAGGCGATCAGTCAACCCGCCTCTTGGGTGCCAATGCCCGTTTGATGTCGTGTACCCGGTGGTAGGCAGAATGACCGTCGAGGTCGTATGGCCATTCCGGCCTGCGCTCTTTTTTACTGAACCATTCATCAGGCGCAGCTCTCAGTGCGGCCAGCAGATCCCCCTGCACCTGCCTGTGCCAGGCCAGAACTTCCTGGGGAGAGCGATCACGCCAGCGCAGGTAGATGAGATGGTTCGCATCGTTTGTCTCGAGCCCACGCTCCTCAGGCGGGCGGCGTTGCCCCCTGATAGACCTGACCATGTCGGCCTTCCAATGGGTAATATGGGCCAGGGCATCCTTCACGGTCCAGGGCTCTTTGGTCTCAGACCGGAGCAGGAGCTGATTCCAATCCTCACTAGAAAGGTTTGCAAACAGATGGTCCAGGAGCTCGAACTCCTGAATTGTGCGTTCGATTACTTCATCACGGTTATGACGCATGTCCTTAGAAACCTCCCGCCTGTCCAATAATCATTTCGAAGCTTATTTCATGCCTCAATTATATCTATGAAGTGGATATAAAACTGTGCAGCGGCTTTACCCGGCCTATCCAGCTCCACATTAAGGATTTCTATGTCTTATATATTATTAGCACACCTATTTATTAACCTCTTGACAGGGGAAAGTACCCCCATTAAAATATGAACGAACGTTCGTTCATAACAGCTAAGTAATCAGTATGACCGACTCATCTCTCACCCGGGGTGAACATACTCGTACCATTATCCTGCAGGCAGCCCATGACCTGTTTATCAAACAGGGTTATCATGGCACATCCATGCGCCAGATCGCTCAGCAAGCCAACCTAGCACTTGGAGGCTTGTATAACCATTTTTCCAGCAAGGAGCAGGTCTTCGAAGCGGTGTTTTTGGCCTTTCATCCCTATCATGAAGTCTTACCCCTGATCGCGGCTGCCCAGGGAGCCAATCTCGAACACCTGGTGCACGATGCCATTCGGCGCATGGTGCAGGCGGTTGAGGGTCGTCCTGATTTCATGAACCTGATGTTTATCGAGCTGGTCGAGTTTAAGAGTGCTCATGCCCACCAGCTGTTCGCCGCCCTTTTTCCGCAGGGCATGCAGATCCTGCAACATCTGGTTGGCTCGTTTCCGGAGCAAATTCGTCCCATCCCAAGCCCCATCGTAGTGCGAACATTTTTAGGTCTATTCTTTGGATATTACCTCACTGAAACCGCCCTGGCTCCGGCTGCCCCACCTGAGTTTCGTGAGAACGCCATGCAGCATTTTGTGGATATATATCTTCATGGCATCCTTGCACATGCACGAAATGAAGTAAGCATATGAAGGATCATTGATAGGAAATCTCATGTTCAACTCCCGCCTTCGATCACTCATCCGTAAAGAATTCATCCAGATCCGGCGCGACAGGCGCACCCTCATCCTGGTGCTGATCATCCCCATCATGCAACTCTTCCTGCTGGGATACGCCGCCACCAATGATGTGCGTAACGTGCCTCTGGCAGTTTATGACCAGGATCGTGGCAGTGAAGCGCGTGCACTGCTGGATGCCTACCGCGCGGCAGATTACTTCACGATATCCTATGAGGCCAGCTCTGAAGCAGATCTGCGCGATTTGCTCGATAGCGGTAAGGCACGTGCCGGCTTGATCATCCCTCCGGGCTACAGTGACGATATCCAGGGTGGGCAGCCAGCTCAGGTCGTATTCGTTCTGGATGGCTCAGACCCAACGGTAGCCTCCACTGCTCTCTCTGCGGCTCAATTGATCGGCCAGGCTCACTCCACGCAGATCCTAGAATCGCGATTACTGCAGCGTGGCCAGGCAGCAGTCATCCAGCCGCCGGTTGAAGTGAGCACTACCGTGTGGTACAACCCCGACCTGATCAGTGCATACTTCATGATCCCAGGGGTCATCGGCATGATCCTGTTTGCCCTGACATCAATCCTGACCGCCAGCGCGATCGTGCGTGAGCGAGAACGCGGCACCATTGAGCAGCTGATCGTAACCCCCATCCGCCCTTGGGAGCTGGTGGTTGGAAAGATGTTACCTTACGTCATTCTGGCATTCTTGAATGCCTTCGAAGTACTGGCAATCGGTCATTACTGGTTTGGGGTGCCCATCCGTGGCAGCTTGTGGCTGATAGCGGGTGCTTCGTTCCTGTTCCTGCTTTCCAGCCTGGGCATCGGTTTACTGGCTTCCACGATTGCCAACACACAACAGGAAGCCATGCTGACGGTTTGGATGCTGTTGCTCCCCAGCATCTTCCTGGCAGGTTTCTTCTTCCCACTGGAGGCGATGCCTAAAGTCTTGCAGTGGATTTCGTACATCTTCCCACTGCGTTATTACCTGGTCATTATCCGCTCGCTGATGCTGAAAGGGGTTGGAATCTCGGCATATCGACTGGATTTGATTGCCCTGGCAATCTTCGGTGTTGTCATCATGACCCTGGCAGCCCTACGTTTCCGCAAGCGTCTTGATTAATTATTCATCATTCAGGAGGTATCCATGAAAATCGTTCGCATCATCCTCATCATCCTTTTGATCTCAGCGGTGATGGTCGTCGCTTATTGGTACGTGACCACTCAAAACACCGCGCCGGCTACCAACGCATTGACAGGTTCGGGCACTGTTGAAACCACCCAGGTTGCCATTTCGCCTGAGGTCACCGGGCGGGTTGTCGAGGTCTTGGTCAGCGAAGGTGACTCGGTCAAAGTTGGCGACACCCTGTTCACACTTGACGATACTTTGTTAAATGCGCAATTGAATCAAGCTCAGACCAACCTGGTGCTTACCCAGGCAGGTTTAGATGTCGCCAACACCGCCCTGGCGGCTGCTCAAGCTGGGGTCGCTACAGCCCAGAGTCAGTATGATCTGGCAGTCGCCACGGCGCGCCTGCAGGCACAACCTGCCCGCAGCGCTGCCTGGAGCCAAATTGAGCCTTCAGACTTCAATCAGCCCGTCTGGTATTTCACCCACACTGAAGAACTCACTGCCACACAAAAAGAGGTCAGCGCTGCCAGCGATGCTTTGGCAACTGCTAAAACGAATTTCAAGTGCCATGATTTCAAGCGGCACTTACACGAATTTGACCGTTGTTGAGATGCGTTTAGCGCAAGCCCAAACTGCCTTCTTGGACGCCACGGATGTGCTCAATCGAGCTCAAGCCCAGAACAACAGCGCACTGGAGGATGTGGCTCAACAGGCCTATGATGCCTCCAAAGCGGAGCTGGATGCCGCCCAACAGGCTTATGATGAGCTCCTGACCACCCAGGAAGCCCAAGATATTTTGGAAGTGCGTGCCCACCTGGCTGTAGCTCAGGAACGCTATGATACCGCCGTAGACCGGTATAATGCACTCCTGACCGGGGAAGATTCATTATCCGTCAAGCTTGCGGCTGACTCTGTGGCTCAGGCACAGGCCAACGTCAATGCAACCGAATCGAAAGTCACCCAGGCGCAAAAGGCAATCGACCAGGCTCAAGCTGCGCTTAACCTGATCGACGTCCAATTAGGAAAACTGGTCATCACTGCGCCAGTGGATGGAGTGGTCCTGGCGCGCAACATCGAACCGGGTGAGGTAGTCTTATCGGGCGCCACTGCCCTGACGGTAGGGCAGCTGGACCAGCTCACCATCACGGTTTACATTCCAGAGAACCGCTATGGGGAGGTTATATTGGGCGATATAGCCACAGTGGGTGTAGATTCCTTCCCCACCCAGGTGTTTTTCGCCAAGGTCACGCGTATCGCGGACCAGGCTGAATTTACTCCACGCAATGTGCAGACGGCTGAAGGACGGCAAACCACCGTCTTTGCGGTTGAGCTTTCGGTCCAAAACGCTACGGGGCTGCTCAAGCCTGGCATGCCCGCAGATGTTACCTTCGTTCCACACGAATAAATCACTCGATACGGGTTTTTGAAGCATGCCACACATCCTGGTTTCTCACCTTTCCAAGTCGTTTGGCGACACTCATGCTGTGGACGACATCAGTCTACAGGTCGAGATGGGCGAGATTTACGGGTTAATCGGCCCGGATGGGGCTGGGAAGACCACCACCATGCGCCTATTGTGTGGAGCCTTGCAACCCGACCCGCGTAAAGGCATTTTAGAGCCGGTTATCCAGATTGCAGGGTTGGACATGCTGAAGCAGACGGACCCAGCGCGGGCTCAGCTTGGCTACCTGCCGCAACGCTTCTCGATGTATGAGGAGCTGACCGTATTGGAGAACCTGCGCTTCTTCGCCGAAGTTCGGGGTCTATCAGAAGCGACCTGGCAGCCGCGCTGTATGCAAATCCTGGAATTTGTCGGTTTGGCTGGCTTTATCGACCGACGTGCCGGGCAGCTTTCAGGCGGTATGCGTCAGAAGCTTGGATTGGCGGTTGCCCTGGTGCACTCACCTAAGGTACTTCTGCTAGACGAGCCAACCACCGGGGTGGACCCAGTCACCCGGCAGGACTTCTGGCAGCTCATCATCCGGCTGGTTGCAGAGGAAGATGTAGCTGTTTTGGTCAGTACCCCATACATGGATGAAGCGGGGCGTTGTGCACGGGTGGGTTTTATGCGCATGGGGAAAATTCTGCTTGAAGGGAAGCCGGATGAATTGCGTGCGAAATTAAATGGCCGCATCCTCGAAATACATGGTGAACCGCTACCTCTGCTGCGCGACCTGGCGCGTAAGGATAGCCATGTGGAAGACGCCCAAATGTTCGGCGACCGTTTGCACCTGCGCATTCATCCTGGATCAGCTCAGCTGGTGAGCAAACATTTGAAAGAGATGATCCCCGCTCAGGGGGGCAAGCTCACTCAGCTGCGCTCCATCATGCCCCAACTGGAGGATGTTTTTATCGACCTACTGGAAAACCAGCAGACTAAAAGCTTTCAGCACAGGGGAAAGATAAACCATGTCTGAAGAAGTCATTCTCGCGCATAACCTCACCAAACGCTTCGACAGTTTCACTGCCGTGGATCATATATCCTTCAGCGTACAGGCAGGCGAGGTGGTGGGCTACCTGGGTCCCAACGGTTCGGGGAAAACCACTACCATTCGCATGCTGCTGGGGTTACTCCGCCCAAGTGAGGGAGAAGCGACCGTCTTGGGTTATGACATCGTACGGCAATCCGAGCGGGTGCGTGAACGGGTGGGCTATATGTCGCAGAAGTTTGCTTTGTATCATGACCTGACGGTGGGGGAGAACCTGGCTTTTTACGCGGGTGTCTATGGGGTCAAAGAGCGGAACCGGTTGGTGGAAGTGATGGATTTGATAGGATTGCGCTCGCTGGAAGCCGAGCGCGTTAGCGATCTTTCCACAGGCTGGAAGCAGCGGCTGGCGCTAGGCACCGCTATCGTTCACCAGCCACGCTTGCTTTTTCTGGATGAGCCTACCAGTGGTGTTGACCCTACCGCCCGGCGGGCCTTTTGGGATTTGATTTACGCCGTGGTCGCGCAGGGAGTGACTGCCCTGGTGACCACCCATTACATGGACGAGGCGGAATACTGCGGGCGGGTTGGGATCATGCGGGATGGCAAGCTGCTTGCCTTCGACAAACCCTCAGAGCTCAAACAGCATGCGTTACCCGGCATTGCCTGGGATGTGTTCGCTCATCCCCTGCTGCCTGCGCTGAATGCCCTGGAGCGTTGCCCGTGTGTATTACGGGCAGGTCTCACCGCTGATCATTTACGGGCTATTTCCCCAGCCAAAACGAACGCCCATAGTATTCGGAAGTTCTTACAGGATGCAGGTATCCAGGTCGTGCGATTGGAGCCAGTTGAACCCACCCTGGAAGATGTATTCCTGGCGCTGGCTGACACGAATCTCATGCCTTCATCCGGTGCCAAGCCTGAAAAATAAACAGTAGACGCATTTCCTCTAATAATTAACCAAAATATTAAATATTTCAATATTATTATTGAAATTATTCAAAAAATCATTGACAAATATCAATTATTATGTATAATATTCACTAGTCACATACAGCGCAAAATAACCAAAGGAGGCTGTTATGGATAACCTAGAGAATGATGCAATTCAAATCCATCAAGAACTAATTCGCCGTGAAAGCGGCTTGCGGCAAGCCCTCAGGCAATCTGGATTGGTGAATCCAGCTTTGAGAGACCATGCCTTATCCGCGCTTGGGGAAACGCTGATCCGCGCTGGTACCAGACTAAAAGAACATTCGTTTCACAAATTGACTGCAGAAGAAGCCACGGCACCGACATTTCTAATCATGTTATAACCAGGTTCCCTGGATTTTTTATTCATAACCCTTTCGATATGTATAGGTTTGGAGGCAACCCTGAATGAACACCCTACCCACCCGATGCCCTCTTTGTGGCGGAGAAGTCACTGTCACCCGTATTTACTGCCAGGACTGTGATACCACGATTGAAGGACGCTTTACCGGAGGTCCGTTCTCGCAGCTCACTCAGGAACAACTCTCTTTCGTTGAGACGTTCATCCGCTGTGAGGGCAAAATCACGCGTATGGAGGTCGAGCTGGATCTATCGTATCCAACCATACGCAACCGGTTGCAAGAGGTCATCCGCGCCCTGGGGTATGAGCCAGGTGGAGAAGAGCCTTTCACAGGACTGACGGATATCGAGCGGCAGCGCATTTTGGAAGACCTGGACCAGGGTGTGATCAGTGCTGCGGAAGCTATGCGCTTATTGCAGGAAAGTGAGAAAAAAGATGGATAAGCAATTTGTTACCACCAGCGCCTCTCCACGTATATTGCTGGATATCAGTGGCGACCTGCGCCTTAAGGGGCAGGATGCTTTCGAAGTGGTGGCAAAATCGGATGAACCCGAAAATCTTTCTCTTGAAGCACAGGATGACCAGATTGTCATTCGCTGCACGAGTGATTGCAATGTACGCGTCCCACGCGCCGCAATTATCCAGATCCAGGCTGCTCATGGAGATGCAGTCATAAAAGCACTGGATGGCGATTTATCTATTGATACCTTGAGCGGAAATCTCGAGCTGCGCAATGTGGGAGGGACCAAAATCGGCACGATGCATGGCAATCTCTCGGCGAAAAATGTGGATGGTAACCTCAACATCGATTCAGTATCTGGTGATGTTTCAGCACGCAGTGTGCAAGGAGATTTCATCATCACTGGCACTGCCTCAGGGAATCTCAATCTCAGTGATGTGGGCGGAAGCGCAAAAGCTGCAACGAATGGGAATATCTCGCTGCGGTTGGACCCTTCTCCTGGGCACCAGTATGATTTTAGCTGCCGGGGTAACCTGTTTTGTCGCTTATCTGCTGAGGCAAGTGTGGAGATCAGCGTTCCCAAGGCATCCCAGGTGATGGTCGATCTACCGGGCATTCATGCCTCCGCACCGGTGCAAACCCCCTATGCCCTCACATTAGGAGAGGGTGATGCGAAGCTCACACTGTCTGCGAACGGAAATGTCGTCCTGGATACCCATGCACCCGATTGGGACATGGAGGATTTCGATATTGACGTTGGCAGTGAAGTAAATGGCATGGCGGAAGCAGTCAGCCAGCAGATTAGCCAGCAAGTTGATTCTCAAGTGCGCATGATTGAAGACCAGCTGAATGCCCAGCTCTCCAGTCTCTCCATGCGGCTGAGTGCGGCAAAGTTGAGTGAAGACCAGGCTCGCCGGATTGAAGAACGCGCCCGTGAAGCCAGCGAACGTGCAGCCTCACGCGCACAAGAGCGAATCCGCCGTGCACAGGAAAGAATGGAACAAAAACTGGCAGCTGCCCAACGCAAGATGGAGTTTAAATCACAGGCACGCGAGCGCGCCTCGCGCCACGGGCGTCACAGCTGGAGCTTCAATATACCCACACCACCAATGCCTCCCACACCTCCTGGTGAGTCGGTAAGCGAAGATGAGCGCTTGTTGATCCTGCGTATGCTGGAACAGAAGAAGATAACCATGGAAGAGGCCGACGAGCTGCTTTCAGCGCTGGAAGGCAAGTAATAAAAGGTTTCCTCCCTCCACTGGTAAAGGCAACTGACCCGCCAAACCCCGTGGTGAAAGGTGAATGGTAAATATGACCAACGAAACTGAACGTCTGCAAATTCTTGAAATGATTGAGAAAGGTGTGATCAGTGCCTCCGAGGGCGTCAGGCTGCTCAATTCCCTCCAGGGTGAGCCTGGAGAGGCTACAATTCCTCTGATAAATCCCGCTGACGCTCGGTCCCCCACAGTCACAGCCGAGCTCCCAAAGACTCCCCCTATGCCAGAGGTCATTGAAGAATCACCTACCTCTGCGCCCAAAGCTCCCTCTGCCCCCTATGAATTTGATTCCGGGATCAAGAAGTGGCGCCGGTGGTGGTGGATTCCTCTGACCATCGGCATTGGCATCACTGTAATCAGCGGCTCGCTCATGTTCCTGGCCTACCAAAAAAGTGGATTTGGTTTCTGGTTTGCCTGTCTCTGGTTCCCATTGCTGCTTGGGGTGATCGTCATCAGCCTGGCTGCTGCCAGCCGGACGACACGCTGGCTGCACGTCAGGATCCACCAGGAGCCTGGTCAATGGCCTCAAACGATTGCCATCAGCATGCCGATCCCCATCCGTTTCGTTGCCTGGGTATTGCGTACTTTTAAATCCCATATCCCCAAAATGGATAAAACCAACCTGGATGAGGTCATCCTTGCATTGGATAAAACCTCCCCTGACCAACCTTTTTACGTAGAGGTGGACGAGGGTGAATCGGGTGAAAAGGTCGAAGTTTATATTGGATGAATGTTTATTTGAAAAATCAGGGTGATACTAATCTCACCCATTTAGGCTTGAAATTATTTGGAGGTCTCTATGGCAACAACCGAAGAACGAATGCGAATATTACGAATGATCCAGGAAGGCAAGATCACTGCCGAGGAAGGCTCCAAGCTGCTGTCAGCACTGCGCGAGAGCCATAAAGAGCCTCGCATGGTCATCTCAACCAGCCGCACAGGGAAAGGCATGCTGCGCGTGCGTGTTACCGATGTGGTCACCGGCAAAGCCAAGGTCAGTGTTAACCTACCTCTGGGCTTGGTGGATGCCGGGATGAGCATTGCCAGTCAATATGCACCGGATGTTAATTTTGCTCAAATCGCCGATGCCATTCGATCTGGGCAGGTGGAAGGAAAGATCGTAGACGTGGTAGATGAAGAAGACGGCGAGCACATTGAAGTCTTCATTGATTAAGCTCAAACCATGCTTCTCTTATATGAATAACTGTGGAGGTTTTTATGTCTGACGAAACCATTGAAAAGACGTTCCAGGTCACCGCGCCAGCTCGCCTGACCATTTCCAATATCCGTGGCTCCATGATCATCCAGGCGGGTGAGGCGGGTGTGATTGAAGTCAAGGCAGTCAAGCACGGTAATTTTGAAAATGGCACTAATGTGGTTGAAATGAGCCAGGATTCAGATGGTAGCGTGCGGGTTGAAACCCGATCCAATGAATCCCTGTTCCGGTTCCTTTCTTACCCCCCAAAAGTGGATTACACCGTGCGGGTGCCTCAAGGGATCCATTTGGAAGCCTCCTGTGTCAGCAGCACCCTCAATGTGAGCGGGCTGGAAGGTGAATTTAAATGTAAAACGATCAGCGGTGATGCTGAGCTTAACAACTTAACCGGTCCATTCAAGCTCAACGTGGTGAGTGGGGCTATCTCTGGCTCCCATTTAGCAGGTACACTTGAGCTGGGGACGGTCTCAGGCAGCGTACACTTGATGGAATCGAACTTTCCGACTGCAGATGCATCCACGGTCAGTGGAGATTTGATCCTTCAAACTCCCATCTCTGAAGGATCATACCATTTCAGCTCGGTGTCAGGCTCAGTACGGTTACTCGTGCCTCCAGACACACACTGTAATGCAGAGCTCAACAGCGTTAGCGGCAGCATCCGTTCTTCACTGCCAGCCACCACCACCCGTATGGGTCATGGCTTAAAAGTGACCCAGGTTGGGAGCGGTGGGACTACAGTCCGCCTGAAGAGTGTTTCAGGTAGCTTATCCTTCGAAGTGGAGGGTGTCCCAGCCACCAATGTCCCGGTCACCAATACCTACCCTGCGGCTCCCGTTATGCCGACGCCACCAATTCAACCTGCCACACCGGCACCTGCCCCACTCAGCACAGCCGAAATCCTTCAGCGCATCGAGCGGGGTGAGATGACGGTGGATGAAGCCATCAAGTTAATGAAAGACCAATCCTAAGTCAATCTCATTGATTATCGTAGACGCGGCGTGAGCAAACTACGCTGGCATTTATTCCGTGTATAATATTCCTCTATTTTTATGAGCATCTCACAACCTGCCCCAAATCGCCCAACCGGGATGTTCGGTTTTACCATTGTCTGGATCGGTCAGATCTTCTCCCTGCTTGGTACCAGCATGACCGGTTTCGCCATGACCATCTGGGCATACGAAAAGACCAACGCTGCCACCGCTCTGGCGTTGGTCGGGTTCTTCTTCGTTGCACCGATGCTCATCGCTTCCCCCTTCGCCGGGGCTCTGGTTGATCGTTCCAATCGTAAGCTGATGATGATGCTAAGTGACATTGCCTCCGGTATTGCCACTATTGTCATCCTCATCCTGTTTACCACCGGTCACCTGCAGATCTGGCACCTGTACATCACCAGTGCCTTCCAGGGAGTGTTCCAATCTTTCCAGTGGCCGGCTTATTCTGCGGCGATTTCCACCATGATCCCCAAGCAGCATTATGGGCGCGCCAATGGCATGCTTTCGCTGGCGGATACGGCTTCCAATATTTTTGCTCCCATCCTGGCAGGCTCATTGTTGGGGATAATCGGAGTTCCCGGCATCTTGATGATTGACCTGGTCACGCTTACGGTAGCCGTCAGCGCCTTGCTGCTGGTACATATTCCTCAGCCCAGAATCACGGAGGAGGGGCGTCAGGCTCAGGGCAACATATTCAAAGAAGCTGCATATGGCTTCCGATATATCCTGATGCGCCCTTCCCTGCTTGCCTTACAGCTCGTCTTTCTCACCGGGAACTTCTTTATTGGTGTACCCGGCGCCGTCCAGGCGGCTATGATCCTGGCCAATACAGGCAGCAATGAAAAAGCGCTTGCCTATGTGAATTCGGCGGCTGCAGTGGGGGGTGTTTTGGGAGGTCTGGTCATGAGCGCCTGGGGTGGTCCCAAGCGTCGGGTGCATGGGGTATTAATGGGTTGGTTTATCTCCAGTCTGCTCGGTGGCGTGCTTATGGGATTTGGCCGGAGTATACCATTTTGGGCAGTCGCTGGATTTATGGGTATGTTCTTTGTCCCCATCCTCAATGGCTCCAATCAGGCCATCTGGCAAGCCAAGGTTCCACCAGACCTTCAAGGACGCGTTTTTTCCATCCGGCGGCTG
The DNA here is from genome assembly GCA_963828845.1 of uncultured Chloroflexia bacterium. GTDB lineage: Bacteria > Chloroflexota > Anaerolineae > Anaerolineales > UBA4823 > FEB-25. The sequence continues at coordinate 121,640 of CAWHGE010000017.1, forward strand.
ATCGCCTGGTTTGTCAGCCCGCTGGCGATGCTCGTAGCTGGCCCTATGGCTGATAAAGTGCTTGAGCCAGCCATGCGCAATCCTCAAAGTTTTTTGGCATCTTCCCTGGGTTGGGCGATTGGCACCGGACCTGGTCGTGGCATGGCATTGCTTTTTATTATTGGGGGTGGTCTGGCAGCGTTGGTTGGGATCAGTGGCTATGCTTTTAAGGTCTTACGCGACGCCGATACCCTGCTCCCGGACCACGACGAGATACCTTCCGCTCCCTCGCCGGACGAGAGGTTAACCCGCATGCAGGAATTGCTGGAGGCGCGCAATCACTGGGCCACCCAGCCTGAAACCCCCGAGCGTGAGCTGGCGCTCAAGGCTATCTCGAATTCATTGCGTAAGCTTGGCCAGGGGAGCATTTGAGCCTCCCATTAGCTGCACGATAAACATCCCCGTCAATTTGACCTGGCAGTTGATTAATTGATTTTCTTTTCCAGCACGACTGCTGCCGTCGTATCATCCGCATGAACGGTATCCCCTTCATAGTGGACGATTGTCCGCCAACCCATATCGATCCAAAACCGGAGAGCTGGCCAATTTTTTAAGCACACCTTCAACCAAATCGCCTCATACTCACCCAATTGCCTGAATTGGTCCCATATTCCATAGGCTAGCTCTGAGCCATAGCGGTTCTTCTGGAAATGTGGGTGGACGACAAACATGGATATCCACACCCGGCGTGGCATGGGCGCATCATGGAACAGGTGAAAATAACCAATGATATCCGTTCCGCCTCGCAAGAAGACGCTTTGCATCTTGAAGATTTCTTGTGCAGTGTGATTGAGCCCCAGGCTTTTCGAGACCAGCTGGATGAAAGCCTCCTCGGTTTCTTCATAAAACTTATTGTCCCACTCGCCCACATAAGAACAGGCATTAAACACATTGCGTAAATGGGGGGCATCTTCCATCGTTGCATCTCTCACCATTAATCTGTCGGTCCCCCAATTATCTGGCAAAATCTTCATGCTCACATCCCTCTTAACCAGAATTTTTCTAGTCCAGTTACCGTTAAACACTCATATTCAACGAAACGCGCATTATTCTATCTTATTATCCTTAAAATAATCTGTCACGCTATTAATAATTGGATAAAATCTGGGAAATGTCATTTTATTTCCCTTGTAATAAGCCCCCAAGCTTGGAATAGTCGAAGAATTGAGCACAATGAAGGATGGTCAGACTTCCTGCAACGTGAATTCTTCCTGTTCGCTATGAATTTGGTTACACACCTGTCTTATAAAAGCAGATCTCAGTCCGCTGTGCTAATGCCTGTAACTTGCAGCATAAGTCCATCCCGAAAGAGCGTTAATTTACCTATGCTAATGCTTAAGTGGGTACGATTAGCGATGAGGATGGTTTATTTATTGCGGGCTACCTCCATCCGGCACCAGGCATATAAGGCATCATAAACATCAAACTGGTGCGCCAGGTTTTCACTATCTTCGGGGAAGCGTAGGCTGAAACCACTGGCGATGGCTTCCAGCCCACGAGCAATTGGATCTTTATCCATATCGGCATCCACATCGGCTGAGTGCACGATTTTCGCCAGTCGCATTAGTCCTGGCTCTTTCAATCCGTATTTCAAGAGTATCGACTCGAAAGAACACCTTCCGTCTACGTGCCCCAGCTCTACCCCCGGCGCATCAAAGGGGATGGCACCTGTTTCTTCCACCGTCTTCTCAACCTGGCTGTTGGGGACGAACAAAAAATCTGCCTCGCTATCGATAAACCGCGTAATCAGCCACGGGCAGGCCACGCGGTCAACATGTATGTGTGAACGGGTTACCCAAAGCATGGTAAACCTCCTCTCATTTCCGGTAATTATACACTCCCCAATTTAACCTTCGGCGTCTATAATGGGTGGGTCTTTGCCCAAACTCTGCGGAGATGAATATCCTTATCGTTAGAAAGGTATTTGGTTTGAAACCCATTCAGCTAGTTTTTTCGTATGCCAGGCGTTATAAGCTGGTGCTAATCATCACCATCATCAGTATGTTCCTGTTGGTGGGCGTGCAGCTGCTGATCCCTTGGATCATCCGCACATTGATCGCCAACGTCACCTCACCGACGGTTACACCCTCGTCCTTTACCCTGGTGAATATTTTGGCTTTACTGGTATTGGGGATTTATATCGTTCGGGCTAGCATGCAGTTCCTACGTTCCTACATGGCTCACCTGGCAGGCTGGGGGGTGGTAGCAGATGTACGCAAGCACATTTATGAGCATTTACAGGCCCTCTCTCTTCGATACTATGAGGATAAGCAAACCGGTCAGTTAATGTCACGCGTGATCAACGATACCGAGCTATTTGAGCAGCTCATCTCGCATGCCATACCGGATGTGGTGGTGAACCTGATCACGCTGATCGGGGTAAGCGCAGTGTTGCTGAGCTTGAATTGGCGTCTAACCCTGCTAAGCATGATCCCCATCCCCCTGGTGGTGATCTCGCTCAGGGTGTATGCGCGCTATGTGCGCCCGGCATTCCGCGAGCGGCAAAAAGAGCTGGGTAATCTAAATGCTATCCTGAATGACAGCCTGTCTGGCATCCGCGAGATCAAAGCTTTCACACGTGAGGTGGAGGAGATGAAACGCGTCAGCCAGGGGATCGACCGTTACCGTGTCTCACTCCTTGGGGCGCTCAAGCTGATGGCTACTTTTCAGCCATTCATAGAATTCACTTCTTCCTTGGGGCTGTTGGTCGTGATTTATTTTGGCGGAAGGCTGGCACTCCAGCACACGCTTTCGGTGGCAGATCTGGTGGCTTTCTTCCTGTACCTTGACATCTTTTACCAGCCAGTGCGCAATTTGAGTAATGCCTGGGAGCAAATCCAGGGCTCTTTGGCTGGGGCAGACCGGGTAGCTGATCTCCTGGAGGAACAGCCTGAGTTAATGAATTGCCCCGGAGCTGTGCCTTTGGAAGGTCGCGCTCAGGGAGATATCTTTCTACAGAATGTGAATTTTGAATACTCACCCGATATACCCATCCTGGAAGACATTAATTTGGAGATTCCGGCTCATCAGGTTGTGGCTCTGGTCGGCCCGACGGGGGTAGGGAAATCCACCCTGGTCAGCCTGATCCCCCGCTTTTATGACGTCAGCTCAGGCTGCATCACCCTGGATGGCAAGGATATCCGCCAGTTCACCCTGGATAGCCTCCGCCGCCAGATCAGCATCGTCTTGCAGGATGTGTTCCTGTTCCATGGATCAGTGCGGGAGAATATCCTGTTTGGTCGCCCTGGTGCCTCTGAGCAGGAGGTGATGGCCGCTGCCAGGATTGCCAATGCGGACGGCTTTATCTCTGCACTATCCGATGGATACGACACATTGATTGGAGAGCGTGGGGTGAAGCTTTCCGGTGGTCAGAAACAGCGTTTATCAATCGCCCGGGCAGTCCTCAAGGATGCCCCGATATTGATCCTGGATGAAGCCACCTCCTCGGTTGACACAGAGACCGAGCTGCTCATCCAGCAGGCATTGGAGCGCCTGATGGTGGGACGCACGACCATCATCATTGCCCACCGCCTTTCCACCATCCGCAATGCCGATAAAATCGTGGTGTTGGAGGGCAAGCAGATCAAGCAAATTGGTACGCATGCTGAGCTGTTGGCACAGGATGGATTGTACAGGCGCTTGAGCACAGTTCAGAATCAGCTAGAAGCCCCCACCTTCGAGGGATAGTAAGGGCGACCCACCCATCGCTGGAGAAGATCATGGATACCCATGATATGTGGGGTAGAAGAGTTGATGGAAAGCAGTGACGGGTCGCCCCAACAGATAGTAAGGGCGACCCGCCCATCAACGGAGGAGATCAGGGATACCCGTGATATTGGGATGGAAGAGTTGATGGATAGCAGTGACGGGTCGCCTAACAGGTAGTAAGGGTTTATTTCGTAAGCGTGACCTTTCGGATCACACGCGGTTGGTCAGGGTCAAACCCACGCCTCTTGGCTAAATGATAGGCAAGCAGCTGCCCCGGGATGATGGCAGCGATTGGGCTGAGCCACTCAGGCAGCCCCGGCGGGACGGGGATGAACGCATCCTGCCCGGGGATGTGCCCTTCAATGGCGGCATCACCGATCGTGATCAACCTGGCGCCGCGCGCATGCAAGGTTACCCCCAACGAATTCAACTCCTCCCTGAAAGTATCCCCGATCGAAATCAGGTTCACCGGAAAGCCCTCATCCACCATGGCAATCGGTCCATGCAGGAAATCTGCGGATGAAAGGGCTTCTGCCTGGATATTCGCCAGCTCCTTGCACTTCAATGAAATCTCCCAGGCAGTTGAATAATTGAAACCGCGTCCGATGAAGACGGTGTGGTCGGAGGCAGCCAAGTATTTGGCTGCAGCTTGTGCCTCCGGCTCTGAGTTCAGTGCCTGCGAGAGCGCTTCAGGGACGGCGCGCAGAGGGTCGAGCATGATTGGAGAACCTTTCAAGCTTAGCGCCAGCAATGCCAGGGCGGTCAGCTGGGCGGTATAGGTTTTTGTCGCAGCAACACTGCGTTCTTTCCCCACCCCCAGGCCAATTTTGAACTCTGCTGCCTGTGCCAGGGGCGATTCCAGATCATTGGTTATCGCAATCGTTGGCGCTCCCTGGCGCCTGCCTTCCTCTATCACGCTGACGATATCGGGAGATTGGCCAGATTGTGAGATGCCAATCACGAGTGAACCTTCCAGGTGGGGAGGAGAATGGTAGCGCGTGAACAGGGAAGGTGCTGCCAGTGCGACCGACAGGTGGTTGATCGCCCCAAGGATATATTGACCGTAACGAGCGGCATTGTCGGAGGTGCCACGCGCAGCCACCAGCGCGTAGGAGAATTCCCGTGGCGAAAGCTGCTGGCTGATGGCAGCCACACGCTCAGTCTCATGATCCAGCATGCGCCGGATGGCTTCTGGCTGTTCGTAAATCTCGCTAAGTAGCTCGGATTTCAAAAGCTTGGGCTTTTGGTGCATCAGGCTCACTTCTTTCTTACCCGCTTACAGGCGTCTCCCAATTTTTCCAAAATTGCGGCAGGTAGACACGGTTGGTGACCAGCATATCATCCAAGACGGTCTGGACACAGTCTGCCATGGGGCCGAGAGGATGTGCCAGCAAAGCCTGGAAGGCAGCATTACGGTCGCCATGCACAGCTGCTTCAACGGTGAGCAGCTCGAAAGACTTAACCTGCGCAATCAACCCGGCGCACACTTGAGGCAATGGCTCAGCGGGCAGGGGATGGATACCGCTCTTGTTCACCTTGCACGGCATCTCCAGCACCCAATTCTCCGGCCAACCCTTCACCGCCCCGCCATGGGTGGTGTTGACAACATGGGTCTCATCCAAATCGTTGTAATGGGCATTCAGCAGCTGGGTGGCGACGGTGGAATAATATGCCCCCCCGCGCAGCATCAGGTCTGCTGGGGGCTCCATGAGAGCTGGGTCTGCGTATTGTTTGAGCAGGCCTTTTTCGATTTCGATCACCTCTTCACCCCTCGAGGGCGGCCAGCTTTGCTGAGATTTCAGCTTGCGGTCGGTATGATAGAAATACTGCAGGTAATAATTGGGCAGCATACCCAATACTTCGATGGTACGCAGATCCCATTCCGGCTCAGGGTTTGAGCGCAGCTCGGCCAGAGTGCCTTCAATCACTTGAGGCCACACATCTTCCCCGTCGATAGTGAACCCACGGTGCCAGGAAAGGTGATTTAACCCTAGTGTATTTAGCTCCGTCTGTTCAGGGGTCACTTTTGTACCTTTGAGACCTGCTAGCCCCTCAATAATCCCCATTTTCGTGGTGATCGCCACATTACACACACCCACCGAGGGCACATCGGGAGCATACATCTGCAAGGCCTGGGTGACCAGGCCGGCGGGGTTGGTGAAATTCGCCAGCAATGCTCCAGGGGCAGCCAGCTCGCGCATATCGGCCGCAATTTGCAATACCACCGGGATGGTACGCAGGGCTTTGGCCATCCCGCCCACGCCAGTCGTTTCCTGCCCGATTAAGCCATGCCGGAGCCCCAGGTATTCGTCTGCCACCCGGGCTGGCATCTGCCCCACCCGCAATTGGGTGATGACATAGGACGCATTTTGGATCGCGGCTCTCTGGTCTCCGGTCAGCACCACCTTGAAAGATCCTCCTTTGGCCTCCACCATGCGCTGGGCAAAGCCCCCCACTATATTCAAGCGGTCAGGGTCAATGTCCATCAGCCACAGTTCGGTGACGGGTAAAGATGCAGTGCGCTCCAGGAACCCATTGACCAGCTCAGGTGTGTAGGTGGACCCCCCACCGATGACGGCGATTTTCATGGTTGAGCTCCTTGTATTCCCTTAGATGATTTCACATTACCCTTAGAATTGTAGCATTAATCAGTTGCATAGGAATTAGATACGAATAAAGACAGCGGACCTTGTCGGGGCGACCCATCAAGGTTATCTTTTATCTCGTTTACCGGGATATCTTTGGTATCCCTGATCTCATCTACCGATGGGCGGGTCGCCCTTACTATGTGTTGGGGCGACCCATCAAGGTTATCCTTTTATCTCGTTTACCGGGCTATCTTTGGTATCCCTGATCTCATCTGCCGTATGTAGGCGGGTCGCCCTTACTATGCGTTGGGGCGACCCATCAAGGTTCCCCTCTATCTCGTTTACCGGGACTATCTTTGGTATCCCTGATCTCATCTGCCGGTGGGCGGGTCGCCCTTACTATGTGTTGGGGCGACCCATCAAGGTTATCCTTTATCTCGTTTACCAGGCTATCATGGGTATCCCTGATCTCATCTGCCGATGGGCGGGTCGCCCTTACTATGTGTTGGGGCGACCCATCAAGGTTATCCTTTATCTCGTTTACCGGGATATCATGGGTATCCCTGATCTCATCTGCCGATAGGCGGGTCGCCCTTACTATGTGTTGGGGCGACCCATCAAGGTTATCTTTTATCTGGTTTACCGGGATATCTTTGGTATCCCTGATCTCATCTGCCGGTAGGCGGGTCGCCCTTACTATTGTCGGGGCGACCCATCAAGGTTCCCATTATCTCGGTTTACCAGGATATCTTTGGTATCCCTGATCTCATCTACCGGTAGGCGGGTCGCCCTTACTATGCGTTGGGGCGACCCATCAAGGTTATCTTTTATCTCGTTTACCGGGATATCTTTGGTATTCCTGATCTCGTCTGCCGGTAGGCGGGTCGCCCTTACTATGTGTTGGGGCGACCCATCAAGGTATCTTATCCCTATCTATCTGCCTGATCTTACTCATGGCTATCTATCGGGTATCCCCTGTATCATCAGGTATCTGATCCATGCCTGAGGCGGGTCGCCCTTACTATGTGTTGGGGCGACCCATCAAGGTTCCCCTTTATCTCGTTTACCGGGATATCTTTGGTATTCCTGATCTCATCCGCCGATGGGCGGGTCGCCCTTACTATGTGTTGGGGCGACCCATAAGGTTATCCTTCATTTGGTCTATCAAGATATCATGGGTATCCCAGATCTCATCTGCCGGTAGGCGGGTCGCCCTTACTATGTGTTGGGGCGACCCATCAAGGTTATCCTTCATTTGGTCTATCAAGATATCATGGGTATCCCTGATCTCATCTGCCGATGGGCGGGTCGCCCTTACTATGTGTTGGGGCGACCCATCAGGGTTCCCCGTTATCTGGTTTACCGGGATATCTTTGGTATCCCTGATCTCATCTGCCGGTAGGCGGGTCGCCTTTACTATGCGTTGGGGCGACCCATCAAGGTTATCCTTCATCTGGTCTACCAAGATATCATGGGTATCCCTGATCTCATCCGCTAGTAGGTGGGTTGCCCTTATGAATACCAAATATTTAAAATTACTTGTCATTTACCTCAATATCTCCAAAGCTTTTTCGAGCAGCTCATCACGTCCCTCGATAACTCCCTGGATTGTGCGAAGAGTCGGGACGGTCGGTTGAATACCTATCCCATGAAATTGGGAAGCGTCTTGATTGAGCACTTTGCAACCTGTCCAGGTAATTCGATAGTCCCCAGGCAGCCACTCAAAAATCGCATTGCAATTCTCCCCCGCCGAAGGTTCGCCTACGATTTCAGCTAGATGGTATGCACTAACCATGCTCAGCCACGTTTCGGCTAGGCTGATCGCCCTTTCGTCGGCAATGAAGACCTTTTTTGCACCCAGGAAAGGCAAACTGGGTTCTAAAGTCCAGGTCTCGAATTCGAAGGTCATGTTCTCATGATCTGGGTATTGAATAATGGGAAATCCCCATTCGGGGGAAGTGAGCTGTGTTTTACTCAAATATCCGAGTGCGGTTATTAGAATATCACCTGGATAACCTCGCAGATCGAAGATGATTCCTTTTGCCTGTGAGAGCTGAGGGAGAAACGCCATGAACTCGTCTTGTGTTAGCTTATCAAGGTTCAGGTAGAAAACGCCTGGCTTCAGTTCCATCTCTGCCGGGTAACCAAATTCATCCTCTTTGTAAAGTCTCATTTCCTGCACACTGATCAATCTCCCATTCGGCTTTTGGATTTTTAACTGGATGAGAGACTCTGCTTCACCCTGTAATAGTTCCTGAAGTGCGAGAAAGCGTCTTCTCGCCTCAGTCGCACCAGAAACGTACCTTTCCTTCTCTGAAATCGCTACTTCGGTGGGAACACCGTCAATGGCAAGAACGACATCGCCCCTTTCAATACCCTCTTTCTCTCCCCGTAAAGGTTGGGCATCGGTTATAACTAGACGATTTTCAATCCAATCCCATGTAATCCACGGGATAAGCTTATTATAGGTACAAAGTCCATTTTTTATATCAATAGATCCATGCCCATCCTCCAATTGGGCGATCATCATTTGGAGTGTATCTTTGAACTCGCAGGCGTCTGCATCGATGGCAGCCTCAGCTAGAGCCATCTCCAATGCACGGTCCCAATCAACCTTTACCGCATCGAAGTATTGATAGAAGTGTTGGAAAATATTCCACGCCAATATTATGTCCGCCAGGCGAGTGGCACGATCCTCCCCGGTAGGGGTAACAGATACTCCTTCAAACGTGTAGTTAGATGTATTCAAAGGTGTAGATTTTGGTAGTGTGCCATCCCGCGTGGCATAGAGAACGATCGGAACACAGGCAGAAACGCCGCCACCTAGATCTTTCAGAAGTGGCATATCGATAGAGAAGTCGCCAGTCGCAACTTCCGAAGACAGGGTTGGCTCATAAATTCGTTCGCTGTAGAAATAATCGTGAAGCCAATCCTCTTGGTTATCTAGGAAACCGTATCCATGATGGCGCCAGCGAACCGTGTATAGCTTTTGAACTTCTGGTTTGGACTGGCTTATCTGTAGAGGATGGCACTTGTTACCCGTCGGAAACACTCGAATTGTGGGAGCATAAGGGCGAAAGAGCTTTTCGAGATTATTCGCAAGCTTTTCTGACGTTTGTGCATTTTCAATAGTTGATACCCCAGCAATCGCAAAGCTCTCCCAATTTACTCTACCGGCTTCATCAGAGGGATGAAAAAATTGTATGTAGCCAAGCAACCGAGCGTAAGCGACCATATTTTCAAGTGCCTGCCCTTGAAGAGGGATGTTTCCAGTGCTATTTGCTTGCTTATTGGGGTTCACGTTGGAAAATGGAATCGATGAATTCGCTGTTAGCAGACCTTTTGGTTGGATCCATATGACAATCAGGAGGATTGAGACAATTACCCGATTCGTTCTGCTCATATTGACTTGACGTCCTCGCACAGCTCCTCGAAATAATTCCACACACTTGGAACAATGGTAGAAGATTTAGCGACCAGGGTTTACACCTTCTAGAATTCCTGGCACAGAAGGATTCAATTGGTCATCCTGCCATTGAAGAGGATTAGTCTCGATGTATTGAATGATTCGTCGATATTCCAGGTCATCGCGAATGATATGTTCGTAGTAATTCCGTTGCCATATTGGATGCCGGTTTATCTCTGCTGATGCCCAAATCCGTTTGGTAGCCAGAGATTTGAATTGCCCAATCATCGCCCCCAACGAATTGGCCTGCGGACCATTCGGTCGCCTGGTTTGTTGGGGCGGCCCATCAGGGTTCCCCTTTATCTGGTTTACCAGGATATCTTCGGTATCCCTGATCTCGTCTGCCGATAGGCGGCTCGCCCTTACTATGTGCTGGGGTGACCCATCAAGGTTATCTTTTATCTCGTTTACCGGGTTATCTTTGGTATCCCTGATCTCATTCGCCGGTGGGCGGGTCGCCCTTACTTTGCGTTGGGGCGACCCATCAGGGTTCCCCTTTATCTGGTTTACCAGGATATCTTCGGTATCCCTGATCTCATCTGCCGAAGTCCGGGTCGCCCTTACTATTGCAGTTTCGATAACGATTATCCCATGCACATGGTTGGGCATAATAACGAACGCCTCCAAACGTATTTGCGGAAAATGTCGCGCCAATTGTCGCCATTCTTTTTGGATTATCTTGCCGATAGAATTTAAATGAATTCTCCCATCCACTACCTCCCCAAACGAGCACTCGCGTCTGCCAACTGACAAGCGTTATGAAATATGCCCCCGGTAGACGGTAATCATAACCCTTTAGACGAATAGAACGCCGGTTGTGAATATTAGAATTGGAATATTTTGTAATCAAGTTGGCGAATAATTTAATCGCGTTATGCTCTTGTTTGACTTAACCGCAAGTGTTAAGCTTGGCCTCGATATAGATGCGGGCAAGTTCTTTAGGTGTGATCATGCATCGGAGAAGGGACATTCTTTGCTACTATACATTATGTTCTTACAACCTGCAAGCATTACTGGTTTTTTTATTAGGGGTTATTTATTTATTAAATGTTGTAACAGATAATTTCTTGCCTGTGAATAATACTCTAATCTTAAAAGATTCATAAACCCCTTGTGGATTAGAACATTTGTGCTATAATGTCAAGGAGTGTTTACACAGTGTCTTCACGGATAGCGTCTTCATGCTTTCACTACTGTTGTGTCTTCATGTTTTCACTGCTTCATGAGCGATGTGAAGGCTCAGTATCCATGACCATTTCTTCTTGGGAAGAATTTTAACGAGGGCGTTTATTACCCGAAGTATTGCGAGTGTTATATATGAGCGATCAAGGACGTTCTTTGTCCGCAGTGTCTTCAGGTTTTGCCCGCAGCACCAAGTTTTCACTGCTTTACCCGCAGTATTCGAGGGCGAAATTTGAGCATCAAGGACGATCTTTGCCCGCAGCATCAAGGGCGACCTTGCCCGCAGCATCAAGGGCGACCTTTGCCCGCAGCATCAAGGGCGACCTTTGCCCGCAGCATCAAGGGCGACCTTTGCCCGCAGCATCAAGGGCGACCTTTGCCCGCAGCATCAAGGGCGACCTTTGCCCGCAGCGTCGCGAGTGTTTTTCACGAGCGATGAAGTATGTTCACGAGCGATGAAGAGTGTTTTTCACGAGCGATGAAGAGTTGTTTTTCACGAGCGATGAAGAGTGTTTTTCACGAGCGATGAAGAGTGTTCTTCACGAGCGATGAAGAGTGTTTTTCACGAGCGATGAAGAGTGTTTTTCACGAGCGATCAAGGATATCCTTCAGTATGTCAGCTCCGTGGCCTCGCGAACGATCTGTGTGAGCGA
>CAWHGE010000018.1:0-63276 GCA_963828845.1 uncultured Chloroflexia bacterium
TCGTGTAGGGGTGAGTAGTTACATTGAAGAGTAATTACTCACCGCCTCAGCTCCAATAATCCCTAATTCGTATGTGGAGGAGGGCAGAATTATTGCCATAGAGTTCTTGATGAATTGAAAAAATATACACATACGTTCAAATCAGGGATTCCAGCGACCATCCGCGAATAAAGTGCGTAAAGAACCCACACTCTAACACGAATGCACGAATGCACGAATGCACGAATTACCCTCACCCCACCCTCTCCCTAAAAGGGAGAGGAATGAAGTATGGGTGAGTAGTTACATTGAAGATGATTTCCTATGTCTCTTTCAATCAAATCATCTTCATATCGGTTGGTTTAGACCGATATCAGTGATCTCCTGTATCGATCGATCTTTGATCGATACAGTGCTTTTCTGTATCAATTGGTGCTTTTCCACATCGATTGCTTTTTATCGATGCAGTGTACTCCTGTATCGACCGTACAATCTCGATATACCTCATGACTCACTTTCTTATATCATTCACTACTTTCCTATCCGCCCACCAATAATAGCTTCGCCTCAAGGATTAATTGAATGCATTTAAAATATTCTTATTCAAATAATAAATACCCATGTAAATGTCCTTCGTGGTCTTTACAAATGCGACCTTGGTCGATGGAGAATTTTATTCGTTCCTATTCATTTTTTTCTTGAAACGAATGGCAAATCTTGCATCTGTACAGGTTCATCAATAAATTATAATGATATTGCGAGTTCAATCATTGTGTGACAGATTTTCATGCACGCTAGAGATGGAGGCATGATGGAAAATGTGATCCACACCATTGATCCATCCAACGTTGACCGCTATGGCTTCTTCTGCTATAAGAGCAAGCCTAAAACGCCTGGTTACCGCCAGAAGCGTGATTGGCTGGAGGGCTGCCTGTCGCAGGGGCTACGGCTGAAGATCATTTACGAAGGCAACCGCTCGGCGGGCTTTATCGAATATGCGCCTGGGGAGGCTACCTGGCGAGCTGTCCAGGCACCGGGCTACATGGTCATCCACTGCATGTGGGTGGTGGGCAGTGGGAAGGGCAAGGGCTACGGCGCGCGCCTGCTGGAGCAGGTGATCAGCGAGGCGGACAGCCTGGGGATGTTCGGCGTGGCTGTGGTAACCAGCACCAGCACCTGGCTGGTGAAGAATGGCTTTTTCCTGCACCATGGTTTTCTAGGGGTGGATCAAGCCCCGCCATCCTTCGAACTGTTGGTGAAACGCTTCGGCTCAGGGAGCAATGCCGAGCTTCCCACAAGATTGGGAAAACCGTCTCAAACGCATCCCGCACGGGCTGGTGGTCTATCACTCCGGGCAGTGCCCGTACCATGCCATGTTCGTCAGCTCACTCGCCAATGGAGCCAGCCAGATGGGCATCCCGATGCAATCCGTGGAATTGAAAACCAGCTGGGAAGCACGCACCCTCTCGCCAGCCGCCAATGGGGTTTTCAGCGTGGTCTACGATGGCCAGCTGCTTTCCTATCGCCCCATAGGCGGTAAGACACTACGTCAAATGCTGGAGAAGACAGATGAATAAGTATTATCGCAAAGTCCCACCCGAGCAGGTCGAGCAGCTCATGCGCTTCAGGCGGGAACACTCACCCAAGAATTTGCTCATCGATGGTATCAACTGGGAGTATCTCACCGCCGGCGACCCTTCCGGGCAGCCATTGCTGCTCCTGCCAGGGGCGCTCAGCACCGCTGAATCTGCCTGGCGCACCATCACCTTGCTCGAGAATGGGAAGTACCGCCTGGTCATCCCCAGTTACCCACCCGAGGTGGATAGTATGAGTGGTCTCGCCGACGGGGTCTCCGAGATCCTTTCACTGGAGGGTATCCGTACCACGCATGTGGTGGGAGGCTCCTACGGGGGGATGCTGGCACAGGTGTTTGTCCATCGCCATTCTGAATTGGTGACCAGGCTGGTGCTCTCGCACACCTACCCGCCGGTGAGCAGTCGTGCCAAGAGTGTGGAGCCAGCCTTACGTTTGTTCAGGCGGTTGCCCATGTTCATTTTGAAGAAAATGCTGCGTGACCGGATGACCGGCATCCTGCCGCCCAGAGCATCCCCGGAGCTTTTGTTGATTGCTGCGCAGATCAATGAAACGGTGGATACCAGACTCACGCGCCAGGCAGCCTTGAGCACATACCTGCGAATGATGGATTTTGACCAACAGGGTTACTTCCCCACAGACCTATCCACCTGGCAAGGCAAAACCCTGATCATGCTGGCGGAGGATGATCCCACCACACCCCAACCACTGCGTGATGCACTGGTGGCACTATATCCGGGAGCCAGGCTACACCTGTTCCGCGGAAGTGGTCATGCTACTGGTATTTTGGAATCCGGGGAATATATTAAAGTGATTGAAGAATTTTTAACGGATGAAAAGACAAGCGATTAGATTTTACCTTGTGTTAGCTAATTGTTAAACTGTATCGGGTAAATTTCTCTACCTGATATACGATGGTTTTCCATATAATTGCTCATCGCCTTATTCGTAATGCTAATCGCTAACTGCTGCACTTTCCTGGTACACCCGATAGGCATCCCCCACCGTTTGGACATCCCAGGCAGCTTCCATGGGGATGTTGATGCCATTTTCCTCCAGCCCAAGCATCAGCTCCACCAGCTTGATCGAATCCACCAGCAGGTCTGAGACGAACGAAGCTTCAGGGACGACCTTGGACTCTTCCACCTGCAGCGCATCTGCCAGCAGGTGTTTAAACTCATCAAACGTGATCGGTCCTTTGTTCGGTTTGCCTGTCATGTCACTTGTCCTTTCCCAGTTCGGTCAAGATATCTGATTGTAATCGATACTTCTGAGGTTTGCCCGTTTCCGTCCGTGGGAAATCATTCACAAAGCGTACCTGGTTGGGGATCTTATAGGCTTCCAGCTCTGCCCGGCAGTAGTCGAGCACCTGCTGTACACTCAGCATCGCTCCCGGCTTCAAGATGATGAATGCCCAGGCTTCCTCCCCACTCAGCGCGGAGGGCACCCCCACCACCGCCGCCTCCTGAATATCCGCATGAGTTGTCAGATAGGTCTCAATCTCCACCGGGTAAATATTCTGCCCAGCACGGATGATCATATCCTTTTTACGACCCATGATATGCAGGTACCCTTCTCGATCCATCATAGCCAGGTCGCCGGTGGAATACCAGCCTTCCTTATCAATGACTTCTGAGGTGGCTTCGGGATGACCGTAATACCCCAGCATGATCGAATCACCACGGCAGACCAGCTCACCCACCTGGCCTGCCGGGAGCTCACTCCGCGCTTCATCCAGGATCTTCACCTCCACACCGGGTAGCGGGTGCCCGACTGTGGTTGCCTGGAGCTCGTTTGAATCTGCAATACTCGGGATGGCAATCCCTCCAGCGGTTTCAGTTGAGCCAAAACCAATGTGCACGGCACAGCCAAAGCGCTCCTGGATCTGGCGCGCCAAATCGGGCGGGCAAGCCATGGCACCGGTACCGCAGATGAGTAATGAGGAGGTGTCAAATTTGTTGAAGTCTTCCAGGCTCAGCATCACCTGGAAGGCAGTTGGGATGGCAACCAGGATGGTCACTCTCTCCCGCTGCACCAGCTCCATTGCCAGGCGGGGATGGAAGCGCGGCATGACCACGATTTGGTCTCCCATCAACAGCCCCTGAAGCATCAGCTCCACCCCCGTGATGGAATGCCACCCAACCGTGGATAAGAATGTCTGTGGACGACCAGCCGCCCTGAGTAAGCGGATTTTATAGCGAGCAAGTGCTTTAGCCGTCTGTCCAATAGTCTTGAGGTTAGGCCGGTGTAGCCACAGCTCACGAACCTTGAGACTGGCAACAACGGGGGTGATCAGGCTGCGGTGACTGTGCATCGTTCCCTTGGGTACCCCGGTAGTCCCGGAAGTGTAGAGCAACGCCAGCAGGTCATCTGGTGATACACTCGGTGTAAATGTGGCAGGCAATAGCTCAAGCTTGCTGCTTGTTGCGCTGTGCTTACCAGGACCGCTGGCTGTGCTGCGCTTGTCAAGGCCATTGGCTGCCAGGTCATCCAAGCTCTGGCCCTGTTCCCCTTCGCCAGAGATAAGGATGATATGCTTCAAACTGGGAGGCTGCGTGAAGGAACCTGCCTCAAGTGGTTGCTCCACCACCAGCATCACCGGGTCGGCATCTTGCAGCACCTGATTCAGGCTGCGCGCCCGTGAGCTGGGGGTTCAGCGGGATGAAAACCCCGCCAATCTCGGCCAGGGCGAAGAATAGACAGGCATAATCAGCTCCAGGGGATAGAAAAGCCGCCACGCGATCCCCCTTGTTGATGCCATGGGTGTGTAATCCCCATGCCAGCCGATGGGTGCGATCCAGTAAATCACCATAGGTGAAGCGTGATTCACCGCACACAAGCGCGACTTGCCTGCGGCGTGGTTCGGCCACCTGTTGAAAGGCTTCCGCCATGGCCATGTGTGTATTTAGCATATTATTGCCCGAGTAAGACTAAAGCTTTATCTTGTAGATGCGGTAGTGCTTATAACGTTCCGCTCCCAAACGGTTGGCTAGTAGATTTATCGCCGGATTATATTCGGAGGTGATCGATCCATCCATCCATGCGTACTCCTTGTCAAAGATGGCTCTCACCGCTTCCAGGTATAGGATGGCATCGATTCCGCGGTGGCGATACTCTTCCAGCAAACCCATGAGCTTGAAGGAGGCAACATTAATCTTCCGAATCAGATGCTTAACCCGCATCCAATTAAATGGAAACAACCTGCCATTCAGGTGAATGAGAACTTGATTGACATCTGGGATAGCGATACAAAAACCGATGGGCTTGCCTTCCGCCTCGGCGAAGAGCGCCAGGTCGGGATCGATAAATGCACGCATCCGATCCGCCTGGCGTTTAAAGTCGGATTTTTCCATCGGATTGAAACCCGGGAGGTTCTTCAAAGTAGCGTTGAAGAGTGAAATCGCTATGTCAATCTCCTCCTCCCAACGGTCCATGCGTATCTTGCGAATAGTGACTTTAGCTGCCTTGCGTGCCATATCCGCCACCCGCACGAGGTCGGGTGGGATATTTTTGAGCTCTTCCCCAATCTGTGAACGAAAAGCCCGCCAGGCATACAGGTCGTGGTCTTTCTCGAACCCATAAAGCTCCAATAAATCTTTATAATAGGAGGGCGTATGAGCTTCCAACATCACAGGCGGGCAATTTACACCTTCGATAAGCACACCCGGATTGTCATTTTCGGTGAAGTTGGTTGGACCACGCATGAGGGGCATACCGCGTGCCCGCATCCATTCACAGGCAGCATCCAGTAATGCTTTGGCAACCGCATAATCGTTGATCACCTCAAAAAAGCCGAAGCCCCCCACCTGCTCACCGGTGTTTTCGATGAGCCGGTGATCGACAAATGGTGCGATCGTGCCAACAATCTCTCTTCTGCGCTGGGCAGTAAAGAGGACTGCCTCTGCCTGAGCGAAAAATTTGTTTTTTGTGGGATCCAGGTAGTCAAGCTGATCCGATATCAGAGGCGGCACCCAATTGGGATCACCTTTATAAACCCGCCAGGGAAATTTGACGAAGCCAACCCGCTCACCAGGGGAGGTGACTTGCCTGATCTCAATGTCTGCTGCCATACCCAACCACCTGCCATAGAATTTATAAAATGGCTTATTATAAGACTAACACCCCTGCAATATATTCGTTACCAGGCAAGTGGAGAGAAATTTCCAAATCTACGAGGTCCTTATGATCTATGAAGCATCCGTCTTGAGCCACGCCAACAGACGATACTCCTTTTCATTTCGATAGCACAGTTTATGTGCCAGAGCGATGGATGCCTGATTTTGTTTGGCGCAATTCCAGTAGGTAAGGTATCCCTGTCGTTCCATCTCATGGATAAGATGAGCACAGGTTAGGGCGCCATAGCCCTTTCGCATGTGATGTGGGTGGGTTTCGACGCCAATTTCGATAATCCCGTCCGCAGCTGGTCCGGCGAAGGTCTCGCACAGGATCTCTCCGTTGCGCCTCAGGCATAAGCCATAACCCCATTCCAAAGCTTGTTGTACGCTGCCGTACATATGGATGAGCAGGTTTCTTCCAAGGATTTCTTTACTGAGCGATTGATCCAGCCGCCGCAGCTCACATCCTGAAGGCACCGGTGGTAAAGGTAGACCAGCTTCATGGTCAGTGAATTCTAATGTGTAGCCAGAATAATCAGGCGAGGTAGGTAGGAGCGACCAACGGGGATCGTCCGGCCACAGACCCATGAGCACCTCCCCATCCTTACGAAGGTTTGTGACCAGGTGCTGCAGCGTGGTTTGCTGTACATCTCCGCCCAGGTAAAGGGATCCGAATGCCGCTTCCTGCACCACCCCCCAGATGGGCCGGTCGGGGTGATCGGTGAAGATACGGCCGGCTGCATGTCCGTCCAGCACGGCAAAACAGCGCAGGCTGGCTGGGTCAGCTGGGTCGAATAGTACTCTGAGATCAGGCGTAACCTGGTTTAGGAGTAATGGTGAGATAGGAGTATTTTCTATTGACATAGAATAATCTCATATCTCAAGGTTGACATAGATTCAGTGTGGGTACAAACGAGTCGATCATACCCCCTCCCAACCTCCCCCAAAAACATTAAGTTGGTCTTTGGGGGAGGAGAAGATTTTACTGTGTATAAATTGGGGGAAAGATACATCTACCCAATTAGGTTCGATAAAATTGGGGAGGTGAAAATATGCTTCCCTATGTAATACTAGTGTAATGCAGGATGTACTGTTCGAGCTGGGAGATCATCTCCTTCTGCTCCGAGATGATCGAGCGCACCAGGTCACCAATCGAGATCATGCCCACCATATCATCGCCTTCAACCACTGGTAAGTGGCGGATGCGCTTGGCAGACATGAGTGCCAGGCCTTGATCATTGGTCATATCAGGAGTGGCATAGATCACATGCGGAGTCATGATCTCCCTAACAAAGGTCTTCTTGGATGATTTCCCCAACAAGATGACCTTACGCGCATAGTCGCGTTCAGAGAAGATGCCCACCAGCTTTTCTTGATCCAACACCGGTAATGCTCCAACATCTTTCTCTGCCATGAGCTGTAGGGCTTCATAAACAGTAGCGCCTGGTGAGGTACTCCAGATATCAGGTCCCTTTTCACTTAAGATCTTCCGTATTGTCTGCATGGCTCCTCCTCCTGAACGAATTGGTTTGGCAACCGGTTAAATATGTCCGAATTATAGCCAGAAATTTGGATTTTACAAGAATATTGTTGATGGAAATAAGCTGGTTGTATAATTTATATCATGAGCTACCGGGAAGACCAAGAATTGAAAGCTGCCAAGCATGAGCTTCAATCCGCCGAAGCCGAGCTGGACGAGCTGAATAAGCAGTTACGATCCTTCGAAGCCGTAGTGGATGACCGCTTGGGTAGCTTGCTTGACCAATTGAGTGAGCTTAATGCTGAAACCACGTCGCTCGACGCAAAGCTTAGGCACATCCGGGAGGAGCGTTTATTTGGCACAGACCTGATGCGCTACCTGAATGGAGCACCACAGCCAGCTCGTCCGCCTGACCTGAGCAGCCTGCCGCCATTGGGGTTAACCCATCGGAAAGCAATCCACGGGACTATAGATAACCCACTCTCCTCACCTGCAGTGAGCATCCCGGATATCAAAGTGCTGTATCGCAAGCTGGCACGCCGCTATCATCCAGACCTGGCGCGCAGTGATGCTGATCGTGCTTCGTCAAATGAGCAGATGACCGAAATCAACCGGGCTTACAATGCAGGGGACCTACCAGCCTTAATGAAGCTGGCAGGCATGGGTGTCCCATATGGGGTGGATTTACGACAGACATCGATGCCGCCAGCAAAGCCTTATGCTGAGCCTCGATCAGAGCTCGAGCAGACTGAGCAAAAATTGAAGGCGGTGCGCCAGAAGATCATCCAGCTGGGTAACCTGCCAATCGTTAAGTTGAGTCTGGAAGTCAAGCTGGCGCGGCACCAGGGACGTGACTTATTGCGTGAGATGGCAGCTGATCTTCAATACAAGGTGGCGCGCAAACTCGCCGAGAGGGATTACCTGCGCTCACAGATTCAAAGCAAACAGTTATGAATAAAACTGAGCTCTGAGAGCAACGATTTGGGAAAATTAAATTAATCAGTCCACAAAACCATTGAGGGCTTTTTGTGCTTCTTCAACCAATACCCCGAACGGTTCTGATGGTGATTCGCTCTGCTTAGTCAGGATTGATTCGAGCGCCAGGCGATATGCGACTTTGAGTGCCTGTTCTTGCGGGACTAAAATATTCGGGATGACACCACTGCCTTCCCAATTTGTGCCGGTGAGGGGGTTAATCGAACGTCCAATGGGGATGAAGACTTCAAAATGTGGATGTAAACAGTAAGAAGCACCCGCGTTGGCGCCGCCATCCGTCTTCCCACCAATCACCGTGGCGCGCTGACGAGATTGAAGAATGATAGCAAACATCTCCCCACCGGAGAAAGTAACGCTGCTGGTGAGCACATAAACGGGCGTATCGATAAAATGCTTGCCAGGAACATAAGGCAAGGTCCAATATTGTTGGGTGAACTCCTCATCCCTCCAGTAAATACTGACTAAATGAATTGGTTCTTCCCCAAATAAATAGCTGCAGATCAGTGCAATCATGCCCGGGAAGCCCCCCGTACATTGGCGCAGATCGATGATCATGGCTTGTGTATGAGCTAAAAAGTCCATCGCCGAGATTAACTGTATCGCTTCCCCAGGCAGGCCGGTGGAAATAGTGGATATCAATATAGCCCACATTACCCGGCAGCCTTTCCAGCTTATGGACTCCAAAATTATCCAGCCTGGCTTCCAGCTTCCGTTGCTCTTGCCATTCATTATTCAGGCGTAATGGACCTTCATCTTCCGGCAAGGTTTCTGGATGCCACCTGACCCACAGGTGTTCATCGTGATTTACTTCCTGCATATGCATGGTGAGGGCCAAGGCGAAAAACTCACCCTCGAAGATTCCAGAGTAATCACCATCCTCCAGGTGTTTATTGAGACTTATGGCGATTCGCTTAGCGATATCGGGAAATATATAGCAAGCCTCCAATTTCTGTACGAGGCAGTGAATAATCTCAGCCTGAGTGGCAGTATCGATGACAACTTCCTGCTTTGTATCCATTGAGTGTTCCTACTTTAAATTATGCGAGAAATGAATCTTCCCGCCCTCCTACCATAATAATACTATATGCGCCTAAATGTGAATTAAATCATATTATCGTAGAACCGGAAACCTGATTAAATGGTATAGATATAGACACACTTACCCACTTGAAACTGTCTCAAAGGATGGGAATTTATGAAAGAGATATCCGTGATAATTCTTATATTAACATTGTCCTTGACTGCCTGCAGCCCACAGAAACTCGGTGACCAGACGGGGTCAGCCCCTGTACAAACAGGCATCAGCATGACTTCACCCACCCTCGCCAGCAAGCCAATGATCCCAACAGCGACACCCAGCAAAACCCCGCAGCCATCCCCCACGCTCACGGCTTCACCCATCCCCCCATCAGCTACTCCTGATGTGAAGGTTGAGCTCGTCAATTTCACTACCCAGGATGGCATCAAGCTGGCAGGCACATTGTTTGGGGATGGAGAGCTGGCAGTCATCCTGGCACACATGGGCATGCCGGATGTGGACCAGCAATCCTGGCAGCCATTCGCCCGATTACTGGCAGAACGAGATTTTACCGCCCTCACCTTTGACTTCCGCGGCAGGGGTAAATCTGAAGGTAACCAGGTATACAATACGTTACCTTATGATATCTACGCCGCGATCCAATTCCTTCAGGACCGGGGGCACGAACGAATTGTATGTATCGGAGCCAGCATGGGCGGTACAGCTTGTATGGTGGCGGCAGTAGATCATGATCTGGCCGGTTTGGGTGTGATTGCCAGCGTGATGAGCAATGGCAAGCCAAACCAGGTAAGTGTCTACGAACTGCAGCAACTGACTCTCCCCAAGCTATTGGTTTATGCTGGGAATGAAGCCCCGGCAGTCGTGATCGATATGAAAATAATATCTGAGTTTGCCCCTGAACCTAAGCTGGTTCAGGTCTATCAAGCGTCTGCCCATGGCACCAACCTGTTCAACACCGAATATGGCGGTCAGCTAACTGAATTGCTGATCAGTTTTTTGGAAGCTATCCGCTCTGAAAGCCCTCTTCCTACCCCATAGGGAAGCACAGACTTACCCAGGCTTGGAACGAATGAAGCCGCCAATAAATTGAGGATTGATGCTTACATCGATCCCTGATCCTGCGACCTTTTTCATCATCTCCATGGCATAATCGCTTGGTGTGCCATAGATCTCAAAGCTGGTGGGTTCAATGAATTTGTATGTTAATTTTGACCGTTCATCGGCTCCCTGTAATTGGTGGTCCATAGCTTCTGCGTTTGGAAAGAAACGAACAATGTCCACCTCCGTAGAGTCTTCGTTGACGTAAGCGAGTTGGACCAGAGTGCCTGGCTTGCTAGCCTCGATCGAAGGGATACTATCGTGGTAGTGCTTTTTAAACTCATCGAACATGCCTTGCTTTACTCGATTTCGGCTAATGAACACGATTGGGTCAGTCATCTGCACTCCTTATCTCACTTTGGTATGTTTGTACCAAATTTGCCATCGGGGTAAATTAGGGTCAACTTCGATAATTAGCAAAATATTCCTAGGCTTCCGACTCGATAAGTTGCTTCATGTTTCGACCGCTCCGCTCCAGCCGGCTGAGAAGAAAACTCTTGTCCATCGACTCATCCATGCTGGGGATCTCAATAATGGTCGTGATGGTGGTGCGATTGTCACTTACAGATTCAAAGGTAGTCCGGCCATACATTTCTACGGGACCATCGTGAATCACCATTCCAATCGCTCGATTTGGTTCATATTCCACGACTTCCATCGTCCCCTCGACGGGGGTACCACTGCGGCTGTTACGCCTGCGGATAACTGTCCCGACCCCCATGGGACCGTTGGACACTTTCTCGAGCTCGATGTCTGGATCCCAACGAGGATGGTTGCGGACGTGCTCATGAGCATAGAAGTGGAATACATTGGCCACCGGTCGGTCGATAACCTGCGAATGCTGAAATTGTGCTGGCATTGATTCCTCCTTTAAGTGCACCAAGCATTGGCTCTGTCTGTAGATTTATTATTTACAGGAAAGTCTTTTCCAATACCCCAAATAAATTCTTGAATAGAAAGTACTGCAAAACAAGTTATTTATAGAACATGATAATTTTACCCTTTATTATCATATTAAGTCAATGTCACTTCTACAGAAATTTCCACTCAATTTGCAAATAAACCTACAACCCAACATAATAGTATAGGATATAGGTACACTTCGCTTCTCAGAATTGTCCTATAAGGATGGAAATTGATGAAACCGATATTCGTGATTTTCCTGTTGATTATCATGTTTTTGACTTCCTGCGCTGGTCCCACCCCAAGCACCGGCCTGACCCCATCTTCCACCCCTACCCAGGCGACCCTTGCGCTCACCAATGGCAGGCTGATCGATGGCACCGGCACTGAACCCATCACCGATGCCACTTTGGTGATGGGTGGGGACCGCATCCTGGCTGTTGGTCCTGCCTCTGAGGTAAGTATCCCGTCTGGAGTGCAGGTAATAGACCTGGGTGGGGCAACCATTTTACCCGGTTTCATCAACGCCCATGTACATGACGCCTACGATGAAGCCAGGCTGGAAGCCTGGGCACAGGCTGGTGTGACCACCGTACGTGATGAGGGCATCATCTCTGGTTCAGGTCAGCTCAATCGTCTGATCGCACTACGTGACCAATGGGCAATTTCACCGCAATATGCCCGCCTGGTAACCACGGGGTACATGCTCTCGGTCCCAGGCGGCTATGGGCAGCTGGATGTAATCTCAGTTGAGGATGCCCGAGAGCAAGTAAATATGGAGCTGGACGCTGGTGTTGATGTGATCAAGCTGGCGATGGAATCAGGCTACGCCGGAGTGACTAACCTCCCTAATTTCTCATCCGAGGAACTTTCAGCCATCGTTGAGGCAGCCCATGAACGCGGCACCCTGGTTACTGCTCATATCACTCAGGTTAAGTACCTGGAACCATTGTTGGAAGCAGGTGTGGATGACCTGGCTCACATCCCGAACGATTTTGTCCTGCAATCATTGATTGAAAAGATCATTGATCAAGATATCTATGTGGTACCCACACTTACGGTATTCGAAGCCTACGGTGGACTCAAAGGCTCGTCTTATAATCTGGGAAGATTCGTGAAAGCAGGAGTGAAGATCGCGCTGGGAAATGATTACACCTTTATCCCCCAAAACAACTTTGACCATTTTGACCTGGGAATGCCGATGCATGAGATCAACCGGATGAGTGAGGCAGGCATGCCCCCCATGCAAATCATCGTGACAGCCACCCGCAACGCAGCCCACGTATGCGGCCTGGAGGCTGAGCTCGGCACCCTGGAGGTGGGCAAGCTGGCGGATATCCTCATCATCAATGGCGATCCGCTGAATGACCTGTCAGCCCTCGCCCAGGTGAAGATGGTCATTCATAGTGGAGAAATCATCCGGAAATAAATATTCCAGTCTATCCTTTCTGCGCTTTATTTGAGTAAAACCTGGATACCGATGGTTGGTTATGAAGGGATAATACTATAGCTATGGTAGGTTAACCAAGAAGTCACATTCTGCCTGTTCATACCCATAATAGTGCCGCCAATAATAATTTTCTGGGTCAAATTCCAGCCCTGATCGATCGGCCCAGACCGTGATCATCTCGTCCCCAGGGATAGCATAAAAATCCGATTGGTAATAACCATTGGCATCTGTCGTGGCAATCATAACTCCCGCATAACTGGCATAACTTCGATAAATAGAGACCCCTTCCACACCAGCACCACTCTTGTCTCGTACAAATCCATAAACCACCCACCCGGGTGCAGACCCTGCAACAGGCGTATATGGAGGTTCATCCGTGATTCCTCCTGGCCCAGTCTTAGTGATGGGCGTATCCTGCATTCCATCTCTGTTTTCTCCAGGTAAGTTAACACATCGCAATCCCACCATAACCAACACCATGAACAGAATAGTAAAGATAATTTTCAACCGCTTGCTCGGTGACGTCATCTGATCATCCTTTGCGTTTTCATCCCATGCCTTTACTCGATGCCAGATAATTTCCACCCGCTGAACAAGGCGTGACCCGCTTGCATGAAGTGTACATCGATGCCTACGAAATCCGACTGTTCCAGCCATTTCAGCTGGTCGAATAGCGGGCTGGGATGGTCGATGTCGTCCGGGTCGAGATAGCGATAAGTATTCCAGCCTTCCCGCAGGAAGAAATCCCAACCGGCAGTGCTGCCATCCAGCTCCAGGGAACGCTGACGCACCACCTCATCCCAGGCATCAGCAGCCACATTCCTCCCCGGGTTTGTAGCTGGGTCGACCATATCAGCAATGATGAATACCCCTCCCTGCGTAAGCAAGGCATATACATCCTGGAACAGCAGCTGTTTCCCTTCCCCATCCAGATGATGGATGGCAAGCGAAGAGACTACTGCCTGAACAGGATGCTCCAACCTGCGCCAGGACCGGTCTGCCAGGTCGAAGCTGGTCAGCCTGACCCTGTCGGCAAAACGGGCGAGCCTTTGCCCTGCCCGTTCAAGCATCACAGCAGAGCCATCCATCCCCCAATAGCTTGAATCGATGGAGCTCATCCAACAGCATTTCGGCCAGCAAACCCTCACCACAGCACAGCTCCAGGATCAGGTTGGTTTGAGGCAAGCCCTTGAGCAGGTCGACCATGATGCGCATCTGCTGCTCACGGGCGGGCACAAAGTAGCGCCCATAGTCAAGGTAGCGCTTGGAGGTCTCTTCGTCCCATTGGTTTTGGGGATTGTCGTTGGTCATCGATATTTTATGCTTCCCGTTAGCATCAAGATAAATGTTCGTGATGATAAAAAATCTAACCAAGCGTACGTGATTGAATCATACTAGTAAACCATCCTCACTGCAATCGCCTGTGGTCGGCAACTGCTGGTTGGTAAAACTGCATCTATTTTGCGGATTTGATAACCACATTACACCTCGTCACCTTTCAAACCTGTCAGTTTTATGGGCGACTCCCAACCTGCCCCTACATATATATTGGGGTAAAATTAATCGATGCTGTATTCCCTGGTTACGTTTCTCATGCGAGCGATCCTGCGCGTCATCGCTCGCGTTACTGTACATGGAGCGGAAAACTTTCCCCCAGACGACACCACTTTTGTCGCTGTTTCCAACCACATTGGTCGGTTGGACCCTGCTTTCGTATATTATCTTCTCAATCGCCGGGATATCATTATGTTGGTAGCAGAAAAATACAAGGAGCATGCCTGGTCACGCCTGCTGGCACAGGCGGTCAATGGTATTTTTGTGGACCGCTATAATGCTGACCTGAACGCCATGCGCGAGGTGCTACGCCGGATCAAACAGGGTGGCATAGCAGTAATTGCCCCAGAGGGAACTCGCAGCCCGACCACCTCCCTGATCCAGGGATGGGATGGTGCCAGCTACATTGCAGCCAAGGCCAGCTTACCCATCCTGCCAGTGGGTATCACAGGCAGTGGAGATAAAGAAACGGTGGAACGCCTGAAGCGCTTCAGACGACTTCATGTGACAGTTAGAATTGGCCCGACATTCACCCTGCCCCCGCTGGAGCCTAAGACGCGCGACCAACAGCTTACCGATTACACTGAAGAGATCATGTGCCGTATCGCAGCTGAGCTGCCTGAATCATATCGTGGCATATATGCTGATCATACGCGTTTGAAAGATCTTCTGGCAAATAAAGCCATGCGGGAGCTCCAACCTCCGGAGGTATTAGGTTAACCTTCTATGAATAAGATTGGGTCATCGATGGAAACCAGCTATCGTAGAAATGCCATCCAGGAAGCCAGAGTTCTGCTTGAGACCAAACCGGTTTATCTCGATACGGAGACCACTGGGATGCATTTATCTGCGGAGGTGATTGAGATTGGCATTATTGATGACCTGGGAGAAACGCTTTTTGACCAGCTGATCCGACCGCGAGGGAAGATCGATCCAGCCGCGGGGCGTGTGCATGGGATCACCTACGAGATGCTTGCCAGCGCTCCCACCTGGGAGCAGGTCTGGCCACAGGCAGAGGCCGTGCTTTTGGGCAGGAAGATTGGGGTGTATAATGTTGAGTTTGACCTGCGTTTAATCAAGCAGTCGCACAACCGTTCGTGGATGACCTGGGCATTACCCGACGCTAATTTCTTCGATATCATGAAGCTATACGCCCGGTTTTATGGCGATTGGGATCCCTACCATAAGTCTTTCCGCTACCAATCATTGGAAATCGCTGGGAGGCAATGTGGAATCAGGTTGCCCAATGCGCATCGTGCGGTCGATGACTGTTTGCTGACACGAGCGCTGTTACATCATATAGCAGAAAGTGTGTGATGTATTTTTGTACATCTACAAGGACATGTCACTAATTGCGATTACTAACCGCTGACGGCTAATTACTGACCTATGAGCTTATTAGAAGCACAACTCGAAGCCCGCAACCTGCTCCAGCGTAGACCATTGTTCCTGCATAGCAAGACCACTGGTGCAGCCGAGCTATCGGAAGTTGTTGAAATTGCCATCCTGGATAGCGCGGGTAAACCACTGATGGATGCGCTGGTTAAGCCCAAACGACACATACGCCCAGATGCCACTGATGTACACGGCATCACCGACGAGATGGTTGATTCTGCTCCCAGATGGGCAGAGATCCTGCCCGAGATCGAGGAGCTTCTGTTGAGGAAGATCATATGTGTTTATGACACTTCCAGCGAGTTGCTAGCACTACAAAATTCATATCAGAATAACCACAATCGCTGGGTTCTGGATACAGATAATTTCTTTAATCTGATGGACTTGTTTTCCCGTTACAGAAACGTCCGCGATTCCCACAGCGGTGCTCTGCTGAGCTATACACTTGAAGAGGCAGCCCGCTTGTTAGGGATCGATATTGAGATCATCGCTTATCGACGGGCACATGAAGATGCCTGGCTGATGCGGGCGATTTTATTGGCGATTGCTGGTTGGAAGGTTTATTATTGATGCAAGCTGATCCACAAGAAATAAAATATTCCATTCAAGGGATGGACTGCGCAGATTGCGCGTTAAGCCTGGAACGTAGCCTGGCACAGATTCAGGGGGTTGACCAGGTAAATGTCAATTACACCACCGGTATACTCGAAGCACATGGCAGCTTTAATCCCCAGGACATCATCCAACGCGTAGAAGCTCTGGGTTATAAAGCAGACGTGCCTGGTCTGCTGGGTGAGAACGAATCAGCAGCGAAGGTATCACAAACTGGAGGTAATAAAGTAAAGCTTCCAGGCTTTCTCGGTTATCTTTATGCATCCACGCAAACCCGCCTGGCTCTCCTGGGTGTCATCCTGCTCTTACTGTCCATCCTTTTTTCATTGTTCAATGGGTCTAACCTCAGCCAGGGGGTTAAAATTGGTTTACAGCTGGCAGCAGCATGCCTTGCAGGGTACCCAATTGCCAACCGTGGTCTGAGGGCACTCATTATCGGCAGGCAAATCACCATTGACCTGTTGATGATCATCGCGACAGTGGGTGCCCTGTTGATTGGTGAGACGGGTGAAGCTTCCACGGTCATCATGCTGTTCGCGATTGGTGAAAGCCTGGAAGGTTACACAGCTGAGCGGGCACGCAACTCACTCCACAATCTGCTTGCCTTGAAGCCTGAAGTAGCACATGTGATGCGTGCATGCATCGATTGTGATGAGCACATGGGACAAGAGGGTTACACAGGCGGTCCCTGCCCTATTTGTGGTGAGCATGAGACCACCCTGCCTGTCGATCAGGTGGCCATCGGTGAGCGAGTCATTGTACGGCCAGGCGAGCGCATCCCTGTCGATGGTCACGTTACCAGCGGCATTTCACTGGTTAATCAGGCACCCGTCACGGGTGAATCGATCCCGGTCAGCAAAGCTCCTGGCGATAAGGTCTATGCTGGCACCCTAAACGGTGATTCCGTCATTGAGGTTACGGTCTCCCAACTGTCAACCAATTCAACCATCAGCCGCATCGTTCACCTTGTAGAGCAAGCTCAAGCCCAACGCGCACCCGTCGAACGATTTATTGACCGTTTCGCTGCCTGGTATACACCAGCAGTCGTCTTCCTGGCAGCATTCGTGGCGATAATTCCACCTCTGTTCTTTCATGCCCCATTTCTGGATACGAATGGCATCCATGGATGGCTGTACCGGGCATTGGCATTATTGATTGTCGCCTGCCCATGTGCGTTGGTCATCAGCACCCCAGTCACCATGGTCAGCTCGCTGACCTCCCTGGCAAGCCGCGGCGTGCTGGTCAAGGGAGGCGCCTTTCTTGATGTACTGGCACGGGCACGACTGTTTGCATTTGACAAGACCGGCACGCTCACCATCGGTCACCCCATCGTCACCCAAGCCAGGTCGGTGGATTGCGTGCCAGACGCACTGCGTTGCCCGGCATGTGATGATATGCTGGCTTTGGCAGCCGCAGTGGAGAGCCGGTCTGAGCACCCACTGGCTCAAGCCATTATGGCTGAAGCCAGAGCCCGGCAGCTCACTCACTCCTACCCGGCAGCAGAATCGGTGCAATCCCTGGCAGGACAGGGTGTGCAGGGGTTCTCCAATGGCAGTCGTATATTGGTGGGTAGTCATGACCTGTTCCATGCCCGTGATGAATCACTCGACAAGGAATTACATGCAGATATCCAAACTGCCATTGACATAGGTCAAACGGTAATGCTGGTTGGCAAAGATGATTACTTGCTTGGTTTTGTGAGCGTAGCTGACACTGTCCGCCCGACGAGTTCGGAGGCACTACGGCAGCTGAAAGCCATCGACCCTCATATCCATACGGTCATGTTGACTGGGGATAACCCATCAGTGGCTGACAAGGTCGCCCTCTCATTAGGCAGTCTGGACGAGATACGTGCAAACCTCTTGCCTGAAGATAAGCTGGATGCTGTGCGTGATTTGCAAGCCATCCATAAGTATGTTGTGATGGTTGGAGATGGGGTGAATGATGCCCCGGCTTTGGCAGCTGCCAACGTGGGTATTGCCATGGGTGGGGCAGGCACAGCCCAAGCCATGGAAACTGCCGACGTAGTCTTGATGCAGGATGACCTGACCCATCTGCCTGGAGCAGTTCAAACTTCCCGCCGGACTCAAATGATCATTAAACAGAACATCGCCTTCAGCCTGGCACTCAAGGCAGCCTTCTTACTGCTGACTTTACCTGGTTGGGCGACGCTCTGGATGGCAGTATTTGCCGATATGGGCGCGTCTTTACTGGTGACGCTGAACGGGATGCGGATGTTGCGGAAAAACAGCTGAGATCTGTTAAATGGGTTCTTCTGGTACGACAACGAACATAACCAGATAGACGAGGATGAACGAGCCAAATCCAAGTAACGCACCAGCAGCGAACACCAAACGGACAACGGTTGCATCAATTCCAAAGAATTCTGCGAGGCCTGAACATACACCGGCAATCATGCGGTTGTTGCGACTACGATAAAGTTTTCTTGATTCGGGTGCCATAATCTTTCTCCTTATCCTACTAAACTTAACCCAGCTATAGTATTAACGCTCTTAACCCCGAAAGGTTGCATTAATTTTGCATGAAGATATAAATTCTCAATTATCTCGTTCCCGCTTCCGTGGCTGCCTGCTTGGTTTAGCAGTAGGCGATGCGCTGGGTACGACGGTTGAGTTCATGCCACCGGGAAGTTTTATCCCGCTGACCGATATGGTTGGAGGAGGCAAGTTCAACCTTGCAGCAGGTGAGTGGACCGACGATACTTCCATGGCGCTCTGCCTGGCAGAAAGCCTGATCCAAAAAGGTGAATTTGACCCGATAGACCAGCTCGAACACTACGTGCGCTGGTACCGCACGGGTTATCTCTCATCCAATGGTCGTTGCTTTGATATCGGTATCACCACGTGTGCCGCGTTGCACCGCTTCGAACGCACCCATGAACCCTATCCCGGGCCTGATGCTCCTCATACATCAGGCAGTGGTTCCTTGATGCGCCTGGCACCTGTGCCGATGTTCTATTGCCGTCATCCAGAGCTCGTGCTCGAAAAATGCGCTGAATTCTTCACGCACCACCCATGCCAGCCTGCAAGCTGTCGATGCCTGCCGCTATTATGGGGCCCTGTTGTTGGGGGCCCTGCATGGGCAGGCCAAGGAGGTGTTGTTGGCACCACCCCGAACCTGGCAGTTCCCGGATGCAGAATCATCCAAAATGCTTGCACGGCTCGAGCCTGGCATTTTGGAAGTCGCCAATGGATCTTTCACGCAAAAAGAACCTCCTTATATCCAAGGTAGTGGGTATGTAGTGCGTGGGATGGAAGCTGCCTTGTGGGCATTCCACCATTCCAACTCATTCCGAGAGGGTGTCTTGATGGCAGTCAATCTGGGTGATGACGCGGATACTACAGGAGCCATCTATGGGCAGCTGGCAGGGGCATATTATGGTGAGGAGGGCATCCCAGCTGAGTGGCGCTTCAAATTGGCGATGCTGGATGTAATCATGGATTATGCGGATAAATTATGGGAATCTGCCCATGAACTGTAATTTTGCCTTCCAGATATTTGTAAAGTAGAATATGTGGGTAGTATTTCATGGTCAAAATGCTATATCCATGATCTATTCCGTTTTATGCAGGCAAATAGCATAATTTCTTGAGGAAAATCGGGGATGACCATAAAAGAAAAGGTTTTTTGGCACGATACAACAGAAATGCCGACGGGTGAAGATCGGACCACCTGATCTCGAAAGTGGACATGGTTGTGATTGGGGCAGGCATTCCGGGTTTGTCAGCCGCACGCCAGCTGGCAAGACGTGGGGTGAACGTAGCAGTGCTGGAAGCCGAGACAATCGGATGGGGAGCGAGCTCGCGCAATGGTGGTATGGCCCTCTACAGGCCTCAAGCTGGATGCTGAGGTAGTCGAGGCCAGGTATGGTCGCGACCTGACCCGCCAGTTATTCGATGATTCACTGGCCTCGCTTACAACCGTTGAGCAGATTATCAGCCAGGAGCAGATTGACTGTGGATTCATCCGCACCGGTCACCTGCTGGTGGCCAATAAACCTGCCCACTATGAAGCCCTCCAGCGAGAGGCTGAATGGTACGCGCAACATTTCAATCATGAAACTCGCCCCGTCCCCAGGCGTGAGCTACAGAGTGAGATTGGCTCGGAGGTCTACTATGGCGGTCTGGTGGACGAGATCAGCGCAGGGTTGAACCCGGCGCAGTACGTGGTCGGGTTGGCAAATGCGGCTGAAAGGGCTGGAGCTGTTCTTTACCCCCGCAGCCCGGCTGATCCAGATTGAGAAAATCACCGGTGGTTACAAGCTTAAGACCCAACGTGGAGAGCTGGTCGCCGGTCAGGTCCTGGTGACCACCGGCGGCTACACCGGAGCGGCCACACCCCAATTACGCCGCCGTATCATCCCGATTGGCTCCTATATCATTGCCACCCAAACCCTGCCTGAAAGCCTGGCTCGCCAGCTTATCCCCCATAACCGGATGGTGTTCGATTACAAGCACTTCCTCAACTATTTCCGCCTCTCTGCTGATAACCGGATGATTTTCGGCGGACGGGCAGCTTTCTTCCCGGAAACCGATTCAACCATTCGCTCAAGTGCTGAGATCCTCCGCACGCGAGATGATCCACGTTTTCCCACAGTTAAAGGACACGCGAAGTGGAGTATGCCTGGGGCGGGACGCTGGACTTTGCCTTCGACCAGATGCCCCACGCTGGTCAGCTGGATGGCATTTACTACGCCCTCGGCTTTGCGGGACATGGGGTGGCACTTGGCACTCACCTGGGTGTGCGCATGGCAGATGCTATCGTGGATGGTACGGTTACAGAGCTGCCGTATAATGCCTATCCTTTCCCCAACGCACCAATGGGTTTATACAACGGCAAACCCTGGTTCTTGCCCCTGATTGGTTTGTGGCATAGGATATTGGATTGGTTATCCTAAAGAATTACCTAAGCGCCATTCCTACACATACAGCTAGATAAAAACTGACTTCTGAACTCACAGCTGGTATATTCCAGGTGCGTCCATGTTTGGTCTGGGTCTATTTATCCACTAGTACATTCATTCACTAGGACGATCCGATAGCGCGCCTTATTCTCTCTAACCCTTTGAATTGCCTGGTTAATTTCAGCCATTGGCATGATCTCGACCTTAGGTGAGATGTGATTTGCTTGTGCAAATGCCAGCATCTCCCGCATGGTGGCTCGATTCCCTATGAATGATCCGGTAATGGACAAGTTATGCGCCACCAAGTCTGTTGGGTTCATTGACATGTCTGGAAAGCTGACCAGGACAACTCTCCCTGCCTTCTTCGGGATATTTAGCAGTATATTCCAATCGATCTGACCCGTACGCGGTGCATAGCACAAGATCAAAGTAGAAAATGTGCTTCCGAAATCCGTCTCGATCGCTCGAAACGATAAAGTCATCGGCACCCATCCAAGTGCCTGTCCTTGCTTACCTGGCGAGGATGAAAAGACGGTTACTTCGTAATTGAGCGCATGGGCAAACTGGATCGCAAGGTGACCTAGTCCTCCTACACCCATAATAGCTAACTTCTGCGAGCGTTGCCCTGAGTATGCACTTAATGGGGCGTAAACTGTTATCCCGGCGCACATGAGCACGGCTGCAGCTTCTGAGAGCATTGCCTCTGGTAGTGGATATGCAAAACGATGGTCCACCACAACAGAGGTTGAGAAGCCCCCATAGGGGTACCATGTCGCTGAATTGACGATATCTAGGCACAGCTGTTCCTCACCCTTCAAGCACCACTCGCATTTCATGCATGAGCGACCCTGCCAACCAATGCCCACCCGATCGCCTTCTTTCAGGTTGGATACTGCGCTGCCCACTTGTGAAACATATCCGACAATTTCATGGCCAGGAACAAATGGATACCTGTAGCTTATATCATA
This sequence comes from uncultured Chloroflexia bacterium, assembly GCA_963828845.1. Classification (GTDB taxonomy): domain Bacteria; phylum Chloroflexota; class Anaerolineae; order Anaerolineales; family UBA4823; genus FEB-25. The sequence goes on from CAWHGE010000018.1 coordinate 22,107, forward strand.
GAACTCATCAATCGCCTGGATGTCAGTGTGACATATACCGCAGTGAGTGATGGAAACCCGGACGTCGTTCGCTCCCACTATCGGTGGATCATACTTAAATGGAGCAAGCGGTTGACCCACTGCCATGGTTGCATATCCCATAATAGATGCAGAAGACATCATCTAAACCTCCTCCGTAGATTCGTAAAAATCCCAACCTGCTTGTCTTTATTCTTACTATACAATAATTTTATGTCTAGTCAAGCCCCCCACCTCCCTTGTATAATGACTCTACCAAATCGGACATAATTTCATGAAGTTGGGAGAGGTGTTGACTGTTCGATAAATAGATTTATTGGGCGCAATTGATTTTCAATACTTACCTTAAAGTCCTATCAAAGTCTCTACGGTTATTGTTGCCTCATCATTTAATTTACTGGGGTCCCTCAATGATCCCCAACCAAATGTAGCTGATCATGCAGGACAGCTGTGTGCGAATACTTCTCGCACGCAGCATTACTTATTCCCACATCAGACCCTCTTAGCATAGTTCTTGCATCCTCCCCAGCGGGCCACGGGAGTGCTTCATGATGCCGGGGGAGCATGGAGCAGCCTGTGGCCAAATCAGTTCTAAACTGGAGTCCGATAACATGGAATGGAGAAATAATATTAACCACTACCTCCCAGCAGAAGACCTGAACCTATCGCCGCGAATGAAGCAAATCTCAGCACGATTATCATCCACGCTGGATGTTATGCATGCATGTGTTAGCTGGATATTCGAGCTGGGGATCAGACCTGAGATGCCGTTCTACCAAAAGAAAAATCTGGCACTGATCAACCGGGTATCTTTTATCAGCCTCCTGTTGGCATTTCCAGGGACTTTCGTACTTCTCTTGATGGGTTTTGGTCATCCATTCAGCTTGCTGATCAGCGGAGTAATAACGGTTTGTCTGATCCTTGGTTTTAATGGGGCAAGGCACGTAGAGTGGTCGAAAAAGCTGTTCGCCTATGCCCCTGCGGTCATCATCCTAGGTTATACCTTGCTTGAGCTGTCTTCGGGTAGCCTGGATCACCCACTAAATTATCTACTGGCACGCCAGGGTTTATGCTTTGCACTCTTGATCCCCATTATGATTTTCGGTTTCGAGGATCGTCAGAAAGTAGTGGGCGTGCTCGGAATTTGTGTGCTCCTTTTTCTGCTCTATGATGTTGGCAGCATGCGCTTGGGAGCATTCCAGGATAGTGAATATCACCGGCTTGAGTCATGGGCTTTTTTCAGTGTTATCAGTGCTTCAGTATGCGGGGCTGGCAGGTTGTTTGTTATACATGCAAAGCTATACCATGCAGCACGAGCTGCTAGCGCAACGATCGAACGAAAAGTTGAAAAGCATGGCCATCAAAGATGGAATGACTGGATTATTCAACCGCACATTTATGGAACAGCTGATTGGCGATGCCATCAATCGCTACAAAGCGCTCTAAAAATCCATTAGCTCTACTGATGATCGATGTGGATTTCTTCAAGCAGATTAACGACAACTTTGGGCACAACACCGGAGACTCACGTTTTGATCAGGCTCGCCCAATTACTGAACAGCAACAAACGCTCCACCGACTATCTGGGTAGATGGGGTGGGGATGAACTCATCCTGCTGCTCACCGATACGAACCTGTCCGGGGCAGCCAATTTGGCGGAGAAGCTGCGTAGTCTGGTTAATAATCATAGCTTTCCACATTGCAAACACCTGACCATCAGCCTGGGGGCAAGCGAATATCAGGACGGGGACAGCCTGGCGAGGTTCATCGAGAAGGCTGATGTTGCCATGTACCGTGCCAAGCGTGGCGGGCGTAATCGGATTGAGATTCAAGCATGATGGGTAAAAAAAGATTACCACTAAGGACACAACGTACACCAAGTAAGCACGCTAAAATCCTCTGAATATGACATTCAGATGATCCATCGATTTACTGATTGCCTATCACATGAAAAAATCGCTTTGGATGATAAGATGGTAATGAAATTCCTTAATGTAATTTCTGTCCTTGGTGTTGTTCTGGTCTTTTATCTACCGGCAATTATTGTTTGATGAATGAATGTGTTAATGGCGAGGTTGATAGTATATGCAGATCAGCCGGGTGAAGCGCCCAAAAAGCATAGCAAAAAAATCATACGACCGCCTGAGCCATATCTACGATTGGCTGGCAGGCTCGAGCGAAAACCAGTTCATGCATCTGGGTCTGGAAATGCTGACCATTAACGCCGGAGAGACCGTCCTGGAGATGGGTCCTGGAACAGGAAAAGGCCTGGTGGAAATTTGCCATAAGGTTGGAGAATCAGGCAACGTTTACGGTCTTGACCTCTCACGCGGCATGTTACAGGTGGCGCAGGACAGGCTGACGAAAGCCGGATATGAAGGACGTGTTCGCTTGTTGATCGGGGATGGTTCATTGTTGCCGTACGCGGATAATGCATTCTCTGCCCTATTCATCTGCTTCACGTTGGAGCTATTTGACACCCCCGAGATTCCTCAAGTGCTGGAGGAATGCAAGCGGGTGCTACAACCTGGCGGTCGATTAGGTGTGGTCTGTATGCTAAAAACCGAGCAACCTGGAACGATTGTACGGCTATACGAATGGTTCCACGAGAAAATCCCCTCCTACGTGGACTGCCGACCTATTAATGCGCGGGAAATCATCGAAAAAGCAGGTTTTTCTATCCAGCAACATCAGCTTAAAAGCATGTGGGGATTGCCTGTGGAGCTGGTGGTGGCAAGTAATGTGTGATCGGTCTGATTACGGCGCTGTCCAAATGCCTCTAGCGAATATTTTTTTGCCTAGCATTTCCCCAGCGACCGCTCTTCCTGATCCAAGCAGGCACTATAACCTGTCTTCCTCCTCCATCTCGCTTTCCAAAACCTGCCCCAGATCACGTCAGGAATTCATGCAAAGCATCCAGGCTAGAGAAGATATGCTTTTGTCCGGTACGCGGGTTTTCCAGAGAAGCCCGCCAGGCAAGCTCACCATTTTGCTTAACGAACCACAAGCGGAGCAGGAAAGAACGGTATCCCATTTCCTTTGTGATCATGTCTTCATGTCCGTTCGCAGCCTATATTGTGTCCGTCTAGAGCGGTGGATTGTTTTGTATTGGCAAGCCGGGGAAAGCCTGGTAATATCCTGACCAGGCTTCCCTCATCTGCTTGGCAAATGCACCTTCGGTGTATTTTCTACGGGATCGGTGCAGTCACCTCCCTCGCCGATCCGCTAGCACTCAGGGTCTTCCGGAGTGATCAATCATACAGCACTCGCATCGTATATCCATAAGGCCATAATGCCCGTTCAAACAATTGCACCCTAATCATGCTAATACTTCTTATTTCGTGGGCACCACCAGGGGACCAAATGAGCGCGATTACCTGACGCTACCGGACCTTCTGTAACCATGACAGAAAAGTAAATTGGACCCCAGTAATAAGTCAACTGAAGCATTATGAAAGTCCTGGTCATTGGATTGACAATATCCCTATAATGATCCGTCACCATGGGTGGTGGTACCTGTGTGTTAGGATTTAGTCGGTTATATCTTCTACTTCTGCGATGGTATGTCCTGGGGCTAGCGTCCCGGCCATACACTAAATAATTCAGATGCGCTTGGTCATTTACCACAATTTCGTATTGACAACGATTCCACAACGGACTGTAATGACTCCGGCTGTTGGAGTAATTACCTTCATGGAACATTTATCTCCAGGATCAAAAGTGATAGATGACGTTCGTCGGAATGTCACCCGTGTATCCCGGTCGCCATGCATTTGGAGTGGGAGGTGCCTGCGCCAGAGTGTTGGGCATGATTGGACGGCAGCAGTGGGGCACTCTTGCACAGCAGCGGTCGGGCAAGATTACGGTACAGCGGTTGGGCAGGGTGTGGCTGTGGGTACGGCACACCCAGCCACCACAAGCGTGACCAGTATAAAGGAAATTGCTCGAATAACAAATTTATTGTGGTTCATTTTTTCCTCCTTTGAGTATCTGATTGGTTTGAAAATTTTACTTTTACGCATAATAGAATTCCTTTTTCGTGTTTATCACCTCCTTCCAGGGATTCCACATGAATATCGATCCCGATGGCATGTCTTTGCTATCAGGTCAGCAGACTACAATTCTTCAGTGTATCTTCTGGCTAAATAGTTAGGTTAGGGAACCAGATCTAGAAAAATTGTATATCGTAAGCGTGGGGAAATCGTGGGTAAACGAAATATGTATCGTCAACCTATGAAAAATGATACAATCGGTTTACCGGTTGATTTTCAGGCTGTTGTGCAACCAGGGAGGTAACGACGGACCTGCTCAATATCCGCCTGCTTGGGTCTTTTCAGGTTACCCAAGGGGAAACGCCACTGGCAGGTTTTGAATCCAATAAGGTGCGCGCCCTGTTGGCTTATCTTACCGTTGAATCAGACCGCCCTCATCAGCGCAGGAAATTAGCCGCCCTGTTGTGGCCGGAGTTTCCGGAATCCACCGCCCTAAGCAACCTGCGTTATGCCTTATCCAATCTCCGCAAAGTGATTGGGGACCGTTCGGCACAACCTGCCCACCTTGATATCCATCCCCAGACGATACAATTTAACATAAATAGCAGCTACAAAATCGACGTGAGCGCTTTCGAGCGATATTGTTCGCTTGCTCAGCAGAGTCTGTTGGATATTCACAGCCTAGAGCAGGCAGCAGACCTCTACCGTGGCAGCTTTTTGGAAGGCTTTTCGATCCCGGACAGCATCGCTTTTGAAGAATGGGTGCTGCTGAAGCGCGAGCACCTCGACCGCCTGGCATACCAGGTCTTCTATAGATTAGCCAGTGATTGTGAGCTTTCGGGTGATTACCAGCAGGCTATTTCCTTCGCAGAACGGCAGATCCAGCTGGATCCATGGAGAGAAGAGGCGCACCGCCGGTTAATGCGTTGCCTATACTTCACCGGGCAGCGCAGTGTGGCTTTAGCGCAGTATGATGCTTGCCGCCAGGCGCTGGCTACTGAACTGTCCATTGAGCCTGACCAGGAAACCCGGCGGCTGTACGATCAAATCCTTCAGGATAAATTATCTGCGCCTCCCGTCCGACCTGCCTTTTTACGCCGCTCAACCTCCCTGCCGGTGGAACGTTCCCGCTTTGTTTCCCGCCAACCTGCATTAAGCCGCTTACACAAAGCCCTTGATCTAGCCATGGCTGGGAAAGGCCAGCTCTTGCTGGTCACCGGCAGTCCAGGGCAGGGTAAGACCGCCCTAGTCCAGGAATTTTTCCATCAAGCCCTGGAGAGACACCCTGCCCTGGCGGCTGCCTGGGGAAACAGCCATGCTTATTTTGGCTCAGGTGATCCATACCTGCCTTTTAGGGAAATATTAGAAATGCTTACCGGTCAGGTGGAGCACCGCTGGGAAGCCGGTTCCATCACCCAGGACCATGCCCGCCGCTTGTGGCTCCTGACTGCATATTCTGCGCGTGCATTGGTGCAGGATGGCCCGGCATTGATCGGCACCTTTGTTCCGGGGTTGCCTCTAGTCCAGCGCGCTTCTATAATTGCCCCAAATGATCCGTCCTGGTTAGCCAGGCTGCGACTGATAGCCGAACATCAAGCGGGAGGACCTCCCCCTTCCCAAGAAGACCTGTTTCGGCAGTACTGGCAGGTATTAGCTGCGATTACCCGCCAGGTGCCCCTGCTGTTGTTCCTGGATGACCTGCAGTGGGCAGACCAATCTTCACTGGCGCTGCTATTTCACCTTTCACGAGAGCTTAAAAGCGCTCGAATTCTGATCATCGGGGCTTTCCGACCCATCGAAGAGCTTACATCCTCTAGCATCGGTGCTCCATCCCTGGCGACAATGGTCAACGAGCTTCGTTTATCGCATGGGGATATCCTCATCAACCTGGATGATCTGGAGGAGCGTAGTTTCATCGATGCATACCTCGACCTTGAACCCAATCGGTTCGAGGAAACTTTCCGAGAAGATTTATTCCGATATACCCACAGCCACCCGCTCTTCACCGTAGAAATGCTATACGGCATGCAGGAGCGGGGAGATCTGATCAAAAACCAGCAGGGAGAATGGGTGGTTTCTCCATCCCTGAACTGGAATCGCTTGCCTCCGAGAGTGGAAGCAGCCATTGCCGAACGTCTGCGGCAGCTGCCCAGACCGTACCTGGACTTTCTTCAGACAGCCAGCATTGAAGGAGAGCGTTTTACCGCGGAAGTGGCCACGAAAGTTCTAGGGATCGATGAACAGCAAGTTTTAATGCGGTTGGGTGCTGATCTGGACCGCCGTTACAAGCTGATCCAGGGGGAGAGCAGCAGGAGCATAAATGGAGTTAGACTGTCCCGTTATCGCTTCCGCCACATCCTTTTTCAAAGATACCTGTATAACCAGCTCGATGTAGTCGAGAGCACACGATTGCATGAGCGAGTTGGCAACACCTTGGAAGAACAATACTCCAGCTTGCTGGATGAGATCGCAGTGCAGCTGGCTTACCATTTTGAGTTAGCCAGCATCCCGCTTAAGGCGATCCACTACCTTCATCTTGCCGGTCAACGATGCTACCCACCTGGCAAGCTTTGAAGACGCGATCCTTCATCTAAAAAAAGCACTCTTTTTGTTGGAGAGCCAACCGGATACGGTTGAGAAAGACCTGCTGGAATTGGAGCTTCTGACGAGTCTGAATGCGCCTTTAATGCTGGCGCGGTTATGCCTCTCCGGATTTGGGTGTAGTTTGCAGCAGGTCAGTGCAGCTCCTGAACAACATCCCCCAGAAACCAGATTTATTTCCCATATTTTTTCTTTTAGCCGCCGTATTACCTCATGCGCGCAGAGTACCAGAAATCACTGGTGATGGTTACTCAAGGGGTTCGTGTAACTGAAAGCAGCGGGGATGATCTCCTCATCCACATGATGAATTGGGTATCTGGTTGTAACTTGCTTTGGTTGGGAGAATTAAGCGAAGCCTTATCGAAATTCGACAAGATGATCGCCTTTTACGATCCCCTCAAGCACGGCGAGGTACATCATTTTTATGGATCAGACCCGGGGATTGCCTGCCTCACCTGGTCTTCCTGGACGTTATGGCTGTTAGGCTACCCCGAAAAAGCTCTGAGGCGCTGCCAGCAAGCAATCGACCTGGGTCAGAAGTTAGACGATCCAGATTGTCAATTATTCGCCCAACAACTCACGGCTTTCCTGCACTTGTTGATGAGAGACCCAGAAGGAGCCTTCGATCTCATGCAATCCTGCTCTTTGTTGTTGGCACAGCACTCGTTACCCCTTTTTTCTGCGGAAGATGAATTCTACCGAGGGTTATATCAGGTTCAAGTTGGAGAGCTAGAAACTGGACTGTCAAGTATGTCTAGAGGAATGGAAGCTTACCAGGTCATCGGAACCCGAAATATGCTTTCCATGCACTTCACCCTTCAAGCTGAAGCATTCCTCCGGGACGGTCAGATTGAAAAGGCTGCTCAACAACTCCAGCAAGCAGAGGAGTTCATCGAAGAGACCGGAGAACGCTTCTACCAGGCAGAAACCCTGCGTGTAAAAGGGGAGATGCTTCTGCTTCAATCTTCGAATAATGAAGAAGATGCGGAAGATTGTTTCTGCCATGCGCTACAGGTCGCGCACGAGCAGGAAGCTAAAACCCTCGAGCTGCGGGCCGCCATGAGCCTAGCACGCCTCTGGCAGAACCAGAACCGTCTGGAAGAAGCTCAACGAGTACTGGCTGAGGTTTATAACTGGTTCACTGAAGGGTTTGATACACCCGATTTAAAGGATGCGCACGCCTTGCTGGAATCTCTGAATGAGAAACGTAATATGTAAGGTGAAGAGTATGGGGAATTTGCTGTTAGAGAAGGTGCTGGTAAAGAAACAGTGAGATAATATCACTCAATGCTAATCTTGTTGGCGTTCTATTCATTTAGTGGGCTCGTCCTGGCAGGTTTGTCCGTCCCACTCATCCTGCATAAAATCCCACCCAATGGCCTATATGGCTTCAGGGTGCCCTCCACACAGAATAACCCACAGCTCTGGTACAAGGTCAATGCCTATTCCGGTAAGCGCTTCCTGGTAGTAGGCCTGGGCACGGCAATTGGGGCGGTCATCCTCTACTACACCACTTTGCCAAATGTGGAAGAGTATGCCCTGAGCTGCCTGGGTTTATTCCTGGCTCTTTTTCTATGGGGCATCATCACCAGCTTCCTGTACCTGAGATCGATCAAAGAGTAAACCTCCCAACTCTTCGGCATAATTCTCTACGTCATACTCGAAATCATAGTAAAATTGAGACTATGACAAAAGCAGAATTCCTAAATGCATTGAAAAATGGACGGCAGTTGTGGTTTGAAAAATGGAAAGGTATTGACCTTTTTGGCACCTCTCGACCGCGCGTCCCTGGTCAATTAAGTCTGCGCGATGTCCTATATCATGTGGCATGGTATGAACATGAAATGGTTGAAATGCTGCAGCTCCGTTCCCTGGTTGGCTCACCCTGGTGGACATTGCCGGTCGACGAGCGCAATGCGCACATCCTTACTGAGGGTCAGTCCATGAGCCTGCTTCAAGCCTGGCGGCAGGAACAGCAGGAATATACTGACCTTTTGGATCAGCTCCAATCGGTTCGTAATGAAGAGCTAAATGAAGCCAGGTTTTTCCAGGAGATGCCTGCCGATTGGAAACCCTGGCAGGTGATCGCCAGCAATTCCTATGAGCATTTTATCGAGCATTTTGCTGATATTTATTAAGGTCTTTATTCTTATGGAAATAAACCCTAAGGGTTTTCGGTTCAGCCCTTGGGGTTTTTATTTATAATTCGACTTCACTCTGAGTGAGCAGTAACCCAGGGAATAGTCTCTTTAATAGGGATATAAACCTACACCGCTTTGTCGCACAATGTACTTACTGGTAATGCCCTCGCAGCTTCTCAGGCAAGCATAAGGCAATATGGCGCATGATACTATCCCCCACCAGCCTGTCACGCTCATCAGTTGATAGCCTGGCTGGAACCTTCAACTGATACCCATGACCAAATTTCAGGTTTATTCGAGCCCCGTCCTTCCATACCCCCACCGGTAACACCAGTGAGCAGGACTGACTGAGTAGTTGCATGAACCGCCCAGCACCAGGAGGTAGCTTACCAAGCACACCACCTGGAGAATCCCCACCCTCAGGTACCAGTCCGATCACCGGCTGGCTGGAATGCTTTGCATAGTGCAGCACCTTCAGGACAGCTAACGCCCGTTGTTCAACTTCAGCCGGATCAGGGGGCATAGCAGGCATAGGCGTAAAGCCAAGTATCCTCGCCCCACGTGGGAATAACCAATGCGTAAAACCAGTGAGCCAGCCGGAATCCTCCCACCCGGAAGTTACCACCCAGTGAATATTCTCTGGGATGACCGCACTGATGATAATGGCTATCCACCAGGCTTGAAAATCAGGCGCAGAATAGTGGTTAGCGGTGATTAACACCCCCTGTCCTTGTTCTACCTGCCTTATTCTCGCTATGAAAGGTTCTATTGCCGAAATGTCCACCCTTGGGGCGGGGTGTAGAGTGCGGGTGAGCAGGCGGGCGATGGGACGGAATGGAATGTGCATGGCGGATAAGCTAGGATGATTATAATGGCATCCTACCGCTCTTGCAATTCGAGGCAGACAATCTTACAATTACCACAATATTGTCATCCAATTTATCGATGGAGAGGGAAGAGTATGCGACCAGAATGGGATAATTACTTCATGAAAATTGCACATGTGGTGGCATTGCGGAGCACCTGTGACCGCGCTCTTCGTAGGTACGGTGATGGTGCTGGAAAAGCGCATTCTGACCACCGGTTTCAACGGCTCGCCAGCCGGATTACCGCATTGTGATGAAGCCGGTCATCTGATGGTGGAGGGCCACTGTGTGCGCACCATTCATGCTGAAGCCAATGCCATCATCCAGGCTGCCCTGCATGGGGTGAGCACCAAAGGATCCACGTGTTACGTAACCCACTTCCCTTGCATCCAATGCGCCAAGATGCTGATCAATGCTGGGGTGGTGCGTATTGTTTATGATCAGGAATACCGCATCGACGAGAACACCCTCGAGTTCCTGCAGCTGGCAAATGTGGAGCTGGTGCGAGTGAATGGTGAGGAATGAAATGACCAAACATCTCAAGCTTTATACCCCTGGGCCAGGTGATGTGGATGAAGATGTTCTGGCGAGCCTGGCAACCCCTGTTATCCGTCATTACGGTCCTGAGTGGATGGAGATTTACAACGAGACTCAGGGGCTACTCAAACAAGTGTTCAAGACTGAAAATGAGATATTCTTTGTACCCGGGCCAGCATCGTCACTGATGGACATGGCCATCGGCAGCCTGCTGGCTACTGGCGAAAAGATCATCGTGGGGGATAATGGCTTCTTCGGTGAGCGCCTGGCACACATCGCCAGGGGGTATGGTATGGATACCATCACCCTGAGTGCCCCCCTGGGTAAACCGCTCGATCCGCAAGACTTGAACATGCTGCTCAGGAAGCATCCGGATGCAAAAGCTGTGGCACTGGTACATCACGAAACCGGTACCACGGTTATGAACCCATTGCGAGAGCTAGCCATGCTGGCCAGTGAAGCCGGTAAAGCAGTGGTAGTGGATGCTGTCTCCTCTCTGGGCGGTGCGGATGTGCGTGTGGACGAGTGGGGGATTGACATCTGTGTGACCACCCCCAACAAGTGTCTGGAAGCCCTACCCGGCATCGGCTTTATCAGCGTGTCTCCGCGTGCATGGGGATTGGTGGATGCTCACTCGCAAACCAATCACGGTTGGTATCTCAACCTGCGCACCTGGCGACAGTATGCCACGGAGTGGGGTTCATGGCACCCAACACCGGTGACCCTACCCACCAATATTATCCTGGCACTTCGCACCAGTTTACTGAAGATCGTCGGTATGGGTCTTGAAGCCCATTTTGAGAAATACCGGCGTGCCAGCCAGGCGGTACGCGAGGGATTACGCAGCCTGGGTTTTGAGATGTTCGTCGCTGATGAATGCGCCTCCCCCATCGTCACCGGGGTGTGCAGGCGCCCGGAGTTCGAGCTGGAGAGATGAGCCAGTGGCTGGTGGAACAGCACAGCATTGCCATCGGGGGTGGTCTGGGTGAGCTTTCAGGCAAGATGTTCCGCGTGGGTCACCTGGGCAAGGCTGCCACACGTGAGTACCTGGTGGACTTCCTGTTTGCGATGGAGGAATTCCTGCGTCTGAAAGGCATCTCCGTCCCCTTGGGTACCAGCCTGAGTGGGCTGTAGGCAGAAAGAACCTAAATGACAGGATTAACCTATTCAATCTCACAGGAGATATTTGATAAATATCCTGGCTATGCTCGGGGTGTTGTGCTGGCATTCGATGTGCATAATGGACCATCCCCCGAGAGTTTGGTCGAGATGCTGCGTCAGGCTGAGGTATCGGTACGCAGACAGGCCAGTATCGATAACATCGCTGAACACCCGCGGATCAAACCCTGGCGGGAAGCTTACAAAGCCTTTGGTGCCAAACCCAGTGAATTCAGGTCATCGGTGGAAGCCATGGCCCGGCGGGTACTGCGCAATGATCAATTGCCCAGCATCAATGCCCTGGTGGATATTGGCAACATCGTCTCCCTCCAGCACCTGGTACCGGTGGGTGGTCACTCCATGGATGAGCTTACCCAGGATATCTCTCTACGTCTGGCCACCGGAGATGAAGACTTCATCCCGTTTGGATCTACCGAAATAGAGCACCCACTGCCAGGCGAAGTCATCTTCGTCGAGGGCAACACTGTGCTCACCCGACGTTGGACCTGGCGGCAAGCCAACCACACCCTCACCCTGCCGGAAACGCATAGTATCGAGATCAACATTGACCGCTTGCCCCCGGTGGAGCTGGAGGAGATCCATGCCATTGCCAATCAGGTGATGGGTTTGGTGGAGGAGTTTTGTGGGGGAAAGCTGCGTTATGAGATCATGAGTGCAGAGAACAGGCAGATGAGGCTGGAATGAGCTGGGCTGTGTTGCAACTTTCCCCAAGCTGATCGATAAGTTACATTTTATTCACATCGATTGCTTAGGCTATTGCTGCGCTATCACTTTCAATCATTGGCTGCAAACCTGCCAAACTCAGGTCGAAGCTCGGTCAGGTATTTACCTCGAGCAACGAACAATCTGGCAATTACTTTATTGTCTCTGTGGTAAATGGTTTCTTGGATCGCGTTGAAACCTATGGCCAATGTTTTCTGTGACATTCATCATTAATTAATGGAATATTAATTATTGACTAATATTTACAATTGCATATAATGTATTTTACTTATCAGTTGTATTCCTTATTATTCAATAATAATTAAATATTTATCTACAGACTTAGCGGTGACACAGGACCATCTAGGCTATATAAATCTTTGTTTACAGGAGGTCTTTATGTCGACTGTGCTTGAGGAACTGGTCAGGGCGCTGGATGTCAATGAGGTCGTTCAGGTTACTTCAGCATTGGTCGCCATCGAGAGTCATCGCGACGCGCCAGGCCGTGAACGCCGCTGCGCTGAGAAAATCGTGGAGATATTTTCCAGCTGGGGGTTACCGGCAGAGTTGGTCACCGTCCTGGATGAACGCCCGAACGTTGTTTGCCGGCTGAAAGGGACAGGCAGCGGTGCTTCCTTGATGCTGAATGGACATATCGATACAGTGCCTGCCTACAACATGGATTTTCCACCCTTCGATCCGCAGGTACGCGATGGGCTACTGTATGGGCGGGGGACGGTGGATATGAAAGGCGCGTTGGCTTGCATGATGGTTGCCATGCGCCTGCTGCACGACTTGAAAATCCCACTCAAAGGTGATGTGATCTTTGCCGCGGTGATCAACGAGGAAGATCGCTCGGAGGGCACTGAATTCTGGTGCGCAATGGTCCCACCGCAGATCGCTGCGTGGTCGGAGAGCCCACCGGGTTAGCCATCATGGCGGGTCACCGCGGTCTCGAGTGGCTGGAGTTTGAGTTCATCGGGAAGGCTGCCCACGGAGGTACGCCGGAGAAGGGAGTGAATGCCATCAGCATGGCAGCGCGCTTCATTCGCCGGGTGGAAGAAAAATTGATGCCCGAGCTATCCCGCCGAGTTCATCCGCTGATTGGCCCGGCAGTGATGAATTTTGGTGTGATCAAGGGCGGCACACAGCCCAGCACTGTGGCTGACCGCTGCATCCTGCAGGTGGATCGTCGTTGGGTGCCGATGGAGAAGCTGGACCGGGTGTTGGGGGAATATACTGAGATCCTGCAGGAGCTGGAAGCCGAAATTCCCAATTTCCACGCAACGATGACGCGCATGGAAAGCAACATGGCGACCATGGATCATATGCCGGTGGATATCCCGCTGGATGATCCACTGGTGACCGGGCTGCAAGCTGTGTTACGACAGCTTGGCATTCATGAGCCGCGCATAGCGGCCTTTGGTGGTTGGACGGATGCCTCGTTGATCAGTAATTTCGGGCATATCCCGGTATTGAATTTTGGACCGGGCGACTTGTCAGTGGCACATTCACGCTGCGAATACGTGCCAGTCGAGGAGCTGCGCCTGGCAACGCTTTCTTATGCCTTATTGGCAAACGATATTTGTAACCAAACTTTGTAATCCGTGGGGAGTATCCCCACTAAAAAATCTAAGGAGCAAAAAAGGAGTTTTGTTATGAAGAAGTTTCCCCATGTCTACGTGATCCTGTTTCTTCTCATTATCATCTCTGCCATCCTGACCTGGATCATCACACCCAATGCGTATGATTACCAGGTGGATGCAGAAGGCAATACCACCAAGTTGATCAATCCGGATAGCTATCACCCGGTGGATCGAAATGGATTTGATCCATGGAAGATGATGCAGGCCATCCCCAAAGGTATGGGTGAGGTTGCCAGTATCATCTTCTTCATTTTCATCGTCGGTGGATCATTTAATATGATCCAGGCTACCGGTGCGGTCGACGCAGGCATTCGGACCACAGCCAATGCCTTGAAAGGCAAGGAAGTGGCGCTGCTGTTCGTCATTGTGGTTTTGTTCAGCATTGGTGGTACCACCTTTGGCATGGCGGAGGAGGCGCTGGTCTTCATTCCCATGCTGGTGCCTCTGGCGATAGCATTGGGCTATGACTCACTGATTGGGCTGGCACTGGCATTGGTGGGACCGTGCGCAGGCTTTCTCAGCGGCATTCATGAACCCGTTCACCCTGGCGGTAGCCCAGGGCATCGTCGGCTTGCCCATCTTCTCCGGGTATGGAATATCGCGTCGTGATCTACGTCATCACCACCCTGGTAGCTTTTGTGTTCATCTACTGGTATGCCGCGCAAGGTGAAGAAGAATCCCCAAAGCAGCATCATGTATGAGGCGGATCAGAAGCGCGAAAAAGTGGACTTAATCTCAAAGACACCCTTCACAGCGCGTCAGAAGATCGCCTTGATTTTGATGGGGCTGACCTTTGTGCTGCTGATCTGGGGCGTTACCAAGTATGGCTGGTACATCGACGAAATCGCTGCCCTGTTCTTGAGCATGGGTATTGTCTGTGGGTTGATCGGCGGGCTTTGGCCGAGCAAGCTCGCTGAGGCATTTGTGGAAGGGGCAGCAAGCCTGGTGGTCGGCGCTTTGGTGGTTGGTGTTGCGCGCGCTATTCTGGTGGTGTTGCGCGATGGCGCTATCCTGCATACCATCGTGCATGGCATGGCAGCCGTCGTTGCTGGCATGCCGGTCTTCCTTTCAGCCATTGGCATGTACATCGTACAGTTGATCATCTCGGTGATCATCCCGTCTGGCTCAGGGATGGCCTCGGTGACCATGCCGATCATGGGACCGCTGTCAACTCTCCTGGGCCTCACCCAGCAAACCGCGGTGCTTGTGTACCAGTTCGCGGATGGCTTTACCAATATCATCATCCCCACCCAGGGTTATCTGTTGGCTGGATTGGCTTTGGCGAAGGTACCCTATGAAAAATGGGTCAAGTGGTACTGGCCGCTGTTCTTGATCCTGGTTCGTGTTGGGCGCTATCTTCGTGATTATCGCTCAGATTATCAAATTCGGCCCATTCTAATTTATCCTCAATTAGCCTTGGTCTCGGCGAGACCAAGGCCAATTGTTATTCATGGGGATTGAATTACAATTGATTCTCACCCTAGTCTTTGGGGGAGCTTTACGTGCTGCTCGTGTACCCGGGAGGTATACGGGCAGCCCAACATATACAAAGATATAAAATAAAGGTCAAATAATATGGAAATCAACCAACAGCAAAAGAGAATCCTTCAGGCAATTGATTCAGCTATCAGCCAACATCTTTTCCATCTCACACCGCATCCATGATAACCCTGAGCTGGGTTATCAAGAAAAATTCGCCTCAGGTTTGCTGTGCGACACACTTGAGCAACATGGTTTTACAGTGGAACGGGAGTATGTGGGCATATCAACAGCCTTCTGTGCCCGGCGAGGTAATGGGCAAGGGCCGCGAGTGGCTTTCCTGGCTGAGTATGATGCGCTTCCTGGGATGGGGCATGGATGTGGGCATAATATCATTGCCACTTCCGCCCTGTCGGCAGGGATTGGACTAGGCGCGGTGATCGGTGAGCTGGGTGGCGAGGTGTGGGTGATTGGAACACCAGCTGAGGAAACCGATGGCGCCAAGGTGGTAATGGTACAGAAAGGTGCCTTCAATCAAATCGATGCCGCGCTGATGATCCATCCCCATGCAGGTTATTATTACACCACTGAATCCCTCGCTCTGGATGCCCTCGAGGTCGAGTTCTTCGGCAAGCCATCCCATGCCGCAGCAGCACCCTGGGAAGGCGTCAACGCCCTCGATGCCATGCTGATGACCTTTAATTCCCTGAATGCCCTACGCCAGCAGATACGTCCGGATGCGCGCATCCATGGGATCATCTCGAATGGAGGTGCCGCTCCCAATATTATTCCAGACCATACCATGGCACGTTTCTATCTTCGTGCAAAACAGCGCTCCTATCTCAACGAGCTGTAACCAAAAATTCCTGGCTTGTGTCCAGGGAGCGGCTCTCGCTACAGGCACGCGTTTCGAAACCCGAATGTATGAAAATCCATTTGATGATATGCTGAATAACCTGGTGCTGGCCGAACGTATGCGCGATTATTTGACCGAGATTATCGGGGTGCAAAAGGTTGACCGTGCTCCTGAACACTTTGGCTCGATCGATATGGGCAATGTTTCCCATGTTGTCCCGGCAGTACACGTGTTGGTGGATATTACCGAGGGAAAATCACTCACCCTGCATACCCCTGAATTCCAAACCGCAGCCGCCACACCCTACGCTGACGCGACCATCCTACGGGCAGGCAAAGCATTAGCGTTGACTGGATATGATGTCCTGGCGAATGCCTCTTTCCGTGAAGCTGCCTGGGCAGAGTTCAAGCGCGATTAGGGGGAGGTCAAGGTACGAGATTTTGAGTGTTGCACACCTGGAAATCAGGTTGGAATAAATAGATAAAACGACTTCCCCGCTGACTTTGGCATCTAGCGGGGAAGGTTTTCCAACAATCTAAAGTTATTCGTCAATATCTCAACACAGGGGATATTAAATAATAACCAATGGCTTTTTACTGTATTGGTGAGCCGCACTGTGGGCAGTGGGTCCAATCTGCCTGCAGTCCTGAGCCGCAATGGGAGCAATAGCGCGATGGTGCAGGGGAAGCAGGGTTGGAGCTTGCTTGAGGTTGGTATACTGAAGCTTGATTCTGAGGGATTGCTGTGCTGTGTACCCTGTTTTGGAAGAATTCAAATGTTCCGCCCAGGAGCAAAACGACCAACAAGATCGGTAAACCGACCACTAACAACATCATCAACCAACCAAATCCAAACATCATCATATTAAACCTCCATATTAACTACCCAATTTTAGCCTCTTTGATATATACCTGGAAGCGCGTTATTACGCATAACTATATAAGCAATTTGGCTTATATTAGCAAAGGTCCATACAGATAACTGCACGTACCACTAGTCATTATCAAGCAAATTTATCGATTTTCAAGGTTGTCAGGGAGGTAAATCAAGCATGATGCATGTGTTGAGATCCATGTTCAGCATTGTTCATTCCTGTTTTGATATATCTCTGAGGTTCCTTGTCAAAGTCTCGCTTGCAGCCAGGCGAGCAGAAGTAGTATGTCTTCCCTTGATAAGTTGATTTATAAGCTGCAGTCTTTGGGTCAACATCCATCCCACACACAGGATCTATTTCCACAGTACTCACCTCCTTCTCAAATTAATTTCTGTTATAGCACAAATTCGTTAGTATTCGATGATAATATTACCGATCGACCTTCAGCCCTGCTTGCTCCCAGGCTGCCATGCCCCCAGAGAGATTCCAGATATCGGAGTACCCTAAACCAACCAGGGTTTCAGCGGCGATGGCACTCATCCGACCACTACGGCAATACAAAACAATCTTGGCGGTCTTATCCGGGAGCTTATCCAGGTTCTGTGCAATCTGGTCATAAGGGATGGATAGGTCTGTCCCCGCGATATCCCCTTCAAAAGGTATGTGCACGTTTACGAAGGTGAAATCCTTTTTTGCCTGCATAACTTGCAGCTCATTGACGCTCACATCCGTGTAATTTCCTTCGGATACAGAGACCTGGTTCCCTACCACATCTACTGGCGGAGATGATGCTGCAGGACTACTGCAAGCCGCCAGCAATAAGAGGGCAACCAGCATTGTAATTACACTCGAACGGGTCATTCAATACACTCCAAATCTAAGTCCTGAAAGCAGTAAATTACCGATAATAAGTCGAAGGTCGATGTTTCATCTACCAGCACATAATGAATTAGTTGCAGCAAAATGCCGAGTCAATCTGGGCTTTTCAAAGCAGCCAATACAGATTGCAGGCTGGATTTTACTTCCTGGGAAAACCCCACCATGGATTTCTTCGTCTCGGCATCCACTACACTGAACATCACTTCGGGGTCCTGGATGCTGACCTCCACTCCACCGGTTTCCTGCTTGAGCACCACATTGCATGGAAGGAGTAATCCGATCTCTTCATCAACTGATAATGCCCGGAAAGCGAAGCGTGGGTTGCAGGCTCCCAATATTAGATAAGGCTTGAAATCCACACCAATCTTTTGCTTCAGAGCCTTCTGCATGTCAATTTCGGTCAACACGCCAAAACCTTGCGTTTTGAGCGCTTCTACAACCCTGGCTTTTACTTCTTCGAGGCTACCTCTCACTTTGATATTCATTCCATAACTCGCCATTTGTATGCTCTCCTTTTATTCAATGAGTGTTGGTGATAGATTCAGTAAAGTAACCGTCAGGCTGGTTCCTTTACCGGGTGATGAACGTATATCCAGGGAGGCTCCAATCAGCTCAGCCCGTTCATGCAAGCCAAGCAGTCCATAATGACCGTTGGCAGTATATTCCGCCGGGTTTTTGGGTAATTCAAACCCTACACCATCATCAGAAACCTGCAAGCTCACTCCCTCTGAGTTAAATGATATGGATAGGGAAGCCTGTTTTGCCTGGGCATGCCGGGCAATGTTATTCAAGGCTTCCTGCGCCATTCGGTATAGTGCCAGCTCAACTGATGCTTCCAAACGCCTCTCGAAACCCTGGCGATGAAATCCAACTGTAATGCCCATCCCTTGCCCGGTCTCCCGAGCCAGCATCTCGAGAGCAGGGACCAATCCCAGATCCTCCAGGTAGACCGGTCGTAAAGCACCTGTTAGACGGCGTAAATTCTCGATAGTTTGTTCGGTCAGGGATGAGATCTCATTTAGCTCAGCCGATTCAGGGGTAGCCGGCTTTAAGGAGGGCTGCAGCTCAAGCTGAGCCAGCTGCACCCGTTGCTTGAGGGCGATCAATGCCTGGAGCGTATCATCGTGCAGCTCACGCGCCAGCCGGCGACGTTCATCTTCCTGCGCAGCTGTTATGGAGCCGATATAGCCATGCAGGCTGCGTTGCGCCTCACTTACCTTGTCAGCCATTCGGATCAGCTCCAATTGGAGATGCTGTATCTCCGCAATGCCACCTACCGGTTCCTGGATGGTCTTAAAATCACCCCAGGCTAAAGTCGCAGCTTTTGATTCCAATGTACGCAGTGGTTTGACCACCTGACTTGCCCCGAGATATAAAGCCAGCAGCATGATCAGCACTGCCGGGACAAGCACCAGCGGCGCAACTTGCGAGGCCTGCAATGTGGGTGTAGAGACTGCTTCCCACGATTCTTCCGTGATGAGCGCCCACCTGGCCGTGGTGACAGGGCTGTAAGCGGTCACATGCTCATCCCCACCCACTTTTACGTATGTCGTGCCGCTTTGTCCTTGCAACGCCTGTGCCACACCTGGATGGTCAGCTGATTGATCGGTTAAATCTCCAACTTTGTAGAGTATCTGGTGGTCCGCTCCTACCATCAGGATGGATAACTGCCCCCCAGGTGACAGGAAATCTGACAATGTGGTTTTAGCCAGGTTGGTGATTGAAAAACCACCGACGATCAAGTACTTCCCATCCATGTCTGCTGAGATCAAACCCAACAGGGTAGCATTCCCTGGATACGGGTAAACCATGATCTTGCCATTTTCAGTAGCCAG
This sequence comes from uncultured Chloroflexia bacterium, assembly GCA_963828845.1. Taxonomy (GTDB): domain Bacteria; phylum Chloroflexota; class Anaerolineae; order Anaerolineales; family UBA4823; genus FEB-25. Next base: position 41,712 of record CAWHGE010000018.1, read on the forward strand.
TTGATGATATGTCACCTGCCAGCTGGAAGCATCTGCCGTCCAGTTATCCCAGAACTTTTCATCCCCCTTAACGGAGAGCAGCTTCCCCTGAGAATCAAAAATTGCCACACCCGTATCAAAGTCAGGCATTAGATATCCAATTGTGGAGAGTGTGGTTGTCACCTCCTGAGAGTTAGCTGCTGATAGTAGCAGCTCGATACTGGTCAGCTCTTGCACCCGTTTTTCCACCTGGGCACTGAGTGCGCTGGCTGCGATCCGCACCGAACGTACGTCACGCTCCCCAACCAATGTGCGCATCGCCCTTTGATGGATGGTGATACTCCCAAATGTAATGGCTACCAACAACAGGGTGAGTGGCAACAGGATGATGGCAAACAGCTGCAGAACTAATCCCAGAGGAGGCAATCTGAGGTCGACTTTCGGGTATTTCGATTGGGTCATAAACTAATCATTCTTCTGTGATGTTCCCCACGGATTGTGATATCCAACCCAATGATACTGCGCGCATTACCGCTTCTGTACGGCTACTCGCCTGAAGCTTGTTAAAAATATGGGCCAGATGCCCCTGGACGGTGCGATCACTGATGCCAAGCTGGATACCGATGGCTTTATTGGTAAATCCTTTAGCTGCCAATGCGAGCACTTCCATCTCACGATCGGTGAGCTGTTCCACCTGAAATGCATCTTTCGGATGGCTGAGCTGCGCCAATAGCTTTTGGGTGATGGAAGGGTCCAACACCGATTTACCGCTATACACGTCTCGGACAGCCTGGATGAGATCTGCCGGGGAGGCGGTTTTCAACACATACCCGTTTGCACCCGCCTGCAGGACTGCCAGTACATAGGGGTCATCATCGTATGCTGTGAGGATCAACACACCCACGTTGGGGTAATTTGCTCTCACCCACCGGGTCACTTCTATCCCACTGGCTTTAGGCATTTGGATATCCAGCACAGCTATATCTGGCTGGTTTTGATGAATCAGATTTTGCGCCATCTCCCCATCGTCTGCTTCAGCGATGACCTGGATATTACCCGCCCGTTCCAGGAACTGGCGGATGCCCGCTCGCACCATGGCATGATCGTCAGCCAGCAATACCCGGATTGGATCAGTTTTTGTGATCATGTAATATATTTCTCATACGAGTTATTTGATGCGGAAGAAGCCATTTTAACCATGGGGTGATCTTGGAGCGAGAATGCTTTATCCAAATATGGATAAGTGTACCAGACGCTTCCTATTCCAAACAGCAAACCAGTTAATAGTCGCATTAGTGAATTAAACGAGCCCCAGGCATCACCAGAATAGAATGATGATTGGAAAATGTGGCGGGTAAGCTCTACCAACCATAGGTTCTCAGCCCGAAATCCTTGCCCAATCCCCGCCAGGTCACTGATGAAATGGCTGGTGCCATCCATTGCCATCGGTAAAAGGAATAGAATTAACCCCCACCAAGGTAACGGCTTCAACCTGCGACGCACGATCCACCAAAGCAAGCCAAACAGCCACAAGCTGGTGAACATGGAAACCATGCGGTCAGACCAGGCAATTTTCCACCCCATCTCCGGGTTCCCGATGAACTGTCTGAGGATCACCGGATTGAACGTGTTTTGCCAGGCATTTTGCACCTCTGTCAGTGAATAGGTGAATTTAGGGCCAAACAAAAAAAACGAACGCTCCGGCAGTTGGTGGCAAAGCCAGGAGTAGACGAAATAAATCACTCTAGCGGCACTACTCCAGCCCACATGCATAAATATGGGTGCCAGGAAGGGCAAACCCACATAAACCCCCAGGATAATGCTCAGGGGAATTATCCAATATCGTCGAAGGAAAGTGGTCATAGAATCCTAAGAGGTAAACGTTTGTCTACGGATTTCAAGCAATTAACCAGCTGTTAGGCATTAAGATGGATTATCGCACCCCGCAGCTTCCACCGCTGTTGGGGGCTTGCTCGAGCAGACCATTTTGTGAAAGCCACTGGTGAACAGCCTGGAAACCAGAAATCGACGCAAATTGGCTGCTAACGATCATCTTGGCATCCACCTTGTTAAAGTCAACGTCATTCGCAGCCTTAAAAGCCGTTGCCACTTCCAACATTTGCTGTGAGAACCAGAAGGCAGTGACATATTTGGCAGTCTCGAACATCTCATCCAAAGAAGCATTTTGCGAAGCCATGAGCTCGAGTAGCCCAAGCATCGCCATCCCATGATTACAGTCGGGGAAATCGGTGGGGTTGTTGCAGCAAGGGCGGTAAATCCCCGCTGCCACTTCCAACAGTCTGGCTTGCTGTTCTTCGGTTAACGCCATGATCTTCGTGCTGGAGTACAGCTCGGCAGGGCTTTTAGCTCCAATCGTCCACCCACCTGTAGAAGCAAACCCTCCCACCTTATCCAGCCCACCAGACATCATCGACCCCTCGGTGAGAATGGCGTTTTGGTTAACTAATCCCAATGCCCAGAAGAAGTTGAGTAAAAAGTAAGCATTTTCTGGATTTATCACAATATTTGCGTTGGTCCCCTTGGTCAGGATGGTCATTTGGTCCTTGGTTAGAGGCTGGTTTTGCTGCTGGTAAAGGTTGGTGAATTTTGCCAGGTCAATCGCTCCAGCAGCCACCATCTGGGGACCAATGTCTCTAAACACTGCTGGGGTTTTGTATCCATCGGGTGGATTGATCTGGTGCATGAGTGCCATCGCATCTTCCTGGCTTTGAGCTGAGCTCTTATTTAGCGTCTCGTGCCCTAACCGGTTCCCAACCAGGTAGCCGCTGCCACCCCCTAGAGCAAAAACCACCAGGAGCACTAGGGCTTTAATCGCTAGCCCTCTGCGGCGATGATCTTTTGAATTAAAGTTCAGGCACATCTTCTGGCATATCGCTTTCGGCAGGTGGAGATTGAGGTAGATCAGACATTTTCATACTCCTTTGGGCTAGATGAGTATATAAAAATAAGGTCTCGTCGCATACCATTTGCTCAGCTTAAGATGGTAAAAAGCTGGGGGTAAATATAAATCCGCCCAGCCTTCCATTCATCATAAACAATGCACAAATATTGATCGCAGGACGTAGCCTTGATCAGGGAGTTATACGGCATGGGCTTTGTTATCCAAATTTATGGGATGCAATACCGGGCGTTCCACAAGATGCCTTATTATCGCTTCCAGACGTGGGTCAGCACGCTGCTGAGGGGTGTCCACAACCGAGAACCAGGTCTGCCCGCTATATCCATGCGCCATGAGGGCGATTGGCTGCGGACCGACCTGATATACCAACAGCACCACCATCTGGCAGTCACATTGGTCAGTACCGTGATGCGGGCACGGGCACACTGCCTGAGCATGGCGGGCAACCTGCAGGTCAAAGGTGCGCATCACCGACAGACCTGCCCGACTTACCTGCGCTGCCAGCCAATCTACTGCTACACCGCAAGGCTGTTCCAACTTAAGGAAGGGAGTATTTTCGCTCATTGTCAAATCGCTGATTGCATCTGTTCAATCACAACGTCGTAATCGTTCCAGGTGTTGCACATACGTCTAACGCTATCTGCAGTATCTCGATATGCGCTGTTCTGCCCATGCGTGCTACTTGTCCCTCTATGTTGATCATAAAAAAACCGGCGATTTAAAAAGACACCAAAACCATTCTTCACGGCACCCAATTCGACAAGACGGTCAAGGTTTTATCACCCCAGGCTGCATCATTGCTGGGAAGGTGCACCTCGAAATCATGCATCCCATCCATGCCGGTGTGCATCATAAACTGCATGGTCAGGGTAGTTGTTGCACCAGGTTTGAGCACCATCGAACCGATGGTAGGTGTTGGAGGTCAGCATCCCTCCAATACTTCGATGTAGGGAGCTTTGCTTAAGCGCAGAGTTTGATCACCTACGTTCATAATCGTGAACTTGACTTCAACCGTTTGACCAAGCTTGACATTACCTAGGTCAACTTTCTCCCGGTCCACTTTCAGGCTGGGTGTCCCGCTGACTTCGATTGCAGCTTTTGGCCGCGAGGGTTTATTCAACGCAAAGACTGCTCCAATCACAAGCAAAACGCCGCCAGCGAAGAGTAAAATCATTGGCCAGAGTTGTTTCTTTTTTCGATGTCTGAGGTTTTTCTTGTTTTTATTTTCACTCATGGATGCACCTCCGATTGGTATTGAAATGTCCATAAATAGGCGACGAGCGCCCAGGTCTGATCTTCAGTAAAAATGGCACCCCAGGATGGCATGCCGGTTCCCATGCCGCCACGGATGATCTTTCCCTGCAAGTGGGCTGGGCTGGCAGATAACATGCGTAGCACATCGGTAAAGTTTGCCGGACGCTGAGTTTGCTCGCCCATGGATTGGTTCGAAGCTGAATTCCCGGAACCTGCGGCAAGCTGGTCGGCAAATACGCCATTCCCTGCTCCACTCTCACCATGGCAGGCAGCACAATTGGCTGTGAATAACTGCTTCCCAGCCTGCACCTCTTCAGGGGAGCTGTTGGATTGCCAGGCCCACGCCACCAGGTCCCACACATCCTGGTCATTCAGCTTCTTGAATGCCGGTTCTGACCTTAATGCCAGCCACAGGTCCAACGGTGTATGCGAGAGATAATATTCATAGCTCTTATATGTAATCGGGATATTCTGGTTGAGCAGTGCGCCTCGCCAGGCTGACGGAATTTGAGCTGGTGTGACGCTGGCTTTGTGGTCAGCATCGATATTCAATCCAAAGGTGACATATAAGGGTGGTTTGGCTGGCTCGACTTTGGCGTTCGGGTCAGTTACCTCGATAGTGCCCCGCATTCGCCAGTGGTTCACACTGCACCAACGTGTGCAATAAAAAGTATATCTACCGGGCTTGGTGAACACCAGGTTAATTTCTGTCATTTCACCAGGATTGATGTCCACTGCTGGCTGGTCGAGTTGACCCACTGCGAATCCATGGGTCACATCATCGGAGGTCAGATGCAAGTGCAATGGTACTCCAACCGCAACGGTCAGGTTTTCGGGCGTCCAGCCACCCGTTTCAGCCATGCGCGCGTGCATCACGATCCCTTGTGACTGCTGCCACTTGTTTGTTACCGGGATGGAAATCACCAACACCAATCCCAGGATGATGATCCCACGTGCAAACCATTCCTTAATCATGGATCACCCAACCAATAGCCATAATATGGTGATTGTATACACCAGAGAAAATGCCAATACGGGAATATTAGCGACAGAATAATGCTTGGCATCGGAATTGGACAATTTATGGGTCACGCTGGCCGACCAAAACACACCTATCATCAACAAGGTTACCTGTAGGGGTGGGCTGAAGCCTGATACATCCAGCGACCTGGAGGTATTGGTGGCATTCAATATATGCCATCCCCAATCGAATGGATCGTTCAACACGCCTAAGATAAGGTTCAGCTTGGGGAGTGCAAACGATATCGTGAACGCAATCCATGCCATTAACCCCAACGGCAACAGCCCCTGGGCTTGGTTGGCAATCAACCGTTTCAGGGGAAGGATGTTCCGATTTATTTTTTTCCAAGCCCAGACGCATAAGGTAAATAATGCAGGTAAGATAAGCATATTGAGAACCAGGAAGCCCGCTGCATAAACCATCCAGGATTGCGAGCCAATCTCGAAAGCACTTGACTTAAGCCAGCCCCAAGGTCCAACAAAAACTGCGGAAAATGCCAGTGCGGAGCCGAGCATCGTCAATGCCAGGAAAACTTCATCCAGTCGGGAAGAGCTTTGATGCCTTCCAAGGTCACTGCCATATGGACGCAGGTTCAGAGCCAGGTTGTCCTTGGGACAGGCGCGCAGGCATTCCATGCACAAGCCACAGGCTGAGCTATCTTTCAATGCCAGGGGATACAGCCCCCACGGGCAGGCCTGGTAGCAGGATTTGTCTTCATGGTTGGCGCAGATTTCCTTATCCAACACGCGCACTTCCACCGGGGCAGCCTTGGCGTACATGCCGCTGAAGCCGCCTATTGGGCAGATGTAGCTGCAAAAAGCTCGATGCTCGAATACCAGGCTCATCCCGCTCGCCAAGACGAAGAGAGCCAGGAGCACCCAGCCAGTGACGTGGGGGTCGGTTAATGTGACAGCGCTGAACAAGCCGATCAGCAGGAACCCACCCGATTGCAGCCAGGACCCTCGTAGGGATCTTGGCCAACGCAGGTTTAACCCATTCTTGCGCTTGCCTTTTTCCAATATGCCACCTTGTTGCAGCCAATCTCCTGGTAACGGGACGGGGCAAACGCTGCACCACGAACGCCCACCAAACGGGATGAAACCCAGCTTGAGCGTCGTCCACCAGGCAATCCACACCATGATGATAGCGAAGTTGTGGCTTCCGACCGGTGAGCCGAATAGCGCGGTGGCAATGGTGAACACGAAACCAATCAAGGTTATGGCACGCGCCAGGAACTGAGGCCATCGGTTTTCAAGCATCGCCCGCAACCAGTGAATCCGGTAGAGATTTACCCGTGATGGGATGCCATAGTTCTTCGGGGATCTTGAAGTTCTGGATTTAATTGCTGCTTCATCTACCCACAAAGATCTCCTGCAGTCGGGTCATTTTCGCCCCTTCCAAACACCAGCAAACAATGCCAGTCCCACCAGTCCAATTGCCCGCCACAATAAAGTGTTCCGTCCCACCTCCAGCTTGCCAGTCATGAAGGGATGTAAATTGCCACAGGTGGTGGTACAGTGAAAGCGGAATGAACCCTGCCGATCTGCAATAAAAGTTATGCCGCGTGGTTTTTCCTGGGTCAGCTGTGGTTTCCAGGTTATATCCATCAATTGATAGCCCGTGCACCACATCGGTGGCGACCAATTCGATGGTCACCTTATCGCCCGGATTGACCTCCAAAATAGCTGGACTGTATTCGAAGCGGCTGGCCTCGATGCGAAAGCTGCGTTCTGTCGGCACTGTGGCTCCTGCGGAGAGCGGAATGAACACCACTAAAAGCACAAAGGCCGCCAGGATGGCCCATTGCCACCAGCGTCTCGAATTCTGTCGGTGTAAATTTTGATCGATCACGGTATGTTGGATGGACCGTACTGGGAATAGGTCTGGTCGATATATGTTTTGATCTCCGACACGGTTGAGCCCTGTTTCAGCAGGCGCATGGTGTCTTGGGTGATATCCACACATATGGAGCAGCCCAAAGCGTGCGAATCATAGGTAATGGTTCCATTCTCATCTACACCCTGAGACATAGCAGGAGTAATTCGATGTGTGCCCCATGGCACCACACCCACAGTAGCATGGGATTTGCTTTATTACGTCGGGGTTTGCGGCCGCGAACTGATAAGACTGCTGGACAATGGTAGGAGCAGATTTAACCTCACCAGGCATCCCATCCATCGAAGCCATGGTCAAGTCGGACTGACCAGAAGCTGGTGAGTCAGTACAACTGGTTAGAAAAGATAAAATAAGAGGGAGAACAACCAATAAGGAAAGCACCTTTGTGTGAAGGTGTATTTTCACGCCATGTACCTCTGATTGATCAGGGATGTGCAGGGATTATACGGGCGACTAAGGGGTAGTTGAGCGCCATCTGACTGGTGTAACTATAGGCATAATTGCCTATACGCGAGGCTGCTCATGTCGCTGAAAATCAAGCCATGCATCCTCATAAGAATAGGCGATAACTGCCTCACCCACCTAAATTAAATCTATAGATTTGATATTCTGAGGGGAGAAATATACAAGGCTTTCTAATTAATCCATGGGATAAGTTGATAAATTATATCCAATATTTATCGAGACTTAATCCATAACTCAGTCTATATTGGTATTATGGAATGTCTGTACGAGGTTTGATCCAGGTAAAGCTATGAGAAATTCCGATAAAATTGATACCAAAGCCACGGCATCGATTCGTGACCGATATCAGCGTATAGCACCCAAATATGACCGAATGGTGGAGAATTCAGAAAGGCGATACACACCCTGGCGGAAGGAATTATGGTCCAAAGTAAAAGGACCACACATCCTTGAGGTGGGTGTGGGTACTGGCAGGAACATGCTATATTATCCCCCTGGGTTACAAATCATTGCCATCGACGTAGCCCCTGGAATGCTCATACAAGCCCAATACCGAGCAGCCTACCTGAAACTGAATGTAGGTTTGCAGGTAGGAGATGTCCAGGCTCTTGAATTTCCGGACAATAGCTTTGATTCCGCGGTTGCTACATTCGTTTTTTGTTCTGTGCCCAATCCAATATCTGGATTCCTCGAGCTCAAAAGGGTGGTAAAACCCCGAGGACAGATTTTATTACTGGAACATGCTCGTTCTCCCAACCCGCTTCTCGGGCTATTTATGGATTTACTTAACCCGCTGAGCGTTTGGTTATTGGGCGATAACATCAACCGCAGAACTGTTGAGAACATCCAGAAGGTTGGGCTGGTCATTGAAAAGATCACGAAACTGGCTATGGGTGGGATCTTCCAGCAGATCCTGGTCACCGTGGAGAAGTAGATCAATGATCACAAATTTTTTATATTTAAAACCATCTGGTCAGGTTTTCCAGCCACTTGCGTGCTGCCTTGGGTGACTTCAATACATAGTCGCCACCGCTCGAGCGGATGTAACCAAAGTACTGCGCCACCGAGACAGCTACACCCCCAAATGAGTGTATGGTTTCAAATGCCTCAGCATCGTTATCGTCATCACCGATGTAGACCAGTCGTGCACCAGGCAGCGGGAAGCTGTTGAGCAGGAAAGATACCGTTTTCCCTTTATGCGCTTTGGCAGAGCTCACCTCCAGGAATTTTTTATGTTTGATCAGGCGATACTCATCGGTGATCAATTCCTGGTCAAGGGTCTGCTGGATGGTGGAGATTACCCGGGTGGCTTCCTTTTCAGGGGCGAAACGGGCGTGCAGCGCCAGTGACCAGCCTTTATCCTCCAGGAAGTAGCCTTTGTGACCATTAATGATTTCCTCCCAAAGGGGTTTCAACCTATCCAGGTATGGGCGGATAAGGGCATAATCCTCGCGCTGGATCCTTTCACCCTCCGGAGTTTGTACTTCAATCCCATAGGTACCGGCAACATAGATCCCTTCAACCGGCAATAAGGTTTGGATATCCCGTAAGCGTCGTCCACTGACAATTGCTAGGCGGAGTCTGCTTTTTTCCGCTAAATGTTTGATCAGATCAATAAGCTTATGATCGGGTTTGATGATGTCAGGTGTGCGGGTGAATTTCACCAGGGTTCCATCATAGTCGAGGAACAGCCATAACCGCTCGGCTTCAGATACCCAGGTATTTAGCTCATTTTCAGATGCGAACCTCAAGCTGCCTCTCTTCCTGTTAGTAGTGGAAGGATATCATGATGAAAGATTGCCTTCCAGGTGAAGTTTTGGCGGATGCGCTGACGTAGTCCCTGGATGGAGCTGGTCTGTGCCCAGCTCAAGATCATCCCTGCGACCTCTGTCGCTGGCTCGTCAAGCGAAAATCGAGTTACTTCCTGGCCGCCGATTTCTTCTGCAGCTGGGATCTCTGTACTGAAGATGGGCATGCCAATCATACCAGCCTCGAGTATGGGCATTCCAAACCCCTCACGGTGACTGGGCATAAACAGGATATCACTGATGCGATATAGCTCCCTTACCAGGGGTAATCCGATGATATAACCTTCCCTGGGTTGTGGACCCGATTCATACACAAAGCGTGCTTCCTGCTCCACGTGCAGCTGCCTCCGTAGATCCAGCAAATTTTGATAGTACCGCATATCTCCAGGGTCATGCGGGTCTGGTGGACCTGAAATGACCAGCTTTGGCCGGATTCCTCTGATCTTTCAAGCTGGCAATGACTTGCAGCGCATATTCGATATTTTTCGCCTGTGTGATACGCACCGGCATCAAAAGGATCAGGTCGGCTTCCATCAGATCAAGCCGCTCAATGAGCGCCTGCCCTTCCTCCGAAAGGCTATACAGCTCCACCGGGTCCACACCGTCATAAATGACGTGGATGCGCTCGGTGCGGGCAATGAAACAGCTCCGCCAGCTCTTCCTGACGGTGATGTGAAACCGTCACGTAAGTTACATCCTCCCGGTAAGTACGCAACAGGTCCCATGGGTATCCGGGATGTACACGGGAACGTGAGTGTGGGCTGGTCCAGGTAAAATCATGGCACCAGGCAATGCAGTTCCTGATTTTCCCTTTATCGAGTAGGCGTATCAGCGCGGCAGTCAGTGGCAGGTTGAAATGCTTGGTGAACACATTATGAACGATCACGCTATCCACTGTCTGCAGGACAACCTCGAGATATTTTTCCAGAGTAGCGGATAAAATCTCAAATTCGGCGGGTAATTTACCAGCCTCCAACTGCTTGCTTACTTCAATAACCTTTGGATTGCGTGAATCCATCTCTGGGACTTGAATGAATTCCGCCCCATCCGGCAATGCAACCTTATCTCCGGCTCCGGCGATCAGCCTCACCGGGTAACCTGCATTGAGCAGTAAAGCTTGTATGAGCGTGGATCACGGCTTCCACCCCCCCCACCACGGGTGGAAGCGAGTAATGCAAAATGGCAGTTTTCATAACCCCAGCTTGACGATGGTCTCCAGCTGCTTGCACAACCAATCGACAATATCTTCACCTTCGATCAAGTTGCGCAATCGCTCAGCCTTCTCCTTTCGCTCATCCGTTGGCATGATCAACGCCTGGTGCAGGGCGTTCGCGGTGGCAGATATATCCAGAGGTGGGATGACCAGCGCACCCGACTCAAGCTGCTGGCGGGCACCCGTCCGCTCTGAAAGGACCAGCACCCCATGCTGCTGGTTGACCACCGGGCCTTCCTTGGCGACCAGGTTCATCCCATCCGCGATGGAGTTCACCAGCAGTACATCATATAGCTGTAAGGCTGCCACAGCCCGCGGGTAGTTTTCACCCACTACCACCCGTACCGGCTCCCAGGCACTATCCCCATATTTGGCGTTCACCTGCCCGGCTGCACCCATTAATTCGTTCAGATAATTTTGGTATTCTTCCACCTCCATCCGGGAGGGTACCATTAACGCCAGGAATTGGACTTTGCCACGATGTTCAGGGTGAAGCTCGAGCAGCTCATCGAACGCCTGAAAACCCCGTACGATATTTTTACTGGGCTCAATCCGGTCAATGCGCACGATGAGTGGGTTCCCACCATATTGCTCCAAGCAAAGACTTGTGGTGCTCGGCTACTTCCTCTGTCTCGGCCAAATGCTTCAATGCTTTCACATCAATTGAGATCGGGAAATCACGCACATAGGTAGCGTGGTTCCTGTACCAGACCCGACCTTGTTTGAAATTAACATGGGCATGCGGTAAGTGAGATTCACAGGTGCGGATGAAGTTCAATCCATCTTCGCGGGTTTGAAACCCAAGCAGGTCTACTGCACACAATCCTTCCAGGATGCCTTGACGCATGCGGGGAGGCAGGAAGCCCCAATCCTCAGCCCCAGGCCAGGGGATGTGAATGAAATGCATCAGGGTATATTTAGCCCGCGGGTGCAAAACCCTGCGGATAAAATAGGGTGCCAGGTATAGGTGGTAATCCTGGAGCATCACCAGTGCCGGCCGTTGGTCGAGCCAGGATTTGCTTGGTCACCGCTTCAGCAAACAGCCGGTTGACCGCCACATAGCCGTTTTGCCAGTTTTGCCAGGTGTTACGGTCGATGGTCGGCGAGCGGAAGATATCCCACATGGAATGTTGCAGGAACCATAATAGTGGATTGGCGATGACTTTGTAATAGCCATCATAGGCTGCATCTTCGGAGATAACAAATTGCACATGGATGGAACCGCCTTCCTCACCTATCGGCACCAGTCCACCCTGCCAGGCTTTATCTTCCTCCGAGAGTGCGCTGGCGATCCAGCATGCATCCACATGTTGGGCGATACCTGATAGGGCAGTCACCAACCCGCCCCCACCGCTGCGCTGGGGTTGGATTTCTCCATTCTCGTCTTTATGGAATGTGACCGGTCCGTGGTTGGAGGCAATGATCAGCTGCCTGTTTTGGAGCATCTCCTCCCAGGAACTACAGTATTCTTCACCTGTTTGGTGAATTGAATCGAATCAAGTGAAGGCTGCATGGTTCCCACCTATGGATTAATAATTCTCTTTTATACCGATATTATAGATTTAGATTTACGAATTGCAACCTATTCAATTGGTTGGTGGACATATCGGTTGTCCTTATCGAAACCAGTAACACTCATAAAACGTAAAAAAGAGTAGCTCGATCAGCCCTGTTTTCACATCTGTCGTGTTTCGTTAATTCGTATTCTACCATTTCCCCAGGCCAGCCTATAAGCCGCATTCTGTGCACGCAGGTTTCCCTGCGCCGATGACCATCTCTCTAGGGCATGAGTTACCTCACACCTCATGCAGTCTACCCGAAGCTGCGGACCTCACGATCCAGGTGACGAGCAGCCACCTCCCAGATGGGATTGCCTCTGCTTGACCTTGCTCCAGATGGGGGTTACCTGGCCGCGAGCGTTACCACCCACGCCGGTGGTCTCTTACACCACCTTTTCACCCTTACCCCCTGCACCCTCCCCTAAATTCAAGAATTTGGGAGGTGCAGGAGGGGCGGTCTGTTTCTGTGGCCCGATCCGTCAGGTTGCCCCGTCCCGGGTGTTACCCGGCACCTTGCTCCATGGAGTGCGGACTTTCCTCGATGGCAGATGCCACCGCGGTCATCCGGTCAGCCTGGGGACATTCATCATACCATAATTCTAATCTGGAATAGGGTGAAATGATTTCCAAGGCAGAAAAGTCCACCCAATACAAACCCATGGTATTGGGGACTTTATTAAGATAGCTTCTCCTTTTGTCGCAATTGTGGCGGAGTTCATTATAAAAACTTACCTTGTTTTATCGGGAATTGTTTCACCAGTAGTATAATCCGTCCGATTTATCCATTGGAGATATTCATGAAGAATAAGCGCTTATTGGTTGAAACCGTGCTCGTTCTGTCGACCCTGTTCTTGTCTGCTTGCAATCTACCCAGCCGGCAGATTACGCAAGCAGAAACCCCAGCCGCGACGACCGCTGCAATATTTGAAAGTTTACCCACCCCGACATCTGAATGCGTTAACCCATACTTTCCAAACCGGATGGGCGATACCTGGGAATATTCGGGTGCCAATAGTGCCATTGGGGCTTACACACGCACTGACACCATCACCAATTCAGGTGCTGAGGCTTTTTCGCAGCAAACTACTCTGTCGAATACCACCTATTCTGTAAGCTACACCTGTTCATCCTTTGGTCTGTTATCCAATGATCCTGTTCAGCAATATGCCGGGGCTCTGCTGAGGCTCATCGGATGCTCCGGTGAATGTGAAATTGAGCTCCAACTCAGGAACCAGCTTGCCTGCTGAGATCACTCCTGGAGATACCTGGCAGCAGACTGCTGATTGGGACGCCACTTCACCAGAGATCAACATGAGTGGCAGGTTCGTCTTCGATTACACTGCGGTGGGATATGAGAATGTCACCGTACCATTTGGGTCATTCAACGCCTTGCGGGTGAATGCCACCATACGGATCGAGGTCACTGGCTTCCGAATCCTGGCGGGCACCTATACGACCACCACCTGGATGGTGCCCGATGTTGGAATTATCAAAAGTCGAAGGCACCAGTCATATCCCCGGGGTTGATTTTACCGACGGTATGCAGCTGACCAGGTTCACCCCAGGGCCATAATATCCCCCTCTTGATCAATCATGTTTCTATTCGGAGGGTTATCAGGTCATCCGGAGTGGTTGTGGTCGACCTGACCGATCTCAATCCTCACTCCCAGGTGCCCCAGGCGTAGCTCATCCCCATGAGTGATCACCACCGGTGCGGTCACCGCTTCGTCGTTCAGAAAGGTGCCATTGGTGGAAGCCAGGTCTTCCAGCCACCACTGTTGGTGGTGATAGGATAGCCTGGCATGTTGCGAGGAAACGGTCTGGTCATCCAGCGGGAAATCACAGTCAGGTTCGCGCCCCAGGATGATTTCGGGCTTGGTGTAATGCAGCGACTGAGCATATCGGCTTCCGCCAGGCTGGTCAAGGTGAGAGGCGGCGGCTGGCGGGCAGCCAGTAGCTCACCTTGCTGTTTCAAGATCGCGCAGCAGGGTATAGATCGCCAACCCCAGGAAAGCCATACAAGCAGGACGGCCAGAAGAATGCGTAAAACTAATAAGATGATGGCGCTCACAATGGGATTATACCCTTACAACACTTCAGGGGCAGGCGGGTCAACCGGCAGCTCCTGGGTATAACCCAGCCTGTGCGGCTGCTTCCTGCCCGTAGACCAATGGCACACCTGCCAGCAGGATGACGTCCCCCGGGTTGAGCGCATGGGTGGAAACAGCCACCCCATTCACAAAGGTACCACCCATGGAATCCAGGTCAAAGATGACGAACCGCCCCTGGATGAGACGCAGCTGGGCATGCATGCGCGAGACACGCAGGTCTTCCAGATGCAGCTGGTTGGAAGGATCACGGCCGATATTGATCACCGGCTCGGTGAGGGGAAAGGTCGTCAGCCCATTGACGATCAAAAAGGCCTTGGGCATGCTCTCCAGCTGATGCCTGTCTCGATCCATCCAGCAGTTCCTCCAGCTTCGGTGGTGCATGAATCACCCATCCCTGCCTGGCTGAATTCGACTGAACACTTTCAGCTCTGCTGGCATTAGGGTCAGCCACTACACGTAGCATGGGCGCGGCATGCAAACACGATCCCCTCTTGTGCGGCCGAGATTTCCAATTTGTGCGGTTAATCGGTCCAGCTCTGCTGGATGGGTTAGCAAGAGCTGTGCTTGTCGATGGCGGCAGCACCAGGGTGTACTGGTCAGGTGCAGTGAGCGGTCATCCTATCCTGGGTCACTATTCGTCTGGGTAACCTGTGGCACCCAGCCCTCATCGCCTGATTAGCACCTGTGCTCCAGCTGGTGATGCAATTTCCGGCGCGATACCATCCCGGCATGGTTCACCTTCGATCAATGCACGCAAGCGCGCTTCCAGGCGGGTGAGAGATGTTTCAATCCAGGACATGTCCATAATTTAACCACAAAGCGAGCCAGATATATAGGATGAAACATGGCTTCTAATATGAGAATTATACGCAGATTACTCATGCTTCACCAATCACTCAGGCGTATAAAAATACGGTATACTCTTTAGACGTATGCAGACCCGAATTTGGTTTCCGTGAACACGCCCACACGGCCGATTGGGAGCTGGAAGTCTGGGCACCCGACCTGGCGACCTTGCTCGAGCAAGCCGCGCGTGGGTATGTACGCTCTATCCGGGATGCAGATTGCAACCAGGGCTCACCCCAGGAACGCACGATTGTCACTCCATGCCGCCGACGCCGAAAGCCTGCTGGTGCGCTTCCTGACCGAGCTGCTCTGGGTTGAACAGGAAGAAAGGCTGGGTTTTGATGACTTCTCCATCCGGGTGGATGACGCAATGCGACTTGCAGGCAGAGCTGAGTGGGTCCTCCATTGCTCAGCCTGGATAAGGAGATCAAGGCGGTTACCTACCATAACCTGGCAGTGCAAAGCTACACGAACAAGGGCTGCGTGTTAACATCGTATTTGACGTATAAGATATGCGTGGAGTAACATGGTAACCCTACAAGACCTTACATCAAATCAGTGAATATGAATGGGAAATTCCGAAAAGCTATCGCCCAGATATGCGTGTGCCGGTGCGCTTGTTCGCCACCCGCCGTATGCTGGAAGATGTGATGAAGGATAAATCACTCGAACAGGCAGTCAATGCGGCCACGCTGCCCGGATTGGTTGGTAATGTCATCGTCATGCCCGACATGCACCAGGGATATGGCTTCCCCATCGGAGGCGTTGCCGCCACCCGTTTGCCGGATGGGGTTATTTCTCCGGGAGGCATCGGGTACGATATCAACTGTGGTGTTCGCTTGTTGGGTTCGCGCATCAGCCATGAGGCTGCCCGCCCCTGGCTGGATGACCTCGCCACCGCCCTCAACCAGTTTTGCCCGAGTGGTGTGGGTGAGAAGGGTGCGGTGCGCATGACCGATGCCGAGCTGATTGCCGTCTGCCGGCAAGGCTCGCGCTGGGCGCTCAAACAAGGCTTCGCCAGTGAGGCCGACCTGCGCCGGACCGAGGAATCAGGCTGCGTGGAAGGCGCGAATCCAGATAAAGTATCCGCGCGTGCCCGCGAGCGTGGCCGCCCCCAGCTCGGGTCGCTTGGGGCTGGCAACCATTTCATCGAAATCGACCTGGTCGAGCAAGTCTTCGACCCTTCAGCGGCCTCAGTGATGGGTATGGAACAAGGTACCCTGGCGGTTCAGATCCATTGCGGTTCGCGCGGCTTCGGTCACCAGATCTGCACCGATTACGTGGATGAATTCCAGGGAGCGGTGCAGCGCTATCGGCATTCACCTGGTGGACCGTGAGCTGGTATGTGCGCCGCTCAACTCGCCTGAAGGGCAGGCTTACCTGGGTGCGATGCGTTGCGCCGCCAATTATGCCTTTGCCAACCGCCAGATATTGGCTCACAGCGCCCGTAAAGCATTTGAGCAGGTGCTGGCTGGCAAGGTGAAGGATTGGCACCTGCACCAGGTCTATGACATCTGCCACAACATGGGCAAGATCGAGACCCATATCATCGATGGGGAGCGCATGCAGGTGTGCGTCCATCGCAAAGGTGCCACCCGGGCCTTTGGCCCAGGCGCCCCGGAATTACCGGATGAATATAAATCCATCGGTCAGCCTGTGCTCGTCCCGGGCAGTATGGGCACTGCTTCATGGGTGCTGGTGGGCACCGCAGCCAGCATGGAGCACTCTTTTGGCTCCTCCTGCCATGGGTCTGGGCGCTTGATGAGCCGGCATGAAGCCAGGCGTAATGTACGCGGAGAGAAGCTGCGCCAGGATTTGGAAGCCAAAGGTATCCACATCCGGGCCGGATCGATGTCTGGGCTGGCCGAGGAAGCCCCCCAGGCTTATAAAGACGTTGACCAGGTGGTGGAAGCGGTGGTGGGCGGCGGGATCGCCCGCAAAGTCGCCCGGCTGCACCCTCTGGCAGTCATCAAAGGATAGGGAACAGTTCACTTAACACAGCGTTCACAAGATTAATCAATATGGAGGTATTAATGACACTGAAAAGCACCGTCTCATTCTTGATCATCACCTTGCTGCTCGCGGCGCGTGCGGCAACCCCAACCGCAACCCAGCCCGTAGTGACCGAGGTTCATTCCGTCACATCCCGTCTCGACCAGCACACCTGCCACGTATCCGGAACCTGGGTTTCGATACCCGTGGTCCACACCACCTCCACCTACCCGGCACCCGGCACACCCGGCTATGGGCATCCTGCCATCCCACCTTCAGGCTATGAGCCCCAGCCCGGGGATAGAAAAGCTGAAGCGTGGCCAGGTGTTCCTGGAGGTGGAGAACAGCTGCGTGGTGATCCGGGAGAGCTATCCAGTCCAGGTGAGTGCGATCCTGAACGGCAACCTGTCTAACTCCCTGCTATCAGCTGCGTGTGGTGGTCACACCCGCCAACGCCAGAATGAGATCAAGCTGGTGTGTATATCGTGGTCGACCCAAGCTTGATGTGCACCATGGTGATCAAGCCGTTCAGTGCCACCATCCCATTGGGCAGTTATGCAGGCGGGCACTATACGGTGTATGCCAATGGCCAGCTGCTGGGTGAATTTGATCGCGTAAGTGTTGTGACCTGGTGTATTGACCATACCCGGATGACCCTTCACCGGGAGCGGGATGGCAGCCACCACCCGCTCCTGATTGGTTAACGGAGATTAACCAGATCATAGGCAGCCTTTAACCGATTTCAAGAAACCTGCCGACCTATAATCGACATGTCATTGATCGATAGGAGGAAGAAATGATCAAGAAATTCAGCTTATCCCATGATCTTATTCAAGCTTGACGATCCTGATGACAGGCTGCGCCTCGACAGGTTCCGTGAATACGCCTACCACGTTGATTACCCAGCATCACCTCCGGCCAAACACCGGTACCCTACTGCCACACCCGTCCCACCGACTGAGAACGCCCACCGTAGTACCACCCACTGCCACGGCTACCACCACCGCCGGTCAATCCAATCCAGCATTTCCCCACCGGGCAGGAGTTCACCGTCACCACCATCCATATGATCGATGCCAACACCGGCTGGTCGATCGGTAGCCTGGGGAGCATCGTGGGTGACCATGTGCTGTTCACCCGATGGCGGCTCCACCTGGAAGGACGTCACCCCACCGGAAGAAACCATAAGCGATGGGACACAAAGCTGCCACAGGTTTCTTCCAGGATGCCCACACCGCCTGGGTGACCTATGCGATCGGCGGTGGAACTCCCGTCCCCACCCAGCCCGTCGTCTGGCACACCACGGATGGCGGCGCCACCTGGACAGCCAGCCAGCCCCTGGATGTGACCGGTCTGGCGGAGATCTACGTGCCATCCGAGCTGCAGTTCGTCGCCGGGCAAACTGGCTGGCTGCTGGTGCACGTGGGGGCGGGGATGAACCATGACTACGTCGCCCTCTACCGCAGCACTGACGGCGGGGCAACCTGGACCCGCATTCTCGACCCATACAACGATGGCGGCATCCAATCCTGCATCGAAGACCAGCCATGCTGTTCACCGATGCCACCCACGGCTGGCTGACCGGGGACTGCGGTGGCGTGCAGGCGGGTGCGCTGCTGTTCAAGTCCACCGATGCCGGCTCCACCTGGCAGGAGGTGACCCTGCCCGAACCAGCCAGTTACCCGGGAATTTTTAGTAATAATGCCACAGTCGCCTGCGGCTCGTACGACCCGTTCTTCTTCGGCAATGACCTGGGGCACCTCAGCGTGCACTGTGCCAGGATTACTCCGGCACACAGATCACCAATTCTTATTACATCTATACCACCCAGGATGGAGGCAGCACCTGGACTGCCGCCAGCTACCCGGGTGAGGCGCTGTACTTCTTCTCGGCCGATACCGGCTGGGCGCTGGCCCCGAAGATCCAGCAGACCACGGATGGCGGCGCTCACCTGGAAGCCATCTCGGACGTGACCTGGACCGCCCAGATGGACTTCATCAGCGCGCAGATCGGCTGGGGGGTCGCCCGGGCGGGTGACCAGGTGGCGCTGGTGAAGACCAACGATGGAGGCGGGCACTGGACGATGCTGGTGCCCACGGTGGGGCAGTAAGAACATGGTGAAATAGCAGGGGAGACTTTTCATCTTATTGAACATCCGAAAGCCTCGAGGAGGTAAATTACCTTGGGGCTTTTCGTTTGGGATATCGCTCCTAAAAATCGGTGGCGACAGTGCGGACGGACCTGCTTGTTTCGCCAGACGTATATTCGTTTGCCCATGATAACGAAGAGGAACGAAACCCTTTTGGATGGGATTTGGGTTGTAAAGAGACATGGAGGGTGGCAGGTGGGACATGAGCAGCGGTTGGAATTGTTTCCAAAAAAATACAATCAGCATTCAATTATTATCTCTAATAAAGATTATTATGAAGGGTTTATTCCTACTTGACAGCCCAACCTTTACCTCGCTCACAAAACCGTTTGCTGCGCTGCGCCTGCCGGGGAACGTTCGCGAGGCTGAGGGCAATGAGCGTCCTGATAGCATTCATATCGCTCATAAAAGCATTCGCGATACTGCGTCGCAAAGCAGTGAAAACATAGTGAAACCGTGAAGACACTATAGGTCAAGCCACTGTATAAACGTCCTTGATTAATCTTGAGCTGAATTGGTGTACCCAATGAAAATCTGTCTCAACTAATAGAGAATTTGGGTAAAGGGGAAGAAAGTAGACGAGTTCACGCTACTATCGAGAAGATCACTCGGTATACGAATACTTTTATTTCTATAAACCATAGGAAAGCATTTTATATCGAGCAAGTACGCTTGATACAGAAGTACACTGATATCGGTCTAAACCAACCGATATGAAGATGATTTGATTGAAAGAGACATAGGAAATCATCTTCAATGTAATTACTCACTAAAAATCGGAAAATAGCCAAATCATCGGATATGTTAGTGGAAGATTGCTCCCCGAAAATCAGCAGGGACATGTTCTTCGGGCTACGGAGTGTGACGATAGCCCTGGATGCGGGTCACGCCCTCATCCCCCGAAAATCAGCGGGGATTCCGCAATGACAACGACATGAGATGATTTCGATAATTCTGAAATCAATGGATCAAAATAGATGTTGCAGTGAGTAATTAATCTTCAATGTAACTACTCACCAGATACGGGAATTGGGAGGGAAGGTGGACCAAAGAGAGTTAGGATTGCCTCAAATGATCGCATTCCATTCAATTCTGCCGTATCAATGACCGAAGCCAAAGCAGCATAGGTCTTTGTGCCCCACTGGGATCGAAATCCTCCGGTGACTTTACGATGGACCACCGAGTGACGTAAAGCTCGTTCGGCAACGTTATTAGTAGGGTCAACATCGGTTCGATACAAGAACACAAACAGGCATGAGCGATATTTACGATAACGGCGCTGTAATTTTTGAGCTTCGGGTGGCGCTAAATCTTGTTGCAGTAAGCGGTTACAGGTACGCTCAACTCGGGCTACTTTTGTCTCATACTGTTCAGGAGATAACTGGTCACGTTGGTGATGTAGATTAATGGCGTACCGAAAGAGAGCCTGCATGGCTTTTGCCCAGGTGAAACGAGGCTGGGCATCCACAACATGCTGTAAGGCACGCATTTGATGAGCCATACACAGCTGACGTCGCATGGCTGGTGCTTTCAACTGTCCCGCATAACAATCGCTCACCCATACTTCGGCTTGGGTTTCACCCATGATATCTCGGATTACTTCTGCGCTGCGGTTTCGTCGGATGACATGCAAGACACTCGTCAAAGTACAGAAAACCCATTCCCAGGCATTAGCGCCATCGATCCGGTTACTGGTCTCATCACAATGCATCACCGGGCTTTGGCAGACCCTATTTTGGATCTGCTCTATCTTACCCGCTGCCCACTTACCAGCTCGTTTCATGATCTCATCGATCCCACCCTGGCTGATCTCCACCTGATGAAGGTCAAGCAATGCTTTTTGAGTGCGAGCATAGCTCATATGCTGTTCTTGTCGGTAGTACACCACCGTCGCTTCCAAGCGACTGCCAAATGCCCGGTTCATCTCAAACCCGGCGGGTGGTTCTTCAGTGTGCGCTGCACCACATTCCGGACAGGTCACAGCGTACTGCCGTACTTCAATTACTTGGGCTGGCGCTTGAGGCAGCTCGGTAACCTGATTCACATTCACCAAACGACCGGTTTTGTTGCTCAAATCGGTATGACATTCACAACATGACTTTGCACGTAGCTCAATGGTCTGATCAGGTTGGGCAATAAACTTACGCACATGCTTTTCATGTCCGACGGGTGGCCCATGCCGATGTTTTCGTCGATTGGTTGGTAAGTTGCCTTTTTGATCACGCGATGGTGGTTGAGAGGAGTTCTTTGAAGAAGTGGGTGGCTTTTGGTTCTTCTCAAATTTTAGTTTCAACGCTTCAATCTCATCTTGAAGCACTAAAATCAGTTGGATTAATTCTTCTTTCGAAAATG
>CAWHGE010000019.1:0-80379 GCA_963828845.1 uncultured Chloroflexia bacterium
ATGTCTGAATTCGCGTAGGGGTGAGTAGTTACCCACAAGAGGCTTTCAGAAATTTTAAGATTTCTCATCTATGAATGATTGGAATCATCGAGCAGGAATATTGTGCGTAAAAATCTTATTGAGCCAAACGATATTATCTGAATATGGTATAGATGCCTACCACTGCTGAAATTAGACTAATAATAAATACTATGGGTAAAACCTGGATTAATAGGATACTAATCAATCCCGATGCGCCACCAATTAGGGTGCTGGGTGCCATTACCGGGGAAAGGCAGGATACGAGATCTCTCCATTTTCCATTTCCACCGAATAGTTTCGTAATCCAATGATATATACCAACTGAAATGACCATCCCGATTATGGCGGAAAGTGGAGCTCCAATGATGGCGCAGATCCAGCTTCGGAAGATTTCTAAAATCTGGGTGGAAATCGACTGGTCGAGATATTGACTTGTAACCAGGCTGGATATCAGAGCAGCAATAACAGAGGAAGCACCAAGCTATATAAACACCCGCGTCAAATTCATATTCGGCTCATTAATAACGGTCTTGAAAGAGGTGACACCTGGGTGACTCCACATATCCTACCATATCTCGTACCACTTCCTGGATTTTGCGGGTTGAGCTGTTTCTAAAGGCATATCTCAGGTTCTCCGCGGGTGAAGTCATTTATAAATTATTGGTACATTATACTCAAGGGTTAGCGTTCATCTAGGCTATAATTAAACCATCCTGGATGAATACCAACGATGATATGCAAACACACTCACGCATCCCCACCTGGTTGATTGGCGGCACTGTCGCCTGGCTTGCCTATGCCATCAGCCTCAGTACCCTGCACGTGTGGCTGCTCAACCAATGGGGAGTGCCTTATACCATCCAGATTTACAATCTCAATGCATCTGAGCCATTCCCATTGGCGCATGCCATCCTGGTAGCCATGATCTCACCAGGATTTTTCTTGCTTGAAGCGCTTTCCTTCCTGCATATCCATGTATCCTGGCTGGATGCAGCAATCTATAATTGGGGAAAAATGACGTTGCTTTCCAGCTTGCCGGTATTCATCGTAGGTTCACTGATCACCACCCAGAATGGACGCATGAAACTGGCTGGAGCAATTTTCGGTTTACTGCTCTTTGGTGGGAGCCTGCTTTTCGTTTTGAATAGCCTTCTCACCCAATAAGGTTATAATCGCTTGCATGGTTTCGCCACGCAGCCAGTCTCTCCTCAGCATCGTGATCGTGCTCCTCATCGCCATTCTGGCTTGCAAGATTCCCCAAACCACCAGCTCCACACCCACTATCCTTCCAGTTACTCCAGCCGTTAACCCAACAAGCATCCCCACGGCTAACTCTCCACAATCAGCGACTGCGACCAACCCTACTTCCCGTCCAACATCCCCACCCAGCGTAGCAACCCACCTCATCGCCACCCACCGCATCTATGGTCTGGCTGAATTTTACGATCGAGCGACCCTGGCGAGTTTCATCCCACGTGGAGTGAACTACTTCATCCTCGTCCCGGTGCTGGATCATTATGAAGACCGCCTTTTCGCAGTTGGGGTTTACGACCATAACCGCACCAAGTCCGATTTTTCGACGCTCTCGGCGGCTGGATATAACACTGTGCGCATCATCCTGGATGGCTGCACGAGTGGCGAGGGCTGTATCGGTGTGGAGAATGGGCAGGGCTTAAATCCTGCCTACCTGGATAATATCGTCGACCTGATGAACCTGGCCAGGGAATCCGACCTGTTCCTGCTCTAACTTCAAAGGACTTGCCGGATTTAGGTGGTTACGCAGCACTTGCCAATCAGGCTTCCAATGCGTCCTTCGCACCCTATCGTAATGCAGAATTACTCACTTCAGCTGGGATTTCTACTCCGCGTAAGTATTGGGCTGACCTGCTTGGGGGTCTGGCTTCACGCCAAGCCCCTTTTGAGATCATCCTGGGCTGGGAGCTGCTGAATGAGGGGTTCTACCAATCTGACCAACCGCCATTCTCGCTTCAAAGCGGAAAAATCAGCCCTGCAAATGGGAATACTTACGATATGGCTATCCACAGCCCAAAAACAATCCCTGGCGGTGGATGGCATGCGCTATTACATCGACCAGCTAAGCGCCGGACCATCCTCAGTTATGACCCGACAGCCCTGGTAACGATGGGATTCATCGTCCCAGATACACCCAATACATGGCGGGAAGGGGATAACCGCTATATAGAAACTGCATCTTTATTGGATGATTCCCCCCTGGATTTCTATGACCTACACGCCAATCCTGGTGAGGGATTGACCCTTCCAGAGCTAATCCAGAACTTCGGCCTGGGCAGTCACGTGACCAAACCCATTCTGATGGGAGCAGTGGGTGCTTCCACATGGATTTACCCGCAGGTCTCCGATGGTGCAATTGCCGTTCAGGATTGGATCTCTGCCTCTTGCGGACAAGGTTTCGCTGGTTGGCTTTACTCGGGTTACTATCCCTTCCCTGCTGGATTGGGTGACGCTACCTGGGGCTTTGTGGATGATAAAAATTTCATCCTAAATGCCCTCTCCCCGAAAAATCAGCTGGATGCCTGCACAGTCACTATCCTTCCCGGGCGTAATCTGGCGTTGGGTAAACCGGTTCAAGTTTCGGCAGCCTTACCAGACCAAACGCCCCAAATGGCTGTGGATGGTGACCCTACTACCCAATGGAGCTCTGGAGGATATCCCACCCAATGGATCGAGATCGATCTGGGTGCTCTAAATACAGTTGGCGAGATACGCCTGACAGTGGGTCAGTGGCCGGCTGGACAGACGTTGCACCAGCTTTGGGTTGGTGCAACAACTGACTCCATGCAACTGGTGTATGAGTTCAGCGATGAGGAATACGATTACGATGTGTTGAATTTCCTCCCGCCCACCCCGCTAACCAACATCCGCTATGTGCGTATCGACACTACCGAGAGCCCGTCATGGGTCTCTTGGAGGGAGATAGAAGTCCTGGCGCCACTCCCAAGCACTGCGACACCAAACCCCGAACCATCCCTTACCCCCACACAATAGACCCAAATCTCACCCCTTAATCCACTATTTAGCTATATATGGTATTATTTATCGTGTATACCTGGTAGGCGGGATTTTGGCGTTGAGCCAGGCATCCATCACTGTGTGGCGAATTATTGAATGGAGAATATCATCATGGTAATGACTATATTGGATGGTCAAGTCGCAAAAGAGAATTGGCCTGCTCTCGAGCAGGCATACCAGAAGGGCTCTGAACAGCAGGAACCAGGATTGGTTCGATCCTACCTGATCCACAACTCGCGGGAATCTGATTTGTGGCGGATATTAACTCTATGGAGCAGCCGGGAAGCTTTGGATGCGATGCGCCAATCGAATGGAACTCCACGCGGAGTGCTTATGTTTCGCCAGGCGCACTCAGAACCTGTGTTATCAGTTTTTGACGTAGTGCAGCAAATCACTCAGAATTAAGAATTCGTGTCTGGGATGAATGAAAACAGATAGGATGATGGGGAAAGATTAGCAATATAATCTCATATTGTATACTTCTTCGAATTCCACAATGGATGAAATGACCATTATTTCTAGATGCCTGATCACCACCTAATTTTGGAGGAATGGAAGGGTATTTCAATCCATGGGTTTACGGAACCAAATGTCGGTGCTGAAGGTTTGGTAGCCCATCCTTTGATAAAATTCATATGCTCCACTTTCATTTTCAGTGTCGACGCCCAGCTCCGCCTCTTCCATACCTTGCTCTTTTAAAACCTGTAAGCTCTGGGCAATCAGATGCACTGGCCAGGCCAGCGTTTCCGCCAAGGTTGGCGAACAAAGATGTGCTCGGTGTAACCTCGCTTGCGTATTAACTCCTTGTTTTCGGCTGCGTTAATGCGGTTGAGCACCATACCAGCTACCTGATCACCATCCCAGGCTACCTGCCACAGCTGAGGAGTATGAGATGGATTATTCAGCCAGGATTCATGCTTCTCCTCGGTCCAATCCTCCTCCACTGCTTCAAAAAGACTCAATACGACTTCCCTTTGTGCTTCCCAGATGGACCGGAAGTGCTCTGATTGTACTGGGCGGATCGCTAAACCGGTGGGTAGTGTTCGGTTGGGAATATCGTTCAGCTGGAAAAGCATATTATTGAAATGACGCACAGCCTGGTAACCCTCCTTCATCAGCACGTCAATCCATATCACCTGGGTATGCGTTGCCCACCCCTGGTAGTACCGCTGTAGCTTAGATGGATGACCGATAGCAATCTCTCGCAGGCGATGCTCGTTTCGGCGCAGCATCGCGCTGAACAGCCTACGATCTCTACAGCCCGGGAGGAGGAAGCTTGACTGGTTATAAAGTCGAACATTTTTCGGACCTGTATACCAGCTAACATCGCTGAAACCTACCTCGGTTAACGCCTCATCGGTGGTTTTTCTTAAAACAAACAAGATATCCCTGGTGGGATCAAAATGATTAGAAGGGGAACACCAACGCATAATATCATTCAGTGATGGCGTTCCACTCACATGGTCAGCTAAATCACTCTCGGTCAGGATCGAGAAGATAATGGAGTAATCCACCTCCCCTGGAAGTTACGGAAGGTGAAACCAGGAAATCTCCAGCATTGGATTCTCATTGCTGTTTTCATCGCTAGAAGTATTATTTATATTCATTCCAGACCTCGTGATTACGGATGTGCGGAGCAACTCTATCAGGGTTACTGTCTTATCCACACCCAGGATCACATTCGTCGAGGTCAGGTTGGACTCGTCGATCTCATACATTAATTCTCGGCACCGGCCGCATGGTGGCAATACCTTGCCATCCCCCGAGATTGCCACAATGGATATAAATACACCCAAGGAACGTCCCAGGAATATGACCAAATTCCGAGGTTGGGGTATCTCCCATCGGAAAACTCGAGCCCAGCTCATGGGCGCGAATAGTAATGGTAAGCCGAAGGCAAGAAGCGTTACCACCCCGACAATAATCAAGTAAACATCAGAGTACGATTTCCATATCCCTATCATTTCAATACCATCCTTATATACTTAATGTATAAATCTATTGTTCAACCGGGGATTCGCTCTTTGGTTCAGAAACCAATCATGGATATTCCGAGTAAATCATTCACAACATGAACTTAAAACTCCAATTTCCGGTGAGCGAAATATCCTTCCACCCCTCGTTCGATGCGGTTTTTTACCGGCATCAAAACAGCAATACCGACCGCCACCGCGATCAGGTGCAGTGCGGTGGAATTTTCTCCGATCTTTTCACCCACGAACGTGACCAGGATATGCTCCATAAAGCTGTAGACAAAAATAAGAATGGCTGCCAGGATGGAAAACAGCGTCCCTTTTTTAATGATCACAGTAATGTCAAAAAGCCTATCCTTGATGATTGCCAGACCTATTATGGTCGCAAAGACATCATTCAATAGCATCCCTAATGGCAACACGTATGAAATATCTATTCCCATGACGATTAAGGTTTTCACAATTGCGAAGGTAACTGCCAGAAAACCTGAGAATATATACAGATAGTGTCGTCTTTCCATGCGCAAAGTCGTTCTTCGTCGCGGTTTTTAACAACAACCAGCAGGATGTAAAATTGAGGCCGAACCAGACAATAAAAATGATGGGATCAAAAACAGTGGATACCACCTGAAATATGTTACCCCAGTTGTAAGAATAGAAGCCGTCGATCTGATAAAACATGCCTGCAAGAATGGGTACCCACGTAATAACAGTCATAATCCAAACCAAAATAATCGCCCATTTAATCGGTCGCCCTGTATATAGATTGACAAAATGAAAGATCAGCGCTGGAATAAACACGCATGGATAAACGGCAATACGACCGATCATCTCCAGCTCGTTAACATGCTCGTTCCTGATCATGGTCGTAAAAATACCCAAATCCCAGATCACGCAGATAAACAGGAAGATCGCGAAGAGGAAATGATATGCCTTCCTTCCATGTTTGAGAACCAGAAATAAAACCAAGCTGGTTACTAGAAAACCAAAACCGGATTCAACTGCGGTAATAACCACAATAGGTGACATGCTTAATCCCTCCTGAATGATCATCTAGCTCCATCTTGGTCTGTTCAACCTAATCCAAGACTTCTAGATCGACCTTGCTGTTATATACTATACAGCAATTTATCCTTCAGTCAAGCTCCAGCACTTCCACATGATTACTCTCAACTTTACTTATCCCTCCTCAAAACCATCATACTCTGCTGGCATTTCAATGCCAAATCGTTGGCAGAGAGCTTTCACATCATGATAATCAATTTCATCCAATTCGTAGCCGGTATGAAATTTGACCAACCACCCTGGGGTGATGCACCTGACAGGGTAACCATCGATCAAGCCAGCTCCATTCAATGAGTCAAGTGGATAGGGCAACCCAAAGACGAGATTACCCTGCTCATCATAGGTATACGTGTGAATATCGACTTCATGACCCAGGTCATCCCCGAGGACGAAATTACAATCCCTGGTATCGGGTCGCGGCAAATCGTTGTATCCTCTCATTTCCAGTACGGCTCGAATGTGGGGCACATATTTGTGTGGCAAGGCAATGTCCAGGTCGGCATGCGATCGTGTTTGCTCGCCGAGGAGGGCATCCACACCCCAGCCTCCATCAATGATCACTTCGATTTGGTTTTCATCAAACAGCTTGACCAGCTCGAGCACATCTACCACGGTCATTTCAGGTTTTCGTTTTTGGATCATGGTCGTAACTCATTAAAATTCCCACTCAATAGGTAAGGGAATCACCAATCCATCATACCGGGTACCCCAATAGATAGGTAAACACGAACAACGGCGTCCCCGTGGAGGCTAGCCCAACTTCCCACCTATAGCCTTCGCGCTCGAAAGGCTCAATCAGCTGCTTCAGCTCGTTTTGGGAATATACCCTCAAAAACGATACCAACCCATCCCAACAGGTTACCAGGGGAACGACGGGCAGCAGGTACGTCCATAGAAACCTGCTCCAGGTGTGTGGTTGAATGAATGGCGTTGCGAAGAGATATACCCAACAGCGTCATCAGTGGTGATAAAAGGAAAATGATCGGTCCTTGGGGTGGCTTCAGACTGGCTTCGAAGATTCCAATCGCTACCCTTTTCTCGCAGGCATCCTGCAGGATAAGCCGGGCTTGTTCAGGTTTGAAGTGATGAAATCCTTCAAACATGGTACGCATACCCTTTAAATTGGTGGGAACACTCAGCGCATCGACCGCCTGCGGCAGGTATTCGATCCCGTCTTGTGATGCCCCAGTCCATTTTTGGATTGCCTCCGGCGATGGGAATTTATCGGTCAGTGTGACCTTCACGTGCAGCCCTGCTTTTACGAGCTGCTCACGCAACCGAACCCAAGGGCCTGTCCCCCCGGAACACAAATCGACAATTTCCATCGTGCCTGATTGCTGCAAGGCTTTTTCGAACAGGGGGATCAGGTTCTGGTGCCCGCCCCACGCGTTGTCACAAATTGCAAATAATCCGTCTGGATGCGCCGGAAAACTTGCGGGTACCAGGGCTGATCGGTAAACTCAAATAGATGAATTCGTTTCATACTTATCCACAAAGGTCTCTCAACGCATCAATACCTCTCCCCCCTGATGTGCGACCAGTGGTTATGGATGATCTTCCAGCCTTCCTGCATGTGCAAGTAGACCTCGGTGCAATTCCAGGGAGTCCGATGGGATACTGAGCCATCTGCATTCAACCAGGTGGATAGGAAACGGTAGAAAAGCACGGCCATGTCACCGCAGACTTGCACCTGTGGGTCGATAAAATCCATCACATCGTAGAAGATCTTACCCTCCCGAAGCTTATACTCAGCACGCAGTGCCTCTCTGCCATTGATCCGCTGGGGGGTGCCCGTGTCGAAGTACGTCATGCCCGGCGCATACAGCTCGACGAATCCCCACGGATCTCCCTTGCGCCAGCGCTCCATGGCGGCTGATTCGAGCTCTGATCAGCTCGCCCAATACCCCATCATATTCAATCCTGCTTGAGTGTCACCAATATTGGGATCTCCACTAAATCTGGCACCCTGTGGTTGATAAAAGACCAGTGTGTGTGCACGATCTTCCACTCGCCCTTCCGTTTGAAATACACCTCCGTTGAATTCCAGGGAGTTTGTGAAGCCAACCCCCCTTCAGGAGTGAGCTGGGATGAACGATAGTTGTAGGATAGCAATGCCGCATCGCCTACTATTACCACCTTGGGGTCGATAAATTCGGATTTTTGATAATGGATCTTGCCCTTCCAATTGCTGCATGTAGGCCTTGAACTCCACCAGACCGAGGATGGGCTTGGTCAGGCCTGGATCCACATAGCTGATATCTTCAGCGCTAATTTCCACAAATCCCATCGGATCGCCATTGCGCCAACGTTCCATGGCCGCTTTCTCAAGGGAGAGGATGGTTTGTTCCATAAGCGTACTCCTTATTTATGTTATACCTATTCATATATGCCACACCAACCATTAGCTTAAAAACTACAGATAGCAGATTTTTTTAATACCGGGTAAGACAAAGATCCATTTTACCTATTACATCTTCATCGGCTTCCCTGCTACCGGTAAAAATCGGTTAATAATATAGATTACGGGGATTTCAATTTTAAAGCTGTAAACTGATCCTAGATAGATTTCCTCTTACAATCAAGATGGTTTAAGAGGCTGGTTGATCTCGATCAGGTTTCCTGCAGGGTCACGGAAGTAGGCACTGCGAATACCCCAATCAGGGTGATCTGATGGATCTGCGGTTAGTGCAATACCCTGCTTAGCAAGCTGCTGGCAGGCTGCATCCACATCTTCGACGCTAAAGATGAGACAGACTTGATCTTGTACTTTGGCATCAGGGGGCAGGTGTGCAGTGCCTACTGCTTTGCTCATCACCAGTTTATCAAATAAAGCGATATTTACTGGACCAGTATTAAAATCGGCATAAACATCATTTTCTGATCCATAAGTCGCCTGGAAACCCATCACATCTCTATAAAATATGAAACATGCTTTGAAATTTGAAACCAACAGGCGAGTGTAAGTGTATTTAATATTCATATATAACCTTCATTATCTGTCTGTGTGTTTATCTCGCTCCCGTAATCCAGGAATATACAGCGCATACAAGAAGTGCATATCCCATGGAAGATTTATTGCACTGGTCTGCACAATGCCCAGATTGTGATACCCGTTCCTTCGACGGCACATTCTTCCATACAATGAAATCCAAAATGCTCATATAGGGAAACATTTGCCCGGGTTACTGTATCAGTATAAACGATCACATTTTCTTCATCGGCTTTTTTGAGGAATGGACGGATAAGCCTGCTCGAGATGCCCGTGCCGTGTTCTGATGGCAGAACGGCGATATTATCCAGATAATAATGAGGCTCACCAGCATACTTTTGATGAAGTACGTCTGTTTTTTTTAGAACTGCACTTGCCAACATTAATCCAATTGGATAGAAAGTAAACAATAATGGGATGAATAAGCCTAATGACTTAACTGTGATTGATATATTCAGTTTTTTAGGTTCCATCCAAAACGCTACCCCGCTCAATGGCTCACCAACTCCATATCCGCGCTGATTCCGTATATTCACCGCTCCATAGAGGCGAAAGAATTTCCTAAGCGTTCGAATTCTGGTACGCTTAATTGGCAGCATGAAAGCACATAATGGGTCATCCACGAATGCTTGTGAAATGACCTCGGCTGCCTGCTCTACATCTGATAATTCTAGCAATCTGCAGTCTATATTATCCATAGTGGTTTGAATTTATCTGGCATCCTTACCAACTCTTTCTTAATTTCAAGCGAAATTCGACTATGCGAATAACCCTTGCGCCCACTTTTCAGCCCGCTCCAGCTCACCCGCGACCAGTGGACCTTTCATCCCCTCAACAAAGAAGCCTTCGGCTGGTACTACCAACTCTCCACCCTTTTTCTTGAGCTGTTTTGCGATCCGTGCGGCAGCATAGCCATAAATCCTCACGAAAAAGGGCAGTGGTGGTGATTTTTCGATCTCACCCATCGTGAGGCGGGTATCAAATGCAGCCACCTTGATCCCTTTAAGTCCATTCCTGGGTATATTATTTAAAAAACTCCTCATCGTTGCAGTTGGTCTAAACTGCTGGGTAGGGGAGCCAACCACCAACAGCTGATTTCCCACCAACTGATCGGGTTTTTCCATCCCGACCCTGACTACCGCAACTTCTCCTTGCTGCTCAATCGCATTTCCAATTGCATGCGCAATTTTCTCCGTGTTGCCATATTGTGAATCATAAATTATCAAAGCTTTCATTTGAACAGCTCCAATCTGGCACATTTATCCATTGAAAGAGTCAACCTGCAGCGATCAAATCCATATCTTCAGGTTTTGGAGGAAGTAAGAACGTACCTTTTTCTACTCATCTCATCTTCTCCCTCGTAATGACCATCAATGTGATGTCATCGAACTGTTGGGCATCACCCATCCAGGTATGCACATCAGATAGCACCCGATCAAGGATCTCCCGAGCAGGTTTTCCGGCATGCTTACGCAATGCATCCAATAAGCGTTCCTTCCCAAAGAATTGTCCCTCGGTATTCGTTGCATCCGTAATTCCATCGGTGTAAAGTACCAATGCATCGCCATGTTCGATCGTTACTTGTGCACTATTCCAGTTCCCTTCCTCG
Organism: uncultured Chloroflexia bacterium; assembly: GCA_963828845.1. Classification (GTDB taxonomy): domain Bacteria; phylum Chloroflexota; class Anaerolineae; order Anaerolineales; family UBA4823; genus FEB-25. The sequence goes on from CAWHGE010000019.1 coordinate 10,709, forward strand.
AGCACACCCAGGGGTATACCGGTACGGCTCAATTCCTGCTCAGATCCATCTCCAGCTCTCACCAGATAGGCTGGGTAGTGACCAGCGCTACAATATGTAAAAGTACCATCCAGTGGATTGAGAATGCCATAAAACAGGGTGATGAAGAGCCCCCCATGTGTATCAGCCAGGATGCGGTGATTGGTTACATTTATCGTTTTTTCCGGATGATCCGGGTAATCTGCAGCGAAGGTTCGACACAACGAGCGACTGAGCGCCATGAACAAAGCCGCACTCGTGCCTTTGTCGGTCACATCGGCGATGATCAAACCCAGTCTGCCATCTGGCAGGGGTAGAAAATCATAGAAATCGCCCGAGGTCTCATGGCAGGTTTGAGCATCACTGCCAGCCCCCATCCAGGTAGGCTGGGTACATTTTCAGGCAATAGACTTTGCTGAACCTGTCGTGCTTTTTTTAGGTCCTTAGTCATTTTCTCGTGGTCCAGGGCCTGAGCATAGCTCTTGGTACGAACCGTTTGCAGCATCTTTAGAGCAATATCTGGGTAGTGCCCCATCCCAATTTCTTCAAATGCGGTCAGGCTTTCGCGGCAGCAAGACCCGCCCACGTTCTATGTCGGCTGGTGTTCCTCTGCGGATATGCAAATCTGCCCAACATAACAGGCCCCGAGCTGAGTTCGTTCTTAATCCCGATCGAACTTGCAAAGTGGTTAATTTTTCGATCGCCTCCAAGGCTGCGGATCCAATTTTGCTCGGCAGAGGCAATCTCCACTTCGCATTCCCCCTGAAATAGTGTATTCCAGGCTGAAGGGATAGTTACAGATGCTCATCGAACTCTCTCAAGCCAGGCGTGTGCTTCTTCTAGCCGCGCCTTGCCGTGCGCGAAGGATTGCCATACGAGGATAAGCCCACATTTTCTCATTCGAATTATCCTGCTCGATGATCCGGATCGCAACCGTTAGCAGCCTCTCGATTTCATCCAGCTGCTCCAGCTCGCCCCAGCGATTTTTCTCTAGCAGGAACCAGGTTAACTCGTCGATCAGGTTCAGTTCAGCTTCCAGGTTCTTGTTTTCATGCCAGGTGTTCAGACATTCACGAAAGATCGAGATGGCAGTCTCCCAATCGCCACGATATTCGACTCAATATTCCTTTCAGGTTTTTGACCGCCACTTGCATAGGAACTGGGTTTGAGATTTTCTCCACCAGATCATCCAGCCGTGGAAGCTCAGCTTCAATTTCCGTGATTCGTCCGGTGCGGAACAGACTACTCGTATAGCTCAGCAACCCAAGGATTTCTTCAGAAGCCACACCGCGCATCCTTCCAAGCTCGGCAGACCGGTGGAAGTGTTTTAGCGCCGTCTCGTTGTCCAACAACCAGGTGCGGATCATCGTGCCAAGGTTTTGATGTGCGCGCATGCCGACCTGGTAAAATCCATTGGCTTCAACCAGCTCAACGGATTTACGCAGTGCATTCAGTGATTCCTCGGGCGTTACACCTGAGAGGATGCCAAGGGTCGCCAGGGTATCGGCCTGTAAATATAGCGCTTCGAATTGTTCTGCCAATAACAGCGCACGCTGGCATAGCGGTAGTGCTTTATCAGACATCCCGTTGAAGTGGTAAGCGCGTGCTGTTTCGTGCATCAGGCTGGCTTTCCCTTTGCTATCGGGAGCATCCTTTACCAGATCCAAGCCTTCAAGGCAAACCTTCAATCCCTCCGGGCCGACTACCGCTGTACCAGATGATTCGTCCGAGCCGTGCATAAACCAAGGCGATACCATCACTCGCCCCACTGATTTGTAGATGTCGATAGCCGACGCATGGCTTGCAGGGACACATCAAAACGACTTTGCCGGTAGAGTGCCTCGCCCAAACCGGTATACAACCTGGCAATCTCTTCATCGCCGTGCAACATGTCAGGTCTAGGCCACGCCGATATTGGATCTCTGCTTCCTGGTTGGCATAGGCAGTCAGGGCTACATCCCCCGCCATCAGGAAATAGATCAGTGCACGTACTTCCTGACCAGCTTCTCGAAAATGGTATGCGAGTAGTGCAGCCAGCTCTCTTCCGCCGGTCGGGGTATAGACTTTCGATGGCATCTGCCACCGCCAGATGCAATCTCTTTCGATCGCTTTCCAATAGAGATGCATACGCAGCATCCTGCACCAAGGTGTGCAAGAAGTTGTATTCCAGGTCAGGTTCCATTTTCGAAACCCGGATCAAGCCGGCCGATTCCAACGTACTCAGGTCATTGAATAAGCTCACCAACACTCCTTTGCAGTACCTGTGATAGGACACGGATGGGGAAGTTCCGCCCGATGACGGATGCAACCATCAAGGTGTAGCGAGCCTCCGCGGGTAGCCGGTCGATGCGAGCGAGCAACAATCCGAGCAAGTTATCGGGGATATCATGCTCAGACAGGTCCTGCTGTGCCACCCAAACACCATTCTGGCGCAGAATGACTCTCCGCTCGATCAACATGCGGATGAGCTCTTCCACGAAAAAGGGATTTCCCTCAGCTTTACTTAATATTAGATCCCGTATCAGGTCCGGTAATGCGTCAATCTCCAATAGATTCGCCACCAGTGAGCGGCTATCCTTTTCCGATAGATTACTCAGGAGGATCTCGTTCAGGCTGGCACCCAGGTACTCACGGGTAGCTGTCACCAGCCTCCAACCAGGCACATCTCGCTCAGGTCGGGTGATCAGGCAAAACAGGATCGGGGCCCTCGAGGCCAAGGGCAAGCAGTTTACTGAACTGCTCTACAGAGGATGCATCTGCCCAATGCATGTCTTCCAGCACAAGGATGAGCGGGCTTTTTTACGGTGGAAGCCTGGAGCAGACGTTGAACTGCCGTCAGGTATTGTGTTTGCAGTGCTTGAGGGTCGGTGATGTTTGCCCGCACCAAGGCTTTCCCTTCCAGTTTCAGAGATAACAAATGCCCCAGGTAGGGGTAAACATCCATCATTTGCTCACCGAATAACTTGCTGGTCAGCTCGACCAGCGCTGTGTTAGTCTCACGCTCGTCGCTCCCAGGTGTGACACCGAGCATGTTCTTCAGCATATCAATCAACAATCGGTATGCCAAACCCTGCCCATAGGAGATACATCGTCCGGTCACCCAGCGACCACGCGGCAATCTACCTGCAAGGGCTTATTTACCTCATCGGTGAGTTGTTCTACTTCAACGGCATTTTGCCATTCCTGGATCAAACGGGTTTTCCCAAGACCCGGCTCACCCACGACCAGCACTGCTCGTCCCAGACCCAAACGGACAGCGTCACACAATTTTCAAAATCGGCCAGCTCCTGGTCACGACCAACCATAGGACTTTCAAGGTCAACAAAGCCACGTGTTCGACCAAGGACGGCGCGGGCAGCTTTCACCTGATATACGCGCACCGTCTCGATAATTCCTTTCACGTCCAGTGGTTCCCAGGTCTTCGCATTCGAAGTAAGGTGCAATGAAGCGATACGTATTGTCTGTCACCAGGACGCTCATTGGTGGACCGGCGAATTTGATACGAGAGGTTAGATTGACTGTGCCTCCTGAGGCAGTGTATTCGAACCTCAGGTCATCGCCCACTGGGCCAATCACAACCGGTCCAGTGTTGATGCATACACGTACAGCGAAATCAATATGATGGGTCGCCTTTATCTCGCTGGCGTACGCTCTCACCAGGTCGATGATTTCCAATCCAGCCCGGATCGTTCGTTGCGGGTCATCTTCGTGGGCGACAGGTGCACCAAAAAATGCGAGAAGAGAATCACCCAATAGTCTTACGATCGTCCCTTCATTCCTGTAGATAATTGGGGCAATTCGGTCGAAGGCATTATTTATGGTCTCAAGCCAGGTCTCAAGGTCCAGCTGTTCAGCCAGGCTGGTCGAGCCGACCACGTCTACGATCAGGGTCGTTACGGTGCGCTTTTCCCCAAAGCTACCAGGACTGGGGACTGCCATGCGTCGTAGAGGCAGTGTGCATTTTACGCACCAGTGTTGCTGGAACGGCCGCAGTCAAACGACTCAAGCGGTCAGCATCTACCGGGGTTTGTTCCAAGACCGGCTGCCCACAGGCCATACAAAAGCGCGCTCCAGGAGGGAGCTCGGTTTGACAATTGGCACACCTGCGTTCAAATGCCAGACCACAATTCAAGCAGAAACGGGCTTTATCTGGGTTATCTGTCTGGCAGCGTGGACAGTACATGGTCTAATGATCCCAAAATGAGCAAGATTAGTGAGAGAAAAACATTAAAAATCTCTTAGATTCTATCATTTTATAATGGTAACAAATATCCAATTCGACATCGATTAACGCCGAATAAGAAAATTATGATAGGATGAGCTGATCGAGCTTAATTCGCATAGCTTGGTCATTAAATCGCTAGTATTGGATGGATCGGCAGATGCAGTTAATCTGGAAGGTTTCGAGAACCTGCCCCATAAGTGAAATTATCAAGATTTACTTCTGCGGAGCAAAATTTCTCAGCTTAGGTCACTTTCTTGCGGATCTCTGCGCTTAGAAAGTCCATTGCCCATACGACCACCACAATCGCCCAAATGGCAGTACCCGCTTTGCGATATTCCAACACATTGATGCGCTGACTGAGGTAATAACCGATCCCACCCCCACCCACAAAGCCCAGGATGGTGCTGATGCGCACATTGATATCCCAATGGTAAATAATGTAGGATATGAAATCGGGGATTATCTGTGGAACCACCGCATACAGGATCACCTGGGCTGAATTGGCTCCGGTAGCACTCACGGCTTCAAGCGGACCGGGATCGATATTCTCGACCGCTTCAGAGAAAAGCTTGCCCAAGGAAGCGATCGTTGCGATCGTCAGCGCCAATACACCGGCGAATGGTCCGAAAGTGAGCCAGAGGGCAAATACGGTTGCCAATACCAATGAATCGAAGGAACGGGTGATATTAAGAATTGAGCGGGTGACGGTATAGACAGCTTTCCCCAGGATCGGTAGTCGCCCATGATGTTGCGCGCAGCCAAGAAGCTGACCGGGCCAGCAACGATGGTTCCCGCGGTTGTTGCCAGCAGGGCCATGAATATGGTCACCATAAGGGCATTGATTACGTCCTTCAGTGCCTGGCTGGGAATAATCCCTCCCACTGGAACCGAGGTGATCGCTTGCAGGTGGCTGGGTACGCCATTGACTGTTGCATTGATCGGCCTCACCTCAACCTGGGCGGTAAAATCCCCGTTAGCATCCGTCTTGGCCAGCATTGAGAATAGTGCATTTCCATCTGGCAACAACCATTGGAGCTTTACACTGTTATTGGGCGCCATTTGTGAACCCTGGACCGTGATCATATCTCTTGGATTGGCGCAAGGCACATTGGTGGTGATCCTCGGTCCACTGGTCGGAGGTTGCAAAAGGTCTCTGCCGATCCACATGGGACCGGGAAAACCAGGTCAAGGGTGGTGTCCTGTGTTTTGCGGGTGGTCACATCTGGATGAATGAGATCACCGATGATTTTCTTGCTTTTTGGCAGGGAGGTGAGCAGCTTGATCGGATCGATTTGGGTCATCCGATAGCCGATCACATAAGCTGCGATGGCGAGCAATATGGAGATGAAAGTGATCAGGTAGCGTCGAAGGTTGAATTCTTTGGGGTTCATATTACACCAACCTCGCCCTGATCCTGGCACTCACAAAATCGAGGATCATCACAATGACCACAATGGCGATAAATGCAGACCCAATTGCCCGGTAATCACCTTTGAATATCCATTGGTATAAATAGAAGCCGATGCCACCACCACCCACAAACCCGATGATGGTGGAGGTACGGACGTTGATATCCCAGCGATAAATCGTAAATGACATGAAAGGTGGCACAATTTGCGGAATGACAGCGTAGCGCACCATTTGGACCCAATTCCCACCGACGGCGCGAATGGCTTCCAGTGGTCCGGGATCGATTCCTTCGATCACCTCGGAATAGAGTTTACCCAGGGCAGCAACGGTGTGCAGTGTCATGGCAATCACCCCAGGGAATGGACCCAGCCCGACAATCACAACGAAGACAATGGCAATAATCAGTGGCTCGATGGACCTGACGATGTTGAGGATGGTGCGGGTGAGGAAATAAATCGCAGGGTGATCACATTACCACCCATGAGGTTACGAGCAGCCAGGAAGCCGACCGGAATGGCGATCAGGGCGCCCAAGGTGGTAGACATGAGGGCCAAGGAAGATGGTCTCGACCACACCTTGTACCAGGTAAGTGCCATTTATGGAAAGCTGGTATCCGGGCAAAGGGCGAGTTTGCACCAGATACACCCGGTGCTCGAGTGGTAGGGTCGGGTCAGGTGCGGCCGATAATGCACTTGGAGGAACCTGTATAGCTGCATTCAGGTTACCCTGATGATCAGAAGTAATAGTAAAGGCGTGTAATATAAGCCCTCACCAAGGGGAAGCTGATCTCCAATTGGGGTGGACCAATAGAGCTTCCGTCTGGCGTGTCAGGCCACAACCCACTGGCTTGCAGGATCAACATATCGCTCAAATTGCCACAATCTGGGCTGATGCTGATGGTAATGCCATTGATGGTATTCTCTGCGGGTGGAGGGTTAGGACCGCAAGGCACTTCGACCGGAGCTCCAGCCCGAATTCGTGATCGCCCGATGGGTGATAAAGTCGGGATGGAACATGGGACGAATGATGGAGTGAAGCCCGATCCAGGTTTTTGGTCAGCGCTGAAGGGTCGATTTGTGTGACCTGCCAGCCAATCCCATAGCCCATGACCAATATCGCAGCAATGATGATGGATACGGGTCGTTTTCTTCCCCTTGACCAGGCTGACCGCATCCCAGATATTCCACAACCAGATGATGGCGGGCACAAGGTACCAGCCAGGGATGTTATACCAGAAGGCAGTGACCAGGGTAGGTAATTGCGCAAAGGAATACGGACACTCCCCGGTAGCGTTCCCTCAGCATAAATTTGACCCAATCCTGGGATAATCAGGGAAAGCAGACCTGCTATAAGCGGTGAACGCACCTGCTTATGGGAAGGCGGCTTGTTCGACTGTGCTCACCCTTCCTCCACCGTGGTTGCACGCACTTCCTGAGCTTCTTCCCCGTAGATCTCCTTGAATCTGGCCCGGTCAATCTCAGCAGGCAATCCTTCGAACACTTTCACTCCATCCTTCAGACCAATTACACGGGTGGCATAACGGTGTACCAGGTCAAGGAAGTGCAGGCTGCAAATTACCGTGATCCCTTCCTTGTTAAGCAGCTCAAGGTATTGAAGGATGGAATGAGCAAGCACCGGATCCAGTGAGGCGACTGGCTCATCTGCAAGGATCAGCTTGGGTTCCTGCATCAGCGTCCGGGCAATACCCACGCGCTGTTGCTGCCCTCCTGAAAGGGTATCGGCACGAGTATATGCTTTATCGGCGATTCCCACCCGGTCCAGTGCATGCATGGCTCTCTCGCGGTCTTCTTTCGACCAGATGCCCATCAAGCTCAGCCATGGATTGGCATAGCCCAAGCGACCTGAGAGTACATTCGTGATGACGTTGGAGCGTTTGACCAGGTTGAATTGCTGGAAGACCATGCCAATATGGCGGCGCAGATGTCTCAGCTCAGTGACAGTAGGCCTGGGTCATATCGATATCATCCCACAATGATCCGACCTTCGGTCGGCTCGATGAGGCGGTTGATGCAGCGTAATAAGGTGGATTTTCCTGAACCGGATAGACCGATCACGACCAGGAACTCTCCATCATTAACCGTGAAATTTACGTCTTTTAATGCTACTGTTCCACTGGGGTAAACTTTGGTAAGGTGTTCGATGCTTAGCAATGAAACCCCTCCCTGCAAATGAGAAATGAGGGGAGAGAAGCTGTAATTCTCTCCCCTCAATTAATTGAGATTGATAAGTTACTTGACGTACTGGCTCAGGTCAATCCCTGAGGCTTCCAGGTATGAGCGGAACTGATCGTAGGCAGTGTCATCAACCTGCACAAGTCCGCCGATCTGGTATAGATCGTTTAGAGCTGTCTTGCCAGCTTCGGTATCAGCAATCTTCAGCATGGCAGCGGTAACCTGATCGCGAAGGTCCTGCGGCATATCCGGTGCATAAGACATGTTGTCGTTCGGGATTAGCGCTGCTGTCTGGTAAACGATGATTACCTTGTCCATCACATCCGGCAAATCCTGTGCCAATGCTGACGATGTACGTGCATCCACAAAGGTCGCGCCATAATCACAGATGCCACCCGCGTAGACGGCGCGAACAGTCTGGGTATGCCCCTGGGTGAAGACCGGTGTTTTGATATCCGCATCAGTTAATCCCGCTTTCTTCAGGAAGATGAGGGGAATGACATAACCAGAAGTGGACTGTGGATCAGCGAAGCAGGGTCGCATACCCTTAAATTGCTCCAGGGTTGTGATCTCTGCATCGGTGGCGGGGACATCAGCTGCCGGTGTAAAACCTGCGTCGGCACGGGCAATGAATTGCGCTCCATAATGATCAGACCCAAAACGATTGGTGATTAGAGCGACTTCGGCATAACCTTTTTGATGGGCGAGGATGTACGCAAATGTCGCCATCCAACCGATCTGGGCATTTCCGGATCCCATGGCTTCGGTAAGGGCAGCGTAGGAAGTTGGGATGACACCTTTAAAGGTTAGTCCGGTCTCGGTAGAAAGCAAGTCTAGCAGCTCCTGACCACCTGCGGTAATCTCTTGTGAAGTCGCAGAAGGCTCAAAAGCAACGATAATCGGGTTATCAGCAGTACCTAAATCAGCTTTCGGGGTTGGGGCTGTAGTTGGTGCTGTTGTAGCCACCGGGGGATTGGTCGCAGCAGGGGCTACTGTCGTCGCTGTCGCACATGCGGATAGAATAAAGCTGGCGATAACAATAAACACAAGCATGGTTGTAATTCGGTTTTTCACAATTCGTCTCCTCTTAAATATTTAATGAAATTGGTATTCTTTTGTTGTAGGTCGAATGGATGGATTTTATTAATTGTTTAATAAAGCGCCACCTCCTATGTTATCAGAATGAAGATCTTATGTTGGATTGACAAAATGCATAGGTGGCAATCTATAAAAAAAGTATCTCCCATTTTACACCCAATAAGACGATAATTTAAACAAACTAGATAATTTTAAGGTTAATAAATAAAAGGGTTCATTTGACAGAAGTGCCAGGTTGGAATTTAGCCCTGATTTCTGCATAACCTCCCCTATAACCCAAATGGATTCTTATGAGCAGGGATTATGATCTGCTCTCTTGTATCCCTGCGAGCTTCTTCGCCAGCTGCTGCTTGAATTCCAAGCGCATCTGTCGCTGGATTTGGATGCGCTGTGCTTGCGGAGAGCCCGCCCCATGGAGTGATTCAGTCAGGTAACCCACCGCATTGCGCCCAAGTGTCAGGTTTTCGATCAACCGCAGGATACGCATACGACTTTCGGTCGACACATCCTCCCGCCCTTTGAGATACTTCTCAAGAACCGGACCAATCTCAGCATTCCGATAGTCCGCCTCTGAAGGTAGTGTCACCAACAAGCCACCTGCCAGGTCTTGTGCCAGGCGCGCCATCTCAAAGGTGATACGGGTCACTTGCTGTTTGCACACATTTGCTAACAACTCATCGCATAAATATGCCCCCGAAGGTGTGGCATGGCTCTGGTACGACGAAGCGATCCCTGTGGCAAAAATCGTCTCGTTCAGGTAAGTCATCTCCACCAGCTTATCGCGGATGTGTGAGGCTCTCTCGACACCGTTATAATTCGCGATCGTTGCGGCCGCTCCGATGAGCACATCCCCCACCCCACTCTTACAAACGTAGCTGCGGCGGTGAAAAGCAGTGAAGCGCTCCACCAACATGGCAGAAAATTCAGTCTCACCATTCATGAAGATCAAATCGTTAGGAATGAAGGCATCCTCGAAGATGATGAGCGCTTCCTGACCACTGAAATCAGCGTTTCCCGCTTCGATCTCTCCTTCCAGGCTACGCGTGTCACAAGACTGCCTGCCAATCACGTAAGTGATACCTTCTGCATCCACAGGTAATGCGCCGACAATGGCATAATCAACTTCCTCCGGTTGAAGGCGCAGGGTAGGCATGACGATCAACCAGTGTGAATTGATGCACCCAGTTTGGTGCGCTTTAGCGCCTCGGATGTATACCCCTTCCGCTGTGCGTTTGCTGACGTGCAGGTACATGTCGGGATCAGCCTGCTGTGAAGGCAGTTTACTGCGATCACCCTTAACATCCGTCATTGCCCCACCGATAATGTAATTGTGATATTGCATATGTCGGATGAATTCCTTCAGCCGAGCATGATATGCGGTGTGATGGTGTGCATCAATCTCAAACGTTACCGAATACAGTGCATTCAGTGCATCCATCCCAACACAGCGCTGGAAGCATGTGCCCGTGAGCTGTCCAAGCCTGCGCTGCATCTTATTCTGCATCACAACTTCCTCCGCACTGGTGGCGATGTGCAAGAAACGGTTGATCCGTTCTCCGATTAAGGGAGATATTACCGTCGCCAGATCAGGTTCCTCCACTGCCAAGTCATAGCTCTTCGCCATGGCATTCACTGAGGGGCGGATTACGGGATGGTCAACCGGTTCGTTTACCCGTTCGCCCATCAGGTAGACATTTAGCTTGCGCCCTCGCAAACTCTCGATGTAATCCTCACCGGTCAAGATATTTCGGTCAATCATGTTATCCTTATCTCTTCCTTCGGCGGAAACCATGCCAATATCTTATAGCCTCGCTCATTGCCAAAACCCAGCTTACGGGCAATCTTCAACGAGCTGATATTAAGCTTCACACAGTCCCAATAGGTAGAACAACCTAATTCATCGCACCACTTGAGCAGGTGAGCGGTCACTAACGTGCCAAACCCTTTTCCTCCTCGATACGCATGCTCGGTAACCACGCCCACTTCCCGCACACCTTCCACATCCATATCCGCGCCAGCTTCGCAGACATACTCCTCCCCGCGTAATATACACACGTCCAAGCCTGTTCTTAGGTAATTTTCGAAGTCGCCATAACGGAATAGGGTCTCATCCAGCCGCGGGCTTTTCTCTAATAGCTCACGCCCCATGCGGTGGACTTCAAACCCCAGGGGCAGTTCTAAATAAGGAGTCAGGTCACTACCACCAGCAGGTCGATCAAGCTCGATGCACTCTGCCCCAGCATTAGGGTCTGGGGGAAACAGCTCAACTTCGGGGCTGCCATCCCGGAAATCAAGAGCAACGGTGCCCTCCTGCCTGAGCATCAATACCATTTGGTGCAAGACTGCCCAATCCTTCGCTCCACCCTGGTATAAGGTGCCATCGTCACGCTCCCACACATATCCCGATCGCGGGTGCTCCAGGTCATCGGTAAATATCCTGCCCGCATTTCCACCCCCCAAGACTGCATAGCAGCGGATCGCGGTGGGCATACCGGGATCGAACAATGATCTCAGAGCAGGAGTGACCTGCGCTGGTAGGATTTCAATCATGGGCAATTCATTCACACGATCACACATCCAATCCCGGCCGTCCTAAGAGGCCGAGTGCCAGGGATAATTCCCCACGGTGGTGAATCTCATGCTCAAGCACATGCCAGATGATCCAGCGCAATGTGAACACCTCACCTTCTGGGGTTTTGTACTTCCCGTCCAGGTCACTCTCATCGAGACTGTCGAGGAATGGCAACGTCTTCTCCCGGACACCTTCCAAAACCTCTTTAATAGCGGGCTTAGTGAGGTGATCAACCAGGTCGTAGTATGACCATACTTCAATTTCATGCCGGACGACAAAGTGCAGCCAGTAATTTTCACAATCAGCGATATGCAGCATGATCTTTCCGACCGGCCACGAACCTGAAAATGGGACAAACGTGAGCTCATCTTCTTTAAACATGTCAATCGTTGCCAACAGGTCTGCCCGCACCTGATCCCAATGGCTGAACATTTGGCTTGGCTTCATCGTTCCTCCGTATCTTCCGTTATTATACTTGCCCGACGAGTGAACTTAAAACAATAAAAGGCAAAAATTGGCTGGGATCCAGGTCAAACCAACATTGCCTTTCTTTGGTGGAAACATGGTAGATATTATGTGCAATCTCAGTGATTGTACTTATCCTTGCCTCCATAAAAGTGCGGTACCCACCTCCCCACCATCGACTTGTAGGACTCATAGTCCTCCCCAAAGAGCTCACCCAACCTGGGTTCTTCGTACAACCTCACAAAAAGGTGCATGGCGATCCACACGCCCAGGGCATAGATCAACAACCAAGAATCGGTGAACATGCTCGCCCAACCCAAGATCAATGTGAGCACCCCAACGTACATCGGGTTGCGTATGTAGCGATATAACCCTCTAGTTATAAGCCTCTTAGGCGCGTCGATTGGTAGAGGAGTGCCCCAACCTGTAACGGCGAAATCCCATACTGTCCAGAAATATGTTGCGGCCCCGATCGATAACAGAACTATACCAATTAGGAGTAGGACTGGATATGAGGTAATACTCCTTCCTCGGACAATGAGTAGAGGTGCATACACCCCCACCGTCCCCGGGATTATGAGCGTGAAAAGCAGATTTTTTATAAACAGCTTCATTAAGCTGGCTCTGTTTCGCTCCACTGGTGATAGTACACCAGCTCTTTTAAATCCTTGCGCGTACGCTTCGATAATCGTTCTCTAGCCGCTTCATAATAACTGCCTTCGATTGGGTATGCCAGTGGGGTTGCTACCACCACTCGTACGTCCTCCGGGAGGTGCAGGATCTGCTTAACCTGCGCTTCATTGAAGGCGGTCATCAGGTGTGTCACCAGACCCTGATCTGTTGCGGTCAGGAGCATATTCCCCACCGCCAGACCGATATCAAACAGGTAAAATTCCTTCCCATCCCGCATTACGTCATCGGCAGGTCTCGCACAAATGACCAGGATCACCGGGGCGCCTTTGATCACCCGGTTGGATTCTGAGAATGCCTGGCTGAGCTCTTCCACCAGCTGTTTCTCCTGCACGACAATGAAGCGCCAGGGTTGGTTATTACGTGCGGATGCTGCCAGCCTGCCTGCCTCCAAGACTTTATTAATCTTCTCCGGCTCAATCTCCCTCCCAGAGATGTGCGCCTTGAGGCTGCATCGATTGCGGATGGTCTCTATAGTTTCCATGATAACTCCTTGATGGTTGGATTGTGTCGCAGATAAGTATACCCGGAGAAAGTTACTATTGGCGACCTGGGATGAAAATATAGATTCGGTAGGTCTCAAGGTATCGACTTCACATTGGATTCCCCTGAGTTAAAACGAAACCGGATAGATGATTAATAATCTTGGTTCCAGATAGGACGTTGGTCGATGAAGAGATTGGAAAGGTAGTCAGTCATTTATGACGGATCGCTATATAAACCCACCTGGTAAGAAAAATATTCTTAAATAAACGCCTTTAACAGCAGCTCAAAAGTCAGATTACCTGCAAGCTCAAAAGATACCTCTTTCAGGATGGTCGCTACCAAAGGCCAATATTGCTTCTTGACCTTCGTCATCATACCTTTCTCGGATTCATCCAAGGTCATTCGCCCTGTTTGCAACCATTCGGTCACACTCACCTGTGAGGCTTCTTCATCCGGGCCAGCCGCCATCTCACGCAGGATCCAGCCTTCCAGGCTACTCGAAAGCAGGGCATAGCACCCGGAATCACCATTCTGCTCGCGCAGTAAGCCACGCTTGATGAGATGCTCAGCATCCATGGCAGCCCGTGGGTACAGCTTGACCAGTCGCTCCATGAAGGGTATGTCTTTCTTTCCCGGCTTGCTCCGGCAAAGCATGATCGTGGAGATCAATGTAATTTTCTCGCTCTCAGTGCATCGTCCCCACAAATAGCTAAAATGTGGAGCAGCTTGTTGTTCAAATTGGGCTGTCACCCATTTTTCTAGCTTCTCTGGGGGCAGACCTTGCTGTAAACCATCGAAAAGATAGTATCCCCCCACCTGGGTGAAGAGGGGGTGCCCACCACCCAAACACCAGGCAAGCTCATACTCCTTCTCACCGAACGTCAGGCCCGATTCGCGGGTGTAACATCTCAGTAGCTCATTCACCTCAGCCTGCTTAAAAAGACGCAGGACAATATTGGCGAAGATGTTGAAGAATGGCGAGCCCTTGATCTCCTCCGAGTGGCATAGGTCAATCAGCTCACGCCGGGTGGCAGTGACCAGGGGCAAATTGTGATGGATCGCCAGGGCGCGCAGCCCGCCGAAAAAATCCGCTCCGAAATTGGGATTCTGCGTGACATATTCAAACTCATCCAGCAGCAGCACCACGCACAGACCTGCCTCGGTGATGGCTTCACACAGGTCTTCCAGGTCGAACAGCTCATAAGTATTATCCTTTTGTAACGCTTCAATTTGAGCATGCAAATTGGGGTCAGTGATCGTCCGCCCCATGCGGGTGATCACCCGCCCCCAGAAGCGCTGGGGAGTGATATCAATCAGCCCCTGGAAGTCGATGTAGATCAGGCAAAAACGGTCAGGCACGAGGCCCAGCGAGCTGGCAGCCGATTTATCCGCCATGTGCATCAGCAGGGATGTTTTGCCGATGCGACGCTCCCCAACGATGGAGGTGCTCTCGTGAGCGCTGGAAAGCAGCCGATTGACCACCTGGCGCAGCTCTTCCTGTCTGCCGATGAAGCGCCCGGGCTCACGAATTGGATTGCCAAAGGTGAATGGATTTTGGGTCATATTTTTATTGGTCCAGGTTCCAGAATTTAATATTGGTGATATCCACCTGAGCATATCCTGATTTATTACTAAGTAATATCAATAATGGATACATTGTCCCTGCTCCCGAGCGGTCAATATTTACTGTATCGATCAGGACTTGGTTCTGGAAAACACTAACCTGATTTGCGTTTGCGATTACCATGATCGTACCCATCGTATCCTGCGGGACAGGCTGTGTCGAGCCAGAAGCTATATGGCTCCACCCTTCGTTTTCGTGCTTTGCTATCAGCCATGAACCAGTTCCAGTGGAGAATTCAAAGAAGTAACTGTCGTTCCTTAAGGTATTCTCTCTCAGGTTCCATTCCAGTGATGCAGAACCAGGCATATCACGCGGGATGAACGTCACTTCCATAGCGAAATCGGTACCAGTTAATTCATCCCGTTGTATGGATGCACTACTTCCGTCGGTAAACAGCACAGCCCTGCCCGCCTCAAATTTCTCATTTTCCGCCGGACCGAAAACCCAGCCTTCACCTGGCATAAAATTATTTTCATCCACGGTTGGCGTGCGTATGGCAATCCTCTCAGGGATCATCATCTACCGCTGAATCCAGGTTCCAGAATCCGATTTTCAAAATGTCCACCTCAGCATAGGTTGCCTCACTACTCCGGATAACCACCTCATTCCAGGCACCTGTTCCCGAACGGCTACTTTCAGCATAACCCAGGAATGCGTCTCCATAAAATGCACTCACCCGATCTCCATCAACGAGGACCATGATCTGCCTTTTAGCATCCTGCGGGGTGGGTTGTTCCCAGCCTGTTGCAAGCACCACATATTGTTTATTTTCCGTCCATTTTATCTGCCAGAAACCCGTGCTGGGGAAATATTCAAATTCGAGTAATTCCCCTGTGTTGGTATCCTTTCTGAGGAATAATACTAGAGAGGAAGGTTCAGGCATATCTTGTGGGCTGAAACTTACCTCCAGGGCGAAATTTGTTCCGTGGATATCTTCCCGGGTCAGTCCCGTTTCATTTTCGTTCGTTGCAGACATTGTTACCGAACCATTTATCTCTCCCACCCCACTTAACTGCCAGCCATCACCCGCCACAAAATTATCTTCTGCGACTGTTGGAGCGGTCTCGGTAATCCAATCGTTTCTCATCCATACCGGCGCCTCAAGTTCCCAGTAACGCCAGTTATCGATATCCAGCGTAGCCTCCCCAGCCCTTGAAGGATCTAGCCCGAAACAATTGATAGTTCCAAACAAGCTGACGTTGTTTTGGGTGATAATTTGTTGGTCTTCCCAATACACCCAAAAGGTCTCATTCTGTACCACGAGACCCAGCTCGTACCAGCGACCAGCCTCGATAGCTTCAATGTTTCCCCTTAGGATTTCCTTGTATTGCCCGCCGAATTCTGTGATTATCTCCAGGGACCAATCACCGCTGGATGGGTTAATTGTCAGTTGATAATTCGTATTATCCCCATAAGGAGATGATGCTATGCGCAGGTAATAAACAAAATTCTCATCTCCAGAGAGTCCACCGAAGCGCAAATCCACCTGCAGGATGTAATTCATATGGTTTAGTGTATCTTTACCGATCAGGTACTCATTATTAAGACGCAGAGCGCCATCCTGGAGGGTTGCATTAGTGGCACCCTGATCGGTAGACCAATATTCCTGCAGGGTGGGGGTCGAAAAATCGTCCTCGAAATCGGGTGGTTTGCCACTTGTCAATTTTGTAATTGTTTCCGAAAGTGAGCCACCTCCGTCTCCGCTTGCCTGCTCCACTGTACCCAGATCCCAGAATCGGATCAGATAAACGTCCGCCCGTGCATACAGATTTTCTTTTTCTCGGATAGCCACCTCATTCCGTGTTGCCCGCTCCCGAGCGGTCAATCTCCGCACTGCCGATGTATTCCTGGTTTAATGAAACACGCACCTGGTCAACCTGCGTTACGACCATGATCGTCACGGCAGTCTCTTCCGGGGTGGGCTGCGTTGTTCCCGATGACAGCTCCTTCCCATTGCCGATTTTCCACTTGATTGATCTGCCATGATCCAGTTTTGGGGAAATAGCTAAACTCAAGACTATCGAGTGTAGTGGCGTCTTCTCCCAGCACCCATACCAAGGAAGCGGAATCAGGCATACTCCGGGGGATAAAAGAAACTTCCAATGCTATATTTTCCCCTTGTAAATCATCCCGGCTCAGTCCGGTTGTCACCAGCATTTTGTTACCAAGGACTGCCTTGCCATCCACATATGTTTCATTTTCTTCCGGGTAGAACCGTAAGCCTTCATTGCCCGTAAAACTATCGATCACAACCGTTTCCGGGCGGGCGGTGATCCAATCGTCCGTCGTCCACTCCACCGAGTCCAGGTCCCAGAAGCCGATTTTTAAAATGTCCAACTGCGCAAAAGTAGCTCCCTTACTCCGAACCGACAGAAGGATATCCGTCCCAGTTCCAGGACGGTCACTATCAACTGACCCCAAGAAAATACCATCCTGGAACGCACTGATCCGATTACCGTTGAGCACGACCATGATCATTCCGGTACTATCATTTGGCGTTGGCTGAGCCCAGCCTTGAGCGATCTTAGTAAACTCTTGACCTTCACTCTTCATGACTGCCCAGGAACCATTGACAGGGAAATAATCAAAGGTGTACATTTCTCCGGTTGATAAATCTGCTCCCAGGAACCACACCAGCGAAGCGGATTCTGGCATGTCACGCGGGCTGAAAGTCACTTCCATGGCAACATTCCTTCCCAATAAATCTTCACGGGAAAATTTACTTTCATCGATGTCTGTGTACAGAACAGCCCTGCCATTCTCGTATTTCTCATTTTCTTGTGGGTTGAACTGCCAGCCTTCTCCTGGGACAAAATTATCTTCTGAAACGGTTGGTGTGGCTGAGGTAATCCAATCGTTTCGCATATAAGCTGGTGTTCCCAGGTCCCAGTAGTGCCAGTTATCAATGTCCAGCGTCGCCTCGGCACTTGAATTGCTTAATCCAAAGTGATTGATCAGCCCAAATAACTCGACTTTTTCCTGAGTGAGGATTTCCTTGTCGTCCCAAAACACCCCAATCGTTTGCTCATTTACGATGATCCCCAGCTCATACCAGCGACCTGCCTCGATCACACCGAGGTTTCCCCCCTGATCGCTATAATATTGTCCATATGGGTTTGTGCTTGACTTCAATCCCCACCCGCCACTGGATGGGGCGATTGAAAATTGATACTCTGAGCCGTAATTCCCATTATTGAAATTTGTCAACCGTATTCCATAAACAAAAAACTCGTTTTCTATGATCTTATCGAAGCGCAGGTCGACCTGAAGAATGTAATTCATTGAAGTTAAGCTTCCGTCACCGATTAGCATCTCATTATTAAGACGCAGGGCACCATCCTGGAGGGTTGCATTCATGGCATCCTTATCGTTAACCCAGTATTCCTGCAGGGTAGCGCTTTGAAAATCGTCCTGGTAATCGGCTGCTTTGCCACCGGTCAGCTTTTCGAGCCACCATGCGAATGAGTTCATTTCCTGGCCCGTTGCGGTGGCAGTGGGGGGTGGAATTTCCCCTGGGGTTAGTGTGGCAGGTGGAATATCCCCTGCGGTCAGTGTAGCAGGTGGATTAATAGCTGCTGCTTGCGTTGCAAGGGGCGTTTTGGACTGCCCGATTCCAGCCAGCAGTGGGCTCAATCGTGGCCACTGCGTGGCTATTCCAATGATCACCAGTAACAGGATTACTGCCGGGACTGCCCAACGCCACCAGCCTGCCGGCAGCTTCAGCTTTCGTTTTGAGCGTACCTTAAGGCATTCCACCAGGAGTGAAGCCGCATCCTTATACCCGGCATCCTGGACGATCACACCCTGGAGCAGGGCGATCGCCTGACTGTAACGCGCCTCTTTGATGGCAACCTGGGCCTGGGAATAATCACTGGCCATCTTTTGGCCACGTCGAGCCACCTGTAAAGATTGGCGTACACTTTCTTCGTCATAAGGTTTTAATTGCAGACAAGCTTCCCAATCGTGGACGGCTTCATCCCAGCGTTGATCGCGTTCCATTTCCTGGGCATGAGCCTGCAAATTGGAAATCTGCGCCAGACGGGGAGCATCTTGCACTGCCGCAAGTCGATTCAACAACGATGGATCTTTGGGTGCCAACTGGAGTGCTCTCTGGATAGCATCCAAAGCAGCCTGCCAATCCTGCTGCTCCTGTGCCTGCTGGGATTGCTTCAGCAACCCGTCGATGAGCCGCCTGGTGTGTTCCTCCCTGGCGAGCGCATATCGTGCGACCAGTTGGTTATCATCAGGCGCATGTTCCAAGGCACGAGCATAATGTTGCAAGGCAAGCTCAGCCTCTCCCGTCGCCAGAGCTGCTTCAGCCAGGCGGGTATAGAGTGCAGCCAAGCGTTGATGCGCTTCGGGGTGGTCAGGATTTGTGGTCAGGACGCGCTGGTAATACTCCCCAGCTTCTGCAGGTTTATCCGCGGCTGCAGCCGCCTCAGCCAATGCCATTAATGCCGTGCTCAATCCGCTGCGTGCAGCGATGTCATCATCGTCTATCCGCAGAGCAGCTTCATACCCTTGTACCGCTAGAGGATAATTCTCCCCTTCCAGGTGCAGGTTGGCGATACTCACCTGGGCGCGCAGATTGGCTGGATCGGTGGACAAAGCCTGCCCGAAGCTTTCCAACGCCTTCTGCAGCTGACCCAGCTCATGGAATTCATCACCGATCTCATTGTAACGGTTGGCGATCGGGTTCACTTGTACCAGCTCATCCCGTACCCGATCCAGTGGTCGGTTCTTCAGCAACCAAATGGACAGGAGCTCAATAATGAAACGGTTTTGCTGGGTAAGCACATCCTTCTCGCGCAGGTGCACAAGTGCAGTATTTAAATCATTTTCGCCGAAGCGCACACGCTGGTTATGCAGAGCTGAAGCCAGCTGCTTATCATCGCAAGTTAATCGGCTTTGGTTGCCTTTTGCTTGCTGGTCAAGTTCATGGGCGTGCAGCTCGTGTGCCAGGCAGGAAAGCACCCATTTTTCCAGGTCTGAAGCCTCGTCCCATACAAACTTAAGGTTGACTGTTCCACGCTCGATCACGTCTTCCAGAACTGACTCCACATCCTCCTGGGTGATGGTTCTCCTGCCTGTCTTTTGGCTCAAGGCGAACAGCTCATGACAGATGAGCTGAGTGAAATACGGGTGCCCGGAGGTGATCCCATAAATACGGTCCACCGCTGCGATTTCGTATGCCAGCATGCCCTCCACCGGGTGGGTAACGAGCCGGGAGCAATCTTCCTGTTTTAGAAAGCTGATCTTGCGATACAAGGCAGTCTTAAAGAACTCGGTATATGAAGCCTGCATATTCTCAAGCTTGTGGCCGGATGAGCCGATGGAGAAGATGAAATTCAGCTTGGGCAGGTCAAATAAACGGCGCAGGTAAATGATTAACGGACGGGCTAGGGTCTGTTGTATCTCGGGTTCGGAAAGGGTATCAAACTCGTCAAAGGTTAGCAGCAGGATCGACTCATCCAGCCTGGACAACACATCAGGAAGGAAAGTGGCTGCAAGGTACTCGCCATCCTGGGCAAACAGCTCATAATCTGGGATGGAGATCGTTTGCCCGCGTGCCTGGTTCACGCCACGGCAAATCTCACGCGCCAGCCACCATTGGAAGCGATCCAGGCTGGTATGGGTGCGACCTTGCAGGTCAAAAAAGACATGGATGAAATGCGGGGGCAGGTGGTTGGGAATCTGCTTGAGGACTGAGGTCTTACCAACCCGGCGTTGGCCGTGGATGACCAGGATGTGGTTGACAAAGCGACCACTCAGGTTCTGCTCAATCCAATCGAATACGTCCTGTCGGCCGAAGAACATACTTGGCTCTACGACCGGTGCTCCAGCGATGTATGGATTGAGAAAATCGTTCATCGCTCGAACCTGTTTCCCTATCAGTGTGCTATCTATTTAGGTATGGATTATTAATATTTATTATACATCCGGAATTAAACGAGGATTGAATTTTTATTCAACGAGAGGTCGTGTTCACTATTTAAGCATCAAAGGTAGGAATAGATACTCTTCGGTCATCGATGGAATAACCTGATATGTGTGTCCATCATCCGAGGTAATGATTATTGTTCCGTTTAGATCGGTCCTCCAGATGTTGCTCCCAATTGCTAGCAATCTCCCTAATGTTTCCCCGCCTGGATGACCGTAAGCGTTTGGACCAACAGATATGACAGAATCGAGAGGCTGAACGGCATTAAGAAATTCAACACTTGTGCTGTAATTACTCCCATGATGGGCCACGTTAAGGATATCCGCCGCGATAGGTGTTCCTCTTGTCAGAATTTCTGATTCGACCACGCTATCGATATCTCCAGGAAATAAATACTCAATATCCAAGTGATCAAATAATAAGACCAACGATACATCATTTGTATCTGGATCGATCAACCCAGACACAGGATTAAGGATATATGCCATGGTTGTGCCCCAGGTGAACTCCCCAGGAAATTGTGCTGTTTCCATTGTCAAACCTTCATCCGTCACTGCAGCTACGAACTCATCCCAGGTCTGCGTATCACCTGGATAACCATTGTAAATCACTGACTCTACACTGATATCAGTCGCTCTAAGAACACTAATCAACCCTCCGATATGGTCGCTATCTGCGTGAGATGCGATCATCGCATTCAACGTATACACCCCATTATTTCGAAGATATGCCAGGACAGTTTGTCCTTCTGAACCTTGACCCCCGTCAATCAAGATATTGTATCCATCAGAATTTTGAATCAGTGCTGAAGCTCCCTCACCAACATCAATAAATGACACCTGAATGTTATAAGGCTGAGAAACAGCCACCTGATGTATATAAATAAGGATCCCGCACATTACAACGAATAAGCTTCCCAGGAACACAAATTTATATTTCATCTTCCTAGATTATCCATAAAAAATGTCAACCCAATAATGATTTTGGCCTGGATGTGGATCTACGTAATTATAGGGATAAATTATCAATAATTTTAGTAAAAAGTCTATATAAAGTACTCCTTGCATGCTCAATGATGATCACTTTTCATCACGGTAGTTTATTTTGAGCAGGATTATTCTTTTCCGGCGAAGGCTAACCCTCCACAAACCCTCCTGCCTCGGCCTGACGCATCACTTCTTGGATCACCTCAACCAGTTTTTTTGCCGAGTTAGCATCCAGCTCCACTGCCACACGCGCACCCGGGTCCACCAGCCTGGCTGGTGAAATCTATATTCAGGGTATATTCCAGGGGCATATCAAAGGGATGGTCATAACTCACGCTTGCCTGATCCACCTTGAACCAGCCTGTTCCCGTCTTACCGCTGCCGGTAACATCCACCAGTTTGGCAATCATCGTGCACATGCTATCCTCCTTTGAGGGTTCTATCAAGGAAGGCAAAAACCTTCTGCCAACCATCCGCTGCCTGCTCCTGGCGATAGATCGGACGGTTATAGTAGAAGAACCCATGCCCGGCACCATCATAGCGATGGAATTCATAATTCTTGCCCTGTTTCTTTAAGGCTTCTTCCAACTGGTTCACCTGCTCGGGCGTGGGACTGTGATCATCGTTACCAAAGATACCCAGCACGGGACAGGTCAGGTCACGTGTGTAATCCAATGGTGCCACAGGCTGCTTGGGGGTAAGCTCCTCCGGGGTCATGATCACCCGTCCACCCCAGCAATCCACAATTGCCGAGAATCCGGGGATACGGCAAGCGCAGAGGTACGCATGCCTGCCACCTGAACAAGTGCCGAACACACCCACCTTGCCACTCACATACGGAAGGGCCAGCAACATCGAAAGTGCGGCACCTACATCACCCAGCACCTGCTCATCAGAGATGCCGCCTGCGCCGCGCACCTTGGCTGCTACATCCTCAGGCGTGCCATGCCCATCGCGGAAATACAAGTTTGGACACAGGGTAACATATCCATACGCGGCGAACTTGCGGGTAGTTTCACGGTACCACTCGTCCCAACCTGGCATGTGATGGATCAGCACCATCCCTGGGAATGGACCCGCACCGAGCGGGCGCGCGAAATAAGCATTGATCAGGTCAGCGTGGTAGCCGGGCAAAATCACCGTCTCAGCCAGCATGCCTTCATATTGGTCAGTTGTATACATGGAACCCTCCTGGAAATGATATATGATCACCGGGTGTTATACCACATAGTCAGCTATGGCTGCCTATATGCTTTATGAAAATATGGTAACAGTGGCGATGAGATCTTTACAGGCTGGATTTATTCATAAGCAAGAACAACCTCTGGTTTGTCTAAGTAATCTTGCATGTGTCCATAAAATTTTGCCATATGGATTCCATCCATGATGGCATGATGACCTTGCACACTTAGTGGCATCTTTATCTGATTCCCATCCTCAAAGTACTTCCCCCAGGCAAAGCGGGGGATGGAATCTGCAGGAGTGCAGCCTCATTGGGTGCATGAAACTGGTGAATGAGACCCATGGAATGGCAGTCATGTACAATAGGTCGTTGCGTCCAGGTGGGTCTTTTAATGTGGGGTGGTTTTTCACAGCCGCGATCATTCTGGAAACCCGTTCAGCGAACTCGCGGAAATCCTGGCTGTAGTCGATGGTACAAAAGCTAAAGAGATCGTCTTCCACCAGGATCGTTACCGATGGACTAACGGATTCATACTCAACGATATCCCCGTCCTGCATCCGGTAGCGAAATTCGGGAACAGCATTAGCAGCCCGGGAAATCGTGTAGATAATCGCTGCAGTTAACGAAAACTCGTGCACCTTAGCATATGGATTGAACCTCGTCATGTCCACATTGGCACACATGTTGAAGTGTGGATGGTTGAAGGTATTGAAGAGTTCGTAATGTTCCCGTCTCGACCAGGTCTGCATATCGATCTTACGCATATTTCACCTCCAATTAACTCATATGAAGACTACCAACTATTAAAATGCAAACTGCTGACTACAAGTCCTTGCTTTATGTCATTAACTACGGCATAATGCCCCAGATTTTGAGATCTCCCTGGTAGCACCAGGTGACTAGTGTGTTTCCATTTGGAGAAAATTTCACATCGCACTCATTGGGCAGGTTAAATATTTCTTCCCCAGTATCCGGCACCAAAAATCGGATGTTATACCTGTCCTCGATTGCTAGAACATCTCCGTTTAGAGAAAAATCCCTTGGGTTCGGATTCGTAAAGGGGTCTACAAAACCATATGATGCCGCGCCAGATCATCCCATCTGTGGAAAAGATATATACTTGCCCCCCTTTTCTTGTTGCTGTCACGCTCCCCCTGGGT
This sequence comes from uncultured Chloroflexia bacterium, assembly GCA_963828845.1. Classification (GTDB taxonomy): domain Bacteria; phylum Chloroflexota; class Anaerolineae; order Anaerolineales; family UBA4823; genus FEB-25. Next base: position 34,759 of record CAWHGE010000019.1, read on the forward strand.
GAAAATATCAAACCAGAATCGTAATCCATCAACTCTATCACCAACACCTGGCTGGGCAACTCCCATACCGAAATCCGGTAATGATTCAGGATTTGCATTCCCATACTTAGCATGCTTCCATCGGGCAAGAACTTTAAATTCATGATAATACCTGGATCATAAAAGTTTGATAATTCCTTCGCGGTGGTCAGGTCTAAAATGCGGACAATGGAAGTGTCGACATTTCCCAGGTACTTACCTACGGCCACAGTTTTCCCATCAGGTGAGAAATCCAGGTAGTCCTCTTCCAATGCAATTGTGCGCACTAATGTCCCATCCGTCAAATCATAGGTTTCGATACCCTTATCGGCAAAGAATAAATAAAGCAGGTTTTCATCCTGTGAAAAGAACAATTTCGCAGGGGAATCTAGCTCTTGCAGATACAGGATCCGACTACCACTTTCCAGATCCCATGCTTCCATGTAATCATTGAACCGGTCATCCCAAGGCTCGGATAATGTCGCCAGTTTATTCCCACTGGGTGAAAACGTAAGATCGTATATCTCCTTGACGGGTATGATGGATAACTGCCAAATCTCGGCGATGTTTCCAGCACTAATTTGAGCAAGACCAGGTGGTAGGAAAGGTTCAGGGAATGGGGACGGGGGAACTTCTGTTGGGGTGGATGTTTTAGTAGGTTCCCGGGTGGGGAGTCACCTACTGGTGGAATCAGCACGCTGGTTGCAGGAAGTATAGTTGATGTGACTGTGCGGGAGGGTTGGGGTGGTTTGATTGTCAACGCTCCAGTAGGGTTATCACAGGCAGCGATTAATATTAGGAAAACTATAAAAAAGAGGGAATGCTTTCTAATTCCCATATTTTTCCTCCACCACCAGTAGCTCACCGGGTAAAGAGGTGAGTTTAGACCTGGGTCCACAAAACCATCTTCACGAAAACTGGTCCGAACCAGGTTTACTCAAGCATAAGTAAACCTAATCACCTCTCTATTTTACCCATATTCCATGCCTGATTGATAAAAAGCTTGATTTACAAATAGCCATTCCTTGACACCCCACCCTCTCCCGGGTATAGTCCTCATGATGAAAAACCACCTGATCTACCAGGAAAGATCTCGTCATCTCTATCTAAGCATCGCAGTCGGTTGCGCACTGTTTGTTATCCTCACCTTGATCGCCATGCTGACCTATGCGGGTGGGACGGTCGATGATCATGTTGCCTCCGGCTATTCCTTCACCCACAACTTCCTGAGCAACCTGGGGATGGTGACCGCCCTCTCCGGTAAACCAAATTGGGTTTCTGCGATTTTATTCTTCCTTTCGCTAAGCGCTGCTGGTGTTTGCCTGGTGATATTCTTCATTATTTTCCCACTTTTTTTCCAGAACACTCATCTGCAAAAGGTCCTCAGCCTGGTCGGCTCGGGTTTGGGGGTGCTGGCGGGTATTAGCTTCGTCGGTATCGCCTTTGCCCCAGCTGATTTAGCCAGACCAGCACATATTCTATTCGTGATGTGGGCATTCCGCCTTTTTCCACTAGCGGTGCTGTTCTACGTCCCCGTCCTATTCATGGATAAACGCTACCCAAAGCAGTATGCCTGGGTCTTCACCGTCTTTTGCGTAATGCTGATCGGTTATTACCTGCTGATGACCAATGGACCCAGCTTCAACTCTCCTGAGGGGTTAGTGATCCAGGTGGTCGGGCAGAAAGTTATCTCCTATGCTTCCATCCTTAGTATCGGCATCCAATCCCTGGGTGCGTATAGTATTTTAGGTAAAAGTAGTTAGCGGTTTATTAAAATCGAATTGCTCACTACTTATTACCCATTTCGATGCCTCAGAACCACACCTGGTAAGGCACCGGTGTGCTCCTCACCACCCACGACCATCACACCATTCACGAAGACATAATCGATCCCCTCGGGGTACTGATGCGGGTAGTTTTCGAAGGGATAGCTGTGTGGGTATAGGTTGGTCGCACGGTCATGGATGCGCTCCAGGTCAAAAATAACAATATCAGCCCAGACACCTTCACGGAGTACGCCCCGATCTTGCAGCCCAAGTCGTTGGGCGGGGAAGGAGGTCATCTTGCGGATGGCTTCCTGCAGGCTGAGCACTGGCTCATCACGTACATATCTCTCCAACACCCCAGGGAATTCACCGTAACTACAGGGCTGGTAGGGGATGGGTTCGTTCAGAAAGCCGTAGGGTGCCAGCACCTGCCCATCCGATGAGATCATTACCGCCGGGTGTTGAAGCAGCAGGCGGATATTCGTATCATCAATATAGTCAAAGATGGCCTCTGCATCGCGACCATTTTCAATGATCAAGTCAAAGTAGGCATCGAATGGATCGCGGCCTCGCTCATTTGCGACAACCTGAAGGGTTTTACCGATAACATCAGGGCTTTTAGGTGCATGCAGCATGGTGATCCGCTGCCACTGACCATGCTTGAGCAGCCCCACAGGACCAAAGGCTGGCTTTCGATCTTCAACAATCTCATTACGGATCGCCTCACGCTTCTCAGGATCTCGAAGTATGACAATAATTTCGTTTGCGGACAGGTCTTCTATTTCTTGAGGTAAACCATCCGTCAAGGCAGGAGCCAGGTCGGTATGGACATCATTATCCACGGTCACATCCAGACCGATCGCACGGGCGTCTTCCACCAGGCGCAAATTGGCACTGGCATCGCACGGGGCACCGTACTTGGGGGCGTTGTGGGAGATCTGCACCGGCACACCTGCCTCGCGCCCGATGCGGATGGCTTCCGCTACCGCCTCCAGGATCGTCTCCCGCTCACCACGGATGTGTGAAGCATACATCCCATGATAATGAGAGACCACCTGACACAAGGCGATGATCTCGTCAGTGCTGGCATAACAGCCCGGTGGATAAACCAGACCTGTGGACATCCCGAAAGCACCAGCCTGCATAGCTTCATCTATCAGCTCTTTCATCCGGTTAAGCTCAGATATGGTAGGAGCACGTTCATCGAGACCCATGGTAGCGATACGCAGGGCACCATGACCTGCTAATGAGGCAATGTTGATTCCCAAGCCACCGTCCTGCAAAGTTCGCAGATATTGCTCAAATGAGTGCCATCTCCACGAAACTTCTGGCTGGTCAGAAATAGACCCCCATTCACGACACATTTCGGATAAATGGGCTTCTTCTATCGGTGCAGGCGACAACCCGCAATTTCCGATGACCTGGGTTGTAACACCCTGGCGGACTGCGCTTTCTGCTTGGCGATTAACCAAGATGGAAAGGTCAGAATGGGTGTGGATGTCAATGAAACCCGGTGCAACGTAGCGACCAGTTGCATCAATCGTCTGCCTTCCATGCAGTGTACCAGGCGGAGCGATTTCGACAATGCGGCCTTGTTGGATTGCCAGATCACCCCAGAACCAGGGATTCCCACAACCATCTAGAATCTGTCCATTAACAAGCACTAGATCATAGATATTCATCTTGCCTCCAACATCATGAAGATGAAACTATTATATATGATGATTCTGGTAAGCAATGTACTACACATTCCCAGCCATGTCAGAGTCCATCATTCGCGTTGATCGCACATGATTTTGTTGATACAATCTCATGCATGGATCCTCAACTGCTATCTTCGGCATGTAGCTTATATTGCACCTCGCCCGACTTGCTCGTCCCTCTCTTTGGTGGGCATTCTAATGCCGTCTACCAATTTCCCCAGGGTGAAAAATCCGCCATCTTGCGTATTGGCGTCGAGGATTGCCCTCGTGAGCAGACATTAGGTATGTTGGAGTGGGTAAGGTTCCTGAGCGATGAAGGAGCACCTGTCACTGCACCGCTTCCCTCCATCAATAATCGCCTGCTGGAAAACCTTAAGCATTACGGCACACGTTATACCATCACCGTGTTTGAGAAAGCTGAAGGAACCCTGGCGGAGAATATCCCGCCATTGGAATGGACAGATGAGCTTTTTCGATCCATCGGTATGGCAGCCGGTAAACTCCATGCCACCTCAAAGCGCTATCGACCATCGCGACCCAACCTCACACGACCACAGTGGTTCGATTCCTATGAAATCCACGAGGCGACTGACCTGCTGGCAGCTTCCCCAGACCCGGCGAGGGAGATACTTGCCTCATTGATCAGAGAGCTAAAGCAACTGCCAACCAGTCCCATGGATTTTGGCCTCATCCATGACGACCTGCATTATGCCAACTTCATCATCCACCCAGGTGGTAGCGTCACCATCATTGACTTCGACGATTGTGGATATGGCTGGTTCGCAATGGATGTTGCCATGGCGCTGTTCGACGTGCTCGTGCTCTACAATGCTACCAACGAGATGGAAAAACAGCACTTCGCGCAACGCTTCATCTCCAATTATCTTGCTGGCTATCGCCAGGAGAACGACTTATCCCGATTTTGGCAAAGCCAGCTTCCGCGCTTCCTCAAGCTAAAGGAATTGTGCATCTATGCCACCCTGATCGGTCACTCCGATGTCGCATTGCCTGATTCCTGGGTTGGTCAATTCATGCGAGACCGTTCCAACCGAATTGCCAATGACCTTCCGTATGTAGACATCCACTTTACAACTCTATAAGTCTGCATTCCAATACCGCTGAATCTATAGATGATCCTCATCGTCGAGTAAGTCGCCTGCTGACTCACCCGATGCGCCAAAATGACTCTAAAATTGGAGAGGTCATAGATCACACTCGAAAGATTACGAGGAATATGAGAAATATGCAGAAGCAGTATGGGTCACGTAACTTCCATCACCCAACCCGTCAACCAGAGATTGATTAGCCCGACCAATGATTGAGTGATTCTCATAAATTTCTAAACAAACACGTATTTCTATAGAAGAGGATCGTTATATACTGTGAATATCATATCGATGGGATTGGGACAGCATAAACTGCAACCGATAGGATAGCATGCAATTAACAGCACATAATTCACCTTTCTCATTATTAGACTTAAGACATATAAGCCCTAGAGCCACATTTTCGGTTCTCTATAGTTGTATTAAAAATAGGAGGATAAAACATGACACCAACAACACCCGCACCCGACCTAGCCCAGGATCTGATACGCATTCATCGAGTTATCTCCCGATCACTCAACATCACTAAGACCAAAGGTAAAGAGTTTCTCATATCCGGGTTCCCATCAGATCAGTGCCTTCTCGGTTACACCAGTTATACTCATTGCCTGTCATCTGTTTTAGGATCACATCACCAAGGTGAAGACTTGATTGCGTTTCCTGCATTTCGTAAGGTACTCCCATCGGCTCCTTACGCTCAACTCTTAATTGATCACCATGGGATCGAAACACATCTAGCTCAACTCACTCCGGCAATTGCAGATGTTTCCGGTGATGCACCTGACAATGGGCTAAGAATAATCGTCGATACGATACAGAAGATGTTAGAAATTTGGGAGCCGCACATTCAATTGGAAGAATATTATTTCTCCAGGGAAGCGCTCTCAGCGGTCCTTGATTTCGGAAGAACAGAGGCGTATTGGGGAAGCTGCAAGCAAGCATAGTCAAGATCATTCCGGGCCTCCATACTGGGTTATCCCCTTCATACTTTTCAATCTCGACCGTAAAGATAGAGAAACAATGGCAGCCAGTTTTCCACCGATGATCATGGATGATCTTGTACCAAAGGTATGGAAAGACCAATGGGCTCCTATGAAATCCTTCCTGTTGGATTGATCACTTTCCAAAAGATTGATGACACGGTGACATACTACTTTGTGGAACTGTATACTTGATGGATTGCTTGTATATTTAGCTAATAATAACTCCTGTTTATTGAGCTTATTTACCATCTCCTACCCAGATTTGGGAGGCATATGCATCCATCCAGGCTGATTCCTGGTAAGGATAAGACACCATCACGGATTCCAGGTCATCCGTGTCCAGCAGGAAGCTGCCCTGGAATATATCGTGCAAGAGGCAGGTTCGTGGAGGAATCTACCGGGATACCGCGGTGCAGATGCACTGCTAATTCGACGCCGGTGCCTTAGCATTCCCCCTCAATTAAAAGTTATTCGAGGGGTAATTCCATACATCAAGTTAGAAAATCTAGTGAATAGCCTTATCCATGCAATTTGCGTATGTTCGCATAAAGGGAATGAATTGCAACTATTTTTCGACTTTATAATATAATTCCAACACCAGAGCCAGCAACAAATATTTCACCGATTCATTTCAGCTATTCTGTCTTTTCATCGGTTAACTTAAAAGTAATTGGATATATAATTAAATAAGTAAACATTCTACTATCCAAATACATTATAAAAGGAGTGAGTAATGGCTGAGAAAAAGAAAAACATCTTTACACAGGCACTCGATGCATTGACCGGCCGCGACAAGAAAGCCGAAGCAGAAAAAGCTGCAGCTGATAAGGCCGCTGCTGAAAAAGCTGCTGCTGATAAAGTTACCGCGACTCGCAAAAGCTGCTGCAGAAAGAGCTGCTGCTGAAAAGGCTGCAACTGAAAAAGCCTTAGCAGATAAAGTCGCAGCCGATAAAACCGCTGCTGAAAAAGCTCTAGCAGATAAAGCTGCTGCTGCAAAAGTCCAGGCTGAAAAAGCTGCAGCGATCGCTAAAGAAAACGCGGAGAGATTTGCTGCCCAGCAGGCCGCATATGCAAAAATGGCTGCAGATAAAGCTGCTGCTGAAAAAGCCGCTGCTGAAAAAGCTGCCCAACCTAAAAAGGGGATCGTAAATGTCAGAAGCCTGCGCATCCGCAAGGATCACAATACGACCTCGGAAGTCGTTGCAGGCCTGATCGCTGGGAATGAAGTACTCATTCTGGAAACCTGGGTTGATGGAAAAAATATTTGGGCAAAATTAGGTCCTGACCAGTGGGCTGCCATGGAATATGAAGGTGAAATCTTCATCAAGTATGTAGACGAATAACCCAGCACTGATCCAGCCTTATTATCAGAAGCGGTCCATTCCATCGTCGGACCGTTTTTGATTCTCTGACACACTCCTCTCCTAAACACAAACAGAAGTCTACAAACCGGATCGCTAATGCGACAATCTCTGTTATTGCATGAAATTTATTTATACAAACAGCCTCCGAGGCAGAAGAGGAAGATGGAATCCCCTCGGAATGAGATCGTGCATTCAACACCTGGCTTAGCATAGTGAAAAATAACGGCGTCGCAATTTATATACTCGTATTGTGAATTTTTTAAAGCTTTTAGCTAGAACGATGACTTATTCAAACTGACAAATCTTCCACAAAAGCCGCTTTATCGAGTGCTTGCCTTCCCCAACGTTTTGCTGTATAAAGAAGGAGAGGCATAGCTTTAGGAGGAGTTTCAATGAAGCTTTTACATACTATTCCGCACCGTGTAGCACATGGATTGTGCCCTGTCAATGGCATCCGCGATTTGATTTAATGGCGCTCTGGAAATGACTGGTCCAATGAGTTTGTTTATGGGCTCGGTCTAGGTGGTGGCTTTGTGTATCTGCGATTTAATTCTGCTGATCCTCCGCGCCAGGTATATTGGGGTTCTGCTGGCCCAAGGCAACACAAGTATCTGGCCGAGATACTCGAAGCTGATTACACTGAAATAGAAAATCGATCGTTCAAATATTCCTGGGAAAAAGCCAAGGAAGCCGTAGATAATGGAGTGCCTCCTGTAATCGGACCGCTTGATATGTTCCACCTACACTTTTATCAAGGCCTCTACCATCAACGACATATCCCAATCCACTATTTACTACTAGTGGGTTATGACAGTGAAAATGCTTTCGTCCATGATACGGGTTTGTTGGAAGTACAAGCCATACCACTAAAGGAATTGGAACAGGCTTGGGATGTGAATGTACCTGGTTTGGGTAAGCGAAACAGGCTGGCAATCTTGAATATTCCACTCGAAATCGCTTCAGTTCAAACCATTATCCGTCGGTCAATTATCGATGAGTCCAAAATGATGTTAATGCCTCCCGTCAGCATGATTGGAATCCCTGCCATGGAAAAGGTATCGCGCGAAATTGCAAACTGGCCAAAGGAGCTGGGCAGGGAAATTGCAAACAAGTGCCTGCGACAGGTACGTGAATATTTGAATTCTCCACCTGATTTGATGGGAGATCATTTAACCGCTGGACGCGATATTTATATTACATTCCTGGAACAAGCCGGGGAAATGGCAGGCATGGATTTCTCTGAAGCTATCATCCGATTCAACATCCACCATAACCATGCTTCCTGTAATTGCGAAAGCGATCCAGCAGGATAATCTTATGGATGCGGCAACAGGTTTTGCCATGATTGCAAAAGAAGAAAAAGATGCTTATACAATATTATTCGAATGTATAGGTGAAACTGGGTAGTACGATATAACGAAAGATTATGATCACTTGTATTATCTTCATTGTCTGGTTCTGGCACAATCACTCGGGAGATACCAGGATCCGGAGGCAGGAATGAATCCTATCCGTCAGAAGATCATTAAACAACTCGCAATCTGGAGCTATACTGTTGCTTCTACTCACCACATGCAGCGTTGGCACACCCACAGAAACAACTGTGCCCACATTGCCTTCCTCACCTACTGAGGACCTGAGCGGTCTTTCATCCGATGCCATTCTTACCTTGCGCAGTTTAGAGAAGGTGGATGACTATCCGTTCTATTCGATGCACTACTACGGAGATTACGATTACCCGCAAATCGGTTCCACCTGGACTGCGGGGAGTGACTTTTCCTGTTCGCTCTTTGCTGCCTTGGGGGAGGTAGGGGATAAGATTTATGGTCGCAATTTCGATTGGGATTTCAGTCCTGTCTTGCTACTTTTCACCGAACCACCAGATGGTTATGCTTCCGTCTCCATGGTTGACCTGACATTCCTTGGGATCAGCCCAACCGATTCCAGAACGCTGACTGATCTGCCCCTACAAAAGCGTACTGCCCTGCTCACCGCCCCCTCCATGCCCTTTGATGGGATGAACGAATACGGACTTACGATTGGCATGGCAGCCGTGCCCGATGAATTTGTGGATGATGCCAGCTATGACCCATCCAAACCTACCATCGGTTCAATAGGAATCATCCGCCAGACCCTGGACCATGCTCGCGATATAGACGAAGCGTTGGAGATCTTTGCCCAATATGATATAGACTTCAGGGGTGGTCCACCCATCCATTATCTACTTGCAGACCCAAGTGGAAAAGCTGTCCTGATCGAGTTTTATCAGGGGGAGATGATCCAGTTGCGCAATGAAGCTCCATGGCATCTGGCGACCAATCACCTGCGGTGTATTGCAGTTGGGGATGGCGGTTGCCCGCGTTACCATACGATCTCTACCCGACTTACCACAGTAAATGGACAGCTTGACTTAAAAGCTGCCATGCAGTTACTTTCCGAGGTCAAACAGGATATAACTCAATGGTCAACCGTCTACAATATGACCAGCGGTGATATTAACGTGGGTATTGCAGGGATATATGATGACGTCTACTCATTCCATCTCGATCGGCTGAACCCTTAACGGATCATTCGCTAGATCTTACACTCGCCAACAAATTTATCCCATCCGCTTAGCGGGTTTACCATAACAAGGTGGGATAGTCCAACCAGGCTGTGAATTGTTGATTAAATCCTTTTGGTACTTGACTTTTACCTTAAAATGTTGTATCATACTCTATATAATAGAGTACTTTATAATACATACTACTCTAAAGGAGTTTTGATGAATATCTCCCCTACCGAAGCCGAAGAAGCCCTTGCTGCTATCCAGGCGATGACGCAGAAAACCCGCCAGTCAATTGCCAGCAGCGGTGCTCACGTCTCCCTGATCGTCACCGGCGCCGTCTGGTTGATCGGATTCATATGCAACCAATTCCTGTCGGGTCAAATCCTCTCGTATATCTGGATTGGATTGAGCATCCTGGGCGGCACCGTGGCCACCATCCTGGGCATACGGTCAAGCAAACACGTACGCAATCCATCGGCAGGTGCAACAGCAAAGCGCGTTAGCCTCATCTGGCTACTACTGGTCGTTTACTGCATCGCCGCCATTGCAGTCGCCTATCCTATAGATGGCAAACAACTGACGATGTTCATCGTTTTATTCGTCTTGATCGGCTGGATGGCTATGGGATTGCTACTCTCCTTCAGCTCCTTCTGGCCAGGCCTTCTCATCATCGCTATGGCGCTGGCCGGTTACTTCCTTCTGCCCGATTTTTTCTATCTTTGGATGGGGATACTGGTCGGCGGCGGAATGATCGCCCTTGGCTTATATATCCGGTTTAGGTGGTAAGCCATGGTCAACCTGAATGAAACCATCCACCAGCCAGTACGGCTTCGCATCATGGCCGCCCTGGTCACCCTGGAGCCAACCAACGAGGTAGATTTCACTTACCTGCGCGACCTGCTTGAGGTCACCGACGGTAACCTGGGTGCCCACCTGCGCAAGCTGGAAGAAGCCGGATACATATCGGTCAACAAGGTTTTTGAGGAACGTAAGCCACACACCTACGTCTCCGCCACTACCATGGGACGCAAGGTTTTCCAGGAGCATGTGGCGGCATTGGAATCGATCTTGAAAAGGAAGTGAGGAAAGATATGGATGCCATTGTACAAGTTGAAGGACTACGTAAAGTCTACGGCGCGACCGTCGCCGTAGATGGGGTCTCATTCGAGGTCTCTGAAGGCGAGATCTTCGGGATGGTCGGCCCGAATGGGGCTGGCAAGACCACAACCATCGAATGCCTTGAAGGGCTACGTAAACCAGATGCTGGGACCGTGTGTGTCTTGGGCGTGGACCCACAACGCGAGAGTCAAACCCTACGCGAACACACCGGAATGCAGCTACAACAATCCAACCTGCCGGACAGGATGAAGGTTTGGGAGGCATTGGACCTATATGCCTCGTTCTACCCCAAAGCAGCTAACTGGAATGAGCTAATATCGCAATTAGGGCTTGAGGAGAAACGCAATGCCCCCTTCTCGAAACTCTCGGGCGGCCAGAAGCAACGCCTGTTTATCGCCCTGGCACTGCTCCCGGACCCGCGGCTGGTCTTTCTGGATGAACTAACCACTGGCCTCGACCCCCAGGCGAGACACGCCATTTGGGACTTGGTGCGCGACGTGCGCGCTAAAGGCAAGACGGTCTTATTGACCACCCATTTTATGGAAGAGGCTGAGCGATTATGCGACCGGGTGGCCATCCTCGACCACGGTCGGATCGTGGCGCTGGACACCCCGACAGGCTTGATCCACAGCCTGGAAGCAGAGGAACGGGTTATTTTCAATCTGGATGGGGGCTTGTCCCCAGCGCTGGAAGAAACCTTATCGACGGTTGGCCGGGTGGAGGTACAGGGACAGCAGGTAACCGTCCACGGTAAGGATGGTCGCAAAATCCAGCTGGTGAGCGAGGTGGTCAGCTTGCTAACCGAACTAGGAATCCCATTCCGTGACCTGCGCACAGAACAGCCAAACCTGGAAGATGTCTTCTTGAGTTTGACCGGCCGTGAGATGAGAGAATGAGGTGTGAGATGAAAAGCCTTCTGAAAATGACCTGGATGGAAGCTAAGCTATTTCTGCGTGAGCCGGTGCCCGCCTTTTTCACACTGGTCTTCCCCTTGATATACCTGTTCATGTTCGGTATTATTTCCGGCAACGAACCCTCACCGCAGTATGGTGGTCAGAAGACGATCGACGCCTCCATACCAGGCCTTACCGCTGTGATCATTTGCATTACCGGACTGATGGCCATTACCATGACGATCACTACGTACCGGGAAAACGGCATCCTGCGCCGCCTGCGGACCACGCCGGTCAACCCGCTGGTCGTCCTGGTCGCACAAGTGATCGTGGTTTTCGTCATGACCACTCTAGGTATGCTCCTGCTCGTCGCTGCCGGAACCCTGTTCTACCACGTGCACTTCGCAGGCAACGCATTCAGCATGCTGGGTGGATTTACCCTGTGCAGCCTGAGCTTCTTCGCCCTGGGCTTCATCATAGCCAGCAGCATGCCCACAGTGCGCAGCGCTTGGGTTGTTGGGATGGTGCTGATGTACCCGATGATGTTCCTCTCCGGGGCATTTTTCACGGTCGAAATCATGCCCGCAGTAGTCCAAAAGGTCTCGGCATTCATGCCTCTGACCTACGTAGTCAACCTGCTGAGCGGTCTGTGGTTCGGTGAACCCTGGGGAGCACATCTGCTGGATGTCGGCGTGCTAGTCGGGATGCTCGTGCTGGGTATTATCATCTCGGCAAAGACATTCCGCTGGGAGTAAATGCAATTTTGAAAGGTATTACTATCTCCCCCAACCCGCACACTCCAGGTGTGGGAGCTGCTCGTCCTCTGGATGGCATTCCTATAGGATAGAGGAATGAACAATCTGGGTATAGAGCAAGTGATAATCATAGCTACACATAATCAAGCCACCCACCAGCCCATCCACCTGCGCATCACGGCTGATTTATTGATATTTGTTCCCTACAAAGAAATATAAATTACCTGCCTGCATAAATTGGATGAAGCCAGCGATATCGCCGACAATAAAAATATCGTGATTCGTAAAGGGTACATTGGGGTTCATAGCGTATCCCAATAGTTGTTTAAACAGCTATAGAGTTCTACATAATATAACCCACAGGTTACCCCATCAATACCCTTTTTAGGGCCTGATTTTTCGGAAACTTTGAATTATTATAATGGTGTAACTTATTAATCCACCCATGAGGCGAGTTAATAATGAGTAATTATGGATTAAAAAGTAACTACTCCACAAAACATGTACCGAATCAGATTTAGGGATGGATTTGATCGTAACGTCGCCGACCGAAAACGAGTTTGAAAGGCAAGCAATGAGGTAAGAAAATGGAATCTGTAATAATAGTTGAAGGACTTCGTAAGACCTACGGTATGACCGTCGCCGTGGATGAGATCAGTTTTGAGGTGCGTGAGGGGGAGATCTTTGGCATGGTAGGTCCGAACGGTGCGGGCAAGACCACCACCATCGAGTGTCTTGAGGGCTTACGCAAGCCCGACCGGGGGAAAGTCTCCGTTCTCGGCATCGATCCACAGAATGATAGTCATTTCCTGCGCATCCACACTGGGATGCAGCTGCAGCAATCCAACCTACCCGAGCGGATGAAAGTCTGGGAAGCGTTGGATTTGTACAGCTCATTCTACCCAAAAACCTCCAATTGGGAAGAATTGATCATTCAGCTTGGGCTGGCAGAGAAGCGTAATTCTCACTTTTCCAAGCTTTCCGGTGGGCAAAAGCAGCGTCTCTTCATTGCACTGGCACTGCTCCCCGACCCACAGTTGATTTTTCTTGATGAGCTGACTACCGGTTTGGACCCACAAGCCAGGCATGCGATTTGGGACCTGGTTCGTGGAGTGCAGATAAAGGGAAAGACCATCCTTTTGACCACTCATTACATGGAAGAAGCCGAACGCTTATGTGACCGGGTAGTCATCCTTGACCATGGACAGCATCGTTGCCATGGATACCCCTGCGGAGCTTATCCACAGCCTGGGTGATGAGGAACGCATCGTGTTCAGCGTTGATCGCCCTCTGCCACCTGCGTTTGAATTTGCGATTTCTTCGGTGGGTCGGCTCGAAATTCAGGGTGAAAGGGTTGTTGTTCATGGTAAGGATAACCAGGTTAACCTGGTCAGCGAAGTGGTTTCACAGCTGGCAAAACAGGAAATCCAATTCCGTGACCTGAGGACAGAGCAGTCAACACTGGAAGACGTATTCCTAAAACTGACCGGACATGAAATGAAAGATTGAGGTGTTCAATGAAAAGCTTGATAAAAATGACATGGATGGAAACCAAGCTATTCCTGCGTGAACCAGTGGGAGCGTTCTTCACCCTGGTCTTCCCGCTGATGTTCTTGTTTCTGTTCGGTTCGATTTATGGCAATGCCCCTTTGACTCAGCTCAATGGTCAAGGTACCGTGGATATTTCCGTGCCGGCTTATACCGCCATGATCATTGCCACCACCGGTTTGATGGGTTTGACCATCACCATGGCAGCTTATCGAGAAAATGGCGTCCTACGTCGCTTGCAGACCACCCCCGTCAGCCCGCTCGTCGTGCTTGCTGCTCAGGTCATCGTTTTATTCATGATGACAGCCCTCGGCATGATCCTGCTCATCATCGCCGGTAAGCTGGTCTACCACCTACGCTTTGAAGGCAATGCATTCAATGTGCTGGTGGCCTTTGGATTAAGCAGTTTAAGCTTCTTTGCAATCGGTTTTGTCCTCGCCGGGCTGATGCCAACCGCACGCACTGCTCAGGTTGTCGGTCTGGCTTTGCTCTACCCGATGCTTTTCCTCTCTGGTGCTGGTTTTCCCCGTGAGCTGCTGCCCGAAACAATCATTAAGGTATCCAGATTTTTGCCCCTTACTTATGTGGTCACTCTTCTACGTGGCTTGTGGGTCGGAGACCCTTGGAGTATGCATCTTACAGAGGTGCTCGTTCTGGTAGGGATACTGGTGGTAGGTGTGCTTATCTCCATCAAAACCTTCCGCTGGGAATGAGCGATCAGGTGCCTTAAAATGTATCAGTCATCTATGCCACATTTTAGCTGGTGTATGCATCTAACCTTCATAAAATGACGTACTATTGATAGTCAGGTGATAGCCTGAGCTACGCCGATCTGGATGCGATGATAGATGAATAAAAATCTCTGAAGTCAATCCAGATCAATCCAAAGATATGCGACTCATGGCTATTCCAATAAATATCAAAACTCGCTAACGCCAAGGAGGTTAGATTATGCGACGCACATTGATCATCATTCTCACCTTGATCACCACGGTGATCCACTTTTATTTCTTTAACACCGATCCCAAAGGCGGACTTCTTTTCACGATGTTCCTGCTAAACGGTTTGGGCTATCTGGGTTTATTAGGTCTCTTATATTTGCCCCTCGGGTTACCTGTGTCTCTAAAGAGACTTATCCGTCCCGTCTTCATCGGGTATACCATCCTTACCATTGTGTTGTATATCATCATCAGCGCGCAATCAGGTATTTGGTCAGTACCGTTAGCACCGATTGCCAAGGTCGATGAAGTCATCCTCGCATGGCAGCTGTGGGCAGAGGGTAAAGCTCTCGCCGTAAAGCAGCAACCTGCCTGACGGAATCCGCATGCCGTGCTATAATTCCGAGTATCTTTGAATAAGGAGAAGCAGAGATGGCTGGTTCTGGTAAAGCTGGTAAAGCTGATAAAGGTAGAAAGCAACAGAAGAAAAAACCTCAACACACGCTGAAGGAAAAACGGAAGCTGAAGGAAGAAAAGAAGAATAAAACAACCACCGGTCTTGGATAGCGTGGTTCTGTTGCAATAACAAGTGAATTATCAGGTGTTCCCTGCGACCATTCTGAACGTTTGGGATGAGCGCAACTTTTAATTAAATTTTCGAAAATCTGGGAGAGTAAGCGAGTTGTTCTGCTCTCTCCCATTTTTATTCCTAAAGGATCAAGGTATTTCCTCAAGAGTAGTGACTAACTAATTCAAAAAGGTTCGAAAGTAAAATTGCCGGGATTGGTAAGAGAAAAATGACAGATGCACTGGTCCAGGAATATTAAACTGGTCAGGTGCGGGACGAGTAGCGCCGGTTGGTCATGGGTGCCTACCACAGGTTGGAATTCGACATTACCTTCAATTTTCAAGAGAAATACCTGCCTCTACGTGGATTGATCCTAGATGCAGGGGGAGGTCCAGGGTGATATACCCTTGAGCTAGCCAAAAAGGGATATGATGTCGTTTTGTCGGACGCAACTCAAGCTAACCTGGACATTGCCAGGAGCCAGATCGATCGTCATGGACTGCAAGCGCGTGTCCAGGAGATAACGGCTGGTTCCATTGCTGATTTATCCAGGTTTTCTGACGCCTCTTTTGATACAGTCCTGTGCACAGGGGGACCGCTCTCCCATATTCTGGATCCGCATCATAGGGAGAGGGCAATCTCAGAGATGATAATGTACTTTTGCTACTCTATATGCAGATACTTACCCTTTCCGCTTTAACCCTGAACGGGCGATCACTTGTTGGTAGAAGGTGGAGATGTGCATGTGAAAGCCCCAGCCTACACCCGTTAGGACATGTGCCCCAGGAGGCAGTCTGGCTGGCAGACTGTCGATAGTGGCTTCTTCCCAGCCATCCACCACCCTGCAGATACGCCGCTCGAGGTTAACCCGATACAGGCAACCATCCTCATGACTGGTGTACTCTGCCCCAACCTGGTTCTCGGTCTTCATCCGCCTGAAGTGCCAGTAAACATCATCGGAGGGCGAATATATTTGCTCACGGTATAATTTTACTGTGAAATTGGAGCAAGTAATCAGCTATCCACTCATAGATCGAAACTCACCACTCACTTCTTTCCGTCGCCCTCATTTACAAATTCCCTGAGCTGCTGGCGATATTCTCCGAATGCCTGCTTACCCTCCTCAGTTAGACTACATAGGGTGAGAGGCAGTTTTCCACGATAGGTCTTCTCGATCTTGATGTAACCAGCTACTTCCAGCTTGGAAAGATGGACGGTGAGATTGCCTTTGGTCAAGCCCGTTTCTCGCTGAAGGTAAAGGAAATCGGCACTCTTCACTGCTGATAGAACCGCCAGGATCACACTGCGTGAGGGCTCATGGATCAAACGGTCGACACCCGTGAGAGAAGGTCTGGATCGAGGTTCAGCGTTCATCGGTTTGCTCCGCTGTCGCTTTTATTTGGTGTACATACGCCAGGCGTGTAATGATACCAAAGGCGAAAAGTACCAGACTGGTAACCAGGGAGAGAATCGCAGAACCCCATAAATCACCCAACCCGCTCAGCGACAGGAATCCACCCAGCAATAGACAGAAGGCTCCTAAAAATAAGAAGCGCACCAATTTGGTCTGGTAACCAGCCAGGGTGAAGATGAAGGCTAAAACCACTCCGGCGATTGCAGGCATCCACACCACGGTCTGTATCCCGCGGACTATTGTGTAAAGCATGAACCCAATCAGCAATAAGGTGAAACCCACTTCTACTCCAAGTAACTTGTGATCCTGCCGTTCTTTCTTTAGCTCAACAAACCCTGTACGTGGATATGTGCTGCGTTCACGGTACCATAACATCAGCTTGCGGATACCAAACGCTATCACGAACACCAAAAGGAAAAGTAAGGCGAAGATACCTGGCGAAGATTGCAGGATTTGCTGGACGCAGAAATAAATCGCCATCACTAAACCGAGTACCCCACCACTGAGTTCTGCCAACCCATCTGCGAACCAATATTGGATGGCGCGTTGTTGAGATGCTTGTAGATTTTTATCCATACTTATATCCTCTATTCATAGACTGGTCTATATTATAGACTTGTCTATATTATACTCATGGTGTATGGGATTGTCAAGAGGGAATTAATTCGCCGGGTTGAGTACCTGTCCAAGGAAAAGGATAAGACCGGTTTCTCGCATGAGGATGGCAAACAGGAAGGGTCGGTCGATGGTCATCTCGACCTGCTGGACTATAGATACTTCCATCATAACCATCGTAGCTGCAGCCGCCTCGGTCCCATTCTCATCCACTGTGATCGTAGCCCGGTGTAGAGCGTCATCGATGCACAAGCCGCCACCTTCTACTATGCCGTTGAAATCCGTCCCCGGGCAGAATACATCGGTCAGGCCCATCCGTTGCAGCAATTCGGGAAGGGAAAGATCACTCTCATAATCGAAGCGCGGCAGGGTGAGGCTCACTTCAGACGTTTCGGCTTGTTTCTGTACCATGTCTAGCAAATCGACGCTCAATTGTTTTTGTACGACCTCAAACTGGCCTTGGTTTGGAAGAACCACCCACATGTCCACTGACTGATCCACATAAGGCAGCCTGACAGCCTGGAACCCATCCCCCTGCATATAATCCAGGCGGATCTGTGCACGCATCTGTGGGGTGGTCACCCGACTTCCATCCAGCAGGGTAAAAGCGGCGTCTGTCGTATCTGCCTGATCAAAGGGATAAGCCCAGCCAGCCATGAAATAAATCGCATTGGCCAATACGAGCCGGGTAGTGGAGTTCAAGGATCCAGGGGTTACAATCTCTTTGATATGTTCGCCTGTTTCTTTGGAGACCCAGGCGTTGATAGCCTGCCGGGCTTCATCCGGCGACTCCTGGAAATCCACAGCTCGAAGCCCAGCCCCATATTGTGAAGCCAGAATGTCAAGATAAGCCTTTTTAAATGCATATCCCTGCTGTCCCCACACAGAGTTAGCTATGTTCAGCTGGAAGGGAAGACTTTCTTCCTCCTCCGACTTGGCATTCTTGAGGGCTAGCAATCGCTGATCGATCGCATTGAGGACTGGATGCTGGGTATCCTGCGTCAGGAAGTGTAACACCTGGGTCATCTGTGCTTCAGTCTCGCCCTGCGCCCCAGCATAAACCATGGAGAAAGCCACCCAGATACTATAAGGCGAGAAGATCAGGTTTTGCATATCTTTCGCCGTGATGGTGTGATACAGATCAAAAGCGAAGGCATTATTCCCTGCCACAAGCTGCCCAACCTGCTCCTCGGCCACATCTGGCAACTCAACTCGGGGAATCTCAGAGCGTATAAGCTCGACTTTTGGGGCTCCGAGCTGGCAACCAGCCATTGATATCACCAGACACAGGACGATACTTCGTAGAACAGAATGGATCCCATTCATTTTTTCAGCCCCAGGTAACCCACAATGACCAAGCCAATAATATCGAGTTCCATTATGATCAAACTTTTTTCATCACCTGTTGTCACTGCAGTTGTTAGCGCTACATTATCTTAATATTTAAGCTCCCAACCTTGAAGTTGTCAAATGGGAAATCCCTCATGGTCATTCCACCTTCACAGATTCACTTTTCATTCTCAGCAAGCTTGGAAGGTAGTAGCCGAGAATGGAAGTGAACAGAGCTGCCTGGGCAAGGATAGGCTGCCAGTTATTGGTTACCAGATCATAGAAACGCGTGCCCTGGTCGCCTACAGGGACACTGTACCCAATAGGCAACAAAATGAGCAGAGGGATGAGGGCTCCAATCATCGTACCGATCAGCCGCTGTTTCAATAGCACAGGCACTCCCTTCCATACCCAGCGTAGAGCGGCAATTCCAACCAGGTTGATCCCTATGACATATCCCACCCAAATTACGACGAGAAGGGCAAGCCACCCGGTGCGGGAGGTAGTGTCCGCTCCAGCGAAGATGACGGTGAACAGGAAGATGATGAGAAATGAAACCGCGATTTGTAAGATGATGGTCACCAACCATCCGACCAAATGTAGGATGAATTTGATCACGCCCATGAGAGCCTCCGAATTTATCTGTTTTCCTTTGACTTGAGTTATTTTACACTCTTTTCACCAAAGCCATCTCCTACAGGCTTGACATTGCAAGTAAACGGAATATAGTGGAGCAGTAATATGCGATTAAATCAGTGGATTAAGATAATGCAATCTTCAATTTACTACCTGGAAATTGCTTTCTCCCTGGCTCCCTCGCTTGCAAAGCCGCTTGCTTATGCATCGCTCATGCAATTCATTCGCGATGTTTCGGGCAGAGAACGTCCTCAACTGCGCTTGCCAGGGTACACTCGCGAGGCTATGTGCTCGGGACTTGGGGTTGGAAATATCATCCAACCATCGCTGATAATGCAAGGAGGGTCGCATGGGAAATGAGATTATTTTCCGCATTACATTTTTCATCCTGCTTGGAGCAATGCTGGTCGTCCGCATATACTTCAACCTACGCATACGCCAGCAGGGGGAGCGTGTTATGCCAGACCGTGAAGCCATCCGGCACGAGGGAGTGGTCATGTTTGCAACACGGGTGGTGCTGTTTTTCGTTTTGATAGCCATACTCGTGCTATATGCCATACATCACCCATGGATGCAAGCCCTCAGCTTCACACTACCTGCAGGTTTACGTTGGTTCGGTTTCGTCATCGGCCTGGTCAGCATTGCCTTCCTCGTATGGACGCAGGTTGAGCTGGGCAGGCAGTTCTCTCCACAGCTGCAGATACGACAAGGACACCAGCTCATCACAGCCGGACCTTACACGCACATCCGCCACCCACTCTACACTGCCGTTATTGGTTTTGGACTAGCCCTAGCACTGGTAAGTGCTCATTGGATCTTTTTAGCCTTTTTCATCCTGAGCCTGGCAGGTCTATGGTTCCGCGTGACCAAAGAGGAGCGGATGCTGATAGACCAATTCGGCGATGAGTATAAGGTATATATGCAGCGTACAGGTAAGTTCTTGCCGAAGGTTTAATCAGCAATTAGCATCCCTGCGAGAATGCAACCAGAGCAGAATTAGCTTTTCGTTACTAGATATTCGGGCGAGAAAGTGATTTCTCTCCAGAGAACGGATAAGTCACATTCAAATTAAGTCGAACAAAGGAATACTTTATTCAGTCGCCACTTTTTCGACAACGATCGTGCCATGTGTAAGGAGTGCAGCAATAGCACCAAGGGCTGCCAGCTGCGGCACAACCAAGACACCCACCACCCCAATCGTTAATGGTATGTCGATAAGGGTCCGACCGTCCTCATTCTTAATGATCACCCGACGGATATCCCCTTCATGCAACAGCTCTTTTATTTTAGATACTATTTCTTCACCCTTCACCTGAAACTCTTCCGTGCGGACTTTTTCTTCAGACATTTAAACCTCCATATCCGGTGATTTTTGTTCTTTTAGGAAACCAAAACCTACGGCGAGGGATGTGGCAGCAAAAGCAGCCAGAGCGGCAGCGAGCCACTTCCTGCGCTTCTTCAACATTACTCCTGAAGCAACCGCCAATCCACTTCCCACTAAGCGATTTACCCCTTTCACAACTTCATCAGCTTTTTCAGGACTGTGACCCCTATCGACCAACGACCATTTGAGAAGTGGTCCACCATCGATACCGGGGATGGGTAATAATGAGACGGTCGATAGGACACAATCCGTCCCCAAGGCAAAATCGGCAGCATAACGGGTCAGTGTGTCTTCCCGACTGAAGTGCTTGGCAAGCCAAGTAAGGGGTACCATCAATGCATTGAAGACTGGTCCACCCGCTGCACGCATCATGTGTTGACGCGGGTGACTTTCCGATCATTGATATCGTAGTAGATCAATAAGGGTGTACCCCAAAAGATGCGAATGGCGTCCACAGGCCTGCCGATCCTGGAAGCGACTGCGGTATGCGCCAGGTTATGGCACCACTCGGATCCAAGCATGATGGTGGCAGTCAGCCCACCTGCATAGACCCGCTTCCACCAGGACCACTCGGGTCGTTTACGCCCAGCCACCCAGGAAAGTATCCCCCAAGCGACCAGCTCAAGCAAGGGCAGTCCCGTCCATCCTTTGACCACCATAGGCGTGCCAAACACGTGCCCAATAATCGTTGGACTGTCTTCGGGCTCCAGGAAGGCTGGTTTGATCATATAGATACTCCCGTCTGAGTAACCTTACCTGACTACAGATTTATCGCTATCAGACTTGGCTATGCTTCAATAACAACAAAATTTCTACATAAGTCAATC
The DNA here is from genome assembly GCA_963828845.1 of uncultured Chloroflexia bacterium. GTDB lineage: Bacteria > Chloroflexota > Anaerolineae > Anaerolineales > UBA4823 > FEB-25. The sequence goes on from CAWHGE010000019.1 coordinate 56,273, forward strand.
GATTTCAATCTTAAGCCAAAATTGATCAATGACGTAAAATCAGTTTTTCGTGAACGCCAAACAGGTTTTATCGCACTCACCCGAACTGAATTCTTTCGAAATCCATTATGGTGTGTAAACCGTCCATTGGTAATGAAAAGGCAGGTAATTCACCAACACAGTACCCACGGAGCAATAATTTTCGCGATAGATGACCGGGCAAAGCAAACGTGGGTAATCCACTGGTAAGGATATGCGGATTTTCGGTCACCTGAAATACCGCCTGCCAGGAGGCTAGCATCGGCAGGACATTGGCATTCCAGACCTGCAGGCTGGGCTCATCCAAACCCATGCGGACAGTCATTTTAGGCTGGTTTTCCAGGTCTGCCAGGAGGAAATAAGTGGCATGAGTTTGGGTCTTCAGGAGTAACAAATCTTCACCTTGATAGTTGACCAACTCCAAATCTGACCGGTGATAGAAATTATCCAACATAAGCTGCATCTGTTCTATATATTCATTGGCAAGCTGGATGTTTACCACCACCAGGCTTCCCTGGGGCGCGTTTTTAGCCACGTATTCCAACACCCGCGAATTGGCAGCATCCTGGGCAAGCTGGATGGAGGCATCGGTGAAGCTATTAGCCTGGGTAGCAAGCAGGAGGAGGGCAGATAATGCCAAAGCCGCCACACTCATCCACCTCCAAATACGACCCGGCTGCTGGACCCGATCAATGATTTCAACCACCATCACCCCGACCAGGACGGCAGTACCAGCTGCGAAGGGTAGCAGGTAATACTCAAGCGCAAAATGCCAGGGAAGGTAAAGACCCAACCAAAACACCATCCAGACCCCGGTCAGCCACCACAAACCAGAGCGAGGCCAACGGCGTTGGACCAGACACAAAACCAACACCACAATCCCCATGGGTAAAAGCCAGATGTAATCCCGCATCATCCAGCCTCCCCAGCGCACAATGCTATTTAAAATTTGGCTGGGAGCGAAGGAAAATTCTGAAGACTGCCCGACGCCGAGAATTTTAGATGACAACATAATGGTGCGACCCAGATAAAATAACAGACCGCTCACCAGGCTGGAGAGCATGATCCAGCGAGTGATCTTTTCGACGAATTGAGCCGAGCTGATGTGTTTCCACCTTCCAATTAAAGAAATCCCCCACCAAACAAAGCTGATAGGCAGCATGATCAGGGTGTTCTCTTTGGTAAAACAGGCGACCAGCATGAGCAGGGCCACGCTCGCGATAAGAAGCCAAAATCTAATGCCTGTAGCTGACTTGATAGCCAAGACGATCAACCCAATGGCACCAACCAACAGCAGCACCTGGAAATTCTCCCCTTTGGATAGGGTGTAGACATTTTCAATCACCGGTGTGCTAAGAGCAAATATTAAACCCGTCAGCCAAGCCTGCAAATTCGAGCCACCCAGTAAAACCACCAAACGCATTAACAGGTAGGTTGTGGCTGAAAAAACGATCAAGTTCCCCAGGAAATACCAGAATGCATGACCCCCTACCAGCAGGTACCAGAATGCGAAAGCTGCCCAGTAGACCGGGCGTGCACGACCGGCAATGACATCCCAACTCAGGTCCCATTTTCCGTGGACAATCCCCTGAGCTATGGTCAAGCTGCGACCATCATCCAGCAAGCCAAATTGAGGTGAGATCAACCGGGGCAGCATGATCAACACACAGATAATGAGGGGTGTATAAATCCAATATCGAGAATACCAAGAAAGCGCTTGCTTTGCTTTTAAATCAAGGTTGGGTTCAGGCATTCTCCATTTCCTTCTCCATAATCAGTGTGCCGGGGGTACGCAAGTAACCAAGTTTGGTATCGATGGCGATCATAACAGCGTTCTCGGAATTATGGCTGGTGCGGACTGTATCCACACCGAATGTACGTGCTTTGCGGAGTGCCAGTACTTTCACAGCTTGCGCCAGCTTGCGCCCACGATAACGCACATCCGTACCGGTGAACAGATTATAGGCATGATCTGCCCCCGCGAACACAGTGATGGCACTCATGGCTGCCCACTCTCCATTTTGTGTATCAATGGCAACGATTTGACCATTGGGGCGGTACCAATATGAATTACACACGTCCTTCTCAAATTCTTCGAAGGAAGCCCAAGGGGGAATGCCATCGGAGCCGGGGTCTGTGGCAGCGGCGGTGCTATTAAGGGTATAGAGCTTGCGGCGGGCTTCCTGGGTATCCCCAAGCTCCTCCATATTTGTAAATTGAAACCCCTGTGCCTCCAGAGAATGCAGCGTTGGCACATAATGTTGATCATCCCAGGTACGGAGGTCAAACATCATCTCAATGCTGTGCTTCTTGGTCACAAACCCGCGTTTTATCGCAAAGTTAATGCCCTCTTCACAGGTATCACGGATCCGTATCTTCAGCGTTCGCGCCTTCAAGTCAGTCGCTTCATTTAGCAGATTATCGTACAAGCGGCTGCCCAATCCATGACTCCGGAAATCCTGCTCGATGATCAAATACAATCCATAATGACGTTCCAGGTTCAAATTATCCCTGTAGATGCCGTTGAAACCAATCACTTTACCATCAGGAGTAACAGCAACGGAGAAGCGAATTCCATCCTCGATTTGTTTGTTGTACCACTCAGCCAGCGAGGCAGCTGAGTTTGGCTCGGTTTCCTGAGTGTTCATCAGGTCAGCGATGGCCGCAAAATGACGCAAAGGATCAGCCGGTTGAATGGATATGTGAGTCAGATCCATATTTCGAAGCCCTCCCGAGAGATTCAAAGGTCAATTCACATTATAATCTGCCTGGGAGGAGAAATGGCAGCGTTTCTCGACAGCTGGAAAGCACGCGCCAAGCAACTCAAGACTGAAGTCTATGCCTTGTATCTGGCATATAAGGACACCCGCACACCCTGGTATGCCAGGGTCTTTGCGGCGGTGGTGGTGGGGTACGCCTTCAGCCCGATCGACCTGATCCCTGACCCGATCCCCATCCTGGGATACCTGGATGATTTGGTGCTCATCCCACTAGGTATCTACCTGGCTGTGAAGATGATCCCACCGCTGGTAATGGAGGAGAGCCGGGTGAAAGCCAGGGAGGTGATAGCGCAAGGGAAGCCAGTGAACAAGGTGGCAGCAGGGGTGATCGTGCTGATCTGGATCGGTCTGGCTACCCTGGCGGGGGTGATCGTGTACAGGTGGGTAAAGCAATAAGGTAAGGTCCGAAGTGTTTCTAAAAAAACAAATAGTATTCAATATCGCTGGTAAAGAACACTCTTCATCGCTCGTGAGCGTGGATCGCGAGTGATATTTCGGGCATAATTCACCCTGAGATTCGAACCTCAGAAAAACGAATTGAAACGATTATCATTCCTGGGGATGGGTGTGTGGCAATGCTGGGATGGTAAAGCATGTTATTACTCCAATACATGTAATTACTCACCGCCTCAGCACCAATGATTCTTAATTCGTATGCGGAGGAGAGCAGAATTATTGCCATAGAGTTCTTGATGAATAGAAAAAAATATTCAAATACGTTCAAATCAGGATATCCAGTAACCATACACGAATAAAGTGCGTGAGGAAACCATGCTCCAACACGAATACACAATCACGCTCACCCTGCCCTCTCCCTAAAAGGGAGAGGGGATTGAGGTATGGGTGAGGAGTTACGCTTGCTACCGAGAAGATCACTCGGTATGAATGAAGAGCGTTCATTTAACTATCAACCACTATTCTTGTTTTTACTGTCTACGCTGTTCCCTGTGAATAGATAAAATCGAAACTGCTCATGTTGTAGGGAACGTCCCCGCTCGTTTACCCGGAATGCGGATGGATTTTTACCCGATTGACCATTATGCTTTGTTGCTTTATGCGATGATTGGTTTTTGCGAAGAAGGCGATCTTCCGCAGACATGACTGATCAATTGTGGATGGAAAGTCTGTAATCAATCTTAAATCGAGGAAGATTGCCACGACCAGCCAGCAAAGTACGCTGGAACGCTAGTCTCGCAATGACGAGAATCCTTATTTCGTCCAAAGAGAACTACTCAGAGGTGGTGAGTAGTTACACATTCATTATAGCACATATGTTCTAATTCTACAAGGGGTTTACGGAAAACCACTGATATTTTAAGATTAGCGTAGGTTTCGGTGACCAAGATCACAGCTTCGGTATGAACAGTGCTCATCTTGAGGATTGGTTAATCCATTCGAATGGACACGCATTTAGCTGTCTTCAGCCTCCTGCAAAAAAGGGGGATTGGAGTGATAGTTTGGAAATATAATCCACCCTACCCTTTTGCTAGATTTTATGTATTCGAAACCACACGCTGATAATCAATGAACTCCACGGGTGCCAGACATTCCGGATATAGAATGGATGAGAATTTCTTGACTGCGGCGGATTCCGAATGAATCCGGTCTGCCTCAGCATCACGGAAGACGAAGATGTGGACGAAGCGGGTCGGATCGTCACGCTCCTGCCAAACTTCATAACGCAGCGTCCCTGACTCATTCGCGCGAACATAGGCGACAAACTCGTGGATGGCAGCAAGACACAGTTCCACACTCTCAGGGCGTACCTGGTAGCGTGCCAGTTGGCGGATCTCATCGTTTTAATCTCACTATCTAGCCATTTTTACCTCCTTGTAACGTGGCATCTCCAGTTTGCTTAGCATCCTCCAGGTTTTGGCGAAATGATTTGCTATGTTACCGCTGTTCGGGTACCTTGTCAATATCTCCGAGCCTGCCACACCCACCTACGATTGTTGAAGCTCTTTGTAACCAAATGAAGGCTTGTGCATCAAAAGTAAAATTTGGTCTTTTTTGTCCGGAATGGGCGTGTTTAGATTAATCTATTGGATCAATATCCGGATGCTCCAATCTATACCATAGTTCGTATGGAGCTATCTAAAAAAGAGGTGTCAATGAAAACTGCTCGTTTGATCAATATATTTATTGTTGTCTTCGTGGACTTGCTTGGCTTCGGTCTCATCCTACCGTTGCTACCATATTACGCAGAGACCTTCGGTGCCACACCCCTGGTGATTGGCTTTCTGGTTGCCTCTTACGCAGCGGCATCGTTGGTGGGTGCTCCATGATGGGTCGTCTTTCAGACCGCTATGGTAGGCGCCCCGATCCTGTTACTCAGCGTTGCCGGGACATTTATCGGATACTTGTTCCTGGGATTTCGCCCAGCCAATTGGTCAGCTTTTTGGCAAACCTGTTCGCCATCCCATTCAGTGAATGCATTCATCATCGGTATTTTGTTCTTGAGTCGAATGATCGATGGACTCACAGGCGGCAATATCACGGTGGCTCAGGCATACATCAGTGATGTGACTGATGAAACGAACCGCGCCCGCGGCCTTGGCATCATCGGTTCTGCCTTTGGTCTGGGCTTCATCCTCGGCCCTGCTGCGGGTGGGCTACTCAGCCGCTGGGGATATGATATCCCCGCATTTGCTGGCGGCGAGTCTGGCGTTCCTCAATCTCATCTCCATTTTCTTCTTCCTACCTGAATCTCTGACGGATGATCGCCGGGCAGCAAATCAGCTGCAGCAACGTCCATCAATCACATTAAAAGCACTCATCGCGCCCTGAACCGGCCTAAAGTCGGTCCACTACTGCTGGTACGCTTCTTCATCATGCTGGCATTCGCCATGTTCCAAGCCGTTTTTGCCCTTTTTGCCCAACAAAGACTGAACCTTTCCTCGCAATCCACCGGATTCGTATTGACTTACGTCGGTGTTTATTCCGTGCTGGTACAGGGGGTGGGCATCGGGTTACTGACCAAACGCTTTACAGGATAACACCATTATCATCACATCATTGTGGCTGATGTTTCTCGGTTTTATCGGTTGGTCACTCACTCCCTACTCTGCCGATCATGCTGCTGGTAATCCTGCCTTTAGCGGGAGGTGGATGGGTATTGAATACGATCATCACCAGCGCGATCACCAAGGCCGTCGAGCCCGAGGAGATTGGGGGAATGCTGGGAATTTCAACTTCCGTAGAAAGTATCAGCCGGGTGATCTCACCCACGCTGGGAGGATTTTTATTTGGTAGCGTGGGGATGTGGGCTCCTGGAGTGGCCGGTGCAGTAATATTGCTTTGGACAGTCTGGCTGGCTTACCGGAGGATTATATTGGTAAAGGAAAAGGAACCTGTGATCTCCCGACCTATCGAGGAAGGTTGTGTAGAAGCGGATTAGATTTTAGCAATTTGGTGTTAACAATTGGGAACCCTCTGCCTCCTCCCTTCTTGGCACCGAAATACCCATAATATATAAAATGCATTACCCATGTCTGTGAATGGGTGTTAATTATCTAGCCAATCGATACAAGATTAAGATGGGGGAGGAGTGACCGACCATCCACGGATAAATAGAGGAATACACGGTGGGTGAGTACAAGATTTTAACAGACCGAGCAGAACGTAAACAGAGGAGAGAAGATAGCTTCGACCTGTAAAGTTCACAGGTCTCGCAATGACAATTTGTCCCAAAGTTCACCTCATAAAATAAAAAACCGCCCACCAAGTGAAATGACGGTTGGGCTAAGTGTTCTCGAAACTGAATGTCGATGTTGTTGGATTCTGAGCAGGCTATCGCCGCCCTCGATACGCCTACAATAACTCGAACCCCCATCCAAAATAAATGTATAATAACCTCATAAACACACTGACTAAATCCTAATTAAAATGGATGGCTCCCAATTCTGTGTTTACATCATGACCGATGAGCAGCATAGCCTGCTTTATACAGGTCGAACGGGCAATTTAAAGCGCCGTATAACCCAGCATCGCTCGGGTAACGGGGGCGTGTTCACACGCAGATATAACTTGATCAAGCTGGTGTATTACGAAGAAGTAAAGGATGATGGGGCAGCGCGAGTGCGCGAGAAGCAGATCAAACGCAGCTCGAAAAAGCAGCGTTTGGGCTTAATTGAGCGCATGAATCCAAAATGGGTTGATCTTTATGATCAGATCTAGGCTGATAGCTTTTAGCAATCAGCTTTTAACTCCAATATGAGGTACAAAGAGGATTTATGAAAACTGACCCTTCCATACGTGCCCGCGAGTTATTCAGCACAACCGGATACTATTGAGCGGAAAGTGTATTGCTGGCGGTCGCCGAGCATGAGCAGATCCAATCCGATATAATCCGCGCATCGCCACCGGCTTTTGCAGTGGGATGGCACGCACGGGCGGTATGTGCGGGGCTGTCTCTGGCGGGATCATGGCGATTGGCTTATCCCTGGGGCGATCTTCCCCCAATGATCCGATCGAGCCGTGCTATCAGGCAGTGCGGACATTCCTGGAGAGATTTTCGGCTGAATTTAATACACTGAGCTGTCTTCGAACTGACCGGAGTACATCTGGGTACACCGGAAGGTCAGGCAGCGTTCAGAGAAAAAGAGCAGATCAAGCAATGCACTGATTATGTGGGCGAAGCAGCTCGGATGGTGATGGAGATTGTGAAGAGCGGATGAATTGACCTATAGATAAAATAACTAAACCACAGATACACACAGATGGTAACAGTTCAAAAGGAAAGGATTGCTTTCCCTCACTTCACTTCGGACTAACGGGTAACGCAGCAGGTACAGGTAGTCGCTGCAATACTGTCCTTATGCTGACTCAAAATGAATGAAATCATTGAAACCAAAGAACAAATCCTGAAACGTTATGCAGTTGGACCGGAGGTGGTGCAAGCCGCCATCCAGGGACTAGAAAGTGTGCAATTGGATCTGAAGATTTCTGTGGATAGCTGGTCGATACGCCAGCTGGTCCACCACATCGCGGATGGCGACTACCTGTGGAAGGAATTCCTGCTGCGGGCAGCTGGTGACCCGGAGCGGGAATTCACACTGGAGTGGTATTGGTGCCTACCACAAGACGAGTGGGTAAAACGCTGGTCGTATGCTGCGCGAGATGTAACCCATTCGATGGCATTGTTCAAAGCCAACCGCCAACACACCCTCGATCTGCTTATGCAGGTACCCTGGCTTTGGGAGAAGTGCTTGCTCATCCCCACACGCCAAGATGGGCAGGAACAAGTGTCCGTCGGTGAGGTAGTAGAAATGCAGTTCGCGGCATGTGGAGGGTCATGTGATAGATATCCGTAAGATACGTCAATCCCATGGCGTGTAATAAAAATAAACAGCCAGGATCAGACGTGTGAGCAGTGAAAAAATTCTGGAACGGCGGAGGTTTTCATGCGAATTACCGACTATATCCAATGCACCGATTTTCCATGTACTGAGGCAAGACAGGAAAGCTACCTAATTCCGGATATTGAGGTCTGACCCAAAATCGATCAAGCTCATGCTTATCTCAGAGACCGCTCCGAACGATCCCAGAGATTCTTATTATGCAGCCTGTGATGCCTTATTCGCGCGTACCACCGTACAGGCTTTTCAGGAAGCCGGTGCCAAAGCGACCAGCATTCAGGAATTGCAGCGCATGGGCATCTACCTGACCACGGCGGTCAAGTGCGGTAAGAATGAATACTCAGTAGCCACGAGCACCATCACCCATTGCTCCTCGTTGCTGGAAAGAAGGATCGCGCTCTTCCCGAACGTCAAAGCGTACCTGCTGATGGGTGATGTGGCGATCAAAGCGTTTAATACTATAGCCAAACGACAAGGCGAGCCGCGGGTCATCCCGGCTGGCTCAACTTACAAGATACGTGGCGGTGAGTTCACATATCGAGGCAAGAGGGTCTTCCCATCCTATTTACAGGCGGGACCGAGCTTCGGTATCGAGAAAAGCAAGCAGCGTATGATCGCGGAGGATATTGCAGCAGCACTTAAAGTTGGAGAAATCAACTGATCACCACCAAGGACACGACGGACACAAAGGTAAGAAAAAGGCAATTGGAGGAAATCGAGATAATGTCGATTTGTCATCATTTCTCAAATTGCTATCTTTCGCAATTGTAAGAGTATTTACTATTTGTGTATCTATGTTGTTCGAGATATGTGGTCAATTGTAATAATTTCCTTCGTGCACTTTGTAACCTTGGTGGTATTCTTTTCTTGATAGGATTTTCTTTTGACCGCGTGCATCTTTTGTGACATCCTGGCAAATCTTGCACCGGCCAACTTCGTGCAGCGTGACGAGCTGTGCGCAGCTTTCATGGATATCCGCCCTGTAAATCCGGGGCACGTCCTGGTGGTGCCGCGCACCCACGCAATCCTATTCACAGAGCTTGACAAGGAAACTGTTGGGCATATGTTTCAGGTTGCACAATGGGTGGATACAGCCTTACGCGGCAAGTGGGATCAAATGCGAGGGTGTCAACTTGTTTCTGGCAGATGGACGCGTGGCTGGACAGGAAGTGATGCACGTTCACCTTCATGTGATCCCACGCTTCCATAGCGATGGGCATCACCTGCGTTTCAGCCCAGCCTATTTCGCTCGAACACCACCTGCCGAGTTGGAAAAGAATGCAGAAATGATCCGGAAACAGATGGGAGGCGTGGTATGAAAGGGATCAAATACCTCATCCTGAGCATCACCATATTGTTGGCAAGCTGTGCTGCCTCCACACCGACGCCATCTCCGACACCGCTACCGCCCACACCCGTCACACCCAGCCCCACGCCGCGCAACTTAATGTTGCCCACCTGAGACCCCTTCTCCAACACCACCTCGCAAACCAACAGTCATTTCGCGTAACACATCCACGCCACTGTTCACCCCAGGAGGAAGTAGTGGCTCCTTACCCATACTCCCCAGCAGAATTCTCCACTGAATTGCTGATCGACCGCTCCGCCTTCGCTCAGCTTGCCAAACCAGCCAATCTGGTCACGATGGAATTCGACCCCTACGTTTGGGGATTGAACAATCCTCTACCCCACAACATATATGGGATATTCGCTGACGCACCGCTCGACCTTTGATTGCAAGCTCGGAACGGTCGGCAGAGCAGGGTGTTGAAGGGTACGAGTGGAAGACTTTATCGTGCGCTCCGGGCGACTACATTCGAGATTGGACGTCATAAGCCAGGCAGGATTGATTATTATTCGCACCAGTGTATCTGTGCAGGTGAAGCGGAGGACTTGTACATGCTCTACAGAATCACCCCAGGTGACGACCACGAGGCCTGCACCCAGGCTGCTGAAGAAGTCCTTTGCCACTTCAAACTTATTCCCAACCCATTTTATGGAAACGTAATGGCTTCACCAAATGGGTGGGCATGCCAGGATGCCGCTGGAACGGTCGGCCTGTGCATGATTTCCTACTCCATCCCACTTAACACCCTGGGCATTGCAGCGCGCAGACGGACAGGCATGGGCGGGGCTGGGGATGATGGAATACTGCTTCACCGGGAAGGACAGACATGGACCGAAATCAGCTCACTGCCTCGCATCCACTGTATGACCTGAGCTTCTCCAGCCCCCCTGGTGAGTGGTTGGGCGGTGGGAGATCGGGCACAAGTGCTGCGTTGGGATGGGTACGATTGGAGCGAAGCCCTTCCCTACATCGGACCTGGGGAAGGACCAGGCGGTTCAACCCAAGGGTTATATGCTGTGGATGCTTATACTGGCAATGACGTATCGATGGTAGGAGCGATGATAGGAATCGATGGGAAGACAAGCCCTTATGCCCTGCATTGGAATGGGTCGGAACTGATCGAGGAGAATGCCTTTGATGAATGCAATTGCGGCTTAAATGCCGTGCTCGTTCATCGGCAGGATGATGTCTTCGCAGCTGGTGGCTCTGACCTGGGGGCGATCATCTTCCATTGGGACGGCACTACATGGTCGAGCACGCTCATGGCGGGTGCTGACCACCTGTACGCCTTGAACCAGGCAATCGACGGAAGCATATGGGTTGGGGGTATTGAAGCGGCGCGTGACCTTTCGGATTCACGCGGGGTGCTCTTTCACTGGGATGGCACCCAATGGATCAGAGTTGCTCTGCCACCCCTGACAGGTGGCATTTATGCACTGACTGCGTTACCAACGGGTCAGATTGTGGTGGGAGGAGAGTTCACTGCCATGAGGACTGAGCTTGAATGGCAGTCCATCACCACTGACATCGCCGGATTTCGCTGGATCGTAGACATCGAACAGGACCCACAAGGCAAGCTGTGGGCGCTTACACGATCAGGAAATATATTCAATTTGATCATTAGCAGATAGCATTGTGCATATCATACATTTGCACCCTTATATTTATTAGTATATACTCAGCGGTACCAATCACCGGACAACACGCTATGCAATATTGATAACAAGTCTTATCTAATGATGTACTATACTTGTTCAGCTTAAATACACTACATAGGAGAATATAATGAAATGTCATAAATATCTGCTTCGGGTACCAGTTGCTTTGACTTTGATATTACTGCTACTCGTAGCCGGCCCCGTCTCTACCGCGTTAGCTTTTTCGGATGGACCTAATGATGCAGGGATAGGAACGAATGTGGGAGGTGCTGGTTCCGTTGATTGGGTGGACCCAAGCGCAATCATCCATGTCCTGGCTCGCCGTATGCGGTGGCTACATTGAATAAGGACAACCGATACTCAAATTACCTTCAGGGTACAAATTACTCCTTCAACCTTCCAATCAACGCAACGATCACAGGAATTGAGGTGGTGATCAACCACATGTCCAGCGGCAACAATCCAAGTATTTATGACAATCATGTCAGCCTGGTCAAAGCTGGTGTGGTTGTCGGCGACGATAAAGCATCACCCATACCATGGCTAAAAGGTAATTTCTCCACTACCACCTACGGTAGCGCAACAGATCTCTGGGGTACCACCTGGACAGCTACAGATATCAATGATGTAAATTTTGGAGTGGCATTGGCTGTATATCGACAGAACCAGGGGAATAATCTCAGGGATGCGATCGTCGATTCGATGAAAATCACGGTCTACTTCACATTGGGACCTGCAACGACGACCGTTGAGTGCGGGACTGGAACACCGATAACATATGGCGACAGCATCAGCTGTAAAGCAACTGTTACTGATGCTGGAGTCGTAACTCCAACCGGAACGGTCAGCTGGATCACGGATGGAAGCGGAAATTTTGACTTTACTCAATGCACACTCAATGTAGGAGACTTTTGGAACCTCATCCTGTTCTGTTATCTATACACCTACCACTGTCGGTACCGGTTCTCACCTCATCACTGGTAATTACAGTGGAGATGTGAATTATCCAACAGGCAGCGGAACTGACATTGTAACCGTCAATAAAAAACCTGCTTCGGTTACCACGAACGCTGCCAGTAAAACCTATGGCGATCCTGACCCAGTCTTTACCGGAACACTGTCTGGCTTCCTGGTGGCTGATGACGTGATTGCGACCTACGGCCGGACTACGGGTGAGACTGTTTTGGGTAGTCCATACACGATCAGCGCCACGCTTAGCCCAGCTGCGGTATTGAGCAATTATGATATCACCTACAATACTGCCAAGTTCACCATTAATCCGAAAGCTGCTTCGGTCACGCCGAACGCGGCCGATAAAACCTATGGCGATCCGGATCCAGTCTTTACCGGAACCCTGACCGGCTTCCTGGTGGCTGATGGTGTGACAGCGACGTACAGCCGGACGGCAGGTGAGACCGTTTTGGGCAGCCCATACACGATCAGCGCTGCGCTTAGCCCAACTGAGGTGTTGAGCAACTATGATATTACCTACACTACGGCCATCTTCACCATCGATCTGAAAGCTGCTTCGGTCACCCCGAATACTGCCAGTAAAACCTATGGCGATCTTGACCCAATCCTTAGCGGAACCCTGACTGGTTTCGTGGTTGCTGATGGTGTGACGGCCACATACACCCGCACGGCAGGTGAGACCGTTTCGGGAAGCCCATATACCATCAGTGCTGCGCTAACCCCAACCGCAGTGTTAGTCAACTATACTATCACCTACAACACTGCCAACTTCACCATCACAAAGCGTGCCATTACGGTCACCGCAGATGCTAAGACCAAGGCTCTGGGTCAGGGTGATCCTGCGCTCACATTCCATGTGACTTCCGGCTCGCTAGCTTTCAGCGATGCCTTCTCCGGTTCTCTGACCCGGGTGGCAGGTGAAGCGCTAGGCACCTACCCTATCCTGCAGGGCACCCTGGCATTAAGTGATAACTATACTCTGACCTATGTCGGTGCCAACCTGACGATTACCAATCTCATATATTATTTCCCCATAATTTTTAGATAAACCCATTTTCCAAACCTGGAGCAGCGATCGGATTGAGCCCGGTCGCTGCTTTTTTATATAGACAATCTCGGAATCATTATTAACTGGTGTTCATGGTGTTTTTATACTAGAATCATTTGAAAATGATGATTGATCGTTAATCATTTCCTTTACATTCAAGGTTTATTTGATGGTCTTGGATATTCAAGTGATATACGACTATACGCAATAAAAATGCCTTCCCTAATCGATACCATCGAAAGTATTTTACACTGGCTGGGTGCAATTGCCGGGTTGGGTACGCTTGCTTATGCCATCTATAACATGCTAGGCGCTCAATCGCGCCCAACCGGGCAGGAAACTGGCGCGGCACAGAAAGTCTTGCGATCAAGGTACTTAGCCATTGCAACCCTGCTCTTCATCCTCCTGGCTTATATCCTTTGGAGACCATTACCCATCCAGCTTTCATGGTTGGCGCGTCTGACCCTATCACTCCTTGGAGCAGGGATGCTCTTCCTCAGCCTGGGTCTTTATATGTGGGGATTAAACACACTGGGGATGAACTTCAACGCCTCCAGCGGTTTCGGGGTGCGCCTGCAACAGGCGCACCAGCTGATCAGACGAGGGCCGTATGCCTATATCCGACATCCAATGTATCTGGCGGTGATATTAGCTTTCTGGGGAGGCTTGCTGCTTTATCGAAATTGGACCATGCTGATCTATGCAATCATCATGCTTGGGTTGATATACCGGGCGCGCACGGAGGAAGAAGCATTAAGCCAGGCTTTCGGTGAAGAATGGGAAGCCTATAAACGACAAGTCTCAGGGTGGATGCCGCGGTTTGATCAAATGTTCAGAAAGACCAGGCTATGAGCTATCTCATCGTTGAAAGTAAAGCATTTTTCCTATCTACTGCACGACTGGATGTATGGTGTTACAGGGCTTCAGAACTGATGTAATGCCAGGTTCTATCCTATTTGACTGACATGATGTATATTAATATTTTTAGATCTAATTCGTTATTCCCATTGGAGGCTGAATATGAGTAACAGTGAACCAAAGAAAAAACTGGTGGGTCCATGGCGCAGCCTGCATGGTGCAATCTGGCTGATTGGTATATTCATTTTAGCATCCCGTGGATGGTGGTGGCCTGGCATCCTGGTCCTTATGGCGATCAGTGGTCTATATGAAGGATTATTACAGCGTTTCGCACCGCATGCATATGTAGAGCAAGCACCAATAGAAGCACTCAAGCCGATAGCAAATACTCAACCCGAAGCTGCTCGAATGATGCCACCCGTTCCTGTACAGGAACACCGATTAGACTCTTGCCCCAGGCATGCCCGAGCTGCAATGGGCCTATCCGCAGTCACGAGGTGAAGTGGACCGGACCACAATCGGCGAACTGCCCATACTGCGGCACCAATTTGCCAATGAGCAAAGCCTGACCCTAGAGAACCAGGTTTGGATACCGAGATGCTCGCTGGATACCCGGCGATATCATTGTGATGCGTGGCGTATTGAAGGGGAAGCTCTGGTGGGCTGTGCCCGACATACGTCGTCCAGGATACACCCGAGTTATTGGCACTGTATTGGCCAGTTGGCACCCCTACTCGTTCACCGGTCAGACGACCGACCGTTCATGACGAATTGGTATAATCATATCGAGCTGGAGGATCGCAATTGGACGGACAACGATGTGCTATCCTTAAACGCTCATGGAGCAGCCCATTCGATAGATCTCATGTGGAAAGCAGGAACGCACAAATTGCGCTGCTGGTATGTGCACCTGCAGGAACCCCTGCGCCGGACGAGGCATTGGGGTTGATACGATGGATCAGATGCTGGATATCGTGATCAGCCCTGACCGGGCCCAGCTGGTATTGGAAGGATGAGGATGAGTTCAGCGAGGCTGAGGCGATCGGTGTGTATTCACATGAGAAAGCAGCTCCATCCGAGCAGGAAGGGCGAGCGGGTGATCGCCATGCTGCTGGCCAATGCGACCCCGTTTTGTGATGGCTGGGAGAATTGGGAAGCCGCCAACGGATGGACCATCCCCAGGTTTCCGGAGGGGTGGGAAGAGCTGCCAATTGGGTAGAAAACATATAAGGAGCACAGGGATGGTCACGACTATCAGGTCAGGATCGGACAATGCGCCTCCAACAATGGTTACAGGGTCGCTGAGGATTGTTTGTCAAGTTTTACGTTAGATGCTTAGGTAAAAGAGAAAGGGAATGATTGAAAAGAGAACTTCCAGTGAGATTGATTATGGCTCCTTTGAAACCGCTTTAGAAAGGAGCAATAAACTTGAGGCTGATTTGATCCTGCACCCAGAGAACTATCGAGTTTTGACCGGTGACAGACCGACAGGTCGCCTGCATATCGGGCATTTGTTCGGATCATTACAGAACCGTGTCAGGCTGCAGCGCTTGGGGTTCAATCGTATATCGTCATTGCGGATTACCAGGTATTAACCGACCGGGATATGCACTGAATCCATCGCTGAAAACGTCAGGCAGCTGGCTATCGATTACCTTGCGGCGGGGATCGATCCTGAAGATGGCAAGACCTTCATTTTCCCTCACAGCCATGTTCCCGAGCTGAACCAACTCCTGCTCCCCTTTTTGACATTGGTGACCATCTCCGAGTTGAACCGGAATCCAACGGTCAAAGATGAAATCCAGGCAGCTGGTCTGCGCAGAATCAACGCAGGGATGTATACCTACCCGGTGCACCAGGCAGCGGATATCTTGTTTTGTAAAGGGAATGTCGTTCCGGTTGGCAAAGACCAGCTTCCCCATCTTGAGTTAACGCGGGTGATCGCACGCCGGTTTAATGAGCGCTTCGCAGCCAATCGACCGGTTTTCCCAGAGCCACAGGCGTTATTAAGCCAGGTGCCGCTCATTCTTGGATTAGATGGCTCGAAGAAGATGAGTAAAAGCCGGAATAATATGATCGCGCTCAGTGCTACAGAGGATGAAACTGCAGCTTTGATCAAGAAGGCCAAGACCGATACGGAAGCTCATATTACTTACGACCGGTCAACCGACCGGAGGTGGCTAATCTGATCAACCTGATTGCTCTTAGCACTGGGTCAATCTCCAGAAGCAATCGCTGAAAATATTGGGAATGGCGGAGGTGTGAAATTGAAGAAGGTTTTAACTGAGACACTCAATGAATATCTACGCCCTATACGGCTCAGGCGGAAAGAGCTGGAGGCAAATATGGATTATATCCGGGAGGTGCTCAATGACGGGAGTTAAGCAAGCACGGTTGGTGGGGGAACAAACGTTAGTGGAAGTCAGGCAAGTCATGAATATGGAGTTTTAATTTGAATCGGAGTATTTGGGGGGAGCAGCGACGTTATGCCGGTGAAAAACGGTTGCAGTTCGAACAAGATCCAGAACGATCGAGTGGTGGATTAAAATTGGGAATGACGGCGATAGATTGACACATTAATCAATAAGGATAAAACATTTATGATGGACCAGTTCCTCACTCTCTCACCCATTCTCCAGGCGTTGATCGCCACCCTGTTCACCTGGGCGATCACTGCATTAGGCGCAGGCACGGTCTTACTGACCAGGAATGTGAGCAATCGCTTCCTCAACGCCATGCTTGGATTTGCTGCCGGAGTGATGATCGCGGCTGCCTATTGGTCTTTGTTAGCGCCATCAATTGAATTATCACGCGGTGGAACGCTGCCGGTCTGGTTCGCCCCAATGGCAGGGTTCCTGCTTGGGCGGGGCAGTGTTGTGGATCATCGATCGCCTGCTACCCCATCTGCACCTGGGCTTCCCGGAAGCAGATATCGAAGGTCTACCCACCAGCTGGAAGCGAAGCACCTTGCTTATGCTGGCAGTCACCCTGCATAACATTCCCGAAGGGCTGGCAGTGGGCGTGGCATTTGGGGCAGTGGCTTCGGTGTTACATCAGGTGAACCTGGCTAGTGCGATTGCATTGGCAGTGGGGATTGGAATCCAGAATTTTCCCGAGGGCATGGCAATCTCGCTGCCTCTGCGACGTGAGGGGATGTCGATGGGGAGAAGTTTCTGGTTTGGCCAGCTTTCAGGGATGGTGGAACCAGTCGCCGGGGTAATTGGGGCAGCTGCAGTGATTGTAATCTCACCCATCCTGCCATACGCCATGTCATTTGCAGCCGGGGCAATGTTTTACGTGGTCATTGAGGAGCTGATCCCCGAATGCCAGCGGGAGGGGAATACCAATCTCCCGACAGTGGCAGCGATGCTGGGATTTGCGGTGATGATGATACTGGAATTGTGGACGTGATCAACCTTGATTGGTAAAAGAAGTTTTACCACAGAGCCCAAAGAGTACAGATTTGAAAGATAAACTATCAAGGGGATTGGTGAGGTATGGTCCCCATCCAGAACCCATATTGGGATTCCATCTGTAACTCTTATCCGGATAGGAAATCATCACACTCGACCCAATTTATCGTTGCTAAGGACGATTTGCTGGCATTAATGAACCAATGGTTATAAGTTCCGAGTATTTAATGTGGAAACCATCAAGCCATGGGGAGGGAACTGTGAAAACGACTCATCCAATACTCGTATTGTTGGCTTTGCTGCTAGCTGCATGTTCAAACACAACTGCAACACCCACCTT
This sequence comes from uncultured Chloroflexia bacterium, assembly GCA_963828845.1. Classification (GTDB taxonomy): domain Bacteria; phylum Chloroflexota; class Anaerolineae; order Anaerolineales; family UBA4823; genus FEB-25. The sequence continues at coordinate 74,065 of CAWHGE010000019.1, forward strand.
TACACCGGTAACGCAACCTATAACACCCAATTTTATCCCAACCACAGAGATTCCCAAACTGATCTCTCCATCACCCACACTGATCCCACCTTCTCTCACATCGATCCCGCCGTCACTGACCCCGGAACCCACCGTAGAGCCCCTGCCTGAATTAAGTGTAATTACGTATAACAACGCCAGGGAGGTTGTAGCTCTACGCACGCTTCAAATCCCTGACTTTCGGATGAGCTCGGTTAGCCAATGCAGCCTGAGCTTCAGCCCGGATGGAAGTCTGCTGGCAGGAGTGTGTAATTACAGCACTGCCCCGGTCTGGGAGGTGGATAGCGGACTATTGCGCTACACATTGCTCAATGAAGCCTCGCATGAGGTGGCAGTTGCATTCAATCCCCTAGGAAATGAGCTCGTAATTGGTGGTTTTTCAGGTGAGATACGCGCCTTTGACCCGTCTTCCGGCACGGCGTTAAAAACCTTCAGCATACTGCCTTCTCAAATATGGGACCTGAGTTTTAGTCCCTCGGGTGAGCAGCTGACAGCAGCTACTTTCAGCACAGGGATGTACGTAATCACCCAACCGACCGGAGAGATGTTTTGGAGCTTTGGAGAACAAGGACACACAGGCGTACTCAGCGAAGATTATTCCCCATCTGGGGCCAGCATTGCTTTCGGAAAGATTTCGGGAGGAATCATAGTGATGGATGCCTTGACGGGACAGACCATGGCGAATATGCAAATCCCCGTACCCGTAGGGGACGTGAGTTACAGTCCAGATGGACAATGGCTGGCCTCGGCAAGCGATGATCACAAGATCAGGCTGTGGAACACCGTAGATTATTCGCTGGCGAAAACCCTGGTGGGGCACTCAAATTTCGTGAATGGGGCGGTATTCAGCCCGGATGGGAGCTTGATTTTCTCGGGTGGGCACGACCGCAAGGTGGGGATATGGGATGTAAAAAGCGGAGGATGGCTTTAAGTTTCTCGATGGCCACGAAGATGTGGTTTTACGTGTGGCAGTCAACCCTGAAGGAACGTTGATCGCATCGATCTCATGGGATGGAACAGTTCGTTTATGGGGTGTAATAGATGAGTAAGCGTCAGGATGAACTTAGCACCAATCCATGTGCGCAGGGGAGAATGTTTATAGTCCGATCGTAAATCCCGCCCCTGCGCTTCTACGAGAGCGACGATTATTGGATACGTTACAGGAAAATATTTTAGCAGGGAGATGTCACGGGCACCCATACGGGAGCGCAGGGGTGGATATTAAGCTGCCTGATCTCAAATCCAACCCAGCGCTTCTACGAGCGAGGAGGAGAATTATTTCAACCAGAGATATTGATGGGGGGTAGAATTTAGAAGTAAGTGGTTTCCCTGCGTGGCGAATGTTTGGTTAGAGAGCAGATCAGTCCAAACCGGCGGGGATTTGGATAGATCGAGTTGTACATCCTGGGGATCAGGACTCAGGTTGTGGAGAAGAAGAAGGCGCTCGTCTACTGAAGTGCGAAAGAAAGCCAGGATCGCATCTGACCCTGGATCGACCCAGGCAAGCTCCCCTTCCCTAAGGGCTGAATGCTCCTTACGCAGTTGAATCATATAACGGATTGCATGCCATAATGACCCGGGGTTGGCTTTTTGAGCCGCCACATTTATGGTGTGATAATCATAAGGGGGCAGATCAATGACCGGGGAATAGAGCTGGGTGGATTGTGAGAAACCGGCAGAGGTGGAATCATCCCACTGCATGGGTGTGCGCACCCCATTGCGGTCTGGCAGCCAGATGTTATCACCCATGCCAATCTCATCACCATAATAAATGATTGGTGAACCTGGCAAGGTGAACAACAGCGAATTGGCAAGCTCAATCTTGCCTCGGTCGTTATCCAGCAAGGGAGCGAGGCGGCGACGAATGCCCAGATTCAGGCGCATGCGCGGTTCTGGGGCGTATTATTGCCACATCCATTGGCGCTCCTCTGGCGTGACCATTTCGAGGGTTAGCTCATCATGATTGCGCAGGAAGGTGCACCACTGACAGGTTTCGGGATGGGTGGGGTACGACGCAAGATCTCGACCGATGTGATTAACACGTCCGCCTTTTTGAGAGCCATGAAGATGCGTGGCATGAGCGGGAAATGGAAGCCCATGTGGAATTCATCGCCCTCGCCAAAATACGGGCGCACATCCTCGCGGCCATTGGTTGGCTTCACACAACAGGATGCGACCGGGATAATTCTTATCTATAAAAGCACGCAGTTTCTTGAGATATGCATGGGTCTCAGGCAGGTTCTCGCAATTGGTGCCTTCGCGTTCAAAGAGATACGGGACCGCGTCGGCGCGAAAACCATCAATGCCGAGGTCAAGCCAGAAGCGTGCGATCTTGAACATCTCTTCCTGCACTTTTGGATTATCATAGTTCAGGTCGGGCTGGCTGGAATAAAAACGATGCCAGTAATACTCCTTAGTCTTTTCATCCCATGTCCAATTGGAGGGTTCGGTATCCAAAAAAATAATACGCGTGCCCTTGTATTTTTGGTCTGTATCACTCCAGACGTAATATTCACGATAAGGTGATTTACGGTCTGAGCGCGAGGCCTTGAACCACGGGTGCTCATCGGATGTGTGATTCATGACCAGATCCATGATGATTCGTAAGCCGCGAACGTGGACGGCTTCAATCAGGGATTTAAAATCATCCAAATTACCATATGTCTTGTCGATATCGTAATAATCCGCGATGTCGTAACCATCATCGACCAAAGGTGACGGATAGATCGGCATAAGCCAGAGGCAATCCACACCAAGCGTTTGCAGGTAATCCAACTTTTCCATCAGGCCACGCAGATCACCGTACCCGTCGCCATTGCTGTCCATGAAGGAACGCACCGAGAGTTCGTAAAAAACCGCGTCTTTGTACCAGAGAGTGTCGCTCATGTCGTCTTTTCTCATTGCCTTGAATCAATCTGACTATGGGACAGTTGCACTCCAGGCGCAGCGAAACCCAATCTCTCCATCCGTAGAATGTTCAGGTTTGCCGGTGGAACGGTTTGTCACGCGTAATTGAGCCGTCGAGACTGCGCCAGCCTACCACCGCGGAGTGTGCGGAACTCACCCGCTGCGGGGCCGTGCGGGTTATGATCGGGGGACTGGGAATAGTATTGGTATCATACCAATCCGCTACCCATTCCCATAGGTTGCCGGACATATTGTAGCACTCCAAAGGGGCTGACGACCCAAGTCATAAGCGGTGACTTCGGCGGGCTTGTTTTCGCAGCCCAGGTAATTGGCATGCTCACAGTCGAGGGTCTCGCCCCAGGGATAAAGCCGTCCGTCCGTCCCGCGTGCTGCTTTTTCCCACTCGGCTTCGAAAGGCAGCCGACGCCCCGCCCACATACAGTAAGCCTGTGCTTCTTCGCTGTCCAGCATGATCACCGGATAATCGGTATAACCAGCTTCCCCATAATAGGGTGTGCCATTCGGCAATCTCACTCCCCATAAGTACGGAGAATATTCCCGCTCATGACAGGCGTCCGCGGCAACACATTTTTCAAACATAGCGTTGGTAACCTCGGTGCGATCGATCCAAAATGCATCCAGGTAAACTTGGTGTTGCGGTTTCTCGTCTGCCTCCGCAAACAGGTAGCCTTCAGTCGCGCCCATAATAAAGCTCCCAGCAGGTACGCAAACCAGTATCATCCCATCCACCGGTGAGATCCAGGTTTGTCCAATCTCTGTACAGACTGGTGGGTGTGCTGGAACTCACCGGAGAGGTGTCTGCGCTGGTGCAGGCTGGCAGAACACCTGCAAACTAGAAGAAACGCAAACCCAAGGTTCTTGCCAGGTTTTTCATGGCAACCTGATTGGTTTGCGGCCGTTCGGAAAAAGGGAAACTTTGTAATTATCCCTTGATCGAACCCGCCAGCATGCCGCGCACGAAATAGCGCTGCAAAGCAAAGAACACCACCAACGGCAGCAGCATGCTCAGGAAGGCGCCCGAGGTGAGCAGGTGCCAGTCCTGGCCCTTTTCACCGACGATGGCTGCCAGAGCCATGGTTATGACCCGGTTCTTATCACCCAGGAAGACCAGGGCAACCAGGTAATCGTTCCAGACCCACAGGAACTGGAAGATGGCGAACGAGGCCAGCGCTGGGATCGACAGGGGTAGGATGAGCTTGGTAAAGATGGTGAAATTGGACGCCCCATCAATGAACGCCGATTCGAGTAGTTCGCGCGGCAGGCTGCTGATGTAATTGAACAGCAGGTAGATCGCCAGAGGCAGCCCAAAACCGGTATGCGCCAGCCACATCGCCAGGTAAGTTCCATTCAATCCAAGCTTGGTATAGTCGCGTAAGATTGGCACCAGGGCTATCTGCAGCGGTACCACCAGCAGCATTACCACGATGATGAACATCAATTTTCGCCCGGGAAAGTTCAACCAAGCGAAACCGAACGCTGCAAAGGCAGCAATCAGGATAGGGATGATCGTAGCTGGCACTGCCACCGCCACCGAATTCAGAAAAGCGGTTGCCAGGTTATTGCCTTTGCGCACAATCTCTTGCCCTTGACCATCTTTGTAGCGGATTTCTTGCCCACTCAGGGTGTTTTTGTAGTTGTCCAGGGTCAGGTTGGTCGAAAAACCGACCCACTGCTGCTCAGACACAATCAGCGTGCGGGTGCGTTTGTTGCCATACCAGGTGAGCTTGCTCCCGTCGGGCATCGTCACACCATTGCGCCATTCTTCAAATGTGGCGGTTACTCCTTCGATCGTGATCGGTCCGTTGACATCCACACTAGGGTCAACCTTGACCTCACCCGTCTGCATATCTTCTTTGTGCGGGAAAATCATCCACCATCCGCTCCTGAAGATATCCTGGCTGTCGCGGAATGAAGTGACCAGCACGCCAATGGTTGGGATCAGCCAGATAAAGCAGATCAGGATCAGGATTCCGTTCACCACCAGGCTTGAGATCAGTTTGCTTCGAGAGGCACTTTTCTGTTTGGAGGCCATTAGAATGCTCTCCTTTCAGCGAACTGGCGCAAGTTATAGACGATCACTGGGATAGCGATAATGAGCAAGACGATGGCGATCGCTGAAGCGCGACCAGTCTGGCCGTAGGTAAAGCTTTGCAGGTAAAATTCGTTGGCAATCACGTCCGTGCCATTGTTTCCGCCAGTCATGACTCGTACGATGTCAAAAAGCTTCAAACTAAAGATCACGATCGTGGTTATTACCGTGAGCAGAGTACCCTGTATATACGGAACGGTAACTCTGAGGAAAGCTCTGACTTCAGAAGCACCGTCGATGCGGGCAGCCTCCAACAATTCTCCCGGGACGCCTTTAATTGCTGAAGAGAGAATCACCATGGCGTAGCCGGTTTGCAGCCAAATCATAATTACGATCAAGAATAAATTATTCCAGGGTGGCTGTTGTAGCCAGGGCTGTGATTGGCCACCCAAAGCCAGGACAATGGCATTCAGTAAGCCAATCTCCTGGATACCAGCACCTTCACCTTTGTAGGTGTAGATAAATTTCCAGATCACACCCGCACCAACAAAGGAGATAGCCATCGGCATGAAAATGATCGCCTTGTAAATCGATTCGAAGCGGGAACGGTCCGCCAGCACCGCGATCACCAGGGCAAGACCAACGCTGACAGAGGTGCCGATGATCATCCAGAGCAGATTGTTGCGGAATGATTTCAGCATTACCCGATCGGACAGGGCAAAGATATAGTTTCCAAGGCCAACAAATCCCTGACCTATGTCATTTTGAAAGCTTAAGACCAAAGTGCGGACTACCGGGACAGCCAGGTACCAGGTAAGGATGGCCACACCGGGACCGATGAACACAAACGGCTGTAAACGCCGCGCCCATTCCTTAGGAAGTTTCTCCACCAACCAATTGGATACCAGGAACAGCAGCGCCACACCGCCGACTCCCCAAATAATGGCGATTAAAACAACGACGATTTGCGGGGCTTTGCTGTCTCGCAGAAAGATGAAACCCTGCCATAAAACCAGGAAGGTGATCACTGGGACAAAAAGAGAGATCAAGAGACGACCCAGGTTTGTCGTTATCCAGGTAATAATCCCACCCGGGGCGGGCTGTTTACTCATTTGAGTTTGCATACCGGCCTCCTTTACTTTTCTAACAGCGACAGAGAACCAGATTTAGTTTAGGAAAAATGAGCAGGGCAATTGCTTCAAAGTACATGGGCTTTTGCCCTGCTCATTCATTTTATACTGCGACCTTTCATCCCGTCAATAGAGAAAGGTGCTGCCTTTCCGGCTGTTTTACTTCGGCCAGGATTGGTCGATCTGTGT
>CAWHGE010000020.1:0-177555 GCA_963828845.1 uncultured Chloroflexia bacterium
AAATCGCGTAGGGGTGAGTAGTTACCCACAAGGGGTTTATGCAAAACTCGCAATTTTTTAAGGTTTCTCATAAAATCCTTCCTGGGAAAGAATTGCACAATATCGATTGGAAAATCGCCAATCGATAGAAAGCGATCGATATGGAAGGGCACCAATCGATACAGAAAACCACTGATGTTCTAATCCACAAGGGGTTTATGCAAAACTCGCAATCGGATTTTTAAGGTTTCTCATAAAATCCTTCCTGGGAAAAATTGCACAATATCGATTGGAAAATCGCCTATCGATAGAAAGCGATCGATATGGAAGGGCACCGATCGATACAGAAGACCACTGATGTTCTAATCCACAAGGGGTTTAGTGAAAACTTCCGCAAATCGCGATTTTTAAGGTTTCTAATGTAAAGCCCTAGGAGCGGGGTAGAACCAGGACGTCTTGAAGACCAAATGATTGAGGATAGTATTTAGATGATTAAGAAGGAGGAAAATAATAATTACGGAGGCATCTCGGCCGTATGACTTTACGGAGGACGAATTCAAATGATTCATCCCACCAATTGGCCGGGATCAGCGATCCCGGCTACAGCGAGGAGGAGATTGCTTCGTCGCAAAAACCGCTCCTCGCAATGACGGCCAAAGCGGGATCAGCGATCCCGGCTACAGCGAGGAGGAGATTGCTTCATGCCCGGGAAATCACCGAGTTCTCGCAATGACGGCCAAAGCGGGATCAGCGATCCCGGCTACAGCGAGGAGGAGATTGCTTCGTCGCAAAAACCGCTCCTCGCAATGACGGCCAAAGCGGGATCAGCGATCCAGGCTACAGGAAGGAAGAAATTGCTTCATGCCCGGGAAATCACCGAGTTCTCGCAATGACGGCCAAAGCGGGATCAGCGATCCCGGCTACAGCGAGGAGGAGATTGCTTCATCGCAAAAACCGCTCCTCGCAATGACGGCCAAAGCGGGATCAGCGATCCCGGCTACAGCGAGGAGGAGATTGCTTCGTCGCAAAAACCGCTCCTCGCAATGACGGCCAAAGCGGGATCAGCGATCCCGGCTACAGCGAGGAGGAGATTGCTTCGTCGCAAAAACCGCTCCTCGCAATGACGGCCAAAGCGGGATCAGCGATCCCGGCTACAGCGAGGAGGAGATTGCTTCGTCGCAAAAACCGCTCCTCGCAATGACGACCAAAGCGGGATCAGCGATCCCGGCTACAGCGAGGAGGAGATTGCTTCGTCGCAAAAACCGCTCCTCGCAATGACGACCAAAGCGGGATCAGCGATCCCGGCTACAGCGAGGAGGAGATTGCTTCGTCGCAAAAACCGCTCCTCGCAATGACGACCAAACCGGGATCAGCGATCCCGGCTACAGCGAGGAGGAGATTGCTTCGTCGCAAAAACCGCTCCTCGCAATGACGACCAAACCGGGATCAGCGATCCCGGCTACAGCGAGGAGGAGATTGCTTCGTCGCAAAAACCGCTCCTCGCAATGACGACCAAAGCGGGATCAGCGATCCCGGCTACAGCGAGGAGGAGATTGCTTCGTCGCGAAAACCGCTCCTCGCAATGACGACCAAAGCGGGATCAGCGATCCCGGCTACAGCGAGGAGGAGATTGCTTCGTCGCAAAAACCGCTCCTCGCAATGACGACCAAAGCGGGATCAGCGATCCCGGATACAAGATCGATAGATCAATGCCAGATGCCCTTGTTATATAAGATGATTTGGAATATAGTAATTTCTGAGGTCGGATTATGAGGATGCAAGTGACCAAGAGTTTAGTATGGCTAATCAGTCTGGGGTTCACAGTATTTCTGGCAGGCTGTAAAGGCAATCATGCCGCACCCGCGGTAGAAGGAGAAATGGATATGACCATCCAAATCACCAGCACTGCTTTTACTGAGGGCAATAAGATTCCTCGGATTTACTCTTGCGATGATCAAAACATCTCGCCACCATTAGCCTGGACAGGGGTCCCCACCAGCACGGTGAGCCTGGCTCTCATCATGGATGACCCCGATGCTCCCTCGGGCACCTGGGTTCATTGGGTGCTTTACAACCTCCCGCCGGATCTCACAAGCCTCGAGCAGGGCAAGACCGGCAGCGGAACGGATGGGAAGAACGATTTTAATCGTCCAGGGTATGGAGGGCCGTGCCCACCACGCGGTTCCAATCATCGCTATATGATTAAGATCTATGCCCTAGATACCCGCCTGGATTTAAAGTCAGGAGCCAACAAAACCCAGGTGGAGAGCGCCATGGGCGGGCATATCCTGTCACAGGGTCAATTGATGGGCAGATATAGCAGGTAATATTTAATACGGCTGATAAAAAAGAAGATCGCATAACAACGCAATCTTCCACGGGAAAAATTGGGTATTGTAATTTCCTCAGGTCAGGAGGCGGGATATTTTTCGAGACCTGGCGCCAGTAATGATGCGCCACCATCTACTGCGATCACCTGACCGCGGATCATAGAGGCTGCCGGTGAGCACAGGAAAGCCACCACGTCCGCAATATCCTGCGGGTTCACCAGCCGGCCTGCCGGGGTGATTTCAATCGCTCGGTCTGCCAGATGTACATCCGTACGTACCATCTCAAAGTGCTGCAATGCATCCGTGAGCACCATGCCCGGTGAGACTGCGTTAACGACAATGTTTTTAGGTGCCAACTCAACCGCCAGATAGCGGGTGATGGCTTCGATGGCAGCTTTGCTTGCACCCACCACCACATAATCTGGCAGCACACGCCCTGCTCCCGGGCTTGAGATGGCTACAATCGCACCTCCACCGCGCTTTTCCATCAGGGGTGCCGCCCGTTGAGCAGCAAATAGCAGCGAACGGGCGTTGATGTTCATCGTCCAGTCCCATCCCTTGGCTCTCTGCTCCATCACCGGTCGGTTATAACCTGAAGCTGCATTATGGATAAAAAAATCCAACCCATGGAATTCCTTCTCGATTGATCTCGAACAGGCGCTCAATCTCCTCGAGCTCGCCCATATTGGCTTTGACCAGCAGGGCTTTACGACCCAACTTACGGATGCTCTCTGCAGTTTCTGCGGCTGGCTGTCGATTGCGGAAATAGTTGACCACCACATCCGCCCCCAGGCTGGCAAAATGCAAAGCGATGGCTGCGCCAATTCCCCGTCCCGACCCGGTGACGAGTGCGACTTTATTCTCGAACATAACCATTGGAGGGATGCAAATGGTGGACGGCGACGAATATCGAAGACCCTAAGGCTGCTTCGATTTTTATCCCAGTGTCCATTTTGCTTTGCCCGATACGCCGGTCCTCAAAGTAAATCGGGATTTCTTTTATCCGGTAACCCAGCTTCTCAGCAGAGGTAGCACATTTCCACCTGGAATATATAGCCATTCGATCGAATGCGCTCCAGGCCGATGTTCTGTAAGGCTTTTGCCTGCCAGCATTTGAAACCCGCGGTGGCATCTTTCGTCTTTGTCCCCAGGATGACGCGTACCCAGACTGAATTTGCCCACCAGCTCAACAAGCGACGATACCAGCTCCAGCGTTCATCCAGCTCGACCACCTTTCACATAGCGGGAACCGACCACGACGTCATAATCAGGGATCAGTGCCAGGAATTGCGGGATGTAGCCGGGTGAATGTGAGAAATCAGCATCCATCTGGATGATGTATTGGGCGCCATTATTGATTGCCCATTTGAAACCCTGGATATAGGCAGTTCCCAGACCCAGCTTCCCGGCCCGATGCATGACGTGAAAGCGGTCGGGATATCGCGTACCAACTGGTCAGCCAGCTGACCGGTGCCATCGGGAGAGGCATCATCAACAACCAGTATCTCGAGCCCGTCGATATCCAGCTCGAACAGCGTCAGAGGTGATATTTAGCAGGTTTTCGGCTTCGTTATAGGTCGGGATGACAACGATGTGTCTTTGGCATATGTATATTTTACAACTTTTTTGCTTCCTGCCAATATCTTTCCATTTCATCCAGCGATAGGTCGTTGATTGTTTTACCCTGCAGGCGGGCTGATTGCTCGATGTGTGCAAAGCGTTTTCGGAAGCGGGTATTGGTTTCACGCAAGGCAGATTCTGCATCAATCTCGTAATGGCGTGCCAGGTTTACCACGGCAAACAATAAATCCCCCAACTCATCCGAGCGGGAAGCCAGATCTTCCGCATTCAGCAGCTCATGGCATTCTTCGTTGATCTTATCCACCACCCCACGGGTATCTGGCCAGTCAAAACCCACCCGGGCTGCCCGACGCTGGATTTCTTCTGCTTGTGAAAGGGCTGGCAGAGCCAGTGCAACCCCATCCAGCAAACCTTTTTCTGAGTCCACCATTTTCCTTGATGTTCTCAGAGCGTTCAGCCGCTTTTAGTTTCTCCCAATTCTGGAGCACGTTTTCAACGCCATCCACCTTCCAGTCTCCAAAGACATGCGGGTGGCGGCGAATGATCTTGTCATAGATGCTTTTAAATACCTGGGCAATGTTGAATTCGCCATACTCACTTGGCAATCTGTGCATGCAGGGTTATCTGCAGCAATAAGTCACCAAACTCTTCCCGCATTTGCAGCGGGATCATCTGCATCCAAAGCTGCCAGGGCTTCATAAGTTTCTTCCAGCAGGTTGGTGCGCAGGGTCTGGTGAGTTTGCTCACGATCCCAGGGGCATCCATCAGGGGCACGCAGATGAGCGATGATCTCCTGAAATGCTTCAAAGGAAGTGCCTTTTTCCAAAGGTGGCAGGTACAAACTGGTTAATAATCCAATGGATTGGCTCTGGTCGATGGCATGCAGGGGAAGCTCTTCCACCAGCTCCTGGGGCGTGCCAGCAGCATGCACCAGCCTGACAGGATGTTCATCTGGATAGGTTTCCATCAGGGTCAGCTTGACCTCATTAGCCACTGCCCTGGAATGGATCTGGGCGATCAGGGCGGGAGCATCGGGTGGAAAGGGAGGCACGTGTGCGGTGGCCAGCTCCAATGCATCCAGAATTGCCAGGTGTGGCAGCGGATCGATGCCCAAAGCAGTGAAGGTGGGCTCGATGAAGCTCAATCCCTCGATAATTTGAACGGGGATTCCTTCCAGCCGGGCGCGACGGGCAATCTCAGGGCAGGTGGCTTCAGCCACGTATGGGTGACCCGGAACAGCATATACAACACCCTGCGGTCGCTTGCCGAGCTCCAATACCTGCTCAATGATATGCGCATAGACATCATCATAGGAGGGGTACTGGTCATATAGATCATCAAAGGAATGAATTTGCAGGGAGGCTGGAAAGCCAGCCACAGTGGGGTGCTGGCGAGTGCGCAAGTAGATCTCGGATGTGCTCTCCAGGATCTGCCATGCATGCCGGGTGAGGAGGGTTGGGTCACCCGGACCAAGACCGAGTAAGGTGATTATTGATGTCATAGGACCTCAAGATACCATTTGTGGGCCGTTTTTACACAGCCTATTTAAAAAGTAATGCGTAAAACGAGAGCCCAGGAGCCACGTTTTTACGCATTACGGCTGGTTTCAATGATTTAACGCTTGGTGTAGGTAGGAGCCTTGCGAGCACGCTTGAGACCGGGTTTCTTGCGTTCTTTAACGCGCGCATCCCGGGTCAGGAAGCCTCCCTTGCGCAAGATTGAGCGGGCATCCGGTTTCATCATAAGGAGGGCACGTGCCAGTCCCATCATGACGGCATCCGTCTGACCGGTGACCCCACCACCATTGACCGTAGCGGTGATATCCAGCATGTTGCGGGCTTCACCGACAGCTAGTAGCGGGGCGATGATGGTTTCCACATCACCCTTCCGGCCAAAATATTCTTCCAATGTCTTTTGGTTGACGGTGAATACTCCCGTGCCACTGGAAATGCGTACACGTGCAGTGCTCTCCTTGCGACGACCAATTCCTTCATAATACTGAGTTGTCATACTCACTCCTTAATCTCTGCCTGTAACCTAATCCACCAGCTTGGGGTTTTGCACTGTATGAGGGTGTTCAGGACCAGCATACACTTTCATCTTTTTGATCAACGAGCGTCCAAACTTATTATGCGGCAACATACCCCAGACTGCGCTACGGATGACGCGTTCGGGATGTTTGGCAAGCTGCTGCCGCAGGCTGATGGACTTAATGCCGCTTGGATATCCGGTGTGATGGTAATAGATTTTATCTTCCATCTTATTACCAGTGGCTTTGATGTTCTCTGCATTAATCACGATGACATAATCACCTGTCTCAACACCGGGGGTAAAGTTGGGTTTATTCTTGCCAAGCAATATGCTGGCAATTTGGGTGGCAAGACGACCAATATATTTATCCTTGGCGTCAACCAGGACCCACTCATTGCTTATCTCATTCTTTTTTGGGACGTATGTCTTTTGCACGTCATCCTTCTCCAAATTTTCGACAGAGTGTTTCACCGTGATGAGTTTCAACTTCTGTCAACAGATTTTTATTTTATTCCTTATCCTCATCCAAACGAAGGGTTTCAGGCGGGTAATGTACTTCTGCCAGGATCAATCCCTGGGCAGGTGCCAGACCATGAACCAAACTTGCCTGGCTTTGCTGTGGATCTCCACGACTAGTGATGTCTACGCCGGTCTGAAGAGCCTGGTGCAACTCTTCAACAGGCAACTTTCCTTGGGCGATCATGACCTGCATAAATACCACTCGACGCACCATGTGATAAAGAAAGGCCTGGGCAGTAATCTCAAAAACGAGATAGGGTGCTTCCTGCTTCCAATCTGCTTGCAGCACAGCTCGAACGGTGGTGCCTCCGGTCTTGGGGCGGGGTACCGAAGGCACCAAAATCGTGTGTACCTATCAATGGGCGAGCTACTTCTTGCAAGAGATTGATGTCTACAGCAGGCCAAACACGCCAGGCATACGGCTCAAGCAACGGATCACGCACCGGCTGGCAGTAGATTCGGTATAAATACTTACGCCAGCTGGCATCGAAACGTGGATGAAATGATGGACAAACCTGCTTCACATCTCTGGCAACCACATCAGAAGGGAGGTGCGAATTGAGCGCTGTCTGAAGATCCTGATGAACCATGCTTCCAATCCAGCTCAAAGGCAATCACCTGACCGGTGGCATGCACACCAGTATCTGTTCGCCCGGCTGCCAGGATGGATTTTCCCTGCCAGTCAAGCTTTCGTAAGGCAGCTTCAACCACACCCTGTACGCTGCGAACTTTGGCCTGCCGTTGAAAGCCCTTGAAATGAGAGCCGTCGTAGGCGAGGATAACTTGGTAACGTTCCATGGATGGCTGACGATTTCTTGTCATACGGCGATTTTATCGCCTATCTCATCTGCCACTCGACAAATCGTCGATTATTCTTCAATCAACTCAATCAGCACCATTTCAGCATTGTCACCCAGGCGAGGACCCAGCTTGTGAATGCGGGTATAGCCACCAAGGCGTTCAGCATAACGAGGTGCAATATCATCAAACAATTTGATCACCGCTTTGGGATTACTCAGACGAGCTGCCGCTAGCCGGCGGGCATGCACCATCTTGGCATCGCCTTCCTTGATGCCACGTTTTGCCAGAGTGATCAGGCGTTCAGCCTGACCGCGTATCGCCAGGGCTTTTGCCTGGGTGGTTTCAATACGCTCATGTTCGATCAGCTGTGCAATCAAGATCCGGCGTAAAGCCAGCACGTTCATCCTTTTTACGGCCAAGTTTTTTTCCTGCTATTTGGTGTCGCATATCCAATTACTCCGCTTCTTCTTCTTTTTGATCCCGAAGATAGCCCTTCTCACGCATCTTCAGACGCAATTCGTCCAGGCTTTTCTCACCAAAATTCCGGATGGACATGACTGCTTCTTCGCCTTTATCGAGTAGCTCCAAGACTTCTCCAACGGTGGTAATACCAGTGCGCTTGAGCGAATTGAACACCCGCACCGAGAGATCAAGATTTTCAATGGGTGTTTCGATCATTTCACTGGTGAGATGATCTTCCTCGCTAGCTTCTTCGGTGAGTGACGCCAGAGTTTCCTCACTGATCCCTGCCAGATGGCGCAGGTGATCGATCAGGATTTTGGCTGAGGTGCTCAAGGCATGTTCCGGAGTGGTCGTACCGTCTGTCCAGATCTCCAGGATGAGTTTATCGTAATTTGTGCTTTGCCCAACCCGGGCAGAGCTGACTTCCCAATTCACCCGCCGTACGGGGCTGTAGATTGCATCTACCGGCAGCTCACCGATGGGCAGGCGACCCGTGCGATCGTCAGCAGGGGAATATCCCCTGCCACGTTCCACGGTCAAATCTATCTCCAGATTGGCCTTAGGATCGTCCACCGTGAACAGGTAGAGCTCAGGGTTGACGATCTCGACATCCGGATTAGCCGAAATATCTGCAGCGGTTACCGTGCCATCTCCCTGAACTGCAAGATGGAGATGAGCGGTATCCACATCCATCAAACGCATGCGCATTTGCTTTATCTGCAACATCACCCGGATGACATCCTCACGGACGCCAGGGATCTCACTGAATTCATGCTGCACATCTGCGATGCGAATGGATGTGACTGCCACGCCGTCCAAGGAGGAAAGCAAGACACGCCGCAGGGCATTGCCGAGCGTAATGCCATAGCCATGTTCCAATGGACTGATGACGAATTTGCCGTAGTTACGAGCTTCAGCTTCACGCTCGATCTTCGGCGTTACCATGTTACTTAGTCCTAACACAGTTCACCTCTTCCCCCGCGCCTGGGATTATCTCGAGTAATACTCAACAATCAATTGTTCGCCAAGGTTGGCATCAATTTCCGAACGTTCAGGCATGCGCACCACTGTCCCGGCAAGCTCTTTTAGATCACGGCTTAGCCAATTGGGAACATTACGTTCTTCTGCCAGGTCTGCCAGCTCTTTGAAATACGTACGCTTGCGAGAGCTGGGACGAACGGAAACGACATCACCGATGGCAACAGTCATGGAGGGTACATCCGTGCGCTGTCCGTTGACTATGAAATGTCCATGAGTGACCAGGAGGCGTGCTTTTGCCCGACTGTCTGCATATCCGAGACGGTAGACGATATTATCCAGCCGGCTCTCAAGGATTTGCAACATGGTCAAACCGGTCAATCCACGCCGCTTCAGGGCAGTCGCATGGTAGCGACGGAATTGGCGTTCCAAGACACCATATACACGGCGTGCTTTCTGCTTCGCACGCAGCTGGCGTGCATAGTCAGATTCGCGTTTGCGGCGGAATTGAGCGCTCTTGCCATGTAACCCTGGGGGATAGCCACGCCGCTCAAATGAACATTTGGGCGAATAGCATCGAGCACCCTTCAGGAATAATTTTTCACCTTCTCGCCGGCACAATTTACATACTGGCCCACGATACTTTGCCATAAATTCTTACCTCTTCCTTGTAATTATTGATTATTAGACACGGCGCTTTTTCGGAGGCCGGCATCCATTGTGTGGTACAGGGGTCACATCAGTGATCGAAGTCACCTTCATGCCTGAAGTTTGCACAGCACGAATGGCATTCTCACGACCAGGACCAGGACCTTTGACGTAAATTTCAACTTCCTGCATCCCCAAGGATTGGGCATTTTTCATTGCCAGTTCAGCTGCCACACGGGCTGCATAGGGCGTGCTCTTGCGAGAGCCTTTGAAACCGGAGGCACCCGCAGAGGCGCTGGTGACTGCATTTCCTTGAGTATCAGTAATGGTGACAATCGTATTGTTAAACGTCGCCAGGATGTGCACCTGCCCGGAGGACAGGAGACGCTTGGTCTTGCGTGTGGATTTTCGGCGTCCAGTTGTTGCAGTTTGAGCCATAATACCTCGCTAAATACTTCGTAAACTACGTTTATTACTTCTTGGTTGCGCCACGCCGTCTGCCGCGACCAGCAACCGTCTTCTTGGGACCTTTGCGTGTGCGAGAGTTCGTGCGTGTACGTTGCCCTCGAACCGGTAGGTTACGTCGGTGACGAAGGCCACGATAGCTACCAATCTCGATTAAACGTTTGATATTCATCTGAAGAGAACGACGCAAGTCGCCTTCGACTTTATAATGCTGACCGATATAATCGCGTAACAAGCCAACTTCCGCATCAGTCAGATCTTTAACGCGGGTATCAGGGCTTACACCAGTGGCGCTCAGGATCTCCCTTGAATGCGGAGTCTCCAATGCCAAAGATATAGGTCAATCCAACTTCAACCCGTTTATTGCGTGGTAGATCAACACCTTCGATACTTGCCATAAGTCCTATCCTTGTCGTTGCTTATGTTTGGGATTATCGCAAATGATATATAAACGACCTTTGCGTTTTACGACCTTGCATTTCGAGCAACGCTTTCGTATTGATGATGATACTTTCATAAACCTTACTCCTAGCGACCACCATGTATATCCGTGTAGCCAAAGACTTGATTATACTTGTCAACACACCTACCGTCCAGTACTTAATTAGGGCAGGGTTAGTATGAGAGCTTCTCCTTCGGTAATTGCGACGGAATGCTCCCAATGTGCGGTGAGCGAACCATCAGCCGAGACCACTGTCCACTGATCTGGAAGGACTTGAGTTTGAGAGGTACCAACCAGAACCATTGGCTCCAGTGCGATGGTCATGCCCTGGCGGAAGATTTGACCTCTACCAGCGATGCCATAATTGGGCACCTGTGGTCCTTCGTGCATCTGCCGGCCAACTCCATGACCGGTGTACTCGCGGGTGACGTAAAAACCAGTGTTTTCCACAAATTTCTGGATGGCTGCTGAAACATCACCTACCCGATTATTCGCCCGCATCTGGCTAATACCTTCATAGAGTGCCTGCTCGGTGACTTCGATCAGCCGTTGGGCTACGGGGGAAATATCACCAACACCAATCGTGATGGCAGAATCTCCCACGAAACCCTCAAAGGTCGAGCCGCAATCTATCGAGACGATATCACCTGCTTGCAATTTGCGCTTACCAGGGATGCCATGCACCAGCTGTTCATTAATACTCACGCAGATCGATGCCGGGTACGGGTAGGGACCAGGATATCCCTTGAAGGTAGGGATAGCTCCATGCTTTCGGATCACTTCCTCCGCGGCTGCATCCAGCTCTGCGGTGGTGACACCGGGTCGGATTAGCTGCCGTACTGCATCCAGAGCCTTGGCATTGATGCGACCTGCTTCGCGCAGAGTCGCAATCTCTTGCGGGCTTTTTATGACGATATTGCGTTCCCAGCTCATGATTTCCCGTTTCCCTGTAATGCCAAGAGCAGATCATTCGTGACTTGCTCGATAGGTTTTTTTCCATCTACTTCACGCAATACACCATGTTGACGGTAGTATTCAATCAAAGGCTGCGTTTGTTCAAGATAAACACGGATGCGACGTTTTACCGTTTCAGCTTTGTCGTCTTCCCGCTGATACAATTCCGAGCCATCAAAATCACAAATCCCTTGTTGTTTCGGCGGATTATATTTTTCGTGAAAGACATGACCCGCTTCCCGACATGTCCATCGACCTGCGAGACGCTCGATCAGAACATCTTCAGGGACGCAGATATACGGTACATATTTGACCTGTCCATCAATCTCGGATAGCAAGGTCGCCAATGCTTCTGCCTGAGCGGGTGTGCGAGGAAATCCATCCAACAAGGCACCAGCCTGGCAATCGGGGCGTGACAATCGTTCCCGGATCATGGCAATGGTCACATCGTCGGGTACAAGCTCACCTTTATTGATAAACCCAGCAGCCAGCTTGCCCAGCTCGGTCTGGTTCTTCAGGTTTTCCCTGAAGATATCTCCTGAAGAGATATGGGGCAGGTGAAGCTTGGCGGAAATGGCTTCAGCCTGTGTGCCTTTCCCCGCACCAGGGGGACCGAGTAAAACGATGAACCTGGTCATGACTATTCTCTTACCTTACCAGCAGTGAGTCGTCGTAACCATGCAGCTTTAGGTCAGCATCGATGCTGAAGAATGTATCACGCACGACACCGACAACGATCAACAATCCGGAAGAGGAGGTCAATAACAGACCGGTACTCTTACCAAACGGAACCACCAGTCCCACCAACCATGGTAAGACGGCAACAATACCCAGGAAGACCGCACCTGGCAGGGTGATCCGGCGTAGCACACGGGTCAGGTATTTCTGGGTGGGAGCACCCCGTGAGACACCAGGGATCTGTGCACCAACCTTCTTCAAGTTTTCACCATAGTTCTGTTGTGCAAACAGGACATCCGTATAGAAGAAGGAGAAAAAGACCACCATCAAGAAGTACATGATCCAATAGGCATTCCCAGTACCGCCGAACAAGTTGACAACACTGGAGGCAAAATTTGCAATCGTCGCATTCTTTGCACCGGTGAAGAAACTGGCGATGATGGACGGGAAGGTGAGCAGGGATTGAGCAAAGATGATTGGGATCATGCCTGCCATATTGACCATCAATGGCAGTGTACCTTTGACCGGCATGGACATGCGGCTACCTACACGACGTCCAGGATACATGACCGGAACATTTCGACGTCCCTGCTGAACAACGACGATGGCAAAAATCGTGATCAGGCTGAGTATCAGCATGAAGATCAAACCAATCCAACGGGTGGTCTCATCTGCAACAATACCCTGGATCGTGGCAGGAATGCGGGCAACGATGCCGGCGAAAATGATCAGTGACAGACCTTGATTACGCAATCCATATTCAGAGATCAGCTCACCCAGCCAGATACCGAACATCGTTCCTGCCGTCATGCTGACGACAATCGTCAGTGATGGCAGAAAATAACTGAAACCAAAATTCTGAATGACTGGCGATAAACCAATTTGCGTGGCTGAGTTGTTAAAGATATTCACCTGACCAATGGCTTGTAAGGCTGCCATGGGTACAGCCAGATAATAAGTCCATTTTTCCTGCCACTTTTGACCTTCACGCGGGTCTTCTTCCATCCTCTTTTGCAAGGAAGGGATGATGGGTGTAAGAAGCTGCAGGATAATTTGAGCGGTAATGTAGGGGTAAACACCCATTGCCAGCACTGAGAATCGGGAAACCGTACCACCAGACAGCAAGTCCAGGATATTGATCAGATTTCCCGTTGCACCACCTGCGCTCATGATCTGAGCCATCACTTCCTTGTTTGCTCCAGGTACGGGGACATGGCAAGCCAGGCGGTAAATCGCCAGGATGAGCAGGGTGATTAATAGCTTCCTGCGGATATCATGTGCTGACCATAAATAACGCCAGGCAGACCGCTTCATGTTATAGGCTCCTTATCATCAACCTTACGATTTAATGATTTCAACACTACCACCAGCAGCTTCGACTTTTGCCTTTGCACTGGCGGTGATCCGATGAACGCTTATTTTCAGGGCTGTCTTGAGCTCACCGCGACCCAAAATGACTACGGGATTGGCTGGGTCACGAAGCAGCTGAGCTTCTGCAAGTGATTCAGGAGTGATTTCACTACCAGCAGGGAATTTAGCCAGCTGGTCGAGATTTACTTCGTTATACTCAATCCGGATCAAGGGGTGAATCCTTCACCACGTTTGAAGGGTAAGCGGCGATAGAAAGGCAGGTTACCACCCTGATTGTACTGGCGTACAGGTTTTCCTGCACGAGCACCCTGACCTTTGGTGCCACGTCCAGCCGTTTTACCTCTCCGGCCAGATGTTCCACGTCCAACACGGATGCCATCTTTCTTGGATCCAACTTGTGGTTTAAGTTCATGAAGTTTCATTTATTTTTCCTCCACCACAACCAAATGGGCAACCTTGTAGAGCATACCTCGCAGGGTAGGGGAATCTACATGTTCCACGGTCTGGTGTAAATGTTTGAAGCCTAAAGCCCTGACTGTAGCTTTATGTTCTTTGGAATATCCAATCGCGCTTCGCACCAAGGTGACCCGGATAATTTTCTCTTTGGGTGTTTTTTTGCTAGGCATTCTTCCTCCGTTCCCAGAAGGGAGTCACATCCTTGAGATCTTTTCCACGACGGGCAGCTTCTTCCTTGGGGGATTTGAGTGAATCCAATGCCTGCATGGTGGCATAGACAACATTGAGCATATTACTGCTGCGCAGTGATTTTGTCAGGATATCCGAGACTCCAACGGCTTCAAGGACAGCACGTACACCACCACCTGCGATAACACCTGTGCCCGGGGAAGCTGGTTTTAATAAGACTTCTGCTCCACTGACCCGCCCGAGAACTTCATGTGGGATGGTCTTGCCATACAGCCATACCTTGTGCATATTACGGTGGGCTTTTTCTGAGGCTTTACGCATTGCATCTGGGACAGTATTGGCTTTACCAACACCGATGCCCACGCTACCATTATTATCTCCGACGACCACGGTGACGCGGAAAGAGAAACGGCGACCACCCTTAACAACTTTCGCCACACGACCAATCTCAATCACGCGTTCGTCAAATTCTTTTAATTCAAATTCTGCAGTTGGATAGTCTGTCATGCTTTTCTCCATGTGCGAAGGATTAGAACTTCAGGCCGCCTTCGCGCGCACCTTCTGCCAATGCTTTTACACGCCCCATGTACTTGTAGCCACCCCGGTCGAATGAAACAACCTGGATACCTTTACTTAAGGCGCGTTCAGCCAGGGTTTTACCGACCAAATGGGCTTTCTCGGCTTGTTTAAGACCCTTCACCTGCTCCCGAAGGGCAGGATCGATGGTGGATGCAGACACTAAAGTATTACCCGCTACATCATCGATCACCTGAGCATAGATGCCACTTAAGCTTCGAAAAACACTCAAGCGTGGGCGTGAAGGAGTACCAGAGATATTCTGCCGAACACGTGAATGGCGCCGGTTGCGTGCTGCAGAACGTGTTTTATGATTGCTAGCCATATTTTTATCCCTTACCCGACTTACCAGCCTTACGGCGGATTTTTTCTTCTAAATATTTAATACCCTTACCCAGATAAGGTTCAGGAGGACGTTGTTTGCGGATGTAATCCGCCATCTGACCTACTTTTTGCTTATCAGGACCAATTACCTTGATCTGACGTGTTTTTGGATCGACTTCAAATGAAATATCAGTTGGTGGCTCAACAACAATGGGATGTGAATATCCAAGGTTGAGCACCAAATTCTTACCTTGCACTTCAGCACGATAACCTACACCATTAATCTCCAAAATCCTCTCAAAACCTGTGCTAACCCCAGTAACCATGTTTTGGATCAAGGCACGTGTTGTGCCATGCAATGCACGGTGAGGGCGATCATCTGATGGGCGTTTAACATTGATAACACCATTTTCAAGGCAAAAGAGATATCCGGAGAGAAGGTATATTCTAAGGCACCTTTTGGACCTTTGACCTTGATATTTGTGCCATCAATGTGCACTTCCACATGGGGTGGAACGACGACTGGTAGACGACCTATTCTTGACATATCAGCCTCCTTACCAGATCTTGCACAGGATTTCGCCACCCACACCAAGCTGGCGGGCGCGTTGACCGGTCATGACACCCTTGGGTGTGGAAAGAATGGCAACACCCATACCTGAAAGCACCCATGGGATTTCCTGCTTGCCAGTATAAACCCGGCTTCCGGGGCGGCTGATGCGCTCCAAACCGGTGATGACTGCACGACGTTCACGTCGTTCGCCAACATACTTCAGGCGGATGCGCAGTACTTTTTGTGCAGGGCGCTTGCTATCATCAACAATTTCATATCCACTGATGTAGCCTTCATCCTTTAAAATTTGCGCAATTGCAGCTTTCATTTTCGAATTGGGCAAGGCTACGGTGGAGTGCTCAGCCATCACGGCATTGCGAATCCGTGTGAGCATATCAGAGATTGGATCTGAAACAGACATGTTCTATTCCTCCGCCCGTTACCAGGATGACTTCACGACGCCAGGGATTTTGCCTTCCAGAGCCTGCTCGCGGAAACATATACGGCATAGACCAAATCGCCGGATATATCCACGTGGACGACCGCAAAGTTTGCAGCGATTACGCACACGTGTTGGATATTTCCGGCGCATTTCACGGTATTTCATGCATGTACTCGCCATTAGATTCCTTCCTTCCGAAACGGCATACCGAGCATTTGAAGCAATTGCCTGGATTCGTCGTCATTGCGGGCTGTTGTAATGATGGATATTTCCAACCCGCGTAGTTTATCTATCTTGTCGTATTCTATCTCTGGGAAAACCAGCTGTTCGCGTAATCCCAGGGTATAGTTGCCACGTCCATCAAATGCATTGGGGGAGATGCCACGGAAATCACGCACACGTGGTAGTGCGATGTTCATCAACCGATCCAGGAAGGACCACATTCTCTCTCCACGCAAGGTTACTTTGACACCAATCTGGCGACCTTCACGCAGCTTGAAGTTAGCAATGCTCTTTTTAGCTTTGGTGATAATCGGTTTTTGCCCGGTGATTAGGGTTAAATCTGCGACAGCTGCTTCGAGGGCTTTGGCATTATCCAGTGCTTCACCGACACCGATATTCACCACCACTTTGGTGATGCGTGGGATCTGCATTACATTATCAGTACCAATCGCTGCTTCGAGGGCAGGTGCGATTTCTTTTTGATATCGTTCTTTCAAATAATGAGTCATCTTAATTGCTCCACATCAGTGATTACTCGATCACTGCGCCACAATTCTTACAAACACGCTGGCTTTCATCATTTTCACGTTGCACACCCACACGGACTGGATTGTCGCATTTGGGGCAGACCAACATGACGTTACCGATGGCAATGGGGGCTTCAAATTCAATGATCCCAGGTTTCAAGGTGCGACCTTGCGCCTGGACTTGTTTTTGATGCTTCTTACGCACATTGATGCCAGCGATGACCACTTTACCTTCATCGGGTAGAACCTTGATCACTTTACCACGCCTGCCTTTATCGGCTTTGCGGCCACTGATCACTTCAACAGTATCATCTTTACGAATTTTTACTCTCACAGCATATACTCCTGCACCATAATACCTATAGGACCTCTGGTGCCAATGACACAATTCTCATAAATCCTTTTTCACGCAATTCACTGGCTACCGGGCCAAAAATACGTGTTCCTTTCGGGTTCTGACCATCAAGATCCAAAATGACTGCTGCGTTATCATCAAATCGAATGTACGAACCATCATCACGGCGCCATTCTTTGGCACAGCGCACGATGACTGCTTTGACAACTTCGCTTTTCTTTACACTTCCCTGCGGTGAAGCCTCTTTTATTGCTCCAACCACGATATCACCCACACGACCATAGCGCCGTCTTGAACCACCCATAACATGGATGACCAATAATGAGCGACCACCGGTGTTATCAGCAACCTTTACCACTGTTTCTTGTTGGATCATGGCTATGCCTCCGGTATTTCTTCAGCACCACCAACCGTGTGACGGATGATCTGCTCAACGACCCAATGTTTATTTTTGGAGATAGGTCGGCTTTCAACAATCTGAACCTGGTCACCAACCTGGCATCCAAGCTCATCGTGAGCCATCAGACGTTTTCGACTGTCGACCACTTTTTTATAGAGGGGGTGGCGGTAGGATCTAGAGATCTCAACAACCACAGTCTTTTGCATGGCATTACTGGTAACAAAACCAGTGATTCGTCGGCGATTATTCATGGTTCTCCTCGCTTTCAGGATTTCGCAGGCGTTCATTCAATACGGTGGTAAGGCGGGCGATGATACGACGTGTGTGACGCAGGCGGGTAAAGTCGGATAATTCACCAGAGGATAGTTGAAAACGTAACTTCATCAGCTCTTCTTTGGTGTCGTTGAGCTGGGCTTCGATAGCTTCAGTGGATAAGGCGCGAACCTCATGGATTTTCATTGTTCGCCTCCAGCAACACGTTCAAAGCGACCAACAACTTTGGTCTTGATCGCCAGTTTGAATTGTGCCAGACGTAAGGCCTGCGGGCTTCATCTTCTGGAAGACCACCACCGACCTCAAACATGACCCGACCAGGTTTGACCACTGCCACCCAGTACTCCACATTTCCCTTACCTTTACCCATACGGGTTTCGGCAGGTTTTTGGGTGTAGGGCTTATCGGGGAAGATGCGAATCCACACCTTGCCGCGACGTTTCAGGGCATGCATGATCGCCCTTCGGGCGGCTTCGATTTGACGGGCGGTGACCCATCCGGGTTCCAGGGCTTGCAGACCGAAATCCCCAAAGTGGACATCGGCACCGCGCAGTTCGGTCCCTTTCATGCGCCCGCGCATTTGTTTACGATACTTAACTCTTTTAGGCATGAGCATGGTAAAAACCCTCACTACTCACTGACATAAACACCCTCAGTCGACTCAACCTGCTCTTCGACCGTGGGTAGTAATTCACCGCGATAAATCCAGACTTTGACACCAATCCGACCATAAGTGGTCAGTGCCTGGGTCTGGTGATAATCAATATCGGCACGCAAGGTGGCACGTGGCACGCGACCTTCACGCATATTCACAACACGGGCCATTTCAGCCCCGCTCAGGCGACCACCAACTTCAACACGGATGCCCTGGGCACCCTGACGAATTGCCTGTTGGATGGCACGTTTCATGGCGCGCTGGTAACTGATACGACGTTCGAGCTGTTCTGCAATATTATTCGCCACCAGGAATGCATCCAAATCTGGGCTCTTGATCTCTTTGATCTCCAGGTCGATCTTCTTGCCGACCATGGTTTCAAGATGCTGGCGAAGATTCTTGACACTTTCACCCTTACGACCAATGAGCACACCGGGCTTGGCAGTGTTGACAACGATCTTGACTTTACCGGGGAATCGTTCGATCTCGATTCGGGATACACCTGCCCGGGCAGCTTCCTTACGCACCAGGTCGCGTAAGGCAAAATCCTGGTGCAGCTGTTCGACATATTCACGACCTTCAGCGATACCAACGTCCTTCCCAGGTTTTGTTGATCTTAAGGCGAAAACCAATCGGATTTACTTTTCGACCCATAATAGCTCCTACTTTCCTTCACGCTCACGAAGGATGACGGTTATGTGTGATGAGCGTCGTAACCAGGGCATAAATCTGCCACGTGGTCCAAAGCGCCGCCATTTGCGGGTGGTGCTTCATCTGCATAGATACGATAAACATAGAGATCGTCGCGGCTGACACCAAAGTTTTCTTCAGCATTGGCGATGGCTGAGATAAGCAGCTTGGAGACTGGTTGAGCAGCGTAATTGGGTACAAATTTCAGCATGGTCACTGCCTGGACCACATCTTTACCCCTCACCATATCAACCACCAACCGCGCTTTTTGAGCAGAGACAGGGGTATAAAGAGCCTGTGCACGAATATCATGAGTTGGCATAGGTTATTCCCTTTCTTCACTTTCTTTTCAGCAACATGGCCGCGGAATGTGCGTGTGGGTGCAAATTCACCCAGGCGATGCCCAACCATATTTTCTGTGATATAGATGGGCACATGCCTGCGACCATCATGGACAGCCACTGTATGCCCAACCATCTGAGGAAAGATGGTGCTTGCACGGCTCCAGGTGCGAATGACTTTTTTCTCGCCACGCTCATTCATGGCTTCGATTTTCTTGAGCAGTTTAGGTGCCACAAAGGGCCCTTTTTTCAGAGATCGTCCCATTTTCTCGACTCCTGATAGCTATTCCTGAAATCATTAAGGACTACCTGCGGCTCTTGCCGCGCCGGCGGATAATATATTGATCCGAAAGCTTATTTCGACGGGTCTTATAACCCCGGGTTGGTTTACCCCACGGACTCTTGGGTCCGGGCATACCTGTGGGTTGTCGACCTTCACCACCACCATGGGGGTGATCACGTGGGCTCATGGCTGTACCGCGCACGGTCGGGCGAATACCCATATGGCGCTTGCGACCAGCTTTCCCAAGTTTGATATTGCTGTGATCCAGATTGCCAACCTGACCAATGGTTGCATAGCAGGTCTGGCGGATCAGGCGTACTTCACCGGAGGGCATACGGATTTGAGCAAAATCACCTTCCTTGGCTAATAATTGAGCTGCACCACCTGCAGAACGAACCAGCTGCCCACCACGACCTTCTTTCAGCTCCAGGTTGTGGATCAATGTGCCGACAGGGATATTCGAAATCGGCAGGCAATTACCAGGACGAACTTCGGCAGTCGGACCAGACATGACAGAATCGCCTACTTTTAAATCGATAGGTGCAACAATGTAGCGTTTTTCACCATCGGTGTAGAACAATAATGCCAGGCGAGCTGTGCGGTTGGGATCATACTCAATCGCAGCGACTTTGGCTGAAATACCGTGTTTTTCACGCTTGAAATCCACAATGCGGATGTGCTGACGGTTACCACCACCACGATGTCGAACGGAAATACGTCCCGGTTGTATCGCGACCAGCATGCTTGTGCTTGTCAACGATCAAGGATCGTTCGGGTTTGGTTTTGGTTATTTCATCAAAGGTGTATCCGGTCATTCCACGCAAGCTGGGAGTTACCGGCTTATATTTCTTTACGGCCATTATTTCACTCCTTCAAACAGATCAATCGTGTCACCCATTGCCAGCGTGACAATGGCTTTTTTATACCCACTACGGCGAACCATCACACGGCGACTCTTCCAACGACGGGTGCGCTTGGGAGAAACATTGATCAAATTGACCCGAACTACATTGACATCGAAGAGGGTTTCAATCGCATCCTTGACCATACCTTTGGTTGCACTGGAGGTGACCTCAAAGGTATATTGATGCAGGTTTGAATTTTGAAAGTTCGATTTCTCGGTGACAATCGGGCGACGCAGGACATCGTAAATAGTGGTCATGATTGCCTCCCGTTTATCCTAAATGCGCAGAGATGACATCCAGCGATTGGACCGGCAGGACGATCTTGTCGAAACTGAGCAGGTCGCGGATGTTCAGGTAATTTGCCAGCATGGTCTTGGTACCAGGCAGGTTGCTGGCTGAACGAATGATCATTTCATAGGCCGGATTTTTATCCGGGATAAGGATGACTGCACTTTCATCACCAACAAGCTTGGACATTACCTGAGCCATCAGTTTGGTCTTGGCTTCGGTAAGGGTCAAGTCATCAACCACGACGATAGCTTTTTCGGAAGCTCTGACGGAAAGGGCAGAGCGAAGGGCTGCCTGGCGCATCTTGCGAGGCATGGGTAATGGTGTAATCACGTGGTTTTGGGGTGTGTACTTTACCACCACCGACCCATTGGGCAGCCCGGGTTGATCCCTGGCGAGCTCGACCAGTGCCTTTTTGCTTCCAGGGTTTTTTTCCACCACCGGATACTTCACCACGGGTTTTTGTGCTGTGAGTACCCAGGCGGGCATTCGCCATCTGGCGGACATATGCCTGGTGCATCAGGTCAATATTAATCGGGGCTTCAAAAATCTGCGCCGGAAGTTCTACCGTGCGGATTTTCTCACCTTCCATGTTTAAGACATCTACTTCCATAATCATATTCTCCACATACGTGAGAATCAGTGCCGTAATCCGGCTACTGCTTCCGGGTTTCCTTGATTTCCACTACGCTGCCCTTCGGACCGGGAACAGCACCATTCACACCGATCAGGTTGCGCTCTTTATCGACCAGGACGATCTTGAGGTTCTGAGCGGTTATCCGGCGATTACCCATATGACCAGGACCACGTGCGCCTTTATATACCCGACCAGGAGTGGTGGTTGAACCACGTGAACCAGGTGCACGTTCACGATCGGAGGTACCATGGGTTTTATGATGTCCTTTGAAGTGATAACGCCTAACACCACCCGCGAAACCTCTACCTTTACTGGTGCCGATAATATCGACGAACTCGCCGGTTGAAAAAACCTGGGACTACATTCATCGGGTCACCTTCGGAGACTTCCGGATCTTTCACCCGAAATTCACGCAAAAAGCGCAACGGGGGAAGAGTGTTGCGCTTAAGATGCCCCAGCTGACCACCGGTCAGGATTTTTGGTCTTACTTCTTCAAAACCCAACTGGACGGCTGAATACCCATCTTTTCCAGGCAGACGAACCTGAGTAACATAGCATGGCCCAGCTTCGATTAAAGTGACGGGGAGTGCCCGACCTTCAACGAAAATCTGGGTCATGCCAATTTTCTTTCCAATCAGCCCTTTTAACATCTCGGTTTTCTCCTATCTATAATATTTTTCGGGACTGTCAGCCTGGGCATGGCTGCATCATCCCTGACCGCAGTGCAGTCAGCTGGTCTACCGTGGAGCATCGGGGTTTGTTCGCTCGCGTGTAGGTCCGCTCTTACACTGCCACCATTCTGCGACGGGCGTTCGTGAGCGAGAATGTTAACTCAGTTCTCCGATTGACACCCGTCATTGAAGGCGGTAATTCTATATCTTTATTTCAATGTCCACACCCGCAGGAAGGTTCAATCGCATGAGCATATCGATGGTTTTGGAATCTGGATCCAAGACATCGATCAGGCGGTTATGTGTGCGGATTTCAAAATGCTCGTGTGAATCTTTATCGATGAATGTCGAGCGCCGAATTGTAAACCTTTCTTTCTTAGTTGGCAAGGGTACAGGACCAACTACTCGGGCACCAGTGCGTTCTGCAGTCTCAACGATGCGTTTTGCAGATTGATCCAGAACGCGGTGGTCATAAGCCTTCAAACGAATACGGATTTTTTGTTTAGCCATTTTTCCTGTTCCAATTATCTCCGGATCATGCAATAATCTTGGTGATCACACCAGCGCCGACGGTCAAACCGCCTTCACGGATGGCGAACTTGGAGCCTTGCTCCAAAGCCACCGGCACGATCAATTCAACTTCCAGGTTCACATTGTCTCCCGGCATCACCATCTCCACCCCTTCGGGCAGCTTGATGTTACCGGTCACATCCATCGTGCGGATGTAGAATTGCGGGCGATACCCGGTGAAGAAGGCCTTGTGTCGCCCACCTTCTTCCTTGCGCAGCACGTACACTTCGCTCATGAACTTGGTGTGCGGGGTGATCGAGCCAGGCTTGGCAACCACCTGGCCGCGCTCCACATCGGTGCGCTCGATACCGCGCAGCAGAATGCCGGCGTTATCTCCAGCTTGCACCTGGTCCAGGTCTTTGTGGAACATCTCTGTACCCGTGATCACCGAGCTCATGCTCTTCTCGCGCAAGCCCACGATCTCCACTGGATCACCCTTCTTGGCAATCCCACGCTCCACTCTGCCCGTCACCACCGTGCCACGCCCCTTGATCGAGAACACATCCTCGATCGGCATCATGAACGGCTTATCCATCTCGCGCACCGGCTCCGGGATGTACTCATCCACCACCCGCAGCAACTCCTTGATGCAGGCATATTCGGGTGCATTCGGATCCGTGCTCGTGCTCTCCAGGGCCAGCAAAGCACTCCCACGCACGATCGGGGTCGTGTCTCCAGGGAACTCGTACTCGTTCAACAGGTCACGCAGCTCCATCTCCACCAGCTCCAGAAGCTCCTCATCGTCCATCATGTCCACCTTGTTCAGGAAGACCACGATGGCCGGAACTTCCACCTGGCGCGCCAGCAACACGTGCTCACGCGTCTGCGGCATCGGCCCATCCGGAGCCGCCACCACCAGGATCGCTCCATCCACCTGCGCTGCTCCCGTGATCATGTTCTTGATGTAGTCACGGTGTCCAGGCATGTCCACGTGCGCATAGTGCCGCTTGGCAGTCTCGTATTCCACGTGGGCAATGTTGATCGTGATGCCGCGCTCTTTCTCTTCCGGAGCATTATCGATCGTGTAAAATGACCGGTACTCCGCCTGCCCCAAAAATGAGCAGTATTTCGTGATCGCAGCCGTCAAGGTCGTCTTCCCGTGGTCGATGTGCCCCATCGTCCCTACGTTCATGTGCGGCTTCGTTCGCTCAAATTTTTGCTTTGCCATAAACGTTCTCCTTAATGATTATAAAGCAATGATAATACATTTATGCCAATATTGTTTTTGCCACATTCTCAGATACCTGAGAATAGTGGTCAAATTCCATGGTAAAAACGCCTCTTCCCTGGGTGGCAGACCTTAGATCGGTGGCGTAACCGAACATTTCAGCCAGAGGGACCATTGCGGTGACCATCTGGGTATTCCCAGGGCGCATTTCAGTGCCAATGATATTACCCCGACGTGCATTCAGCTGTCCCATGATCTCACCGAGAAATTCATCGGGTGCAATCACTTCGACTTTCATGATCGGCTCTTGCAGGATTGGATCTCCTTTGTGAATACCTTCTTTGAAAGCCATCGAGGCTGCCATTTTGAAAGCCATATCGCTTGAGTCTACCTCGTGGTATGAGCCATCATAAAGACGAACTTTGATATCCACCACAGGGTAGCCTGCCAGCACACCTGCTTCAGCTGCTTCATGCACACCTTTTTCAACTGCTGGTAGAAATTCCTTTGGAATAACTCCACCAACAATATCATTCTCATAAACAATCCCGCTGCCAGGTTCTCCGGGTTCCAATGACAAGAACGACATGCCCATACTGTCCATGCCCACCGGTCTGCTTGACGTAGCGGTACTCAGCTTTATCCACCCGGCGGGTGATGGTTTCACGATAAGCCACCTGGGGTTTACCGACCCGGGCCTGAACCCGAAACTCACGCAGCATGCGGTCAATGAGAATTTCCAGGTGTAACTCACCCATGCCAGAGATAATGGTTTGTCCGGTCTCTTCATCCACCCGCACCCTGAAGGTGGGATCTTCATCCGACAGCTTGTGTAATGCTTCCGCCATTCTATCCTGGTCAGCAGTCGTGCGAGGCTCAATGGCAACCGAGATCACCGGCTCGGGGAAGGTGATATTCTCCAGGACGATCTGGTTGGATGCATCGCACAGCGTGTCACCGGTGAATGAATCCTTGAGACCGAGCACTGCACCGATATCTCCAGCGAGGATTTCAGTCGATATCCTCACGCCGGTCAGCGTACATGCGCAGGAGACGACCAACACGTTCACGCCGATCTTTGGTGGGATTGAAGACCATTGAACCCTGTGTGATCTTGCCTGAATACACTCTGATATATGCCAGACGCCCAACATAGGGGTCTGATACGATTTTAAAGACCAAAGCACTCATTGGGGCATCATCTTCAGCAGGTCTCTCAACTTCATGACCAGTGTGTGGATGAATGCCATCTACTGGAGGAATATCTGCCGGAGAGGGCAGGTAATCAATCACTCCATCCAATAAGGGCTGTACACCTTTATTTCTTAAAGAACTCCCACAATAAACCGGTGTGATTTTTCCGGCAATGGTTGCTTTCCGCAGAGCCGCTTTTAGATCATCAACCGATATTTCATCGCCTTCCAAATAGCGCAGGGTCAGTGCAGTCTTCGGTTTCTGCGATCTGTTCCACCAAACGGGAACGCATCTCCTTTACATACCCGATCAGATCAGCAGGGATTTCAGCTTTCGATGGCTTCGGTACCAAGCGTGTCATCCCAAAGGATGGCTTTCATGGTGAGCAGATCTACCACACCACGGAAGTTAGCTTCGCTCCCAATGGGTATCTGCATGGCAGCCAGGTTGGCACCTAAGCGATGCTGCATGCTTTCGATGGAGCGCTCAAATGAAGCTCCAACGCGATCCATCTTGTTGACAAAGCAAATCCGGGGTACATGGTAACGATCAGCCTGACGCCAAACGGTTTCACTTTGCGGTTCAACACCTTGGACGGCATCGAAGACGACGATCCCACCATCCAGGACACGTAAGCGAACGCTGCACCTCAGCGGTGAAGTCAATGTGCCCTGGGGTGTCAATGATATTTATTTGGTAACCCTTCCACTCAGCTGAAACAGCTGCAGAAACGATCGTAATACCTCGTTCGCGTTCCTGCTCCATCCAATCTGTGACGGTCGTTCCGTCGTCAACAGATCCGAGGCGATGGGTTTTACCTGTGTAGAAGAGGATGCGTTCAGTGGTGGTAGTTTTACCCGCATCAATATGGGCGATAATGCCAATATTGCGATACAGATCGAGAGGATATTGGCGGGTCATAAAATGAATCCTACTGCCACTAGTTAAATCTCACAAATAATGGGTTGATTACGATCCTATGCCCGAAAATGGGAGAAGGCACGGTTAGCTTCAGCCATCTTGTGAGTTTCCTCACGCTTACGAATGGCTGAACCAGTATTATTGGCTGCATCCAACAAGCTCGCCAGCCAATTTTTCGGAAAATGATTTTCCTGAGCGTGCCATCGCACCCTGCAAAATCCACCGGGAGGCCAGGGCAAAACGGCGATAGGGAGGAACTTCCATGGGAATCTGGTAGGTGGCACCACCCACACGGCGAGGTTTTACCTCAAGGATTGGGGAGACATTTTTAATCGCCTGGTCGAAGATTTCAAGTGCATTGCGTTTTGCGCGTTCCTCGATCATATCAAATGCATCATAGACAATGGTTGTGGCAACACTTCTTCTTACCAGCGCGAATAACACGGTTAATAAAGTTCTGCACATGTTCGCTATTATAGCGAACATCACCAGTAATTTCATGTTTTTCGGGTTTACTACGTCGTGACATACTATTACTCCGCAGGGGATTATTCTTTAGGACGCTTGGAACCGTATTTGGAACGACCTTGTTTCCGGTTATTGACACCACCGGTATCCAGCGAGCCACGCACGATGTGATAACGCACACCAGGCAGGTCTTTCACACGACCACCACGTACCAGCACGACAGAGTGTTCCTGCAATGCGTGACCTTCACCAGGGATATATGCAGTGACTTCGATGCCATTCGTCAGTCGTACACGGGCGATCTTGCGTAACGCTGAGTTAGGCTTCTTGGGGGTCATGGTCTTGACGACAGTGCAAACGCCACGTTTTTGAGGTGAGCCTTTGCTCTGGCGAATACGGTTTTGGTTCATAAGATTGAGCGTGTACAACAGGGCAGGAGCCTTGCTCTTCTCTTTCTTTGATTTTGCGTCCTCTACGGACAAGTTGATTGATTGTTGGCACCTTCGCCTCCGAACCTTAATTAATAAATTAGATAATTCCATTAAGGGAGGCCATCAACACCATCGATGGCCTCGCCTTACTTGCATTGGTATACGATTTAGGTAGGGATTCTACCCACGTATGTTAAGGACAACGAAAAGCGATTTTACCATGCGCTCATAGGAGCGTCAAGGATTTTACAGATGTCGATCCTAAATCCAATAGACCAGTTTGTAATCTGGGCGGACGTGAACGTTCTTCGTCTTTACCAAATTTGATCACTTCACCAGTATCGGTGACGGCTTCTACAGCCAACCCCAGGCTTTGGAGCTCCTTCACCAAAACACGGAATGAGGCCGGAATGCTTGGCTCTTCGATCGGTTCACCCTTGACGATGGCTTCATAGGTTTTCACACGACCCTGAACATCATCTGATTTCACCGTCAACATTTCCTGGAGGGTGTAGGCTGCACCATATGCTTCCAAAGCCCACACTTCCATTTCACCGAAGCGCTGACCACCAAATTGGGCTTTACCACCCAAAGGCTGTTGTGATACCAGGCTGTATGGACCGGTTGAACGGGCATGCACTTTATCTTCAACCAGGTGGTGAAGCTTGAGCATGGTCATCACACCTACGGTCACCGGTCGATCATATGGATCACCTGTCTTCCCATCACGCACAATTTGCTTGCCAAGGGTTGGGACTGGGTATGCCTGTATTCAGGGAATATTTTTCTGCTTCACCTGAGATATCTTCATCCTTGATTTTCGAAGTATTCACACCTTGCTGATCCAGCCACAGGCGAAGACAGGTAGTCAAGGTATAACTATCCATTTTCTCCTGCTGGGCAGCATCGACCTACGATGCCTTCCGAGGAAATCACCAGATCGGGATCATAACCATATACGCGCAGCCATTCGCGTAATACAGAACGGCGGGCATAGTAATAATCCGATTTGAACAAGGAAACATCATAACCCAAGATCACCCAGCCAATCTTCCAGGTACAGGTTACGAACTTCATTATCATCTTCATATTGGGTAGGATCATGTTCAGTCTGGTTCGAGCTGTTCCCAGGCTTTGAGACCAGCTTCTTTCCAGGCCTGGTCAATCAACCAGGCACGGCCAAGCTCAGCATCGATCTCATATTCTGTGGCACCATCAAATACTGGCGTGATGGCACGGAAACCCAAGCGGCTGGATGCCCAACCCAGGTGGGTTTCCAGCACCTGACCGAGGTTCATACGACCAGGTACACCTGTTGGATTCAGGATGATATCTACAGGCGTGCCATCTTCAAGGAAGGGCATATCTTCTTCTGCAACTACACGCGAAACCACACCCTTATTTCCATGGCGTCCAGCCATCTTATCGCCTGCGGTGATCTTGCGACGTTGGGCAACCGATACACGCACCATCATATCCACACCAGCAGCCAGATCAGTATTATCCTCACGGGTGAATACTTTTACATCGACTACTTTGCCACGCTCACCATGCGGCATACGCAGGGAAGTATCTTTTACATCACGTGATTTCTCACCGAAGATTGCCCGCAGCAAGCGTTCTTCGGGGGTTAGCTCTTTTTCACCTTTGGGTGAGATCTTTCCCACCAGGATGTCATTCGGACCAACTTCAGCACCGATGCGGATGATACCGGTCTCATCGAGGTCTTTGATGGCTTCTTCACCGACATTGGGGATATCGCGGGTGATTTCTTCCGGACCAAGACGGGTATCGCGTGATTCAACTTCATACTTTTCAATATGAACTGAGGTGAAGCGGTCTTCCTGGACCAGGCGTTCGGAGATGACGATGGCATCTTCGAAGTTGGCACCTTCCCAGGATAAGAAAGCAACGACAACATTCTGACCCAAAGCCAGCTCACCATTCTCGGTGGAGGATGAGTCAGCAATCACTTCACCCTTGTGGATGCGCTGACCTTTGACCACTGCAGGGCGCTGGTCAATACAGGTGGATTGGTTCGAGCGCTGGTACTTTCGCAGCTGGTAGGTGTGATCACTCTTCGGGGTGTGAATAACAATCTTATTCCCGGTCACCGAAGTGACTTCACCATCTTCTTCAGCGATCACCACCTGACCTGAGTCCATGGCGGCATGATATTCCATGCCGGTCGAGACGGCAGGGATGTCAGGATTCAGCAATGGGACTGCTTGAGCCTGCATGTTCGAGCCCATCAAAGCACGGTTGGCATCATCATGCTCCAGGAATGGGATCAGAGCTGCACTGATCCCAACGATCTGGTGCGGGGCAACATCCATATAATCGATATTGTCACTGGTGGCAAAGATGAAATCTGAATAGTGACGTGAGGAAATGCTGGTGCGGATAAACTCATTATATTCATTCAAAGGCGTGTTGGCCTGAGCAATCACGAAGCGATCCTCGACATCTGCTGAGAGATATTCCGTTTCATCGGTTACGAATGGAACAACCAGGACCTCTTTCACCTTGAGCTTCTTGATCTTTTCTGCCAGATCCAAAGTAACACGCTCGCCAGTTTTTGCGATCACCTTTACCGGAATCTGGGTTTTTCACATCTTCACGCAAAGAGCGACCAACCAAACGTTCATCGGTCGGTGATATTGATTTTCGCACCCGCCGGTAGGGGGTTTCGATGAAACCATACTCATTTACCCGCGCAAATGAAGCCAGACGACCGATCAGACCAATGTTTGGACCTTCAGGTGTTTCGATTGGGCAAATACGACCATAGTGTGAATGGTGGACATCACGGACATCAAAGCCAGCACGTTCACGACGCAAACCACCAGGACCCAGGGCGGATAAGGTGCGCTTGTGGCGCAGCTCTGCCAGTGGGTTGGTTTGATCCATGAATTGTGATAGCTGGCTCGAGCCAAAGAATTCACGTAAAGCAGCCACAACCGGGCGAATATTGATCAACGTGATCGGGGTCAGCTGATCCTGGTCACGGATGGACATGCGTTCCTTGATCACACGCTCCATACGGCGCAACCCGATGCGCAGCTTGTTTTGGATCAGCTCGCCAACTGTTTTTGCACGGCGGTTACCCAGATGGTCGATATCATCGGGTGCCTGGGTGCCATTATTGATCATGATCATCCGACGGACCAAGCGAACGATATCCCATTTGGTGATCATGCGATGAGTGATTGGCACACGATCATGCAGATCGAGTTTTTGATTGAGCTTATAGCGACCAACACGTTCAAGGTCATAATGGCGCTGGTCGAACAATTGCTCCTGCAGGAAACCACGTGCATTATCAAGCGTGGCAGGGTCACCTGGTCGCATGCGTTTGAAGAATTCCAATAAAGCTGCTTCAGCGATGGTTTGGTTATTGGTAATATCCCATTGAGGTTCCTGTGCGAAGGAAGAAGGAATAAACATGCGATCCGGGTTGTTATCCACATCCTGGAACAACGACAATCAATTCTTCATCCGTGCCAGTATTGAGAGGTGAATCAGGCAGACCATCATTTACAGCTGCCAAGGCACGCAAGAAGATCGTGATGGGTACGGTGCGTTTGCGGTTAAATCGCAGGGTGAGGTAATCGCTTTTGCGGGTTTCGAATTCCATCCAGGCACCACGATCGGGGATCAGCTTGGCGATTGCCAAGAAGACGTCCGGTTGAACGGTCAACTGGGGCTTCGAAATACACACCAGGTGAACGAATTAATTGTGAAACAACCACACGCTCGGTACCATTAACAATAAATGTACCTTTCTCAGTCATCTCGGGGAAATCACCCAGAAAGATATCCTGCTTGATGGGTTGTTGGACTTCTGGTCCGGCGAGCAAGACGGAGACATAGAGTGGACTGGCGTAGGTCAGGTCACGTTCGACACATTCTTCAAGGGAGTGTTTTGGCTCACCGAACTTATAGGTGAGCTCCCATTGATCCGATTCAGGGGTTCGGGAGGGAAAGTACAGTTTCATCCCCTTGTTATATGATTCGATGGGTGAAATTTCATGGAAGAGATCAGCCAGACCTTCGTTTTCAGGCGTTTGAAGGATTCAAGCTGAACTTCGATCAAGTCCGGCAGCTTAAGGTCGATATTAATCCGAGCGTAGGACTTGCTTGGCAGATTTGATGCCATATTTCTCTCCTAGTTCAACAATTTTTCGCTGAACGAAACTATGTTGTGAACAACAAATAATGCGTGATGAAAATCTTTCCATCACGCTGTGAATATTTTTATATCCCTAATTTATTATCCATTTTATCCAAAATTATCGCACAAGGCAAACACGCAAACGAATATTATATCATGTGTCTTAAATAGGTCAAGATGAGCTGGATTAGGAGTAAGATGAAATCTTCTATCGAGATTATCGTGATTGTATCTGTTACAAGGCTATCTTATCCTGATAGAATTTGACCATGATGAATGAAATGCAGTGAACTTTAAAGCAGGATTCGTAGCTGTGATGGGTCGACCGAATGTGGGCAAATCGACCTTGATCAATGCCTTGATCGGGCAGAAAGTGGCAGCCGTATCTCCCCGACCGCAGACCACACGCGACGGCAGGAAGGCATCTTAACCACCGACGAATACCAGATAATTTTTATCGATACACCCGGGGTGCACAAACCGCATAGCAAGCTTGGTGAAAGTATGAACCTGAAGCCCGCTCAGCCCTGGAACATTGTGATCTGGTCTTATTCATGGTGGATGCCAGCCAGATGCCAACGGATGAAGATAGGTTGCTGAGCGAGATGCTTCGTCCACGCTGCATAAACCGGAGAAAGTATTGATGGTGCTGAATAAAATTGACCTGGTGCAATCTGGAATACTGCCTGAGATTCAAGCAGCTTACCAGAGTCTGATTCCAATGGGAGATTTAATTCTGATCTCTGCCACGCGTGGGGATAATCGGGCAGGTGCTGCTCCAAAAAATCATTGACTCATATACCAGCAGGAGAGCCATTTTACCCTGAAGAGCAGGTGACGGATTTATTTGAACGGGATATCACGGCAGATCTGATCCGGGAAGCATGCCTGAATAACCTGCGTTATGAGGTACCGCATGGTATCGTCGTCAGGATTGACGAATATACTGAACGAAATGAACAGGGCGTATATATCGAAGCAACCATATTTGTGGAGCGTGAATCACATAAAGGAATCGTGATTGGTCAGAATGGTCAGATGCTGAAGAAAATTGGGATGGCTGCCCGAAAGGAAATCGAAGCCATGAATGGCAAGAAAGGTGTTCCTGCAGCTTACGGGTGAAAGTGCGGAAAAACTGGCGGGATGACGAAAAAATGGTAAAGCAGATGTTCAATTCATAGTTGAGGAGGGAGAGCATGTCGTATTACCCGATCATTGTTGTTTTGATATTGGCGATATTGGATTGGATTGCGGCAGAGAAGAAAATAAAACCGCTTGAATATGTTGCCAAACCTGCCACCATGCTGGCTTTACTCTGGTGGATGTGGCAAAGCGTGGGTTTGGGAGGCTCGATGCTCTGGTTTACGCTGGGGGCAATATTTTGCCTGGCAGGGGATGTGTTCCTGATGATCCCACGGGATATGTTCATCTTTGGGCTACTGGCATTCCTGGTGGGGCATGTTTTTTATGTGATTGGTTTAAATAATATTGCCCCATATATTAACCTGTGGGGTGGCATCCTGATCATCCTGCTGGGTGTTTATCTCTGGTGGCTTTACCCGAAATTAGCCGGTGGTTTGAATGAAAAGGGGAAGAGCAGCATTAAAAATCCCTGTGCTTATTTATTCACTGGTGATCAGCCTGATGGTTTATTCTGCCCTGATGACCTGGACACGATCTGGTTGGCCTACAATCGCAGCATTATCTGTCAGCCTCGGTGCAGTATTATTTTACGCTTCCGATTCGATGCTGGCATGGGATCGGTTTATAAATCCACTCTCACATGCCCGTTTGACGAGTGATGACGACCTATCATTTGGGTCAAATTGGGATCATCCTGGGGGCAATGCTTCATGTCGTAATAAAATAAAGAGCTGTGGCATATAGCGCCACAGCTCACTTATAGGTGATCTCGTTAATCTAGTTCAGTAAATGCAAATTGGTGTATAGATGCCTGGCTGGATCTTAGGAAGGCAATAAATCTACCGGTGCTGTCGCTTGACGGAGGCTCATAGCTTGGGGTTATAGGGTTTCATCCCAAATTGGGTCAGCAAGACCGCGCCCAGACCCCAAAAACCCACCAGGGCTTTGGGTATCCAGCCAATACAGGGGATGATTGCTTCCAGACCACTCAGACACGGTCATCAATAACAAGGTGCCCAACCCTGCTGCAATGGCAGGATGCCATTCCTGCTTGAACATGGCGCTGATCCGCTTTACCGACCTCAAGACCCAGTGCGATCAGACCAAATGCCCAGGCAAGTACCAATAAAAATGCACCGAGTAGGGAAACTGGGATCAGGCAGATGGTTATCGCCAGTAAAACCAGGATGATCGGCACGATGATGACTGTCAGGATACCCAATCCACCAGAAATAAGCGGTTGCGAGAGGGCAGTTTGGGAGATACGTGCCATATGAGCGGGGATGAACATCGCCACCACCATGGCAGCCAAAGTCCACAGGAATAGATCGCAGGAAGAAACCGACAACTTTAAAGAATGGGTCAACATTACTATTCAAAGTTGGGAATGCGAATCCCTCCGGGAAGGAGAACATAAGGAGTGTTATACGTTGGTGTTGACCTGCCCATTGATCTGAGCAGCTGGGTCACGATTGACCACCGTACCAGCGCTGGTAAGATTTCCATTCAGGGTAAATGTCACTGCCAGATTTACGGTTCCACCCAGGACGGTGAACATCTCCATTGACCGTACCAGCTGCCTGAACGCTGCCACCAATGATGAACACGCTACCATTGATGGTCGAGCCACTCATCAAATTTACAGTTCCACCCAGGATAAAGAGATCATCATTTAGAGTTTGCCCACTCTCCAAGTGTGTAGCTATTCCCGATGACGACATCAGATTGTGAGAAGCAGCAAAAGCTGTTACGGGAAACAATCCCAGGAGCATGATTGCGAATAATAATAGCTGATAACAATTTCTATATTAAATTGTTTCATACTACCCTCCGAGCCAGGCTAAATTTTCGGTATGCTGTTAGCCAGAGCACACTCATAAAACTGATGATCCCGACTAAAAAGAACATCCCCATGAATGTGTATACGTGGAATCGGCCAGGAATACGAGCTGGCTACATTGCGTATCATATAGTACAGAGATACGATACCAACCAGGCGATTAAGCCACTCCGCCAAATATGGACCAGGTGCCTGAATCAGTGACCAGAGTTGGGAAATCAATAAAACCAATAATCCGGTTGACAATCAGCGTGGTGGCAGCGATAGATACCCAGCCCCAACGTGATTGTTGATGCGATTGGTATTCGAGCCAGGTGTTCCTGCCAGCGGGCTGTGAAACCCGAAGCCGGCTCGACCTGGGGAATCTTTCGTATGGCAAATTCCACTTCCCTCAAGGCAGTTTCGACCTGGTTACAGGAATCACACGCTGCTCAGATGATCTTGCAGAGCCTGGGTTTGCTCAGTCAGATAGCTGCTCATCAGATACCAGCCAACTCTCTAAAAGGCTGATGATTCATGCGGTTTCCTTTCCGGCACAAAATTACTTCCTTTTTGATTTAGACCAGGATTGTGCCATAGTCAGTCTGGCGCGATGAAGGCGGCTTTTAACTGCACTAGAGGATAATGAAAGGCTTTTTGCGATCTCATCGTATGAAAAATCGTACCAATAATACATGATCACGGCTGCTCGATCATGTGGGTTAAGTGTTTTTAACAAGGCTCTGCACTCGTTTTTGATCCTCCATGATTATAAAAAGAAGCTTCCGGACCGGGTAATCCATCCGGTGGGTCGAGATAGGGTGTAGTGTCCATCGAGATGACGACCATACGCCGCTTACGCAATTGGTCGATGCAATGATGGGCTGCAATGGATAACAGCCAGGTGGTAAAATGGACGTTTCGCATCATAATGCTTAATGTTTTTATACACCCGCAGGAATGTCTCCTGAGATGCATCCTCAGCTTCATCTGGATCTCCCAGCATTCGATAACACAGGTTATATACTGGTTTCTGATAAGTCTCAACCAGCTGGGTGAAAGCGTCTTGATTACCTTGATGAACCCGGTTGAGAACTTCAGGCTCTAGGTTATTCACGTGGTACTCCTGTATGGTTATCTGATCCTATATACGCACGCTGTTATCAAACGTTGCATAGATAGGTTGATAAAAAAACACTTTATCATTTAACCATAACCAATAACATCAAGCACTGATATTATCTTAGGTTCTCCATCATCATTGTCGGAGAGGCCGAAAGCCTTCTCCCAAGACTTCATGTGCCTGACCAATCACAATAAATGCACCTGGATCTATCTCCCGAGCACCAGGCTTTTTAGCACGCTGACTTCTGAACGATTGATGACACAATAAAGCATACAGCGTTCTGTTCCTGTATAAGCACCGGTGGCATTTATGGAAGTCACCCCACGTTCCAAATCTGTCAGTATCGAATGGGATACCTGATCAGGATTGCGTGGTGATGATGAAGGCAGTGCGCACGACATTGGGACCTTCCGTGGTTACTTCTGCTGCAATCCCGCTGATAAATAACATGATGATGGCATATAAGGCATTTCGCCAGCTATATGCCAAGTCCACCCAGCAGCATGATGAGAGAATCGGTGATCAGGTAACTTTGTGAAATGGGGATGCTGCGCCAATTGTTGATGATGCGGACCAGGATATCGGTGCCACCACTCGTGCCATGCCCCCGATAAACCAGCCCATAACCGATCCCGCTGATCACACCTCCATACAGGGTATTCAGCACCAGGTCGGTAGGATAAACCTGCCTTGGGTAAAAAGAGAACCAGAACAGTCGGTGAAATAATGAGACGGTGACCACTGCAAAGGCTGTGCGGATGGCAAAACGCCTGCCTCCCAGGTGACGCCATCCCAGGATTAATAAGGGGATGTTTCCGATCAGGATCATGACACCGATGGGAAATCCTGTGTAATAGTTGATCATTTGTGCCAACCCGCTGATGCCTCCGTTGACCAGATGACCAGGCACAAGGAACAGGCGGATGGCGAAAGGCCTGCAGTAAGGCCCCAAGCGTGATCAGTAAATAATCACTCCCGGCAGTCCACGAAAAACTACCGAAGCAAGGATTCTTAGCTGTGTGCTCATTCGAGTAATTTCGTATTCGCCAGGATTTCAATGACCCCCAGCACAGCAGAATTATCCAGCTCGCCCATACCCATTTCGAGCATGGCATTGAAGAGCTGAGCATCTACTGCTGCTAGAAGGTAGTGGAATGCCATACTGGCGGGCAGTTTCCAGGATAATATTCAGGTCTTTGGCTTGCATGTAGGCTTTGAAACCGGGCTAGCGGTTACCGGAAAAAAGACGCGGTGGTTTGACATCCAGCGTCCAGCATTGAGCTGCCCACCTTTGATGGCTTCCACCACTTTCTGTGGGTCAGCACCGGCTTTCTTGGCGAAGATCAACAGTTCACCCATCGCCACCATCTGGGCAGCGACCATGATCTGATTTGCAGCTTTGGCGATCTGACCCGCACCTGAATCACCCACATGAGTGATGGTTTTTCCCATGGCAGCGAAGACGGGGCGTACAATTTCAACTGCATCTAGCTGGACCACCAACCATGATCGCCAGAGTACCCTGGCGGGCACCGATATCTCCTCCACTGACTGGTGCATCCAGGCACTGAACACCTCTTTCCCCAAGCACAGATGCAATCTGACGAGCCGATGGCAGGTTTGATGGTCGAATTATCCACATAAATCAGACCCGGATGTGCCCCGTCGATAATCCCGCTTTCACCCAAGGCGACCAGTTCAACATCCGGTGTATCAGGCAGGTTGGTAGAATACGACATCCACCTGGGCGGCCACTTCGGCAGGGGAAGGTGCACTGTAAGCACCTTCACTGACCAGCTCAGTCACCGCAGCTTGGCTGCGATTATGAACAACCAGGGGAAATCCTGCCTTGAGGATGTTGCGGGCGATGGATTTTCCCATCAAACCTAAGCCAATATAGCCAATTTTCAGGGAGTGAGGCATAGGACTCCTTACAAGTGTTGCTAATTATTGATTTTGATCTTTGGCAGTTTTCTGCTCACTGGACCATCTTTCGTATCCAATATTTCCCACCCCAGACTTCTCAATCTGTAAGCGTAATTCATCTGCGATTGCCCAATTACTC
Organism: uncultured Chloroflexia bacterium; assembly: GCA_963828845.1. Taxonomy (GTDB): domain Bacteria; phylum Chloroflexota; class Anaerolineae; order Anaerolineales; family UBA4823; genus FEB-25. The sequence goes on from CAWHGE010000020.1 coordinate 37,106, forward strand.
GCCTGACGGGCTTTTTGACGGGCTCGAATAAGCCGTAAGATATCTTCGAGGGTGCTGCGAGGAGCGGTCTGATTCGATCCAATTGATTCGCCTGGATAGCTTTTTGCCAGATGAATGGCGGCAGGCTGGCTTCAGGATGATAGGGATGAAAAGGACCAATTTCACTCATTGGAAAATTTTGACCATCCTGGTATTGGTGAAAGTGACCATACGCGTTGCTCGGCGATTTTTGCCAGGTCTTCATTTGTACCAATGACGTTTATTGGAATGCCAGCCGATGAATCAGAGGTGCGTTATTTCCATGTTTGTGACCCGTGTGCAGAAGGGTTACCATACCCAACCCCATGACCTGGCATTCACAGATTGAAGGATCCATGATCAAAGCGGTTTTTTCATCCAGACCGATGATGGTCATCTCCTCTGGGAGCATATCCATCAGACGGACAAAACGTTCCTGACCCATAAAACAACGGCTGGTATCTAGCTCTGCACCACCTTCGTGGTTATTCCAATGCGGGATTAATGACGAGCTGTAAGTCCATAAAGCTTGAAAAAATCCAGACCTTCAATCCAATGCAGATCTTCGCCAACCTTATAGATTTCGTAAACCGGTAAAGCGCAAGCACTGAAAGCGACGGTAGCTGCGCTGGCAAGGGCAAGCACCGCACCCAGGCGGTGACGAGCGATCAGGTAGTACCAGGCCAGGCTATCTCGCAGCTGACGAATGGCATAAGAAGGGCTACCAGGACCCATAAAGATCAGATCAGCATTGAGCATGGGAGCAACGGATATCGGGCATCATCCGGACTAAATGAGGTTCCTCGCTTGCGAGCAGGTATGATTTCTACTTGGGAGAGTAGTTTTGTAATCTATGGATAAAGAAATCACCCACCCGGCTGATCACCTGGTGTGAATTCAGCTCAAATCCAGCAGGTGTTTCCAATAATGCCAGCCTGGGCGATTGGGGAAGTGACTTGAAGACCCGATTCGAAGATCTTTCGACCGGTTGGGGATGTTTCACCTGAGCCAAACAGGATGATTAATCCAGGTTCGGGAGGAATTGATCACTCATTACCATCTACCTTGGAATGTATTTCGCTGATCTCATGATGCATAAATCAGAAATTGAACACAGTCATATTCCTATTGATACATGTTGCGAATATTTGGCACCAGATACTCGGCAAATGAACGTTGTATGTCATAATCGGGCAGCCAGCTCCAATTGCGATCGAGCAGCACTATCATCCAAATCAGCCGGCCAAGTATCCACAATTGCCTGGCGTTTAAGATCCGGCTGGAAGGTGATCTGCGCATCGGGGAAGAATTTTATATACCCATTCCCTGAAATTCAGCCGCGGAGAGGCTGAAACTGGTCACATTATAGACCGAATGTTTTAAGGCTGATTTCGGTGCACTGGTGAGCATCAGGATGGATTTGACCGCATCTGGCATGACCATGAAGGGAATGCGCACATCTTCGCGCACAAAACATGCATAAGGTTTCTTTTGGGCGGCATAATGCAACATCTCAGGACCATAGTCGCTGGTGCCTCCACTTGGTACGGTAAAAGCACTGATCAAACCAGGGAAGCGCAAGCAGCGAAAATCCAACATGACGGGCAGGTCAGCTGCCAGCTGGCGGTAATATTTGCTGTAGTAGATCCCCAATTGTTCGCAGTAAAGCTTGTTGCAGCCATACATGGTGCGCGGGTTATTCCACTCCCATTCACGCACCCGGGTGTAGGCAGCCTTGGTATCCATATCTGGCAATCCATAGGCTGCGATCGAGCTGGGAAAGATGAATTTTACCGGCTCATCACGCCATTCAGATTGTTCAGCGGCAAGATTTAGCAATCCCAACGTTCCTTCCACGTTGACCTTATGAGCAGCTTCAGGGGAAAATTCAGCCCGGGTTGAAAGCAAGGCTGCCAGATGATAAATCGTATCGATCTCATATTCGCTGACCAGGCGGGAAAGTAGACGATTTATCCATAATATCACCCTGTATGTGCGATGACCAAAGCATGAATATCAGCGGGAAGGGGGCGATATCAAGGGTGATGATGGGCATTTCATTCTGCTTGACCAGGCTTTTTACCAATGCCTGACCAATTTCGCCTGATGCTCCCGTGATGAGGATGGCTTTTTTGCGCATAACTTCTCCTTTGTGAAGTGGATTGGGATTGGGTTGCAGTATTCTAGTTACTATGTGCTAGAATGAACCACACCAATTGTACAACACCTTTATGATAATTCTCCATATTTTCTGTCACGATTAATGGAATTCAAACCTAATCCAGAGCATGTATTTTGAAGTTGTGAATGAAAAACCTTTTATACTATTGTGTGCTGATCATTTTGAGTAGCGCCTGCACTGTTGCACCAACGATCCACTCGCATTACCCACCGAGACACAACTCACTCCCGACTGCGACCATTACCCCGACGATTGTCTGGTTCCCACCCACTGCAACTCCCACCGCCTTTCCCACCCCAATCGTCACCCCAACCGTGGATATGCGTCCTAAAATTGGGAAAATCTTATTTGAAGACGATTTTACCGACCCAAATGCCTGGACGTCAAGCCAATCACAAGTCAGGCAGTGTAGCCTTGGGAAAAAATGAGCTGACGATTGCGATTGGTGAGACGAATGCGTATTTATTCAGTGTACGCGAAGAACCCATCTTTACTGATTTCTACCTGGAAATCACGGCCAAACCAGCCTGTGCAGAGATCTGGACGAATATGGGGTGCTGTTTCGCGTCTCTCCAACGATTGATTATTATCGTTTCTCACTTTCCTGTAATGGACAGGTTCGATTGGACAGGATCAGTGGTGGGCAAGGCTTCGTCTCCACAACCGTGGATGCTGAGCGGTTCAGTACCTCCTGGTGCGCCCAGCTCATCCCGTATAGGGATATCTGCGGTTGGGATCGGAGATGAGTTTTTTTGTCAACGGTCAATACCAGTTTTCGATCCACGATCCCTCACTCACCTCGGGAGGGTTGGGAGTGTTTGCCCGATCTACCAATAAAATGGCGGTGACGGTGAATTTTTCCGACCTGGTTGTCTATGAAGTGAATCCATAGAGCTGATCTACATCTACTCCGACTGAATCGTAACACATATGTCTAAACGCACTTTGATCAACAAGCTTAATGAATTATCACCGAAGGAATGGCTGAAATTCCAGAAATCCTGGTTCATCCATAACCCACCCCCGCGCCAGAAAAGTGTGTTACGCCACCCAGCCAAATTCCCTGAGACCCTGGCGATGGAATTCATCACCTTTTTTACCAAGCTCAATCAGGTGGTGTTTGATCCGATGGCAGGCACCGGCAGCACACTGGTGGCAGCATTACGCTGTGGCAGGAATGCTTATGGCATCGAGCTAAACCCGACCTATGCTGAGATAGCCCGTCAGGTAATTGATGAGGAAATGCAAAATCTTGGGACAGGCAATGGATTATTTACAGTGGGAGCTGATCACTGGGGATGCGGCTTGCACGGTTGAGATCGCCTCAAACCATCAAATCCCACCGGTCGATTATGTGATTACTTCTCCTCCATATTGGGATATGCTACATGCACGTGGTGCAGCCACTCAAAAAGTCCGGCGAACCTCACCGAAGAATTGGATGTGTTCTATTCCAACGACCCTAATGACCTGGGAAATATTCGTGATTACGAGCAATTCATTGATCGTCTGGCGCGTATTTACGACCGGATATGCAGGCCCATATTACGTCCGGGGGCTTACCTGACCATCATCGTCAAGAACATCAAGAAGGGTGGGCAGGATTTATCCCCTGGCCTGGGACCTGGCGCATCGACTTGGGAGAGACCTATGTACTCAAGGATGAAAAAATATGGTGCCAGGATAACCAGCGTTTATCTCCTTATGGGCTTGGAAATGCCTGGGTGAGCAACACCTTCCACCATTATTGTTTACAGTTCAGGAATGAGTGACAGCCCTCCACGTAAACCCTTTTATTTTCTTGAATTAAGTGTACAATTGTTCTGTAAAGCCCAGTGAGTGTTCCTAGGCTTTGGCCCGGATGGTGTTCATCCGGAACTTATATCAAACCGCTCACTGTAACGAAAGGAGTCCCCACATGTCTTACCACACTATTATATTGGTTGGAAATCTTGGCCGAGACCCAGAGATGCGCTATACACCCTCGGGTCAGGCAGTCACGAATTTCTCGGTGGCTGTCAATGATAACTTCACCAGCAGCAATGGTGAGAAAGTTGAAAGAACGATTTGGGTGCGAGTTTCCACCTGGGGGAAACAAGCAGAAATATGCAACCAGTATCTCAAGAAAGGGAGGAAAGTGCTCGTTGAAGGTCGTCTGGTGACTGATCCCAGCACCGGCGGCCCGCGGGTTTGGGAACGGCAAGATGGTACCAAGAGTGCCTCGTTTGAAGTCAGTGCTCAAACTGTTCGCTTCCTATCTACACGAGGTGAAGATGACAGCGGTGGTACTCCTCCGGGTGAAGCAGCCGGTCAGTCCGAGGATGCTGGCGATATCCCGTTCTAATCCACGAATCCATAAGGTGCGGAGCACTACTCCGCACCTTATTTAATTATCCGTAGCATAGAAACAATAGGATAAACACATATGTCCAATCCTGCTCAGAACCGTCCGGCGGCTCCAGCACCTCCTGCATTGGAAGTACCTCCAGATCTAAAGACCGAGTATGCCAACGTGGTCCGGATTGCCCATTCACCATCAGAGCTGGTCTTTGATTTTGCCCACCTACTGCCAGGCGTCATCCCCTGCACGGGTATGCACACGGGTGGTCATGTCTCCATTGGGGGCTAAATTACTGCAAAGGGCACTGTCAGAAAATCTGTCACGCTATGAGGCTGCGTTTGGGGAGATAAAAATCCCCGGAGAGAACTCACTGGCAGATTTCTTATTCCACCCACCTACACCCCCAAAAGAGTGAGATAAATGCCGCAGAAATTGGAAGATATTGCAGAAAAAATCCACCAATCATTCGAGGTCTGCACCGCAGAACGTGACCGGGCACTCACCCAGGCACGCACACTCACCCGGCATTGTGCCAATGCCATCCGGGCAGTCCATCGGGATGAACATCCATTGGCACACCAACATCTCGATGAAGCCCGTCAATTAGTGCAATCTTTGCGGGATAATCTTGGTGGATTTGCCAGATCTCTTTTATGCTGGTTATACCCAGGATGCACTGAAAGAATATGCAGAAGCAGCCCTGGTGTATGCCTTGATCAATGATAATGATTTTCCATCTCCAGAGGACCTCTTACTGGAACCAGCCACCTACCTGCAGGGTCTGGCAGAAGCAGTCGGTGAGTTACGCCGGCGTATCCTGGATATGCTGCTTAAAGATAACGCAGTAGAAGCTGAACGCTTATTAGGTGAGATGGATGACATCTATGCAATTTTAGTGACCATGGATTATCCGGATGCAATCACGGGTGGATTGAGACGCTTGACGGATGTGGCACGTGGCATCATCGAACGAACGCGTGGTGATTTTACCCTCAGCTTGCGGCAGGAACGTCTGGAAAATAGCATCCGGGAATTGGAAACCAGATTGGATGAGTACAGCCAAGCAAGAATGAGAATCATCCGGGCATCTGAGATAGGTACATATCAGTTTTGCAATCGTGCCTGGTGGTACCAGCTACAGGGATACGAGCCTGAAAATCAAGGCGGAGATTGGCAGGGGGAAGCGAAATTCACGAAAAACATTCACGTGTGGTGGTGACAAGCAATTGCCTGCAAGTGATTGCTTATGCATCGTTGCTATTGGCAATCCTGACTGCGATCATTTGGATCATCCAGGTCAATATGTAAGCATTCAATCAGATGTGCTGGTGGGTTAATGCGTTGAGTTATATCTGTCGATCTTGTTTACTGGTCATCGCGGTAATCTTATTTGTGCTGGCTGCCCGTCAAAGACGGCAGGCAGGAATTCCTCGGGGCAGGGTGATTTATATTGATACCAAGCAATGGGGCAAAGTCGAGAAACCGTTATATGATCCAAAACTTGCGATTGACCGGCAAACCAGATTACCTGGTCGAGCCAGGGAAAACAAGTCATCCCGGTTGAGGTGAAATCGAGGCAAGCTCCGCAGATACCCTATGATTCACATATCTACCAGCTGGCTGCATATTGTTTGTTAGTCGAGCATGAATATGGAACACGCCCGACACATGGGATCATCCATTATCCAAACAAGAATTTTGCCATCGATTTTACACCTGAGCTTGAAGGATCCATTCAGGCATACTATTCGCGAGATGCAGGGACGAACAAGTCGTTCTCAGGTGGATCGCTCGCACCAGGATGGAAAACGTTGCCAGCATTGTGGTTATCGTTCCATCTGTGATCAATCTCTCAGGATATAATTGAGCCATGATGACTGAAGAAAAAAAGCAAATTCACAAGAATTGCCATTGTTGGTTCTCAAAACCTTCCAGATACGGAAAAGGAATCGATTGCCATTGCTGCCTTCCTAAATGAGAAGGGCATAGAAACCCAACATGGATTTCTATATGACGAGGCAATTTACCGGCGGGTGAAACAAGGAGAATTTGATGTCCTGATCGCTTTGGGTGGAGATGGAACCATGCTGCGGGCCGGTCACCTGGGAGGTCCATCGGATGTCCCCATCCTGGGGATCAACCTGGGTCGGTTTGGATTTCTGACAGAGATTGCCCAAAATCAGTGGGAAGAATTCCTGCCGCGGATGATCGCAGGCGATTATTGGCTGGAAAAGCGCATGATGTTGTGCGCTGAACAATGGCGGGCAGATGCATTATTGGGTAAATGGGATGTGTTGAATGAAGTGGTTGTCAGCCGAGGGCAGATCATCCGCCCAGTACATGTGACTGCCCATGTGGATGGACGTTTTCTGACCACCTACGTTGCAGATGCATTAATCGCCGCCACACCAACCGGTTCGACTGCCTATGCATTGGCAGCTGGTGGTCCCATCTTGCCACCCGAACTGCGCAATATCTTGCTGGTACCGGTTGCCCCTCATCTCTCCCTCGATCGAGCCATCGTGCTGGCTGAAGGTTCATCAGTGAGCATCACCGTCAATGTTGACCACCAGGCAGTGTTCAGCATTGATGGGCAGGTACCGATCGGATTGACGAATGATGATCGGGTGTATGTATATGCCTCACCGCATGTGGTCAAATTTATCCGCTTTCAGGATCCCGGGTATTTTTATCGTAATTTAACCCCCCATATGAGTCAAAATCCATCAACAGGGAATCATCGTTAGAGGTTTAGTATGACCGACGAAGCTCCGAAGATGTATTGTGCCAATCATCCGAATGTTGAAACTACCCTGCGTTGCAACAAATGTGAAAAACCAATTTGCGCCAGATGCGCCATCCTTACACCCACGGGATATCGCTGCAAGGAATGTGTCAGAGGCCAGCAAAAGGTCTTTGAAACAGCAAAATGGCTGGATTATCCGCTCATTTTTATCGTGGTCGCAATTCTGGCATACTTGGGCAGCATGATCGCATTCCGTTTGGGTTTCTTTATCATCATCCTGGCTCCCATTGCAGGAGGATTGATTGCTGAAATTGCCCGCTTTAGTTACCCGGCGCCGACGTTCAAGCGATTTATACATCCTGGCAGCAATTGCGGCAGTAATCGGCTGTATTCCGCTTGGGCTTCAAGTCAATCTTAACTTTAGCTTGCTTGGTTTGATCTGGCATGTTAGCCTATGCGTCTTAATGACCTCCGCATTATATACCCGCTAGCAGGGATCAGAATTGGTTAGGTATGCTGAGCGAATTACACATTGAAAATTTTGCCATCATAAGCCAGCTGGATCTAAATTTTAACCGCGGCTTGAACATCTTCACCGGTGAGACGGGTGCTGGAAAGTCAATCATCATCGATGCGGTTGAAGCAATCCTGGGCAGTCGTGCTGATGCGACCATGGTCAGGGCAGGTGCTGAGCGGGCACTGGTTGAAGCCAGTTTTGAAATTCCAGATGAGATGAGAGCAGCCAGTTCAGCAAATCCTGGAGCGTGAGGCACTTCAGGATGAGACTGAGCTGCTCACGCTGGGGCGTGAAATCCGGGACAATGGGCGCAGCATTGCCCGGGTGAATGGACGAAGTGTCAACGTGCACATCCTGAGCGAGCTGAGTGAATACCTGGTGGATGTGCATGGGCAATCGGAGCATCTATCCTTGTTGCATGTCCGGCAACACCTGGGGTTACTGGACAGCTATGCACACGTCGAGAAGGAGCTGGCAGAATACCAGGAAGCTTATCATCAGCTGATGCAGGTGCGTAAACAGCTGGCTGAGCTGCGGAAAGCTGAGAGCGATGCCGCCAGGCAGATCGATGTTCTCAAATATCAAATCAATGAGATTGAAGCAGCCCGGCTGCAGGAAGGGGAAGAGGATGAGCTGCGGGCTGAACGGACCAGGCTGGCTAATGCTGAAGGGATTGCCTCAATCGTCCAGGAAGCGGTCCAATTGCTTGGACGAAGGTACCCCTGAATCTCCCACGGTGTCACGATCTGATTGGGCAGGTGACCAGCCTGCTTGAATAATCTGAGCCGGCTCGACCCACAGCAAGAAAAACTGAGTGAGCGTTCACAAACTGCTTTGGACGAGCTGACCGATCTGACTGCCACTTTACGGGATTATCATCGAAACGATCGAGTTCAACCCCAAGCGGTTGGATCAGGTGGAAGAACGCTTGAACTTGATCCAAAATATGAAGCGGAAATATGGTGAGAGATATTCCAGACTGTCCTCAATTCGTTGAGCAGGCCAAGAAGCAGCTGGATTCAATCACGCATGCCTCTGAACGCATCCTGGAGCTGGAAAGTGAGGAAAATGAGCTGTTGATCAAGCTGGGTAAAATGGGTGAGCACCTAGTCGGAACAGACGGCATAGCCGCAGCAACAAAGTTGGAAACTGCCCTGGAAACAGAGCTGATGCATCTGAGCATGGCTGGAGCGAAATTCAAGGTGGATTTTTCCGAGCGCCAATCTGACGAGGGCGTTCCGATGAGTGATGGACGCAAGGTGGCATTTGATTCGACCGGATTGGAACATGTGGAATTTTTGGTCGCTCCAAACCCTGGGGAAGGATTGAAACCACTGGTAAAAATTGCTTCAGGGGGTGAGACTTCACGTTTAATGCTGGCAATCAAGAACGTCCTGGCGAAAGCAGATCGGGTGCCCACCTTGATCTTTGATGAGATCGATCAGGGTATTGGTGGTCGGGTAGGTTCGGTGGTTGGGAAAAAACTTATGGGAATTAGCCCGACAGCATCAGGTTTTGTGCGTCACCCACTTACCCCAGCTGGCTGCTTTTGGTGAACAACACTTGAGGGTGAATAAACAAATCAAGGATGGCCGCACAGAAACCCAGGTGGAAATCTGTAATGGCGAGTAGCCGTTGATTCGAGCTTGCCCAGATGATGGGTGAGGTGAGTGAAGGAACACGCCAATCGGCCAGGGAATTGCTGCTCTCTGTCGACCAGACGGTAAAACAGGAATCTGAATAAAGCAGGCATCGTACCTCAATAAATTTACTGATTAATGAGTTCCAGGCATTATTGAAATATTATCATGCCCACAGTCTCGCAAATCATAAAATTCCGCCAACAAAGAAGCCCACCAAGGAACTCCACGCACCATGGATGAGACTTGGTTTAGTCAGTGCATTATTGATCAGCCTGTTGCTGGTGATTTTCACGATGGCAGGGATTTGGTATTACACTGATCTGACTCGGGATCTCCCATCTGCACACATCCTTCCGTCTTTATTGGAGCCTCCCAATGGCACATTACTCCAACCCACCCGCCTGTATGACCGCACTCATGAGCATGTCATTCTGACCCTGGAAAATCCAGCCGCGGTAGAAACAGTATCTATTTGTGGGAAAGAATGATCAGGCAGGGATAAATCAAGGCTCGCAGATATTTGGTCGATGCGACGATTGCCGTGAATCGATCCTGGTTTTTGGAAGCAGCCGGGATACACCCTGGGTGGTATATCTGAAGGAACTCATCCCACGTTAGCTCAGCAGTTGATCTCCGACCTGGTTTTGGATACTGAACCACCTTCAGTAGAGCGAAATATCCGTGAGCGGATGCTGGCAGCTCAGGTGACCACAGAATTTGGGCGGGAAAAAATGTTGGAATGGTATCTAAATAGTGCCCAGTATGGTGAATTTATTTATGGAGCCGATGCAGCTGCGCGTGCATACTTCGGTAAATCAGCTGCACAGTTATCTTTAGGTGAAGCTGCCATGCTCGTGGCGATTGGTGAAACACCATCCATTAAACCCCTGATTGTGTCACAGTCTCTTAAAGACCAGCAAGCGTTTGTCATCCAGAAAATGCTTGTGTACGGTTTTATTAACGTGGAAGAGGCTCAGGAGGCCTTGAAAGAATACATACAATTACAAGCTCCAACCGAGGCACACTCATTGGCACCCACATTTACTGGTCTTGTGCTGATGCAACTCAGCTCGGCTTTACCTCTGGAAAATATTTATCGGGGCGGATATGAGATCATTACAACTCTCAACTATGGTTTACAGATGCAAGCAGCCTGTGCCTCGCAGATCTCAGCTTGCCCATATCCAGGGTGTGCAAGAACAGATAATCGCCGATGATGGAACTACCTGTGAAGCAGCAAGCTTACTACCTACCCTACAAACTGCAATGGGAACATCGTATGAGGACTTAATGGCAAATGTGGTCATCTTAGACCCCCAAACTGGTCAGATTCTAGCCATGGTTGGGGAAGATGGATCCTGGTATAGTACCCAACATACCCGAAGCGGCATCCTGCCGGGACCATTGTGTCGCCTTTCCTATACCTGACAGCTTTCACACGAGGGATGAGCCCTGCTACATTGTTATGGGATATTCCAAGGAGTAGTGACGATTATTCGTTGACTACAATTCAGAGCCGGATCAATGATGGATTATCAGAATCCTACCATGGACCTGTTCGCTTACGGATGGCATTCGTTAATGATTATACAGGTGCAGCTGCTGAGGTGTTGGACCAGGTGGGAATAGAAAATGTGTGGCTGACCGAAAAGCAATTTGGGATTAGCACATTAGAACCTGGTACCGCATCGGGAACCACTTTGGATGATTTATACTCTCAGCAAATCTCTTTGTTGGAGAGCGTGCAAGCCTATGGAATTCTCGCAAATCAAGGGGTCATGGCAGGTCAGCCACATATTGAGACCGTTCACCGGCGATGACCAGGCCGGATTAAACTCGAGCAGTATCCTAAGCGTCGTTGGGGTGGATGGGCAAAATTGGCTGGATTGGACGAATTCGCAAGACCTGCCTGTTGTCAGTGCCCAATTGGCATACCTAACCACTGATGTTTTAAGTGATGAGAAATCTCGCTGGCCCAGTCTTCAGCAGCCGAATGCATTAGAAATCGGGCGACCTGCGGGAGCCAAGGTCAGCTTGACCAGCGATGCAAACAATGCGTGGTCAGTTGGTTACATTCCCCAACTGGCAGTTGGCGTGTGGATGGGCTATTCACAAGGCGAGGAGGGTGGAATTTCAGCTGATATGCCAGCGGGATTATGGCATGCTGTGATGCAATATGCTTCCAGAGATATGCCAATACAGAATTTCACAGTTCCAATGGGGATCAATGTGGTTCAGGTTTGTGACCCATCAGGATTGTTGGTTTCACCCTTGTGTCCTGGAGTTGTGCAAGAGATATTTTTAAGCGGAAATGAGCCTACCCAGGTAGATAATCTTTACCAGAAATTTGCGATCAATCGTGAAACCGGATTATTGGCAACCATCTTCACCCCATCCGAGATGGTTGATGAGAAAGTATATCTGGTTGTACCTCCAGAGGCAACAATCTGGGCAAAAGAAGCTGGTTTGCCCATCCCACCAGAGACCTACGACGAACTATATACCCCTCCACCCTCTTCAGATGACGTTCAATTTACCCAGCCTCGGATGTCTGCTCACGTGGGAAGGCAGATAAAATTAATGGGTAGTGCCAAGGGAGAAGACTTCGCCTATTATCGATTACAAGTAGGGAAGGGGTTAAATCCTCAACAATGGCTGCAGATTGGGAATGATGTTAATAACCCAGTGAGTGATGGATTACTTGGCACGTGGGATACTACAGGTTTGGAAGGATTGTATGTTGTACAGCTCTTAGTTGTAAAGCAGGATCAACGGGTTGAACAGGCGTTCCTACAAGTGACAATCGATAATACCGATCCGCAGGTGGAAATCCTGGCACCAAAAGAAGATGAGCATTTTGCTTACAAGCAAGATACAACGATTATGATAAATGTATCTGCAAGCGATAACCTGGTTTTGGAGCGGGTTGAATTCTATGTGGATGATAAGCTGGAATCAACCTTGCTGGAACCCCCGTTCATTATTTTATGGGATGCACAAATGGGCAGGCATAGCCTACTAGTCAAAACCTATGATTTAGCCGGTAACCAAAATGAGGCGGTAATCTCATTTACAGTAGATAAATAAGTAAAATAAAAGACCGGGTAATAATCCCGGTCTTTTTGGTTTCGAAGTTTTAGAAGTAAACGTAGAATGTACCCCAGATTTGGTTTCTTATCGCAGTATCATTGGGAAAAACCTGAATTTCGACCAGGATGAGCTTTGTAGAGGGTTCTGCTTTATCCCTGGCGCCTAATACGTAGGCATCATATCCACCTTCACCGCCGCAATTGGTATAATGATCAAACCTTCCTCGATAAATACCATCGTCGTAGTTTTCTCGTCCGATGTATTTACAGTTGCCTCTATAAGCCATCGTGTAGAAATCGAGGAGCTCAATATGACCTATGATTTGTGCAAATGTCCCTGAAGCACCGAAGAACACGCCCTCTGCATCATAATAATTTTGGAAATCAGAAAGGCTGGGCGCAGCAGAGATTGCCACTCCAATATCTTCACCATTATAGGTCCATACACTTCCATTCACGTCGGTCCAATAGTTTGGTACATCCACCTGGATATTTCCAGAATCATCGATGCAGGTGTTATAGCCGCTGGTGGTGCTTGGCACGCAGTTAATCGGGGTTGCAGAATTGGCATCTGTTGGCTGTACATCGCTGATGCTCGTTTCGGTAGGCGCGGGAGCAGTAGTGGGTACGATGGTTGGGGATGGAACAGGGGTATAAGTTGGATAAGGTGTATAGGTGGGAGCAACAGTGGGGGTGAATGTGGGTGGAGCGGATGTTGGCGTTGCGACCTTTGCGCTACTTCCACATGCGAGGCAGAAGATCATAATAATAGCGCTCATAAATAATACAGGTCTGACCATCTTACTATGCATAGATACGCTCCTCAGGGTATTCGATTGTAATACAACATAGCTTATGGCTTTTTGCCTTCTGAGGATTAGTGTACCATAAATTATTTATTAAAAATATATATCCAATATCCGTTGAGTTGATGAGAATGCTAATGGGGGAAGATTGAGAGTGTTGAAGAATGCCGCTTTATTGGCGTCATCTCCGGCAGTAAGCTCACCGGATTGGATTTCCCCCCGATAAAGGATTAATATACTCGCTCCACGAGGGTGTTCCAGTCCGAAAATGACATCCAATAATTGGATATTCTGGATAACCAGTCCAGTTTCTTCCAGGCACTCACGTTTCGCAGCTACTATTGGATCTTCGCCTGCATCAACAAACCCACTGGGCAAGGTCCAATGACCTCTTTGTGGTTCATACATGCGTTGAACCAACAAAACTGTATCCCCTTTCTTGATCATTACAGCCACTGCCACTTTGGGATCAGGGAAGTACACCCAATCACAATTAGGACAAGAGGGTCTCAGCTTACCCGTATGCAGCTGCATGTTGAGGGTGGTACCACAGCGTGGGCAAAATTTTATTGGACCGTCATTCATTAACCCGTCCGGATTCGGAGTATGATCGCGGCAATCCCTGCGATGATCGCGATAGCAGCAAGACTGATCTCAATTGTGAGCACGAGGTAATTTAGGAATGACATATTCGGGCTGGTTCTGGGGCTCACAGCCCCTTCCTGCCCAGGGGGAGTCGGATTGCCTATCCCCGACACCTGGTCGGAAGATGTAATCCCTGTGGACGATTTCAACCTCAACCGTCGGGGCAATATTCTGGAAGGATGGAGGTTCGATGGTTGGAGTAGGCGTAGGTGATGCGGTAGGCGTAGGAGTGTTGGTGGGTGTTGGGGTGGGTGTAGTGGTTGGAGTTAGTGTTGCGGTTGGCGTTGATGTGATCGTTGGCGTTATTGAGGTTGATGATTGAATGCTCAGAGAGTACTCAGAAGATGTGCTGGAAGGGCTGGGAGTGGGACAATTATATTGAGAAGAAAGGGTCGGATACGCACTACTGCCATAAATTTCTTCACAATGAAGGCGGTCAGTCTCAGCTTGTACTTCATTAAGAGTGGTTAAATTCTCAGGCGTGGATGTAGGTGGGTAAGCGTAAAGATAAACTGTGGTTGGTGTAGCATGCTCAGTTGGTCCTGCCTTCAATGCACCGATATTTGGGGTAGGAGAGGCAACCAATGGTGCTCCCATCATGACAACTGGGGCAGCTTCGGTTGGAGAAATTGGGGAAGCAGCGCTTAGCTCCACCTCTTGCTGAACGGCGATCGTCTCATCTGCGACAGGAAGAGAAGGCGCCATGGCTACCTGAGGGTTAGATTCGAAAAATGTACTGCCAAATATCACCAATGCGAGTAATACACTCGAAACCGCAGAAACGATCCCAAAAACTGGAGCTAGTCGGAAAGTTGGTCGTGGTTGAACGGCTTCGGCTTTGACGAAGTAGTTGCGCGGAGCACGTAATTTGGGTAGACTGTCGAACCAATAAGCGCGTTTTACTGATCTCCTGGAGTTCTCTGCGTAGATCAGGATCCGCTTTGAGACGTGCTTCAAAAATGCGCGTTCCTTACCACTTAGCTGGTTATCCAGGTATGCTGAGATTAGTTCGTAATCACGCAATGTTATTTGGTTCTTCATCTTTCACCCTTATTCCAGACGAAATCCGGAGGGTAAAAGTTCCGCAAATCCATGTAAGCAATCTCGCAGGCGTAATCGGGCGCGTGCCAGGCGACTTTTAATCGTGCCAATCGGTTTACCGATTGCTTCGGGAGCTTCAAAATAATCCATACCTTGAACATCCACCATAATCACAGTCGATTCGGAAATCATCTGGTAGATTGTCCAGACAATGTTGGATGGCATTCTGAAGCTCAGCCCGCTCGACTTGTTCCTCAGGTTGGTCCACTGGGTCTACCATCCACTGGGCTGATTCAACTTCTTCCCCCGCATCGTCTAACGGTTCCAAGGGAACTGTTGGGCGCCGTTTACGACGGCGCAACTCATCGTAGCAGGCATTGGTCACGATACGGAGTAACCAGGCCTTGAAGGAACCGCCTCGAAAGGATCCTAAATGGTTATATGCAGAGATAAATGTATTTTGGGCTGCATCATCGGCAGATTCTTCTTCGCCGATCATACGGATAAGCATGGCTGTAAACCAAATCCTGATATGCCAATACCAGGCGATTAAATGAATCCAGATCACCGCCCCTTGCTGCCTGGATCAATGCAATCTCGTCCACATTGTTATTTTAACGCATATCACAGATGAAAGCCATTGCTTCAGATGGATATGAGGTTTAAAATCGATGGAGAGGTATCTTATGTCTGAATCTATCTCAATCCAGTATTCTCTTCTTGTTTAACAATTGCGATGTGATCGGATTGTTTCTGTGTTTATTGTTTCTCACTGGGGCGGGGATTCGATCTATAGCGCTTACATACCAGGGTGACTATAACCCTATGCCGATTGATTTTAACCGGGTTAAGGCAATTTGCTTTGATGTTGATGGGACATTAAGCGACACAGACGACCAGTTTGTTCAAAAACTGATCAAGATGGCATATCCCCGTTGCGATTTATTCATTCCGGAACCGGGATGTACACAAGATTCGCGCGAAGATTAGTCATGTTTACTGAAGGACCTGGGAATTGGGCATACAGTCTTGCAGATCAAATTGGGTCTGGATGATAAAATCGTTGCCATAGGTGATCGACTTATACGAAATGGGGATCGGAGAATCTGCTCAGCCATTTCAATTGATTCATCGGCGTCAGGGAGATGTTGGTAAATTTGCACAACCATTATCCACTTAGTATTATCAGTGCCCGGGGGCAAAAATCTACTTATCAGATTTCTGTACTCAATTCGAGCTGTTACCTTACTTCAGGGTGGTTGCCACAGGTCAAACCTGTAAACACACCAAACCATATCCTGACCCATTAGAATGGGCAGCAGCGAGAATGGACGTACCGGCCACATCCTGCCTCATGGTTGGTGATACGGTGGTTGATATCATCACCGGTAAAAAAGCAGGAGCTCAAACGGTGGGTGTTTTATGCGGTTTTGGCGAAAAAAAGGAACTTGAACGAGCAGGAGCTGATCTTATCCTGGATAGTACAGCAGATTTGATGGATTATTTACTAGCACAACTAAACAGACACGATTGCAAATCTAGACTATACCTAATCCAATCCGTAATTTCCCGGAGCAGATTGGTTCAGGGCCGGGGAATATGATATTCAGAAACCGCTCACATACTAGCGCTACGTCTTAAGTATGATACTATTGGTTATGCTGCTATTTTTCTCCTCCTCCTGCTAAGTCAACCAACATTCTTTGATACACCTTGACATTGGTTGGGTTGAGTGCCAGGATTGTCATCAACGAATCAATGGCTGCTTTGCGATTTCCAGCCTGAATGATACATATCCTTGGATATTTCCAGCTGGTTGATGGCTTCTTCCTTGCGTCCTAACAAGCGGTAAATCTCAGCCAGGCGGCGATATAGGGTAGGTAGATTTTGATTTTCGGCTATTTTCGTATTTATATATTCCAATGCTTCGGTGGTTCGATGAATACTGATGAGATGATTCAGGTAATTATCCAATTCAGACATTGCCTGATTTTCCTGCCCCAGGCGAATATTTAGATCAAATAACATATCGCGCGCTTTTCCATCTTCAGGTTCCATGGTGCGGATTTGCTCGAATACACGAATTGCATTGCGCCAATCCAGGCTTTGCATGTCAATATCAGCCATCCGATGCATCAGCTTCACTTTGGTATCACGATCAATGTTGGATTGTTGGGCATAACGAAATGCATTCGAGTATGTCTTGCGAGCCATGGAAAGGTCAGCCAGGTTGTAATACGTCTCTGCCAGCTTGCTATATTCCTGAATAGTATCCTGTGCATTACCATGGGCAACCATGAGCTCAATCAGGTTATTTCGCGCTTCCATATCAACAGGGTTCAATTCGCACACTACGTTGAATAGAGCTAATTGCCCGATTGGTTTCACCACGAACTGCTATAACTTCTGGCGACGATGGAATATTTCAGCACTGCTTCAGGAATCACGATTTTCCTGAACTAATAAATCTCCAATGCAAATGTGCAAAGGCAAGTAGGTAGGTGCAAATTTAAGCGCATAATAAGCTTCTTCCATTGCGGTAAGCAGCTTATTGGCACGCGCCAGCTGGTTCACTTTTGCCAGCGATTCCACCAGCTGACCACTGGTTGCCTCGGTCAGCATTTCTGCCAGGGGCACCGGGGCAGAATCCTTCTGGTTGTGGGGTAGCTGCTGCCGTGCATGTTGGATCTTGATCTCGCCAATCAGGACGGATCAACATTTTGCTAATGTTTTCGCAAATTCTTTTTTGTAATTTCATGTCTGATTGATGGGTATATGATTCGATCAACGGTTCATATAATTGGCTTAATTCCTCAGCCTGATCTGCAGACACACTCTCAGAATCAGCAATCCGTAGGGCTTCCAGGTATTCGTATTGAAGCATCTTTGATTAAATCCATTTTATATAAGGTCAATGCCAGCAGCAGGCGTGCACCGAGGTCGAATAATTCATGCTGAACTGACTTTCTTAATATTGATCACTGCACTTATCCAGCTGATCGCTCTTGGATTGCAGGAAACCCAACAAAAAATAGGCAGCTGAACTATCCAGACCTGCCTCCATGGCACTTTCCAGCTCTGTGATTGCATTTTTTTCCTGTCCATGGGATTGCATATCAATCGCCTGGCTCAGGTGAAGGATGATCTTGGCTTGATCATATTGCAGGTTGACCATAACTGCTCGTACCTTTTACAATCGAGAGTAAAACCCCTGACGGGCTTGTGGATTCCTTGAGCTTCTTCCTGTTCAAAAAGTAATTCAGCGAGCAAAGTCAACGCTTTTTGTTTGGCATCTTGAATCGGATCGAGGCGCTGGGCGATCTGCATCTCCGCTTTTGGGATGAATCAGTCTGGTCGAACCTGCGACATTACTAAGTGGCCCTGTGCCACCATGATGGCGGCTTGGTCGCGGTAAGAGTTTCCCTGTCTGCAGGATTGCCAATGCCAGGGTGGCTTCCTTGCTGTTGGGAACTACTTCCAATGCGTGCTTAATGGTTTGGATCTGCTTTTTGAATATTTCCCTGGCTTTGAAGCAGGCTGGCGATGGAAATATATTCAATGATGGCGACGGTAGTGCGACCCAAGCGTTCATATACCAGTGCCAAGACGAGTGTGAGCAGTCATGTACTCAGGGTTTAATGCCACCACGTGTGACCAGCCGTGAATAGCTTTTTCAACATCCCTGTTACGGGCAAATAATTCAGCCACATCCATATAGGCTTTGGTCGCATTTCCCAAGTCACCCAATACGTTCCTGGATTTCAGCAACTTTCTGCAATGGAATGGGGTCATTGGGCGATAGTTGAGCGGCACGCAGGTAATAATTCAGCGCTTCAGGATATTTCTGAAGCTCAAATAGTGCCAATGCCAGGCTGGTCAGAGCATTAATATTCTCCGGGAATTCACTAATCGCCATCCGATAATAAGTTGATGCAGTCTCCCAATCCTGATCCCAGGCAGCAGAATGACCCTGGTTCATTGCATCTTGATACTCTTGTTGGTCACCACTCATAATTGCTTCCTATTCTTCAATTACTGATAAATCTCCCCAATCATGACCATGAACGAGCTTCTGTTTTCAGGGGAATAACTAAATTATAGGCATTTTCCATCATCGTGCGTACTAATTTGAGCTGTCTTTTTCAACTCTTTTTGCGGGCATTCAAGCACAAGCTCATCATGTACCTGTAAGCAGCATGTGACCATTTAATCCACTTTCTTTCAAAGCTGTGATACCCGAGACATGGCGATTTTCATGATATCAGCGGCTGTTCCTTGAATGGGAGCATTAATCGCTTCGCGTTCTTCCCGTGCACGGGTAGCCTGATTACCACCAGATTTTAACCCTGGGAAATAGCGTCGTACGTCCAAGAAGTGTCTCTACATAACCTTGTTTGGCTGCCAGGCGACGCATATTATCCAGGTAACCCTTTACACCAGGGAATTGTTGAAAATATGCTTCAACAAAATCTTCTGCCTCAGCCAGGGTGAGATCACTGCTGCGGGTGAGTCCAAATGCGCTCATCCCATAGAGCAAGCCAAAATTGATGGCTTTGGCATTTCGCCGCTCATCCTTGGTGACCTGATCAAGCGTCTTACCCAGGATGGCTGCTGCAGTGGCAGTGTGAATATCCTGATCTGGCGCGGAATGCCGCCAGCATGGCTTGATCGTTGGACATGTGGGCAGCAATGCGCAGCTCCACTTGCGAGTAATCCACTGATAATAAGGTGAAGCCCTGGTGCAGCGATAAATGCCTGGCGGACCTGCCGCCCAAGCTCGGTGCGGATGGGAATGTTTTGAAGGTTTGGGTCGGATGAAGCAATCCGACCAGTGACAGCTACCGGCTTGATTGTATGAAGTATGAACACGGCCTGTGTGAGGGTTAACTTGTTCAGGTAAGGCATCCAGATAGGTGGATTTCAGCTTTGAGAGCTCACGATACTCGAGTAAAAGATCGACCACAGGATGTTTACCTTGCAATGTTTCCAACACCTCTGCAGAGGTGGAGATAATTCCCTGCTTCTGTCCGGCGGGTACGATCGGGAGGTACCAGTTTCAGTCGGTTAAAAATAGCATTGGATAATTGTTGGGTTGAATTGATATTAAAACGTTCACCAACATACTCGTAAACCTTATTTTCCAATTCATTCATTCGGGTTTGCAGCTCGCCTGACATATGCTTGAGGAAATTAATATCCAGCGCAATCCCTGTCATCTCCATATCTGCGAGCACCGGGATGAGTGGCATTTCGATCTCTTCAAACAATTTCAGCGCAGAGTTAGCTTTCAGCTCTGTTTGTAAGCCTGGGAACAGGCGGATGACTGCGATCGCATCCATGGCAGCATAGGAAGCTGCTTTTTCAATGGGTACCTGGTCCATGCTGATCTGTTTCTTACCCGTTCCAATCAATTCGGTGATCTCGGTCATGCGAAAATCCAACCGCACCCAGGCAAGATTTTTCAACCCCAGATTGTGGGAGGTGGGATTGGTCAGCCACTCGGCGATCATGGTATCGAAGGTGAGTGGTGTTGGACGCAAACCATTTCTGACCAAGCATGACGAAATCATACTTGAGGTTATGCCCAACTTTGGAATGCTTAGGATCTGGTCAGGGGATCTCGCTAATGCATCGATGACTTGTTTGAGCGGAAGCTGTTGACCGAGCTCTGCCTGGTGACCCACTGGGATGTACCATCCCTCTTCACCATCCACTGCCAGTGAAATTCCAACCAGGTCAGCCCGCATCTGGTCTGTGGAAGTGGTTTCTGTGTCGAAAGAGATGATTTTGGCACGATTTCAGGCGCTTGAACAATCTCATGCAAACTTTGCTCGTCATTGACAACATGAACGGTGATCTCTCCTTCTTGCTTGGAAGTGGGCTTAGATTGCAGGTGTGGCAGTGGGCGAATAATGAAAGTTGTTCTTGTTTTTTCGAGCTGGATTTTCCAAATGCCGGGTATAACGCAGTCAGGCGACCCATCAAAGATCGAAATTCAAGCTCACGGAATAATGCTTCCACCCGGGCTGGATCGAAGTGCTCGGTACGCGCCATGTCCAGGTCAAGTTTTACACTCGAGATCGGTGACAATGGTAGCCAGTTTCTGGCTTAGATAGGCATTATCTTTGTTTATTTCGAGTTTCTTACGTGTACTTTCAGAGATATCACTCAGGTGAGAGTAAATACCATCCAAGGTCTGCATAGGTGTTTAGCAGTGAGGCAGCAGTTTTTTCACCAATGCCAGCCACACCCGGGATATTATCTGATTTATCTCCCACCAGGGCTTTATAATCTACCACCTGGTCGGGTTTAACCCCAAATAACTCGATCACATCTTTGGTAAAATAATCCTTGGCGTCAGCAATGGTTTTACCAGGCAAATTGACCAGGATGCGGTCATCTACCAGCTGAAGCAGATCGCGATCACCGGTGATGATCTTGACCCCAAAACCTTCCGCTGCCAGATGATGTGCAAGGCTACCCAAGACGTCATCTGCTTCATAACCTTCCAGTTCCAGCCGGGGAATATTGAAGGCATCCACAATTTGCCGGATGCGTTCCATCTGAGGGCGTAGGTCTTCAGGCATCTTGGCCCGCGTACCTTTATATTCAGGGAAGAGCTTGTCACGAAACGTTTTTCCGGTATCAAAGGTGACTGCCAGATAATCTGGATGATCCTGTTCAAGCAAACGCAACAGGATGGAGGTGAAGCCGAATACACCAGCGGTAGGTTCTCCCGCATGGGTGGTAAATGCAGTCGAAGAACCCCTTGTTAGAGCAAAATATGCCCTGTAAGCCAGAGCATGTCCATCAAGTAGGTAAATAATAGGAGGCATAGCTGTATTTTCTATAGTTATACGTATTCACCTGCTGTTTGCAAGTTTTACGCCTGTTAAGCAGGTGTGGTTGATTGTTATCTTGACCACCTGAATCATGATGCCAGGTGAGTGAATTCTCCAGAGAAAATAGTTATAACAATCATCTTTACACCCATCAGGATATCAGTTTATCATGCGCTAATCTGTTGCTGCAAGGCAATATTGACAACGCCGACTATACATGATAATGTATAATCAGGATGGAAAAGCTGATACGACTTTTCCGTTTGTGTTTTGGTATGCCTGTTCCTGATTATTACTCATAATCTGGAACAGGAAGTGTTCACGCCGCAGGATGATACCAGTGGGGAAATTATTCGCAAGTCTACCATCGTAATCACATATACAAGGTATGAATGGTGGTTGCTTCAATGGTCAGATAATAACCTTTTATGCCATGTGTATATTGATCATGAAGGCTGGCCGACTGCAGATGACGTACTTAACGGATTGCGGTGGAACAATTTATAAGCAATGGATTAATACTCAAGCTTGTTCCGGCTTGGATGAGGGCGATATCTCACCATCTGGATGCATCGGCTTGTATTTATATTTTATTGGCAGTGCACCTGCAGAGAAGGAAATCGAAGTCGATTTACCTCCCTCACAAGTATATGTATCATTAAGTGGGTGTACTACCGGTTCCACCGGAAAATCTGTGCCCGACCATACCCAGCTTGCACTTTGAGGGAGATGAACCCTTACCAAATGAGCAAATTACAGCCATCCACGTAAAGATGGATGGGGTCGAAACAACCTGCCTGGGAAGTACGTGTGATGTTCAATTACATCCTACCAGATTGGCAGGCACGACGGTCGAATTTTGGGCTGATTCGAGTTTTGGGGATTCAAGCGCGATGTTTACTGCCATGGTGCGGGTGATTGATAGTGGTGTGAGCTGCTTCTCCGACAAGTGGGGGTTGGTATGTAGATGTGATATCCAACCAATGGCAGGGGAACGAGCTTGCCACATGCTCTCAGGTCTGGCAGGCATTTCCACCGGTCGGGGGTGTGCCCGATTGGTTATCCACCCCTGAAGATACAGCTTTCCTGGCGACGGAACAGCCATATTCTTACCTGGCAGGTCGGTTGATTGCCCAGGGTGCAGTGGATGCTTCATCCTGCTCAAGCGGAGGTTTGCTTTCGAATGGTTATGCCGATAACTGTGGTATGGACCTGGCGATGCCGGAGGTGATTATCTGGCAAAACCAATTCGATGACCAGATCATGCAAGTTGCTAATGACGACAAAAGTACCTGCCCAGTTGTTGAAGAATCTTTTCGCTCAGGAAAGCCAGTTTTGGCCGGGTGTATTCCGACAACCCAAGGAATTTGGATTGGGTCAGATCACTGATAATGGAGCGGATGCACTCTTGCTTGTGGAATCCATCATTTTTCAACCAATTCTGCCCACTGGTGCTTAATCAAGAGACAATGCTCAATTGGTTATCTCAAGCTGGATGCTGAGAATCAAGCTATCCTGCGTGGTGCATTGGCAACCAGTGCAGATGCAGATTGTGAGAACTGTGAGTTTGGGATTGATTTAACCAGTATATATACCAGCATCAACCTGGTAGCGCATACCATGCTGGCAAATTGTGAGCAAGTGGCTCAAATTGTATATAATGCCACCGGTAAAATTGCTGGTGAAGTATCCAGTTATGAAGAGTTATGGAAATTTACGATTGCGGATTATCACGTTGGCTCAGGCTGCTTGTCATACGCCATGTACACTATCCTGGGCAGCAAGATCTACGATGGATTGGGAGCATGTCTCCACACATCTCACTCGAACCATGTGAGACGGTGATCCCTTATGTGACCCAGGTGATTTCTATCCCCTGAAGACACCCGTCTGATCCGGAATATTTCATATCGAGAGATTTACTTTTTCCCCAACAATCGAATCAGCTGTAAGAATTCCTCCCATTCTTCAGTGAAGAAATGGACGGTAACATTATTTAATTCCAGATGGAAGGTGGTTTCTCCATCTGGTTCATCGGCTTTCCATACCTGATAATGCAGGTTATCTGTCTCTGCAATTACCTGGGTATTAAAATCCATGTCATGTTCTGGCATTGGCATTCCCTTTCATTATTACGTTTGAATGTATGTAAATTGTAAAGATTGCTGGTACAATATTTATGGTGATGGTAAAACATACCAGGGATTGATAAACCCACCCAGATAGCGTACTTCAAAATGGAGATGCGCCCCGGTCGAATTACCTGTGCTGCCAACTGCACCAATATAGGAGCCAGTATATACACTTTGACCACAACCAGCACTGACCGCAGCTCAAGTGGGCATATAGAGTCTGGTATCCATTGCCATGGTCAATCATCACCATATAACCATAACCACCATTCGCCCAACCCGCAAATACGATCACACCTGCATCTGAGGCAAATACTCCATCCCCGAGTGAGCCTGCGATATCAATTCCAAGGTGACCAGACCAATAATCATTCCCCGAAAGGGTATGAGAAGCAGTCGGCCAGGCAAATGCACCAGAACCATAAGCACCATCATAATTCCCCTCACATGCACCTGGACCGAGGACTGATTTTGAAACACCGGAATTGGCTCGGGCAATGGTTGGCACCAGCCATTGGCGAAATTCACGGTGACCATTCGGGATCATGATCCATTGCATCTGGTTCGACCTGGGGATTGGTCAGGTCAAAATTATTGCCTTCCCAGCTGAGGATATCCTGCACCTTGGCATCGAATTTTCGCAGCAACTGAATCCAGTGTATCACCTTCTTGCCACTGGTAATATACCCCATCCACCGGTGGAACATTCAGCGTCATCCCGGGGTCGAGCATATCGGGTGAGTCATTCAGCTGATCATAGTTCGCCCAAAGGATGGTTTCGGGATGAAGGTTAAAGCTCTGTGCAATGCCAAATACCGAATCACCAGTGGTGACGGAATATTCGATCACCTCGGTGCGCGGTCGGGTAGGGATATTTGTATGCAACGTTGTTCGCCTGATAATCCCCTCTTCAGGAATCACCTTAAAATAACTGGGCAGTCCGCGGTAGCTGGATTTTAGATGATGAAGCCAGTAGAGCAGTTTGGATGTGGCGTAGGGGTGATGTTAGGGAGTGAGCAGCCTGTGTGGATTGAACACGCCATCCAAGATAACCAGCTAATAACACCAGGCTCATATGCCAGCATCCATATGCCAGTCAAGAATCAACCATTTGGTTCCCGGACTCTGCCTTTGGAACAGCAGGTTTTGGAGCTGTTCTTGATGGGTTCGAGTCTTTATTTAATTTCTCATCCATGAGCAATACCAATTATAGGCGCGTTTATTATAACTGCATTATGACCTGACTGCGGTCTATACCAATAAGCTGGTTAATCCTGGTCTTCGTTTAGGGTTTCGAGGAAGGTAAGATTATCATCAGTTTTCGAGAGACGCTGTAGGATTGCTTCAGTGGCGGTAGCAGGATCCATACCAGCACCAAATGGAGGTGCAGCGATCATCTGGTCGTACATGCGCCGCATCAGCCAGACCCGCGGAGTTAAATCTGGTCCCAGCAGCAGCTCTTCACGGCGGGTGGAAGAGCGTTCGATATCGATGGCAGGGAATACACGCCGTTCCTGTAACCGGCGGGAAAGCAGGAGCTCCATGTTTCCGGTACCTTTGAACTCTTCGTACACCACGTCATCCATGCGTGAGCCTGTATCGACCAGGCAGGTGGCGATGATGGTTAGCGAGCCACCTTCTTCAATATTACGGGCAGCACCAAAGAATCGTTTGGGTGGATAAAGTGCCGATGGATCAATACCACCGGATAGTGTTCGCCCAGAAGGTGTGACCACCAGGTTATATGCACGTGCCAGACGGGTGATTGAGTCCATCAAGATGACCACATCCCGACCAGTTTCCACAATGCGTTTCGCACGTTCCAAGGCCATTTCAGCCACCCGCACATGCGATGTGACTGGCTCATCGAATGTGGATGAGATCACTTCTGCATCCACAGAGCGATCCATATCGGTCACTTCTTCTGGGCGCTCACCAATCAGGGCGACCATCAGGTAGACATCCGGATGATTGGTCGAGATTGCATTGGCAAGCTGTTTCAAGATTGTGGTTTTACCAGCCTTAGGTGGTGAGACGATCAAACCACGCTGACCACGCCCAATAGGTGTTACCATGTTGATCAGGCGTGTCGCCAGGGTGTGGCGGTCTGTTTCCAGATTGAAACGTTTATCTGGGAAGATTGGGGTCAGGCTTTCAAAGGCAGGGCGGTTGCGAATTTCTTCGGGATCAATACCATTGACGGTCTCAACTTTGAGCAAGCCATAATGTTTTTCAGATTCACGTGGAGGTCGGACATGACCAATGATCAGGTCACCATCCCGCAGGTTATACCTTCGGATCTGAGATTGGGAGACGTAGACATCGAAAGCTCCGGGTTGGTAGTGACCTGAGCGCAGGAAACCCATCCCATCGCTCATGATCTCCAGGATGCCTCCGCGCAGCTCAAGGCCATCCCGTTCAGCTTCGGCTTGTTGAATTTTTAAAATGAGGTCGTCTTTTTTCAGGCGGTTTGCCTCCTGAACATTGAGATCCCTGGCCATCTGACGAAGATGATCCAGGGGTGTAGTTTGTAATTCAATTACTTTCATAGTTTATCTTCTCTGATGTAAGATTTTGAGTTTTCACATGAAAATATTTATTTTCATTACCCCCGCCGAATTTCAGCATATAACAACAATAATTAAGGCGGGAAGCCAGGAAAATTATTAGGGCTAATTACTGGTAAGGGGGGAATTTATTACCTGTTATATTATAGCATGTATATTAGTATTTATGCAATCAATACGCAATGCTTTTTGCTAATGTATTTGTGTATTTTATCTCAAATAACATGATTAAACTGATTGCAGGATGAATTGACGATCTGACTGGCATGATAATCAGTCACCAATCCTTGAATTGAAGCTAATATTATTTGGAGATTTAGTATATTAAGGTGTGTATCTTCTATGCATTTGTAAACGACAGCAGGTTTTCAATAGTATTATCTTTAGTCACCTTGCCTCACGCCTTTATATTATTTAACTACGGCTGATCGCATACCAATACTATATCACAAAGATGGATATTCTGTCATCCCGATGATTATCTAATGCTAGAACACGATTATATCCTGGAACTAATTATACGAAATATCCTGAGGATTATTTTGCATCTTTTATTGAATATTTATGCTCAATTTTACAGGCTTTACTCAGCATGGCCTGAGCAGGGCAATATTTTGTGGCCGAAAGCTCAATTGCAACGCTCCACTGCTGCAGGATCCACATTATGCCCTTCAACGAGATATTCAATGATGATATTGGTAAACACTTTAGGGAATTCAGTTGCTCGTTCTGCGTGTACCTGCACTTCAAAAGCAGGTCACATCCTGACGTTTTTTCTGCAGGATGGATATCATATCCATCGCTGTGCAGCCTGCCAAGCCGATGGCAATCAGCTCCATGGGTTCAAACCCATTCATTTTCACCGCCAACTGCAGGTTCGGCATCTCAAAGGGATAGTGATATCCATTTTCTCCTGTGCTGGTAAAGGATAGTTTATTCTTCCAGATTACTTTTGCTTCCATAATTTATTGCTCCAAAAGCGGGGTTAGATATTTTTCAAGCATTGCCAGATTGATTGGACCCGTCCAGGCCAGGACTACATTTCCATCATGATCGATCACATACGAGCTGGGCAAGCTGTCATTATGAAAAGCGATCAATGACTTATTGTTTGGGTCCAGCAGGATCGGGAAAGTGATGCCTATATTCTTCAACAAAACTTGGCCACATCCTCGGCAGGATCACCTGCATCGATTCCGATCAACATAAAACCTTGATTCGAATGTGCCTTGATAGTATTTTATCAAGGTTGGCATCTCTGCTTTGCAGGGTGGGCACCAGGTAGCCCAGTTGTTGATCAAGACGATATCTTGACGGTAATCGGAGAGATTAACTTTCCTACCATTCAGATCATTCAAAGTTAGCTCTGGTGCAGGGAAATTCACCACGGACGGTACGACCGAATAGTCAGAGGAAAAATTACCGCTGGTAAGCACCTTGATAGCGACCAATCCCAAGATGATTAATCCCAAGCCAATTAATATCAATGGGAAAAATTGGCGTAGATTTATCTTGTGCTTCTTTGTTTGTTGATCCATCTGAGTCAATGGAAATGCTAAAATTCTTCAGTAATCTTTATCTATTTGAAGAAGATATGCCTCAGGCACAGCACCCAACAACATACACCTGCACCATCATTAATATGTGTGTGAAACACCGTTGACATTATATCGCATCGCTCATTCGTGAAACTTATCCGCCTTGAACATCTAGGCTTAGACCATGGAAGTTTCTACGTACACGGTTGGGCGAGCACCACAGCTTGATGGCAGAATTTTCAGGTGGGGGTGACAACGATGCACCAAAAGAGCTATCCTTTACTCCTTGAAGCTTAACGGCTTTTTGGTCGATGCCGTAATTGCATATAAATAATTTGTCAGAAAGCAGAATAATTTATTCCAAAAGCTAGAGGGAGTTGTCACATGATTCACATTGTTTTTTTGTGATCTAATTTTGCCTTACAGGATAAAAAAACTAAGTTTCTATCAATTCATTTATTCATGCGACGATCTCATCCTTGAGTCGCTTGTGCAACAAGTTTGTACACAGTTAATATTGAGATGTTGTAGAATATCCATTGAGTTAGATGCCTCCGACCTATAAGCGTTGCATCAAAAATTTTATACAAGACTAATCTGTAGTGTTATAATATTTATAAGGCTTCCTTTATAATTTTTTTTACGCACGGCAATGATTATAGAATAAAGAGTATATGAAACATTTGAAGTAAGGACGGGATAAGCATTTGAAAGTCAACCCCAGGATATTCATATTTATATTGGGAATATTGATATTTACAGGTTTAATACTTATTCCTATATCAGCTTCATTTGCACAAGACTTTGATAGGTTAGGGGATCTTCCTTTTTTGCCTGATGAGTTAGATGGTTTTCATATAAATCAGACAATTTTACTCACTGATACCGTAACATCGACCCCAACCGGAACGTCTACGTTGGCCCCTACCAGCACAGATAGCACAAAGCCAACACCCACACCCACAGACACCCCAACCGAAACCTCGACTGCTGCAGTGACGCCTACGAGTACTTCAACGAAGACTCCAACTCCGACATTGACTGGCACTCAACATACGCCAACCGTAACACCCACCTCCACAGCTACTGGAACATTAATTCCTGGTGCATCCCTTTCCATCTCCGTCTCACCCTCACAAGCAAGAGTAAATGAAAGCTTAACTTTCACCATTAAAATTGGGAACACAGGCACTGGACCGACCATCGATAACATCGTTGTTGACTCTTTCCCGACGTATATTGACGTACTCACGGTAACGACAAGTAAGGGAACAATTACCAAGCTTACGCACTCATTCATTGCCTCAATTGGGGATGTTAATCCTGGTGATAGTATCACCATCGTAACTGGAGTAAAGGTCAATTCAACCCTCTCACGTACAGAATCCCAGACTAATGTTGTGACAATGACTTACAACCAGACGAAATCGATCACATCCAGTGTCGGTTACCAAGTGGTGTTTCAAACCTTACCGCCGACGGGTGATCTGCCTTTGAACTGGCGTCAGGAGAGGATAAAACCTGTTGCGATGATCCCTGGTATGCTATTACTCGGT
The DNA here is from genome assembly GCA_963828845.1 of uncultured Chloroflexia bacterium. Classification (GTDB taxonomy): domain Bacteria; phylum Chloroflexota; class Anaerolineae; order Anaerolineales; family UBA4823; genus FEB-25. Next base: position 66,769 of record CAWHGE010000020.1, read on the forward strand.
TTGGGTGGTATCTTGATAATCATGGTGGTATGGTCTAAAGAGCGTAACTATAAAGACAGGCTGTGGATGATTGTTGGAGGAACCCTGTTGATCCTGGTTGGTTCTATTGCCGTAGCCTCTTCATCCGGTTTATTTAAACCGAGTCGGACAAGCTCAAGATTATGAGGTGACACCAACTGATAATGGGGTCTTTGCACAGGTGCAACCTTTGGATCCATCTGTGACAACCCTACCCTGGTTACCAGCCTCTGCATTCTCCACGCCTGATGCAGTGATTCCCATAGTGACTCTTCCGAACTATCCGATCCCAACACCTGAGATCACGGTCACACCGCAACCTGGTGAAGTTGGACCGGATACGAGTGCGATGGTGCGGATTGTAATTCCAGCCATTCACTGGATACTGAAGTCAAATATGTGCCATATGATGGCTTTACCTGGATGATCACCGGACTGAGACAGGAAGTGGCGTGGATGGGAAATACTTCCTGGCCAGGGTTGGGAGGTAATACCGGGCTGGCTGGTCACGTCACCGTCGCTGGAATGGGCGATGGTCCATTCCGTCATCTGGACGAGCTACCAAATGGTGAACTGGTCTTGCTGTACACGGAGAAAAATATATACACTTATCAAGTGCGCGAGAGCAAGGTGACGGATGATGGAGATATGTCAGTAACCTATCCTTCTGATAATCCCCAGATTTCGATGATCACCTGTGTAGATTGGGATCAGGAAACTCACAGTTATTTGAACCGACTGGTGGTGATTGCTGACCTGGTTCGGACAGAACCGATCACAATCGGAAGTACCATACTAGCTGGATAAGCTAAATTAATTCCCAAGCGCTGGAATCACATCCAGCGCTTTTTTATTCCAGCTGAATAAACCCATTCACCACCAACCATCGTGGCCAGTGGGTTTAATGGTCCAATAGCTGCCTCGGGAGGGCATGAAAATGGATCATCGTTCAAAATGAGCAGATCGGCCAGATAGCCAGGAGCAAGCTTGCCAAGCCGGTCTTCCATTCCAGCAGCATAAGCTGGACCAGTTGTATAAGCCTGGAGAGCTTCACCGACGGTCAGACGTTGTTCTGGGTACCAACCTTGAGCTGAAGGTCTGCCATCCGCCCGCCTGCGGGTGACTGCAGCATGAATCCCCAAAAATGGGTTGGGGGATTCCACCGGTGCATCAGAGCCAAAAACCAGGTGACATTATGCGCTAGCTGGCTGCGCCAGGCATACGCAAAAGCAGATCGATCGCCCCAACAACGATCAGACATCAGCATATCTGAGGTTGCATGAATGGGCTGCATGGAGGCAATGATATTCAAGTCCGAGAAGCGATGGATATCATCCGGATGGATAACCTGGACATGCTCGATGCGGTGGCGAAGCTAGTTTTGGTAAAGGAATGGTATTGATACGTTCGAAATCCCTTAATTGCGCATAGGCATTAAGGACCTCATGATTAGCCCGGTCGCCAATCGCATGCACAGCCAGGCTGAGACCATTTTCACTGCCAGATGTCCATGCTCAATGATTGTCTCAGCATCCATCATCAGGATACCCAGGTTGTCAGGTTCATCATTATATGGCTGAAGCATTGCCGCGGTATGCGGACCCAGTGCACCATCTGCAAACAATTTTACCGAGCCAATTCGCAGCAATGTCATCACCGAAACCTGATGCGAAGCCCAATTTCAACCGCATGAGGTAAATTTTCCAAAGGGAGGCCTTTTGCACCGCGCAGTTTCAGCTCATGCTGTTGGTGAAGGACTTGTAAGGCCGAAAAACAACGACTGGTCAAAATCATGTACTCCGGTGAGACCCATCTGCCAAAGATTGGGTATTGCAAGCTGTAGGGCTTGGACCACTTGTTCCAGGCTGGGTTCGGGAATCGACCCTCTCAAGAAGAGCCCATTGCTGATTCAAATAGAATACCATCTGGATCACCATCTGCGTGATGCCCAATCCGCCCATCCAGAGGGTCGGGGGTATTACGGGTGATTCCCGCCATGTGGAGGGCACTGGAATTCGCCCAACCACAATGGAGTGATTTGTGAGTCAGGTAGACTGGATTGTTGGGAGCAATCCCATCCAGGAAAGCATGCAGTACCGTATCCTTCAGCCCAGTTATTCTGGTTCCAACCATGACCCAGGATCCATTCACCGGGTGGAGGGTATTTACACGTTTTGCGATCCGTTGCAGGCACTCCTGCCGGGTTGATGTTTCACAATCAATCTTTTGCAGGCTAAGGGCATATTCTTCCAAATGGATATGGGCATCGGTGAGACCAGGAATGATGGTCGACCTCCGGCATTGAATAATATCGGTTGTGGAGAATGAAGATAGGATTTCATCATCTGTACCAACCGCGATGACGCTGCCATGATCGATGGCAAGGGCGGTGGCTAAAGGGCTGTAGGGATCTGAAGGTATGAAGGTTGGCGTTATGGATGACGAGCATATTCGGTGGGTCACTCATTCTGACCAAGGATGCGTAAGATCAATGCATCCAACTCCTCATCTGAATAATAATGGATGACGAGGGTGCCACCTTTTTTTCGAGGGTGTAGATTGACCCTTGTCCCCAGGCGTTCGCGTAAGTCGTTCCTCAAGGAACGACACATCGGGTTTTGGAGCGGGTTTTGCTGGGGGAGGGTGGTCGTTGGCCGAGAAATTTACGTACCAGATCTTCAGTTTTCCGGACATTCAGCTCGTGTTTGATGATTGTCTGAAGCACAGCCGATTGTGCCTGTGGGTTCGGCAGGCTGAGCAAAACCCGTGCGTGCCCTTCGCTAATCTTCACCACTGGCAAGTGCCTGGCGCACATCATCAGGTAGCTTGAGCAGGCGTAAGGTATTGGTGATGGCGACACGGCTTTTACCCAGTTGTTGGGCGATTTGCTCATGCGACAGGTTAAAATCATCCACCAGCTGGCGGTATGCTTCAGCTGCCTCCAAGTGGGGTAAGGTCTGCTCGCTGAACATTTTCGATGAGTGCCAGCTCAAGGCGTTGTTGTTCGGAGGCTTCACGCACGATGACTGGCACAGTTTCAAGCCCTGCCATACCGGCAGCTAAAAGACGCCGTTCACCTGCAATCAGTATGTACTTATCCGGCTCATCAGTCGGGCTGACGATCAGATGGCTGCAGAATGCCATTTTCGCGAATGGAAGCAGCCAGTTCTGCCAGTTCTTCCTGATCCATTTGGGAACGTGGTTGGCGTGGGTTGCGGCTGATATTTGCAATGGGCAAAGTCTCGAAGCCGCTTGGATGCTGTGGTTGTGGAGATTCTGGAGTGAATTCTCCTGCGGGAATGAGGGCATCGAGCCCTCTACCTAGACCAGTTTTTTTTGTCATTCTGTGCTCACTAGGGTTTGAATCGGTTCAGGAAGCAATACACCGTCACCCACCAGGATCTCACGTGCCAGGTTGGAATAAGCAATCGCACCATTTGAGCCGGGAGCATATACCGAGATTGGCTGCCCATAGGAAGGCGCTTCTGCCAGGCGGACTGATCGCGGAATGATGGTTGAAAAAACCTGGCTGGGAAAGTGACGGTTGATTTCACGGACGACATCTGCACTCAGCTTGGTGCGGACATCGAACATGGTCAAGATGACACCGCGCACATGTAAGTGTGGGGAAAAGCGCAGTGCGAATGCGTGATAAAGTTTGATTAAGCTGCCCGATGCCTTCCAGTGCTAGGTATTCACATTGAACTGGGATTAATACACCATCCTTGGCAGCTACGACACCATTCAAGGTGAGTAACCCAAGGGAAGGCGGGCAATCGATAAGAATGTAGTCGTAGCGGTCGATAATCGGTTGTAGGGCTTCCTTTAATCGGGTTTCACGGGCGATTACCGAAACGAGCTCAACTTCAGCACCTGCCAGGGCAGGGGATGATGGCAGGAGGGATAATTTCAGGCGTTGGTTATATAGAATATTTTTTAATCGCAGGAGTTGCACCGATAATGACATCGTAAGACACTATTTTTTACCGTTCGTTTGTCAATTCCCAGACAGGAAGAAGCATTTGCTTGTGGATCCAGGTCAACCAGCAGGATACGCTGACCAAGGCTTGCCATGAAAGCGCCCAGATTGACAGCAGTGGTTGTTTTTCCGACGCCGCCTTTCTGGTTGGCAATCGTATAGATCCGCCCCATTAAAGTACCTCGATCAAATATTCCTGGATTTCCTCTGGCGTTGGGATCCCTTCCAAGCCTCGTCGGGTGACTGAAGCGGCAGCAATTTGGTTGGCAAACCGGGCAGACTCCCACGGGTCGCGGGTCAGGTAAAGGCGGGTAAAGAAAGCGGCTGCAAATATATCACCTGCACCGGTCGAATCGATCTCAACCACCTGAGGTGGCCGGAAGCGTCGGACATCACCATTCCAATATACCCTTGCACCAGCTGCGCCCTCGGTAACCACCAAAATGCGTGAGGCGGCAGCCATTTCTTCGATGCGTGATTTATCATTCTGCACATCTTCAACGCTTAATATTGCTGCACCCGATTGCTGCAGGGTGAAGGCAGCCTCTGGCCATTCTGTAGGTCTGGACATGACCATTCTCATCCCAGGCACGCAACCACCCCTGTGGGGTAACCCCTACCAAAGCGTTGGGAAAATGCCTGACCAATCCTGGCTCAACCTCCTGGGCGACCGGACCAAGATGTACAATTGGGGCTTGCCTCCAGGGTTCGGGGATGAGGTGATAATCCAGGCTGTGGTGCGACGGTGTGGACGATTTGAATACGTCCCTTATCAGTGTAAATGTTTTCAAAAGTGGTCGAATGCTCAGCAGGGTAACTGATGATGGGAATATGTTTCAAATTTCCAAGGGGTAATTCTCCTCCCCAGGAGGTGACAATCCCTACACGCAAGCCCAAAGCATGGGCAGTTAATCCAGCATACGCAGCAGTCCCACCAATGCGAGGTCCGGCAGGTGTCAGATCATAAGTCAGATGACCAATAATCAGGTAGTTAATGGGTTCAAGCGGGGCAAGGCTGAACATGGATAAATTATACCTGAAATAAAAAGGATGCTGTCTTGATCTATCAAAACAGCATCCTTGTACTTAATATTTATTCTTTTGGTATGATCGTCACTTTCCGATGAGGTTCTTCCCCAAAGCTCTCGGTGGTCACATGAGAATCATCCCTCAGCTCCATGTGAATGATGCGACGTTCATTGGGAGGCATGGGTTCGAGAGTTTGCTTACGCCCGGTTTTAATTGCCTGTTCAGCGATGCGATGGGCAAGCTGGCGTAGCTGGCGTTCACGCCGTGTACGATAGCCTTCCACATCGATCACCAGGGTGATATTTTCTCCAAGCTCTTTGCTGACGATCAGACGGGCAGATATACTGCAATGCATTCAGGGTTTCGGAGCGTTTACCGATCAGGACGCTTAAATCTTTGCCTGAAATATCGACTAATATTGCACGTGTTCCCCGCACATCATCAACCTCACCGTACGAAGCTTCAACCTGAGCGTCGATGTGCATCTTCACCAGCAGCTCACTGACTGTCTCCTGAGCTACATGTAAAGGAATTTGCTCCTTCGCATTTGCAGGCGGGATCCGAATGGGTTTAACCGCCGGTTCTTCTTCAGCTACTTCCGTGTAATACGGACTCACTCACGAGTGGACGATTACTGTCTGATTCGGTGGATTCTGGCAGTTTTGTCTTGACGATCAAGCGAACACGTGCCTGATGAGATCCTAGACCGAACAATCCCCGGCTACCTTCATCTAGAATTTCTATATCAACAGCATCCCGGCTTAACTCCAACTCGGCTAAACCTTTCTCGATAGCCTCATTGATGGTAGGGGCAATGATTTCAAGGGTCGCATGTTGTGAATTCATAGTTTATTTCTCAATAATGATTAACCACTTATTTAGTTGATTTCGCAGCGGCGATTTTTTTCTTGGGTAACAGGTTGCTCCAATGGATTTTACCCATGGCGGCGTACTGGGCAATACCCAGGACATTGCTGACGATAAAGTAGAGCGCCAACCCAGAGGATAGGGTAAGAGAAATCCAACCCATGAGGAGGGGCATATACAAATTCATCATTTTTGACATCTGGGCACCCTGATCGCAGGATTGGCCGGTGGTGGGGTCATCAATTTGGATTGCAGGTAGGTAGTGACGACCACAATGATGGTCAGGATAGGTACTGCAAATCCGATAGCGGAATGAAATGGGAGTGGAATTAACGGTGTAGCTGATCTCTGGTAAGACCCAGGTTCAGCCACAGGAATTTGCTGTTTAATGGAATGAGCTGGGCGGCAGGGATGAAGGAATATAGAGATCGGCTTAGGTTTAACAATTGGATCGGTGCAGCTGCCATGGCCAGCGAGATGGATTGGTAGAGACCGATCATGATGGGGAATTGGATGATTAATGGCAGGCAAGAGCCAAGCGGGTTGATCCCCATCTCCTTATAGATGTTCATTTGTTCCTGGGACAGCTTCTCTTTGTCATCCTTATACTTTTTTCTGGATCTCCTGCCACTTCTTCGACCCTTGAAGTTCCTGCATCTTCAGACTGGCTCTTCAGCTGTTGGGCAGTGAGCGGGTAGGTGATCAGGCGGATGACGATGGTAAAGATAATGATCGCCAAGTCCGAAATTATGGAAGAGTAAGTTATAAATCCATATCAAAACGTTGACCATCGGTGCGAGAATGATTGTATTCCACATAGTAGGATTTTCTCCGTATTTACTATACTTATACCATTATTTGGCAGGTGTGAACGGCCACTTCTGGTGTGCCATTCAGATCCAGGGCAACCAGCAGCGAATCAAATCCGGTGGGTGCAACCAGGATTGTATCTCCAACGATAACCGGAGATGAATATATCACTCCACCGATCATCTGGGCTGCTTACGATATCTCCTGCTGTGCTTACAATAGACAAGGTATCCGTCTCGGTTGTAAAGTATAGATTATCTCCTGCCACGAGCGGGTGTATTAACAATTGCGTTCGGGCGTTGGATTCTCCATAAAGAGGTGCCATTGGTTGCATCCAGGCTATAGAAATACCCAGATAAGTCTCCAAAAAATAAGGAATTATTCGACTAATACCGGTCCGGACCAGACCCAATCCTGGGTGGCGAAGCGCCATTTAATGGATCCATCGTTCGTACTCCAAAGCAATCATTTCTTTACCAAACGTGCCTACATAGAGAGTTCCATCCGTGCTTACTGCGGGTGTGCCAACCATGCACCACCCAAGATCTAGCTTTCCCATTTCATTGCCCCGGTCAGATGCATCGAGAGAATATACTTTATGATCCATCGAGGCAACATAAACACAACCACAATTAGGATCGGTGGCTGGTTGAGCCCAAATCGGTCCACCGGTTGTAAAATCCCAAACCAGCTTGCCTGTCATATTGATTGCGTAAATCTGTCCAATCTGAGGATGGTTGGTAAATCATATTCTTTGTAACCAGGGGGCTAGCTATCAGGCGATTGGTTGAGCCAGCGAAGAGTACCAATTCTCGGCACCTGTCGCAGGGTCTATGGACTATAAAGTTTGTGATCATAACTGGGGACAAGCAATTGCCCATCCTCGGTAAGAACAGGATTGGCATAAAAAGCAATTTTGGCATTTAGCTTTGCAGTGGATAGCGCCACTTCTCAGTTCCAGTTTTCAAATCCACTGCATACACCTGGTTCCCCGCTGCAAGGTAGGCTGTATCAGTAGCTGGCAGTCAGTCCATGCCAACCGGTGGATGCATAAATTGTGCTGCTGCATGCGCTGAGATAAATATGCTTAATAATATCAATAGTGCTGATCAGGATTATTTTTTTTGATTTCATCGGTTATCTTTTCTAGGGTACAGGATCAAATCCGCCATGGTTGAATGGATTGCAGCGTAAAACACGCCAGGCAGCCATCAGGCTGCCTTTAAAAGCACCATATTTATAGATCGCCTGGTAGCCGTAATGCGAACAGGATGGATAAAAACGGCAAGTTCCTTCAGGCAGGGTGGGTGAGATGATCATTTGATAAAGACGTATCAGTGCCAATAATGGTATACGTGGCAGGTTCCAAAAAGTTATGGGCAGATCGCGTAATCGGGGTTCGATCGGGCTTTCTGTTTCATGAGAAGTTTCGTTATTCATTACTCTCATTAATCAAATTTGCTTTTAAGAAGAGCTGGTGCAGGGCAACATTGATTTCGGTCAGATTTGCGTTGCAGGATTGGATTCCGTGATATCAGAATGACCTTCCAACCTGGATGTACCAGGGGTAGAAGAGGTCGCAGGGCTTCTCGTAATCAATCGTTTGGCTCTATTCCTTTGAACTGCATTACCCACTGACCTGACCAGCAGTCACTCCAAAACGAGTGGGTCACTTCCATCCGCGGGAAGCACAACCAACACAACAAGCGGGTGAGCATAAGACTTTCCAAAACGCCTCACCCGCTTGAAATCTGTTGATTGTGTCAGACGGAAATTGCGGTTCACCCACGCCAGTTGATCTTCTTAACGTGATTATTCTTTATGACGGTCAGACGATAGCGCCCTTTAAGACGACGGGCTTGTAAAACCTTCCTCCCATCAGCAGTTGACATTCGTTGCCGGAAACCATGCACGCGTAGTCGGCGACGAATTTTTGGTTGATAAGTTCGCTTTGGCATTCTATGTTACCTAAATCCTTTGAATAAATTTACCGGTTGATTAAACGATTGTCGATTATAACCGATGGATGAGGTTTGGTCAAACATCAATTTCGGTGTGGTTATTATTTGAATTGGGCTTAATCCCCACTTTTTCAAGCACCCGTAATGAGATCATCCCAAATAACAAGGGGATCCAAAATGTGATCCCACGATAACTGAGGGTAATCACGGCTGCATCTTCAAGGGATATATACATTGAGGTGAGTGCCAGGGTAAGTGCGCCTTCCACCACTCCAATGCCTGCCGGGGTGGGGGAGATAATTACAAACAGGTAGCCGATACTGAAACAGGCGATGATCGTCCCGATGGAGATCGGTACTTTAAAGGCCAGGAAAACGAGGGTTAGAATGATGATCAGAGCGGTTTTATTGGTCAGTGCCAGGAATAACGGCATGAGCATACTTTTTGGCTCACTGCGCAATTTGATCAAGCCTTCAGCTGCGTCATGTGCAAATTCATGCGCACGGGCTTCGGATAAGATAATCCCGGTGAATGAATGGACGCAATCACCCGATTGACAAAATGCGCAATTTTTGCCAGGGCATTTCCCAAAGCCAGCGCAGATTGAGATCCGAGGTTTAAGTAAAAAGGCAAACAACATTGCCAACCCCACCAAAGCGCATGAAGCAATGATCACGATCAATGTCAGGTCATTTCTCCTGATCAAGACGATCAAACCGACCAGTAGAATCCCGATCAAACCCAGATAATCGAACAACAGGAAAAGCACACCTGCCAATCGCTGCCCGGGCAGGGGAATAATTCCTTCGACGTGCTTCACTCATAAAGATCGCCAATCCACTTACCCCGCCGGAAGGTGCGACGATATTCATGAAATTGGCAGCTGAAACGATCAGGGATAATGTCCCCAGCTGTTCTTCAATCCCCAAGGCACGGTAAATCGCCCGGAATGAAGCTCCACAATTTATGAACCAAAGGAACTCGATGATGAGTGCGAGACCAATGAACCACCAGATCCCGGTTTGTAATGTCTCTGCAATGTTTTGTAGTTCTGCGAGTTTTGCGACGACAAAGATAAACCCCAGGAATAATGCGATTGCGATGACGAATTTCCGCATGAAGGTGGATTATACCAACCTTCGCAGGAGATTTTCGTCAGGTTCTCCTGCAAAGGTTGGTATTCAGGACTAGCTTAGCGCCTGCGCCCACCGATACCCCCAACCAAGGAGACAAAGTAAAGCAGCTGCATCACAGCAGTGACAAGACCGGCTACATAAGTCAGGGCAGCTGCATTTAATACATTGTTTACACCGCGCCGTTCATCTTCACCGACGATCATGCCAGTATTGGTCAAGAGTGCTTTGGCACGTGCAGAGGCATTTATTTCAACCGGGAGGGTTGCCAGTGCGAAGATCGCACCACCTGAAAAGACCAGCACACCCAACCAGGCAAGGTTTGTCAGTCGCAGCAGTCAACCCGATGAAGATCAGGATCCATCCCAGATAAGAACCAATGTTAACCGCCGGAACCATAGCAGCCCGCAAACGTAAGGGAAAGTAACCATCCCGGTCTTGCATCGCATGACCGAGCTCATGAGCAGCGATGGCAAGTGATGCCACTGAAGAGCTGTTGTATACACCTTCAGAGAGGTGAAGTACTTTTTGACGAGGATCATAGTTATCGGTGAGATTGCCACGGATTGCATCGACGTTCACATTCAATCCACCTGCTGAAATCAGGCGTTCAGCTGCTTGTGCAGCCGGTTAAACGGCTGCGTGCCATCACCTGACTCCATTTCTTATACGCACCATTAACATATCCCTGTGCAATCAACATTAATATAAATGCTGGGATCATAAACAGCATGTATGTTGGATCAAAGAATAACATAACCTACCTCCTACATTATTTATCCTCATCTATTTAACGCAAAATTCCAGACATAGGTTGCATCATTCAGATTAAGGTTGGGAAAGAATCTCGATTGCCCGATTTAATTGGCTGTCTATCCCAGCTTGTGTATCTGCATCGGAAATCTTCACTTCGATATCAGGGGTCAAACCTGTGTCGGTGACGTTACGTGCATTGGGAGTAAGCCAGCGGGCAATCGTCACCCGAATTGCACCTTCATTATCCTGATAAAGCGATCCAATTTTGCACGGTACCCTTTCCATATGTCGTCACACCCACCAGCTGTGCACGTCCACGATCTTGAAGTGCTCCAGCTACCAGCTCAGATGCTGAGGCTGACCATTCATTTACCAGGACAACCATCGGGATCTTGGTTGCAATCCCATTTCCGGTAGACATTGAATGTATCACGGGTGCCATCTGCCATATTCTTCAAATGCCACCACACCATTCGGCAGGAATTCTGATCCCACATCGATGGCAGCATCCAGGTATCCACCAGAGTTATACCGCAGGTCAAGGATCAGACCGGTTGGATTTTGAGCCAGCAGCTCCTCCAGGGCAGCATGCAGCTCTTCACCGGAGGTGTTACTGAACGCATTCAAGCGTATATAGGCGATATTGATTATCCAGCATTTTGTATTCTGTGCTGGGGATGGATATCTGGGCACGCGTAACGGTCACATCAAAGGGTTGTTCAACCCCTTCCCGCAGGATGGTTAATACCACCTGGGTATCAGCTGGTCCTAACACTTTTTGGCGGGCAAGCTCAGCCAGCGTTCCGGTCATATCCACACCATCGATGGCAATGATCTGGTCACCAGCTTTTAATCCAGCAGCTTCAGCGGGTGAGTCTTTCATCGGTTCAGTGATCGTCAGGATATTCACCTTCGGTATTAACCCAGGCACCGATACCGGAATAACCTTCCAGAGGTGCAGTTGCATCACTATACTCGACTGGATCCATATATCCTGAGTGAGGGTCACCGAGTGAATCCATCATGCCTCGGATGGCACCCTGCATCATTTTCTCATCATCCACAGGCTGCACCAGGTATTCGTCATGGACGATCTGCCAGGCTTCCCAAAATGGCTTGAAAAGCTCATCCGTGCTGATCGTTGTCGTAATACATCCGATGGAGTTGTAGTTGGCAAGAATGGTAGCTTTACGGATAAGCTATGGGATAAATCGACCACCAACAAATCCAAGCGCCAAAAAACCAACCAGTAATATGGCAATCCCACAGCCAATGAGAATTTTATTAATTTTTCGATTCGATTCCATCGGATCTCCTGACTCAAGAAAAGTATATTCTATTCGTGTCTAAAGATTATCATAATTGGGTTAGAAAGGGTTAATCCAGGCTTGCCAGGTATCTGTTGAATGATTCCTGGTCACTTACCTGTTCGGCATAATCCAAGGATTGCTTCGGTATCCAGGGGATATATTGGATGGCAAGAGGTGGGAGCTGCTCCTTGAGGGGCATGCACCACTGCATGAACACAAGGTGCCACCAGATCAGCTTTTTCCAGCTCAGGCACCAGCTCTTCTGCAGTGATGATCACCAGTCTTGGATGCCAGGCATAATTCGATATCGACCCCTTTGTTATCCCCAATCAGTGCATTTCCATCAAAATCAGCAGTTAATGCGTGGATCACAGCAACATCGGGTCGGATGGCTGGGAAAGCCATCAGCTCCTCACCAGTATAAGGATCGATCATGGTGCGAACATCAGGCCGAAGGCGGGGTAGGTCTGTCCCAATCCAACCCAGACCTGGCATAAACCCAACGGATGCCATCTGTGCACGCAAGCCCATGGAAATACTGGTTTCGGTCTCTTCGATGATATCGATCTGACCCATGATTGGCCAGCGCAGTGAACATAGGTGCGAAACCGAAAATTTCCAGGCCGAAATAACACGAGCGAACGTGAGAAACCAGACCCGCTCCAACCAGCAGGTCACTTTCATAGCCAGCGGTAAAAGCCAGTAAGGTCAGGTCGTTTGGTTGGCTGGATCTGTTGATAATGTTTGATCAATGCGCGCACGAAATGCTACTGGACGCCGGTATAGCGTCATTCCACCCAATGCCAGCATGCTGCCAGGATGGACCAGCTCAACCGCGGCTTCCATCGATAATTTGTTTACTTTTCATATTCTCACTGATTAATGATCCTTCTCCCACAATTCTGGCATGCATGTCTTTCAGGTCATGCAAGCTGGAAATTGATCGATCCACCTTAGGGTCAGTGCCATTTTTACCGACCAGGATGGTATAAAAACCAATCTCACGTGCAGGAGCCAGGTTGCGTACCGAATCATCAAAGATGACACACTGGGTTGGATCGTCATCACCAGCGATTTTCATCGCCCTTTGGTAAGCAATTTTATCAGGTTTACAGGCAAAATCGATTGCCCGAATATCGATGATGCCATCAAAACAATCCTTCCAGACCGATGATCTTTAAGCACCCGATTGGCATGATTGTGATCTGAGTTGGTGAAAATCCAGCGTCGCTGGGGCAAGCTGAGAATCAGTGTGCGTAAATTTGGATCTGGATGGATGATATTTTTCAAGCGGGAGATCATGAACAAATGCCAGATATTCGTCCGCATCTACTTCATAATGGGCTTGCAAACCCCGTAATGTGGTGCCATATTGTTTCGAGATACTTCTGGCGGATGCTGACGATATCTGGCAATGGGGAGATCGATAAATTTTTGCATGTAAGTATTCATGCGCTCACGGATTGCATCCCATAAGCCACTGCTGGCAGGATAGAGTGTGTCATCCAGATCAAAGTACAGGCTTTTAAAATGCATGGGGGTTATTATACGAGATATTGAACGAAAAGCATAATCCTTTGTTATATAATATCCCTGTGCCCATCCATTTATTATCTCCCGAAGTAGCCTCACAAATCGCAGCCGGTGAAGTGGTTGAAAGACCCGCCTCAGTGGTCAAAGAGCTATTGGAAAATGCCCTGGATGCAGGAGCAAAACAAATCACCATCCACGTCGGGAGGCAGGTACAGCGGTTGGTGGAAGTCTCGGATGATGGGTGTGGGATCCCAGCAGATGAGATTCTCCTTTCGGTGGAACGCCATGCCACCAGCAAGCTGAGCTCTGCGGATGATCTCGTTCAAGATTGAAACCCTGGGTTTCAGGGGTGAAGCCCTGGCATCGATTGGATCGGTGGCACACCTGACGATCACATCTCGAATCGCAGGATCATCCACTGGTGCCGCCTGCGGGTGGAAGCTGGTCAGGCTGGTCAGGCTTGAAATGGTAGGTACACCGGTGGGTACTGTGGTAACGGTTGAGGATCTTTTTTATAATGTTCCTGCCCGCTTGAAATTTTTAAAACATCCCACCACTGAACGCCGGCATATTGATGAGATGGTCACTCGTTATGCACTCGCATATCCGCAATGTGCATTTTCGTCTGATCCAGGATGAGCGACCAGCCTTGTTGACCAGTGGAAATGGGAACCGGCGTGAGATCCTGGCGACACTGTACGGGGTGGAAGTGGCCCGGCAGATGTTGGAAGTCCTAGCTGAGGAAGAAGATTTATCAGTATGCGGGTTATATCAGCCCGATCAGCCTCACCCGCTCGAACCGACGAGAGATCACCTTCTTTGTGAATGGACGACCCGTACAAGATCCGGCACTGGGCACTGCATTGGTCCAGGCATATCACACTCTGCTGATGGTGGGCAGATATCCATTATCCATCCTCTTCCTGCAATTACCAGCAGAGACGGTGGATGTAAATGTCCATCCGACCAAGGCGGAGGTGCGTTTTAAAAATGCAGATTTGGTTTTCCGAGGCGTTCAACGTGCTGTGCGGCGGGCATTGCTGGCACATACACCTGTCCCATCCATAGGCGGGAGTCTCCATTGGCATGAGCACACAGGCTCATCAGGATTTTGGACGCCAGATGGATCCAGCCTGGAACATTTCTGCAGATCTGAAAGAACATCCCGACTGTTGCATCAGGTTCATTTACCGGATACATACGTTCCTAGCTCAACGCATGAGACAAGCCGGGATTAGCCGGAGCAGGTGTTCCTCTCTTGCGCTTGGTCGGTCAGATCGCTTCAGCATACCTGGTGGCAGAAGGACCGGATGGGCTTGTATCTGATTGATCAGCATGCCGCCCATGAGAGGGTGTTATTCGAAAGCTTTATGGCAATGTGGGCAAGAACCAACCAGACTCCGATGGTGAAACAGGGTCAGAGCAGTATCCCAGCGCAGGTTTTGCTTCAACCGGTGAGTGTCGACCTGCCATCCAGCAGTGCACGTTTGATCGAAGAGCAACTACCCATTCTGAATCGATTGGGATTTCAGGTGGAGCTATTTGGAAAAGGCAGTTTCTTGGTACGTTCTATCCCATCTCTGTTGGTCGGTATGGACCCAGTCCGTAGCCCTGGCAGTAATCGTCGAGGATTTTGAGGAAGATGAAACCCCTCTTCAGGCTGAAACTGAAGCCAGGATCATCGCCCGGGTTTGTAAACGGGCTGCTGTCAAAGCTGGGCAGGCTCTCTCACCGGAGGAACAAAAGGCACTATTGAATGATCTTGAAGCCTGCCAGTCTCCACGAACCTGCCCACATGGTCGGCCAACCATGATCCATCTCTCGGTGGATTTATTGGAGCGGCAGTTTGGACGCAAGGGAGCACGGTGATCAAGAATAAAATCGATGCACGCATTATGGCTTGAAAATCAAAAACTGGAATTACGAGCGGATGTACCCATCCCTTCTCCTGAGGAAGATGAAGCTCTCATCCGGGTGCGATTGGCAGGAGTGTGCAGCACTGATCTTGAGCTGGTACGAGGGTATTATCCCTTTTCAGGCATCCCCGGGCACGAGTTCGTCGGGGAAGTGATAAGCGCACCCAGGAACTCGTCCTGGATCGGAAAGCGGGTGGTGGGAGAGATCAATATTGCCTGTGGTGAATGTGAAACATGCAAATCAGGTCTTACACGCCATTGTGAACAGCGGAAAACCTTGGGAATCCATGATTGGAATGGAGTCTTTGCAGAATATCTGGTATTACCGCTGAAAAATCTTCACGCAGTCTCCGATAAAATTCCTGATGAATCTGCTGTTTTTACCGAACCTCTGGCAGCGGCATATGAAATTCTGGAACAAAACCAATTAAATCCTGATGATAAAGTGTTGGTCATCGGTGCAGGCAGATTGGGTCAATTGGTAGCGCAAGTCTTGCAGGGATCCAGGTTGCCAGCTGGAGGTTGTAGCACGCCATCCAAAACAGCACGAGCTGCTGAGGAACCGAGAATATCCGTTCGATCACGGAGCAGAACTTGGGGACTAAAAAGTACGATGTGGTTATCGAAGCAACAGGATCACCGGATGGATTTAATTGGGCCAGGAAATCTGTCCGTCCACGAGGGAAGATCATTCTGAAGAGCACTTATAAAGGGGACATGCAAGTAAATTTTTCAGCGATTGTCGTGGATGAAGTCAGCCTGATCGGATCACGATGTGGTCCATTTGAACCTGCGCTCCGATTGTTGGAAGAGAATATGGTTGATCCCAGACCCTTGATTGAAGCAGTATATCCACTTAAAGAAGGTCCGCTCTCTTTTGAGCATGCAGCGAAGGTCGGGGTTTTAAAAGTGCTTATCCAACCGGGTAATATTAAACTTCCCTGGTGACGGGTAAAAAAACGGTAAACGTTGATCCTTGCCCGATATCGCTGGTAACATCAATTCTCCCCTTGTGCGCTGTAACAATTTGCCTGCAGATGGTTAAACCCAACCCAGTGCCGGTAGACAAATATTCTTTAGTAGGGATACGGAAAAACCTATCAAAAAGCATCGGGATATATTCCGATGGTATACCCTGACCATCGTCTCGAATGCTGAAGGATACTTCCGTGGTGGTGTGATGAACAATGATGGAAACCTTTCCACCTGGGCGGCCGTATTTTATGGCGTTATTCACAAGATTGAGCACGACCTGCTTTAACTTATCCCTATCCGCGGTCACCATCAAAGGCTGGCTAGAATTTTGAATGTTTATGTTAATGCCTTTAGCAATAGCCTGGAATTGCATGACTTCCAGGCTCTCTTCTATCAGCAGTAGTAAGTCAAATCTGGTGGGGTTAAATTTTACCCTACCTGATTCAAGACGGGCTAATTCCAGGAAAGATGTCGTCATGCTTGACAGACGATTGAACTCTGTGTTAATCATCTCAAAAATCCGCACACGTTTATCGTCCGCCAAATCGGTCCGCTGAAGCAGATGCACTGCCATATTCAATGATACTAATGGAGTGCGCAATTCGTGCACAAGCTCAGAAACAATATCCGACTGGAAGAAGAGGTGGGTGTTGTTTATGTAAATCGCAACTTGATTAGTAAAGGAACCCAATATTTCCTGATCGAGGTTATTGAAATTTCCTCCATGTTTATTTACCACTTCCAGAACACCGTTCTGTTTGTCTTTGGCAGTCAGGGGTACGCTAAGAATGGATTTTATTTTTAAATTAGTCGGGTTAGGTATATCTCCATAATTTTGTTCAGATAAACCGGGATTATTTATCATCACTGGCTTTTGATTTCCCAGCACCCAGCCTTCCAGACTAGATTCGATTGGAATGGGGAGTCCACGGGGTTGTGAGTTATTGGAAAGAGTGGATGCTTTAATTTGTAACAAATTATTGAGTGGATCTGACCAAACCAACCACGCATGTTCAGCATTACACAATTCGGCCGCTACCTTGACGATGCGCTCGAGGAGCTGTTCAGTGTTTAAAATGGATGCCAGCTCTTGCAGCGCCTCAATCAGCTGCCTGTAACGCTTTGCAATTATCAGCTGTTTTTTTTCAGGCATTTATGACCTCATTCGATATCTGAGGTAATATTTCCGCCACATCTGCTCTGATGATTGCAGCTGCACGAATATCCATAAATGTATCTGCGTTATTAATGATAATTAACTGTGCTCCGTGGTCCAATGCCTGGATGGGAAGCTTAGCAGATGGCATGACCTCTAGCGAGGTTCCACAGACCAACATTAGCTCACAAAGCTTGCAAGCTTCTTCAGCTTCAAGCCAGGTCTTTATCGGCAATTGTTCTTCATAAAGAATGACATCTGGTTTGAGGATACTGCCACAGACCTGGCAATGAGGTATTGTGCAATGCTCAATATAGTCCTCTATAATTGTTGTTGAGGAATATTGTTGGTAGCAATTCGTACAGGTCAAAGTATCCAAGGAACCATGTACCTCCAGCACATTTTTAGCACCAGCACGTGTGTGTAAACCATCAATATTCTGCGTGATAATTGTGGAGATGTAACCGGCATCTTGAAGCTTTGCCATTGCAAAGTGTGCAGGATTGGGTTGCGCCATATGCATTTGTACGGCGAGGGGATGGAGCCATTTATAAAATTGTTCCGGATTATGACGAAAGGCGCTGAGAGAAGCTACTTCCATGGGTTGAAAACGGGTCCACAAGCCAATCCCTGGGCTACGAAAATCTGGTATTCCCGATGGTGTGGATATACCCGCGCCTGTTAATGCAACGGTGTGATGAGATTTTTTTATTAAATCAACAGCAAGGGTTAAGGTATGGGTGATTTCCGCAGAAATCCTGGTCATTCTTTGGTTCGCACTCGTTTGGCGATATTATCAGCCAGCTTTGCGAATTGTTGCGATGTTAAATTATCGGGATGTTGCATCACCAAGGGAACATTCGCTTTAGAACACTGATAAGTCAACTCGGGCGCGGCGGTAAAGACAATACTGATTGGATGTCGGTATTCCATTTGGACCTGTGCTAAGGAGTATTGCATCTCGGTGCGTTGACGGTTGTATAGGATCGTGTTGATCCTGCCTTCTCCGAAACCCTTTTTCGTCAATTCTTCCACCAATGATAAGGTTCGCACGATTGTACTTGGGATTGGCTCCAATACGACTATGACTTCGTCACAATGGGTCAATATTCTATCGGTTATCGGAGTAATCCCAGGTCCTAAATCAATTACTATATGAGGGGCCATATAGGCCAAATATCTAGCAATCGCATCAAAATGATCGACATTGGTTATGTATTTTGCATTGGCAGGATCGTAGGAAGATAATAAAAGCCTGACCCCTGATTTGTGTTGGAATAACTCATTTTCGATGGTCGTCTGCGTGATATCTTCAGGGGGTGACTTCTAGCACCCGACATAAACCTTCCGGATTGAGAAAACCGAGGTCCAATCCCATGGTTCCAAACCCCGGACGAAATTCTGCAATAATGACATTCTTTTTACTGCGGGCTCTCAAGCTTATGCCTAAATTTAAGGCAAGTGTGGAGACACCCAAACCACCTTTAACTGCCATAACACCTGTCACATAGCCTCGAGTTCTGGATGTCGGCGTAACGGGAACTAGCAACTGAGGATTTTTTCCCCCGAGCAAGTACAGCTTTCACATGTGCAAAAAGCTCACGCGGTTGGGTCGGTTTGGTAAGGTAGTCATCTGCACCTGCTTCAAAGCCTTCCACTTTGTCGTCAACCTGAGTTTTTGCAGTGAACATTATGATGGGAATGGTGTTGGTATTTTGATCGGCGCGGAGTTTACGGGCGACTTCATAACCATCCATCTCTGGCATCATAATATCCAGAAGAATTAAATCTGGTTTGTCAGTTTGAACTATTGAAATTGCTTGTATACCGCTGCTAGCGGCATTTATCCGATAACCTTGATGTTGTAACATCAACCCGACTAATCTCAATGTATCCAAATCATCATCGACGATGAGGATTTTTTCCGCCATGTACTTACTCCTTATAGAATGAGCAATTTCTCACTCATAATACAATAAATATTCGAAACGGGCAATCAAAAGCAGCGTTAATTCATTATACGCTATAATTCTTTCAATTATGCTTGACAAAATTGCTAGGATTCTTCAACACGAAGGTAAATTGGAGGCCAAGAAATTATCTCTGGTGGGTGTTTCAGGCGGACCAGATAGCTTATGCCTTTTGCA
The DNA here is from genome assembly GCA_963828845.1 of uncultured Chloroflexia bacterium. GTDB lineage: Bacteria > Chloroflexota > Anaerolineae > Anaerolineales > UBA4823 > FEB-25. Next base: position 86,359 of record CAWHGE010000020.1, read on the forward strand.
TGCTTTGCACAGTCTCGGATATCACATCATTGCAACGCATGTGAACCACGGATTGCGTCCTGAGGCAGACGATGATGCACAAATGGTAAAACAATATGCAGAGGAATTGGGAGTTGAATTTACTTCCAGTAAGGTGGATGTATTATCTTACGCGAGTGAGAATTCAATCTCCATTGAAGAAGCTGCCCGGACCATGAGATATCACTACCTCTTTGCTCAGGCAGAGAAAATGGGAGCTAGTGCCGTCCTGGTTGGTCACACCGCAGATGATCAGGTAGAAACTATCCTAATGCACCTTTTGCGTGGCTCAGGCTTGGTCGGCTTACGTGGAATGGAATATTCGCTCAGTTCCCAATCCTTGGAGTGACCATATACCCCTGATCAGGCCATTATTATCGACCTGGCGGGAGGAGATCATGAAATACCTGGCTGAGCAGAATCTAAACCCCATCTCAGATCAAAGTAACCTTGACATAACATTTTTCCGCAACCGTTTGAGGCATGAATTATTGCCTATCCTGGAAAAATATAATCCTCGCATTCGAGAGAACTTGCAACGGGTCGGGCTAATTCTGAGAGATGATTATCGCAGTTATAAATCAGATAACTACAGAAGCATGGGAATCAAATCTTGCCAGGCAAGGACCAGACTATCTTGCTTTTCATCTGACCGGTTTCCGCGAATTGCCTCTATCAATTCAACGGTATCTCTTAAGAAGAGCAGTTGCGTATCATCTCCCAGGTTTACGAGATGTGGATTTCGATTGTATCGAACGAGGGATAGGATTCTTATGCAGCCCTAAATCACATGGTCAAGCTGATCTAGTTGCAGGATTGCGTATTATTAAGGATGGTGGTTTATTTTGGCTGACAACCTGGCAGGCTGATCTACCTGGGACCGAGTTTCCGGCGATCAATCTCAGCGCAGAGTTTTTGATAACAATCCCTTCCACGCATTCTTTAAATAACAATTGGGTACTGCAAATAACGTCAGCGCCGGATCCAGAATTAGCCATCCAGCAGAGTCTCGCTAACATGGATCCATTTCAAGCCTGGTTGGATGTGGATGAGCTGAAACTTCCAATGGTCGTTCGAAGCCGTAAAGCAGGGGAGCGATTCCAACCTCTGGGGATGAATGGGCACTCCATGAAGGTCTCTGATCTGATGATCAATCTCAAACTGCCTAAAAGAGCACGTATAACCTGGCCATTGGTCTGCTCAGGGGAGGATATTTTATGGATTCCAGGGTATCGCCTAAGCCACCTGGTGCGGATCAAACCAAATAGCCGTTCAATCGTTCACCTTGCCCTGAGTATGGACTTAACCACCTAATTTTTGAAGCTTAAGCTTCACTTCTCGCCACTGAATCTTGGATAGCCCCATTTTTTGACGAACCTTGTTTGGATCCATACCGGATTGCAAGTCATTTAGTGCACAGGTCCACCGACACATTTCAAATGATAGATGTTTCGACAAACCAGCTTCTTCTCCCAGATCCTCCAGGAGATATTCCAAACGACGCTGAGACCAGGGAAATACACGATCACCTGGATGATATTGACCTTTATATTCATCATAGGCCTGGATCCAATCTTCTGATATGGCAATCTTTCTTTCTTTATAACGATGCTGTGGGCTGGCATAACGCACGAACAAGTGCGGTCCTCCAGGTGCATCCAGATCAATATGGTTAGGACTTAGAGCAAGGCATTCGCTTTTTTTGAGCCCGGTTTCCAGCAATAAATCCAGCAGGGTGAAGTAGCGCGCATCGGGTTGCAATGCATGCCGATATTTGGTAGCGATATCTAAGACAGACTGGGCTTCTTCGTGGGTTAATACTTGCGGTAGAGGACTGATCACAGATTGTTGCAGGACTTTTTCACCCGGGTCGACCAGGATCACACCATATTGGACCAACCAACGGAAAAATGCTTTTATGGAAGTTATGCGCCTTGCCAGGGTTTTAGGGCTGCAAGGCACACCTCGCTGTTTCTGCATCCAATCAAGGAAATTATTTAGCTCATTGGTGGTTATTGCACCCAAGGGGCGATCAGGTGGCAGATATCTTGCCACTAAAAGCATATCTGCTGTAAAAGCCTTAACCGTGTGGGGAGATTTTCCCTGATCATTCAGGTAAATGCGCCAGGAATTTATCGCAGGGATAAGCGAAGTACGGGCAGTAATGTGTGAAGGTATTTTGATATCAGGTGACATAGTAGCCTCACATTAGATTGCGTATAGGATTTTCGTATAGTCAATATAAACTAGTGTAGCGTATTATTATTGATTTGTCAATCATTCAGTGGAAAATGTCAGTGGAAAATATGTCAGTGGAAAATACGTATGGATTTATTGGATAAATAAAAGAGCACAAGAGCATTCTCCTGTGCCCTTTATTTTTTTATGAGCAAGGTTTATCCTGCCAAACCTAATTCAGGGGCGATCGTGCGCATGGCGAGTATGACATTACTGACATGTTCCCACAAATCGACTCCGAATTCCTGGGTTGCCTTAGCAATTTCTTCGCGATTAGCGCCAGCAGCAAATGCACGGTCCTTCCACTTTTTTTTGACGGATGACGCCTCCAGGTCTGATAATGAACGAGAAGGTCGTACGAGCGCGACTGCCGTAACCAAACCTGTAATTTCATCACAAGCATAAAGCGCTTTTTCCATAAGCGTCTGCCTTGGAATTCCAGTATGGTCTGCGTGACTCAATATAGCCTGGACGATTTCTTCGGGTACACCTCTCTCACGCAGAATGGGAGCACCCGCCAGGGGGTGTTGTTCTAAGGTAGGATGAATTTCCCAATCAAAATCATGCAGAATGCCTGTGATCCCCCATATATCTTGATCCTCTCCATATTTTACGGCATAAAAACGCATCGCTGCTTCCACCGCCAGCATATGCCGGACAAGGTTTTCATTCTTTACATTATCATGAACTATTTTTAGTGCTTCAGCTCGGTTCATACATACTCCTTATATAGAAATCTAAATAAATACAACACCCAACTTATCATTTTATTGGTTTACTCCAGAGAAGATCGGCTCAGGCTGACCCAAAATTGGCACAGGATGTAAGATGTGCACATCCAACAGGGCAGTCAGGGTGGCAGGGAGCTCACGTAAGTTCCAGTAAAGTAATGAACCCAAGCGATACGATTGTTGGTCTGATGCTACACCAACAGCGCTCAAGCCCAAGGCATTACACGTATATAATGCTCTCGGTAAGTGATAACCTTGGGTAACTAAGATCGCCTGTTCGATACTAAAAATGGCGTGTGCACGATAACAGGTATCATAAGTGCGCCTGCCTGCGTAATCCAGGACAATTGCCGTTTCTGGAACACCCAAACTGAGAGCATAATCTCGCATTGCTCCAGGTTCATTGTAATCAAGATAACTATTATCACCACTCATCAAAATTTTCTGAACCTTACCGGAAAAGAAGAGCTCTGATGCAGTGGCAATTCGATCTCTTAGAACAGTGGTGGGAGTACCATCCCGCCAGAGACCAGCCCCAAATACGATAGCTACAGGTCTGGACGGTGCAGTCTCGGAGGAAAAGGTCCGTGTGGAGGCGTACAAGGCAGTGATTAGACGTGGCAATAGTAATATCGCCAATCCCGACAATAAAACAATTTTTACAAACCTAAAGATTAATTTGATGGCTTTATTTAGCACACGGCTATTCTACCATGAACGTTTTTTAGGTAATTCGTTGGATTGCCCGTATGATGATCCTAAACAATCTCCTCTTCCATATCGACCATCAAAGGGTTACAATCTTTAAATCATGAAAAATGTCGAAGATGCCTATAAGGATGCCCTGGAGTACTTATATAGTTTTGTTGATTTCAGCATGCAAAAGGCAGTCACTTATTCTCCTGCTCAGATTCAAGCTGGAACGTATGCAGGAATTAGTCGCCTCTCTGGATAACCCTCAGCAGGCGTATCCTAGCATTCACGTTGCAGGTACCAAAGGCAAGGGATCGGTTTGTATCCTGTGTGCCAGTAGCCTGCTTGAGGCAGGATATAAAGTCGGGTTGTATACTTCACCACACCTGGATGATTACGCAGAACGGATCCAGATTGATGGTGAGTTCATCTCACACAGTGAATTAACACAATTGGTCGATGAAATTAAACCCTTTGTAGCTGCTATACCAGAATTGACCACTTTTGAGATCACCACTGCTTTGGCGTTCATGTATTTTGCAAAGCAAAAAGTGAACGCAGCAGTTATCGAAGTGGGATTGGGTGGACGCCTGGATGCCACGAATGTCGTGAACCCAAAAGTGAGTGTGATAACGTCGATATCGTACGACCATACTTTATTATTAGGGGACACCCTCACCCAAATCGCTGGAGAGAAAGCAGGCATTATTAAACCCGGAATACCTGTGGTTGCATCACCACAGGAAGAGGAAGCTCAATTGGTCATCGAGAAAGTGACCCACGAACGCTCTTCACCTTTATACCAGGTCGGTCGGGATATTTTATACGAGGAAGTATCTCATAGCCTTAAAAGTCAAATTATCCGGGTATGGTGTTCAGCAGGAGAATCAAAATCACCCGTTGAAAATATCCATCCCTTTGTTGGGAACACATCAGATGGTTAACGCCGCGACCGCATATGCAGCTTTGGAAGTCTTCAGGCAACAAGGAATAAATATAAACCCGGAAGCGATTAAGCGTGGGTTTGCGAAAGCATTTTGGCCGGGGCGATTCGAAATCGTTCAACAATCACCCCCAGTGATCCTCGATTGTGCCCATAATCGCGATTCGGCTCTAAAGTTGCACCAGACTCTGAATGAATACTATCCAGGCAAACGAGTCATTTTAGTGTTTGGAGCATCTGAAGATAAGGATATTCCTGGGATGTTCATTGAGCTGATGCCGTTGGTAAATGAGCTGATTGCGGTAAAGTCATTTCACCCTCGGGCGATTGACCCCGACAAGTTAGTGGAGATGGCACAGACTTTTGAGCATCCAGTACATTGCGTTGAGCACATCCCAGAGGCAATGGAAAAAGCCTTGCAGTTGGTGGGTAAGGATGGGCTGGTACTGGTTACAGGAAGTATATTTGTTGTGGCAGAAGCACGAAAATATTGGGAGAAGAAAGCAAATCTCAGGAGATATTGATGAAAGATAGTGATTGGTATTATCACGATGACGATGATGATTTTGGAGAAGCTGTCCATCGTCGTACGGAAGAACTTTATAAAGTGCCAGACGCAGTCTCAGATCCTGACGGAATGATTGAATGTCCGGTTTTGCCATTACGTGATCTGGTGATTTATCCGCACATGGTTGCACCGGTTTTTGTTGGGCGAGAGTCTTCCCTACTTGCAATCGAGGAAGCCCAAATGGATAACCATACGATGATTGCCCTGACTCAACGCGATTCGACCATTGAAAATCCCAAAGTGGGCGATTTCTTAACCATTGGTGTTGAGGTTGCAATAGGTCGAATGGTGAGCATGCCGGATGGTTCAAGCTCTGCCTTAGCACAAGGACGCCGTAGGGTAGAAGTGGTGGAATTCGTCCAGCATGAGCCATTTATGGTTGCAAAGGCACGCCCGTTATATGAGACAACCCGCCTGGATCGCGAGATTGATGCAACCATGCGAACAGCATTAGAGCTGTTTCAGAAGTGTGTACAGTTAAATCGCAGTCTGCCTGATGAAGCATATTTATATGCACTGAACATCGATGAGCCTGGCTGGCTGGCAGATATGATTGTAACCACCGTATCCCCCCCAATGGATGAGCGCCAGAAACTCTTGCAGATGCTTAACCCATCCGAACGGCTTAAACACGTGGTCGCATTGTTGGCGCAGGAAGCCGATGTACTTGAGCTGGAAGACCAAATCCATACACGGGCTCAAAGTGAAGTCGACCGTACCCAGCGGGAGTTTTATCTGCGGGAACAAATGCGGGTGATCCAGACAGAGTTGGGAGAATCTGATCCATGGGTGCGTGAGATTTCAGATTTACGCAAGCGGGTTGAAGGAATCAGTCTACCTGAAGAGGTGATGTTGCGTGCTTTGAAAGAGATTGATCGTTTGAACCAGATGCCTCCTATGTCTCCTGAGGTTGGCATAATCCGAACTTATATCGATTGGATCCTGGACCTGCCATGGACGACCACCACGGAGGATAATCTGGATGTACCTCATGCAGCTGAGATCCTTGAGCAATACCACTATGGATTACCGCGAGCCAAAGACCGCATCCTTGAATATATCGCGGTCAGAAGCTTAAAGCCCAAACGCTCCAAACAACCCATCTTGTGCTTTGTGGGACCTCCTGGAACGGGAAAGACCTCACTCGGACGTTCAATCGCGGAAGCCTTAGGTCGCAAATTTGTACGCTTGTCCCTGGGCGGGGTGAGGGATGAGGCTGAGATTCGAGGGCACCGACGAACATACATCGGTGCCTTACCGGGGAGAATATTACAAACCATGCGAAGGGCAGGAACAATCAACCCACTATTTATGCTGGATGAGGTGGATAAACTTGGGCAGGATTTTCGTGGAGATCCTTCCTCCGCACTTTTGGAAGTCTTGGATCCTGAGCAAAACCACGCTTTCTCGGATCATTATCTCGAGCTAGCATATGATCTTTCCAAAGTGATGTTCATTACCACTGCCAACTATATTGGACCAATCCCATCAGCGCTTCTCGATCGGATGGAAGTGATTGAATTTCCCGGTTATATTGAAGAGGAAAAGTTAGAAATTGCCCATCGCTTTTTGATCCCAAGGCAACTAGAAGAAGCTGGTTTAGATGAGGATAAAGTGATATTCCAGGATCAAGCACTTAAACGTATTGTCCGGGAATATACTTATGAAGCCGGGGTGCGCAATTTTGAGCGCGAGATAGGTATGATTTACAGAAAAATTGCCCGGATCAAAGCTGAGGGAAAATCATATCCCCGGCGGGTTACTCCTGTTGCGTTGGAAAAGTTCCTCGGACCGCCTCAATTCTTCAACCTGGAAGCTGAACGACAAGATGAAGTCGGCGTAGCCACCGCTATTGCCTGGACCGAAAATGGCGGCGAGATCATGCCTGTGGAAGTCCTGTTGATGGACGGGAAAGGTAATATGCAGATCACAGGACAGATTGGTAATGTCATGCAAGAATCAGCTCAGGCAGCTCTATCGTATTTAAAATCGCGCTCCCGCCAATTCGATATCGATCCTAAGGTGTATGAGAATTTGGATATTCATATCCATATTCCAGAAGGGGCGATACCCAAGGATGGGCCGAGTGCTGGAATTACCATTTGTACAGCATTGATATCAGCATACACAGGACGTGAGGTACGTAAGGATGTGGGTATGACTGGTGAAATCACCCTACGGGGGCATGTTTTACCGGTGGGTGGCATTCGTGAGAAAGTCCTTTCTGCACATCGTTCTGGTCTCAAGACTGTGATTTTACCTAAACGGAATGCAAAGGATCTGGTCGACGTACCAAAGCGGGCTAGGAGCGAACTACAGCTGGTTTTAGTAGATCACATCGATAAAGTTCTGGAGGTCGCGCTAAAGCCACCTAAATCCAACAATGCCCGCCACCAACGCGTCTCAAGGAAAGCAAAAACCAAGCCAGAAGAGGTTGTGGTGGAGATTGTTTCCGAATCTGGCTCCACATAAATCCGACCAGTCATAAGTCACGCGTATTTAAAAATTAATATACAATTACCTGGACAGGTTGGCCTGCTCAACTTGTGCCAGGTGTTTGGGATTCTCGTTCGAGAGAAGCTGTCTGGTTCGATATGGTGGATCATTCTTCTGAAATTCTAACTTTAATCTCTGGTGGGATGGGACCATCCCTACAATGGTTCCCCGAAGATGTTTCAGTATCATCCTTAGCTACGGCATTGGTTGGGATGGCTAACTCAGACGGCGGAACAGTAATTTTAGGGATTTCTCCCCGAGTGGGTGAGTTATTAGGGGTGAATGACCCGGAAGCTGCCTGTGAACGTGTCTTTCGAGCAGCAATTCTTGCCGACCCGACACTGGTGTTGCCTATTCCGCGCCAGGTTACTACTCTAAGAGCTGGAATGTCCAAACCAGTGAATCTCATGCTTATCGATGTCCCAGCTGGTCTACCACACGTTTACATGCTGGATGGGAGGTACTTTGGCAGGGAGGGAACGCAAACCAATCCCTTACCCGCTCGTCAGCTGTATAAGCTACTTCATCAGCGAGGTACCGTCCAATTTGAATCGCGAGTGATCCCTGAGGCGAGTTTATCGGATTTGGATGAAGATATTGTAATGACATACGCCCATAATATCGGGAATGTACCCCCAGGCAATTTGGAGAAATCTTGCGATTTTCTGGTCAGGCGTGGTTGCCTAAGGCGAGCTGGCGATGAATTGCAATTGACCTATGCCGCGTTATTACTATTTGGACGTTTTCCCCAACAATGGCTGCCCAACGCATCGATCCTGGCAGGACGTTTTCCTGGAGTGGCTCTTTCAGATGAATATAGTAAACGAGATATTACAGGCAATCTACCAGACCAGCTAAGACAGGCAGAAGAATTCATCCGCACCAATTTAAAGACGGTAGTCAGGTTGGTGGGAATGCAGCACCAGGAGAGCCTGGAATATCCTTTTGATGCCGTGCGAGAACTGATGGTGAACGCGGTTGCCCATCGTGATTACAACCTGCAAGGTGATAATATCCACTTGAATATCTTTGCCAACCGGTTAGAGATATCATCTCCGGGTACGTTGCCTGGTCCAGTGACGTTAAAAAACTTATTAGAAGCACGCTTCGCTCGTAATGCAGTCATATCACAAGTATTATCGGATCTTGGTTTTGTAGAACGTCTTGGGTATGGATTGGATCGTGTGGTTGAAGTGACACGTCATGCAGGATTATTACCACCTCAATTTGAAGAAACATCTGGTACGTTTCGCGTAACCTTATTTGCTAGCCAACCAGGTGCTCATTCAGATGGGAGCTTGCCAGATCTCTCCAGTTATTTGGTCCTGAATCTAAATCCTCGACAACAAATGGCCCTCACTCAGCTAGCTCAAAACAAACGCATCAGTAGCCATGAATACCAGTCGTTGTGCCCCGATGTGCATGCTGAGACGCTAAGGCGTGACCTGGCAGACCTGGTTGCCAGGGGTATTGTTATCAAAGTGGGTGATAAAAAAGCAACATACTATATTTTAAAAAGAGTATAAGTAGAGATCTCTTTTAGACCCAAGGGAGAGCATTTGATTGCCAAATATATGGATTATGGACACACGTTCGTCAGATGTTCAGCGTAGGTCTCAGCGAATAAGTGACGGCCTGAGCCATCACATGCAGCCCGAAAGTAGTAATAGGGTGTTTCGGCAGGGAATGCAACTGCTCTAAGCGCTACCAGTCCTGGATTGGAAATAGGTCCAGGTGGAAGCCCTTGGTATACGTATGTATTGTAGGGGGAATTTACCTGTAAATCTTGTGCTGAAAGTGGATTGGTCCACCACGTCTCTTGACTTTGGTTAAACCCTAGGGCATATTGGACGGTAGGATCAGAAGCCAACACCACTCCGGAATTCAACCGATTGAAAAATACTGAAGCTATAAGTGGCATCTCCTCATCCAACACAGCTTCTCTTTGGACAATGGAGGCGAAGGTGACTGCCTGGCAGAGGTCCAAACCTTGAGTTGTGAAACCACTGCGCAGCTCAGAACTTACCTGGGCTTCGAAATTCATCAATACTTGTGGCAATAATTCCTTCATTGTCGTTCCCCGTGGAAAGATGTAGCTGCCAGGATACAGGTAACCCTCAAGCGAATCACCGGACATACAGCTGGAGAATGTGTATCCTTCAAGGTGGGTGCGAACGGACTGAAGAAATTCTTCAGCCGTGATATTAAAACCGGAAGTCGATAGAGAGTTGGCAATTTCTTCAAGCCGCCATCCAGGTAGGATGGTCAATGTGATGTCTGCAGATATTGAGGATTGGATTGCTTGAGCAATCTCAATGGCAGACATTGCTGGGCTGAGCTTATATTCACCAGCTTTCAGGCTGGTATCCAAACCAGTATATTGTAGGTAACTACGGAAAACACCTGGATTCGATATTAGGCTCGCTTCCCAAAGTTTCCCGATGATGGAAGGCACTGACTCTCCCTGGTCGATCGTCAGGCTTGTCTCAGGTCCATCAGGATTCATTGGTTGGGTCAAATCGCTAGACTGGAGCAGGATCAAAGCTGAAAGGTACAAGCGTCGGGTATTGCTTAGTTCGTTTGATGGTGCGCCAAAGATTAGCTCAGTTTGGGAAGTAATAAGCGATGGTATCACAATAATTGAGGTGATAAGCAAACCGATAATAACAATAAATACAATGAGGCAAGTGGTAATACGGGACCGTGGATGGGAATTCGACATCTTATTTATTCTCTCTGGAATCCAGGTAGGATTGCAGGATAACAGCAGCGGCGAGCTCATCCATATGACCGCGTCGTTTTCGGCGCGTGGTGCCCATCTCAATGCGCGCTAGCCGGGCAGCCAGTGTGCTGAAGCTTTCATCCCACATTATCAGGGGTATCTCGGATTGTTGATGGATTACTTCAGCCAGGCGGTCAGCCCGACGACTTTGTGGAGTGGGCATTCCTTCTTCATCAAAAGATTTGCCTACTACGATCAAACCAGCCTCATACTGATTGGCAAGGTTAGCAATTGAGGCTGCATCCAGGAGGCGTGATACATGTTGTATCACGGTTAGCGGAGTGGCAATCGTACCCGTTGGATCGCTTAAGGCGATACCGATATGTTTTTCACCGGGGTCGACAGCTAAAATTCTCATCGGATTTCTGGTTGAATAACTTCGATACGTAATGCAAGGAATGGTAATCTCGGCCACCAGGAAGGAGCCAGCTTGATTTGCGCATGTTCTGAGAGAGGTAGAGAAGCAGAAAGTCGATCCGACGCTTGAGCAACATCTACACCCTTGATGATATCAACTACTCGTATTGCAGGGATATCGGTTTGTAGCGTGCGGGTTGCTTTGATTGTCCAATGTGGATTTCCATCTTCCCCAAGCGTTGGGGAGCTAATTCGAGTAATTTCTAGCGTATTCGATGTAGGCAGATAACCGTTGGGGGTATTGGAATCCATGATGGGCATCACGAAACTATGTAATACTTCGCCTGAAACCACCTGGGATTGAACTCTGAGACGCATTGAGAGCTCGAGCTGATTCCCTGGCTCTCCAACGGATGGGATGGATGTTTCTGTTAAAGTCTCAATGATCTTCAGGCTAGGCGATATCAAAGTATCTTCATCAGTTAGGATAGACTGTATTTGGGACAATGCTATTTGCTTCAACTGTTCGCTAAGGTGGTCACGTAATAGCTGGCGGTCCATTGTGGATGGGGAAGGAACCGAGGCATCCGTACCTCCATGTGTGGCGAGAGGGTTTGTAACTTTTATATCCAATCCAAGCTCACCCTCAATTGCCACCAATTGGTTTGGTGGGAGGTTCCCTGAAGACCCTGGTTTTATCGCACGGGCATCCAAGAGAACTGATTGATGTGGATTGACTATGACACCATCCGTCGATGCAATGATAAAACGGACAACATTGTTGCCAAGTGTAGAAATAATAGTGCCTGAAGGAATATTGATTTCTTGGTTGGATATATTTGTAAAACGAAGGCTGCCCGTAGCAAATTCGTCCGGGATGATCATGGATCCTGTTGAAGTTGATCGTGGCGCGCCCTTCAACGATGACATCCTGATTGTACGTCGGCAGACTGCCTGTGGAATAATTTATCGATGTCGTGGATGGATCCGCAATGAGATCGAAATCTCATCGTTTGCGTTTCAACCTGAGGGGAAAGTATAATCTTTGCTCCTGGTAAAATAAAAATCCCTAATGCAAACAACGCCAACACACTTATACCAAAACAAAGAACCCGGGTGGTAGGATGAGCCAACCAAACAGGAGTACGTGGATGCGTGATTTGGCGTAATCTATCAAGGTTAGAAATTTGAGATTTACGCGGTAGCACGACCTTATTATGTTGAATGACACTCCACCGGCTATCTTGGGCTTGAGGTGGGCTATTAAAAACCGGGATACCAAGTTGTTTGGCATAAAAACGAACCTCAGAATCATAGGTGACCAATGCCAGCTGAGCTCCCATCGAGGCAGCATGACGTTTTACCAGGTTAAGGTCAAGTCGTCGATTCAGCACACTTCCATGCTCTGGCCATAGCAATAAAATGCGGTCAGTTTGACTCCAGCTCATCTTGTCTCGAACTGAGAGACTATCATCGTTCCGATTGAGCTGGATAATTTGGGTTTTCACAGCAACCTGAGGCTTACTTGATAGAAATTACTAATTCAAAATCAATTCAGCGCCCATTACGCTGATTGGTCAATCTCGGGATATAAGCAGATTTTCAATGTGATATAAGACCATATTGACATAGGACGTAGATCATCCAGGCAGGCGTTCCTTCACCCATGTCTCAACTCCATCCAATGCGATGTCCAGCTTGGTGGCATCCTTACCTCCTGCCTGGGCGAGAGTGGGTTTACCGCCACCACTACCTCCAAGGGGTGCTGCTACGAATTTGACCAGCTCAATCGCATTCAAGCCTTGAGAAATCAAATCTTCTGTGATCGAGGCGACAATGACTGGTCGACCATCTCTGACACTAGCAAGCACTACCACCCCCTTGGAAGGGTATTGCTGCCGAAACCGATCAGCCATCTGGCGCAATGTCTCAGCATCCGCTTCATTCAACTTTACAGATAATACATTAACACCGTTGACTAGTTTTATTTGCTGAAGCTTTTGACTGAACTCGATAGAGATCTGGTTTTCTTGCAGTGTTGCAATTTGCTTCTGTGAAGAGCTTAGCTCATCCAACAAGCTGGTAACTTTCTCAGGTAATAATTCCGGAGTGCTTCCAAGCAAGTTTGATGTATGAGCGAGGAGATCAAAGCGGTTTTGAATAAGCTCGTATGCTTTTCTTCCGGTCACAGCCTCAATACGACGAATTCCAGCAGCAACACTCCCCTCACTGGTGATCAGACAGATACCAATATCCCCAGTCTCGTTGACGTGTGTACCACCACATAGCTCGTAGGAAAATGGTTTATCTCCACCGATGGTGATCGTCCTAACCGTCTCGCCATATTTTTCACCAAATAAGGCTGTTGCTCCTTCAGATATAGCCTGCTGATAGGGTTTATTCGTGATCTTAAGGGGATAATCACCCAGGATATCCCGGTTTACCCCGGCTTCAATCTGATGAGCTGCTTCAGGGGAGACTGCCCCAGGGTGATTGAAGTCGAACCGTAATCGATCTGGTGCGACTAACGAGCCAGCCTGACGGGCATGCTCGCCGAGCACACGACGCAGTTCAGCATGCAGCAGGTGAGTGGCAGTGTGGTTACGCATGATATCCCTTCGCCGTGCTGCATCAACGGAAGCAACCGCCTCATCACCTACTCTTGGCTCTCCTTTGGCCACCTTCCCAGCATGGACGATCAAACCAGCCGCAGGTTTGCGCATTTCGTGAATCTCAATTTCCCATGAACCATCAACAGACCGGATAACTCCTGTATCTGATACCTGCCCACCTGATTCAATATAAAAGCAAGTCTCTGGTAAGATGACTTCGATATCATCTCCAGGTTTGGCTGTTTGAATGGGAACACTTTTATGGATTAATCGCTAGAACTTGACCAGATACTTCCAACCGGCTATAAGGGTCATAAGCTACGCCATTTCTCGACAGCTTCCCTTGCTTTTGGAGTACTTCGACGAGCTGGCGATACACCTCAACACCTTCACTACCTTGTTCTCCCCATAGCTTTGCCTGCACCAGAGGCAATACGATGTTCGTTCCATGGCTAGATTGAATCCAGCCTCATCTACATCCAGACCGCGTTCTCTGGCGATATCACGCGTGATCTCGAATGGCATACCATAGGTAGTGTACAAATCTGCAGCCTGTATACCTGACAGGATCTTCTGTCCGGATGTTGTAATCTCCTCAAGCATAGCTTCAAGGTGGGTAGTTGCCCGGTCCAATGTGCGTTGAAATTGCTCTTCCTCACGGGTTATGGAATTAAGGATGGATTTGCGATTACGTTTCAGCTCCGGATAAAAATCTCCATAATTCTGGATTACAATTTCAGCCACTTTGGCCAGGAAAGGCTCATTCAATCCAATCTTGCCACCAAAGCGATATGCCCGGCGAATGATCATGCGGGTGATGTAATTCCGGCCCAGGTTACCTGGCACAACCCCATCTGCGATCAGAAATGCTGCTGCTCTGGCATGGTCTGCGATCACCCGATAAGGAGTGAAAAATGCTTCGCGTTGCTCGTCGGTATGCCCGGTGAGGCTTTGGATCGTCAATATCAATGGCCACAGCAAATCTGTGCGGTAATTGGAATCCACATCCTGCAGCACTGAAACGATACGCTCAAAACCCATGCCGGTATCCACGTGTTTGGCAGGCAGTGGCTCGAGCTGGGTGGGGCTGAGGCGGTTATATTGGATGAAAACCAGGTTCCACAGCTCCAAAAAACGCAGGCAATCGCCATTCACCTGGCAAATATGCCCAGGGATATCCTGTTTATCGCAATATTTCATCCCACGGTCCAGGTGGATTTCACTGCAAGGACCACAAGGACCTGTCTCCGCCATTTCCCAGAAGTTATCCTTGCGTCCAAAGTAAAGCACATGCTCTGATTTGAATCCTGGCATCAGCTTCCAGGCTTCAGCAGCTTCATCATCCTGAGGAATATCCCCTTTCTCATCCCGGAATACGGTTGCCCATAGGTTTTCCTTGGGTAGCTTCCAGACGTCAGTCAGTAATTGCCATGCCCAGGTGATGGCTTCCTTTTTATAATAATCTCCAAAAGACCAATTGCCCAAGCATCTCAAAAAAGGTATGGTGGATATTATCCCGCCCAACATCTTCGAGGTCATTATGCTTTCCAGCCACACGCATGCACTTTTGAGAATCAGTGGCACGTTTATAGGGTCTTTTATCGATGCCTAAAAACACATCCTTGAATTGCACCATACCTGCATTGGTAAACAGCAAGGTCTGATCACCTCCCGGAACGAGGGAGGCTGAAGGGACAAAGGTATGACCGTGTTCAACAAAGAAATCAATAAATGTCTGGCGAATCTGTGCGCCAGTTGGTTTCGTGGATATCATTTAATTTCCTAATTTCACTTATAGCTCAGACGTGCAATTCGGGCAACGTGTGGCAGGGATGGGGATTTGGGTGATAGCAATATGGGCATTCCTTGGTCGTTGGAGCAGCCGGAGCGGGAGCTTTCTTCATTCGATTGATCTGGCTTTACGATCAGGAAAATGATAAATGCAACAATTATGAAGTCAATAATGGTGTTGATGAACAACACCATAATTAAATGTAGCAGCTCCAGCAGCTTGAGCATCTGCGAGTGAAGCATATTTTGTTCCATTCAGCGAGATGAACAAGTCGGTAAAATTTACGTTACCTAAGAGTTGACCGATCAACGGCATGATGATGTCATTTACCAATGAAGTGATGATCTTACCAAATGCACCACCGATGAATCACAGCAAAAGCAAGATCGATCATGTTACCCTTGAATGCAAATTCTTTAAATTCTTTCAACATTGTATTTTCCTCCTATTAGAATGAATTTGATGTGCCTAATTATACGCAAGATTATGAATTAATGATGTATCAAACAGGAAAATCACGTTAGATCATGAATTAGACATCGTCCAACTAGATTGATTTGGCAATCTAAGGTCAGCTTACTATCTTGTTTGTGTGAATTTCGGCTGTGAGATATAATCCCTTCGTTATTCAATCTTTTGGTCGATCAGAGAATCCCGGATGAAATCTACCTCAAATACAGGAAGCAGGAAAAGTTATCTCTACTTTACTGTGTTTTGCTCTGGGATGACCAGCCTGGCAATCGAGTTTGGTGCTTCACGTTTGTTGGGAAACACCTTCGGAACGAGCAATCTGGTTTGGGCAAGTATCATCGGCTTGATCCTGATCTATCTGACGGTGGGGTATTTTATCGGCGGACGCTGGGCAGATCGCTCTCCAAAACTTCAAACCATGTACAGTGTGCTGGCTTGGGGAGGGTTCACTGCCGGATTGGTTCCATTTATTGCCCGTCCGGTGTTGCGCATGGCAGCTGATGCATTCGACCAGCTCCAGGTGGGCATCTTATTTGGCTCATTCACTGCTGGTGCTGATCCTATTCATTGTGCCGGTGACATTATTCGGGACGATCTCACCTTTTGCCATCCGTTTGGCAATCGTCGATTCACGCCAGGCTGGTCGCATCTCAGGGCAAATTTACGCCATCTCAACCCTCGGCTCATTCATTGGCACATTTCTTACCCGTGTTGGTTCTGATTCCACTGGTAGGGACGACCTTCACTTTCCTGGCTTTCAGCTTGTTTCTGACCCTGGTGGCATTAATTGGCATACTAAAAAGCATCAGGCTGGCGGCGTACACTCATCTGGATATGGATGCCGATTGTGCTTTGTGGATTGGGGATTATATGGGGAAGGGGACCGATCAAAAAAACTGCTGGCGAGATTTATGAAAGGGAATCAGCATATAACTATATCCAGGTAATTGAAAAGGATGGTTATCGTTACTTGCGTTTGAATGAAGGGCAGGGAATTCATTCTGAGTGGCATGCCACCGATCTTAAATTATGGAGGTCCCTGGCAGGAATTTCTGGTTGCTCCATTTTTTAATCCCCCACCCTACCAGCTTGGGCAGGTAAAAAACATGGCAATCATTGGGCTGGCAGCTGGAACGGTTGCCAGGCAGGCGACGGCGGTGTTTGGAGAAATTCCCATCGATGGATTCGAGATCGATCCAGCCATCATTGCAGTTGGGCAGAATATTTCGAAATGAATATGCCAAACTTGAATGCAATCGCTCAGGATGGTCGGGTGGGTTTGGAGCATAGTTCCAAGACTTATACGATCATCGCCGTGGATGCATACCGACCGCCCTATATTCCACCTCACCTGACCACCCAGGAATTCTTCCAGGAAGCAAGGGATCATCTCACTTCTGATGGTGTGTTGGTGGTTAATGTGGGCAGGTCACCCACAGATCGAACTTTGGTCGACCAGATTGCCAGCACGATCCAGACGGTTTTCCCATCAGTTTTTATTGTGGATGTACCTGGATCGTTTAATACCATGATCTATGCAACCATTCAACCCACTCAATTTACCAATCTCCAAGCCAATCTGGACTCTTCTCAGTGTACGAAGCAGGTACTCCAAAATTGCTTTTGGATTCAATGCTAGTTGCGATCGATAATGTGCAACCCACACCTCCAGTGAGCGTTGTTTATACCGATGATTGGTCACCTATCGAATGGGTGACGAATAAAATGATTTTAAGTTATGTTTTATTTGGAGATCTTGAAGAAATTGGTCATTAATAACATGAGATCACTAAATTTAACAAAAAGGTATCTACATGAAATTGCTATATAGAAGCTTTATCCTGGATAATTGCAATTATTACTTCCAGTCGTCATCGTTTTATCGGTGGTTCGATTGGTGATCAATCCCTGGTATCTGGAGTTTGAGTACCACACACCAGGATTTCCAGCAGACCCATATGGCTTCAGCCTCCAAGACCGTTTGAAATTACGGAAGACTTGCTGTTGATTATTTGAATAATTCAGCGGATATTTCTTTCTTAGGTGATTTACGTTTCCCTGCAGGGCAGCAAACACCTGAACCTTCCTGTCAGTTTATGACCGATTGCACCCACTTGTATAATGATCGTGAGCTTGAGCACATGCTGGATGTTAAGAATGTGGTCAAAGGTGCGATGCGAGTGTTGGAGATCAGCGTTGCTGATCCTGGTTCTTATTGGCATTCTGGGCTTGGAGGGGAAAATGGTCTAAAGCTTATTTGAAGGGTTTACAACAGGGGAGGAATGGTAACCCTGATATTCATTGGCTTGATTATCCTTTCTGTCTTGGTTGCTTTCAATTACATTATTTATCATTTTCCATGAAATATTTTTCAAAGCCGGTACCTGGACTTTTTTGTATAGTGATACCCTGATCCGGCTTTTCCCGGAGCGATTTTGGCAGGATACATTCCTAATGGTGGGTGGTCTCTCAGCCGCATTAGGATTGCTATTCTATTTTATATTCCGAAGTATTCTCCGTACAACAGCGACGTAATTTACCGAAATAAAAATCCCACCAGTCATGATGAGATATGGTGGGACTTTTTGATTATTGGCTGAATTACAATGTAATGGTGATCAACTAAGTCTAAAGTTTGCTAAGTGATATCACCTATTTGACTGGTTATTGCATATCTCATTCAGAATTCGTGTCATCCCAGATTACACATGTCAATCCATTATTTCGCTTTTCCCTGGTTGGCAACCGCTTCAGCTGCCTTTCGTACTGCTTCAGGGTCACCCAGGTAGAAATGTCGTAATGGATGTAAATCCTGATCCAGCTCATAGATCAATGGGATGCCGGTGGGGATATTCAGCTCGACGATTTCATTGTCAGGAATATTATCCAGGTATTTCACCAGCGCACGTAGGCTGTTGCCATGTGCGCAGATGATCACTCGTTTTCCAGTCTTGACGATCGGGGCAATGGTGCTGTGCCAATAGGGAAGCATCCGTTTGACAGTATCTTTCAGACATTCAGTGCGCGGTAGCTCAGCCTCAGTGAGTGTTGCATACCGCCGATCAAAGCGTGGGATGACGCGGATCATCCAGCTCGAGCGCTGGAGGTTGAATATCATAGCTCCGTCGCCAAATCTTTACCTGGGCTTCACCAAATTTTACTGCCATTTCTGCTTTGTTTAAACCTTGCAAGGCACCATAATGCCGTTCATTCAGTTGCCATGCATTGATGACCGGCAACCATTCCAGATCCATCTCTTCCATGACAATCCAAAGTGTTTTGACGGCTCGCTTGAGGACAGATGTATATGCCAGGTCAAAGGTATAGCCACCTTCACGTAATAATTTTCCAGACTCGTGGGCTTCATTTTCACCTTGTGCGGTCAAACCGACATCCGTCCAACCGGTGAAGCGATTTTCGAGGTTCCAGGTGCTTTGACCATGCCGTAATAAAACCAGTGTATATGTTGGGATTCATTTTTATTCCTTTTCTAGTTCGACATAATAAACGTCCCCCGCCATTTATGCTTTCCTGTACGGAAAGTCTCCATGCAAGGAGACGTTATTGTATTGTTATCGTATCTTTCAATCGGGTAATAAATTACCGGATTGCCTGCTCAGTTTCAGGATCGAATAGATGCATATTGCCCATATTGAACACAACCTGAGTTCTTTGACCCATCGTGGCTTTCGTGCGTGGGTCAACCCGGGCGACAAAGCTATGTTCACCAGTGGTGACATACAATTGGATCTCATTACCCATCAGCTCGGTTACATCCACCATGCCATCAACGGGTTGAGGGATGATCTCAGGTGGCAGGTAATGGGGATCCTGGATATCTTCAGGTCGAATGCCCATGATGACCGGTTTGTCGATGTACTTCGAATAGGCTTCCATGTTTGCTGCAGGTACCTCAACTTTGAATGATCCGCCATCCACGAACAGCTTTCCATCTCCGCGCACCAGTTTGGTCTTGAAGAAGTTCATTGCTGGTGAGCCGATGAACCCTGCCACAAACAGATTATCCGGATGATCATACAGTCGTTGCGGAGTATCCACCTGTTGTAAAAGACCTTTATTGATCACCGCAATCCGTGTTGCCATGGTCATGGCTTCGATCTGATCATGGGTAACGTAAATGAATGTCGTTTGCAGCTGTTGGTGGAGCTTGCTCAGATTGGCACGTGTTTCCACACGTAGTTTTGCATCCAGGTTTGAAAGGGGTTCATCAAACAAGAAAACCTTAGGCTCGCGCACGATTGCTCGACCAACTGCAACACGCTGGCGCTGACCACCGGAAAGCTGGCGTGGTTTTCGATCCAGTAAGTTTTCAATGCCAAGGGTTTCTGCAGCTTTGTTTACCCTTTTCCGGATTTCTTCTTTGGGGGTTTTGCGTAATTTCAAGCCAAATGCCATGTTGTCATACACGCTCATATGAGGATATAGCGCATAAGATTGGAACACCATGGCAATATCCCGGTCTTTTGGAGCGACATCGTTCACCACCCGATCGCCAATGAGGATTCGACCTTCGGTGATCTCTTCCAAACCTGCCAAAAGGCGTAGAGCAGTGGTCTTACCACAACCGGATGGACCAACCAAAACCAAAAATTCCTTGTCTGCAATAGTGAAGCTTAGATTACCAACTGCGGTTACATCTCCGAAACGTTTTGTTACATTTTCGTACGTGACACTAGCCATTAGATTTTCTCCTTTCAGTGGAATATAGTGATTCAATTATATCTGTGGTACAGTAAATAATACAATCTCTAGAGCTAATCAAATCACATTTTTCCTTGCCTATTTCCAATGCTCATACTAGAATGAGAGCCGGAGATTGAATGGCAAAAGCCGAAGATATCACACCCATCCGTAAGCAATACCTGGAGATCAAGCGTCAGTATCCTAATGCCATTCTCTTTTTCCGGTTGGGAGATTTTTACGAAACTTTTGACCAGGATGCAGAAATTGCTGCACGTGAATTGGATATCGTGCTGACCTCACGCCCGGTTGGGAAGGGAGTGAGGGTACCTCTTGGCGGGAATACCCCATCATGCAGCTGAGAACTACCTTGCACGCTTGATTGAGCGTGGATTTCATGTTGCCATTTGTGAGCAAGTAGGTGACCAGCCCAACAAGGGGATTTTCCCCCGTGAAGTTGTGCGTGTAGTCACTCCAGGTACCTTATGGAATCGGGATTATTACCTTCTGATGCGAATAATTATTTAGCTTGTGTGCAGGTTCAAGATAACCAGGCAGGTGTAGCTTACGTGGATATCTCCACGGGAGAGTTTGCTGTCACTGAGTTAAATAGCGATGATATTCAGATTACATTGCGTGCTGAATTAACCCGGCTTCATCCAGCGGAAATCTTATACCCAGATACCATCCAGCTACCGGAAGGTTTATCCGGTCATCTAACCGCATGGCAAGCCTGGCGGTTCGAACTTATCGCGTGCCAGAGCAAGCTTTACTAACTCATTTTGAAGTTGCTTCGTTGGATGGATTTGGTTTACGTGGGATGACTCTGGCGGTACAAGCAGCGGGTACAATCGTTCAGTACCTGATGGAAACCCAAGCAGCATCCCTCAAGCTTTTAACCAAGTTGAGCACTTATTCCACCACTGAATTCATGAATCTTGGATGCCTCCACTCGGCGCAACCTGGAATTGATCGAGACCATTCGAGATGGGAACGTTCAGGGCAGCTTGTTGGGTGAGCTTGATCAAGCGATTACACCTATGGGTAAGCGCTTGATCCGGCAATGGGTGAGTAAGCCATTACTGGATGTAGATACTAATCCAGCAACGTCAGCAGGTGTTTTATTCCTCTTCAATCATGGAATGTTGAGAGCGGAATTGCGAGCCGCCCTGAGACCTTGAGTGATCTTGAACGGCTGACTACTCGATTGGTTAGTGGTTCTGCTCAACCGCGTGATTTGGTTGGCATGCGTGCTACACTTCAACGTTTACCGGGCATCCTCCAACTTTTTAGTGAGCCAGAAGCAGATCAAGGCAAAGTAGAACAAGGAACCTGCTACAAAATGCTATGGAGCTAGCGCTGAAGGATTTGGATATCTGCGATGAAGAGCTTGCACTTGCTTGAAGCTGCCATAGCGGATGATCCACCAGCAACACTTCAAAATACCGGTGTGATCAAGGATGGATTTTCAGCTGAGCTGGATGGGGTGATTGAACGCTCACGACATGCACGTGAATGGATCGCCAATCTGGAAGCGGTGGAACGTGAACGGACAGGGATTAAGACTCTTAAGGTCGGTTATAACAAAATCTTCGGTTATTACATCGAAGTAACCCGAGCGAACGCTGAGCTGGTTCCTACCGGAATATATCCGCAAGCAGACCCTGGTCAATGCAGAGCGTTATATTACTCCAGAGATGAAAGAATATGAAGCATTGGTGTTGAACGCTGAAGAAACGATCCATGAAATTGAGACTCGCATATTCCGCCAGGTTTGCGAACAGCTTGGATCTTCTTCGAAACGTTTGCTGAGAACTGCACGCGCGCTCGCAGAATTGGATGTGCTTGCCTCTCTCGCTGAAGTTGCAGCATTGGGAGGTTATGTGCTTCCTGAAGTGGTGGCTGAAGACACTCTCGAAATACATGAAGGAAGGCATCCGGTCGTTGAACATTCCCTGAAGGGTGAACGATTTGTTACCAATGATGCGATTTTCGAAGAGGGTGAGCGCATCCGCATCCTGACCGGACCCAATATGTCGGGTAAGAGCACATTTTTACGCCAGGTAGCTTTCATCGTGCTGATGGCACAGATGGGCAGCTTCGTGCCTGCAGCCTCTGCCCGAATTGGTCTGGTGGATCGTATCTTCACCCGCATCGGTGCGCAGGATGAGATATTATTCTGGTCAGTCCACCTTCATGGTTGAAATGGTTGAGACGGCGAACATCCTGCACCATGCCACCAACCGGTCATTGCTCATCCTGGATGAGATTGGGCGTGGCACCAGCACTTATGACGGTGTGTCAATTGCCTGGGCAGTGGTCGAATATATTCACAACCACCCATCCTTGCGCGCCAAAACGCTTTTTGCCACTCATTACCATGAGCTGACCCAGCTGTCAGATCTGTTACCCGGGGTTCGTAATTACAATGTAGCGGTGAATGAAAGCTGGGGGTCAGGTGGTATTTCTCCACAAAATCATACCCGGTGGAGCAGACCGATCTTATGGCATCCATGTGGGGCAGCTGGCTGGTCTGCCCACCCCCGTGGTGCAAAGAGCGGAGCAAATCTTACTCCAGTTGGAGAAATCCTCTGGAAAGGCAATCAAAATTAATCCAGAAATCCCACGCCAGATGGCACTATTCCCTGAAACGAATCCGATTTCTGGAGGATTTGAAAGAATCTGGATATCAATGCCCTGTCACCTATCGAAGCCTTGAATAAGCTTTATGAGTGGAAGAAAAGGTTTTTAGATAATCCATAAATCCTATGTTTCGTAAGTTAATAGTTAACAAACCAACCGATGAGCATGAGTCTTTACAGGTAAAGACTAGAAATAAACCTTTCCATTACATCATCCTGTTTCTTGTAATTAGCAATATCACCTTGATTGTGATTAATGCTGGCATCTGGATCATGGCTGATTTTCAAAAGCTCTTTGTCGCCGCGGATTTTACATCATTTTATACCGGTTATTACATGGTCAGGGTGGGTGAAGGAGAAAATCTATACGATGCAGCTCTCCAATCAAAATACCAACAGGAATTTATGGCAGGTAGGACATTTGAGGGTGGTGTATTGTTATTTCCTAATCCGCCTTACGTCGCAATCATACTGTCACCTATATCATTACTTCCACTAAATTTAGCATTTTATCTATGGTCGCTAATTCAAATGAGTTTGCTGATCTGGATGTTGTTCAGCTTTAATCGTCTATTCTCCCATTGGGATAAACTAGAGCGTGTTATATTGCTAATCGCGATCCTGGCATTTTGGCCATTAACTAATACTTTTATGCTTGGACAATTCTCATTATTGCTATTAATTGGTTTACTGCAAATGTACATTGCCATGAAAAATTCTACGCTGACCCAGGCTGGATTTTGGTTATCCTTGTTGACCATAAAACCGCACACCTTGTTAATACCTGGAATGATGACCTTGAACAGACGATATTGGCGTGTGGCTGTCATCATAGTGGTTATTGGCATCTCACTTTTCTTTGGATCCTGGTTAGTAATCGGTTCACAACCCTGGATCCAATATATTCAATCACTCAAGGCCTTGAGTTCTTACTTTGGTGAATATGGAGTGCATCCAAACACAGAATATACCATTCGGGGAGTTTTATCGAATCTACTTGGGGGTTCTCAAGCAGATTTCATTAATATCATTAGCATCCTCGTACTTCTTGTCGGAATGATCTATGTATGGTTCATATGGAGGAAGGGTATATCTCAAAATAGCCCAAGGTTTATGTTAAATTTTGCGTTCACTGTCTTACTCTCTGTCTTTTTGAGTTTACATTTGAACCCCCACGATTTTTACTGCTGGTGCTTCCAGCGGCATTATTTTATGACTATCTGCGAGGGCTTAATCTCCCAAGAAGAGTTTATTCTATATTACTTCTGGTAAGCCCGCCTGTCTTTTTAATTGCTGCATTCAACAACTATAATCTCTTCGGTATCTTCCGTCCACCCGTGATTATCATATTGATACTTCTGGCATGGATGATTTATTATCTGATCCGCGATCATTTAAAGGATCAGGAAAAATCTATAATCAAAATCCCCACATAGGAATAAAAACAACAGTGCTGGTTTTCGTCAAGATAGACTTTGATTAGGTTAGATATTATATATAAACCCTTTTTATCGTCACTTTTTCCGGTTCGATCTCGATAACCACTGCCTGCTGTTTCCAAATTTATACTCGACGTAGATTCAGTTTTAGTCCTGTAATTTCTATTGTACTGGCGACCAAATACCAGGTAAGCCATCTGTAATTATCATTTCAGGATCGATTATACCCGGCATTATAAATCTCCTTACTCACCGATAGAAATATTCTTCAAAATAGATCACCTTGCGACACAATTTCCTGCAAGTGATACCAACCTCAATGATTTTAAAATTAGCTAATATTATTTTCGGATGAATTCATAATGATTGTGGTAAACTATGCGGTTGGGTTTGTCCTATTAATGTGAAAAATACTACAGTGCCCGTATGGGGTCTGTAAGTGACCTGTAAAGGTTCATTACCTGATCTGTAAATGACCTGTAAGGGAACTGTCGAGATGAATGACAACTGGAGGCAATAAATGACAGACAAGAAGTGGGTTTATTCGTTCGATGAAGTAAATTTAGGCCGAGGAATATGTCGGTGGTAGCTGGGAAGGAGTGCGGGGATTACTGGGCGGCAAAGGCTCCGGTCTGGCAGATATGACCCGGGCAGGTGTTCCGGTGCCTCCAGGGTTTACGGTGACCACTGAGGCATGCAATGCTTATCAGGCAGAAGGCAAATTCCCGCAGGGGATGTGGGAGCAGGAGCTGGAAGCATTGAAAAATGTCGAGCAGCAAACAGGGAAGAAATTTGGTGATCCCAACAATCCACTATTGGTCTCGTGCCGTTCAGGGGCTAAATTCTCCATGCCGGGCATGATGGATACGGTGCTGAACATCGGATTAACCGATGTGACTGCAGAAGGTATGGTGAAATTGACCAACAATCCACGGTTTGTATACGATTCATATCGCCGATTGGTGGAAATGTTCGGTACGGTGGTGTTGGGAATTGCAGATGAGGCATTTGAGAATCCACTGGCAGAATATAAGCAGAAAAAAGGCTATAAACTGGATACCGAGATGACTGCTGAGGATTGGAAAGCCATCACGACGGCATTTAAAGCGGTGGTTAAGAAGGAAAAAGGCTTCGACTTTCCCGCAGGATCCCATCAAACAGCTTGAACTGGCAACTGAAGCGGTCTTCAAATCCTGGAATGGAAAACGAGCTGTGGATTACCGTCGGGCGACCAATATCCCGGATGACCTTGGGTACGGCAGTCAATATCGTCACCATGGTGTTCGGCAATATGGGTGAAGATTCGGGTACGGGCGTCGCTTTCACACGCGATCCATCCACGGGTGATAAGAAGATGTTCGGCGAATACCTGCTGAACGCCCAGGGTGAGGATGTGGTGGCAGGCATTCGCAATGCTGAGGAGATCGAACAGCTCAATTCGCAGATTGCCAGAAGCTTACCGCCAATTCATGGAGATCACGGACAGGCTCGAAAAGCATTACCGCGAGATGCAGGATGTGGAATTCACCATTGAGCATGGCAAATTGTGGATGCTGCAAACCCGCAACGGCAAGCGCACTGCGAAAGCTGCTGTAAAAATTGCAGTGGATATGGCTAACGAAGGATTGATCACCAAAGAGGAAGCTAGTCCTACGGGTTACTCCTGAACAGGTGGATACTTTACTGCACCCACAGTACGATGCAAAAGCCAAGGATGCAGCTAAAAAAGAAGGTCGCTTGTATGCCAAAGGTGTGAATGCATCGCCGGGTGCTGCAGTCGGGCAGGTCTATTTCGATGCCAATACCGCTGAAAAACAGGCCAAGCAAAACAAGCAGGATGTGATCATGGTGCGACCGTTCACCAAACCCGATGATGTGCACGGAATGATCGCTGCCAAAGGCGTGCTGACCAGCGAAGGTGGAGCCACGTCGCATGCAGCAGTGGTTGCCCGTCAATTTGGCATCCCGTGTATCGTAGGTGCTTCACAGATCAAGATCGACCTTGAAAAAGGCGTGATGACGGTGGATGGGAAGGATAGTGAAAGAAGGTGAGTGGATCTCGGTGGATGGCACCACAGGTGAGGTTTTCCTAGGGCAAATCCCGACGATCTGCACCCAGCCTGGAAGAACAGACTGACTTGCTCACCCTGTTGAAATGGGCAGATGAGATTTGTGCCACGCCGGGTATGCGAAAATTCGCCAAGGGCTGGCCGACCAAGGGATTACAGGTATGGGCAAATGCGGATTACCCGAAGGATGCCCAGCGAGCACGCTCTTATGGAGCAGTTGGGATTGGATTGTGCCGTACTGAGCACATGTTCTTTGAAAAAGAACGTTTGCCAATCGTGCAGCGAATGATCCTGGCTGAAAAACCTGAAGATCGCAAAGCTGCATTGGATGAATTATTACCTTATCAGAGGGCAGATTTCGATGGTTTATTCAGGGCGATGGATGGTTACCCGGTGATCATCCGCTTGATCGACCCGCCACTGCATGAATTCATGCCCAACGAAGAAGAGCTGCTTGAAGAGGTGATCACCATGCGGGTGAAGGGTGAGACGACAGGATTGGCAGCAAAAGAGAAACTGCTGGCAGATATCCGCGGCATGCATGAGAGCAACCCGATGATGGGCTTGCGCGGGGTACGCTTGAGCATTTACATGCCACAGATCGTCGAGATGCAGGTGCGGGCGATTTTCGAGGCAGCTGCTGATTGCAGCCTGGATGGGATCGTGGTCAAACCCGAGGTGATGATCCCTCTGACTGGAACGGTCAATGAGCTGAAGTGGATCCAGCCACGCCTGATCAAGATTGCCAACGCAGGTGATGGAGGAGAAGAAGGTCAACTTCACCTATAAGTTTGGTACGATGATCGAGATCCCGCGAGCAGCAGTCACCGCAGGTGAGATTGCTGAGTATGCCGAGTTCTTCTCCTTTGGCACCAACGACCTGACCCAGATGACCTTTGGTTACAGCCGGGATGATGCCGAGCGCAATTTCCTGGTGACTTATATTGCAGAAGGCATCCTGCCCAAGAATCCATTCCAGACCATCGATCGGGATGGCGTGGGACGGCTTGATGCAAATGGCGATCGAGGATGGGCGCAAGACACGCCCGGACCTCGAAGTGGGTATCTGCGGTGAGCATGGTGGTGACCCCGAATTCGATCGAGTTTTGCCATATCGTTGGTAACAACTATGTGAGCTGCTCACCATTCCGGGTTCCGATTGCACGCCTGGCAGCAGCGCATGCTGCCTTGAAGCACAGCGGGAAAGCGTTGGCGGAGGATAAGTAATCATATCGCTTAGACAAAGCAGATCGTGAGTAACGTTTTAGAGCTGTCCGACAGATTTTGGGCAGCCTTTTTTTTATGGTAGAGTATATATTGTTCATAGAAAAACGAAAAGGAACGAATTATCTGGCTGAAAAGTTGGTTGTACACTGTTTGAATGAAAAAAATAATAGAGGATTCAATATCGCTAATATAGAACAGCTAGCAGATTCACGATAAACGTTACACGTTTGACATCGGGAAGATGAATGTTGAATCATTAAAGACCAGAACGCAGGCAGGTTGATACGGTCACTTTACAGTTATTCGATCATAGTATCGAAGTGGAATGCCATAATTTATCTGTCACCAAAACTTGATAGGGAATCTGAAAAAGTACTCACATACAGTTCATCCGGAAATCAGGATATCAAGAATAAATTGGCATAAAGGATACAACACGATCTCAACATGAACACATGAAATCACGCTCATCACTGCCCAAATCGCCCGTAATGAAGTGCAATGAGGATTAGTGAAGCTGGCATAGTAATACTATTCATAATAGCACAAATGTTCTGGTTTCGCAGAGGATAGAATATTAAGGTTACTCATGAATTCAGGTAATTAGGCAACTAGTTGATTAGCGATTGGAAATCAGCGATTAGCTATTCGTAATGTCAGTCCTGAGAATGACATCAAGACCAGGAATGCGGAAGGATAATACCGATCGACGAGTAATTGGACATCAACAGAAAACAGGAATGAAAAGGGCAAACAATGGATAATTAATGACGATTGTCTTAATCTTTACAGACTGTTTAGCATGGATCAGGTAGTTGAGTAAACTAGTATCAGGTAAGAGATTAAGGCAATACGATGCGCTGCTTCACGTACGTCAGCTGGATCATGCGAGATAGCAGGGACGTAGGAGAGTGCAGTTGCAAGCAGATAATGTGGAGACGCCCCGTGCGGACTCTCTGCGTTAAGTGGATATATGTATACTGAGAATGTTTACGGAGGCTGAATCGTGTAGATAATCACTGTACGGCTCCGAGAGAGTTGCTCGGTAGAAGTGGTCTTTTTCAATGACCAGCTCGCCACGAGAGAAGGCAGCCCCTTAGTTCAACGCCTCCATATTGCTTTTCAGGAATTTCTTATGGCGCTCAGGCAAATGCGTACTTAATGCAGCCTTGATATCATCCAATGGGAGAATGGGCAGCTTATCCAGCAGTGCTCCCAGCATGACCATGTTCAATAACCGGCGTGGGCCAATGATTTCGGCAATTTCCTGGGCAGGAATCATCACCCAGGTGATGTCCGTGCGAGTAGGGATCGCGGTTTACCAGGGACGAATTGACAATCAGCACGCCACCCGGAGCCACGAGCGGCTCAAATTTATCCAGGGATGGCAGGTTCATCACCACCGCAGCTTTGGGATGTTTGACGGTTGGTGAGCCAATCTCTTCATCGGCAATGACGACGGTGCAGTTGGCTGTGCCACCACGCATCTCGGGACCATAGGATGGCATCCAGGTCACATCATACCCAGCATCCATGGCAGCAAATGCCAGTACCTGACCAGCGAATAGGACTCCCTGCCCACCAAACCCTGCAAAAATGACTTCTGTTTGCATCTCAATTTCCCTTTCCTAAACCTTAAACCTATCGAGCCCGGAAGAGACCTTGAAATCCTGGATCGGGTAAATCGGGATCATGTGTTCTTCGAGCCAGGTCAATGATTCCTGTACGGTCATGCCCCAGTTGGTGTTGCAGGTCGATAGCAGCTCCACCATCGAAAAGCCCAGGCCACGTTTTTGGGTTTCAAATGCCGTGCGGATGGCTTTCTTTGCCATGCGGATGTTCTTGGGGTCATGCAAGCTGCGGCGGACGACATATCCAGCACCATCCATTCTGGACAAGCATCTCAGCCATGTGCAGCGGATAGCCCATCGTTTCCACATCTCGCCCATTGGGTGAGGTGGTGGTCTTTTGACCTGGCAGGGTGGTGGGAGCCATCTGACCACCGGTCATGCCATAGATGGCATTATTGATGAAGATGACGGTGATATTCTCACCACGCCCGGCGACATGCATGATCTCACTCATCCCGATGGATGCCAGGTCACCATCACCCTGGTAGGTGAAGACGAAACGGTCTGGAAGGACGCGCTTGATGCCGGTTGCCATGGCAGGTGCACGACCATGGGCAGCTTCGACCCAATCAAAGGTGAAATAGTTGTAGGCAAACACCGCACAACCTACTGGTGCGACACCGATGGTCTTTTCGCGGATATCCATCTCATCCAGGACTTCAGCAATCAAGCGGTGGGCGATGCCATGCGTACAGCCAGGGCAATAGTGAGAAGGGGTTCTGGATAAAGATGCCGGGCGTGAATAAACAGTTTGTATTTCAGTTTGTACAGGAGTATCCATTATTGAATCCTCATCATTATGATAGTGTGATCACGCCGTCTTTCAGACGCTGCATCCAGCGCTGGCGTGGATCACCATCGGGTGATTTTGGCTCATGGACCAAGCGCCTGATCTCGCCCAGGATCTCATCTGGGTAGGGGACGATCCCACCCAGGCGAGCATAAAACTCGATTGGCACACGTCCTTTGACTGCCATGTTCACATCTTCCAGCATCTGACCGGTATTCATCTCGGTGACCAAAATGCCCTGGGTGGTCTTCACCAGCTCTTCGAGCTGTGGGAAAGGGAAAGGACTGAGTGAGATTGGGCGGAATAACCCGACCTTGATGCCTTCTGCACGGGCATTGCGCACAGCGGTCAGGGCAATCCGACCGGCAGTGCCAAAACCGATCACCACGAATTCAGCATCATCCAGGTAATATTCCTTGTAGCGGATTTCATTTGCCTTGATCCGGTACCAGGTATCGAGGATCTTATGGTTGTAGATTTCTTCGAGGGTAGGGTCGATCAATATCGAGGTAAGAATGCGCTGTGGACGATCCATACAGCCATCGTCGCCCAATCAGGCGTGGTTGTTCGCAAAGGTCGCATTTCGGGCAGCTCAGCGGGTTCCATCATCTGGCCGATGCTGCCATCTGCCATGACCATGCAGATATTGCGATATTTTTCCGCCAGGTCAAAGGCCAGGACGGTCAGGTCGATGGCTTCCTGTACGGAAGCAGGCGCCAGAACGATGGGATGGTAATCACCATGACCACCACCATGGACCAGCTGGTTGTAATCACCCTGGGAAGGAGCAATGTTGCCCAAGACCAGGTCCACCACGGACGACATCGATCAGCACCATGGGGACTTCGGTGCCAGCAATATAGGACAAGCCTTCCATCATCAGGCTGACACCAGGACTGGATGAGGAGGTCATCACACGTGCACCGGTGCAGGCAGCACCATAGACCATATTGATGGCAGCCACTTCACTTTCAGCTTGCAGAAAGACACGCTTTAACTCTGGCATGCGGTGAGACATCCACTCCAGAAGCTCGGTTTGAGGAGTGATCGGGTAACCAAAATAGGCTTCCACACCGGCGCGCACCGCTGCTTCAGCCATGGCGAAGTTACCTTCCAAGAAATTCTTTTGCCATGGATATTCTCCTATGTAATTGTAGATACTGCACTTGATGCAGCTTTATTGGATTTTACAGGTGCCTCACGGAAGACCGAGAGGGCAGCTTCAGGGCAGATGATGGCACAGATACCACAACCGGTGCAGCCATCCTTGATCAGCATGACTGGATGATAACCTTTTGGGGTCAACCTTTCCATATCAAGTGCCATGACATGTTGAGGGCATTCATTGATACACAACTCACAACCTTTACAAAATATTTCATCGACTTCGATCCATCCCTTAACGGGCATTGCTATACCTCCTAAGAAATGTATAAACAATCAGGTATCCAAAATTTGGATCAAGATGATTCAACCAAGATTATCGTCAATTATAACCTTTACTGATAGTGTAGACTGTCATATTACAGAAGATACAAAAGTCCTTAGATTTATCTGTTGACAGGAAAAAACATCCCTATTATAATTCAGCCCGCTCTGCCCCGGCAGATTTCCCGGGGCATTCGCTTGTCATTAGCCAGGCAGACTGGCTGCCAGCAAGCTGGCAAAATATCCCCAACTTCCCCGGACGTCTGCGTTGGGTAGGTTTGAAGAAATAATCCCTACCTGAGAAAATGAACGCGGAACATCTGGTGAAGTGAAGCTTGGAGGAAGCTTATGAAGTATGCAATTGTTGAGGATGGCGGAAAACAATATCAAAGCCGTCATCGGTGAATCCATCGAAGTGGACCGTTATCCATTAGAGGTGGGTGAGGAGATCGACATGGATCGGGTGCTGCTCATATCAGATGGCGAAAACATCAAAGTTGGAACCCCTATTGTTCCAAGGTGCGAAAATTCAGGCGACAGTTGTTGCTCAGGTTAAAGGCCCCAAGGTTATCGTTTTTCGCTACAAAGCCAAAGAGCGTATCCGAACGAAGACAGGTCATCGCCAAAAATATACACAGGTTCGCATTGATGCGATCACCGAGGAATAGGAGATAAACAATGGCACATAAAAAAGGTGGCGGTTCCAGCCGCAATGGACGCGATAGCCAGGGTCAACGCCTGGGTGTGAAAAAGTATGGTGGTGAATTTGTTACCGCCGGGAATATCTTGGTTCGACAACATGGAACCCATATCAAACCTGGTAATAATGTGATGGTTGGCAAGGATGACACCCTGTTTGCCATCATCGATGGATATGTGGTATATGAAACCATCCGTGATGACCGTAAAAGGGTAAGTGTTTTACCGGCAGAAGCAGAATAAGCGTTGTTGATTTATGTTGAAAGGATAAGATTATGAAAGCAGGTATTCATCCAGAGTATTTTCCAGATGCACAGGTCATTTGTGCCTGTGGCAACACCTGGACAACCGGTTCCACTAAGAAAGTAATCCACACGGATGTGTGTTCAAACTGCCATCCATTCTTCACCGGTGAGCAGCGTATCGTTGACACTGAAGGACAGGTAGATCGCTTCTATAAGAAATTGCAGGTTCGCCAGCAATATATCGATGATAAATCTGCCCGCGAGATGGCCCGAACATCACCTGAGCGCCCGATTGCCGAGCTTGGCCTAGGTACACGTGCGACCGAAGCACTGGCAAAAGCCAATATCACCAAGGTTGGTCAGGTGATGGAGCTATTGGAAAAAGGTGAATCAGGCATCCTGGCAGTTGATGGATTTGGCAGGAAATCACTTGCAGACCTGAAGAAACGTTTACGCCAGTTTGGTTATGAGTTACCTGAAGCAGCTCAGGAAATTGTCGTTTAAGCTTGCAACTCATCCAATTTCAGTTACACTTAACAGGCAGACGCTTCCCGCGTCTGCCTGTTTGCTAAAGTTGAAATTGTCATTATTATCAGGATTATTCATTGGATAAAACAGGAGGAGAATATGGAACATCATTCTGGATCGGTTGAAGTGATCACTGGCTCAATGTTTTGTGGGAAAACTGATGAGCTGATCCGCCGGTTACGTCGAGCCACGATTGCACGGCAGAAAGTTCAGGTTTTCAAACCAGCCATCGATTTCCGCTATGCAGTGCGTAAAGTGACCTCGCATGCAGGGAATGA
This sequence comes from uncultured Chloroflexia bacterium, assembly GCA_963828845.1. Lineage (GTDB taxonomy): Bacteria > Chloroflexota > Anaerolineae > Anaerolineales > UBA4823 > FEB-25. Next base: position 119,737 of record CAWHGE010000020.1, read on the forward strand.
TTTTGAAGCCATACCGATTGAACAAGCTGGTGAGGTATTAACCCAGCTGGATACGGATACAACCGTAGTGGCAATCGATGAAGCCCAGTTCTTTGACAACCAGATCATCGATATTGTCCAAAGATTGGCTGACCAGGGAATGCGAGTTATCGTGGCCGGTTTGGATACTGATTTCCGAGGTGAGCCATTTGGACCAATGCCAGTGTTAATGGCAAAAGCTGAGCATGTGGATAAACTGCAAGCAATCTGCATGGTATGTGGTGAACCAGCTTCACGCACGCAACGGATTATCAATGGAAAACCTGCCCGGTATGATGAGCCGGTGGTGATCATTGGTGCTGCAGAGATGTATGAAGCACGCTGCCGAAGACATCATGAGGTACCAAAGGAGTGAGATATGCAGGATTATCATGAATTTCTGGAAGAAGTATTAATCTCCGAAGAAACACTGCAGAAACGAATCGCTGAATTGGGTACTGAGATCAGCCGAGATTATCAAGGCAAGGAACTGCTGCTGGTGTGCATCCTGCGTGGTGGTGTCATGTTCCTGACCGATCTCATGCGCCACATTACTGTCCCGCACATGATCGATTTTATGTCGGTCTCCTCGTATGGAGTTGGTGCGCGTCGTTCAAGAGGACAATCACGAATCACATTGGATCTCAACACGGATATCCAAAATCGGCATGTCTTATTGGTTGAAGATATCGTCGATAGTGGCTATACCGTTAAAGCAGTGTTGGAGTTATTGAGCGCACGACAACCGAAAAGTTTGAAAATTTGTGCATTACTGGATAAAGCTGAACGGCGTGAAGTGGAAGTGACGATTGATTACTGTGGATTTGTGATTCCGGATAAATTTGTTTTTGGTTATGGTTTGGATGCAGACGAATATTACCGCAACCTGCCTTTTATTGGGGTATTGGCAGCCGATAAGTACAATCCAGGCGAATAATACCTATAACATAGAAATATAGATTCAAATTAGCTGACCTCAATGGATGAATTTCTAGCAAGTTTGAGACACCCATTACTGGAGCGCATTATCAGCCTTCTCCCAACAGGATTCCCCATCTACCTGGTAGGGGGTGCAATCCGGGATGCTTTACTCAATCGACCAAGTTATGACCTTGATTTTGTTACCCCGGGTGATTCGATGAAAATGGCGCGCAAGTTGGCAGATGAGCTTGGTGCAGCGTATTTCCCATTGGATACTGAGCGAAATGTCGCCAGGGTGGTTTTAAAAGCCAAGGATGATGCTTCATTCCAAGGTGCTCACTCTATGCGGGTGGATTTTTCCACATTTCAGGGAGCGGACCTGTTCAGTGACCTACAAGGACGTGATTTTACGATGAATGCGATGGCTGTGGAGATCCACCATCTGGATAGATTGGTGGACCCACTGAGTGGCACAGCAGATCTGGTGTCGAAACGTTTACGAGCATGCTCGGATAATTCGTTTCTTGATGATCCGGTACGAATTCTGAGGGCAGTTAGATTTTCCGTGGATCTTGACCTACATATTCAACCTGAAACGTTGCATCTCATGCAGGCAGCGATATCGCATTTACCTGATATCTCCGCAGAAAGATTACGAGATGAGCTCTTTCGTATCTTATCTATCTCACATCCAACCACATCCTTGCAGATTTTGGACAAGCTTAAGGTGCTCGACACTATTTTGCCGGAAGTATGCATGCTCAAGGATGTACAACAATCAACACCCCATGTGATGGATGTCTGGAACCATACCCTGGACTTCTTGATCCGTTTGGAGAGCCTGTTGGATGTTCTGGCACCTGAATACGACCCAGAAAAAGCAGGCAACCTAACTCTCGATTTGGTCTCGCTGCAATTAGGTCGTTATAAAGAGCAATTAGCAGAGCACCTCAATAATGCACTTAACCCAGACCGACCACATCGTGGTCTTATCTTCCTGGCGGGGTTGTATCATGATGTGGGCAAACTGACAACAAGAAGCATCGATACCAGGGAAACATCAGATTCATTGGTCATGAGCAAATTGGGAGCAAGCTGGTTCAAAAACGAGGGCAGGCACTGAAATTGAGCAACCTGGAAATTGAGCGCCTGGTCACGATTGTGAATCATCACATGCGCCCGTCATTGCTTTCTCACCCTGAGGAATCACCAAGCAGAAAAGCAATCTACCGTTTCTTTCGCGATACAGGTGCAGCTGGAGTTGATATATGCATTCTTTCTCTGGCTGATATCCTGGCGACGTATGGACCAACTCTTCCCCAGGAGAGATGGGCCAGGCACTTGAGTGTGGTACGAACATTATTGGATGCCTGGTGGGAGGATAAAGACGAACGCGTATTTCCTCTCCCCGTCTTAAATGGAGATGATTTGATAGAAGAATTAAAATTATCACCCGGTCCGATGATTGGATATGTATTGGAAACGATCCGCGAAGCTCAAGTGACCGGAGATATACGAAACCGAGAGGAAGCCATTAAGCTGGCACGTGCCATAGTAGATGAGGATTTTAATAAAAAAACGGGCTAATCAGGAAGCCCGTTTTATTGTTTGATGATGATAGATTAGGGGAAAATTTCATCCAGATAAGGCAAATAATAAGATCGACATCCAAGAGGATGAGAGCATTCTTCAAATGGAAGCCGAGGCACCTGATCCTTTGGATAAGTGCCGGTTAAATTTTGGCATGCCGGACAGGCATCTTCAGGTACAACGATGACGATATATTTTATGCGTGGATTCGCTTTCATCCGTTCAAGAGATTGTGCAGCTTCAGAGGTCTCCCACGTATCTTCTGACCGGTCAGTCAACCAATTCGATGGATTTGTTGAGGTTGATCAGGTGTTTGAGTAGACACAAGTAAACTCCTGGGCAATGAATATCCCTGATTCTAACCCAAGAATTTACAAGAATCAAGGGTATTCTTGAAACGGGCTATCGAAATAATGATATCGGGGTGCTGTTTTGCGTTAATTTGGTCCGACGAGTGAGTTTTTGAAGATGAGCTACGAGTATTTCAGAGGAAAATGGTTTGGTCAGATAATCATCCGCCCCAGCATCCAACCAAAGAGCAATCGAATTTGGATCTGAGACTGTAGCAAGCACCAGTATCGGAACCTGACTATATTCACGTAATTTACGACAGAGTTTCCATCCATTTACAGAAGGCTGCATGATATTGATAATAATTACATCAGGATCCCACGATCTGGTGAGGTGTACTCCATCTTTACTGGAATTCACTTTGATGACTTCATATCCATTAGGATTTAGCATTTGTTTGAGGAAATTTTCCCCCAGGGTATCTTGGTCGATGACAAGTAATTTTGTTGACGTGGAAATTGTCATAAATTGAATTATGCCTTAAATCCTCTATTAATTCCTTATAAACGGTATACATAATTGTTAGGCTTGCGTTAAGAGATAAGTCAGGATATGATATTAGAAACTCAATTGGTGGAGAATGGATTTACAATTACCTTGCCCGAATTGTGGACAACCGGTAAACCAGCAGGAGCTTGAATGCCCACACTGTGGGGTAAACCTGGCTTTGGCAGCGGTAAAAGGCGAACAAGAGGTAATCTCCAAGAATTAACAGTAATCCTACCGTACCCATCACACCGGAAATCCTTGTGCCACGGGTGGGAGAATTACTCATCGAGAGGGGGGTATTAACCCAAGCAGATCTACAGCGCGCCTTGGAGTATTCAAAAAAGCCTGGTCGGGATGGACAACAACGGCTGGTAGGTCAGGCTTTATTGGAATTAGAATTAATCGATCGTGAAACACTCGATCAGGTAATCACCGAGCAAATTTTACAATTACATACGGCACTGCAACAATCCAACCAACAATTGGAGCAACGAGTAAAGGAACGCACCCAAGAGCTTCAATCTGCGCTGAATAAGCTGGCTGAACTGAACCAATTGAAATCGAATTTTATCTCTAATGTTTCCCATGAATTACGTACACCGTTAACCCATATTCGTGGATATTTAGACCTGATGAATGAAGGAAGCCTGGGTGATCTCTCAACGGAACAAGCCACAGCCCTGGATGTAATGCTTCGATCAGAAGCACGCCTGGAAGAGCTGATCGAAAAGATGATCCAATTCTCCCTGGAAGCGACCGGGCAATTTACCCTTCAGATGAAACCAACAAATTTTAGCGAAGTGATTTCTCTCGCATTGAAACGTGCAAAGATAAAGGCGGAGAATCGTCCGGTGACACTTAACGTTGAGTTAGGAGATAATCAATACCAGGTACTTATGGATCATGAAAAAATCCAGTGGGTGGTGATGGAATTGGTAGATAATGCTATTAAATTCACCCCTACAGGTGGATGTGTGAATGTGGGATTAGAAAAAAAAGCTAATTTTGCTCAATTCCACGTGAGTGACACCGGGATTGGCATTTCACCTGAACGATTATCTGAAATATTCGAGCCATACCATCAGCTGGATGGCTCAAGTACAAGACGATATGGAGGGATTGGATTGGGTTTAGCCCTGGTTAAGAAGATCATCGAAGCACATGGTTCCAAAGTGGAAGTGAACTCGGAAATTGGGAAAGGGACATCCATAAGATTCAAGCTACCAATTATTGATGTCAATTGATGATGGATAATCCTGATGAATTGAATGAATCGGTTGTCCTAAGACCTGAGGATCTTAGGGCGGTATATGCAATCAGTTTAGCCATTGCGCAATCTGAAAATATTGACAGTGCAATGGATCTGATTGTCACACACACCAGGCATGTTTTAATTTTTGATAACCTGGTCTTGTATATCCCAAGGGATCATGATGGATTGGATCCTTCCTATGCCAGGGTGATCGGGCGTGGTAAATGTGCTGAAGGTGAGATTGAATGGGGGGAGAAGATTGCGAATCAGGCCTATACATCCAAACAGACATCCTTATTACAGGAAAAACTTGAGGGATGGGAGAATAACCGTCTATTCTGGCGAGATTTCTTGGGGCTGCCACTTAAGGCAGGAGAAGATGTCGTGGGTGTGTTAGTGTTTGGCAGGTTTGGTGGTCCACCTTTTATACCGGAACAAATACACCTGGCTGAGTTCATTGCTGCACAAACAGCCCAGCTGGTGGAGAACCACCATCTGGTGGAACGCGTGGCAAAATTGGAAGCAGAGCGCTGGTTACGGCGTATGCAAGATGATTTCATCACAACCATCTCACATGAATTACGGACACCGATTGGATTTATCAAGGGTTACGCAACCACCTTGCTGCGGGACGATACCAATTGGGATGACAGCTCCAGGCGCGAATTTTTGACGATTATCGACGAGGAAGCGGATAGACTGCATGAATTGATTGAGGACCTGCTCGATTCATCGCGATTAAAAGCCGGAACGATGTTCATGCAGCTACAGCCGGTACGGTTCGACATGATACTCCGGGAAATTGTCGTAAGAAGCACCACTCGATATTCCTCATTGGCAGTACAATTACATGCTGACCATGGAGTGGTTGTGATGGCCGATCCAACCCGGATCACACAGGTGTTCGATAACTTATTAAGCAATGCAGTAAAATATGCACCTGGCTCACCAGTAATCATCAGCTTAACAAATTCTGGTGAAACCTGTGACATCTCTGTGGAAGATCAAGGACCTGGGATAGCTCAACATCATCTCGAGCATTTATTTGAACGCTTTTATCGGGTACCAGAAACAAGCATAACAACTCATGGAACAGGGTTGGGTTTATTCATATGCAAGGAAATTATCCATGCACATCATGGTGAAATTTCAGTCATCTCTGAGGTATCGAAGGGAACGACATTCACAATCAACTTACCAACGCAAGTGGGAAAACCAAGAAGTATCAAGAGTGGGAGAGGAGATAAACCCATGACAAAGAAAATACTGATTGTAGATGATGAACCACGTTATGTCCGTCTTATGGAAGCAAACCTGATCAGTGATAATTATGAGGTACTCAAAGCATACAATGGACAACAAGCCCTGGAAATTGTGGCGAATGAAAACCCCGACCTGGTATTATTGGATATCATGATGCCGGTACTCGATGGATTCACGACCTGCGAACGGATCAGAAAGTTTTCGACCGTGCCGATCATCGTCGTGACTGTTAAAGGGGAGGAACAAGACCGGGTGAAAGGTTTGGATATGGGTGCGGATGACTACATCGTCAAACCATTTTCCGCTACAGAATTACTGGCAAGGGTTCGGGCTGTATTGCGCAGGGCAGCAAAACCAGCACCCATGCCTGCGCCATCGATATTTCAACCATGGTGAAATGGAGATCGATCTGGCAAAAGCAGAGGTCTTTCTAAAAGGGAAAATGGTTTATTTGTCTGCCACTGAATATCGGATTTTGCTTCAATTGGCTCAAAATGTGGGTACGGTGATTCCATCCGAGCAGATGTTAAGGGATGTATGGGGAGTAGAATATCAAAAAGATAAGGAAATCCTGTGGGTCAGTATCTCCCGTTTACGACAAAAATTGGAACAGGATCAAAATAATCCACAGCATATCGTCACTCGCTCGGGGGTCGGATATATCATGCCACTTCTGCAGGAATGAGTGATCAAGTTGTTCATTTGTTTGTTGAATTTAGCCATAATGCCAGAGGTCAGGAAGGTGCTAAGATGACGATCAACCCAATCATGAAAATCATCAGAGCGAAGAAGTTGGGAGTGTTGATCCGCGATGCGAGGTTGAAAACTGGGAAAAGCCTGGAAGAATGTGCCCAGGCAATGGGTATTATCCGATTGATGAATTTACAGCAATGGAATTTGGGGAGAGACCACCAACATTACCGGAGCTTGAGCTCTTAGCCTATTATCTCGAAATACCACTCGAGCATTTCTGGAGCAGCGAAACCTTAAAAAGCGACGGAAGTGATAAATCGGTGGATGCTGCAGATATTATACTGGTAAGGCAAGGAGCGATTGGAGAGCTGATCCACAAAGGGCGGATTGGCGCAGAATTATCGATCGAGGATCTTGCACAAAAAACAGGAGTTGCACCTGCGAGCTTACAATCTTATGAGCAGGGTGAGGTTCCCATCCCACTACCTGAGCTAGAAATCTTAGCCCAGGTCCTCAATAATAGCATCGGGGATTTCGAAGATTCACAAGGACCAGCAGGAAGCTGGTTCGCTGAAAAAAGAAATATGCGTATATTTCAGGACCTTCCACCAGAATTACAGGAATTTGTGGGCAAACCAATCAATCGACCCTATCTCGAACTCGCAATCAGGTTGAGTGAAATGAAGGTTGAGAAACTGCGCGCACTAGCTGAAGGATTGTTGGAAATCACATTGTAAGTCCATGGAAACTCTAGATCCACAACAGCTTGCGGATGAAGGTCAGGCTGAATATAGTAAAGGTGAATACCTGTCAGCAGCGAGGCTTTATAAAGCAGCTGCTGATGGCTTTTTTGCTGCAGGGGACGAACTGGTCGCGGCTGAAATGGCAAATAATTGCAGTGTTGCATTCTTAAAAGGGGGAAATGCTGAGGCTGCATTCGAAGCAGTCATGGGAACTGAAATTGTTTTTGCGAATAAAGGTGACACCTTGCGTCAAGCGATGGCAATAGGTAATCAAGCTGCAGCGCTAGAGAAATTAAAACGAGTGAATGAAGCTCTTACAGCATATGAAAAATCTGCTGAATTACTAAAAGAAGCAGGAGAATTCGAGCTGAGGGCATATGTGCTTCAAGCTATATCATCACTTCAGTTACAGAAAGGGCAGTACCTTGAAGCTTATGCAAAGATGTTGGATGGGGTCATGGGGTTAGATAAACCCAATTTAAAGCAGAGGCTATTAAAGTCTCTTATGCAAGTCCCTTTTAAATTTTTAAAATAAATTGCCTATTCCCGGTTGGTCCTGATACCGAGATTATAAAGTTCCTTTGTAACTGCCTCCATCGACAGTTAGCATTACTCCGGTGATATAGGAGGCAAGTGGAGATAGGAGAAATACGGCAGCATTAGCGACTTCCTCAGGACGAGCCATACGACCTAAGGCAGTAGTCTTTTGCCTGCCGAGTGATTTCTTCATCCACGGTCGTCCCATTCGCCTTTGCTCGATAGGACATCAACTCAACGACCCTCTCTGTTGAGGTCCAGCCCGGTAATATCGAATTGAAACGGATGCCTTCTGCTCCCAATTCAAGAGATAGACTCTTGGTCAAGCCTACAGTAGCGGCCCGAACGCTGTTTGAGAGCACAAGATTGGGAATGGGTTGCTTAATCGAGTAGGAGGTCATGGTGACGACACTGGCACAATCGGATTGGCGGAGATATGGTAGAGCAGCTCGGATCAGGCGTACATGACAGATCAAAGATAAATCAATCGCCTTTTGCCAAGCCGCATCATCGAATGTATCAAATTTCCCTGAGGGAGGTCCACCTGCATTGGTTACCAATAAATCCAATCCTCCAAACGATTGAATAACTTGCGAGACCAATGAAGCCGGAACTTCAGGTTGACCGACGTCACCTGTCAGAGGAATGACATCTGCCTTTGTCTCTAGAGTGAGTTTTCTGGCAGCATCGGTTATAGTTTGGGTGTTGCGCCCGTTGATCGCTACGCGGCAGCCTTCCAGTGCCAGCAGGCGAGCAATCGCGAAGCCTAAACCTCGACTTGAGCCAGTAACAAGAGCACGTTTATTTTTTAGTTGTAAATCCATAATCCCTTCCTAATTGATAATTTCGATATGATCATCCACCAAGCTAACATCAGGCCAATTCTTGTTTAACCAGTGGATGACTGTTTGGAGAGAGCTTTCGGAAAATTGATGGTCGTTGCTTATCATCACACAACCAATGGTTGCTTCGTCCCATATATCCTGATGACTTAACTCTGCAACAGAAATATTAAATTCACGGTGCAAACGAGTGATCAATGGCTTGAGGCGACTGCGTTTCTCCTTAAGTGATTTACATCCGGGGAGCTGAAGCTGTAAAGTTAATACACCGATAGACATAGCGTATCAAGTATAATATATTCTAATGGATAAAAATAAAAATCTGCTCCCTTGGATCTTAGTAATTGGGGTTTTGGTAGTTCTAGCTATTACGGCTACAGGCATCGTGATTTCCATCCAACGAACAACACAACGGATCGTCCAACCTGTCAGCGATATGACGAGTGATCTGGGCACTCAAGTTGCCAAGATCCTGCATCCAACCCCGACCATATTACCCGACCCTGTAACAATCATCAACCAAATTCGCCCCCTAGCACGGCTGGAAACCATCCAATACACGGTTGAAAAAGTTATCACCGCAGAGATTGGTCAGGGTGCATTCGCAGCTCTTCTTGGAGATCGGTTGCTATTTGTTGGTCATGGTTATGTTACTGCAGGAGTCGATCTGCAAAACCTTGGCTCACAGGATTTTGTGTTTGAAAATGGTATCTTGAAAGTCAAATTACCGAATGCAGAGATCTTCGATGCCACATTGGACAATGACAAATCTTATGTATATGATCGCCAAACTGGCCTGCTCACCCACGGGGATATAAACCTGGAAACCACAGCTCGACAGGCTGCTGAAGACCAGATCAGGCAAGCTGCGCTGGATGATGGAATTTTGGCACAAGCACAGGCAAATGCCGAAACATTCATAGAGAGCTTGTTGAATAAACTGGGATATTCGCAGGTGTTGTTCATCCACCCCGAGTAGTAGGCGTTACTATATTCCACAAATATTTTATTAAATACGTTCCAGCCAGGATGGGTGAGAATATTTTTCTTCCACCAACTTCTCTGTTCGTTTAATTTCCTGCTCTGAACTATCATCCTGGACAAGATCAATATTCAATTCCGTTTGGAATGCAGCGATAAAAGCCTGAGCTGCTGATTCCCAAAGAATTTTATATCCCAGGATCGTCTCTACCGTGGTGGCATGGTAGAGCAAGCGAGAGGCAGCCTCTTCCCGATTTTGTTCATCCGAAAATGCGAGAACCTGAGTGATGCGGGTCAGATCGCCCCATAAGGGGAGCGTGCCATGTTGTAGCACGCCTTTATGCCGTCGTGCCTGGGCACTACCGATCAGCTTCTTACCACCCACGACAATTTCATAATTCGAAGGGACTTCAAAACAAACAGGTCCATTCCCTTGACTATTCGAAGTTGGGCTTATGGGATGTGCTTCTGCGGGGATTTTCAATGAATGTAAAGCAGTCAATAGCGCTTTTGACAGACGCTGATAACTCTCGAGGACACCTCCAGATACCCTGGGCTCAGTCAGGGGTGCAATGACGGAATAGGTCAGCTCGTCAGTATGCAGGATGGCACGCCCCCCAGTCGGCCGGCGGACCCAATCCCACCCGTGCTGATTTAATCGCGGCTTATCTACATCTGAGCAAGGTTGCGCATAACCAATGGATAGGCATGGAGGCTCCCAGGCATAAAGCCTTAGAGTGGGAAGCGAATGGTTTTGACTGACAGATTCCAACAAAGTTTCATCAATTGCCATATTCCAGGCGCCTCGGGAGGCAGGGGTGACCAATAATCGCCATGGCTGGTGGGGGTAAATCATTGAATGCATCACCTCAGACAATCTTAAGGTGAGATTGTCGGCGTATTTGTTTCGGTAGAGGTTGCTGTGACCGTTTCTGTGGGGGTGACGGTAACAGTCGGAGAGATCGTTATGGTCGGTGTAAGGGTGCTGGTCGAGGTTGTGGTACGAGTTGGGGTGCGGGTAGGGGTTAGTGTAATAGGAGTTGGGGTGCGAGTAGGAAATGATGTGCTCGTCGGTATTGGCGTGCGTGTATAAGTCGGCAGCGGGAAATAATCAAGCTTTAAACGTGCCGGGAGGGCATATGGAGATTTGCTGTAATGTCGCCAAACCCACAAATATTGGTCAATGGCATTCCCTTCTTCTCCAACCAGATCATAGACCAATCCAAGTGTGTAGTGGAATTGGTCACAAATATTAAAAGCAATGCAATCTCCTGCAAACCGTGGGGAATTATACAGCTCAATAAGTGTTTCACGGATAGTAACTGGATCAGCGTTAGCCATCAAAGCGTTCAGGGCTTGTTCATACCCATCTCGAATTATGGTCGGCCGTGAATATTCTACATCCACCCATTGGATGTAGGCTTCTTGTGTACCTGGGAGGCGTTTAAATACAAATCCCTTATGCAGCTCGAATTGAATGACAGGGATTAACCTGCTGGTTCATAATAATAAGGCAAAGATTCGCCTGCTTCGAATACCTGAACAAATATGGCCTGAATTCCCTCCTGCATACGGGAAAGGATCCAAAATTCCAGTTTAGCCCCTACTTTTGGCTGAATAATGAGCCAGCGTTCTGCCTCCCCGTCCTTATCAAAATCGAACAGGCTACTGGAACGGATGGTGACACCATGCGTCTGTAGATATTCCAAGGTTTGAGAAGGATCATCGGTGGTGCTGTTTTTTACCATGGTTCGAAAGGCATCGCGTAGATTACAGAATTGTGCCTGCTGGCAGGCAGTATATAAATCATCTGACTTTTGATATGCTCGCAAGAATTGTTCAGCGGGGGTCACCCAAGACGAATCACGAATTATGGGTGTATCGATAATCTCAGACATTACACGACTAGCTTCCGCTGGCTGACCCTCCAAAGCATATAACACGCCGAGTCGATAACGCAGCTGGTCATAAGCGTCGATTGGGTATGGGTGACCTTGAGTATCAAACTCGGGTGGCCATTCGCTTAACATTGTATCCGCGACGATTATTGAGGCTTCAGGACCCCACCCTGACGAGGCCTCATTAAGAACCACTTCACAATAAGCCGTCAACCCTGTGACGGGAACAAGATCATATTGTAGAGGAGTTCGGAGTAAAACTACCCCCACTCCAGCCATACTCCTGGGTTACATAGACTGGGCAGGCGGGTAACAAGGTATACGTCACTTGCAGAATGTTACTGCCTTGGGTATTGGTCACAATGTCAACTTGTGTTCTGGGCTCCAAGCCATAATCCACAGGGGCTTGATCCTGAATTGGAAGCTCAGCCGGAGGAGAGACAGAAAAGTCAAACATGTGTGGTGGAACCAATAAGGTGTTGCCAGGGGTATTCCGACGATAAATCACTAGTTCGGGGGTTGTATCACCAGTTAACTCGTCATAGAGGAACGCATTTTCATGCGGTTGATTATAGTTAATGTCATTGATCAGCGGATAAACGCTCGTACCATTCGGATTTTCCACCAGCCAAAGAAATGCACTTCCCTCACCGATTATCTCAATCAATTCTCGCCCTAGCTCTCCGGGTTGAGGAGGAAGGGGGGAGATTTGCAATATAACTCTGGTCTCATATAGACTGAACCAGGTGGGAAGATCATTTGAACGCACCTGACCGGAAGAAATGGCTGATTTGATCAGATCACTATATAAAGCAATACCAAGCGGATCATTAATGCGGATTAAATTATAGGCCCGATCCCAACGCCAAAGAGGAGCCTCTACGGCTTGCGGAAAACGAAGGTTTGCCTCCCCTTCTGCATATGCCAATGCCTGAAATGAATCGTCAGAGGCAGTTAGAATAGTATTTGCTTTGAGCAGCTCAATAGTCCTGGTCTGCATGGTGAGATCCCAGGGTTTAAGCTCATAACGATCATTGTATTGAGCTGGGATGGCAGGCGTGATTGTACGGATCAATGTTGGAGTAGAAGTGGTAGTCGGTGAAGGGGTAAGGGTAACGGTCGAAGAGGGTCGTGACGTCCAGGTCGGACGGGGGGTTAAGGTAATCGTACTCGTGGTGGAGGGGGTTGGGCTTGAAATGGATGTAAGGGTAAATAATTGCGGAACGTTGGTGATGGTGGGACTGGTGGTTTGAAGTGAGATGTAATTGATTAGCATACCTAAAAACAACAAGATGGCCAGAATGAATACTACCAATATTGGGATGAGATACGGAGAACGTTGTGAGGAGCCGGTCGCCATTTTATCCGATTATTCCAGCGCTGCAAGGAACTCAGACAGGACAATCTCCAATTGAGTCAAGTCAAATTCCAATAATGGAGGTTTAACCTTCCAAGTCGGAAAAGCCATGGATGCGAGATAATAGGACCTTTAGTACAGGAGGCATAGGAGGATATTGATCCAACACTTCACGCGCATGACTCAGCTTATCCTGAGTAATTTCATCAGGATTACCGGCTTGAAAATTATCCCATACAAGCCGGTGAAGCGGAGAGAGCAAATTCGCCATGGCAGTGATACATCCTGATGCATTTGATTGCAACGCCAGGCTGAACAGTCGATCGTTCCCATTCAGTACCAATAGATCTGTTCCAAAACGAGCTCCAAGGGAGCGTGCCCATTCAGGATCACCTGAAGAATCTTTAACTCCTGCAAATCTGTCCGGGATATGCTCTCTTTAAGGCGTGATAACAATTCCAAAGAGAGGCTGACTCCTGATACCGGTGGGAATGTGGTAGCCCAATAATACTCCATCCGATGGGACAGCCTTATCCAAAACCTGGCTAAACCAGGCAAATAATCCATCATCGGTGGCTTTCGGAAGTAATAGGGGGGTAAGACGACCACACCATCATAACCAAGGTCAAAGGCTGACTTTGTGAGGAAAATCGTGTCCTCCAGGCTTGGGGTACCCGTACCTGCCAGGAGCTGGAAATCCGGAAGGATCTTGACGGGCTTCGACAGCTGCTTGATAAACTGAAACCGTTCATTGATTGAAAATGAGGGACCTTCACCGGTCGTACCCATAAGGAGAACACCGTGGCAACCTCGATTGGCGAGAAATTGGATCAGGCTGGTCAATCCATCGAGATCAGGAGATAGATCTGGTTTCAGCGGAGTTACCGCAGCAGCATAAACCCCCGTTAGATAGTGATCATTTGCCATAGAGTTAATTATACTGGATTTAATCCAGTGAGGAGCAGTTGGAAATTAATTCGTTGGATTGAAAGTTTGTAATTAGAAGATATGATCACCTCAAACTTTGTATATTGAGATAACTAATAAATATATTAATGTTAAAACACTTGACAAACTTTTCAACCTTTGCTATAATATTCACAATCAAAATGATGCAGCGAAAAATGGTGGGTAATTGGATACGCTAGCAAGCACATTCCGGTATGAGAAATAGGAAAAACCTTCAATAAACGGGTCGTTCTCGATATGATTCGCTTCACACCTGGAGGAATCTCGCGTGCGGAGCTGGCGCGACAGATGTATCTGACCCGATCAGCAATTTCGAGCATCATCGATGACCTTAAAGAGATGGGATTGGTGGATGAGATCGAGATCGGTCCCACAACCGGTGGACGGCGTCCAATCTTATTGGCAATCAACCCACGATATGGATATGTGGTCGGGATCGATATGGGTGCAACTCACCTGGGTTGGTAGTTGACAGATTATTCTGCTCACGTTCTCGAAGAAATCGAATATCCCATTTTCAGTGACTGATGGTCCATAAAAATTGCTTAGACCAAATTGATCGTTATGTAATCTGAGTTATTAAACCGACTGAAATTGAACATTAGTCAAATATCTGCAATTGGAATGGATGTCCCGGGTCCGGTTGTCGCTGAAACTGGCAGGTGAGCTCTCCACCCATTATGCCTGGATGGGATGGTTACCCAATCCGAAGCCATCTTGAAGAGCTATGGCATGTACCAGTTTCGCTTGGAAACGATGCTGAGCTGGGAGCACTTGGGGAATGGGCATATGGTGCTGGTCGTGGTGAGAATAATCTGGCATATATTAAAGTGGGAACCGGAGTAGGTGCAGGATTATTATTGGATGGACGTATCTACCGGGGAGCTACGGGCATCGCAGGTGAGATTGGGCATGTCACGATTCAAGAAAACGGACCCTTTGCACTTGTGGGAACCATGGATGCCTGGAAGCCATGGCAGGTGGACAAGCAATTGCACGTAAAGCACGGGAAGCCATCGAAGCAGGTCGGCGGACCCAGCTATCTTCGCATATTGCCCCAGATAAAATCCATGCGGTTGATGTAGCTGCAGCTGCCCAACGAGGTGATCTGGTTGCACAACAAATCATTACTGATGCGGGCACATATCTGGGAATTGCAGTTGCCAGCCTGGTCAATTTTTTCAATCCCAGTATGGTCGTTATTGGAGGTGGAGTTTCACAGCTGGGTGATCTGCTTCTTGAGCCAATCCGAAAGACAGTTATGGAAAGAAGTCTTACATTCCGCGGCGAAAGTTGTTCGAATCACATCTGCGGTGCTTGGACGGACGAGCCTCGAGTATGGGAGCAGTGGTTCAGGCAATCAATCTGTCTCTGGATCGCTTGGTAGATGTATAATAGATACATGAAAGGAGGATTAAGTTAAATCGTCTTAACACTATTAATATAAATCGCCAATCATAAATACGATTATGAAAATTACAAATATCAATACTAAAAAAAAACTTAAAATATATAAAGAGGAGAAAAAAATGATTAAGAAATATTGGAGTTTGCTGACAGTTTTAATAATCGCCACGATGGTTTTGTCAGCATGCGCAACTGCAACAACAGAAGCACCTGCTGTTGACCGAAGCACCCGTCTGTTACTGAAGCACCTGCTGACACCCAGTCACCGTTACCATCTGGCACCAGTGGGATGGTGCATATCTGACTGCCATTCAGGCTGTGTTCACCCAATACATGACTGAACACCCGAATGTGACTATCGTGTCTAGATAAGCCCGAGAATGTTACTGATGCTCTTAAAGTTGCCATCCCAGCTGGCGAAGGTCCCGACATTCATCGGTTGGGCAAATGACCAGATTGGCAGTCAGGCTTTGGTCGGAAACATCATCGACCTGGACACTCTAGGTGTGACTCAGGATTTCCTGAACTCAACCTATGAACCAGCCGCAGTGAAAGGTGTGATCTGGCAGGGTAAGATCTGGGCACTCCCAGAAAGCCAGGAAGGTATTGCCATTGTATATAACAAGGCAGTTGCCAGCGAAGCTGACTTCCCGACTGACCCGATCGGATTTTGCTGACTTATTAGCCAAAGCAAAAGCATATGCTGAAGCCAATCCTGGCAAATACCTGCTTTGCAACCAGGGTTTGGGTAATGCGGATGCATTCCATGTAGCCCCGGTTTACTTCGGATTTGGAATGCCAGGCTATGTCGATGACACTGGTAAAGTTTACCTCAATACACCGGAAGGGATTGCTGCTGGTAATTGGATTAAGGAATTCAAAGCCTATGCACCTGCTGAAACCAGCCATGAGATCTGCAAAACCATGATCACTGAAGGCACTGCTGCTGCCTGGTGGACTGGTCCATGGGCAATTGCAGACCTGGAAGCTGCTGGAATTGATTATGGCATCCTTCCGATGGGTCAGTCCATTTGTTGGTATCAAGACCCTCATGATCACCAAGAACGCAGTGGATCGTGGTACTGCTGAAGTGGCTCTGGATATCATGAAGTACTTCACCAATCAGGCGAATGAAACCACAGGTTGCTCTTGGCCAACAAGACCATCCCCGCCAATACAGCTGCATTGAATGATCCACAGATTCAGGCTCTGGCGACGATCAAAGGCTTTGGTGCTGCCCTCAACCTGGGTGTCCCCATGGCGAACACACCGTACTGCGGGTGCCCAATGGGGTCCAGTTGGTGATGCAACCAATGCCATCTGGAATGGTCACAGACGCCTGAAGAGGCTCTTGCAGCCGCCCAAACAGCAATCGAAGACAGCCATTGCAGGAATGAAATAACCTCAATAATAAATGGGAGGGAGCGCTGAGAGCGCCCCTCCCATTTTTTATTGTTTATCTTCCCAAGATAAGTTACTGAGAAGAAGCAACCATGGAGAGGAGGTTGCAATGATTGCTTGGTCTGGGCGAAAAAAAGCATTGATGATCCTTGCTTTTATTGGACCCACATTGTTAGGGATACTTACTTTTTAACATCTACCCAATCACCTATAACGTTTTTATCTCTTTCACCAACCGGAACCAATATCACCCCAACCCGGATTGTAGTATATTTATCACCAATCTTATTGAGCCAACATGCTGGCCAATGTTTCAAGAATCCAGTGGGGTCAGCACACCATATACCATGGCAATGACCCACTATTTACGAACTATAGCAATCTCCTCGGGAAATTATTAACCAAAGCAGGCTTGCTGGCTCTATTCAAGTTTGTTATCTGTTTTGTGCCCCTGATCGTGGCAGCTCAGGTGAATAAATATTATGATCGCAAGCTTACCCGACCAATATCAGGAATTGCTGATGTGGATCCTTGGATTAGTGGTAACCATACTCGCTTTCTGGTTGATCAATGCAAAAGGATGCAATCAACGACATTGCAAGCAGACAGCGATTTCTTCATCGTTGTTTTCCGTACCATCCTGTTTGTAATCATTACGATCCCAATCAACTACATTGTTGGTTTAGCACTTGCACTGGTCTTGAACACAGAATATCATCAAGGGACGGACATTCTTCCGCACCGTGATGATCATTCCCTGGGCAGCTTCAACGATGTTCATCATCATGTCGTTGGTATGGCAGTTCTTCTTTCGGGATGTTGGGCGTGATCAACCAGATACTTAAAGTATTCAATATCACTGGACCTGCATGGTTACAACAATCCAACCATTGCTTTTGGGGTCATCCTCCTGGTCAATCTGTGGTTCTCATTTCCCTTCTGTTTTAACATCATCCTGGGGGCATTACAATCCATCCCAGCAGATCAATATGAGGCCGCAGAGATGGATGGGGCAACCTATTGGCAGCAATTGATGAATATCACCCTGCCATTGATCCGTCCAGCAGTTGTTCCAGCCATTGTCTTAAGCGCCATCGGTGCAGGTGGTTTCCAGATGTTTGGCACGGTATGGGCAATCACTGCAGGTGGACCATCCAGAGGAGCAGGCGTACCAGGTGCCACCGAGCTGGTGATGGTGTATGCTTATAAACAGGTATTCCAATACAATGCTTATGCCAAAGCGGGTGCATTCGCGGTGATCATTTTCATCTTCCTGTTCATCATGACCCTTTACAGCTTGCGTATCACCAAGATCACGAAAGGAGCCTACGAATGAGCCGGCGTCCGAAAACCTCTGGTTATTAGTTTTCCAATACATCTTCCTGGCAATAATGACCTTATTTGCACTTTATCCGATCTGGTTTGTGATCCTGGCTTCAGGTCGTGTGGGACAGCGTTTATATACATTAAACTTGTTAGGCATGTTCATCCCGACCTCGTTTACACTTTGAAAATTACCAGGTCATGCTTGCTGGGGTTGAACATCCCTTCCTGATCGTGGATGCGTAACAGTGCCTTTGTGGCGGGCTTTACCACGATTGCTTGTATGTTGGTGGCAACTTCAGCTGCATTTGCCTTTTCCCGTTTTCGTTTTTATGGTCGGTCAGCTGGATTGATCCTGTTACTAGCCATCCAGGCTTTCCCTGGTGTGCTTTCTCTCGTACCTGTTGCCCAACTATTGACTGCATTGGGTCTATATGCCAATCTTTGGGGTTTGGTACTGGCGTATGTGGTGGGTAACCTGGTGTTTACCACCTGGCTGTCTGAAAGGGTACTTCGATACGATACCCATCGAGATTGAGGAAGCTGCCATGATTGATGGATGTGGACCGATCCAATCTTTCTTGCTGATTGGTCTACCGATGGCCAAGCCAGCTTTGGCAGTGACTGCCTTACTTGCTTTCATGGGCGGATGGGGTGAATATGTATTCGCTTCAGTGTTGATCCCTGCTCCGGATGCCAAGCGCACCCTGATGGTCGGAATGTACAGCCTGGCAAACACCCAGAGCATCCCCTGGGGATTGTTCGCAGCAGGCGCAGTGATGACCATTATCCCGGTCATGTTGTTTATCTGTATTTCCAACGCTATCTGATCGGTGGATTGACACTGGGTGGCGTAAAAGGATAAATGAAAGATTTCATCTTTGGCACCCTCGCTACGGAGGAGCTGCGTCTCGAGCATGTGCGCACTCTCCGGGCGGGGGTGTCGCATTATCATGCCCGTGTCTCCACGTGATCCCCTACCTGGTCAGGAAATCACTACTGGAGCTGACTATCGGTCCAGATCATGTCATGTGAGCAAGCATGGGTATACTGGACGAACGATGGCACCGACCCAACTGGGCAGTCTAGGCATAGCATCCAATGGCACATTGCGATCCCATGGAAACGATGGGGGTGGAATGGGATACGATTTTATGGGGGTATATTCACCACTTTCAGAGCAGTCATTCCTGGACAAACAACTGGAACTATCATTCGGTATTATCTCTCGGGCAGGTTCAACAGTGGAGAAGAAATCCTGCTGATAATGGCATCGATCTATGCCTGTTACATTGCAGATGATCCTGCTCCAAGCTGGTCACGAGGATGCGATTATCTATCAGATATTTGTCGACCGGTTCTTTCCATGGAAAGGGAAAGGACTGGTTATCACCCCAATATCCAGCTGGTTTTTACGGAGGCACAATAAGGGGGATAACTGAAAAACTGGATTACTTGAACGAATTGGGAGTCAATGTGCTTTGGCTGACCCCCATCTTCCCCAGCCCGTCCCATCATGGATATGATGCGACTGATTTATTTGAAATCGAGCCGAGGCTTGGGACCAAAGCAGACTCTACGGAACTTGCTGGATGAATCCCACCGTCGGAGATATCGCATCTTATTGGATCTGGTCCCAAACCATGTGTCTAATCTACACCCAACATTTCAATCGGCAATATCTGATCCAGAAAGTCCTTATAAGAAATGGTATACATTCACCAATTGGCCAGATAAATATCTTTCATTCTTTGATGTCCCGAATTACCTCAACTCAACCTGCGCGATCCATCTGCGAGGCAGCATATGCTCGATGCAGCTGCTTATTGGCTGGATTTTGGAGCTGGATGGCTACCGGGTGGATTATGCCATTGGACCTGCGCCTGATTTCTGGGCGGATTTTCGGCGGGTTACCCGGCAGTCTCGCCCAGACTGCTGGACTTTCGGGGAGGTGGTTGAACCACCCGATTCGCAGTTGAACTTTTGCTGGTGGTCTGGATGGTTGCCTTGATTTCAACCTGATGGAAGCCTTTCGAAATGTTTTTGCATATGGTGATTGGAAAGCAGACAAGTTTGCCAGCTATCTCACCAGACATGAAGCCTTCTTTCCGGAATCATTCTCTCGCCCATCCTTTCTCGATAACCATGATATGAATCGCTTCTTGTGGGCTGCAGGTGGGAGATCAGCGTCGATTACGGCTGGCTGCATTGTGCCAATTCACCTTACTCGGGTCCTCCGGTGATTTATTATGGAACCGAAGTTGGATTGTCTCAGATCAGAGATGTTCGACAGGATGGGAGAGGATTACCTGAGGAATCACGCCTGCCCATGCTATGGGGAAGTGAGCAAAACACTGAATTATTGAATTATTACCATGACTTGATCAAGGTCCGGCAGTGATTATCCCTGCCCTTGGACATGAAAAAACCAGAATAGTCATGGCTAATAAAGACATATTGATTTATTCGAACGAGGTAACGGAAAATTATCGATCGTCTTAATGTATCCCCTGAAACCCAGAAGGTTAACCTCCCCAAGGGATTGGAAAAAATATTATTAGCAAATCCTGGAGATGATGACGTCAATATGTGAATTTTGAGCTGACTTTATCCCCATTCGGAGGAGCGATCATTTTAACTCGTTGAGAATGGTATATTGATTGAAGAGGAGAACGCTATATCATGACTAAATTGATCCTTAACCGACTGAAAACCAGAACAAACTCCACTCATCGATGGGAATATTGCCACGTTTGTGTGGCACGGTAGGAGCGCACCATATCTGGTGGGCGATTTTACTGGATGGGATGATGGAAATCCTGTCAGGTTAGTAAAAACCGAACCAGGAGTTTGGACTTACCGGCTCACCCTTCCTTCGGATGCGTATATCGAATATGCATTCCTAAAAGAAAAGGAAAGCCTGACTGATCCATTAAACCCACGGCAGACTCCCAATGGAATAGGTGGGTACAATCATTATTTTTCCATGCCGGACTATAAACCGACCGATTTAGTCAGGAAAAATCGCCAGATCGCCCATGGCACAATCACTCAGCATAGCATACCAACCGAATATTTTGTCTCGGGAAACCAACGAACAGTTTATCTCTACCAACCCCCCAGTGACTGAGCGAGTACCTCTGCTCGTGGTGTGGGATGGTCAGGAATACCTTCATCGTGCGCGATTAAATTATATTGTGGACAATTTGATATCTCTGAGAAGGATTCGACCCATCGCGATCGCGTTCGTGAGTAATGGAGGACAGAAATCCAGAACCGGTCGAATATGCATGTAGTGAAGCCACCCTTGCTTATTTGATGACTGAGAGTATTGCCATTAGCAACAAAAGAATTGAATCTTATGGATATTGATACATTTCCAGGAGAGTTTGGAGTTGCGGGAGCATCCATGGGTGGTTTAATGGCTTTGTATACTGGCGTTCGTATTCCGCAGGTGTTTGGAAATGTGCTCAGCCAATCAGGTGCGTTTTCTCTGGGCAGGATTTGATATGGTGGTGTTTGATCTACTTGAACACGGCGAGATGCGACCATTAAAGATATGGATGGATGTTGGTATATATGATCTCCCGGGTTATTGGCATCCAACCAGCGAATGAAAACCATACTAACCCAGAGAGGTTATCAATGGATCTATCGTGAATATAATGCAGGACACAATTATCCTGCCTGGAGAGATGATATCTGGAGGGGTTTGGAAGCCTATATGGTAATGGTAAATAAAACAATAGGAGAATGTGAATGATAAGTAATCAATCCTATTCATTTAGCGTTCATTATAATAGTCTCCTTTGTTTATCTGCGTGCATCAGCTCAGGCAGCAATCTCGGTGCAACCGCATTACAGGATTGGCCGCAAGGTACCGATGGATATGCGTGGTGGAATGACACCGTTTTCTATGAGATTTTCGTGCGCAGTTTTTATGATAGTAATGGAGATGGGATCGGCGATTTTAATGGCATCATTGAAAAATTGGATTATCTGAACGATGGAGACCCAAAAACCAACACCGATCTGGGTGTAACTGGGATCTGGCTGATGCCAATTAATCCTGCAGCCTCGTATCATGGTTATGACGTCACCGATTACTATGGGGTCAGCTCGGATTATGGCACGATGGATGATTTTAAACGATTATTGGAGGAATGTCATAAACGGGGAATACGGGTGATCATTGATATGGTTTATAACCATACATCCAATAAACATCCCTGGTTTATCGAGGCCAGAGATCAGCCTGCAATCATCGCGGCATGATTGGTATGTCTGGTCAGCAACCAATCCAGGATATGCTGGTCCATGGGGTGAAAAAGTCTGGTATCCGTCTGTTGCCGGATACTATTATGCTATTTTTTGGATAGGTCAACCTGATCTAAACTACACCGATACAGGCAGTGACTGATGAAATGTATCAATGTTGCGCGTTTCTGGTTACAGGATGTAGGTGTGGATGGATTCCGTCTGGATGCAGTTCGATACCTTGTTGAAGAAGGGAATGAACAGCAAGACACACCTGAAACACTTGAATGGTGGTCGAATTTTTACACGTTTTATAAAGGAATCAATCCCGAGGCGATGACAGTCGGTGAAGTATATACCACCAATTATATTGTGGATGACTATCTCAAAGGTAATGATTTTGACCAGGCATTCAACTTTGATCTTGCATCGCAGATTTTAAGGAATATCGATGGCCGAAATGCAGTAAACTTAAATGCAAGCATAAAATCCAGTTTCCAGCTATTCCCTACAAGGCGAATATGCAACTTTCCTAAGCAACCATGATCAGGAAAGGGTGATGAGCTTTTTTTCTGGGGATCAAATTAAAGCCAAACTGGCTGCCAGTGTACTCCTGACCATCACCGGGTACACCTTTCGTATATTATGGAGAGGAAATTGGGATGACGGGTAATAAACCGGATGAAATAATTCGCACACCCATGCTTTGGTCAACGGATAAATATGCTGGCTTTTCAACTGTTTTTCCCTGGGAATCAACCAATAGCAACTATGCACAATATAATGTGGCAACCGAAAGCAGTGATCCCAATTCATTGCTCTCGCTTATACCGAAATTTAATCCAGCTTCGAAATAATCATGCAGCATTGCGGGTTGGTGATTTTTATAGTGTACGCTCAGATAACTTTTCAACTATTGTCATATCTTGACGGGTAAGCCAAGAAGAAACTTTGTTGGTTATGATTAATCTGAGTGAAGAACCTGCCAGTGGATTTACTTTATCACTTAGATCAAGGACCACTAATGGGAATTTTCGAGCTTATCCCGATTCATGGGGGAAGGTAGAGTTGTCAGGATTGAAAGCGAACAGCCAATGGCGGATTTGATGCTTACCAACCTTGGCGTGAGATTCCTGCCAATGGATATGGTGATCATCCAATTACGATGAATCGCAAAGTGATTACACTTTTGTATTTATGATTGTTAACGCTATGGATCAGAAGCTCCAATGTCACAGTAATTAAAAGACACATTCTGGACTCGCCGCTG
This sequence comes from uncultured Chloroflexia bacterium, assembly GCA_963828845.1. Lineage (GTDB taxonomy): Bacteria > Chloroflexota > Anaerolineae > Anaerolineales > UBA4823 > FEB-25. Next base: position 143,299 of record CAWHGE010000020.1, read on the forward strand.
GATAATCCTTCTGGTAGTTGTGGTTGGGTTATTGATTACGCGATATGGGCTGCCTGGCAGCTGCCGGTTGACTTCGATGAACCAACCTATCTGGATGCAGGCTATAAATACGCTCAGATGATCCAGACGGGGGATATCAATGGGATCATCGACTATTGCTGGAACGAGCTGAACACCCACCATTGATGAAGCTAATTTACGGCTTAACGTTTTTGGTCTTGGGTCAAGGGAGCGGTATGGGATCAGGCATTATTTTTGTCCCGACTGGTCTCTGTGTTTTTTGGCACCCTGGCAGTTCTGGTGATAGCTTTGATTGACCCACTGGCAGGTGGATTTATTGGCAGTGCAGACTTTAGTGGTCAAATATACCAGTCAGGCATATCTTGAAGCTTTACCCTTATTTACTCGGTTTGCTCGCGATCCTGCTACTCAAGCGTTCGACGTCTAAGTGCGGAGTAAGTGGTTTATATTTTCAGCAATTGCACTTGGAATCACCGGTGCAGGCAAATACAGCTATTTTCCCATCTTATTTGTAATTCTGTATATCATGATTTGGGAAAAACATGATCAAGCTGGCTGAGATTCTTTTGTATTCCATCCTTGCTGGCATCACTTTCTTTGTTTTTAACCCTTACCTGTGGCATGACCCGATCAATCGCCTGGTGGCATCATTCAGCTTCCATACTCAATATGCTCAAGGAGCCCATGTACAGGAAGTGGGTTATCCCTGGTACCAGCCTTTTCTATGGGTTTCACGCTCCAACGGTTTTATTTGGCATCCGGATGTTTTTTCTATTTTGGATTCGATGGTTTGATCTTCCTGCTAGCGCTACCAGGATTGTGGTTGAATTGGAAAAGTAATCGCTGGGTGACCGTGTGGATAATCACCAACATGCTGGTCTTGCTTATTGTGGCCGACCAAGTGGCCTCAATATACATTAGTCGTTCTACCGGCTTTTTGCCTGGCAGCATCGACAGCAGTCAAGGTAGGCTATGAAAAACTAAGGGAGCAGGAGCTGTATTGGGAGTGGTTCCACAATATGTTCCCCCGTCCCACACGGCGTTACATTATCGTTGCAGCAGGTCTTTTGGGGATTTCTCGTCATTGGTGCGCTGGCATCTCAGGTTGCAATCGCCATTAATCGTATAGGTTGGTCTTCGATCTCCGCAGACACCTCTGGTTTACCCAACAATGCGATCAATGATATTCTAGCTTTACCTGACGGGAGGATGTTGATTGGGACAGACGGAGGTGCTGCCATCTGGAAAGCCGCGAGCGGTGATGAAGTTATGGATGAATGGAAGGTGTTCAATCCAGGAAATTCATCCCTGCCAAATCAACGCGTCCTATCAGTGACGCAAGACAATACGGGGGTATTTTGGTTTGGGACTGTAGAGGGTATAGCGAGTTATGATGGAACTACGTGGACAGTCTACCATGCCGAAGACTTTGGCTTGAAAAGTGAGCAAATCAATACGATGGCAGTGGATGAGCAAAATAAAATATGGATCGGCACTCAGGATGGTGCGGCGGTTTTTGATGGCAGTACCTGGAAGCCCTTTACTAAAGACGAATCAGGTTTGGTGGATAATGCGATATTTTCTATTACGTTTCAGCAGAGTGTAGACAATCAACTGATCTGGTTTGGTACCCTTTCAGGTGTGTCAAAGCTGGACATGACGACCGGACAATGGCAGAGTTATACAAGGCAGGAGATTGACCTGGGGTGGGGAGGTGTCTCTGACTTAACGATTGATTCCACTGGCAGATTATGGGTGTGTACCGAAGGAGGGGGATCAGCTTGTGGGATGGCAAAGCGTGGACCTTTTTGAAGGTAAGTAATTCACGCCTACCTTATTCCACCATCGAAACCGTTGCTGAACTTGAACCCGGTGTTTTTTGGATTGCCGCGTCCATTCCCAATACCTCAGGAGGGGTGGTCGCCAAATATGATGGAACTAACTGGAAGATCTATAAAGAAGGTTTAAGTGGATATTCTGGTGCTGAAACTGTGACAATAGCAAAAGATAACACAGGACGATATTGGTTTGGGACGCGCACAGGTGGTATCGATCTATATGAACCAAAGCACTGAAATCGAGGAGAATATGAGATCAAAAGTATGGATTTTTATCAATTTCTTGGTAGCGATGGCACTAATGGTTTCAGCCTGCAGTCAACCGACAACTGACTCCAACGACCACGACCACAGCTGAGGAACCGATTTATCTATCGATCATCTGGCACCAACACCAACCGGTGTATTATAAGGATCCGGAGACAGGGGTGTATGAAAAACCATGGGTCAGGGTACATGCAGCCAAGGACTATGTGGATATGGCCGCGATGCTCAAGAATTACCCCAATATCCATGTTACTTTTAACCTGACACCGAGCCTGATCCGCCAGCTGGATGATTTTCAGGCAGGAGCAAAGGACTTGTATTGGGTAATGACAGAGGTACCTGCGAAGCAGCTGACGGATGAGCAGAAGCAATTCCTGTTGGATCGCTTCTTCGATACCAATCGAAAGATCATCGCCCGCTTTCCACGTTACCAGGAGCTCCTCCAAAAACGAGATGCTGGAGAGAATACACTTCTCAAGACTTCTTGGACTTACAAGTGCTCTTCAACCTAGCGTGGACTGACCCTGATTGGCTGGCACAAGAACCACTCGCCAGTCTGGTGACCAAAGGCTCAAATTTTCAGGAATCTGATAAGGCAATCGTATTTACTGAGCACCTGAGATTGATCTCTGAAGTCATTCCCGTGCATAAGGAGTTACAGGATGCCGGTCAGATCGAAGTTACTATGACACCCTACGCGCATCCAATCCTGCCATTACTGATAAGCACACGGCTGGCATTGATCGCTAACCCATCGATGGACCTGCCAGGTAAGGAATTCACGTATGGACAGGATGCCATTGCCCAGGTGCAACTAGGGGTCCAATTGTACCAGGACCACTTCGGTAGGGCACCGCGTGGTATGTGGCCTGCGGAAGGCTCGGTGGCCCAGGAAATTGTGAATATGGTTTCATCGGCGGGTATTCAATGGATGGCTTCTGATGAGGGAGTATTAGCAGCCAGCCTGGGGAAGGACAGCTTCACACGGAATGCGAAAGAAGTGGTCACAGAACCAGACGCCTTATACCGGCCATATTATGTGCAGAGCAAGCAGGGAAATCCGGTGGCAATGGTCTTCCGGGATATCGTCATTTCAGATAAAGTAGGCTTCACCTATTCGGGGGTGAGTGGTTCAGCCGCGGCAAAAGATTTTATCAATCGGGTGCATGCAATCCGTGATTCATTAATCTCTAGTGGAGCTACAGGACCCCATTTAGTCTCGGTGATCCTGGATGGTGAGAACGCCTGGGAAAATTATGATAACGATGGGAAAGAGTTCCTAAACAGCCTTTATACAGACCTGAGCAACGATCCATTGATCCGCACAGTGACGCCGACTGAATTTCTGACGATTGCCCCAGACCAACCCAAAATCGATGATCTTTGGGCGGGTTCATGGATTAATCATGATTTCTCCACCTGGATAGGTGAGGATGAGGAGAATCGTGCCTGGGACTATCTGGCTACCGCACGTGAATTATTGCAAAAATATATGACTGGTATTCGACAAACGACCCCAGAAGCATTACAACAAGCTGAAAACTATATGTACATCGCTGAAGGTTCAGACTGGTTCTGGTGGTTCGGCACAGATCAAAACTCTGGTAGCGATGAAGCATTTGACCAACAATTCAGGAATACACTTAAACAGATGTATTTATCATTGGATGAAACGCCACCCAATGTGCTGGACGTGCCAATCATCCCACTCACCCCGATTGCAGCTGATATTGCCTCCACCGGCTTGATATCGGCGACCATTGATGGCACAATGAGTACAGGAGAATGGGACGCGGCAGGGGTTTATCAAGCTTCCGGTGGGGTGATGGCTTCAGGTCAAGCGTACTTCCAGGACGTAGCCTATGGATTTTCAGCAAAGGATTTATTTGTGAAAGTCGCTGAAATACCGGATTATCCGCCTCCGGCGGGGCAAAGCAATGATGAGCTGTACTTACAGGTCCCAGGCAGTGACCCGACGAATAATTTTAGCCGGAATGGTACATTGTTGGGATTCCCAGCAAACCGGCTGATCGAGGTGCAATATTTGGATGGGAACCTAACAAAGGTTAATCTCTATACATCCAGCGGAAATGAAACCTGGGGAGAGCCAACCGTCCTGGATCAGGCAGCGCAAGGTGAGCATATTATCGAAATAGCCATACCCCTGGAATCCTTGGGAAATGCAGAGACAGGAGACCGGATTAACTTGCGAGCCGTCCATAGCGAACAGGTCGACCTGTCAGGTGCAGAAACCATGATCGATACAGATGTTCTGCCAGGTAGTGGTCCGGCAGCGCTGTCAGTCCCAGACCTTGGCACAATGAACCTGGTAGTGGATATTGTGGATCCCGAACGGGATGATTATGGACCAGGGACATATACCTATCCATCGGACGCAGTATTTCCTGCTGGCTGTTACGACATCCTTAATTTCCAGGTTGGATCTGATGAGGCGAACATCGTCTTCAAATTCACGATGCGAGGTGCGGTGGAGAATTCGTGGGGCTCACCCAATGGACTCTCGGTGCAGACTTTCGACATATATATCGATAAAGATGGGGATGGAAACGGAGGAGCGAATTTCCTACCCGGGCGGAACCTGGCTTTGCAGGATGGTTTCGCATGGGATTATGCCATCACTGTGGAAGGTTGGGAACCAGGGATTTATATCCCAGGAGAGGAAGCCCCTGAAAAAATCGCCACCAGCAGTGATTTTCAAATCCTACCCGATCCCGGTCAGCAACGAGTAACCATACGAATCCCCCGCTCCATCCTGGGTGATAACCCCGAAGAATGGAAATACTCAGCCATGGTACTAAGCCAGGAAGGGTATCCGAGCAGTGGAGTACAGCGGGTGCGCGATGTCAATCAGAACGCTGAACAATGGCGTTTTGGGGGTGGACCCGCTGATACCAATCATACGCGAGTGATCGACCTGGTATGGTCGGAGGCTGGCATGCAAGAGACATGGTTGAGCACCTATACACCCAGTCAGGCAACCCAGACTGAGCTTACGGTAACGGACTTTGCCAGGGTGGAGATGCTGGCTAAGGGTCAATAGTATAATTGACTATACTTCCCGAACTATCTTCCAGGGGATTGTAAACTCCCGGGAAGATTGTGCTCGTGTGGTTGGGTGATGCACAATAGATACACATCAATATTTAGTGCTGGGTTAATATTGCTGCTTGTGGTTGTCGTGGGTGGGTGTCAGCGCGCCAGCACAACCACGACTTCAACCATTTCTCCCATTGCTTCACCCGTGCCGAGTTTAGAAGTATCTGAAGCTATCAGTACATCAGTCCAACCAACCCCACAACCCACCACGACAAATATTGCTCTTGCTACAACGGGTGGATATCCCGAACCAACATTTCCGACGATAGTCCCCCAGACTGAGATAGCTTACCCACAACCCTCCACTGTGAGTGAGTATCCGACACAGGAAATATCCACACCAACACCTTACCCCGTACTGTTACCATCCGTTACGCAAACACCGACAAATTCCATCAAACCAAGTTCAACCGAAAGCCAAACTCCAGCACCGACGATTACCGAGACAGAAATACCCTTATATCCTGGTCCGGGAGAAAACCCGAGTCCGATTCCTGTAGCTTCAGAAGAATATCCGGGACCAGAAATAACGGATACTCTGACCCCATTGCAAGAAGTCACTGATACGCAGGAATCATACCCTGGTCCAGCGACATCAACACTGGCAGCAGGTCGAACTCCATCAATATCGGTCACCGCTACGGTCGTAAAAAGTGGAATCACACTTCCGCCAGCTACACCTACGGTTAGAACAGGCACACCAGGACCGACTCCGACTGAGCTTCCACCCAGGCCTCCTTTATCACCACCTCCAGCTGGCAGCTCAGTTACAATCTGGCATTCATGGGGAACTGCTGAGACGGATGTTCTGCGAGCGATTATTCAATCGTTTCAGCGCCTGTACCCAAATGTGACATTCAGCTTGCAGTTTGTGCCATTAGATGATCTATTCAGTACTTATCAGGAGGCTGCGTATCTCGGGCAAGGACCAAGCCTGTTATTAGGACCTGCTAAGTGGGGGCGGGAGCTCTTCGATGGGGAATTAATCACCGACCTTACTCCTTACATCCCATTTGACTACCTTACGAATATAAATCCGGCTGCACTCTCCTCAGGAGAGTACCGCAATTCACTCATCAGCCTACCACTATCTCAGCATGGAATGGTGATGTTCCGAAACACAGCAGTCATCTCCAACTCTCCGACGACATTTGATGAATTAATTTCAATGTCTCATGAGGTTACACATGGAGGTGTTGTCGGTTCTTACCTTGAACGTGGATCGTACTTTTCAGCTGCGAATATTATCGGTTTAGGCGGCAGTTTGATGGATGAAGATGAAAATCCAGCATTCAACGATCCATTTGGCTTGGAATGGCTCGACTTATTGACGGATTATCGATGATGCGGGAGCGGTGACCTTCAATACCAATCGGGATTTGGATATGTTCAAGCGGGGTCGTGTGGGAATCATTATTGATGGTACGTGGAATATCCCATTATTAAGCCAAGCCATTGGTTCAGAACAAGCTGGCAATTGACCCCTGGCCTACTTATGGAACCGGGCATATGTCCGGCTGGGTGGAATCAGATAGCGTATTTCTGAATACGAATACTCATGATAATGACCGTTTTGCGGCTTTGGCCTTTATAGGTTACCTGCTTGACCCCAATGTACAGGTACGTCTGGCAGAAGTTGGGCATATTCCATCTGTAATTACTGCAATACCGCGGGATATTCTGCTGCAACAAGCGATGGAGGCATTTTCATCTGGCAGCACCCTATCCAATCACCGTTGATGAGAGTGTGCTCAACCTGTATTGGAAAGAACTTAATATGGCTATCGGGAAAGTCTTCGTGAGTGGACTTACTCCTACAAATGCGTTGAAGGATGCCAATGATGTACTGTCACAAATATTGAAAAATCTACAGACCACACCGTAAAGGACAATATGAGCGTACCCGAGTGGGTTCAAGATGCCATCTTTTATCAAATATTTCCGGATCGTTTTGCGAATGGTGACCTAGATAATGACCCACCGAATTCAGTTCGGTGGGGATCACCCCAACAAGCTGGGGTTTTCAGGGAGGTGACCTAAAGGGCATCCTGCAACGATTTGATTACCTGCTTGATCTGGGGATCAACGCAATCTATCTAAACCCGATATTTCAGTCGACCTCAACACATCGTTATAACACAACAGATTACTATAAAATCGATCCTAAACTCGGCACTTTGGACGACTTCCATAACCTGATTGAGCTTGCCCATCGCAACAATGTAAGGATCATCCTGGATGGCGTGTTTAACCATTGTGGGAGAGGCTTTTTCGCATTCAATGATATTCTGGAAAATCAGGAATATTCACCCTATCGAGATTGGTTCCATATTAAACGCTTCCCCGTGGATGCTTATTCCTGGGGTGAAGCAAGTGATTACCTGGGGTGGTGGGGGATGAAAAGCCTGCCGAAATTCAATACCGATAACCCAAGGACCAGAAAGTATCTATTGGATATTGCCCGGTATTGGATCAGACTAGGGGCGGATGGCTGGCGTTTGGATGTGCCAAATGAGATCAATGATGACAGCTTTTGGGCTGAGTTCCGGGAGGTGGTTAAATCTGCCAACTCAGAAGCCTACCTGGTAGGAGAGATATGGTCACCTGAGCGGCGATGGGTGGGAGAGGGGCATTTTGATGGTCTGATGAATTATCCCATCATGGATGCATTAGCTGGTTTACTGGCTACCAAAACTTTGGATGCGGTACATTTTGCGGAAAAAGTGGAAGGATTACTAACATTCTATCCACGAGATAATGCATATGCCATGTATATTCCCGTTGGTTCCCATGATACTGAGCGTATATTAACCAGAATGGGAAATGATCTACATAAAACCCGATTGGCATATATGTTCCAATTTGCTTATCCAGGAGCACCTGGCATTTATTATGGGGATGAGATAGGTTTGGTGGGAGGGAAGGACCCCGGATGCAGAGGGGCGTTTTTATGGGAAGAATCGAGTTGGAACACCGAGCTGCGAAATTATGTGAAATCATTGGTGAATCTGCGAAAACAGCACATTGCATTGCGCAGGGGGGATTATTTTCGAGTAGAGCAGAATTCCAATCCAGCTTGTTATGTATTTGCACGCGCTGCAATGGACGATAAAGTGCTAATCACTAATGAATGCCAGCGAAGATGAGGTAAAAATTTCCGTTAATATTAAAAAGATCGGCTGGGAGGATGGAAGTGTATTAAAGGATTTGATTACTCCAGAGAAGCAATTTACTATATCCAACCGTTGTGTTGAGATTAAATTGCCTGCCTGGGGAGGAGTATTGTTGGGATAATTCGCGGTATACTTGCAAGCACCTGACGAACCTATACGACCATGAATTTTGAACCGATATCCCAACCTTCAGCTGCCACTATTCGTTTATGGAGTACCCGCTGCAAAAATAGACGAGCTAATGCCGGCTGTCTGGAGTGCAACTGAATGCCCTGGCATCTCCAGATCCAACCACCAGACACCACGCGATTGATGCCTTGTTAGAGCTGGGGGCGCAGCGAGTTTCTCCTTTGGTAGCTTTCATGATCGCCACATGCTTAAGTGATCCGGATATCTATATACGCAGAAGGGTCGCATATATATTGGCTGATTTGATTATCAACGAACCTGTGGTCAGCCAGACACCTGAAAACGTCAGGAAGACTGTCACCAATTACCTACATAATATGCGTGAAGAGACCATCTTTGGTCTATTAGAGGTGGCAGCAATTGACCCATTGGTCGAAAAAACCAATATACCATTTACTTAATGCTTGCCCATATGCCGGCAAGTATTTGGGAGATATCCTTTCCCAATGGAAGAATCCATTACCCATCCGGCAAAAAGCTGTGTATTTTATTGGATTAGTCGGTTATTTGGATGCTCTACCTGTCTTGATACGGATATTAAATCGATTGGAAGCCCGACAAAATGGGCAATTTGCGATGTCGTTTGCTCCTTCATCGATCAGATCTGATGAAGACATATTACCAAATCTGCGCATAGCCATTCAACAATTAAGTGTGCGCTAGTTGACTCCCCCTTGTTATTAAATCTCTGAGGAATTTATAGCAAGTTACACTAAGTAATCGTGATTTAATTTACTTACAGAGATCTTTGAACCTGTAAATTGGTCATGAATAACTTATCAAACTGGAATTGCATGTTTGCAATTTGGACATATCGCTTCATTATTTTTAATCACAAAACCACAATTCGGGCAGGTGCGAGGTTGAACCTCTCCCAAAGGTGCACCACAGGCGATGCAGCTCGGTTCTCCCACCGGGTTGGCTGTCCAGCAATAAGGGCACACTGTGCGGCGTAAACGATTTGATAGCTCTTGAGAAGCACCAGCTGCACGGGCAACTTCATCAATGGCTTGCCAGACCTGCTCGTTGATCTGGAGGTTTTGAATATCCTGGGCGAGATCATCCAACCTACCTAACAGGTTGAACGGGTTACGCATCGCAGATAAAGCAGTGGTACCAAGGCTGGCAGCAATCCCCAACCAGGCTTGCTGGCCTATCTGCACAGCAACGCCATCTTCGACTTTCTGTAAGATGACAGATACAGTAGTATCACCACCCGCCATTGCACCCGGGCGTGTACCAATCTGAACGATCAGGCGGTCATCATCTCCCAACTGCTGGGCGCGTAAATTTCCCCGATTGAAGTGTGAGATCAGCGATTCACTGACGTCTGACGGGGATAGATTTCCGTGATAAATTCGTTGTTCCATGGCGATACTCCTGTTTCTTCTACGTGATTTCTAACTTAGATGTAGCCTACACGAAGTTCGCTTACCAGGCGAACCATATTAGTTTAGATTATAATCGCCATACAGAAGAAAACCTAATATTTAATAAGGAATTTTTAGAATTATTTTTGGAGTAATGATGCGGAAATATAAAGTTAGATTATTGTTTGTGATCCTTATGATAGGTGGATTTTCCTGGTTAGGAATAACCTCCACCGTTCGCGCTAAAGGCTATTGCCCAACAGCCGACGGTGGCGATCCCCACGGTGACGAGCAGCCCATTTGGACCCATGGTGACCGTTAATCAGGACCAGGAGCAGATTAATGTCAGGGCTGGTCCGGAGCGGGGGATAATATCCCATCGTGGGAGTGTTGGAACAAGGTGAAAAAGTACCTGCACTTGGGACGTTCCGCAGGTGGGGATTGGATGGAAATTGTTTATCCGACAGTGAATGGGGGTGTGGCATGGGTTTATGCATACCTGGTGACGGTTTCAGGAGGAGAGCTTCCCGATTGTCGCCACCACCAACCCCAACACCCCAGGGTCACCCCCACCATCGACCCAACACTGGCAGCTCAGCTTATCGTTGAAATTGGACCGACACGTATGCCAACCTTTACCCAACCTCCACCGCTCAAATGCCAACATATACCCAGGCTCCGGCAATCAGTGTGGCAGGCGGGCTTCCGATGGGGTTTATCATTATCGGAATGGCAGTGATTGGGTTGTTTGGACTAATGATTTCAGTGTTTCGCGGACGATAAAAAAAGGTCATGAAGTTAAAGCTTCATGACCTCTCAGTCTCAATTTTATCGTAAAATTAACCGCAACCAGCGCAATCAGCCGTCCCCTTCTTCACCTTCAGCAGAATTAAAACTTTGACCACAGTTGCAGGAAGATCTGCGTTGGGATTAATGATCTTGAAACCGCTGCTCGGTCAATCCCTTCGACGAAATCGACCGTTGCACCTTGCAGGTATTTTATGGATACTTCATCGACAACTAGCTTTATCCCATCCACCTCGGTGACCACATCTTCAGGACGGATATTGCTATCCATTGCCAGACCATACTGATATCCTGAACAACCACCCCCGGAGATAAACAAACGTAGTGCATAACCCTCCAGGTTTTTCTGAGTGATTACCTCCCGAACTGCATTTGCAGCAGTCTGGGTAAGCGTTACATGGTTGGTCATGGTTTCTTCGGGAAAGGTCATATATGATCTCCAATCGGATCAATTTATTGATATTATCGGTCTGATTTTACCAGTTAAGATTTTAACGTCAATGGTTCTGTCGAATTAGTATTTGATGAAGGTATCAATCCTGCCAGGCAGAGGCATCGTCGAGGCTTTTCTTCTCTTCAGCAGTCAGTCTGAAGCCAACTGCGCCAAGGTTATCTTCCAGTTGTTCCAGGCTCCGCGGACCGATGATTGGACTGGTGACTACCGGGTTGCTAAGAAGCCACGCCAGGGCGACTTGTGATATCGACTTTCCTTTCTGCAAGGCCAGGTTTCTCAACCGTCTCGTGGATCGCCCAGCCTTTTTCGTTGAAGTAGCGTCGTTTGACCCCTCCAAGCCGGGCAGATACAGGTTCTTCCTTGTCTGGATGATATTTATTCGTCAGGAATCCACCAGCAAGCGGAGAATAAGGGATTACCCCCAAACCATAGGCTCGGCATACTTCATGCCAATTCCCGCTCGAATTCTGACCGGTGGACAAGGTTGTAGTGAGGTTGTAAAGAATCAAAGCGTGCAGTGAGATTAGAGTCGTGATGTCCAAATCGCTTCAGTTAGGCGCCAGGCAGGATAATTCGAGCAGCCGATATAACGGACTTTTCCTTGGTGAACAAGGTCATCCATGTGCACTTGAAGGTCTCCTCAATCGGGGTTTTGCTCATCGTAAGAATGGGTTTGGTACAGGTCAATATAGTCGACCCCCAGGCGTTGCAATGATGCATCTACGGCCCGCAGAATATGAACGCGAGAGAGTCCTTCGTCGTTGGGACCAGGACCCATCTTGCCGCGCACCTTGGTCGCCAGCACCAGTGCTCGCGAGGGATTTTGGATTGCTTGATCCATTTACCAATGATCGTTTCAGCAACACCTCCCTGGTTACCTTCAACCCAGCGTGAATAGACATCGGCGGTATCGATGAAGTTTATCCCTGCTTCAAAGGCAGCACTCAAAATTTTAAGGAAAGCGGTTCATCGGCTGTCCAACCGAATTGCATTGTCCCGAGGCAAAGCTCAGATACTTTTAGACCTGTACTACCCAATGATTTATATTCCATAATTTCCTCCTATTCAGATAATCGATTAGATGGTCGTAAATTATCGTCCACTCCAGTCAACAAACCTTTTTGAAGCGCTAATAATACACCCAACTGAAGCGAACCGTCGATGATCTCACCATTAAGAATCATCTGGATGACTTCATGCACAGGTTTATGAACTGTCTCAAGTATTTCACCTGGCTCGAGATGTTGGGTTGTTTTCACCAGGTCGGTGGCAAAAAATAAATTTGTTGCAGCTCGTAAAACACCTGGGAATTGATTATAGTAACCAAGTTTCTCGATATGGCGAGGGAATAACCGGTCTCCTCCTCGAATTCCCGGCGACGCACCTTGGATAGGATCTTCACCAGGCTCCAAGTGACCTGCAGGGAGATCATAGATCACTCTTCCAACAGGGTGACGGTACTGGCGGGTGAGAATGATGCAACCTTCATTCGTCAAGCTGACCGTTGCCACTGCTTCCACCGGGCTGGTCAGGTAGAAGTATGGCCGTTGAACACCTCCATACTCCAATGTATCGAGTATCACTTTGGCATAGGGGTTATCGAAGAGGATTTGTGAGCTTACCAATTTAAAATCAAACATAGGAGTTTACCTTTTGATGAATTGATCTTGTTTTGAACGAAAACCGATTAAGCATGACAAGTTTCCCCGCAAGCCACAAGCGCAGACGCAGAGTGGAGCCCAAATATTGATTGCTGTTTTCTGGTCGTCTAATGTTGGGGTGTGGGGGCTATAGACCACCTTCGTATATAGATTGTTGAGGTGAGCAGTCTCTTCAATACCAGGTTGGAAATACTTGTTCCAATGACGCCGTGCACCTAGCATTATCAACCGCAGCTTCAAGCGAGTAGCATATTCATCAGGTGTATCTCCAGTCTGGAATTGCACAGATAGAGGCTGACCATAACGGTAAAGGCGTTTATATAGTTGCACGATCGTCATCGATGGGGAAAGACGGCTTAATCTCAATCGGTCACTACCCACCCACAAGATTATACCGAAGAACAAAATTCCAATCATCCCACCGATGATAGCCGACAAATTCAGATTAATTGTACTAAGCCACTTAAGTAGCTTAAATTGCCGGACCTGCTCTATTTGTGGGATTTCGATAGTTCCAGTCAGATCGTTAAGGTGTTGAATAGCTGGTAAACCACCGGTAGGTTCAAACTCTACCCAGCCAATACCCGCCAAATAAACTTCAACCCAAGAATGTGCATTAGCTTCAGTGATAATATAACGAGCGTTAATTGAATCATATATTCCAGTAGCATAACCAGTAACCAACCTGGCAGGTAATCCGATTGCCCGTGCCATGACAACCATTGCGCTGGCATAATAATCGCAATAACCTCGCTTCAGGTCGAAAAGGAAATAATCTACTACATCGCGGTCAGACGGTGGATATGGCAGGTCTAATGTGTATGGTATTGTACGTAAGTATGATTCGATCGCGGCTGCCTGATCATATTCTGAGAGTTGATTATCGGTCAGATTAATGGCTAACTGGCGGACCCTATCAGGAAGGCTCTCCGGTAGAACTAGGTAGCGGTTTTGGATCCATGTGGGCGTTATCCCAGAGGCTGAACCGTAATTGGGTCAAGCTGACAGTATTTATAAATGAAACGACCTTATATGAGCTACCATCGAATGTTGCTCCAAACTCATCAGCGATCTTGTCCTGATTGTTGCCGTCAGTATTGACTACGGGAGATAATCGCCAAGCGACTTGATACTTTTTATCAACTGAGATCAGCTGACCAGCAGAATAGATTAAACCTCCCAAATTCTGGGTCAGCTGGACAGATTGGTGAACTAGACGTAAGATTCCCGCTGATGGGCAAGAACCCATCGATAGCAGGTTGGTTGGATGAATAATTGGTTATATCAATTGGAGAGGTAGCCCAGCCGTGACCGGTATAAACATCATAAGTTAGTGCTGCGCCAGTAATATTGGGGAGGTTCTATGGTGAGGGATTCCATTGATGAAATGGGAGGATAATCACCGGTTTCTATCACCATGACTATATTCTTTGAATTCTCTGGTCCAGCACCGAGCAGGTGTGAACTCGGTAAATCAGGGTTGCGAATCGAATTGAAAGCTATTCGAATCTTCGAGATTGCGGCACAAGTCCTATGGATTTTGCTACTGAGTCAACCCTGACCTGGTACGTTGGGTGATTTTTTGGCTTTCTCTGATTATCTGTTGGATGGAAACCGATGGAACAATACCACAGGTTCCCATAAATCCCCAGTGTAATCAAAAGGATCGCAAAACTCATGTCAAGACGGATATCTTCGGCATAATCAATATTGTGATTTACCCAATATTGTTCGTGCTGATCATAGCTAGTCACTGCTATGAGGATGAGCGCAGTACCAATGAGTGGTAATAGATAGAAGCGGATTTCCGCCTACATAATTCAATGAGCCAGCTAGCATGGCACCGCTGGCAGGACGGATACTAAGCAGAGTGGTGGCGAAAGACACACCAGCCTGCCCAGACCGCAACTAACCAAAAAGCCAAACTCCATATCATGATTATGATTAGTTTATCGTGCCCAACCTTACCTGCCATTACTCGACTCAATCCATTGCATAATCCGACTAAAAAATGTCCCGAGTTGGGCGCTTATCTGGTGTAATGCAAGAATGATGGACGATGTGTCTGGTGGACCTACCGTTGGCCGATTAAATACTCCTCCAGCAGCAATTCATATCGCGTTGAGCAGAGCACCTAGTGGTTTCATTAATTCAGCGAAATAATAGATCGAGCTAGTGATTCCCAAAATAAGGGTTAATAGAGCGATTTGCCAGTCGTTTACAGGAGAAACCGAACACAACCAACCGAAGGATAATCCGATTACCGCCAGGATACTCAGCACTAAAAGGTTGATATTCAAGACACTGTCTGATAATCCATAGGCAACCGTACATAGCATAGTCAGCAGAAGCAGGTATGAGAGGAAATCGCGTCCACTAACAATATGCCGTAAGCCAGTGCGTCATGTCAACACCTTCCAAGACATATCTCCTGGTTTGCGCATCAGAACAGCACGTCCAGAAGGAGTTACCCGCCACTCCCAATGACCTTCTTGCCCAGGATGGGCTTCAGGACGATTGAGTAAGTCATGGGTGATAATATGGTGTGCAATCCCTAAATCGGTTAATGTTCGTTGCATGGAATGAGTACTCACCATCGGCCACCGAAAGAGAACCCGATCCAGCAGGATGACTGTCGGGGTAACTCCACGCCAGATCAATGGCAAAAGAGCTTCTAACCAATCGCTTTGCATGGAAGGAGTAATCAGGATAATACTGGTCTGTGACCGAATGTTATGTCCCATTCGGTGGAGGAATTCGTTTAGCGAACGGTCGCCCACATCTACCTGAGCCAGTATGCGCAAGATATTCCAGCGTTGACTTTCGCCTACCCCAGGCTGGAATCCAGACTGCTTCTTTGCAACTTACAGCCAGTCCAACTGCCCGTTTATTGTTAAGTCCCACGGGCTGCTAAAGAGGCTGACAGGATAACGGCATGTTCTATGGTTGAATCACTTCCAACACCTAATTGAACTTCCTGGTTTAGATCAAGGAAAATATACCAATCGCCAGCCGGTGTGCCATCAAAGATGCGTACATAGGGATGATTATGGTGAGCTGTAGATCTTCCAATGTATCCAACGGCAGGCTATCCCCAGGAGAATATTCACGTACGCTCCCAGAGCTGATCGTTCGTTCGGAAGCGTTAGGTCTGGGAAATCCTTCTCCGCTGCGCCCACCGGCTGCGATCTCAATTCTCGGCAAGAGGGACGACTGGTGGCATGACCATAATCGAGCGAGAACGAGAATCATGGATGAGGATTGTGAAGAAACCAAATGGATCACTGCTCTTCAAACTGGTCGGTCCGAGGACGAACACCCCACGCCGTGAGCATGTATCTTGTGTATGCCATTGAGTAGATGCCATAAGACCCCACACCAGTCGCCCAGTTAATGTGATGATCAGGAAGGGTGGAATGATCGATTATCTCTACCCATAGGGCGGGAGCCCAGCCGTTATTTTCTATTGTGAAATCGTTCTTCGAGCTGATCGCCTACTTGTGCCCAACCGAAACGCATTTCCCGAGTGAGCTGAAGATGATTTTAAAAGTGAGCTTCGCCCAGAAATAGCTTAATATCCAAGCGCCCCCTAATCCAAACAGTAAGATCATCCATCCGCGATAGGGTTGGATAAGCTGCAAGATGACTAATAGTCCTAGAATAATAGGACCAAGACGTGAATTTCGATGGATGGAACGGTTCATGATGCGGAATTATATAGTTAAATCTAAAGCCTGCGGGAATATTCACCCGCAGGCTTTGGATTTCTCAAATCAGGTCGATAGGTTATTCCATCTTGGCGTTCTTTATAGCCCCCTTGATTTGCTCCAGATGAGATTGAAGATGGTAGGAATTTTGATTTGCTTGAAAAACTAGCTTCCAGAATTTACCTTTGTGAGATAAGAAATCCTCGGGAATATGTGCCAACAGGCTAAGGTTTCAGCATCATGAGCTTTGAGCTCCTTGAATAAGTCACCTTTTGTAGGGAAGATTGCTGTAGTCCCATCGATACGCGCTTGAATATTGCCACCAAAGCCATCATATGCGCCCTCATGCCCTCCAATAATTTCGTGGCGTAATTTTGCCAACCTAGCTCACTGTGGATCAGATGCGCCAGAACCTCATTGGCACTCCAGTCAGCTGGACCAGGTTTGTAAGAACATTCTTCTTCGCTGGCAGAATTCAATACTGCTTCGATCTCGGTTTCATATTGCTGATAGATTGGCTCAACCTGTTTTGCCAGATCGATGCCCGAGGCTGGGATAGCAGGAATGGATCGCCCGGATAGGGTCATCTTAACCGATTTCTTATCGGCACCACGGTAGAAAGATAACATCAACCACATCGCCTGCATGTTTTGAACGAATGAATGGCGTCAACGAAGCACCCGTAGAGAGCTCGTACTCATCCATTGCTACAATAACGTCATCTTTTTGTAATCCTGCTTTTTGTGCTCCCATCCCATCCACAACGCCATCAAGACGTATCCCAAATTCAACAGGAACACATAATTGAGCTGCAATCTCCGAGATTAAATTCACCGACGTATATTCCCAACATGGGACGCTTGGTGATGCGCAAGTCGGCTCCGTTTTCGAGTACTGAAGCAAGGTTTTCGAAGGCTTTCTGCCATTGTGCCTCGTAGACTTCCCCAATCTCCAGCCATTTTTGACTCTTACCTACACCACGATGGGCAAGCTTTACCAGGGTGCCACCGCCTTGCTTCTTTAAAGTTACTTCAACCCGGGTTTGTCGGGGCTCACCCTGACCGAACCAGGTAAATGAAACAAATTTATCTTTCTCAAGCTTAAGATATTCACCACTTGTGTAATAATCCACTTGGCCAGCACATGTACAAACGCCCACCTGGTCGTGGATCAGCAGTTGCAACATCGCACATCCAATCTCTGAGGGCTGTTGAGTTGGTGAAGTATCGATATACCTCTGAAGGAGAGGCTTTGATAAATTTTTCGATTTTTTTGGATGCCATTTTTTCCTCCTTATGATTGTGGAAACTAATCTGCCATTTTATTTACATCATCGGAGCATTATAAGTTCATAAAAATGGTACTTATTACTAAGTGAATAAAACTCAATAGTTAAGCAGGGTTGCAATTCCTTCCTTTATCCGATTGATGCCCGGTATCACCGCATCCATCAAGCCAACGTTGTAAGGGATGGGGATATCGGGTGTAGCGATGCGAGCAATGGGTGCATCCAATGAATGAAATGCCTGTTCATTGATCGTGGCAATGATTTCAGCTGCGAAACCATTGGTGACCGTATCTTCATGAACAACCAACACCTTTCCCGGTGTGGTTTACGCTCTCCATGACACTATTCTTATCCCAGGGTAAGATGGTGCGTAAATCCAGCAGGGTGACACGACTTGAAAAATCTTTGATAGCCTCGAGACAGCGATGAACCATGGCACCCCAAGTTATCAAGGTCAATTCATCCCCTTGGGTAAGCTGGGAGGCTAACCCAAAGGGCAAGCAATAGTCATCACCTGGATATGGGCGGCGCGCTTCAGGACTATCCAATAAAGCCCGATGTTCAAAGAAGAAAGTTGGATCGTCGCCTCTCAATGCTGTGCGCAACAAACCCACAGCATCCTCAGCATTGGATGGATAAGCGATCCGCCAACCGATAAAATGAGCATAGATTGCTTCTCCAGACACGCTATGCCAAGGGTCTCCTGTCTTTTTAGCATATCCAACCGGCATACGCACGATGACTGGGGCAGCAAAATGATTGGCAGTACGCCAACGCAAAGTACCCAAATCGTTGAGCTGCTCGTGGGCTGGATCTGCATATTTTCGGAATTGGATTTCGGGGACGGGTAGTAATCCGGCCAAAGCCATCCCGGTTGAGCGCCCAATGATGCCATCTTCATTCAATGAGGTATCGAAAACCCGTTCCTCTCCAAAATGGGATTGCATTCCTTGAGTAGCTCCGTGAACACCGCCTTTTAAACCCACATCTTCACCGAAAACCAGGATGCGTGGGTTGAGCTCCATCTCAACCTCCAGGGTGCGGCGAACAGCATCGATCAGATTAATGCGTGCTCCAGATGATGTCGGTGTAGGTGACCCAAGGGGAAGCATTGCTCCGATTGGGCGAAGCCCACCTTGGTCCTGGTTTTTACCCGAATAATATACATGCTCAAGGACAGTATTTGTTGGTGGTTCAGGTACAGCCTCAGCGATTTTCAAAGCTTGTTGGAGTTCTTGATCCACCTTATTTTCCAAATGCACTCCAACCGGATTTCATCCAGGATATCTTGTTCTTGAAGATAGGTTTTTAACTTCGGGAGGGGATCACGTGCAGCTTCCTGTGCACGTTGATCATCAGACTTATAGGTTTGCGTATCAACAAAGGTGTGTCCCATCAGCCGGGGGACGCGCAGACGTAACAGACATGGTCCACCTTCCGACCGGACAAACCCGACTGCTTCTCGAATAGCGTTCCAGGTGATCATTGGTTCTGTGCCTTCGGCATCGATGGTTTTGAGATTTTCATAAACGGATAAATTAGCTGCAATATCACCTCCGGGAGTCTGACAAAGGGATGGCACCGATAAACCAAATTGGTTATCCTCAATGACGAACAGGAAGGGATACCACATCGTGGTAACGATATTCAAGGCTGCCCAAAATCCATTGGCGGCTACGGAGCCTTCACCACCCATGGCAACGGCAATTGCCCCATTCCACTCGGTTTCTTCAAGCACCTGGGTATGATATCGGATGGACTGTGCCCATCCAGCAGCAGGTGAGTATTGAGCACCGACATTCCCTGAGGTGGGTAGGATGGTTAGCTTACCATCGCCTGGCAAGTTATACATCACGCCAGTATCGCGTCCTTCGGATGGCCCGGCAGCACGCGCCATCCCAGCTGCCAACGCATCGGAAGCACTCAATCCGCGTGCAAGCAAGAAGGGTCTGGAACGATAATAGACTGTGGCGCCATCATGAGGATGGGTGAGTGCTTGGACGAGCAACACCTGCCCCAGCTCATGCCCAGCTGAAGAGAATTGGTATTTGATTTTTCCTTGAGGAGTGAGCTGCTGCACTTCCAAAAGGTCCAATCTTCTGGAGAGCAGTACCTTATGGGCAACTTCAAGCCAGTTCGGAATATTATCTACCATAAGAATCCTCGTGAATTACCTTGTCATCATTATCAATTTATTTATGTAACACTTAATTTCTATAGAAATAATGAAATTATGTCTATTAAATGCCATGCAACCCTCGATAGATTAGGACAACCCCAAAGATACCAAGGATAATTACACTCAACAGGGTTAGAGTGCGCACGATGCGTTGACCAAATCGTTGTGCTTGTGAAAAGATGCTCACCAACGCAATCATACATCCAATAAACAAGCCATAAAAACTGATCAGAAATACAACGCCATGCAAGATAGATATGTGCAATGCCTGCAACAGCAGAGGGCCGTTCACTAAAGTCCAAAACATATATGGCCCTGGGCTGAGATAATTTACCAGAATAGCTCGACCAAGATTATGGTGAAATTCTGATTTTTCATCCTGTTTTACGGCAAGATTTTTCGCCAAGTTCGGAATAAATTCCATGCCAGATAGATTACATAGATCCCACCAACAATGCTAAGCAGGCGAAGAAATAATGGAGGTACATGATCCAAAAGTACCAGGATAATGATGACTAGAGGGAGATCACTGACCAGAGGTGCAATAGCGACGATGAAACCTCGCTTCCAACCACCGGATATGCTTTGTGAGATAAGATAAAAAAGGAGGGGCCCTGGTGAAACGGAGGCTGTCAAACCTAGGCTGGCACCTTGGACGAGGAATGGAAGGATGGTGAGTAGGGACACTATTTATTCTTACCCATTATGAGACGATTTCAGCTGGCGGTATGGAAATCTCGAGCTCATCACGTTGTTGAACCGCTGAGATTGCATGTTGACTGCGATACCATAACCAAATGGTCTGGACGAAAGTGCTTAGTACGAAAGACACCAATCCGATATATAAACCGACCATCTTTCCCCATATCACTCCAATAAGTAATGTGGTGATATTGACGGAGAGATAGATCAACACAGCTTCAGTTATACCTCTTGTGTTATGACTATGGAGGATCGCTCCCTGATACCATGATTGTAGAACTGCCAAAGCAGGCATGGGAAGAGTGAACCATATGCCAATTTGAGCCAACACTGCCAGATCAATGGGCAAAGCCGATACTGTTTGGAACCAAAACCTTGAGAGTGGTGTCACCATGATCAGAAACCAGACACCTGTTGTGATCATGAGTAGGTAAATAGCAAAAGACCATAACTTTTTAGCTCCTTGATATTCATCCAGTAGTGCCACTACAACTTCATTGTAAGCAATTCCAAAACTGCGTACCATGAAGACCAGACCGGTCACTACAGACCAGGTGGCTAAAGATTCAATCGGCTGAGGCATCCGGCTCAATGCAGCAGAACCAAGCGGTTGGACGAGTAAGGAAATCAAGGAAGTCATAACCAATGGAAAATAAAAAGATAAAAAATTTCGCAAAGTAAGTGGGGTCTCTAAAGGCGCTGAAGGGATTAATTGATGCTTAATTACTGGATGAGCAATAATCCCTGCATAAATTGCTTCACTCACCACACCAGCGGTGACTGCACTTGTAGCCACGATGATGCCCGGAATGGTGTGAATCGCATATCCAATCCCTAAAACCAACAAATCGGCACATAAACGTATCAATGTACCAGTACTGACAGCCTTGGAATGACCGAAGCGAATCAGCATACCCTGATGGAAACGCCTATAACCGATGGACCAGGTCCACGGGGTCATGATCATTAATCCGACCCGAGCTGGCTCGACAATTTCCTGGGGAACAGCGAGGAGTCGCTCAACAATGACATAATACAGAGGTGTAAAAGCGACCAGTATGTGAAAGACGGTCAGGCTAGCCCCAGCAATTATCATGAAACGGCGAATTTTTACAAACGAATCCCAATCCTTACTCAGGGCAGTGGAAGCCGCTAAAAGCATCACGATGGGGGATTCGATGATCAATGCGAGTGGGAAGATGACCCCCCCATAAGCAGCCAGGCTGATTTCAGGATTTGCCAGACGAGCGATCACGGCGCTGAGTAAGGGAAGCTCAATCCCCATCAGTAACCAACTGGCAGCTAAAGGCCACCATGTGTGAAAAATTCGATGCGAGGAAAGCTGAGATGATGCCATGGGTGAGTTAATTTCCCCCAATCATTTGATCAGGTGAGTGCTAGTATAGCATTGGTTGTGATATGCAAGATAAGGATTTGATAAATGGGGGAAATTAGATAAACTTTGGAGTACAATCGTTGGTATGCAAGGTCGAGATGACCCGATATGGAATTATTTCCATAGGAACGATCCACTGAGGTTGGATATTCCTGAAGAATCTGAGCTAGCATATCAGCTCCAGAATTCGACCCCGAATGATCCAGATGTGCTCAAACGAATGGTACGTCTCTATGCAGGAGATTTATACAATTGGGTGAGAGTACTCCTGTACTATCAGAAAATGGCAATCCCTGCACATGAGGAAATCCTATTAATTCTAAAAAAAGTATTTAGCAAAGCACTGACGCATGTGGAGCAATTTCGTGGGCAGGCCAAAGTATCCACCTGGCTTTTTACCATATGCTATCAGATGGTGAAACGCCAACAATTCATGGTTTGGATAAATCATTCGGATAAAGGGGGAAATAACTGGAAAGAAAATGATGATTTATCAGAAGCACAAAGACCTGCTGATTGGATTAGCTCGGATCATTTACCAGGTAAGATACGCTATACGATCATCTTAAGCTATCTATTTGATCTTGGGATTCCTGATATCACCAATATACTTAACATCCAGGCTAAAGATGCTCATCGCAGATTGGTTGACGGTCGCAATTTACTGTTTGTGAACCTGGCTCCATCACATATGGAGACGCAAATCCAAGCGTATGTAGATGGTTTACTCGACGAAAAGCCAGATGATTTGAATCAATTGATGCAGCATCTAGATACATGCGATTTATGTCGGGCATCCGCTTCCAAGATAAATGGCTTAGAAAAAAAATTGGCGGAAAGTATAAAGAAACGCTGGTTAGTCTCTGCTCTAAGTGAAGAAGAGCTTGATCAATTAGCTCAATCGATTTTATCGGAGATCAGGCAACCGAGCGTGTGGTGGAATGTAAATCTCCCATTACGACAGGTGGTATGGACCCTGGGGTTATCCTTAATGTTTGTTGGATTAGCAATCCTGTTTATACGGATAACGCCAGCAGAAAGGGATCTACCGCAGGTCGATGCGACAATTACTCCCCAATTGCCACCCATCATTAATATGCCACCAGCGATTGCGACCTCGATAAGCACAAAGGCATCAGCTGCAGCACCTCAATACATTGATCCAGCATTCTCGAGTGATGGGAAATGGGCAGTGTTTGCATCTATAAAAACTGACCCGACTACGCAGGCGATAATATTGCCAACCATCGAAGTATTCAATCGAGAATCAAACACTATTCAGGTGATCAGTGAAAGCACAGCCACTTTAACCTTGCCCTGGATATGGTGGAATCTGGCTCCAAGCATCTCTGGGGATGGGCATTGGATCGCTTATGTAAGCTCCACGAGTGATCCCAACATTGCTGGGAATGCTTGTATAGCACCTGACCATCATCCTTGCCTGGATATTTTCCTATATGACCGAGAAACTGGCTCAACAAAGCGTGTAACCCAAGCAGGGGGTGGTGGAGCCGCGAACGGTGATAGCCTCGCCCCAACCGTTTCTCAGGACGGCAAGTGGGTAGCATTTTGGTCCGCAGCGAATAATCTTGTAGCGGGAGTTAATGATACTTGCCAGCAAGGTGAGACGAATATCACTTGCCTGTACATCTTTATTTATAGCCTGGAAACGGGAAAAATTGATCGGATTCCCATTCGAAATATCCCTGGGGATGTTGTTTTCGGAGTTGACCGGATCAGTTTGTCTGCTGATGGGCGATATATAGGATTTCACAGTCACATCTTCGGAACAGGCTGGCATCCAATCCTCTGATAGTCTATCTACGATAAATACTCTAGCAAATTCGACTGAAGACACAGTTATTGATATAGCCATCACTAACATTGTGTATAGCAGTGAAGCGATTGTGTATGATCGCGTTTTAAGAAATTATGAGATGGAAAATCAAGCCCAGGATGGTACCCCGGGTAATGGAGCATCATCTTCACCGATATTATCGGCGGATGGTCGATACGTTGCATTCGCCTCTGCTTCAACCAACCTTGTCCAAGGAGATATTAATAACTATAGTGATGTTTTCTTGCGAGTATCGCGTAAGCAGGGCAGTAGAACTTATCAGCGTGAACTCGGTTGGTAAGCAAGGAAACGATAATAGTGGCTTGACCTTCTGGGGACGAGGATTTTACAGTGTTAACATATCAAACGATGGCAGATATGTGGTTTTCGAATTTGCTGCCACCAATCTTGGTCACGGTTTAAATCTTGAGTGCAGTCGATTACACGCAAATATGTGCAATATTTTATATGTGCATGACCGGCTAACTGGTGGTACTGAGCTGGTGACCGCGTTACCCAACCAGGATTTTTCATTTTTTTCTGAAATTTCTGCGGATGGACGTTGGATATCCTTCATGCAGTCATTCTACAACTGCAGCCCGACGCAATTCTTTTGTTCTAATGTGATGCTATATGACAGACAACGTGGTTGGATGACTAATCTGACAAAGTTCGATGAGGGAACTCCAAGCCTTCCCTGGTCATACTATGGCAGTCTGGTGCTTCCCTGGGAATCCTGGGAAAGCAGCGCATTGGCATTCTCGCCGGATGGCAAACTGATCGCATTAGGTGGTTATGATTTCAACGGTGAGAATATGGCAGATTTCTGACAGGAGACATTTACTTGACAAGAATGAACCTGATGTCACATTAAAAACACAAGAAAATGATTATTTTTCGGTGCTGGCCTTTACGCCCGGTGGAGAATGGCTTGCGGCTGGCACGATCAATGGGACTGTCTATATCTGGGAACTGTCAGACGGAAGGTTACTTTATACTTTAAAAAATCAAACCGATCCTATAAGGAAATTAGTGTTCTCCGCAGATGGAGCACATTTGGTGACAGCCAGTTTCAATGAAGCATGGATCTGGAGTATAGACACAGGCCAGTTGATAAAGGAAAATAGCATTTCATTGGGGATAACAGCGGTATATGCGGTTGATATTGCACCAAAAGGAAATATGCTTGCCTCTGCACGAGGTGATGGATCAGTCTGGCTTCAAAGTCTGCCAAGTGGAAAGGTAATTGGACGGTTAGGTGCTGACCGTGTGACAGTAAGCAGTCTGACTTTCTCCGAAGATGGATCATTACTGGCCACACGATCATCAATTGGGACGATAAATTTGTGGCAGATGGGATGGAGTGATTCTGATACCCCATCCGTCACGCTCATTAGCAAATTCCAGTCAAGCGGGTATGTTGGAGATTTAGCTTTCTCTCCAAACAATAAATATCTAGCCTCAACGGGTATGGTTGGAGAAGCTACTTTATGGAGCGTGCCTGATGGAACACTATACACCATCTCTACCTCAGTGCCCAATGGAATGGTTTACAGCGTAGCTTTCTCGAAGGATAATAAGAAACTGGCAGCGGTTTTTGAGAGTGAGATCGTTTTATGGGGGATTACTCCCAGCACTATATCCACCTACTTTATTCATGGTATAAGTGACAGCTATGGTGATTCTCAACCTCAGCCAATTGCTACTGCAAATGATATCCTTATGCTACGGGAGCCGATAGGTCTTTCTAAAAATGAGCATTTGAGCCTTAACCAGGCAGCAACAGGCTTACAATTTCCTCTTTTAGTTCCTGCCCACCTACCTGTGAATATGTACTTTAAAGAAGCCAGGGCCAATACAGATGGGAGTGTCTGGATGGAATACGATGTTTCCACTCAGGAAAGCGTTCAGGCGGCACTCTATATTTACGAGAAAATTATTGGTAATTCTGTCGCACCTACCATGACCATTGGAGCCAGTGCAGCAGTTATTCAGATTCCTTTGGAAACAGCATCGGGTATAGGAATGGCAGATTACGTTCAGGGCGATTGGACTTGGTCTCGCTACTTTAATTTATTGGATAACAAACATTATGACAGTTGGGTTTGGTTTTCAATGAAGCCCACACAGCGCCTGCGCTGGCAGCAGCAGGGGATTTTCATCGCCATGTATTACCAGGTGACCATACCATTTGAACGTGTGATTGTAGAACCCTACACTAACGGGTTTAAACCGCTAGACAGTCTACTAAACAAGGATGATCTACTGCAAATTGCATCTGGGATGATGTTGTTCACAGATGTGAAAGCTGAGCTTCTATGCCATCCACCTGATCAGGTTGAAACAAATGCATCAAAGGGTCTTGAAACGATTGGTGCTGTGCAGTTTTGTTCATCAGCTTTGCAGGAGCCGCAACACCTTGTAGTGAATGGGGAAATGCTGACTAAATAAATGATATGAAAATAAATTCACAACCCATAGTAAATTCTTATTGGGTCATAACAGGCCGGTTCAGAGCTGGTGAATATCCGGGATCTAATCAGGATGGGGAAGCAAGGAAGAAATTACGCTGGCTGTTAGATCAGGGGACTAACCTTATGCTGGATCTCACCGAAGTAGGGGAAACTGGCATGAATCCTTATTCCCATCTATTGTATGAGGAAGCCGATAAAATTCAAATGCCGGTTGGATATAAACGCTTGCCGATCCCAGACTTCACTATACCATCTCATGACATGATGGAGGAAATCCTGAATTTTCTCGATTTGTCACTTATTGAAAGGAAAAACATCTATATACATTGTTTTGGAGGTCAAGGCAGGACTGGAACTGTGGTTGGATGTTATCTGGTCCGGCATGGGATGGCAGGAGATTTAGCCTTGGCGATGATCAAGGAATTCCGCAAAGGAATCCCGGGAAAACATGAACAATCTCCAGAGACAGAGGACAGAGAAAGATGGTGATGGAATGGATCAGGGGACAATAAACGTATCCACCGAGCTTGGACCCTGAAAAGACAAAAACGAGCGAAGCAGTATGCTCGCATCAATCGTCGGTTGATGGTTCTGGATTTAATCATCAGTGGCCTATATATGCTTGCCTGGTTAGTATTTGGCTGGTCGAGAAGCACTTAAAGACTGGCTGCTTCAATTTACGACCAATGAATGGCTGCTTGTCTTTCTTATATGTATGGTCTTTGGGGGAATAATGTATTCATCATCAACCTACCGCTCTCTTATTACCAGGGTTATACATTACCTCACCGTTTTGAACTATCCACCCAGAACGATCAGGTTGGGTCATCGATCAGGTCAAAGGGATCGTGGCTGGGTGGAGTATTGGGGATGATCGTGTTTGAAATCATTTATGCCGTCTTACGGGCATTTCCGACCTTATGGTGGTTGTGGGCGGCAGTGATATTGCTTGATCTTCAATGTGATCCTGGCAAATATGGCTCCAACACTGCTCATGCCATTGTTCAATAAATTTGTTCCCTTGGGTGATGAGCATGCGGAGCTGGCAGATAGGTTGATGCAGCTTGCCAAACGATCAGGCACTTTCGTCAGGGGTGTGTTCAAGTTTGATATGAGCAAACGGACGAAACAAGCCAATGCAGGTTTGACCGGATTGGGAAACACAAGGCGCATAATTATTGGTGATACCTTACTTAATGAATTCACACCGGATGAAATTGAGACCATCATGGCACATGAGCTGGGGCACCAGGTAAATAAGGATATTCCATTAGGGATCATCTTTGGAAGCCTCACTACGCTGGTAGGTTTATTTTTGGCATCATTGGGATTAAATTGGGGAGTGAAGTATTTCGATTTTAACGGAACCGCAGATATTGCTGCATTTCCGTTATTTGTGATTAGTGCTTGGCTTATATGGCCTGGTCACCATGCCATTGGAAAATGGTTTTTCACGCTGGCGTGAGCGGCGGGCAGATGAATATGCTTTGTCTCTAACTCACAATGGAGATGCATATGCATCTGCATTAAAGAGATTGGCGAACCAGAATCTTGCAGATGCTGATCCTGAAGCCTGGGTGGAATGGCTGTTATACTCACACCCTGCTTTGGGAAAACGCATCGCCATGGCTGAACAGGAAGTGACAGTCTAACATTCGTGGAGAATAAATAAAAGAGACGCTGATTAGGCGTCTCTCTTATTATGCTTGATGAAAGTTAGGATATCATTCATTGGGGATAATGATCCATAGGAGCAGGTAGAGCAGGAATCCAGGCACACCACCGGGGATCAGGGCAATCAGAAAAGCCAGGCGGAACCAAAAGGCACTGATACCGAAAAAATCTGCCAACCCACCACACACACCCGCAAAGATGCGATTGTGTCCTTGACCGGCGTAAAGTTTTACGTTCATTTGGGGACATAATTTACCTCCTATGATAACCATTCACGATATAACTCACGTTCATATCTAGTTTACGCAGCAATATCAGATAAGTTGCAATGGCCGGAGGTCTACCATTTATTCCAATGGACGATTTCATCAAGAGGTCGTCGACCACCTTTTTTGGGTTTATTGAAGTCAATAATATCCGCATCTTGCGGATAGCCAAAGGAAATGGCAATGCGTAAGAACAGATCTTGGGGAATACCCCAACAATCCTCGGGCTTTATCAGGTTCGTAAATCGATGCCAGACAAGAGCCAATCCCAAGCTCCCAGGCAGCCAGTTGCATATAAGCAGCTGCCTGACCAATATCGAACATCAATTGGAATTTCTCACCTGGGTCCGGGTGAATGATGGCCACACCCAAGGCAGCACCTGCCAGGTGACTGGCATTACGCTCCACATTCTGATAGTGCTTTGAGGGTGGCTTTATCAGTGATGGCAATAAAATTCCAGGGTTGGGTGTTTTTGGAGGATTGAGCACGGCGACCAGCATTGAGGATGGTGAGAATGGATTCTTCAGGTAGGGCTGTGTCGGAAAATTGTCGGATGGCTCTTTTCATGTTTGATGGCTTCGGAAACATTCATGAATAGATTCTCCTTTTCATTTCACATCTGACAATTAATATACCATTTGGCTAATATCGATTCTTAGATATCATCGGTAAATATTGACCAACTTTTATCAACCAAGAATATTGTTTAGACATTTTCTACGTAATATAGTTACACTATAATTATGGATTTATCTCGTAGATATCCCTGCCCATACAATAATCACTATTGAATGCACAGAACTCATGGATACTAGAGTTTGGATATCTCGATGAGTAGAGTAGCATTTAAACTCACAACCTGATGCTGACACTAGATGACATAATTATGACTACAAGAAATCAATTATAACGGAGCAGACAATGGACCATAAAGCATTTCATCGATACCCAGGATTTCTCTAAAGCAGAGTTGTTGGATATCATCGAGCTCACCCGTCTGATCAAAGCAGCCGATAAGCAAGGCTGCACTCCCAAGCTGCTGGCAGATGCATCCCTGGCGATGATCTTCGAAGAGCCGTCCACCCGCACTAGGGTCTCTTTTGAAGTGGCCATGACTGAGCTGGGAGGGCATGCCTTGTATCTCAAACCAGGAGAAATCCATCTGGGAGTGCGCGAATCACTTTACGATACTGCCCAGGTGCTTTCGCGCATGTGTGACGTGATTATGGCACGCACGCTGAAACATGAGACCATCACCAACCTGGCAAAACATGCCACAGTGCCGGTGATCAATGGATTAACCGATTACAACCATCCCACCCAGGTGGTGTGCGATGCATTAACCATGATCGAGCACATACCAGAAGGGAAGAAACTGGAAGATGTAAATGTCACCTTCATCGGGGATGCAACCAATGTGCTCAGCTCGCTGATGCTGATCACCACGAAAATGGGGATGCATTTTACCCAGGCTGCACCGAAGAAATACCAGGCACCTGCCAAATGGGTGGAATGGGCACAGCAGAATTGTGCTGAATCAGGCGGCTCACGTCAGGCTGACTGAAGATCCGGTGGAAGCGGTAAAAAATGCCGATTTTATCTATACCGACCTGTGGTGGTGGGTGGGGCAGGAAGACCAGATCCCAGAACGACGAGCAGCATTTATGCCGACCTACCAGGTGAACCTCCAGCTTTTCGAGAAAGCACCTTCCCATTGCAAATTCATGCACTGCCTGCCGGCTTCACGCGGGGTGGAAGCCACCGATGAAGTGATGGATCATCCGAGGTCAATCATCTTTGACCAATCCGAAAATCGCCTGCATACTGAGAAAGGTTTGTTGGTTTATTTTGTTTATCCCAGGTTAAAACGACCCACAGAAGCTATGAAAGCATTTCACCAAGGCGCAGATTGATAGCTTTCCTCGATAAAATCTGATTAATAGATGCGATAGTGCTAGTAGAAATGTCCAAACTACATCACATCTCTTCCTGCGATGATGGATTTCGGATGCCAGCGGAGTTTGAGCCGCATTCCAAAACATGGATGTTGTGGCCTGAACGCCCCGATAACTGGCGTGAGGGTGCCAGGCCTGCACAACAAGCTTTCGTGGAGGTAGCCAAAGCGATATCCCAATTCGAGCCGGTGATCATGGGGGTAAACCCGAACCAGTATGAAAATGCACGAAGTATGCTTCCTCCGCAGGTGCAGGTGGTGGTAATTGCAGAACGATGACGCCTGGATGCGCGATTGTGGACCGACATTTGTCATCAATAATAACGGTAACGTGCGAGGGATCGATTGGATCTTTAATGCCTGGGGTGGTTTGGAAGGTGGATTGTATTATCCATGGGAGCTGGATGATGCCGTACCTCAAAAAGTACTGGAATTGGAAGGAATTGGATCGTTATAGTGCTCCGATTGTTCTGGAAGGTGGTTCGATCCACGTGGATGGTGAAGGAACGCTCATTACTACCGAAGAATGCCTGCTAAACTCAAACCGAAATCCCACATTATCAAAGAGATGAAATTGAGAAAGTATTAAAAAGCTACTTGAATGTCTCGAAGATTATTTGGCTTGGTAAGGGAGTGTATAATGATGAAACCAGTGGACATGTGGATAATCTATGCTGCTTCCTGCGAACCGGGTGTGGTGGCATTAACCTGGACGGATGATAAGGACTGACCCGCAATATGAAATCTCACAAGATGCTTTCCACCGATTGGAGAAGGCGACTGATGCCCGGGGTCGAAATTTAATTATCCATAAAATTCACCAACCTGACCCCGTAACGATCACAGCCATTGAAGCTCAGGGTGTGGAGACCATACCGGGCAGCAAGCCACGAAAAGCTGGGGATAGAATGGCTGCTTCATATGTCAATTTTTATATGTGCAACCGGGGAGCAGTCGTCCCAACCTTCGAAGATCCGCATGACTTTGCTGCATTGGATACTTTTCAGAGGGTGATGCCTGATCGCAAAGTGGTGGGAGTGTTGGCACGCGAAATCTTACTGGGGGAGGCAATATTCACTGCATTACTCAACACCAACCTGCGGCCGTAATTCTATAAAAAAAATGATTAAATTATCTAGCTTTATATTCAACTTCATTTTAATTGGCAGGCATGGTCAATATCCAGGTTAAATGTAAAGATTTTTGGTTCATCCGTGATCAGAAATATGTGCTAAATGCCTCGTTCAAAGCTATTAATATCTCCTTTCAATAAAACTCTAATCTTAAAAGATTCATAAACCCCTTGTGGATTAGAACATTTGTGCTATAATACCATTGTAACTACTCACCACCTTGAGTAGTTCTCTTTGGATGAAATAAGGATTCTGTCATTGCGAGACCAGCGTTCCAGCGTACTTTGCTGGCTGGTCGTGGCAATCTTCCTGATTCATGATTGATCAACAGACTTTCCATCCACAATTGATCTGTCATGTCTGTGGAAGATTGCTACTTCGCAAAAACCACTGATCGCAATAGCAACAAAGCATAATGGTCAATCGGGTAAAAATCCATTCTCATTCCCGGTAAACCAGCGGGGACGTTCCCTACAACATGAGCAGTTTCGATTTTATCTATTCACATGGAACAGCTTAGACAGTAAAAACAAGAATGAGTGGTGAGTAGTTACATAGTATTGTACTTACTCACCAACCCATAATTTTCATCTCACCTGCATAAATTTGAATGAAGATAATCGGGATGGGTGAGTAATTACATAGTATCGAAATTACCCACTGAAAATCCTGTAGAAGCGCAGGGTAGGAATCCCTGATGCCCCATTTCAAATCCCTCCCCTGCGCATCTTCGATTGGTAATAATATATGGGTGAGTAATTACATTAGAACGCTTTCATTGAAAAGTATAAGAAAGCGTTCGTATATCGATTGATCTTGATCGATAATGTGCTCTTCATTCATACCGAGTGATCTTCTCGGTACCAGCGTAATTACTCATCCATGCCTCATTCCCCTCGTCCTTGTTTAGACTTGAGACATGGGTAACAGGTGTACGGACACATGGGTAACACATCAGTGCTTTAACAATTATCCTCCCGAAGATTGATCTGAGCAACCTTGTGTTGGCAGTAGAGGACATACGAATTACAAATTATTGGTCCTTTGGCAGTGAGTAATTACATACAGTCGGTTTATCATCTATTTTCCCCGCACATTAACAATTTCATATTTCTTACCATTAGGTTCGTTCCTTTTCGTTTTTTCCAGGTACGAATATCCTTCTATCCTTCATTTTCTACCTATCGAAAATAGGCACTTACTTCTCCCCATTTTTTATATTTGGAGGGGTTTAGCAAAACTCGAATTGAATGCTAATTGTTATTAATTGTGTATTTTGCCCGCAATATCGAGGGTGTTTACTGGCAATCACAGAGAAGCAAGCAGCTTCACCCACAGCAACGCATGGGATTGAACCGAGCTTCGGAGACTGTTCTTTTCGAGGGATGTTCCGTATCTAATATTCCCGGGTGCTCGGTCGGGTCACCCTCGCGTGAGACTTGAGAAAGTTTAGCTTTTTCGACCGCTCTTAATTATAGGAACTGCCTGTTTACAACCCTTAACCCGATGGTCTTGTACAGTCTTTCTTTATCCAGATGGGTATCCAACAGTGATTGGAACTGCTTAAGTTTGGTAGTTTGACCAAGACGGGTTTTTCCAAAGAACTTTTCAATCTGCTCGATGGTTTCCATGGTGTTGGTTCGCACCAATAATACCGAGATGCCAAATTCCTCGGCTTGCTTGATTACGAGAGGACTGGGACGAAGGTTGCCGGTGAGGATAAGGCAGGTCGTAGATGTCTCTAAAGCTGCCAGCTGAATATCTGTACGGTCACCGCCCGTGATGACAGCTTTATTCGAGGAGCGGCGGAAGCGGCTGAGAGCTGCCTCGGCTGTCATAGCGCCGACTGTCAGATTCTCAACCAGGGCTTCTGAACGTTGATATTTCGTCAAGACTTCTGCATCAAGCAGCGTAATTAGCTCACCAACGGTAAGAGCAGATAAACCTCTTACTTCTGGCAAGACGCCAAATACTTTGACCTTCTTTTTTTCCAGGAATGGAACTGCAATTTTTATGACGAAATCATTAGCATCCTCGGGAACACGATTGATGAGTATCCCACAGAAGGAATCACCTAAACGAACCTGAGTGGATAAAACATCATCCAGCATACGCATTTCCTCACGATACTTGGCAATTACAAGTGCCTGGCTGCCCAGCTTGTTAACCACACCGACGGTGGGTAAATCCACTGCGTACCCCTCACGTAAACTACCACCTCCCTCGATGATCAATATATCCTGATCTTGACTTAGCTTTTGATATGCCTTCGCTGACTTTGACCATTAAATCTTCAGGATGAGGATTGATCAACCGGGCACGTAGAAACTCAGGGGTAATAACGACCGGTGAAAGCTCCCAAGGCTCTGCAGATAAGTTCAATATTTGCTTCACAAATGCAGCATCTTCATCTGCGATCATGTTCCCAATGCGCCAGGGTTGCAAGCTAAGCGGCTTAAGATAGCCGACATGAAATCCATCGAGCTGCATCCGAATACCCAAGGACAGGCAGGTTGCGGTTTTTCCAGAATATCGTTCAGCGCCTGTAATATAAAGAGATTTCATCGTTTTTTCCCTTTCCACAAGTTTACGCAACACCAAAAGCAAGCTGGCAAATCACAAACGTGTTCAAGAAATCATGTGACATTATTTTAAAACCAGACGCATATCCAATGCCAAGGCTCCTTCACCCTGCTGATAAACCATCAAAGGATTGATATCCATTTCTGTGATCTCGGGGAAGTCTTGA
>CAWHGE010000021.1:0-240028 GCA_963828845.1 uncultured Chloroflexia bacterium
CGAGTGATCTAGTATATTCAGAGAAGAGTATAAAATTTAGGAAAGAGGGCACGGCAGACCGACAATGCGCTCTGGTTCGCGTAAACCGTCGAGAAGCCTGGTCGCCATGCCCCAAACCTATTGAACCCGAACAGTTGCATGGGCATAAAGCCCGAATTCACGCTAGAACGGGTCCTTCTCATTATACTAGTGAGGTGAAAAATGAATAACAGTTCATCAGATATGTATGTGGGCATCGATGTTTCAAAAAGCCCCCTCGACGTTGCCATTGGCACGATGGGTGAGTATTGGCAAGCCAGCAACGATTTGGTGGGCATCCAGCGGACCATTGGTCGTTTGCTAAATATCCAACCAGTTTTAATCGTGGTTGAATCAACCGGTGGATTAGAGAAAGCTCTAATCACAGAATTATATAAAGCTGAATTGCCTTTCGCCCTGGTCCAACCCAGGCGGGTGCGTGAATTTGCTCGCTCGATTGGATTATTGGCTAAGACGGATAAGATCGACGCACGTCTACTAGCACGCTTCGGTGAGGCGGTCAAACCTCCAATTACCCACTTACCAAGCCAAGCAGAGCAATATCTGAACGCATTGATGGTACGCCGCCGTCAATTACTCGACATGGTTGTGATGGAGAAGAACCATCTGTCCACCACAGACCTCGCCATGCGCCCGAGAGTTGAAGAACACATCGATTGGCTGAACAAAGAACTCGAAGAATTGGATCAACACATCAATGAGCTGATCCACCAGATCCCACAGTTCAAGGAAAAAGAGAAAATTCTACGCAGTGCAAAGGGTGTGGGCCCGGTCTTATGCGCCAAGCTGCTTTCGGGTGTGCCCGAGCTGGGAACGATTAATCGTAAAAAGATTGCGGCCCTGGTGGGAGTAGCACCTTTCAACGACGAGAGCGGTCATCGGCATGGAAAACGCAAAACGAAAGGAGGCAGGGAAGATGTCAGAAATGTATTGTATATGGCTACTCTCGCAGCAGCCCGCTCAAATCCGGTGATTAAACCGTATTACCAACACCTATTGAAGGAAGGTAAATTGACCAAGGTTGCTATGGTTGCCTGTATGCGAAAATTCCTGACAATTCTAAACGCCATGATCCGGGATATGCAGCCTTGGATGATAAAATCCTCTGTAATTTACCCTTGACATTAAACACAGTTGCTTCTCGGTACAGTGTAACTACTCACCCATACTTCATTCTCCTCTCCCTTTTAGGGAGAGGGTGGGGTGAGGGTAATTCGTGCATTCGTGTTAGAGCGTGGGTTCTATACGCACTTTATTCGTGGAAGGTCACTGGATTCCCTGATTTGAACGTGTTTGATATTTTTTTCAATTCATCAAGAACTCTATGGCAATAATTCTGCCCCCTCCACATACGAATTAGGAATTATTGGAGCTGAAGCGGTGAGTTAATTACATCAGTGTACTTCTGTATCGATGCGCACTTACTCGATAATAGAATGCTTTCATTGAAAAGTATATAAAGCGTTCGTATATCGATCAGTTCTCTTCTGTACCGATTGTAGGCTCTCCTACATCGATTGCTTTTCATCGCTGTAGGTGCTCTCCCATATCTGTATGTTCTTTATCAGTATGATCTTGATCATCAACCCTGTCCGCGAATTGTGGCTTCCTGCTCCCGTCTCGCATCTTATCCATCAGAATCCCATGCCTACACGTTCTCTTACTCACCCCGATCAGAATGTCGTCACAGTACCTCAGTCCATTATTTCTCCGGAAGGTTAATTGAATGCATATAAATTTTATCAATTCAATTCCTATTGACGATCGTACATCCAAGAGCATCTACTACGGCTTTAAACCTACCTCTATTGCCTCCTAGTTACTTGATTGCCCTTGTCCTTGAGAAAGACATTCGTTTCGATTTGTATTTTTAGCAACGATTCATTCCCTAAATAATCATCGATTATTTAAACAAGCTGCTTTCCGTGGAAGAATGCCTTTAGATGAAATTTTTTTATATTATTTCTTAGTGCTTCAGATTAATCTTAATGTCAATTTTCTCCTTGGTGTCCTTAGTGACCTTCGTGGTGATCTTTTTCCTGATGACACCATCTGCGGTTCCAATCCTTTTCGGGTACAATAAACAAAATTCTTCTCACAAAGTAGGTTCCTAATGGACTCTACACCCCACCCTGGCAATCATCGGCGGTTCCGGGCTGTACAGCATGCCCGGCCTGCAAGACGTATCCGAGCACGACCTCGACCACCCCTTTCGGCAAACCCAGTGCCCCCATCATCACCGGCACCTTGGGAAGACAGGCAGGTCGCCTTCCTCGCCCGGCATGGTATCGGTCACCACATCTCACCCACCGAGGTCAATTACTGCGCCAATATCTATGCTCTCAAGTCACTGGGCGTCGAGCGCGTGGTCAGCATCAGTGCCTGCGGCTCGTTGCGCGAAGACTACGTCCCCGGTGACCTGGTCATCCCCGACCAGATCTTTGACCTGACCCGCAACCGCCGTCGCTCCTTCTTCGGTGACGGTCTGGTGGCACATATCGGTGTCGCTGACCCATTCTGCCCCGATTTATCCAGCCAGGTCTATGAAGCGGTTAAAGCCACCGGAGGCATCAGTGCATCACGGTGGGATCTTTCTCACCCTGGAAGGACCGCGCTTCTCCACGAAAGCTGAGTCAAACGTCTACCGCTCGTGGGGCATGTCGCTCATTGGCATGACCACCTCACCCGAAGCCTTCCTGGCACGCGAAGCTGAGTTGTGTTACACCGTCATGGCACATGTCACCGATTACGACGTCTGGCATCTTGAGCAGGCACCGGTCAGCGTCGAAGCGGTCATCACGGTGCTGAATCACAACACCCACATTGCTCAGCAGGCGATTGCCAACCTGGCTCAACACCTCATACCTGAACGCAGCTGTGATTGTGAAAGTGCCCTCGCCAATGCCCTCATCACTCAACCAGAGCGCATCCCTCCAGAAACGCGCCAAAAACTGGATTTGTTGGTGCGAAAATACCTTAAGTAATAACCTGGCTTGTCTGCCCATCTGATCTCCCCAACCGATCGTATCGAACGGCGCTTGCTTATCCTGGCAGGCGCGTTCCTTGGAATTTATTCTCTCGCCCTCACCCTTTCCAATGCTGCCCGTCTGCGCACCTGGCAGGTGGATTACCGTTGGTCACATTGGTTGGGGTTCGCCATCTGGGTTGGAATTGCCTGGCTGATCCACAGGCAGCTCACTCACCTGCTCCCCGAGCGAGACCCATTCCTCTTCCCGGTGGCGATCTTACTCACTGGCTGGGGCTTGCTCACTATCTGGCGACTATCCACTGGGCTCGGCTTGCGCCAATCCGCCTGGCTGCTGCTGATCGGGATGGTTTTCTTGCTTGCCCTCCGTTACGACTGTGCGCGCCTGAGTGGTAGGATATTGTCTTACCTGCGGCGTTTCAAATATGTCTGGCTGACCTCTGGATTGGTGCTCACAGCAGCCACCCTGATTCTGGGAACAAATCCCCTGGGGACAGGTCCACGCTTGTGGCTGGGCTGCTGTGGTATTTACTTCCAGCCTTCCGAGCCACTCAAACTCCTGCTTATTATTTACCTGGCGGCTTACCTGGCCGATCGGCAGATTGTCTCCACCACCACCAGGCTGTTGCCTCTGCCTGACACCCACCTTACTCATGACCGGTTTGGCCTTGCTCTTGCTAATCTTCCAACGCGACCTGGGCACTGCAGCCATTTTTATGGTGCTCTACGCTGTCATCATTTACGCAGGTACGCGGTAATAAAAACGTGCTGTTCATCAGCATGTTGGTGCTGCTCCTGGCTGCGCTTGCAGGATACGCTTTCTTTGATGTAGTCAATCAGCGCGTGGATGCCTGGATCAACCCCTGGCTCGATCCATCCGGGCGCTCCTACCAGATCGTACAATCGCTCCTGGCAGTAGCAAATGGTGGGTTAATTGGGCGTGGCGTGGGCATGGGCAGTCCGAGCCTCGTACCCATCGCCCAATCCGATTTTATCTTCTCGGCCATCAGCGAGGAGACCGGGCTTCTCGGTGCATTAGGCATCCTGGGGTTGTTGGCACTGCTTGTCAATCGTGGCATGCGTACTGCCATGAAATCGGATGACACCTTCCAACGTCTGTTGGCGATTGGCCTGGTGGTACACCTGGTGGGGCAAAGTATCCTGATCATCGCTGGAAACCTGCGATTGTTGCCTCTCACTGGGGTCACCTTGCCATTTGTATCTAACGGTGGCTCATCCCTCCTGGTTTCCTTCTTCGAGCTGCTCTGCCTGGTGCTCATCAGCGCCAGGCAAGAGGAGATACCTGTACTCCAGCCAGAAAAACTAAAAACCCAGTCAAAAATCAATCTGCTCCTTTCCGGAGGATTAATGTTAGGCCTGGTAGGGATAGCGTTGATCGTTGGTTGGTGGAGTCTGGTGCGCGGACCTGACCTGCTCACCCGCACCGATAATCCCCGCCGTTCCATTGCTGACCGCTACGTCATGCGTGGTTCGATCCTGGACCGGCACGAGCGTCCGCTGGCAGAATCCACCGGTCAACCTGGTGATATCGTCCGTAATTATCCCTACCCTGCCTTGGGTCCTCTCGTAGGATATACCAATCCCATCTATGGTCAGTCGGGGCTCGAAGCCAGCCTGGACCCCTATCTACGCGGCTTGCAGGGTTATCCAACTCTGACCATGGAATGGGAATATTTGCTCTACGGCCAGCCACCTCCAGGCTTGGACGTACGCCTGAGCCTGGACCTCGACCTGCAGACCATGGCAGACGAATTGATCGCGGGTCACCAGGGAGCACTTGTTTTTCTCAATGCCCATACCGGTGAGATCCTGGCTATGTCTTCCAGCCCCAACTTCGACGCCAACGTATTGGACTCAACTTGGGAAAACCTGGTGAATGACCCCACATCTCCACTTTTCGACCGGGCAGGGATGGGTATGTACCCAGCCGGAAATGCTCTGGGAGCATTCCTATTGGCAGCCAGCCAACAGCAAGCCTCCGGGCCAATTAGCGGCTTAGGTCTCAGGGCTTGTGCCCTGACTCCCACTGGGACCACCTGGGGAGAGGTCATCTCTGCTGGATGTACTGAGCCAGTCATGCAGCTGGTGTCTTCCATGAACACTCAAGACCTGATTGCCCTGCTGGATGAGCTGGGACTTTTCACAGCTCCCACTTTCCCCGTGGAGACGCTAAGCTCGCCCCGACCAGACAATTTGTCGGATGTCTTCACATATATCGCTGGTGTGCAATCCGATCCCAGCACAGACGCGTTACTCCGGGTCAGTCCCTTGCAGATGGCACTGGCTGCGGCCACCTTGAGCAATCAAGGCGAACGCCCTGCTCCACGATTGGTGGTGGCGGTCAATACACCTCAATCAGGCTGGGTGATGTTGCCGGTCACCTCACAACCACAGCAGGCACTTCAGGCACAAGCTGCTAATAATACCGCCCAAGCCCTTACGTCAGGTGAGTTGCCCATCTGGCAGGTGGTCGCAGCAAATCAAGAAGCTACAGGCAATTCCTCGAGCACCAATCCTGGTTATGCTTGGTATCTGGGTGGAACCTTACCCGAATGGAAGGGGGCAACCCTGGCAATTGCAGTATTATTGGAAGAAAACGATCCACTGAAGGTGCAGGAAATCGGTCGAGCCATTCTCCAAAACGCCATAAATCCCTAAATTGCGCATAATTTAAACAATAGTAATAAATATATAATATTATTGCTCTTGACATACTGTATATTACATAGTATAATGTATCAAAGGATAGTTGCTATGGAAAATGTTCAATCACTCGAAAACCTTATATTGGAAATGCGGCGTGGGGTAATCGTCCTGGCAGTGCTCAGCCAATGCAACCAGGAACAGTACGGTTACTCACTGATGAAGTCACTCTCAGAGAAGGGTCTTGAGATCGACCAGGGCACACTCTACCCCCTGCTGCGGCGGTTGGAAACGCAAGGCTTGCTCAGCTCAAGCTGGCGCCTGGAAGATGCTCGTCCACGCCGTTATTATATGATCAGTCAGGAAGGTAAGGAAATCCTACCGAAGCTGGTTGAAGAATGGGAAAGCATGGTCCGGATGATGAGACACATGCTGGAATAATATATAGGAGAACGAAAATGGATACTTTAATTGATCGCTATATTTCTGCTGTAAGTGATATCCTGCCAGCTAAGCTACGCAAGGATACCGTCACCGAGATCCGCTCGCTGATCCAGGATGCACTGGACGACCGCAGCAAAACGGAGGGACATCCACCGGATGACGAGATGATGGTGGCTGTGCTCAAGCAGTTCGGGTCACCTGAGAATATCGTTGCCCCTTACCTGCCGGAGAAATACCTGATAGGTCCGCGGCTGTTCCCGACCTTTCTCATGGTAATCCGCATTGTCTTGCCCATCATCGCAGTTTTAACCCTGATAGGTTTTTGGATAGGTTATAACCTGTCCGGTACGATTACAGCTGTAGAATTATTTACCGACCTTTTCAAATCCTTCGGGAATGCACTTTCCGCCGTCGTTCAGGCGATTTGGTAACATCGTCTTGATTTTCGCCATCCTGCAGTGGGTGCTTCCGGAATTTAAAACCAAGGTAAAGGAATGGGATCCACGGAGCCTGAAAGCCATCAGCCAGCCCGATAAGATCAAACGCGGCGAGCTGATCACCGAGATTTTCTTCTCTATGGTGGGATTGATCATCTTTACCTTCTACCTTGATCGGGTGGGTATTTACAACAATATCAATGGGCAATGGACGTTCACGCC
Source organism: uncultured Chloroflexia bacterium (assembly GCA_963828845.1). Taxonomy (GTDB): domain Bacteria; phylum Chloroflexota; class Anaerolineae; order Anaerolineales; family UBA4823; genus FEB-25. The sequence goes on from CAWHGE010000021.1 coordinate 6,793, forward strand.
TATCCTGACCTCTGCATTCAATGCTTACGTCCCCTGGCTGGATTTGTTCTGGGTTCTGACCATCGTATTGGATGCAATCCTGCTTCGTAAAGGTTTCTGGGAGGTGGGTACCCGGGTGTTTTCCATCCTGATGAGCGCATTCAGTATCACCCTCGCCGCCAGCTTCATGTCCCACATCCAATTTCTGTACACCCTCCAAGCAGCCATGGGTCAACTAGGTCCAGAAAGCATCCTGCAGTCCCTGCTCAACCAAATCCTGATTGTGGTTTTCGCAATTGTGATTATCACCAGCGCGGTGAAGATCATTCAAATGGCCTGGCGATTATTAAAAGGCAGGCTCCCATCGTCCGATAGCTTGCTTGGATAAGTCCCCAAAAAGTTCTCAGCGGTCAGCTAAACCTGGCTGACCGCTGATCTTTTCTGTAAATGTCACTTGCCGGTTTCAAAATGACCCAAGGGCAGGTTATCCTTCATCAAAGAAACTCGGATTCTCGGGTTCGTCACGATATAGCTAATCCCTGCCAGCCAACGAAGCAAACTGGTGCAAGGCCTGGTAATAAGGAAGGATGCTAGGGATGAAATGCCGTTCTCCTATCATGTGAGGTCCGATCCCGCTTTGCCCCCAAACCACGCCCTGTCCGCCTGGAGCGAAGCGGGCACTGGTTCCCGGCAACTTGCGCCCGATCGACGGTTCCTGGCCGGAAACACGGCGAACAGCCTCCACTAAAGATATCAGGTATGGATTAGCCGGATCACACAGGATGCCATTTTCCATTACATGCACATGCAGCTCCAGCTCGTGGTCAGTGCAATATGCTTCCAGCGCGTGGCGAATCCCCGCCAGGTCATCCTGTGGGATGGGACGCACTTCCACCCCCAGCAAGCCATAATCGGGGGTGACGTTATACACTCCTGGCATGCCCACCTGGATGAATGGCATACGTGCCTGTGATTGCCATCCGTCAGGGCTTTTTAGTGTAAGGTGTGAGGCTAATATCCCTGTGAGATCATTCCGCGCTTCCAACAACTTTTCGGTCAGGTCAGTCTGGGTGGAAGCCAGACCAGAATGAGCTCTGTGTCCACGGACGATCACGTCAAAACGCATCACACCGCGATTCTGGGTGCAAATCTCGCCCCACAATTCATCCCCTTTCTCGCCCGTTCGCTCTCCCGCGATCAGCAATCTGGGGAGAGGCTCTCCACCTTGTAGACTCGATTCCCTTAGCCACTGCAAGACATGGGGGGTGCCCATAGGCTCGGATTCCCCATTCTCCTCGTTACCCACCAACAGCAAGCTGACCGGGGGGTATGGAGGACCCTGATGCAAAGTATCTTTCATCCAAACCATGTTGGTGGCAACAACGGTCTTCATATCAGCGGCACCGCGACCCCACAAATAGTCTCCCTCGATATGCGCCTCGAACTGCGAATCATCGGGTTCAGGTGGCACAACATCAAAATGACCGCTCAGCATCACGGGCACAGCTGTTTCACCTGGGAAGGTCGCCAGTACTGCCGGGTACTTGTCCTGGTCAAATAAGCGTACGGAAAGCCCATTCTGACTCAAATCGTCGTAGATCAGAGCAGCTGCCCGACGTACTTCTTCCAACCGCTCTTCCGGGCAAGCCGTCACGGAAGGAATGCGGATCAGTTGCTGAGCCAGATCGAGGATCTCGCTGGTTTTATCTGGATAACTTACCTTGACTGCAGATTTGAGATTCGGACGGAAAGTTATCGGTGTCTGCAGCTCCAACCGGATGTCTTCCCGGGCATGTTCGAGAAATTCACTCAATCGCAAAGTCTCCTCTGCGCAATCCAGGCTGGACCCAGCGATCATTTCCACATCCCGGCGCACCTGGGCTTCTCGCTGCTGTGCCAATGAGCGCAGCACTTCATGTGGTACTTCATCTGAAGCTCCCAATTCAGCTTTTATGTGAGAACGCAACCGCTCAGCAGTGTTAGGTCCACCAGCAGCCATTTCTTGCAATGGAGAAAGCATTTCGACACTGTCCAAAGCTTCAGCCAGTGGTTGAACTTGGGAGAGGGTCCACCCAAGGAATTCACGCATCGCGACGGGTTTGCCAGTAAAAGGATTTTCAATCACCGCCCGCAACCCATCTCTAGCAGCGGATGTTTCATTCCGGCGAGCACGGGAGATATCCTCGCGGTCATAGCGGAAGGCACGGGCAAACTCCGGATCAGCATAGAAACGCAGGAGCAGCAGGTGCTTGAGCTCCAGGTTGGCAATGTCCACTTCCAAGGGATGCCCACCATCATCAGTGCGCACTTCGACCCGCTCCATGGGCAGATTGATGCGCGCCATCAGGTTCTGGATTTCGATCTGACGCGCCATCTCCTCTGCCGGCTGAGCCTCACCGATCGAATATAAACCACGGGCATACAAGTCTCGCAACTGGTCACTGGTGACCGCAATCAGGCGCTCAACCGGCTCGGCAAACGAGCGCGCCCGCACCGGAGTCCAGTTATTGTTGCCAAAGCGCACCCCACGCCGAACCAGGTCATAGGATAACTGGCGATAATCATCGTATGAGCGGTAGAGGTCTGGCAGGTCCAGGGATGGTGGGTTGGGGAAGGTCAGATTGCGCACCGAGTCATTCTCGGTGATCAAGACGACTTGTCGCCCAAGACGTACCTCTGCCTGGAGAGGGGTGGAAGCGCTGGTAGCGATGAACAGTGCGGCGAAGGCGCGCATCAGACGGGTGGCAGTGATGTAGAACTCACTCTTATACTCGTCCAGAGGCTGGGGCGAGGTGGCACCTCGGCCATAACCCATGCGCTGGGTGGGTGAAAGATGCACAAAATCCCAGGCAAATAGCGGATCGGGCAGGGATAGGTTGGTATGCGTCCCCGCGGTGGCCAGGCAGTCACCATATAGATCCACGCAGCGCTCGAGGTAGCGGCGCTTGGCAATAGGCCAGGACCCGGGGATCGAGCTATGATCTACTGCGGTCAGAAAAAGCAAATTACCATGCCAGTAGTACAAGCTCTCGTCAAATTCCCGCCCGGCGCTGCTGTAATGCATTGATCAGCACGGCTTCCATCAAGCGTGCTTCATAGTTCACACCGCGCGGGCAATAATAGGGACGGGTAGCCCATTCAATCATCCAATGAAAGACTTCCAGCTGACTGAACTCACGCAGCCAGGGTGAAAGGCAGCTTGCGCGCAGATAATCGACGAATGACTTCTGGCTGGGACCCGAACCAACGGTCAGCAGTGGGCGGAATTGCTCATCCAGCAGGTTCCACTCCAGCTCGAAGCCCGTCACACCGCCCTGAGGCTTCTCCTTCAATGGCGGTCTGCACGGCGAGCTGGTATTTTTCAGCAAATTGGGCAGGGTTATAAGGCATTAAGGTACTCGATCCATTGGAAGACAAATCCGCTCACAAGGCATGCAAGCCTTCGAGCAGGCGTTCAGCCGCGCCTCTCGTCGTTTCGGGTGGGGTGGCATACGAGAAGCGAATCCATTCCCCACCATAAGGTGAGAAGAAAGCCCCGGGAACCACTGCCAATCCGTGTTCTTCTGCCAGGTATTGACCCATCGGTTCTGTATCTGTCCAGCCGCCTTTACCCAACCACTGCCCGATGTGAATAAAAGCATAGTAGCCTTTACCCATAATGTGGGTGAAACCATGCTGTGTGAGAAGACCTTTAAGGACTTTGCGGCTGAGCGTTGGTCGGCTCGACGATGGTCCGGCTGGCTTCAGCATAACCCATCTCATAGGCTGCCTGGGCAACTGCCAGGGAGTAGAAGGAAGGCATCACGCTATGGGAAGCACGGGCAACGGTATATTTGATCACCTCCTCGCGAGGCGATCAGGTGGCAGTTGCGGATATTGGAAGCGCCCAGGCTTTTGGTGATGCCATCCAGGAACATCAGCCGCGGGCGCTCATCTGGCTCGAACATGGGATAGAAAGTGTTCAGATCCATAGGCTGCTCATCGGTGACGTAATGATACATCCAGTCGAAGAGCACGAAGGCGACCCCAGCATGCAAGGCAGCCTTGGCCAGTGCCACCTGGCGCTCGGGTGAGAGGGTCAGACCGGTGGGGTTATCCGGGCAGGTAATGACCAGTCCGGCAACTTTGCGCCCAGAACGCTTGGCGAATTCAACGCATAGACGCAGGCTCTCTTCGGTGTACGCCCATCCCTGCTCCGGGTGCCCAGGAGCATACAGCACGTTCGCCCCGATGCCGTACGGTCCCCAGTTGTAGGAAATCCAAGGCACACGCGAAACAATGACGACATCACCAATACGCCCATGACCAAATGCCAGCATCGCCTGATAAGCCTTGACCAGAGCGTCACGCCCACCAGCCGTGGCAATCACGTTGCCCGGACCCAACCCGAGGGCTGGATTGAGCTTCCAATAACGCTCGATGACAACTTTACGGAAGGCATCGGTGCCATAGGGCATGTCGTAAGCGGTGCCGTGCTCGATTTGCATTTCGGCCGCACGTTCCAGAATGAAAGGTGGTACGCCGGGCAGGCTGGCTCCCCCATCGCCCTGCGAGGCATCGAACATCGGTCGATCGGGATATTTCTCGTGAAAAACCTTGAGCGACTTATTGATCAGGAACATGCGTGAAGCCGGGATAGGGAATTGGGTAGTTAGATAGTCATTGACCGGGACGAGGTTGGTTTCAGGCACTGCGTAAGCGGGGGTATCCAGAGGAACAAGGGCCGACATATTTAACTCCTATGGCAAGTCGAATTATAAAAACACCCCAGACCATGGGGGCACTGGGCTCGGAATTTGGTAGTTTATATCACCATGAGGAGGGGTAGTCAAGAGGCAAGGCAGATGAGAATAATATTTAGGCAGTGGAGGATTACTGGCGTGACAATAATATTCGACCCGCGAAATAACGAAGAGGAACGAATCCATTCTCACCACTGAAATCGCAGAAATTGTAGAGAAAGAACTATCATCACAGATGAACACAGATAAACACAGATACTAAACATATTCATCACTGATCCCTCAGAGGTTAGAGAAAGAAAAATTAACTGCAGATGGACGCATATCAACGCAGACATAAAAAGATAATTTATTTAAATCGGGCAATTGATCCCAACTTCGGAAACCATCAGTCCTGCTTGCGTAGGCTTGATGGGAGGAAGATGTGAAAGGGGTAATTGAATTGTGAAAAAAATAATTGCATTCAATTATCTCTCTTGATTAGAAATGATTGATGAAGGTACTGTGACGACATTTTGATCGGGGTGAGTGTGAGAAGGTGTAAGCATGGGATTCTGATGGATAAATATGTGAGGCGGTAACAGGGTTGATATCGATCAAGATCATATTGAAAAAAATATTCAAATACGTTCAAATCAGGGACTCCAGTGACCATCCACGAATAAAGTGCGTATAGAACCCACGCTACAACACGAATGCACGAATTACCCTCACCCCACCCTCTCCCTGAAAGGGAGAGGGGAATGATGCCTCGCGCATCATCTCTCCTGGTAATAGTCATGTTTTTGGGAGAAAAACGTTGGTGGCAATTTTTCGAGAAAAGCGAGAATAAAATCTGGTGAGCTCCTTTGCAGCCTTGAAGAAGTATAAGGTTGCGGCCGGGTAAAACTGAATAGATATGTGTCGATATTCAGAGATAAGGGTGAGTAGTTACCCTGGTACCGAGAAGATCACTCGGTATACGAATGCTTTTATTTATATAAACCATAGGAAAGCATTCTAATTATAGCACATATGTTCTAATTCCACAAGGGGTTTACGGAAGAACACCGATATTTTAAGGTTTCTCATAAAATCCTTCCTGGAAAAGAATTGCACAATATCGATTGGAAAATCGCCAATCGATACAGAAGACCACTGATGTTCTAATTCCACAAGGGGTTTACGGAAGAACACCGATATTTTAAGGTTTCTCATAAAATCCTTCCTGGAAAAGAATTGCACAATATCGATTGGAAAATCGCCAATCGATACAGAAGACCACTGATGTTCTAATCCACAAGAGGTTTATCGAAAACTCGCAAAACTTTAAGATTTCTCATAAAAGAGAGGCAATTAGCTTTTAGCAATCTAGTATAAGGGCATTCCGGACAAGTTAGCTGTGAGAAAGAGATAGGCGAATGAGGTCGCGGCTGCGAGGAGCAATTAGCCACATTGTTTCGGGTTGAATACTTCTGACGGGTGAATTCTTTCTAAACAACATCAGGAATGAGGCGCTATCCAACAGGAATTTTTAGACAGTCGTTATAATTGCATGGAAAGTGGCGTGAATTTGTGTCTCACTTTATTACTTAAGTGAGACACAAACGATCTTAGCTCCTATAGGTGAGACACAAATCAAAATAGGTATAATTTAATCAATGGATGGAAGGGCAAGGGAAACAGTGAACGCCCTCAACCCAACAAACTGATGGATGACTATGGCAGATGCTCCTTCAGGTTGATACCAGAGAAGGACCATCTCCACAAGACCCGCCTAGTGAAATACCGGGAGAGGTCGATTATAAAAAGGTGCACAATTATTTTAATGATGCAGCAGGGATGACAACCAATTTTATAGACAATGATAAGAGTCAATCGATAGACAAGACAAGATAACAACTCTAATGGAACATTTATCATAAAATTGCTAAACCACAAATTGACACGAACTACTGCAAATAAGCAGTAGAATTAATTGTTAGCCAGCCTATTTAACGGCAATCAATGGAGAAGGAACATGCGAAATTTAATAGTTTTCAATTCAGTGTCGCTGGATGGCTACTTTACAGACGCGAACGGCGACATGAGCTTTGCACATAACGTCAATCCAGACGCGGAGTGGGATACATTCGTTGAAAGCAATGCCAGTGGCGGAGGCACTCTCTTATTCGGAAGGATCACCTATGAACTCATGGCAAGCTTTTGGCCTACACCGCTAGCGGCAGAACAAATGCCGGTTGTGGCCGAACGAATGAACAATCTTCCAAAGGTTGTGTTTTCGAGAACATTGGATAAGGTGTCGTGGAGCAATACGAAGCTGGTGAAGAACGACTTGATCGGTGAGATTCGAAAGATGAAGAAGGAACCGGGGGAGGATATGGCGATTTTGGGAAGCGGCAGCATCGTATCCCAATTAACGGACTACTGTCTAATCGATGAGTATCAGATGGTTGTCATTCCAGTTGTCCTTGGCAAAGGCAGGACAATGTTTAAAGGCATCGCACAAAAGTTGCCCCTTCGGCTGATAAAGGCCCAGGCCTTTTTCAATGGGAACGTTTTACTATGCTACAAACCAATGGCAGGCTGACAAAGCGTATCGTGGACGGTAGGGATTCTGCACGGTTTTCTAGTAGTTATCTGGCTTTGGATTTTTTCTGCACCCAAACAGGATCCACGCCTGCCCCACCGCCATTCATGCAAACTGATGGATGATTCATCAGACCGAACTATCAACGCCAGTTTGAAATCTACCAGGTATAGGAGATAACGTGACGAACATTCGAATCTGTTTGGCTGGTGCGACAGGGTGGGCAGGTTCTGCACTTTCCCGAGGTATATTTGAAGCTCCCGATATGGAACTTGTCGCTGCCATTTCTCGAAGCCACGCGGGGCAAGTTCTTGGGGAAGCGATTGATATTAAAGGACTCACTACGCCTGTTTTCGCAACGGCGACGGAGGCGCTCACAACCAAGCCAGATGTTTTTGTTGAGTACACTAAACCTGATGTAGCAAAGTTTCATATTTTGTCCGCGCTCAGGAGTGGCGCTCACGTTGTCGTCGGTACCTCTGGGCTAAGTGAGGACGACTACCGGGAGATTAATGATGTTGCACAAGAAGTCAAGCGAGGGGTTCTGGCTGTCGGAAACTTTGCCATCACCGCAGTACTGCTTCAAAAATTTGCCGAGATGGCGGCGAAATATATTTCCCACTGGGAGATAATTGACTACGCTCATTCCGACAAAAAAGATGCACCCAGTGGAACCGCACGCGAATTAGCAAACCGCCTTTCAAAAATTCAAGAGTCGCAACTCGATGTTCCGCTGGATTCAATCGATGGTCCAAAGGAGAGTCGGGGAGTCAGATTGCATGGTTCCCAGATTCATTCTGTGCGACTGCCGGGATATATCATTTCGTTAGATGTAATTTTTGGAATGCCAGACCAGAAGTTAATTTTGCGTCACGAGTCAGGCTCAAGCGCAGAGCCATATGTCAACGGGGCGCTCTTGGCAATCCGAAATGTTGGCAAATTAGTGGGTGTCCATCGCGGGCTTGATAGCGTGATGGATTTCTAACAAAAACGCCGCCCAACATGGCCTGCACCGGAAGGCTGGGATTCTGCGAAATTTTCAAGAATTTTTCCAGGCATCAGCAAAATCCTGCTCCTGAACAGGGTAGATGCCCGCCCAACCGCCGCTAACGTAAACTGTTAGTTAACACCAAAATGTAGCTGAATAGGAATTCATACTCAACCATCCAGGTTCTAGTCCTGGATTATGAGGCTTGATTAAGAAATTTATCAGCAAAAAGGGGATCAAGCGGTGTGGGGGTGGAATGGAGTGATATTCCACTATCCTAGAACGTGATTCGAACAAAAGGGAAGCCAGAGGCGCTTATGGTGCCTTTTTTTGTACACACCGGTGACCCTTCGACAGGGAATCCGCCATGACTTCGGGAGAAGGGAGCGACACTCTAGCATTTGCCTTGCTGCAGCTGAGGAATGGATACGGTCCGCGGATGAAGCCCCCTACGACTATCCTATCAGAAATCAATGCGATCAAGGATGAAAATTAGCAGAGTAAGGTGATTAGGGGAAGAGTGCAGTAGCCAGCAATGTTCAGACATTATTTTGGATGAATTGGGATGTTAGGAGGAGATTGCTTCGAGACCGGAAAATCACCGGTCTCTCGCAATGACAATTTGACCTCACCTTTACCGAATCAAATCATTCGGGATGAAAATTAGCAGAGTAAGGTGATTTAGGGGAAGAGAAAAGGCCGCTACCGGATGGGACATAAAACCATGAATGTTGAGGCGGGTGAGGATGCGTGAGTAGAATTGCACAGATAGAAGGGTGAGGCTCAAACCAGGCATGACCGGCGCTGAAAAAGCGGGATTCGTCCAGGTATCGCCAGCGCATGGATTATCAAAACGTTTAACCTGGGAATCGTGTAAAATGAAAAAAGGAACAAATGCTGCTAGCACTTCGTGGACATTACAAAATGATCGCATCCCCACCTCATAGGTGGAGATCGCCACGCCCGGCTTCGCATGGCGAATAACGCCGGGCTCGCGATGACAATTCACGATGACAATTCAAAAGGAGGGCAGCCATGAGGATTTGTTTCTCTATGAGTAAAATTCTCCGCACAACCATACCGATCATTCTCATCGGTATCCTGACTACCAGCGGTTTACCCTCACGGGCCCGGGCTACCCCGAGCTTTGGCAGCCCGGTGCTTAAGTGGCAGATGGGAGGGTGCTACTCCTCGTGGTGTGAAACAGGCTGGTATTCCTCGCCCGCCACTGCAGATCTGGATGGTGACGGGCTAGTGGAGGTGATTGCTTCTGCCTATTCCATCTTTGTATTGGATGGATCGACTGGTGCATTGGAGTGGAAAATGTCTTCCGGTCATGACCGGAATTCTCCAAACGCGTCGAATGTTGGGCGCACCTGGCCTGGTATCGTCGTCGCAGACGTGGACAACGACGGAGGAGTGGAAATCGTAACAGCTCACAGCGGCGGATGGGTTTCAGTGTACAACGCAGCGGGTACCTTCGAAGCGGGTTGGCCTAAACATCCAACCGAAAATGAGCTGCGCGGCCTTTCAGTCAGCGATCTGGATGGTGACAAGCTGCTGGAAGTAATCGTGACAGGCGCAGTATATAATGCGGTTAACACCTGGGTCTTCGAACCCAATGGGACGCTACGCGCCGGGTGGCCGCAGCTCAACAACGCGAGCGGCTATGCCTACGGCGTTTTCAATACCAATGCTTCGGTGGGTGACTTAGACGGTGACACTGCCGGGGAGGTGGTGGTGCCTTCCGACGTGCACTACATCTGCGCCTATGAAGCGAATGGGACCCAAATACCCGCCAATTCGATCTATGGGGGAAAAGGCTGGGGTAAGGTGGGTGTGTGGGAAAGCCTGGCAACAGAGGTGCGCGGCTGGGGGGAGTGTAACGGGGTGCGGAGTGAAAGCTACCGCACCAACTTCGCCCACGGACCGAGCACGATAGCTGATATGAATGGGGATGGACTGATGGAAGTGGTGGCGACTGGAAATGTGTATGACTGCAGTGTGGGTCACCCACCCGGTAAATACAATGGGGTATACATCTTTAACGCCGATCGCAGCCGTTTTAACTCTGATGGTTTCAATTGGCAAAACGTGCCGGTGGACACAGGCGCTCCCCTGACGGAAGATTATGATGTTATCGAAAATAACCAGCCCAATCCAGCTGTAGCTGACCTGGATGGGGATGGTCGTTTGGAGATCATTTATGCCTCTTATGACGGGCGTGTGCATGCCTTTTGGCTGGATAAGACCGAACACGGAAATTGGCCTTATTCGGTGTACATGCCAGCAGAGGGGTTTTTCCGCTTTGCCTCCGAGCCAGTCATCGTCGACCTGGATGATAATGGCTACGCCGAAGTGATATTCACATCCTGGACGCAGAAGGGCAGCAAGCAAAGCGGGAGGCTGCACATCCTGGATTATCTGGGAAATCCTATATACGAAGTAAGCTTGCCGAATGCCTTCGGCGGGGAAGATTGGAATGGTGCCCTGCCAGCCCCTACGCTTGCGAATATCGATTCGGACCTCGACCTGGAAGTGGTGTTACTCAGCGCCAACTCGGGCGTGGTGGCATATGACCTCCCGGGCACAGAAAATGCGTATATCTTATGGGGCACCGGGCGGGGCGACTACCAGCGTGATGGCTATCGATCCAATGCCCTCCAACCAACACTGAGAGAGTCTTCCAAGGTATCCAGCCACAGCAACCCAAACCCTGGTGACCTGCTGACTTACACAATCACCTTGCGTAATCCTATCGGAACATTAAACAACGCCAGCATGGACGATCCTCTGCCTAATCATGTGGACTATGCTGGTAACTTGTGGGCTTCATCCGGAACTGCTAACTATTCAGCGGGAATGGTGAGCTGGCATGGAGCGGTGAGCGCGTCCACCGACGTGATGATCCGCTTCGATGCGCATGTGAATCCAAGCATCACCTCTCCTACACTCATCCTCAATACAGCCACCATTGCGGATGGGGCGGGTCATAGCTGGCAACGGGAGGCGGCTGTCCTTGTCTTGGGTATCCCGCTGTTCCTACCCATGGTGGTAAAGTAGCGGGTGAAGATCCCCATCGTGAACACAACTATACTCTTTGGATTGGCGATACGGATTTTGCCACAAAGATCTACCCGTGCTGCAACTTGATCTGAGAATATGCGTATATAAAATCAGATTATAAATTCTGGAGGAAATTATGAACCGAAAAATGATCATCCTAGCCATCGTAGCCCTTGCTCTCGCCACCCTGGCATGTTCCATCAATATCAACCTTCCGGCCACTCAGCTCAAAACTGGACCGACCGTGACCGACAAAATTAATGTCCCCTTCCTCACGGATAAGCAGGCTATAGCCGATGTCACGCTGAAATTTGGGGCAGGGAATCTCGACCTGCAGCCTGGTGCAGTGAGTGAGCTGATCAGCGGTACCGCAACGTATAATGTGACCGATTTCAAGCCAGTGGTTACTATCGCTAGCAATAATATCAATATTGAACAGGGTAATTTAAAGATTACCGGCTTTCCTAACTTCAACCAAGATATCATCAATGATTGGAATTTCTCGCTTGGAGACAGACCGATGAGCCTGGTCATCAATGCTGGCGCTTACAAAGGTAACTTATGAGCTGGGTGGGCTTTCCATCCACAGTCTGGAAGTGACCGATGGCGCTTCCAAGGTCGATTTGAGCTTTTCCAAACCCAATCTGATTGAGATGAGCACACTCAAGTACACCACCGGTGCATCTGAGGTCTCCCTGAAGGGGCTGGCTAATGCCAACACCACTGACATGACCTTCCGTAGCGGAGCTGGAGACTATACCTTGGATTTCTCTGGTGAATTGAAGTCTAACATGAACGTGAATATTGAATCTGGTGTGAGCTCTATTACGATCATCATCCCAGAGGGTACGAATGCCCAGGTATTCTCAGATACCGGATTGATGACCGTCAGCACGAGCGGCAACTGGCAGCAGCAAGGAAATACATACACCCTAGCCGGGAGTGGCAACACAATCACCATTCATGCAAAATTAGGCGCAGGTAATTTAAAATTGGAAACCAGGAGCCCTGGGATTAAATAACAAGCTGGCGGGGTTTCCCGCCAGCCATAATTTACAGTATATAGCGCTAAGTAAATACCATCGGGTTATCTGCAGGCTTCTGCCAGACAGCCCGATGTCAATTATTATTCATTGGCTTTATAGCCGGGACCCTGGGTGAAGAAATCATAATTAGCTGGATTATCTTTGGTCAGGTCCACTACTTCACCCGCTGCCAGCGTCCGCACACTGTTCAGAACCACAGGCTTGCCATGATGGTCAACACCTTCATAGTGCCCGGTAAAACCAACCTGGCTGACCATCTCGCCACCTTTGGCAGTATACGCAGACGGGACTTCATCTTCAGGGAAGATGGCTTCGAAGGGGCATTCTGGGATGCATGCGCCACAATCGATGCAGGTATCGGGGTCGATATAAAACCAAGGATACTTCTCAAGCGGCTTGCCACCCACAATACATTCCACCGGGCATACATCAACACATCCAGAATCACGCAGGCACAAACTTGTAATGATATGGGTCATGTTAGGTTCCTCCTTTAGGAATCGATCCGTGTCAGGATTATTCTCTCACTGAGAGAGCATTATTGTTGTATAAACAGGAAAATTGTATTCCCCCCTCCCCCCTTTGTCAAGCATAAAACGTTGTATGACCATCATAGTAAGCCGAATATGCTAATCTCACTCGACACGCAACTGCGAATAAACATTACAGGCAAGGAAATATACCCTGTTCCTCGTCAGCGGATCGAAAGTCATTAGCATCCGAATCTAGAGGTTAACATCTGAGTTTGGAATTATTAATAGGTCTTTATCTATAATTGCTTGACAAGATGTGCTAATCTCATTATTATCCTTTCGTAAATTAACAATAAATTCAGATGATAAATAGGAGGACATATGATTTACCAAATTTTGAATAACTTGACCAGAAAGTACATATTGAGACGGTTAAAGCCCATTGTGATATTCCTTGCGGAATTTATGACCCGATCGTCGCACAAATCAGCGCCCTAACCGTGGTACGCATGTTGGATTTGATGACCGATTTCGAGGCTAAAACTCCCGATAGGAACAAAGAATATATGAACAGCATGTCGCGTTATATTGCAGTAAAAGAGGAACATGCTGAACGCGCCAAAGCTGAGATACGCGTTATCTGGGGTGACTACTTAAAAGCCCAGCACCTCGAGAAATATCCCAATGCACACGCCCTGGTTCACAAGATCATGCAGCTGGGATCAAAGGTGCGCCAAACAACCGACCGTGATCAGGCTACCCAGCTGGTCGAAGCCATCAATGAATTTGCCCAAATGTTTTGGGAAACCAAAGGCATCGCTACCAAGCGCGCCAAAGCCCCCTATGCCCCAGCATTGGAGTTGGTGTATCCAGCTCTGTAATGCTCAGGTTTTTAAAGGTCACGGGGGATAGCCTCTCTCCTGAATTCAGAGAAGGGGATTTTGTGCTGGTCAGCAAAATTCCCTTCTTCTTGGTCCCGCCCTCCCCCGGAGATGTGATTGCCTTCAACCAACCGGGATATGGTTTGTTGATCAAACGCATCCAAAACATAAGCCCGGATGGCCGCTTTAACGTCATCGGCACCCACCCTGAAAGTGTCGATAGCCGTGTGTTTGGTACCGTCAGGCAGGCGGATATCCTAGGCAAGGTAATCTGGCATATCCGGAAAGCCTGAAATCCAAACCCCCACAGGATTTGGTGTATTTCGTCTATAATTATCCCCTGGCAGATGAATTCATCTAAACACCCTCCTGTTCCACCTTTCGTTGCCATCCTATTCGGCATTTTAGCCGTTTCCACCGCCTCCATTTTCATCCGCTTCGCCCAAAAGGAAGCTACTTCGCTAGTGATTGCAGCCTGGAGGTTGACGATAGCCTCGATCATCCTGGTTCCGGTAGCTGCATCCACTCACAGGCGCGAACTCACCTCCCTCACCCGGGCTGAATTACTTCTGGCACTACTTTCGGGTATTTTTCTGGCTTTGCACTTCGCCACCTGGATCACTTCATTACAATATACTACCGTGGCCAGCTCGGTTGTGTTGGTGAGCACCATCCCACTTTGGGTGGCACTTCTCTCACCTTTCACGATTAAAGAACCCATACGGCGGGCAGTCTTGATAGGGTTGATGCTTGCCTTGCTGGGAGGAGCGATTGTAGGTATCAGCGATTCTTGCTCCATCAGCGCGGGTAGGATTATTTGTCCCAGCCTGGTTAATTTCATGCATGGACAGGCTTTCTTGGGAGATATACTGGCCGTGTGTGGTGCCATCGCAGGGGCAGGTTATTTGTTGATCGGCAGGAAACTGCGCTCAAAAATGTCCCTGGTCAGCTATATCTCGCTGGTTTATGGGATGGCTGCGATCGTCCTGGTCATCATCATGTTATCAGCCAGAGAGAAGCCATTTGGATACTCGCCACAAATATATTTATGGCTCATCCTGCTGGCGTTAATCCCTCAGCTGATTGGGCATTCAACTTTCAATTGGGCACTGGGTTATCTTTCAGCAGCTTATGTCTCCATTACATTGCTCGGAGAGCCTATTGGATCAACCATACTGGCATATTTCATCTTGCAGGAAAAGCCGACTCTGATCAAATTGATTGGCGGTGGATTGATCCTGGTGGGAATCTATATTGCCTCTCGATCAGAAGCGGGTAAATCACCAGAGCTCCCAGATTGATTGTGGATAATATGGGTGAATCCATGCCGATTTTAGGTGTAAGTATCACCATTATCCAGGACGGGAAAGTGTTGCTCACCAAACAGAGGGATTTCGAAGTCTGGTGGCTTCCAGGAGGCGAAGTGATTGCCGGATGGGAAAGGTCATCCCAGGGGGTGACCCTCTGGAAGTGAAGGGTAAAGATGATGTATACTAAAGGTACAGAGTGAATCAATTTCCCAAAAGAACCAGGTAATAATCCGGCAATGACACCCAAAAAAAGTAAGGCTTCCTTGACGAAAAAACCCGCCATGGATCGTGAATATGCTGGCATCATCCACCAGGGTGTGGGGTTCCTTGCGCGTTTTCAGCGCTTCACCTGGGACTTCATCGGTGTGTTTTTATTAGCCTTTGCTCTGGTTACCCTGGTGGCACTGTTCTTACCCAAGCTGTCAGGAGGCACTCTGATCATCCTGTGGCGCAATTTTATCCGCCACGCCTTTGGGTACGGCGGTATCCTGATCGTCATCGCCAGCATTGCTGCGGGTTTACTGGTGCTGCGCATACATTCATATCAGTTAAGTTCCTCAAGAGAAGCGGTTATAGCTCCCTCAAAGAAAGTGCAATGGGGCCGTATCATTGCTTTGGAATTAGCTGGTTTTTCGATTTTAGCGTTGCTTTCAGTCATCGGCGGGAGGTCGGTAAGTCGGGCTGAGGCAGGATTGGATGGAGGTTTTATCGGCTGGGGATTGGCAGAGCTACTGGCGTTGGGCTTGAGATTTATAAGATTGAGCAACAACCTATGGGGTGGATTAGTCGTTGGAATAGTAACATTGCTCTGTCTGGGTTATGGATTAGGACTTGTCTACCCTCTACTCAAACGATTGCAAAAAATGTCAGCAGCAAAACCAGCCAGCCCATTGGTGAATGAACCCGTGGTTAGCGTTGCACCTGCAGTGCCCCAAACGGGGGCGTCACTATATGGGTTGGATCGTAAGAAACGACGCTCGATTGTGCCCGCGGAATTTCGCAAACGATTGAGCGCTTCAAACGAGTCAACCAAGAATCTCCCACTCCCACCACGCGATGAACACCTGCCATCCCTCGAGTTGTTGGTTAAAGACCAGCTTGACCGACCTGATGAGCGCAACATCAACCAGACGGCGGGCATGATCGAGAAATCACTGGCTGAGTTCGGTATTCCAGCCAAGGTGGTTGGCTATCGGGTTGGGCCGACCGTGACCCAATTTGCGGTGGAGCCTGGGTTTGTGGAAAAAGGCGGCTCAGAGGAAGAACAGGCCAACCGGATTAAGGTGCGCGTGGCCCAAATCGCTGGCCTCCGGCGCGACCTGGCGCTGGCACTATCTGCAGAGCGCTTGCGTATTGAAGCACCTGTTCCCGGGCGACCCTATGTGGGGATTGAAGTGCCGAATATTCGTACCAGTATGGTGCGCTTGCGATCCATCCTTGAAACCGAAGCTTTCTATAAAATCAGCTCACCATTGGCAATCGCATTGGGGCGTGACGTCTCCGGTTTACCGGTGGTAGCTGACTTGAGCACGATGCCCCATCTGTTGATTGCCGGTACCACCGGCTCAGGTAAATCGGTGTGCATTGCAGCCATCACCGCGTGTTTGGTGATGAACAACACCCCTGACGACTTGCGTCTGGTGATGATTGATCCCAAGATGGTTGAGCTGGTGCGCTTTAACGGATTACCACACTTGTATGGAAAGGTGGAGACGGATATCCAGCGTATTCTGGGCGTGCTACGCTGGGTAGTGACAGAAATGGACCGGCGCTACAAGCTGCTGGAGGAAATGCATGCCCGCAATATCGATTCATACAATCGCAAAGCACGCCGGCATAAGGCAATCGAGCCACTTCCCCGGATCGTGGTCTTGCTGGATGAGCTCGCCGACCTGATGATGACCGCTCCTGACCAAACCGAACCGATGCTCATCCGGCTGGCACAGCTGGCGCGTGCCACAGGTATCCACCTGGTGGTGGCAACCCAGCGACCGAGCACCGATGTGGTCACCGGGTTGATCAAGGCAAACTTCCCGGCGCGCATCTCATTTGCGGTAGCCTCATCGGTGGACTCACGCGTGATCCTGGATACGGGTGGTGCAGAAAGCCTGCTCGGGCATGGAGATATGTTATTCATGCCCCCTGAAGTGGCTGCCCCGGTGAGGGTGCAGGGGGTGATGGTTTCAGATGCTGAAGTGGATAAGCTCATCCTATACTGGCAGACCGTGCACCCACCTGAAGCGGATGCAACTCCTCCCTGGGAAGAGCTGCTGAAAGAAGACGCAGTGATGGCAGACCGGGATGAATTGGTGAAGAAAGCCATCGAGATGCTGCGGGGTGAGAAGCATACCAGCGCTTCGATGCTTGCAGCGCAGGATGCGGATTGGTTACCCACGTGCAGCTCGCTTGATGGATGAGCTGGAAGAGATGGGGGTGGTCGGTCCTGCTCAGACCGGTGGGCGTGAGCGGGAAGTGCTCCTGGAGGACGAGGAGACAGAAGAAGATCAATAGTCACAGCGGATGGCAATCTATCTTGACATCCAGTGATGCTTGAGATAGCATACGACATTCCGATTTATGGTTAGAAAGGTAGCGTGATAAATCAGGTGGAACAGTCTAAACCGAAGAAGCAAACAATGACATTTTCGGACCGAATGCGGGTGGTCTTCAAGGGGGTTCTGGATCCGGTCGGAGCATTCTTCAATCGCCTGGGGATATACCCCAATACCATGACCCTGCTTGGTTTGGCTGGCAATATTATCGGTGCTATCCTGATCGCCCTCGGTTATATGACCGTTGGAGGCATCGTCGTCCTGGTCATGGGACTCATCGATACCCTGGATGGCACCATGGCACGCTTACGGGGCATGCCTTCCGAGTTTGGTGCGTTCGTCGATTCGGTCACTGACCGTTATTCTGAGCTGGTTATCTTTGGAGGTTTGTTATATTACTTCCTTCAAAAAGGGGATTGGCTTTCCTCCCTGGCGATTTATATCGCAGCAAGTGGATCAGTTCTGGTATCTTACGTCCGAGCACGTGCCGCCTCATTGGGTATGGATACCAAGGTTGGCTTCTTGAGCCGTTTTGAGCGTTATCTGGTACTGGCACCCTCCCTGATCTTCAATATCCCCATGGTCGGTATCTGGATCATCGCCATATTTGCCAATTTCACCGCCCTCCAACGTATTCTGGATGTACGCCGCCAGGCGCACGAGCAAAACAAAATTCTTCATTAGAGTTAATGAAAAGAGGTTTCAATGCCCAGTGGTTTTTTTATCGGACCCGTTTACATACGTTTTTACGGCATCATCCTGATGCTGGGAGCACTTGCAGCAGCCTTCCTGGCAGAACGTGAAGCGCGACGCAGGAAATTAAACAGCGAATTTGTCTGGGACGCACTGATCTGGGTTTTGATCGCAGGCATCATCGGGGCCCGCTTATGGCACATCTTCACACCACCCCCATCAATGATTGCGGCTGGCTTTACCACCAAGTATTACCTGACTCATCCACTTGATCCTGATCAATACCCGGGCTGGAGGTTTGGGCATCCCGGGGCGATCATCGGTGGAGCACTGGCTTTATATTTCTATGCCGGCGCAAGAAGATGAGTTTCCTGCTCTGGGCTGATATTGCAGCCCCTGGGGTGGCCTTGGCACAGGCAATTGGGCGTTGGGGTAACTTCTTCAACCAGGAACTGTACGGAAAACCGAGCACCCTACCCTGGGCAATCTCTATCGATCCAATCAATCGCGTACCTGGATATGAAAATTACTCCACCTTCCAGCCATTATTTCTATACGAGTCGATCTGGAACCTGTTGAATATGGGATTTTTGTTGTGGTTGGAGAGAAGATTTGCTGGCAAGCTGAAGGATGGGGATCTTTTTCTGACCTACCTGGTCGGTTATCCAATTGGCAGGTTTTTCCTGGAATTCCTGCGCCTGGATGCACCTCGCTTTGGAACGATCAACATCAATCAGACTGTTCATGCTGATCGTGGCACTTGTTTCAGGTTTTTTGCTTTATTGGCGGCATCGTAAAGGCACAACACCAAAAGTGGAGGTTCGAATCGCCTGAAGCTGGACCCAATCAATAATATTCACAACCAGGGATTTGGAAGTTGTATCTCTCATATTATTGGTAATCATGATCCAAACCGAAAACCTGAGTAAAAAATTCAACGATTTCCTGGCAGTTGACCAGGTTAACCTGGATGTGAAATCTGGGGAGGTGCTGGCACTGCTTGGCCCCAATGGTGCCGGGAAGACCACCACCTTGCGCATGCTCACTTCCGTTCTGCGCCCATCTGGCGGTTGGGCACGTGTGGCAGGGTATGATGTGGTCACCCAGGCGGCTGAGGTACGCGCCTCGGTAGGCATCCTGACCGAGCAACATGGTCTGTACGGGCGCATGAACGCGGTAGAATATCTCGATTTCTTCGGTCAAATCTACCGTATGGAGGCATCCATCCGTCGCAAACGTACCGATGAGCTGTTGGAGCAATATCGGTCTTGCGGGTGACCGCAAGCGAAGGATTGGGGAATACTCCAAGGGTATGCGCCAAAAACTGGCTCTGGCGTGTGCCTTCTTCCATAACCCACCCGTCTTATTAATGGATGAGCCCACCTCAGCCATGGACCCAGAAAGTGCCCGTTTGGTTAGGGATGCCATTCATGGTCTGCGTAGCGCCAACCGGGCAATCATCATCTGCACGCACAACCTGGCTGAAGCTGAAGAGCTGGCAGATAAAATCGCCATCATTCACCAGGGACGGATCATCATCTCAGGGGAAGTCGAGGAGCTTAAAACACGGCTTTTGGGTGCTCCACAATTTGAGGTACGCCTGGGAACTACCACCGAGGGTATTACTCCTGCATTGCCAGATGACAGTCTACATTAACCGGGCAGGGTCCGGATTGGCTACGTTACCAGACGGACAATCCCATACAGACAAACCCTGCGGTCATCCAATCCCTGGTACAGAATAACATTCCGGTCCTGGGATTATCCGAGGTACCACGCAGCCTGGAAAAAGTCTATCTGCAAGCCATCAATACCATCGAAGACGATGATCAAGTTAAGGAAAGGGTTGAGGATTCTCCTTCTGGCAGAGAGGATCAGCATGCTGGATAAAATCCGTCCTGCTCTGATCATCACCCGTCGGGAATTACGGGATCAGCTGAGAGACTGGCGCATCATCTTCCCAATCATCTTGCTTACGTTATTTTTCCCATTCCTGGCGAACTTCACCACCCGGCAGATCTTAGGTTTCGTGCAAAAATATGGGGCTAACCTGCTGGCAGAAAGGTTCATCCCCTTCCTGTTGATGATCGTGGGATTCTTTCCCATTTCCATCTCCCTGGTCATCGCCCTGGAGAGCTTTGCCGGCGAGACTGAGCGGCGCAGTATCGAGCCCTTATTGAGCAGTCCACTGACCGATGGCCAGCTATACCTGGGTAAGTTATTGGCCTGCCTGCTGACACCCCTGATCGCATCTTACCTTGGGATGATCGTTTACCTAATTGGGATTTACCGCACCACCAGTTGGCGGGCGGAACCCATGTTTTTGGTTTTAATCATCCTGCTGACGGCTGTACAAGCCATGGTCATGGTCAGTGGGGCAGTGGTCATTTCCACCCAAACCACCTCTGTACGGGCAGCCAATCTCCTGGCATCCTTTATCATCATCCCGGTGGCGTTGTTGATCCAGGTTGAGTCTGTGATGATGCTGTGGGCAGATTACCGGGTTTTGTGGTGGGTAGTGCTGGCTGAGGTGATACTTGTAGGACTTCTAGTGCGTATGGGGATTACTCACTTAAATCGAGAAGAGTTGTTAGGGCATGAGCTTGATACGCTCAACCTGCGTTGGATGTGGAAGGTGTTCCGGATGCAGTTTATTGGCAATGCACATTCAGTTTGGGAATGGTATCGGCAAGAAATTCCGCGCACCTTACGCCGAATGCTGATCCCGATTGCATGGATGACGCTTTTACTGGTAGCTGCCACTTGTTTAGGTGCTATTCAGGTGAAGGACCTGGGTGTATCGCCGGGTCTGTTTGGGCTGGAGCGTTTGAAAATCATCGATACACAGCTCCTGTCTCAATTACGCCAATATGGATTTTTCAGCACCAGCAATGTGCTCACCATCTGGTGGCATAACCTGCGGGCGGTCAGCATAGCCGTAATTGTGGGGACATTCACCCTGGGTGTAGCTGGAGCGCTCGTCCTGATGCTACCTATGGTGATGATTGGATTCTTTACCGAAGCAGCCAGCCTGACGGGATTAAGCACCCTGACTGTCCTGGCAGCCTTCACACTTCCACACGGCTTGTTGGAAATCCCCGCCATCATCCTCTCAGGGGCAGCCATCTTGCAAGTGGGCGCGACCCTTGTAACCCCTACTCAGCACCAAACGATTGGTGAGGGGTCTGGTGAGCTCAATCGCAGATTGGATCAAGATCACCCTGGCTCTGGTGATTCCTTTATTTCTAGGTGCAGCAATTCTGGAGGTTTTTGTCAGCCCACAGCTAATGGTCAGGCTATTGGGTGGAGGTTAATCAGGAGCGTCAGTCAGGTTACCAGCCAGTTACAAACGGCAGCCACTCCTGATTTTCGTGCAAGTGACGGGCAAATAGATAGGAAGCTGAGGCAGGTGGGGTGGATGGCGCACGTAACAGGTGCATCTGCGCTTGTTCAATCGTCCGCCCACCTTTGCGATGATTGCAGTGCGGGCAGGCAGCTACCAGATTGGTCCACACATGCTCACCCCCCAGGTGGCGTGGGATGACATGGTCCACGGTAAGATAAGGCACATGCTGACCACAGTATTGGCAGGTGTAGTTATCCCTGCGTAAAATTTCACGCTTGGTCAGCTTGACACGTGGGCGAGGGCGGTGGATCATCTTTTCCAGGCGGATGATGGATGGGCGCGGATAATCTGCCTTACAGTCTTTATCTCACCGCGTCCATTCAGGATCAGGCTGGCTTTTCCATCGATAACGAGGGTAATGGCACGGCGGGTATTGCAGACATTGATCGGCTCGAAATTCGCGTTAAGCACCAATACCGGGGCCTGCATAACTGCCTCCAATGCCGGGAATTATAGCACACTCACCAATTGCTGCATGTTTTCAAAACCCTGCGGAGGAGGTATTTTGTATCCTCAATTAGAATAATATGCCCTGATAAATTCAGACGCTGCCTGTGGATTTCATCAGGATTTCTTCGACCTGTTTGGCATGTTCCAGCTCATGAGAGACGAATATCTTCACCACACTGGCAACCGTACACATCCCACCCCACGGTGCCGGGAATTTTTGGGTCAGCATTTCTGCCGGCATCTCGCGCATGATCTGGATCACGTCTGCCCGAGCAGCATCATAGGCCTGTCGTGACTGCTCCAAGGTAAATCGCCTTTCGCGCAGTCACCGATTCGGCATTGTATTGGTCAATCCCATCCTTCACCACCAAGCCAGGTGATTCTCCCTGTGAATAGAGCGCGCAGCGATGTCAACATCAACTCATCCCAACCGGTGATGTGGTCCATCAGCTGTTTGAGCTTCCAGGTGGGGTAAATTTCTGCCTGCGGAGCCACTTTATCCAGGGCAGCATTCAGGCGTGCCCGGGAATCGTTCCATTTTTGCAATCAAATCATCATTTTTGTATCCATATCTATTCTCCTGGTAATCAATAATGGTATAATCGGCGCATGAAAAATTGCAGTACGGTTATGCTTATTATACAAGCGATTGACCATCATCTGTGGTGAGTATAACGCGTCCTCCCACAGAGGGCGCTTTTTTTTATAATCAGGGTAATACGGGATAGAGAATATCCGGCGGGAATATAGAACAAGGAGGCGGAATGGACAAAATCAAAAATGAGCATCGATGAGCAGGTGGAATACCTCATGCAGGGCACTGAATATGGTGATGAAGACCTTGAAGCAGGCCATGAAAAATGAGCTCCGCCAGCGCTTGATCGAAGCCAAGCAGGAAGGACGCCCACTCAGGGTGTACTGCGGTTACGACCCAACCAAACCAGACCTGCACCTGGGGCATACCATCACCATGCGCAAGCTGGCTCAATTCCAGGAGCTGGGTCATGAAGTGACCTTCCTGATTGGCAACTACACCTCATTGATTGGCGACCCATCCGATAAGGATAAACTCCGCCCAATCCTCTCTCCTGAGGAAGTGGCTATCAATTCCCGCACCTATGCCGACCAGGTATTTCGCGTGCTGGACCGCGAAAAAACCATCATCCGTTACAATGCTGAATGGCTATCCAAGCTGACCTTTGAAGAATTGATCAGGCTGTGCTCAAACTTCACCGTCCAGCAGTTCATCACCCGCGAGAATTTTAAATTACGCTGGGAGAAGAATGAACCGATCTATCGTGCATGAGTTCTTCTACTCCATCATGCAGGGTTATGATGCCTACTCCATGCGCACCGATGTGCAGGTGGGCGGCACCGACCAGCTATTCAATATCGTCACCGCTGCCCGGAAAATCATGACCTACCTGGGTGAAAAACCCAATATCGCCATCATCATGGGCATCCTGCCAGGGACGGATGGCGAGGTGAAGATGAGCAAATCCATGGGGAACTACATCCCCATCAATACCACCGCAGAAGATATGTACGGCAAATTGATGAGCGTGCCGGATAAAGCCATGCCACATATATTTCCGCCTGGTGACCCGCTGGACAGCCTGCTGAGATTGCTACGCTCGAAAAGGATATCGCCTCCGGGAAAGTCCATCCCCGCGATGCCAAGATGAAGCTGGCACGTGAGGTCACCGAGATTTTCCACGGAGCTGAAGCTGCCAGACGGGCTGAAGAAAACTTTGTAAGCGTATTCCAAAAAGGCAGCCTGCCAGATGATATGCCCACCTTCACACTGCGAACCGGGCAAACCGTGCTGGATGTGCTCCTGGAAGGGAAACTGGTAACCAGCAAGAGCGAAGGTCGGCGGTTGATCGAGCAGAATGGCGTCCGCCTGGATGGGGAAACCCTGACTGACCCCAACCAGGTATTTCCCGCATGCCGGGGTGCTGCAGGCTGGTAAACGGCGCTTCCTCAAAGTAATCAGTTAAGATTATCCCATAAACTATGAACGAGGGCACATTGAATAATCATCCAATGTGCCCTTAATGTTCTAATAAGCTACTTTTTACCACTTACGACGTATAATAAGTACAGTCATGATACAAGGAGGATATTATGAGTGATACCAATCCAAATGAGAACAAGTCTCCCAATGACAATATCGGCGAACAGCTGAATGAGCTGGGTAAAAACCTGCGCGAAGCCCTGCAAACTGCCTGGGAAAGTGAGGAACGCAGGAAACTTCAACAGGAAATCGAAGATGGTCTGGCCAACCTGGGCGCTTCATTAAGCCAGGCAGCCAAGGATTTCTCCAAGCAGCCCCACCGGGTCAGAACCTCAAAGAAGATGTGAAAGACCTGCATGAACGCTGGCGAACCGGCGAAGTAGGATCAAAAGTGCGTTCAGAGATCGCTGAGGCATTACGCACAGTCAATGAGGAGCTGCAGAAAGCCACCCGGAAGAACCCACCTCCACCCACGATAAACCCCAGTGCATAAGGAGGAATTATGCCTGCCATAGAGACAGAAATTAGAACTGGAGAGACCCAGGCAGGTGGGCGATTTTGAGATCACACCCATGACACAGCGTTCTCAAAATCCAGCTCCCGGGTCACCATGCTGGGTTGATCTGGAACCGTCCCAAGGCAGTGATCGTCAGGACGTCTGATGGTCAGGAAAGCATTCTGCCGGTTAGAGATGTCACCCGCCTAGTGATCTGGGCAATGCTGGCTGGAGGATTGCTGGGGGCAATCGCTGATAGGACTGATGTACCGCAACAAATAACCTGCGAGCGAACATAAAGGAGTAATTACAATGACTGATGAAATGAATACAAACCAACCAGTAGAAGCTGGTTTGGAAATGTTTCAGGATACGATGGAAGAATTCCTGGCGGCTGCTGATGTACGCGTGGTTTATGGCGAACCCATTCAGCATGATGATACGATGATCATCCCGACCGCTGAAGTGCTGTGCGGTTTGGGTTTTGGGGTTGGCAGTGGGAGCGGTACCAGCGCCGATGAGAATCCCGACAAACCTTCACAAGGGTCAGGCAGCGGAGGTGGTGGTGGGGGACGCATCCTATCCCGCCCGGTGGCTGTGGTGGTGGCCTCGCCTGAAGGCGTGCGGGTGGAGCCAGTGGTCGATATCACCAAGATCGCCCTGGCAGGTCTGACTGCTTTGGGCTTTATGGTCGGAATGATGTTCCGCATGAGCCAGCCGTCGCACGAGCATGCCTTAGTCCGTGAGAATTCGAAGAAGTTAGCGTCCGGAGAGTAATCAGAGGCCTGATATCTTCATGGAGATTGCCATCCAAGAAGCTTTGATTTGGAGCGCTTGTACATCCATGAAGTCATCGGTGGATATCATGCGCCTCTATCAGTTGGGATGCATTAATTAACTATTCCGTGCAACCCACACCTGCGCACCTTGGTGGCATGACGGTAAGGGGAAAATCCCATTCTGTCACTCTGACCCGCTGACTGCGTAAACAGCTCTTCAAACTCTACCCCATCAGGGATGGCACCATGAGCAACGGGAATTGGTCCAGCAGGTCGCGTGCTGCTCACCACGGTGGGCAACGACCAGGATGATCTCCTCATCGGTATCGCGTTGGTACACCAGGGTATCATGCTTCTATCCAATAACACCTGAAAACCACCATCGGTCAATGCAGGAGAAGTCCGGCGTAAATGGATCAGAGCTCTTATAAAAAGCTAGCAGGTCCATATCCCAGGTGGATGGATCCCAGCTCATGCACTGGCGCGAATTCATTCCCTGCCCCCCACCCAGGCCAATCTCATCCCCATAATAGACACATGGCACACCCGGATAGGTGAATAAAAGCGCCACCGCCAGGCGAATTAAATCACGATTCCCTTTCAGCAACGCCAGGGCACGCGGTGTATCATGGCTGCCAATCAGGTTGAACTGCTGGCATGCAATCACCCATGGGATGGCAGCCCTGAAGGCTGCCCAGGAATCCACCAGTGCCTGTGTGGTCCAGCGGGTTACCCGTGTATGATCGGCTGGCTCTGACCAGGCACATGAATATTCATCCGGACCAGAGCCAATCTCTCAAGGGGAATGCAAAACCGAATAATTCATCACCCCATCCCAGCAATCCCCTTGCAGCTGGCTGGTGGCATCGAAGAAATTTTCACCCATCAAGTAGCCTGTGGGTTTTCTTCTTTAACCGCCTGCCGGATACCCCTCCCCACCTCCATTCCCAGCTGGTCAGCACCCTGGCGGGCGAGCATATTTGCCACGTCGATCCGCCAGCCATCGGCGGAATAAGGTGGTCGCAGCCAATGACGGAAGACCGAGTCTGGTCCAGCGTACATCACATTCCGCAAAGCAGTCTGAGCGATAATTGAGCTTGATCAGCGTGCGCACCCCCAGCCAGGTCTCATATTCATCCGGGTGCTTGCGAAAGGTGAAATATTCAGCGGTGGGTGCAGCGGGGTCAGCCAGGGCTGCCTGGAACCAGGGATGCAGGATCCCGCAGTGATTGGGGACAATATCCAGGATATAACGCATCCCACGCTCTGAGAGAGCCTGGCGTAAATCCACCAGGCTCGGGTTGCCACCCAGGTGAGGGTCAACCGAGAAATAATCGGTCACATCATAGCGGTGATTGGAATATGCAGTGAAAATCGGGTTCAGGTAGAGGGCATTTGCTCCCAGCTCAGCAATGTAATCCAGGTGAGCAGTGATACCAGGCAGGTCACCTCCATAGAATTCGACCATGGCTGCCCGGCTGCCAGTGGTTGGAGGTTCTCCCCACTGACGGGCTCGGGCTGTGAAACCCGCGTATTCATATTCACCATCACGCACATTATTGGATGGATCACCATCCGCAAAGCGGTCGGGAAATATTTGGTAAAAGACCGAATTCTTTATCCAAGCGGGTGCCTGATAGTCAGCCAGGAGGCGGAAGTCTTCTGCATCGGTCGGGTTAAAGGCGTGCAATCCGCTGCCGTTATACCAATAGGTGGCATCATCGCTAATGATCAGGAAGCGGTAGGACGTGAGCGGCATGCTGAGACGCATGGATGCACTGCCACCAACGGCATACCCCAGTCTGTTCATGGTTTTCAGGGTGCATGGGGTGTAATAGTTGTTCACCATCCGGGCAGGTTCGTAATAAGACCTGCTGGATGGGAGCATCCAGGCCGGTGCGCAGCCGAATTGTCACTTCATCACCCAAATGAGGCTCATTTGGGAATACATAACGCGAGGATCCACTATGGTGGATTGAATTCAGATAGGTTCGAGGAATGTATCCATAGAAAAAAACCGGGTTGGATTGTATCATGATTAAGCTGTGCTCATTAAACTCCGACTTATATGCCAACGAATATGAGATAATGCCGCAATCTGGTAAAATTAATAAGACGCTTTAGCTAAGTCAGCTCGAATAATGCTATGCATCGATGCGATATCAAAATGACCCTAATCATCCGAGGAGGAATTTATGGAGATTCAAGACTACTGAATTCAAGCGCTGCACCGTGGTCAAAACCAGCGGTCGCATCGATGGCTCCAATGCCCAGGAACTGGCCCAAGCGCTTAAAGCTGTGACCTGCCAAAGGCATATACAACATTGTTTTTGATATGAGCGAGGTGAATTTTATGGCCAGTGCAGGTTGGTGGGTTTTGATCGATACCCAAAAGACTTGTAAACCAAGTGGTGAGCTGGTATTGGCAAAAGTTGATAAAGGGATCAAAGATTCACTAAATCTGGTCGGTATGGGTTCATATTTCCGTATCTTTGACGATGTCACCTCAGCAGTAGGGAGTTTTTAATCCAACGAATGCCAACCAAAAGGTTTTCTTGTAGTCTCAAATAATCTTGAAGAGATTTGCGATTACGTCACCCATTGTGCCAAGCAAGCTGGTCTTAATGAGTCAGAAGTCTATGCTGTCCAGCTGGCAGTGGATGAAGCTTCCACGAACATCATCGAGCATGGTTATGGTCGAGAATGTCCTAATCGGATTGATATCACCTGTGAAATCCTGGAGGATGGTTTGAAGGTGGTGATTTATGATGATGCTGAACCGTTCAATCCCGAATCAGTTCCAGAACCGGAAATAAATGTATCTTTGGATGATGTGAAACCACGTGGGTTGGGGATATTTCTTGATGCGCAAGATGATGGATGAAGTGCAATACGAACCCACCCCAGATAAGGGTAATACCCTGACGATGATTAAACATCATGCCAGCTGAATAATCTATCAACATAAATCAATTGCCTGCTACCATGATTGTGGCAGGCAATTTATTTATTGTCCGTTCTCCCTTCCCAGGATCACCAGGGTCAGATCATCAAAGCGGGGCGCATCACCCACAAAGTGATGCACCTTATCCAGGATTCCCTGTTGGACATCCTGGACAGTTTTACCTATATTTTGCTGAGCAGTGCTCAGGATTATTTTTCTATCGATAAATTCCCCATCGTTATTTTGAGCATCCGTTACCCCATCGGTATACAATAAACAGCATCTCACCCGGCGAGATCGTTACCTCATTCCTGACCCCAGTCATTATCCTCATCAATCCCAAGCGGCATACCGGTATTATTTAAAGTTTTAATCCCATTATTGCTCCCCAATAAATAAGGTGGATTGTGCCCGGCATTGGCATAACAGAGCAAGCCACTGGTCGGATCAAGCACGCCAAAAAATACTGTGACAAAGAGGTTTGCACGTGCATTGCGCAGGATGTGCTGGTTGGCAGTTTTCAACACCATGGCCGGATCTCGATGATACTCATTGGCAAAGGTGCGGATCAATGTGCTGCTCAATGCCATGTACAATGCCGAACCCAATCCCTTATCAGCAACATCAGCAATCAAGATGCCCAATTTCCCATCCGGCAGGTGGATGAAATCATAGAAATCACCCGCAATTTGCCGGGCAGGTTCCAGGGTGGCAGTAATCTGCCATCCGGGAAGCTGTGGGATGGATTCTGGCAAGAAGCTGGCCTGGATGGAGCGTGCCAGGGACAGCTCCTGCAGTGTTTTTTGCATGGCAAGCGTCTCTGCATAAACATGTGCCCGGTGGATAGCTGAAGCAACCTGTGCACCGAGTGACTGCACTGCTGGCAGCTGCCTGCGAACCGAGCGGGCATCCCATGGAATGGCCATGGTTTGCAGCTCAATGAAATATCTCTCCAATCAACTGTCCATTTTCCACATCCTTGATTGGACATAAAATGATTGGATCCTAGATATGTGATATCGGGATTCCATGGGAGTCTTATTCCGGCATGGATAAATAAGCTTCGTGCTTTTCCTTGCAGCCATTTCCAGGCCAGCTCCCGATCAAAAGAGCAGCTCAGCGGTTCCTGCAGGAGTACGCCCCTTGGATTCTGTCCAGATCATGGATGCCCTGCGAGGCAAACATGGATGATACATGTTTCTTCAACACCTCAGGCAGATCTGGAACCATCCGGTGGTTCATCCAGGATGGCTCTTCCCAGTTTCTCCAGTTGCTCAATTTGACGGGATTGCTGGCGGGAATATTCTGCAGCCTGGCTGAGTCGTGCGGGCCAGGACCGCTGCCAATGAGCAAGCCGAGCGATGATATACAGGAATTCCCATAACCCTTCGCTGGGCATAAATCCCTGCCGCCAGAATTCCAAAGGGATTTGCCAGCGCCGGTAAGGTAAGCGCCATAAAAAAGAATGATATCGCTGGTCGGGTTGGGGTATGCAATACATTCTTAAGCGACCAGATCACATAGGCAATGTACCCGGAATAGACCAGAAATGTCCCGAGATATTGAACAATTATAGCCAAAAACGCGGGTGCAATCGAGCTGAATCGAATAATCCCTGATCGGGATTGATCCCCCCACCCATTGGTAAACCACCAAAGCGACCAGGGTTGCCAGTAAATCTGTAGGCAATATCTGCGCAGAAACATCCGCCCGCGACTCCAATAAGCCTGTGATGGTCCGCTCTCGACGTAATTGGAGCTGAAGAAAGTAACCAGATTCCAGATGACTTTTAGCCATAATGCAGTGGGACCCAGCAGCAGAACGGCAGCCCAAACCGCGATCCCATCCATCGCACCATCTGAGTTGGCATACCCACCTGTCCTGATCTCAGTGATAAAGAAGAATCGCAGGCGGTTAAATATATATAAGATTACCGCCAACAGCAAGTAGAGCATCCAATGCTGGCGGATGGATTCCCAGCTAGATGTGCGCACCAACCAGGCAAATCCAATGACAAGCAAAGGCAAGCGTATAGAGCAGGGTCAGCACATCTGCCGTTCCGCTCATGCGTTGCTGCCCGCTCAAGCTCTCCAGGTCGGGGCGTAATTTTTTAGCCAGCTGGTAAAAAAAATTATTCATTAATCAAGAGATTCTACAATTTCGATTAACAATAGGGCCTATTATTGTCAATTTTATTAATCGAATAATGCTTCTGAACACCCTGGCAAGCACAGTATTATAACTGATGCATGCTCCTGTTAGGTTAGATGTTGATGAGCAAAGGGCAAGGCAGGTCGCACGGTAAACCCTTCATAAGAACCGCCATTGGCAACCCTATGGCAAAATTCATGGGGCATATGGATGAATATTTTCATCCTCGTCGGATCACCATCGACCAGTTCTTTCTTTTACTCGGTCAGGGTAAATTGAGGTTCATCTCCAACCAACTTTCCAGATAAATTATTTGCCGTCATTGAAGATCGACTGCACCGAACCAAAAACCCGGCTCAAACCGAACCGGGTCAGGTAAATAAATCGTTCAGCCTCATGCTTCCTCAGAAGGTTACCAGCACCGCCTTGGAAGCCAGGTTCAGCAATGGTCCAGCCGCCAGGCTGAGTACAATGACCAGAACCGCGGTCACCGCAGCAGTGAATTGAACCCAGAATTCCTTGCGGGCCACTGGCTCACCTTCGCGCATGTACATGATGACGATGACACGCAGATAGTAGTATGCGGATATCAATGAGGTGAACACACCGATCAGTGCCAGACCCAGGTAGCCACCTTCGATCACGGTGCGGAACAGGTAAAACTTCCCCATGAATCCCAGGGTGGGTGGAACGCCGGTGAATGAGAGCATGAAAATCGCCATCGAGGCTGCCAGGAGCGGGTACTTGCGCGCCAATCCGGCATAATCATCCAACGCCAGCCCTTGTCCTTCCGCCTTTTCGAGTGCAATCACCACCGCCCAGGCTCCAAAGCTGGTGAAAGCATACGCCACCAGGTAGAAAAGAGCTGCGCTGACCGTTTCAGAGCTTACCAGCGGTATTTCCATAAGGCACCAATGCCATCAAAATGTAGCCCGCATGGGCGATGCTCGAATATGCCAGCAGGCGTTTAATATTACTTTGAGCAATGGCAACCACGTTCCCGAGGAACATGGTCAATGCTGAGATTGTCCATAAGATCATGGTCAGATCAGTGGAAAGGCTGGGAAAAGCAGAGATAAAGATACGCAACAAGGCAGCAAATCCACCTGCCTTGGCTCCCACTGACATGAAAGCTGTCACTGCAGATGGTGCGCCATGATAAACATCTGGTGTCCACATGTGAAACGGCACAGCAGCTACTTTGAATCCCAGCCCCACCAGGATCAGGGCTGCACCCACGGTGAGCAAGGGCAAATTGGCGATCTTGGTACCTTGATGGATGTGAAAACTGCCGATCAGGTTGGTCGTGCCGGTTGCACCAAATACCAGCGCAATTCCAAATACGACAAAACTACCTGCAAACGCACCCATCAGGAAGTATTTGAGGGAGGCCTCCTCCGATTCCAACCTTGGACGGGCAAAACCTGCCAGGACATACAGTGGGATGGAGAGAAGCTCCAATGCCAGGAAGACCACGATCAGGTCATTGGCTTGCGACATCAGCATCATCCCGCTGATCGAGAATAGCAGTAAAACGTAATACTCACCACGCTCGATCTCCATGCGCTTGATGTAATCGTATGCCAGGGCAATCCCAGCCAGCCCACTGCTGAGGAACAAAATATTCAAGAAGAATGAAAAACCATCATGGATGACCATGCCATTAAAGCCGGAAGAGACCTGCCCGAACTGGGCAATGCTCAATCCCAGGCACAGCACCAGACCCAATGCGGCCAATCACTGCCGTCCATCCTTTATGTCCTTTGGGAATGAACAGGTCCACCAACAGCAGGATACAAGCCCAGGCAATCAGCACTGCCAGGGGAAGGATCACTTTCATGTTTTGCAACAGATCGGTTAAAGTCATTCCTCAGTCTCCTGCCAACCGTCTGCACCGAATAATACCGAGAATTTGGGCAGAGGAGCTCGCTAAACCCAAACGGTGTCGCACTCTTTTACTTTCATGGTAGACCTACAGCAGCGGCTGCTTGAATAATATTCACCAGCTTATCCACCGCCGGACCCATGATGGTAAAGAACGGCTTGGGGTAAAGACCAATCCAGAAGATAAAGATTAGCAACGGGACCAGGGTGACGATTTCACGCCAGTTGATATCCTTGAGTACCTTGTTCTCTTCCTTATCCAACGGTCCCAGGAATAATTTCTGGAACATGAACAGCAGGTAAATCGCTGCCAGGATGATACCTGCTGCTGATAGACCGGCAAACCAGGGTGAGATATAGCGCTGAGCCAAATGCGCCGAGCAGGATGGTGAACTCACCCACGAAGCCATTCAAACCAGGCAAACCCATGGAGGATAGGGTAACCATCAGGGTCAGGGCACCATAGATGGGCATGACCTTCCACAAACCTCCAAATGCATCCATCTCACGCGTATGACGGCGCTCATAGATCATGCCGACGATAAGGAACAATGCTCCCGTGCTCAAGCCGTGGTTGACCATCTGCAGGATACCACCTTCAATACCCTGGGCGATTGAGGGCAAACAAACCCAGCATGACGAAACCCAGGTGGCTCACCGAGGAATAAGCCACCAGCTTCTTGACATCTTTCTGGGCATAAGAAACTGCCGCTCCATACAGGATGCCGATGGTTGCCAGCCCTGCCATCCACGGAGCCAGCTTGATGGCTGCATTGGGGAACATGGATAGGTTGAAGCGCAGGAAACCATAGGTACCCATCTTCAGCAAGACGCCTGCCAGGATCACCGAACCAGCCGTCGGGGCTTCAACATGCGCATCAGGTAACCAGGAATGCAGTGGCCACATGGGGACCTTGATGGCAAAGGCAGCAGCAAAAGCCAGGAACAGCCAGAATTGGATGTTGGCCGGAATATTGCCTTTGGCGATGAGCTCGGTGACTGAGAACGTCCCCTGGTTGATCCCCAGCCATAGGATTGCCAGCAGCATGAGGATTGAGCCGGCCATGGTATACAGGAAGAACTTCAGGGCAGCATACATCCGGCGCGGACCACCCCACATCCCAATGATGAAATACATCGGCACCAGGCTGAATTCCCAGAAAATATAGAATAAGAACAAATCTAAAGATACAAAGACACCCACCATGCCCACTTCCAGCAGCAGGAAGAAGATCATGAATTCCTTCACCCGGTCTTCAATGGCCGTCCAGGTGGAAAGGATGGAGATGGGGGTCAGCAAGGTGGTGAGCATGACCAATAAAATACTCAAGCCATCCACACCCAGGTGGTAACTGATGGTCCAATTGACAAACTGGAACCAGGGTATGTTGATTTCCATCTGGATATCAGGGTTGCCGACCTGGAAATAGGTCAGCATGACCACCGAGATGGCGAAGGTTGCCATTGAGGTAAGCAAGGCAATCCAGCGAATGGCATTCTTCCACTCAGGTTTCATGAAGAGGATCACCAGGACGCCTACCAGAGGTAGAAAGGTCGTTAGGGTAAGTGGATGGAGTACTAAGTTCATGTCTGTTCCTCGGTTGCAAAGTAGCATTCCGCGGTCTGAAGTAGCACCGCGGTCTATCCTAAACGAATGATCAAATAACCAATAATGAAGATGACACCGATAAAAATTGAGAGCGCATAATTACGTACAAAACCGGATTGTAATTTTCGCATCTGTGCAGCCAGCTCTTTAAAACCATCACCCAGGAAATTGGCAATCCCATCGATGATACCCAAATCGATCGGACCAGATAGCAAGCGTGTCAGCCCGTTAAAGCCACCCGCCAGGATCTTATCGTGGAAGAAATCATGCCAGAAATCCCAATCCACCTTCTCAGCCAGGAATTTGGACAGCCATTGATAGGGTTTGACCATGACATAGCCGTAAAACTCATCCACCCAATATTTATTCTCAAGCAAGGTGAAGACAGGACCAATGATCGGGCGGAGTGGGTCATCGGCACGCTTCTTGAGCGGCAGTTTCTGCATATCCTGAGAGCGGCGGATATACAGATACCAGGCCAGGGCAATGGCTGCCAATGCAAGGACGGTGGAGAGGATGGCAACAACAATATTGAATCCTCCTGCCGCGGCTTCACCACCCGCAACACCTTCCGCTACAACCTGAATGGTATGTTCCAGCCAGGTGGTAAAAGTATGAAAGGTGGGGAAATTCAGGAAACCACCAATGATGGATAGTAATGCCAGGATGATCAACGGGATGGTCATCACCGCTGGGCTTTCTTTAGCATGTGCGGCAGGTTCGGACCGTGCTTCTCCAAAGAACACCATGAAAATCTGACGCCCCATGTAAAAGGCGGTGAAGAAGGCAGCAATGATCAACAGCCAATATACCACCGGATTTAGCGCACTGGCTTCAGCCAGAATCTCGTCCTTGGACCAGAAGCCTGCCAGTGGGACGATACCAGCCAGCGCCAGAGCACCGATCAGGTAGACCCAAAAGGTGGTCTTCATTTTATGGCGCAGACCGCCCATATTACGCATGTCCTGCGGGTCAAAATGCTGTTCATGCTTCATCCGCTTACGCAGGTTGGGGTCATGCTCCACCTGGTGTTCACCACGCTCTATCCCCTGGATGACCGAGCCGGATGAAAGAAAGAGCAGGGCTTTGAAGAAGGCATGCATCACCAGATGGAACATGCCGGCAGTAAAAGCACCCATGCCCACCGCTGCCACCATAAAACCCAGCTGGCTGATGGTGGAATACGCCAGCACTTTCTTGATATCAAATTGAGCCACCGCAATCGTGGCAGCAAACAAGGCGGTCACTCCTCCTACGATCGCCACCCAGTTCTGGGCCACCGGCACGAGTGAATATATGGCATGCGAGCGTGCGATCAGGTATACACCGGCAGTGACCATCGTCGCAGCATGGATCAAGGCCGAGACCGGGGTTGGACCAGCCATCGCATCCGGCAGCCAGACGTAGAGCGGCAGCTGAGCTGATTTACCCGTCACACCCAGCAGCATGAACAGGGTGATCGCCACGATCACCGGTTGGGGCACCTGCGGCGCAAGGTTTGCAACAGTATCAAAGTCAAAGGAAAACACACCATTGGCTGCCAGGGGCTGGAAATACTTGAACATCAGGAAGGCGGCGATGAGGAAGCCAAAATCACCAATGCGGTTGGTGATGAATGCTTTTTTACCTGCCAGGGCATTGCCAATGCCATCCTTGCCCTTCTCGTACCAGAAGCCGATCAGCAGGTATGAGCATAACCCCACCCCCTCCCAACCGATGAACAGCATCATGTAGTTGTTAGCACTGACCAGGATCATCATGGCGGCGATGAACAGGTTGAAATACACAAAAAAACGGCGGAAGCGTCCAGGGTCGCCATTATGACGCACGTCATCGTGCATGTAGCCGACGGCATAGATATGGATCAGTGTGCCCACCCCACCGACCACCAGCATCATGGTCACCGAGAGGGTATCCACGCGGAAGGCCCAATCCAGCTGCAAGGTTGCCGATGGTGATCCAATTGAGATAGGGGACTACCACCCCCTCGGGTTGACCTAAAAGGGCGATCCCCAGCAGGACTGCGATCACAAATGAAAGCCCAGATGCCAGACAGGCAATTGCCCCAATGACTTTTTCACCCATCCGCCCACCGAAGAAAATGTTGATCAATAAGCCGATGACCGGGAAGAAGACCACAAAAGGCACAAGGTAGAAAAATCCTCCCGTATTCGCTGCGTCACTCAATACCATGGTGTATCTCCGTTACGCTGTTTAACCTTTCAAAGTGCTGATCTGGTCTACATCAATACTTGCCTTGGTGCGGAAGATGGTCACGATCAGAGCCAGACCAATTGCCACTTCTGCCGCTGCCACGGTCATGATAAAAAAGACGAAAATCTGCCCATTCATCGACTGCCAATAACGGGCATAGGCCACAAATGCCAGGTTGGCTGCATTGAGCATCAGCTCGACCGACATAAAAATGACGATGGCATTACGCCGGATGAGCACACCCAACGCACCGATGGTGAACAAGATGATTGCTAAGCCCAGATAATAATAAACAGGAAGCATATGCATCTCTCCGTTACTTTTTTTCGCCCTTGGTCAGCACGATGGCACCAATCATGGCTACCAATAATAAGACCGAGGTGATTTCAAATGGCAGCAGATAGCTGCTGAACAGACTGCCGTTCCCACCTGGGCAGGGCTGCCAAATCCTTCAGGGTAACTGGGTTGTGACCAGGGGAATCACACCTCGTTGACCTAAAAGGATATATCCTGCTTCCACCAACAGGATGATCGCCAGGGCAATTGCCAAAGGTCGCTGCCATTGAATCGCCTGGATTTGACCCGCTCTTTCTGCCCCAAGGAGCATGATCACGAACAGGAACAACACCATGATCGCCCCGGTATACACACTCACCTGGGCAACAGCGATAAAAGGTGCATTCAACAGCAGGAAAAACACTGCCACCGTGGCAAAATTCAACACCAGGAACAGGGCTGAATAGATCGCATTACGGCTGATGAGCATCCCCAGGGCTGAAACGATGGCAACCAGGGCTAAAACAAGAAATAGGAGCAGTTGTAGGGTCATAATCTGTTTTACTCTCGCAGGTCAATCCTTTGGATTTTCCATCAGCGGTATTGAACGGTTAAATTTACCCGGCTCCACTTTTTGGGGTGTGGGTTTCCCTCCCTCGGAACAGGCATGATCAGCATTTCCTTGGTGTAAATCGCCTGACGCCGATCGGTGAAAGAAAGCTCATAGTTATCACCCAGGATGATCGCCTCGGTCGGACAGGCATCTTCACAGTATCCACAGAAGATGCAGCGCAGCATATTGATCTCATAGGTGCTGGCATAACGTTCACCGGGTGAGTAACGCTCATCATCGGTATTTTCAGCTGCTTCGACAAAAATCGCATCTGCAGGGCAGGCAGCGGCACACAAGGCACAACCGATGCATTTTTCCAGTCCATTATCATAACGATGTAAATTATGGCGTCCCTTGAAGCGGGCATACATGGGACGCTTGACTTCCGGATACTGGACCGTCACCGGTTTTTCGAACATCATGCGCAGCGTGGTCCACAGACCACGTCCTAATTCCACAATAAACATACCACTAACCTCCCACCAATACGGTGATCACGCCGGCAATGAACATGTTCAGAAATGCCAGGGGGAGCAGCACTTTCCATCCAAATGCCATCAACCGGTCGTATCTGAAGCGAGGGAAGGTAGCCCGCACCCAGATGAAAACAAAGATCATGATGACTGTCTTAATAAACAGGTAGATCGGTCCCAGCCAGGGTAGCTTGATCCACAAAAGGACCGAGATAACCACCCAGGAAAAGGGTGGAAGCAATCATGCTGACAGCGATGATCTTGATATATTCAGCCATGAAGAACAGAGCAAATTTCATCCCGGAATATTCAGTATGGTAGCCTGCGGTCAGCTCTTGTTCAGCCTCGGGCATATCGAAGGGTGAACGATTGGTTTCAGCCATGCCAGCGATGAGAAAGATGATGAACCCCAAGGGCTGTGAGAGGTTCCATACGATCCAACCAAGAAAACCATGCGCTCCCTGGGCTTCGACGATATCCACCAGGCTCATCGAGCCGGCCAACAACGTCACGCTGACGAAAGATAACCCAAGCGCCAGCTCATAGGAAATCATCTGGGCGGTCGAGCGCAAGACCACCCATCATGGCATACTTGTTATTGGATGACCAGCCTGCCAGGACGATCCCATAGACAGCAATCGAAGCCACAGCACCAAGATAGAGGATACCTACATTCACATCCGCCAGGTACAGGTGAATCTGGCGCCCAAAGAGAGTTACTGAACGCCCCCAGGGCACCACAGCAGTAATGATCAAAGCAGGGATGACCGTGATCACCGGTGCCAGAAGGAAGAGCAGCTTATCTGATTTTGCTGGGACGAATTCTTCCTTGAATATCAGCTTTACCGCATCAGCAATCGGCTGTAGGATTCCCCACGGGCCAGCCCGGTTGGGTCCAATGCGAGACTGGATGCGCGCCAATGCCTTACGCTCATAATATGTGACGTAGGCAAAGCCAATCGTCATCCCGATCAGGATGATCCCCGATTTGATGACGTATTCGATGAGTAAGGCAGCCGTCATGCAGACCTCGTTCTATTCATCATTCGTCTTCATCAATCTCCAATAATTTTCTCCTTCAAACAACGTTCAATTCAATGATCGTAGGTGAATTAATCGGTATTCCCAGGCTGCGCGGAACCAGTGCCACACCGGAAGGCACTTGATCACTGACATGCAATATGGCTTTGACCAGAACATCGCCCATGGTAAATTGAACCTGCGCTCCATCATTGAAGCCCAAGCGCTGTGCATCTGCTGGATGCAATACGATGTAAGGAGATGGAATGCGCTGGTGGAGTAATGCATGTTGAGATTACAGTTCGACCACGATCATACAGAATGGTAATCGGTACAGCGAGCAGCATACCTCTCGGGCAAATTCACTTCAGATACCTCCGGCCAGGCAAGGGAAGGCGTCTGAGAAGGGAGTGATAGGTGCACACCCAAACCTTGAGCATTGGCATATGATGTACCACCATAATACAGGTCACTGCGACCGATAATCGGCCATTGCTCGCTCACCTGGGCTAGTAGACGATAATTGATCCCATTGAAGGCAGGTACTTTCGCTGCCAGGCGGTTGAAGATGCGCAGAGGCGTCTGCCTCCACATTCACACCGGCCAGCTTACTGATGGCAGCAGTGATAGCATAATCTGGCTTATATTCCGGACGTACTACGCCCGGGTAAAAGCGCTGCACACGACGCTCACCGGTGGTAAAGGTACCTTCCCGCTCGGTGAATGGCTGGGCAGGCAAGACAACATCTGCCAGCTTGGCAGTTTCGGTCAGGAACAGGTCCTGAACGACCACGAAATCCGGCATTCCGAATGCTATCCACAAGAGAGGGGTCATCACCCGCCGGGTCAGCACCGGCAATATATATGGCTTCATATTGTTGGAAGGCTTCCTTCAAATTGGGTAATGGACGGTAGCCAATTTCCCAGGCACCCTGGTCATTCGCCCGTGGCCATACTGCGATCAGACCATTGTTGACCTTATGGACGTGATTGGTGACCATCAACAGATTGGCACAGGCTTGTGCCAATGCCTGTGAGGCTTCCAAACCGATCCCTTCACTACCATAAAATACGATCAGGTTTTCAGCAGCCGAGATAGCTTCAGCGGCGGTTTTAACTGCTTCGCCACCCTGTTGAAATTTAGGTGCTTTGGGGAAGTTTTGCTTGGCAGACATGGTGTTGATCATCGCCAGGACGGTGGTGGCTTCGGAACCATATGGATAGCGCACCACCTGGTTGGCATAACGCTCAAGCTTGGTGTGGCGTGGGTTGGCCACGATCAGTGTAGCACCCCGCTCAGCAGCTTGCTTGACTCGCAGCCACCAGATCGGGGCTTCCTCTTCCAGGTCGGAGGCAACCACCAGGATCACTGTGCCTTTGCCCAGATCTGATAAATTGGTGCCTTTGCCAACCCCCACCTGGGCAACCAGGTCACCACCTGCCATGTGCGTATATAGCGCAGATTTACCACCTAACCCATTGGCGAGCTCGCTCAGGTTGAACAGGTCTTCATTGGAAAGCCGTCCACTGGCCAGAGCCAGCAAGTTTTTTCCAGCATGGACGAAGTTCTCAGCCACATAACTGAGCACTTCATCCCAGCCAATTGCCACCAGCTCACCATCCCGGCGGACGAGCGGCTGGGTCAGGCGTTCCTTGCTTTCGGTGTAATGATAAGCAAAGCGACCTTTATCGCAAATCCAAATCTCATTGACCGATTCATTCTGGCGTGGCATGATGCGTTTGATCACCACTTCACCATTCGCCCTGGCTTCGCGGCGCAGATTGACGCTCAGGTTGCAGCCCACCGGGCAGTGAGGGCAGATGGATGCAGTCGTGCATAATTCCCATGGACGTGCTTCAAAGCGAAAGTCAGCCGTGGTCAGTGCACCCACCGGACAGATATCGGTGGTGTTGCCAGAGAAATATGAGTCAAAACCCGGCTCGGAATTCGAGAAAATCTCCATGCCACGACCCCGATTGGTAAAGGCGATCACCGGGTCATCCACGATAATGTCCTGAAAGCGAACGCAACGTCCGCACTGGATGCAGCGCTCACGGTCCAGATAGATCAGCTCTCCCAACGGGAGTTTCTTGGCAAGGTGCATTTTTTCATCGTATATAAAGCGGGACTGACCTGGACCATGACGCATGGTCAGGTTTTGCAGTGGGCATTCACCGCCTTTATCACAGATCGGGCAATCCAGGGGGTGGGAAGTAAGCAGGAATTCAAGGATATCCTTGCGCCCAGCCACAGCTTTGGGTGACGTGCCAATCACCACCATACCTTCAGATACGGGTGTGGAACAGGCAGTCTCCAGCTTGGCACCCAAATTGGATCTTTGGTGATCCATCTGCTTCCAGCACAGGCTGCCCGGTGGCACGGTCGATCACCGGACGACCCACTTCCACCAGGCACTGCCGGCACATCCCCACGGGCTCCATCTTGGGGTGGTAGCAAAATACAGGGATATCAATGCCGATCTGCTTGGCGGCATTCACGATCAACGTGCCTTCAGGCACAGTCACTTGTTTTCCATCAATCGTCAGGCTAACCATATTTTTCATGGGCATATCGACAATAAAATCCTATGCATTGGATTTGGCAGTGACGGACTCAAAATCTGCCGGGAAGCGTTCAATCCCTGATAACACAGCTTCAATGGAAAATTCTCCCAATGCGCACAGGCATTTACCTTTCATTTGACTGGCTACATCGTGCAGCAGCTCCACATCTTTCATCGTCGCCTCGCCATGGCTGATGCGTTCTGTCAGATGCATCATCCAGTATGTACCTTCACGGCAGGGAGTACATTTACCACACGATTCATGCTTGAAGAAGTGAACGGTCTTGTTGATCAGCCAGGGGATACTGACCGAATCATCGATCACGATGACCGAAGCTGATCCAAGCTGTGCACCGAGCTTTGGGACACTTTCATAGTCCATGGGGGTATTCAATGCTTCATCATTGGCGACGATCAAGGAGGATGAAGCCCCAGCAGCCATGATCGCCTTGATCTTGTGTCCACCAGGGATGCCACGACCATGATCCATGATCAGCTCACGAAATGTGGTTCCAAGCGGCAGCTCATAATTACCTGGACGATTGACACACCCTGACAGGCTGAATATCTTTGGCCCAGGGCTCTTCTCGGTGCCGATGCTTTTATACCAGGCTGCACCACGGTTGATGATAAATGGCACATTGGTAAGCGTCTCAACGTTATTGACAATCGTCGGTTTGCCATACACACCAACGGCGGGTGGGAAGGGTGGGCGTAAACGCGGCTGCCCAAGCTTGCCCTCAATCGATTCGAGCATGGCAGATTCTTCACCACAGATGTATGCTCCAGCTCCCAGATGGGTGTGCAGATGGATGGAGATGTTGCTTCCAAACAGCTTATCACCCAGGAAACCCGCTGTTTCCATCTCAGCGATGCATTGGTCCAGTTTATGCGCAATCGGCCAAAATTCACCCCGCAGGTAAATATAGGCATCATTTGCTTTGACGGCATAAGCACAGATGGCCACCCCCTCCAGGAATTGGTAGGGATTGCCTTCCATGATCTCAC
This sequence comes from uncultured Chloroflexia bacterium, assembly GCA_963828845.1. GTDB lineage: Bacteria > Chloroflexota > Anaerolineae > Anaerolineales > UBA4823 > FEB-25. The sequence goes on from CAWHGE010000021.1 coordinate 48,996, forward strand.
GGTCCTTGAAAGTTCCGGGCTCAGATTCATCTGCATTGGCAACCACGTAATGAGGCCAATTATGCCCATCAATGAAAGACCATTTCATGCCAGTGGGGAAACCTGCCCCTCCACGACCGCGCAGACCTGAAGCCTTGACTTCATTGGTCACATCATCAGGATCCATGCTGGTGACGACTTTTCGCAAGGCAACAAAACCCTCATTTTGGCGGTAGGTATCGATCTGGTCCAAACCAGGGATATCACGGTGACGAAGAAGGATGTGTTCTGCCATGTCTGTCATCCTTGCCTCAGCTTGTTGATCACTTCAAGCGCGCTTTCAACGGTCTGGTTCTCATGATACTCAAGCCCCTCAGGGCTTTGCACCTGGAACATGGGTGCTTTATCACAGCCTGCCAGGCACATCACTGCCTCGACTTTTACCTTTCCATCAGGGGTTGTTTCACCGACCTTGATCCCCAGGTTTTCACACAACTTTTCCAGGAATTGGTCTGCCCCACGCAAGGCACACGGCAGGTCGGTGCAGACCTGGACATGATACTTACCGGATGGCTCATCGTAATATAGTGTGTAAAAACCAATAATGGAAGCTACCTCGGTTGTGGTAATTTCACAGATTTCAGCAATTTGACCAATGGCATCCTTGGTCACATAACCATTTTCACGCTGTGCCAGGTACATCAGGGGCATGACCGCTGAGCGTTTACCAGCCTGGTCTGCGGGATATTTTGCCAGGATTGCCTGGATTTCATCGGGATATTTTTCAAGTAATGCGTTCACCGGTCACAATCTCCCAATACAATATCGACGCTGCCAATGATGCCGACCAGGTCAGCCACCAGGTGACCTTTGCACAAGAGCGGTAGGGCTTGCAAATGTACAAATGATGGTGTACGCATATGAACACGGTACGGCTGGTTGCCTCCATTGCTCTCAAGGTAATAACCCAGCTCTCCTTTAGGTGACTCAACCGGCATGGTAGACTGCTCCTTTCGGAACAGTAAAACCTTCGGTCCACAGTTTGAAGTGGTGGATGACGGCTTCCATGCTGGTGCCCAGCTCAGCACGTGGCGGAGGGACATACTTGCGGTTATTCGAGCGGAATGGACCATAGGGCAGTTTATCCAATGCCTGCTGGATGATGCGCAATGATTGGCGCATTTCCTCCATGCGCACCAGGTAGCGATCGTACACATCCCCATGAGTGCCTGTGGGGATGATGAAATCATATTGCTCATATCCCGAATAAGGTTGGGCTTTGCGCACATCGTATGCCACACCAGAACCCCGCAGCACCGGACCCGTGAGCGACATATTGATGGCATCTTCTGCGGAGATTTTGCCAATATTGCGGGTGCGATCCATCAAGATGGGATTCTTGGTCAAGCAGGGCTTCATATTGTTTGATCCGCCCTGGGAACATGCGCAAAAAACGGCGTACCGCAATCTCAAAATCAGCCGGGATATCGCGCCATAATCCTCCCGGGCGGAAATAAGTGGTCATCATGCGCTGACCTGAGCACATCTCTTTGATATCCAGGATGGATTCGCGCTCACGAAAGCAGTACAGGAACAGAGACATGGCTGCCAGGTCAAGGGCATGCGTGCCCAGCCAGACCAGGTGATTGGATATGCGTTCCAATTCGACCAGGATGACCCGCACAGCCTGGGCACGTGGCGGGACATCCAGGTCGGCCAGTTTTTCGATTGCCAGGCAGTACGCCAGGTTATTGCCGGTGTTATTGAGGTAATCCGTGCGGTCGGTCATCACCTCTGCCAGTTCCCAGCGCTTGGATTCCATGTTCTTCTCAATCCCTGTATGCAGGAAGCCAATATCCGGGACGCAGTTGACGATCACCTCACCATCCAGCTCGAGCAACAGGCGCAACACCCCATGCGTGCTTGGGTGCTGCGGGACCCATATTGAGCAGGACGGTCTCACCTTTTAATGCCCGTTCTGAGACCAGATGTTTGAGTTCTTGATAATTAACTTCCAAAGGTTCCGCCATAAGCGCTAGGCCTCTTCATAGCGTGCCATGATGCTTCCGCTTGTCGATCTCATCATAATTGAAGGTGAATTGCGGTTCTTCATATCCCAAGGGATAATCCTTGCGCAGAGGATGACCTTCCCAATCGTGCGGCATCAGGATGCGGCGCAGGTCGGAATGACCTTCAAAATTTATGCCGAACATATCCCACACCTCACGCTCGTGCCAGTTGGCACCCCGGTATACGCCTTCAAGGGTGTGCAAGGAGGGATTATCACCATTGAGTGGCACTCTGAGCGCCATGCGCACATTGTTGGCATGTGAGTAAAAGCCATAGATGACGTTGAAACGTGGTTGCTTCTTCCGGCCAGTAATCCACCGCAGTCAGCTCACACAAGAAATTGAACCCAAATTCATCCCGCAGCACCTGGCTGACCTCCACGATCTTTTCAGGCTCGACCACCAAGGCAGGTGGGTATTTCATTAACTCGGATTCTTGCAGACCAAACCGCTCTTTAATTGCTTTAAGGTTGTTTTGAGGTGTTCTTCCGACATATCACCTATCCCTGATTATACCCAGGAGTTGAGTTTTTCGTGGCGTACTTTATCATGTAAGGTCAAGATACCGTGAATTAGCGCTTCCGGGCGCGGTGGGCATCCTGCCACATATACATCCACCGGCACCACTTCATCCACACCTTGAACCAGGGCATAATTATTGAACACCCCACTGCATGAAGCACAATCACCCATCGAGATGACCCATTTGGGGTCAGGCAGCTGGTCATACAGGCGGCGTAGGACAGGCGCCATTTTACGCGATACCCGTCCTGCGACGATCATTAAATCTGACTGGCGTGGGCTGGCGCGCATCAGCTCCATGCCAAAGCGGCTCATATCATAATGGGAAGCCTGGGCGCTCATCATCTCGATGGCGCAGCATGCCAAACCGAAAAGCATCGGCCACATGGCATTGGTGCGCGCCCAATTGACCGCCTGTTCAAGGCCAACGGTGACTACGCCCATGTTGCCGGCTTTTTGTTCTATTCCCATTCCAATGCTCCCTTCTTCCAGGCATACACAAGGCCTACCAATAAAATGACAATGAAGACGGCCATCTCAATGAGAGCAAAAACACCTTGCTTTGCCTGGACAAATTGCTTTAGTATGACTGCCCATGGGATGATGAAGATGATTTCAATATCGAATAGGATGAAGAGTACTGCCACAAGGTAGAAACGTACCGGGAGCGCGGCGTGTGCCAGGACCGATTGGATTCATGCCCGATTCGTATGGCATTAACTTGCGTGCGGTCTTACGTCGTGGGCCAAACAGGTGACCGAGGCCAACGATCAGGAACCCAAAAGCGATGGCCAGGATGACAATGACAGCAATTGGAATATATGGAGCTAGCATTTTACCTCAGTAGTCAAATTTATTTAGTGCCGTGAAACAGGCAGGTTGATAACTTATACCGCAAGCAGCACGACATAGTGGGCTTATCTCATGAATTATAGACAGGATAACTCATCCTGACAAGATTACACCTTGTGCTCAAACGCGTGAAGTTTATCACATGCATTGTTCAGTGTCAATTTACGCATGTTAATAGATAATTAAAACGCAAGTATCAGCAGATTGTGGATCATACAATGCCTAGCATGCACTCACAGATCCACGACCATGGATATTCAGTCATAACCCTATCAATCTGAAATAGTGATGATTTACGGAAATTTAAGCTTGACTTAGATTAAAAAATCGCGCAGGTGTCTGCTGCGGGTGGGATGGCGCAGCTTGCGTAATGCTTTGGCTTCGATTTGGCGGATGCGTCTCACGGGTCACGTTGAATGCCTGACCCACTTCCTCAAGGGTGTGGTCTTTGCCATCCAGCAAGCCAAAGCGCATTTCCAAGACTTCTCGTTCACGCGGTGAAAGCACTGCCAGGGCATTTTTTACCTGCTCGCGCAACATTTCACGTGCAGCAGCATCCATGGGCTCCTGGGCTTCTTCATCTTCGATGAAATCACCCAGCATGCTGTTATCTTCACTGCCCACCGGGCTTTCCAGGGAGACGGGTTCTTCAGCTGCCCGCAGCACCTGCCCCACCTTGGAGGCAGCGTGCGTCCATCGCATGCGTACATCCTGGGGTAATAGACTGGCATCCCCTTTTACACGCTGGATCAGCTGCTTATCCTTGGGGTCCACAAAATCTGCTTCCAGAGCCAATTCTTCGGGAGTGGGTGATCGCCCCAATGTCTGGGTGAGCTGGCGTTGGACCTGCATCAGGCGGTTGAAGGTTTCAAAGATATGCACCGGGATGCGGATGGTGCGTGCCTGGTCTGCGATCGAGCGGCTGATCGATTGCCGGATCCACCAGGTGGCATAAGTGCTGAATTTATATCCACGCGCTGGATCAAACTTCGAGACTGCCCTCAGCAATCCAAGGTTACCTTCCTGGATGAGATCGAGGAATGAGCTTCCACGCCCGAGGTAGCGTTTGGCCACACTCACCACCAGGCGCAGGTTGGAGCGGATCAATATCTGCCTCGATTCTTGGGCACGATATTGCACATTTTCCAGCTCCAACCGCAAGCTCTCTTCATCGGGCAAGTAGCTGATGAACGTATTCTGAGAAGGCATCCGGTGCCTGGCTCAGCATGAATTTTTCGATGACTTTGCCCAAACTCTCTGGAAACACATAGAAACAGATGAACACGGTCAACCCATTCCCTGCCACCCGATCCCACAGGTGGTCGACCCCCCATCGTCCATTGTCGAGGTATGATCGCAGGTAGGATGGAGTATCACTCGTCCAGGTTTGGCGCAGCATTCGGGCTTCAGCATGGATCAGTGATAGATCAGGGCAGTCATAACCCAGGCGTTGGGTATCTTCAACCAGGCGTTTCCAGCCATATCACCAGCTCATCGAACAAGGCGCGATAGATGCTGGTCGAATATTGGCGACCACGCCGTGCAAGTGGGTGACCACGATTGAGCACATCCACCCGGCGGGCAGCCTCAATGCGGGTTGCCAGCCAGAATTCATGATCGACACTCAGCAGCTCGATTTCCCCAATTTCTTGTAGATAGAGCCGGACCGGGTCTTCACCCAGCTCAGCTTCAAGGGTGGGCTGAGAAGCTCGAGCGATTCGTCTTCCGATGCCCTACTCAATTCCTCGGCTTCTTGAGCCAGAAGCATCTCATCTGGCTCATCGATGACCACATCTGCATCCATCTCTGCCAGCAGATCATCCACATCATCCAATGGCTGGTTGGATGGATTATTCTCCTCCTCAAAGGGAGTGTCCTCGTTTTGTGAGGTTTCTTGCTTGGTAGTCTTTCGTTTTCGAGCCATAACCCAATTATCCTCGAAATTGTCATTTTTGGCGAATTGTGGAGAAAACTGCTCCTGTGGACTTTCATTTATCCGGAAGCGTTGATCCCGGCTGTTGCAGCTCATGCCGCCATCAATGATTCTGGTGATAATAACTTCGCCAGGAAAACCCTTTGGAATTAGTCATTGGCTGGAGGTCTCCACATGAACCAGGTGGGAACTCCAATGATTTCCTTCTCATCCATAATTTGAAAACCAAAACGCTGGTAGAAGGGGACGTTACTGCGGTTGGCATTTTCCAGATAACAGCCAACATGCTCTTCATCTGCCTTGTTGACCAGGTGGCGTCAGGATGGCAGAGCCGATAGCCTTTCCCTTGCAGCTCAGGTTCCACGCCCAGATACTCCAGGTAGTAATGAGCTTCGGTTGGGTGGACTTTATCCACCTCCTTCAGCCACTTCATCCAGCTACGGATGTCATAAAAACCATTCCCCAGGATGGATTTTATCAATAACAGCCATTGGTCCAACGACAGGCAGGGGATAAGCCCCAGGTGGATAGATCACCGCAGCGGCAATGCACCTTGCCATCCTCATTCACCTGAATCGGGTAGCCCTCTTCGGACACATACCAATATTTCAGCGGTAAAATCAACCATTAAGGCACTGACCCGCCTCTCCGGAGGAGAAATTTCGAAAACATGCCACAGAAACAGGATCATCCACAAATGCCACGGGCAAGTACCTGCGCAGCCTGATGGTAGGATTGGCTGTGTGATGGGTCTGAATTTCCATTTGCATGACCTATTTGATTGAATCAGCTTGAATATGTAATCATGAACAGATTGTTCCCGGCTGGCTACCGGCCGGTCACAAATCTTCTCCGTGCCTGGTGGAGGTTCCGGAGCGAGCGGGTGCATCTTGCAATGCCTTCTTCGTATTCCTTGGTGCGCAAGTCTCCTGCCTTGTGCAGCTTCATCCATCTGGTAACGTAATCTGGTTGATCATCTCAGTCACCTGACGCCGGCGGATTTCCAACAAAGCCCGCATCACGTCTTCGAGCACCCGGTCTTCTTTGGGATCTAGTTTTTCGGTACGCTCCAACAAGCTTGTCCACGATTTCCATCAAGGGCAGGGACAAACCATTCAACACGTAGTGCATCGGCTCAGATTGATCCTGTGCCAATGATTCCTCCACCAGCTCAAAGATCGCCTGGTATTCAGCACGTTCAAAATCCAGGCGCGATAAGTCGTGCCAGATGAGCTTCATGCAAGGCGCGGTCGACATGGAATACCATCTCAGGCCGGCGGACCAGGATACCAAGGCAGTGGGCTTCCAGCAAGGCATTCCCTGCCTGAACGAGTAAAATCTGCCTTAGGTTCTCTCGCTTCAGGTTGGGCTTGTCTTGGTCCGCCGGCGTGTGGGCCGGCTGGGTGCCTTCACCCCCCACCAGCAGGCGTTCATCGACTTTGATCAGGCGTGCCAGCCGCTGCCGGTAGGCTTCACGCTCAATCGGGTCAGGCACTTCATTGATCAACGGCAGCACCTGACCAGCAATCTCAGATTTGGTCTTTGGATCATCCACATTCCGCCCTGCTGCCAGGGTTTCCATCACATGGATGACCACCGGTTTGGCATTCTCCAGGATGCGCTGCCATTCAGCCGGGTCACGCTTGACCACATCATCCGGGTCCATCCCTTCCGGCAGGGTGGTGACGCGGATATCTGCTTGCAGGCGTGATTCATGGGCCATCAGGCCGCGTGCATCGAACACCGGTTCAGCCTCACGGTCCATCGTCTGGCGGGCAATCTGCAAGCCACGCAGGGTGGCTTTATCACCGGCCGCATCCGGGTCAAGCGCCAGGATGAAGCGCTGGGTGAGGCGCTTGAGCAGCCGCAGCTGGTGCTCGGTGAGCGCAGTGCCCATGGGCGAAACGGTATTGGTAAAACCTGCCTGGTGCAGGGCAATCACATCCAGGTAACCCTCAACGATGACCACCTGATCGAGGGCACGGATTGGGGTTACGGGCATGCTCCAGAGCCGTACAGCAAAGCACTTTTATCAAACACCGGTGTCTGGGGAGAATTCAGGAATTTGGGGATATCATTCGGGTCAAGGATGCGCCCGCCAAAACCTGCCATGCGCCCACGTCCATCCCGGATCGGAAAGATGATGCGGTGGCGGAACTTATCATAGATCGATCCATCCTCACGTTCGGAGACCAAACCTGCTTCGCGGAGCTGGTCTTCAGAACGTCCCTTACCTTTGAAATATTGGATGATCGCCTCCCAGGCATTGGGAGCATATCCCAGGCTCAAAGGTTTCGATGATCTCATCACTCAATCCGCGCTTATTAAGATATTCAAGCGCTTTTTGACCTTCAGGAGTATTGCGCAATTGATGGTGGTAATAGTTGGCGGCTTCCTCAAGCATGCTAGCGTAGTTGAGCATGCTCTTCTTCAGCGACCAATTCCTCGGGGGTGGGCGGTTTTAGCTGGACACCTGCTTTATCTGCCAGATATTTCAGCGTTTCCGAAAAATCCCAGCCCTGCTTCTTCATGGTGAAGCTGAAGATATCCCCACCCTCGTTGCATTGCCCAAAACAGCGCCAGGTACCTGTCGTCGGGAAGACGACAAATGAAGGCGTGCGTGTGTTGGGATGGAAGGGGCAGAATCCGGTGTAATTCTTGCCAGAGTGGCGCAGCTGCACCAACTCTGACACCAGGTCTACGATATCGATGCGTGATTTGATCTCATCAATCGATGACATATGCCTTCCCTCACGGGTCATACATCAGATCCGTCTCGATTAGATTATACCAGCCCACATCTCGCAGGGTTCGGAGCTGACCAGGGTGAGTCATGATCTGCTGCGATAGATATTCATCAGAACTTACTCTTGACAAATAATATCAGATTGTGTATAATTAATTCGATAATTATCTAATTAGTTAGAACAATGACAATAAGGATTGTACAATGAAGGACTATTATGATGACAACCTCATCCCACCCAACGATGAACAGCTGCTAACCTTCTTCAAAGCCCTGGCAGATGCCAACCGGCTGAAGATCATCGGCTTGCTTTCCCAGCAGCCATACTCGGTGGAACAGCTGGCAGCCTTGCTCAACTTGCGCCCACCCACCGTCTCTCACCACCTGAAACTGCTTTCAGAAGCCGGGTTGGTGAGTGCGCGTGCTGAGAGCTATTACAACCTGTACCAGCTCGAATCAGGCGTCCTGGAGCAAATCGCCAAGCACCTGGGTGCACAGGACAAGCTGCCCAGCATGGCGGCAGAGGTGGACCTGGAAGCTTATGACCGGAAAGTGTCTGCGGGATATCCTGCTGCCAGATGGCAGGTTGAAAGTCATTCCTGCCCAGCGCAAGAAGCGTGAAGTGGTCCTCCGGCACATCCTCAAATACTTTCAACCCGAGGTCCATTACACCGAGAAGCAGGTCAACGATATCCTTGCCCGCTTCCATGATGATACTGCCACCTTACGGCGCGAGATGATCGCCTACAAGCTGATGAGCCGTGCAGAAGGAGAATATTGGAGAATTGATGATCAAAAGCCATTATAAAGGAAAATAGAAATGAACACATCAACTAATAATCAAGACGAATTATTGAATTTCATGAAATCCCTGGCAGATGCTGAGCGCTTGAAAATTGCTGGTTTGTTGGGTGTAGAAGCCCTCTCACCGACCCAGATCGCTGAACGCCTGGGGATGAAACCCGCCGAAGTGGAGCACCATCTGGAGCAGCTCACAGTTGCAGGATTGGCTCACAAGGAAGGCAATGCATATCGATTGGATAGCCAAGCGCTTGAAAAGCTCACCCGCCAGGTGCTGGCACAATCTCGCCCACCTGCGCCCGAATATGAAGGCGATGAATTTGAAGTCAAGACTTTACGCGCTTATCTCTCACGGGATGGCACCTTGAAATCCATTCCCACCCAGCACAAGAAGCTGATGGTCATCCTGAACCATCTGGTCAAGAATTTCGAGCCAGGTGTGAAGTATCCGGAAAATCAAGTCAACCAGATCCTGAGGCGTTTTCACGAAGATACTGCCGCCCTGCGCAGATATATGGTGGATAATGGGTTGCTCAAGCGGGAGAAGGGGATCTACTGGAGGGTTGAAGGCCCAGGTTAGATATCCCGGGTTTGCAGATGACAATGCCGTATATCTTTGATGTACGGCATTTTTATATTGTCAAATCGTTTATTTTGCTATTGATCGCTCAAGTTTAGCCAATCGGACCAGGAAAGCGCCGTGGATGGCACCCACCACCAACCCTGTTAGGAGCAAAACACCCACCATGAACAATATCAGCCAGAACATTCCACCCAGCTTTTGAGCGATATCGATGCCCCAGAAGATAAGTGGCATTCCAACCATCCATGCAAGCATGTTGGCGGGAATCCAGATGGAAGCACCTCGTACTTTATGCCGCATGGTGAGCCATTGCGCGAAAGATAGCACTGCCCCGCCAGCCACACCCAATCCGGCTGCAAGCAGCAGAACTAGCCACTGCTCGGGTTCAGCTATGGGAGCTTGCGCTTGGGAAGTTTGCTCACCCAGGCTCATTAATGTGGGAGGCAGGTAACCCATCACATAAGCCACCAATGCTCCAATCAGGGTAGCCAGCCACCATCTACCCCGGCTGATCATGGGAAACCAGGGGTGCATCGCCCACCATTGAATTAAACCAACCAGGGTGGCTTCGATGGTACCACTGGCCACTGCCACCAGGAAGGATATCAGGATTACAAACACACTTTGCTGACTGCCAAGGCTGGATAGGATCACCGCCCCTACTGCAAAGGTCAGCCCCAGGCCAAACATCTCGCCCAGGGCATTGGCTCCCACCCAGCGCAGCCAAAGCGTGCGCGTATTCATTGAGCTCATTTGGCTCTTCTCCGATGGAGGGTAAACGATTCATCCCCGCCAAGGAATCCTTCGAGAGGCACCGCATGCAGTGACATCACCTGGCTGTTGGCAAAGTATGCAAAATTGAATCCGGTTGGGTCACCTGCTTTTTTGCCGGGAATGGGCATGAGGCGGGCGGTGAGTGGTTTCGCCAAACGTAAGGCCAGGCTTGCCAGGTCAAGCAAGACAGCGGATAGTTGCTCAGCGCTGGTATCGCCAGGCAGAGGGATGGTATCCAACCCGGTACCGCAAACTGCAGAATAGAGCAGCAAGTCCATCACATTCAGGCTGCCCTCTCCGGCCTGCCTGGCAAGGGTAGCATCTTCGAGCACCGGCAGCATCAAGCCGCTGAATCCGGCTCGCGAGAAGTCAGCCTGGTCCATCGTATCTGCCAGGATGGCAGCCGCTGCCAGTGAGCCATGAACACCCAAGCCTGGGCACTCCCAAGCGCTCCAGTGCCGTGCCAATGATAGTTCTTCGGATGGGAAAGGTGCCAGTGAAAAATCGATCCCACCAAACTTCACCTGAGATTGCCTCTCAATTTCACGGGCGATGCGCGTCATGAGGCGTGCATGGGCTCTCCATCGCGCTCACCAGGTTGCAGCGGGCTTCGTCCAGGCTGGCAGCCTGACTGAAGGCGGTCACCGCCAGTTCAGCTGCCTCGGTTGCCAGTGCAAAGGATGGCTCATCACCCTGGTGATAGGCGGCCGGAAAGAAGGGTGACCCCGCAGGGACGTTCGCCAGGGCGGCAAAGCGCAGGTTGGCGAAATCCATCCGGTGAGATACCACTAGCCTCTTGGATGACACTGGCACATTGGTGAACTGCCTTGAGTGAGACTCTGCCTTCCGAGCTATCAAGCGTGGTCATCAGCCCTGAAAAAAAGGCGTTCTGTGTAGCGGCCAGCGCCTCGGGGATCAAGCCATAGCTCTCAGGAATCTCTGGTAGTGCTGGTCCCAAGGATACGTAGGCATATCCCAAATCCGCTGCAGCTGCTTCCAGCTCCTGCGCCAGCCGGGCGAGATTACCTGGTTTAAGCTCAGTCAGCAAACGCGGGAATGGAACCGTTGCCAGGCGGGTGGATTGCACTTCATAGCCAGCGTCAACGAATGCGGGTCGGGCAATCTGCAGGAATTCTCCTGCCACTTTCAATCTCTGCTCATTCAGCGGATAGGATGGGTTGATAAAACAAGTGATCGAGCGGATCTTCATGGCGGGAATTCTATCAGGGTTGAGAGTGTCGGGCAAGATTGGATTAATTAACCGATTAAATTGGGACAAGCCGCTTCTAGAGCAACCTGCCTCTAAGTAAATGAGGGTACCGCCTTATCGGTACCCTCAGATTCAGAAAGATTAGATTCCCCCTTGGAATTTTCTCGTCCTCAATTCCAGGTGAGCTAGATTAGGTCAATGGCTCAAGCCTTCACTATACGATGTCCAATAAGCTGTAAGCTTCATTGGCCATCACCGATTCAAATGGCTCAGTGATCAGCAAGTGATTGACAGGATGGGGCAGGTAATCATCCTGCCTCTTGATCTGTTCGCTCAGCTGGACGAGCTTAAATAGACCCACCCGAAATGCAGCTGAAGCTGTATATCCAAAGCGAACCAGTTGAGTATCAATCCGGCAGCCACTGTCCTGCAGCCCGTTGACATAGCTGGTAAATAGCGTCTCGGAGATGTCGTGTAGTTTGTAACCCTTCAAATTCATATAAGTACCATAAACCAGCTGCCCAAGGTCAGCTCCTATTGGCTCGATACCCGCCTGTGACCAATTCATCGCCACGGTTTGCTCCAGATTTCGAGGCAAACGGCGTGAAATAAAATTGCTGGGATGTGTGTCTCCATGGCAGATAGTTTTGGGGATTTGGTCGAGCTTGGCCAGGAAGCGCTCATTATCCTGGAGCATGCTTCTGAAGCTGTCTAATTCTGGATTGGGAGACTGTTGCCATACGAGTGGATGGTCCCATTGGAAATCTTGCCAGGGGATCGAGTTCTAACCATTGACGAGTGCGTTGCTTGCAAAGCCACGGGAAGGTTGGCAATTCGCGTCGTGATGTGAAGATGCCGTTCAATCGCCCCAGATGCCGGGCAGCCAGAGCGTACCGGTGGAGTGGCCAGCTAGCGGAAAAAGAGTCTTTTACATCTTCCAGCCAAATCCCGCCAATATTACCAGGTATCTCCACTGCGTCGTAGCACTGGGGTGCCTTTATTCCTTCGGGTAATGATTCGAGCCAACCCGATTGATAAAGCAATAACTCGCGTTTCCAGTAGTTCCAATGGGTTTGGTCGGCTCCTTCCCCCAAAAAATCGTAACCAAGATTGGCAGGAGATTGAATGACTTTTAGGATGATCGACCAATCCAGCCACTCATTCCGATCCACCCCAACCCCTTCGAAGCGGAACGAACCAAGGCATGCGGGGTTCCCCGTAACCCCCTCAAGCTTGCGAGCCCTCCAGCCCTGGATGCGGAAATTATTACGATTTAATGCCTTGCGGGTGATGGCTGACATCTTCGATTCGTTGATGGAGCGTAGGACCGATGGGATGTCGTTTTCCAGGGCAAAACATCCTTGATAATCCTCATAGATGCGGACTGGATCCGGTACAGTCATCACCGGGTAGGAGGCCGTAGCTAAAGGTGCGCCGCTACGATAATCCCGCCCCAAAGATTGGCTTGTGCTACTGTATTGCCTTTGACCCTCCCTAACGTAATATCCCTGATACCCTGGGGAGTTGAAACGAATTCTGCGTTCATTTACCTTGTAGATGTCCATGGAATTCTATATTCCTCCTTCACCCCTCGCCGAGAGGGAATATCATGACCAACGATCTCAGGACAATATTCTTTATTCATCAGTGATAGATGAATGAATGATTAAAAATATTTTAGAGTTTAATTATGGTTTTAGAATTTGGATTAATTGGGATTAATTGGTAACTTACCTATAAATACATGATTGTCGGATATAGATAGGTCGCTTTATTCTCAGATCAAATAACCATCAGATGATCAAATGGATCACATCGCGGAAAACATATAATAATTACACAAATAGACAGGCTCCTGAACAGAGCCTGTCTATTGATGTACCCCCAAACAAAATCGTTCCATATGGAGATGGATTTATTTTTGTATTCGGATCCTTTTACATTTGTCCTACGGGTTGTCCGGGTTGCTCCGGTCCGATGCGGTAGGGACGCATCATCTCGTTGTCCTCATGCTCGACGATGTGGCAGTGCCAGACGAACTGGCCGGGTTTGTCGAACTTCGCCCTGATGCGGGTGACTTCACCCGGATAAGCGATGACCGTGTCCTTGAAACCGCTTTCCCAGGCCTCGGGTGGTCGGGGATCCCCGACCAATCGTGCCGGTGGCTCAGTCTCACCATCCGCATTCGTCACCAACGACTGGCGGTTCACGACCTCGAACACCACCTCATGGACGTGCATTGGGTGTGCATCTGCCGTAAAGTTGTAGAACTCCCAAATTTCGGTATCGCCCACGTTCGGGTTCTCGGTGACTGGATCCATCCACATCTGATGCATCGGCATGCCCGTCGCATCAACGTTACCCAACATGGCTGCGGCTGGCCCATCCCAATACCATAGACATCTCTTCCATCAGCGCTAATGGTCGTGTCGTTACTGGTGCAGGGAGCGGGGTGAGCGCCGGCAGCACCAGGTTCTCTGGTGGTGTGGTCACATCGGGGGCTAATGCAGGAACGACGCTGGAATTGCATGATCTGCCCTGTAGAATTTGGATCAGCTGACACGAAGTCGACATCCGGATTGCCACCACCGAAGGGCTCGTCTGGTCCGATGTTGGCGAGAATGTATTGGCCAAGGGGAACATTGGTGAAGTCGACAATCAAATCGGCACGCTCTGCGAGCCCCATAAGCAGCGTATTGCCCAATGCTGTCAGGTTGACCGGTGCAGGCAGGAAGCCACCTTCGTTGCCAATTTGCCATACTTCCACGCCCGGGATCTGATTGAAGTCCAGGATCAGGAAGCGCGCCTGGCAGCCATTCAGGAAACGGATTCGGTAGCGGCGCTGCTCAACGGTCTGGAAGGGCCAGGTGTTGCCGTTGACCATGATCATATTGCCGAAGAACTCGGGGTTCCAGATCGGCGAGAGGTCGGTGTCCGGAATAAAGCCGGGAAACAGAGCTGTGGCACCGTCGAAGAATTCCCGGGAATTCGGATAGAACAGGGAACCGTCAGTGTTGAACGCCCGATCCTGAATGGCGATCGGGATCTCGTAGTACGTCTTGTTCGGTGGGAACTTGTCGTTTGCCTGGGGGGCAGGGCTTGGGAGTACAGCCGGAAGTGCCTGTGCGGGAATCCAGCACGGCTTTGTCGCCGCCCGGGCCACCGCGAATGAGATAGAAGCCAGCTGGTCCGGCATATACGTTTGTTCGGGTCATACCCAGTGTATGGTCGTGATACCAGATGGTCGCGGCACGGTTCAGGTTCGGATACACAAAAGTGGCATATCCTGACCCCCAGTTCATACCGTAATTTGCTGCTGCTTTGCCCGCGAAGAAGTTGTACCAGGTACCTTCAGTTGCATAACCGCTAGGGATATTGTTAGCCGCCGGCAGCCACCACGCCTCCGCATAGCCGTCGCTATCGTCGCCAACACCCACCGCTCCATGCACATGCGTCACCATGGGGACTGGACCGGTGTATGGACCAGGCGTGTGATCGTGAAGGTTGGGCGTGTGTCGCGTCCCATCTCTCCACCGGGCGGGTTAGCCCAGTGCAACGTCGGGTCGACGGGCAGCAGGTGCGGCAGGTAGTTGCCATTTCCATCCACCAGGTCGTTGATCCACTTCACGCATACCGGTCTGCCTGCCTTAGCCTCTATGGTGAGCGATGGCGCGTTGTGTATCATAAGACCTCTTTTATCTGCCGCTTTGACCGCGCCGTATCCCCAGACGGTCGTTGCGGGTAAGCCTGCGGGCAAGATCTGCTGATCAAATTGCTTCACGGAAATCTCGTAGTAGTCTGCATTCTTGCCTCCCTTGAGTTTCACCGTACCTGCCGTTGGCATCACAGGCGGGATGAGCAAGGGTGTGACGTACTTGGAGACGCTCAAGGGATCCAGCGTTCCGCCTGGAATAGCAGCCTGGACACGAAACACCTTATTGCGCGTCGCTAGCACAGCAACCAAGGAAGCACCGCTTAATTTAAAGAAACCTCGTCTGGATAACATTTTCTCCTCCTGAATTTATAAGGTTTGTGATTTATAACCAATAATATTTTATTGATTAATGGAGGCTTAATAATTTATCTTAATTGGGATTTGATGACAAATCCCCAATTATTGCCAATTATTTAATTCCCTAAATGGATTATTTCGGGGGAATATCTCAACTCTGCTCGGTGAAAATGCCCTTCTATTGATAATTAAATGGGGTGATTGAGACGATGTGATGGATTTGGCTGGTAAATAATATGCCAGCTCACGATGATTCCGCATAGTCTGCATTTCCCCACACAAATTGATTAACAATAAAGAGGCAGGCTGTTTGTCCAGCCTGCCTCTAATTTTCATGTCAACCAATCTAAGCTCAGCATACTCACTGTTTATCTGCCCCGGAGGATAACAACGTCGCTGTTGGATACAACGATTGTTATGGGACGGCAGCCAACGCTGCATCCGCCTGTAACAAGCCCGCACCAACCGCGTCACATGCAGTGCCATCGCAATCGAGTATCCCAGGTGATCGTGGCTGCAACAGTGTTATCCCATATATCCCTGCTACCCGTAGCGGGAATGGTCAGAGCAGTCGATTTCAGAGATGCTTTCAACCTGAGCTCTGTGTCAAAGCTGGATCCTTTGACAGCAGTAACGCTGCTACAGCAGCCACATGCGGGGTAGCCATGGAGGTGCCACCAACGTAGTAGAAGTTGCCTGGGTTGCCACCCACCAAATCACCGATGCCTTTCGACCACCAGGGTAGGTGAGCGAAGCCCGGGGTCACCGGCGAATGGTCCGCGTACCCACGAGCCCGGAGCCAGTACATCCAGCTGCTGACCAGCGAATGCCCGGCTGCTGAAATCAGAAACATACACATCATCGACTAAGGTCGGGTCAGCGACATCACCTGAACCGGGTAGCATTGGCGCATCGTTATACTGTAGCCACCACATGCGGTATCTGGCGGACCATCGCCCGGTTTCAGCCATTCACCAATCCAGCCGGCTGAACCAGCTGAGATCACCGGTGCATAAGCGCCAGGATAATCCATGCCAGCTTCGCCTTCATTGCCAGCGGCGGCCACCACGATCACACCGTTGGCGATAGCCCGATCGATGGCATCTTTTTCAACCTCAGCCAATTCAGAACCACCCAGGCTCATATTAATCACCATCGGCTTGTAACCAGCGATCGCCAGATCGGTGACATAATTGATGCCCGCTGCCACCATTGCATCGGTGCCAAATACCGCTCTTTGAGGCTGGCGTTGGATCGGGACATTTGGGTAGTCGCCGGGACTTGATAATCCGCCAGGACTTTCACCGGGATGATGGTCACGTCCGGGGCAATGCCGCGCACCATGATCGGCGGCAATGGGAAACCAGCTGCAGCATCCTGAGTTGCTCCGGTAGAAGTAGCCCAGGATTGTGCTGGCGACATGCGTGCCATGCGTCGAGCCGGTGGACCCAACCCAGGTGGTCTGGTGGAGCTGCCCGATTTCGACGCCCAGCCCACACGGTCATCTTTTTTGGCTTTGAAGCTGACGGGTTGATCAAAACCAGTACCAAGAGCTGTGTTCACCCGTTCCTCGGGGAAGTAATCGTGCCAGTTTGGTACCATACCGGTGTCCAGCACGGCTACATATACACCCGCACCGGTCTGTGATACTCCTTCAATATTGATCATATCCGAATCCCAGGTGGGGTATCCACCTGCGGTTGTGGTTTCACCGCTAAATGGATTTCCTGCGGAAGCGGATGACAAGCCTACTGTTCCAAAGAGAAATGCAACAACGAGAATAGATCGTATTAGGATTGCTTTCATATTTTATATCTCCTCTATATTTAAATATGAATATTGCTTATTAGAAGCATTAATAGATATATTCTGTTTTCACCTCCTGATTATTTACATTCATGAGAAATCCCCTGCGATGTTCTCTGGGATGAATAAGACAAATATAACAGATTTCTAATTTAAGTCAACTGTCCCTTTTTGATAAATCTCCCGATCCATCTTAACCTAACTCATGTTAGGTCATGTAATTTCCTGGGTAGTTATTGGTTAGTGTCGGCCGTGGAGGCTGACTAATGCTATCCACCATCAACGATTACACTTTTTTTGGTTGATTATACGGGATCAACGAACAGTAACCTGGGATCCAGAGCCTTAATTTCCCTTTCTTTTGACTGCCAGCATGGTGATGTCGTCAATTTGCTTTGCACCGGTGGAATAATCCTTGATCTGATCCTGAATTTGCTCTAGCAGCGAAGATAAAGTTTGATCTCCGACAAACAATGGAATCAATTCCTTTTCGCTGAAGTATTCACCAACGGGGTTTATCGTATCTGTCAAACCATCGGTATGGGCAAAGAATGTATCACCTTGTTCAAACACCACTTCACCAATCGATATAATTCTGCACCAGACGCCAAACCAACTGCAGGACCTGTGACTTTTAGGGTTTCCTTTAATCCCATGTCTGATTAATCACCATGGGAGGCAGATGACCGCCATTGATATAGGTCAATACGCCGGTCTGTGTGTCAAGGATCCCAAAAAAGATGGTGCAGAACATGCTCGTATTACCATGCGTTTCAGCAATGTAATTGTTGGTGAGAGACATTGCGTTTTTTAAACGCATTCCGGGTGAAATCGTACCTGCATACTCAGCATTGGTAAAGAAATCAATATTCGATACCGCACGAATCAAGCTGCGGAATAAAGTCATGAATAATGCCGCACCCAGGCCTTTATCACACACATCTGCAATGACCAATCCTAATTTCCCCTCCGCTAACTCGAACACATCATAAAAATCACCTGTGACCTCTCGGGCCGATTTGAGCGATGCTGCGATCTCCCAACCCTCGGGCTGGGGTAAGGTATCCGGCAGGAAGCCTGCTTGTATCTCTCTCCCAATCTCAAACTCGCGTTCCAGCGCCTTTCGATATAGCTCCTCCTGCTCCCACAAGCGGGCATTTTCAAGGGCAACACTCATGGCATTGGCAAGGGTTTTCAATAAGCGTACATCAGTCTCGTTAAAAGCATGTTCTTTTAGCATATTCTTCAGAACAATCGCACCATGCATAGAAATCGCCCATCATCAACGGCACATACAATGCCGACTTGGGAAGCCCTTTACCAGAAGAATATACATTTTGATATTTGATAACTGCCTCCTCCATATTCTCATTGATCAGTAATGGCTGAGGGTTTTGGAGTAAGTACCCAATAAAACCTTTCCCGCTCACCTGTAGGGTATGGAGTGTTTCCCGTTTGCCATTTTCAACCTGGAATGGTGTAGATAATAGATCGGTTTCATGATCATAGACCACTATGGATAGATCCGCTGGTTGAAAGAATTCCCATAACTTCTCACCTACCAACTCATATATGGAAGCCATATCCAGTTTTTGAGCCAGCTCCTCCTGCACGCTGTTGATGATGTGTAATTCTGTCGCACGTTGTTTGGTCTCAATAAGCAGGCGTTGGGTTTCATCGAACAGTCGTGCATTTTCGAGGGCAACGCTCATTGAGGCAGCCAGGGTTTGCAGCAGGCGAACATCTGATTCGTCAAATGCATTTTCTCGATCGACATTTTGCAGGCTCAGGATCCCAGTCACCTGGTCGCCAACAATCATGGGTACACCCAGCCAGGACTTGGGCGTAATGGTCCCGGGTATGGTATGCTGCCCAAGCCGTGCGGCTTGTTCTGCGACGTTCGTGTTTACCAGTACAGGCTGCCGGGTTTGGACGATCTGTGTGCGAAATCCACGGATCGGATAACGACCAGGCGCAAATATATGCTCCCCACGTTCAATGGCGTAACGATGTTCAATCGTGTCGGTCTCGCGGATCATAGGTGGAGATCATTACCACCTGTGAATTGAAAATATCGCGAATTTTATCGCCGACCAGGTTATAAATGGCCTGGACATCGAGATGCGAAGCAAGTCCTTGCTGAACGCTGTTGATGATCGCCAATTCTGCCTCACGCTCAGCAAGTTCTTGATCGATTAAATCGCTACCTTTAGGCCATGACGTTTGGTCAGTCATAATCGCACTTCCTCATGTTAGTAAAACTTATCCTATCGGATTAGCTTCGCTATTCGCTGGAACATCAAAGTAGGCTAGTAAGGGATAGAACGTGCTTATTTCCATGTTAATTGATATCCAAATAGCCTATGATTATATATATTCAATTATCTCATGCTTCAGGCATTTTACGAAAATTAAGTCCGGATGAGCATTTTGATAAATAGATTCAGTGATTGCGTCTATAGGTTTATACCAGGCGATTTTCCCTCCTTGCTTTGTAGATCCTCGAAGGATATAACCCTGTCCAATAATTCATATCTTCACTACTGGGCAATATCCTAATCCAATAAGTGTGTGTTTCTGCCCAATGCGTCCCTGAGTTGTGGATCCCGTCTCATTGGAACACCGACACGAATATGGGACGGTAATCATTGGTTGTCCACCCACCATGTTCAATCATGATTTTGCACAGTACACATTCAATATCATGAAAATCCCGGCTGTAGACCATAAGAAATAACAAGTGATAAATACGAAATTAGATTCCTGTATATAATTATATTGAGGTGCGGTCATTTCCAAAGTGCTTCAGTGTTTTAGATTATCTGCTGAATAAAAAGTACGATCATTTATAGGGAGGGTTAATATGTCTATCGAAAGCACTCGTGAAACAATCCTGCGTTACTTCAACTCGGAACATGGTGATGTCAGTATGATGACGAAAGATGTCACCTTTACGATCATGGCGACCGGACAAGAAAACCGCGGGCCAGATGCTGTGGTTGGAATGCTGAACTATCTCTACCACGTTGCCTTTGACGCAACCTTCGCCCCGAGCCTGACGTTGTTCGGTGATAACAACGCAGTGGTAGAAGGCGAGTTCGTCGGTAAGCACATCGGTGAGTTCAATGGCATTCCAGCAACAGGAAAAGATGTACGCGTTCCGCTTTGCATAGTGTATGACCTGACAGACGACTGCATCAAGCGCGCCCGTGTCTACTTTGAAATGCCTGCCCTCCTCCAACAGCTTGGGGTGCCAATGGGCTAAGCAACCTTCAACCATAGGCAGCTATCTGAGCTATATCGTTTTGGCGTAGTAGCGCATATCACAATTTACGCTTTAATCCACTGCACCGGATCTCAACGTGTGCAAATGATTTATATTCCGCTTCTCTCAATAAAAGCAGCTGAATGAAAATCGATGATCTCAGGTTGTTCTCTCGATAATTCACAGTAATGGATGGCAAAATACCACCAGAATCCGTAGAATCAGAATTAAGTCTCGCAAGCCTATCAATTGTATTTTAGGAGGTTCTATGGTAGTCAATTGGGATGAAGTAAAGAAGATAATAATTCCGATAAAGGATTATGAAGATTTATGTCGGCGTTTGCGTGAATCCTTTACGTATGTTTTCGTACGTAATACATTCAATTTTTCAATGCCAGAACTTGTAACCTATACCCAAAAACTATTGGGTGGCGATTCTCGTAATCGCTACATCGAATATGCCTCAAGCTTAACTAGCGTGCTTACAGAGTTGCATCAGGCAGGTGTGCAAAATGTCATCGATCTGCATGCACGTACAGCTAGTCGTGAGCAGCTGGAGATTTTTGTTGACCAGAGCGGGATTTCTGCTCCTGATATTATCACGGTGTTGAAGTATCTGATCTACTGGTTCATTCCAAATGAGAAATATTTAAGCGGATTGGTGCGAGACGACCTCCAAATTAGCGATGCAATCAAGGTATTGGGTGAGTTAGGGATACGGACTAATCTGGAATTGTTGCAAAAGGGGATCACCGCCAAAGGGCGCATGTCACTGGCTGAAACCAGCGGTTTACCAATACCAGTTATCTCAGAATTGGTGAACCGTGCGGATTTCTCACGTATGCCTTGGGCCAGCAAGGCGACCATTTCAAATATCATAGGGGCGGGGTACGGCTAGCTTGGACCTATTGGCAAACGCTAATCCAGGACAGTTGTATGAAGATTTCTTCCGCTATGGCAAGTCCATTGGTAAAAACTTAAAATTTGGCAATGAAATCGAAAACAGCTACCGCATCGCAAAAATTATTCCGGTTTTGATCCAAAGAGATTAGCTTATATAACGAAAAGAAGGAAGTTCTAAAATGCCAGAAGAACTCAAGATTAAATTACTTCGAGCATTTGTTGGAGAATTCGGCAATTGTGTCTTTTTTCAGACATTTCTCAGTATGCCGCCACACTCAGCAGTTGAGTTATCGTTGAGACCTGGATATTTTTCAAGGTAATCCACTGTGTTAAGTAGCAGACTGCCCTTATGAAATCCATCCATAAAGCTTTCCATGTCAATACCGCCATTTAGTTCATCCAGCATTTGATTAGGATGAGATAATTAACCACATAACCACCTGATGTATGCCAGGGTGAACACCAATGAATCCGGCGTAGGGTGATAATTTTTTCCACCTTCTTTCGATTTCCGGAGGAGAACCTTGATTGAGCTGACCGACCCAAGATGGAGTGATCTAAAAGGGAATTATGGCAACGGTGCCATGGTGGCTGAATTGATTGCTCGAGCTAAAGCTGGAGCACCGCCTGGTGAATGGTATGAGGATTTGTTCCAATCATTATGTCATCAATATACGGTAAGTGAGGTCGCTTATGCAGCAGCACCACATCTGGTAAAAATTGCAGAATCTCCAGATGCTCCCCGGGTAGAATTGCTCATCTTGCTTGGCAGCTGCATTGCGTTTTCAGATCCATCCAACTTTGCTCATATTCCTCCCGAGTTCAAAGAAGACTGGGATGCTTCAGCCAGGGCGGCTATTCCCCTATTAGCTGAGCTCCTTGCGGAGCCACATTCATCACAGGCAGAACTCCTCAACCTGCTCTTTGCCATGGCTGCCTTCAACGGTCATTCTTCATTGGCGAGAGCGATCGAAGCCCTCGACCCAGATACCGAATTTGGTGATGATTAATTTTGTACGATCAACGCATTTGCTTGCCTTTCACTCCCCAGGTGCCAAGGTGACTCCCTTCAGGGGCATCGACACTTGGGGAATTAATCAATTGTTTGTCATCTCCTATGTTCACGTTGGAATCGTTCGACACATATTCATTATCACATAAAAAAAACAGGTGATTTTCTACGTATCGATTCACAAGAAATGCAGTTGCTTGCAGCAATCAAGTGTGCGATACTAGCATCGATGATTGGGTCATATCCATAAACTGACATAGACATACCCAATCTATGGAGATATCTTGATATTAACCCACACCTTTGTTGCTGAACAAGAGGAAATACTTTTGAAGATCATATCGCAGTGGACTCGATTTTGGTAACTAGATTTACATCTCAATGTTTCACAATGAAAAGGAAAAAGGGAGAATGAGCACCTTTGATCAACTGCCAAGAACACGGGAACCGTCTCAAGTAAGCTAGGAAAAGCACTTGCCCAAAAAGTGCTTGAAGAGAACCAAACCGAAATTCTAATCGAATGTATCGACCTAGCTTCCTATCAGGCGACCACATCATCTTCTAAGAATATTCGCGCTGGTGCGGCCAAAGTCGTTGAAATTGTTGCTGAAAAACGACCAGAATTAGTGGCTCCTCATTTGGAAAAATTGCTTCCTGCCCTTTCTGTATCAGAACCACAAACACGCTGGATGATAATTCGTGTGATGGGGTTTTGTGCCCACCTGAATAAACCAGTGGCTCAAGAAGCAATCGCTTATGCGGAACAATATATCGTTGCCAAAGAAGGACTGATTATTGCAAGCTCTGCCGACTTGTTCTTAGGTGACTATGGCTCTCTCTCAAAGGAAGACGCCCAACGGGTGTTCCCCATTTTGGAACGATCGATGGAAACAGTTATCGTCAATGAACAGGATTGGCTGTTGGAAGCCCTTTTCAAGCTGTTTGGGAATTTGAGCAGAGCTCAACAGGAAAAAGTATTGAAATTTGCTGAACAGTGGCAGCATTCCTCCAGAAAAAGCACTCAGCAAAGAGCCAGGAGGATATTGCGGCTGATGTAAGGAATAGAAATTACTAAATGCTACTGTCAGGTTAGGGTAAGACGTTCAATCAATCCAATATGGAGGCAAAACCAATGGGTACTTACATAATCATCAGTGTTATCGGTGGGATTCTGTTTGGTGTCTTGGACGCGGTGATAAATGCCAATCCTCTGGCTCAAAAGTTATATGAGGTTTACAAACCAATCGCAAAAACGTCTATCAATCCCATCATGGGCATTGTAATTGACCTCGTATACGGTTTCGTCATGGCAGGCATTTTTCTGCTTCTCTACAACAGCCTACCGGGCGAGATTGGTCTGATCAAGGGGATAAGCTTTGCTGTCATGGCATGGTTTTTCCGGGTTGTCATGAACGTTGCCTCGCAATGGGTAATGTATATCGTTCCCGCTAAAACCTTGCTCTATACGCTTATCGTCGGATTAGGTGAGATGCTCATATTAGGTGTGCTTTATGGGCTGACTTTGAAACCAGTGTGATGAGCTTCATGGAGGGTGTGCTCGGTTATGGTTATTAGATGGTATTTAGTCAGATAAACAAACTTGTAATTACACTTTCAACTATCCAGTTCCCTGAGATTTGCAATTCGGATCTCCGGTTGACTTTTCAGACAATCCGTCCTAAACTATCCCCATGCTAGCGCGAATCTTTTCCTGCGCCGTTATCGGTTTGGATGGTGTAGTGGTAGAGGTTGAGGTGGATACCGGTTTGGGTCTGCCGGGCATGACCATCGTCGGTCTGCCAGACGCAGCCGTTCAGGAGAGCCGGGAGCGCGTCCAAGCTGCTGTCAAGAACGCTGGCATCGAATTCCCCCGTAAACGCATCATCGTGAATTTAGCCCCTGCCTCCGTACGTAAGGAAGGTCCAGCATACGATTTGCCCATCGCATTGGGTGTGCTGGTGATGATGGGCCGGCTCCCACAAGCTGCCTGCGATGAAGCATTGGTCGTCGGCGAGCTATCATTGGACGGCAGTGTGCGCCACTCCAGGGGTGTGCTTCCCATGTCCGTCGTTGCCAGGCAGCAGGGTTTCCGTCGCATCTTCGTCCCCCAAAGTGATGCCCCCGAGGCTGCCCTGATCCCAGACCTGGAAGTCATACCTGTCACTACCCTTTCTGAGCTATATGGTCACCTCTCTGGGAGACACCTCATTTCACCCCAACCTCCGGTTAAACCCGAAGAGCTACCCATCGTCACTCAGAATGACTTCCAGGAAATAAAAGGTCAAGAACACGTAAAACGTGCTTTTGAAGTGGCAGCGGCAGGTGGTCACAACATGCTCATGGTGGGTCCACCCGGTGCAGGCAAGACGCTATTGGCACGCGCCATGCCGAGCATTCTGCCACGCCTGACGATTGAAGAGGCATTAGATGTGACCCGTATTTACTCGGTGGCTGATCAGCTTCCGCCGGAGGTGCCGCTAATCCAAAACCGCCCATTTCGGGCACCACACCATACGATCAGCCATGCTGGACTGGTGGGAGGTGGTAATTGGCCTCACCCTGGCGAGATTTCGCTCGCACACCGCGGGGTGCTCTTCCTGGATGAGCTGCCCGAGTTCGGACCACGTGTCCTTGAAGTGATGCGTCAGCCGATTGAAGATAAGATCGTGACCATCAGCCGGGCACAGGGGTCTTTAACCTTCCCAGCTAATTTCCAGCTCATAGGAGCTATGAATCCATGCCCTTGTGGTTATTATGGTGACCCGGTCAAACCCTGCAGTTGTTCGCCTGGCATCGTCACGAAAGTACCAAAAACGTATCTCCGGTCCCCTGCTAGATCGCATTGACATCCACATCGAGGTACCCCGCGTCGAATATGAAAAATTGAGCGATGTGCGTCTGGGTGAGCCTTCGGCTGTCATTCAAAAACGAGTAGAGGCAGCCCGTCAACGCCAGAGGGAACGATTTGGCGTTGGGGCGAAGCATTCATCCGATGGAGCACAAAGTGAGATCGTTCCTGTTGATTTGAATGCTTCGCCCATACAATGCAACGCTGATATGCGCCCGGCGGAGGTGCGCCAGTTTTGCGAGCTGGATGAAACAAGCCGGACCCTGATGCGTTCAGCTATGAACCAACTGCAGCTTTCCGCCCGCGCCTATCATCGCATCCTCAAGCTGGCGCGCACCATCGCCGACCTGGCTGGCGAGTGAGCACATCCAGCCAGCCCATCTTGCAGAAGCACTGCAGTACCGCCCGAGGATGATGGAGGCAGGGTGACAACTGATTTTTAACTCGGATTACACGGACGATGGTGCAGGATCATTCAGAAATGACTACGAAAGTCATCAATACTCCATACGATACCCTCACATATAAAATAATCGGATGTGCAATGGCAGCCCATAGGAAACTAGGACCAGGATTAAGAGAAGACACATACTACAGGTCACTTGCCAATTATTTATCGGAGGCCTCTCTATCATTTGAAGAAGAAAAACTCTATGCGGTTTATGATGAACCGGATCAAGAGCGACTGGTTGGTTATTACATCCCTGATTTTGTTGTTGATGAGAAAGTGATCGTTGAGATAAAAGCAGTAAATGCTCTGGATAATACCCACCTGGCATAAGTCATAGGCTACCTGGCTGTCTCTTCGCTCCCAATTGGCTTATTACTTAACTTCGGTGAACGTAGTTTGCGTTATCGCAGGGTATTTCCACCCCAGAAAGTGATCGATCACCTCCTAAATCGCCAATGGTTATTCATCCCCGATTGGCTGAAAGATAATAGTTATAAATGACTGATGGTATGGAAACATAATCCGTGTAATCTGTGACTAAATCCGTTGTCAGCAGCCCTGGTTTGAGGATTGGTGGGGTGATAACCCCGATGCACTAAATGGATAATATTCACAAGGAGGAAGCTACATAAAAGTAGTAATATCGTGATTATTGCCTATTACAGCAACAGGAAAAAAATGATAATTTATATTGTGATATAAATAAATTGTCTGGATGTAAGTAATAAGGTTAGGAATTGGGAGGATATGGAGGTGAAATATGTCAAAAAGCAGATTTTCACTCATCGAACACCCATGGTTCTTCCTATTAGTTTTCATCATAGCCACCATGGTCTGCCAATTACTAGTAGGACTGGTTCTAGTATGGGTCTTCAAACTAACCAACGGTGCACCAACTGCAAGTTTCTGGTTGATGCTTTTGAGCAATTTATTGTTGCTCTTTATTATCGTCCCCTTTGTACTGGGTTTCCCTAAGCGATCTCATCCATACGAAACATATCTATCTGAAATCCGCCTAACTCACGTAAAACCCTTTCTGAGATTGATCCTGCTGGGTGTTTCCTGCTATCTGATCCTTGCCGTATGCACGGTTGCAGGTGTTCTGTTTTACCGTCTCACGCATGGTCTACCAGTCAATATAAGTTTTATGCGCTACTCATTCGTTCTCTCCAACGAATTGCCACCACACTCTATGAGCTGGCTATATTCGTTGCCCTCCATTTTAGAGGAAGTCGCTTTTCGAGGCGTGATACTCGCCATGTTCCTTCGTTTTTATAATCAGCCCAAGGCAATTCTATTCAGTGCTTTGGGTTTTGGAGTTATTCATTTGACTAACTTGCTTAACGGGGGTGATCTAATTTGGGTGGCAGGGCAGGTTATATGGGCTGTGATTTTAGGATTATTTTATGGTTATGTCACCCTCAAGACCAATAGCTTGCTGCCAGCGATGATCGTACATTACCTGGGCAATCTCTTTGTGTCAGCATTGAATGCTTACATTCAGACGAATGCTACAATCCCAGAACAGGCTCTGTATGGGATCATCTTCACGCTAGGTGCTATACCAACCATTCTGATGTCGCTGTGGGCACGAGGTTATACATCGTGGATGAGGGTTACGCCTGCAACATAACTATAGCACCTATCCATATTGACTGCCGTTGTGTTGAACTGCCCGCCTGCCCATGAAGAATTGATTACCTTCGTTTGTGGCCCTTAACGATCCAGCAACCTTGGTTTGAGGATCCTTGGTACGATAACCCTGATGCACTAAATGGATAATATTGTGGAGTTGTTCAATGGAAATAATGGCAAAGAAACACTCTATACTTGGGATTGTGTCAATAATACTTAGTGTCCCATTCTATATCATAGTAAACTTGCTCTATACCACTGATCGCCTGGATAAATTTTATTCACAGAATTTCATTTTTGCATTTCCTGCAATATTCCTGATTCTACCTGCGGCGACAATTGGTTCAGCGATAGTAGCACTTAAGCAGAAAGACCGAAATAAATTATTTGCTATTCTCGGAGCGATATTTTCTGTACCCGTTTTAATAATTTCTGTGTACAGATCGGTAATTACGATCGCATATATAATTATTGCTTTATTAAACAGATGAGATGTGAAAGTGTAATTGATAAATAAGCTTGATATTATTCACTCGGCCGCCCAATCTCGTCGTATGTCAATAGCAACGGTTGAATGGACAATGAATTTACGAAAAGGTAACAGAGAAGCAAGCCAGTTCCCTCCTTATTCATCGAGGGATGTGGTAAGTCTGGGTATGTCGAGTATTGATAGCCTCATCCATGTGGTATGGTGTTTGATGTAGAGAGCGCTAGAGAATATAACGAGAAGTTCAAATCCTGCTAATGTCATCCCTATTTCTTCACAATTTCCCACCCGCCGTTGTATTGGACTGCACGCCAGGGCAAATAGTTCAGTGTAACGGCGGGTTGGATATCAGTAGGGAATGGGAACAACGCTGATGATGTGCGGATCAGGTCAGGATTAATATATACCTACATCTTAGGGAACGGGGGCAGGAAAGATAAAAAAATACCTGCATGGCGAATGGTTTGGTATGCCAGGCAGCAAGAAGAGTATCACTGATGACGGGATTTGGTTATACTTTTCAGAAGCACTGATTCTCAACGCGGCATGGCTCGTGCATCCGGATGTAATCTTGTTCCAGTTCATTTAGGATTTCATCATAGCGCTGGGTAATATAGGCCTGTAAAGTAGTTTTTTGGTTAGTATTGGGGAGAAGGTGCAGGCCATACTTGATCAGCTGCTGCCCAACATTCTTCCGGTACAATGATCGTGCCCTTGAGGTTGATGAATAAGTGCTCCGGAGTAAGCTGAAACTCGAGCAAGAGTTTTACACCAGGTCGCAGCCTGCCATCAGGGTCGATGGTCTTATTCACCAGGATCCCCATCCCCTCGTTGCAAATGTCTTCCAAGAAGGCGCGATAAGTTTTTCGATAGAAGTACATGTTGATATAGGTCGGGCATTTCGGCTGGACGCGTTCAGCTTTGCGGTCTCGCCAGTCACCGTAGGATAAGTCGGAAAGATGGAAGGTTCCATGTGTGTAATCGACCGGGTGAATGGTCGCGGAGATCGCCCCCGGGAAAGCCCCACTGCGCAAGTGAATCATGCCCAACAGGATGTGGAAAGTCAGGCGTTGGGTTGCCTGGATCGTGGCGGAAACCGGGTTGATATCGACGATACGCCCCTGCTGGTTTAGGGTAGTCCCTTTGTAATGCTTGGTCAGGCTGACTGGCGGGTAGGGGTTAGGCAGAGCGCTGATTGCATCAGCGACTGAGGTCATCGTTTGGTAAGACATATAGGTTTCTCCACAGGCAGATCTTGTACCGGATAGATAAGTAATATTAAAGCTATAGTTACAAGATTCGTGCCTACGTGGATCAGAACAAAGTAGATCGTGATTTAGTGAAGTATCACTTTGGTGTCGATGGCTTGTTTGACTCTCTTCAAGGCAGGTTTGACTGTCTGGACAAATTCGGCAACTGGCATCATTATTGCACAAATCTCCTTTGAAGAAACCGAGCTGTTGTTCAATTTCTTCGAAGGTGGTGATCCATGTACACTGCTCGGCCAATGCCATACCAGGTCGAGTTTGTCCTGTTATCCTTTGAAGGGCCTGATCCTTATTCGCAGGCTGGTGGGTTAGGGGTGCGAATAACGAATATTGCCCAATGCCTGGCTTCCCAAGGTTATCTAACTCATTTAATATTCATCGGCAGCCCAGATTTACCAGGCCACGAAGTGCAATGTGATGGCCGGCTTCAGTATCATCGCTGGTGCCAATGGATCAGTCGTTACCATCCGCTTGGAGTATACGATGGCGAGGAAGGGAAACTCTTCGACTTTACCCGTTCGGTCCCGCCGTATATTGTCGATCAGATTGCCGCCCCAGCCATCGCACAAGGGCGGCGCTTGGTAGTGCTGGCTGAAGAATGGCAAACCGCTGAGTCGCTGATCCGTCTGAGTGACCAGCTTTATACAGCAGGCTTGCGAGCGAACTCGATCTTATTGTGGAACGCCAACAACACGAAGGGTTTTGAGCGTATCGAATGGAGACGCCTAGATTTTGTATCCACCCTAACAACGGTTAGCAGGTATATGAAACACATAATGCGAGACTTAGGCCTGGATCCCCTGGTCGTTCCGAATGGCATCCCTTCAGATTTGCTTCAGCCTATTCCTCAAGCAGAAGCCAGTCGGGTGCACGAAAGGTTGGCGGGTGAAGACGGATTACTGATGTTTAAGGTAGCCCGATACGATCCAGATAAGTGCTGGATGTCGGCTGTCGAAGCAGCGGCATGTCTTAAACAAAACGGTGCAAAAATCCGCTTCCTGTGCCGCGGCGGCATCGAAGCCCACGGCAGCCAGGTTTTAAATCATGCGCGGGAGTTAGGCTTGGTCGTCCAGGAGGTTAGCGATCATCCAGAATCTTGGGAAGAGGCCCTGGAGGTCATTCGGGCTAGCGGGTGCAGCCGATGTATATAACCTGCGCTTCAGTATGTCGCCATCTATGCTGCGCATTTTCTACGCTGCAGCCGACTTCGTTCTAGCAAACAGCAAGCATGAACCGTTTGGATTGGTGGGATTGGAAGCGATGGCAGCCGGCGGGGTAGCAATAACCGGCTGCACGGGTGAGACTTATTCCATGGACGGGGCTGGGGCGATCGCACTCGATTCGGAGAACGTCTCCGAGCTTGTCCATGTGATTGAATTCTTGCTCGATCATCCACAGCGATCCCAGGCGATCCGCCTGGCAGGACCTAAGGTGGCTGCACGGTATACCTGGAACAATATTATAGAAATTCTATTGGAAAAAATAACCCTGGCAGGCGAACATCAGCGGGTCCACCCCTTCCTACCGCCGAGAATCAACCCAACAGATCTGGGTTGGGAGGCTGACCTACGCGGTATCACTCAACCCCCAATGGAGTTGGTTCTGCCTGCCTGGCCAGTTGCGCCTGAAATAGCACCGCTTAAAAACGCCATCAGCCCAATCGCGGGTTAAGCCTATAAGTTGTAAATATCCCACCCCATTAAGCAGGTTAATGGATTCCTGACCTTCACGGTCAACTTCCAACTCATTAACACCGTGAATCCATGCTCTTGTGACCATTATGGTGACCCGGTCAAACCCCGCACTTGTTCGCCTGGCATCGTCACTAAGTACCAGAAACGTATCGCTGGTCCCCTGCTCGAGCGCATTGACATCCACATCGAGCTGCCACGAGTTGAATATGAACAATTGAGCGATGTGCGTCTGGGTGAGCCTTCTTCTGTCATTCAAAACCGGGTGGAGGCAGCCCGTAGTAGCAAAGATGACAACGCTGGAGAATGGTAATAAATTCTATTATTGTCGGTAATACTTATACATTCCGATAAATGCTAGTATGGATGCCAATCCACTGGGCAAGAGTCTCATCCACGAAAGGTCTTGTAGGTTCTTGGTGAACGAGGAAAGGATTGGAATCAGAAATTCAAAAGAAAAGGCGAATAGGCTAACAATAAATAGATTTCTTGCAACCTTTGATTTCCAAGAAGCAGTGATTGCTCCGATTGCAGAAATAACCATAATAAATCCAATGCAAAGCAGGATATCAGAAATCTCAGAAAACACCATTGCGCTTTCGGAGGCTCCAAGGATACCTTTTAAATAAATGGCATACACCTTATCAAGCAAGGATCCACCCAAAAACACAGCAGCTAACCAAGCATATATTCCAACAAGTAGAAAGCGGAATCTTTCATTCATTATCCTTATTCTAACAGAATGTGTAATATATAGGATCGACGGAACGATTTTCGGAATTGATTGATTCCACACGAAATTATGGCCATCCACCCACTCAAGACGTCATCACCTGCAACGCGAATATGCACCCAGCAGAGCTACAATCCAGAACCAAACAAGAATGATGAAATCTGCTTGATGGTTTTACAATATTAATTGCATCAAATATTAATAAGGGGGACCAAATTACCTGAATCAAGCGAAAAAATTTGACTTGCGCAAATGTTATTGCTATAATGAGGCCACGGCCTAAATCCTTGGATTTGTTTCTACAAAAGAATAGACCTACAGGGAGATGACAGATTGTTGCCAAGCGGGGTATTTTGGAACACCATAAAGAAAGGAGGTGGCGTCTCACCGATTTGTTCTTGGTGCCATTTTTGTATATCAACAGGAGGTGTCTGATTACCTCTTTTAAAATAATTACGCGAGTGAATCAGCTTGAAGGCTGTGCTCAAATGCGCCTGATCTTAATGTCCAGGCTTCAGTCAGTCACCGAAAACGCTTGAATTTAACCTAATGAAATCTCAATGGCTCAATGAGTGAGGATAACGAATGTGTAGAGATGCACAATAGAAAAGAGAGGAGGTGCCAGGGGAGGCTTTTTTCGAGTGAGAATGCGTTTTTGAAACCCCAAATTTGACCACATTGAAAGAGGAGATTGGATTATGAAAAATAATCGGTTTTTAGTAATAATGCTAACCATAGCATTTCTGTTTTCCCTGATCGGACCTGCCGTGACTGCGGTGAGTGCTGAGGAGACTCGGAACATCGTCATCCTCGGCACCAGCGATATTCACGGCAACGTGGACAACTACGATTACTTCACCGACAGCGTACCCACTGGCTCGTCTCAGCGCGGCCTGACGAAGATTCTGACCTACGTGAAGGGGGTACTCGCCACCAATCCCAACACCATCCTCATCGACGATGGCGATACCATCCAGGGCACACCCCTGGTCTACTAGTTTGGTGTGCTGGACACCGTGACCCGACGAACCCCATGGCGCTCGCCATGAATGACCATGGGGTATACAGCCTCAACGGTCGGGAACCATGAGTTCAATTATGGGCCAGCCGTTTTCAATAAGTTCCAAAGCCAGGCGAACTTCCCCCTGCTCTCCGCCAATGTCACTGGCTGCCGTGGATTACACCTTCCAACCCTACACGATCAAGGACGTGAACGGCGTCCAGGTGGGTATCCTCGGCCTGACCCCGCCGGCGGTGGTGCATTGGGAGAGGCCTGAGAACATCGTCGGCTGCGTCTTTGGTGACGCGATGGCTGCTGCCAACACTTATGTGCCCGAGATGCAAGCCGCAGGTGCAGATGTCATCGTCGTGGCTGCCCACAGTGGCCTGGATGAGACCTATGGCTATGGCCGCGATGAGAACTTCGTCAAGTTCCTGGCCAATGAAGTCCCCGGCATCGATGTGATCCTGGCTGGCCATGCCCATGCGATTGGTAGCGAGCCAGGTCATCAACGGTGTGTTGGTCACCGAGCCAAACTACCATACCCGCAACATCTCCGACATCCGCATCACGGTCAGCGGCTCCGGCGACGGACTGGACAGTAACCACAAAGTCGAGCACTGCCCCGGCCATGGGCAGCACTGCAGAGGATGCCGGCCTGTACGCCCTCATGAAGCCGTATCACGATGCGACAGTCGCCTACATCAACACCCCCATCGGCACTGCCACCGATGCCTTCCCCGGCGGATTCCCTGCCCGCGTCGCAGGACGGCCCGATGGCCGACCTGATCAACCAGGTGCAGATGGATGCCGCCGCAGAAGCCGGCTTCCCGGTGGAAGCCTCCCTGGCAGCCCTCTTCACCAACCAGGCCCAGCTGAACGCCGGTCCGATCAAGCTCAAGGATGCCTATGCGGTCTATATCTACGACAACACCCTCTACGTCATCGAAGCCACCGGCCAGATGATCAAGGACGAGCTGGAGTGGACTGCCAACTACTTCAACCAGTACTACTACGAACCGGCTGGCGTGACGGTGAATTCTGCTGTCCGCGACTACAACTACGACCTGTGGTCGGGCATCGAATACAAGCTGGATGTCACCAAGCCGGTCGGCCAGCGTGTGGTCGAGCTGAAACTTAATGGCCAGCCTCTGGCCATGGACCAGGTCGTCCGCGTGGCGCTGAACAACTACCGGGCGACGGGCAAATTCCCCACTGCCCCCAAGCTCTACCAATCCACCGTGGAAGTGCGTGAGCTGATCACCAACTGGATCATGGCGCGCGGCACCATCTCCCCCAGCGACGTCTTCGTGCAGAACTGTCACGCTGCTGCCGCCGGTCAACACCTGGCTGAGCACGACCACGGCCAACCCCGTAACCCGCTCCGATTATGCCGATCTGCTCTGGACTGCCTTTGATGGGTTCCGGGATGACTACCTGAAGGTCCCCAGTGACAAGGGCACGCCAGGCGACGATCCTGAATCGCGAGGGAGGCTTCTTCCTGCTCAGCAACAAGGCCATGGAGGACTTGCGGGACATCGAAGTGGATATGTCTGTGCTCAATCCCTATACGGACAAGAAGCAGCATCTCCAGTTGGGCAAAGGATGCCACAGCCTATGCAATCCAGGCCGGGATCTTCATGCCGCCGGGAAACCAGCTGCTGCCAAAGCAGACTGGTGACCAATGCTGAAGCCCTGGCCTGGGTGCGCGAAGCCCGCTACCCGCTCTTCACCTTCCTCTCCACCAATGACTTCCACGGGCAGCTGGAGACCGGAA
This sequence comes from uncultured Chloroflexia bacterium, assembly GCA_963828845.1. Classification (GTDB taxonomy): domain Bacteria; phylum Chloroflexota; class Anaerolineae; order Anaerolineales; family UBA4823; genus FEB-25. The sequence goes on from CAWHGE010000021.1 coordinate 83,353, forward strand.
AACTTGGTCAGCAGCAAACTGGTTGGCGGCGCAGCCTACAACATGACCTACATCAACAACTACAAGGCCCTCAACCCGCTCGGCACCTTGCTGCTGGATGCCGGCGATATGATGCAGGGCACGCCCATCTCGAACCTGCTGTGGGGCGAGTCCGTCATCGATGTCTACAACCACATGGGCTACATGGCGGCGACGATGGGCAACCACGAGTTCGATTGGGGCCAGGCCAGGCTGCAGGAACGCATGGCACAGGCCGATTTCCCCATCCTGCTGGCGAATGTCTTCAACGAAGGCACCGATACCCGCCCCGACTGGCTGGTCCCCACGGTCATGTTCACCGTCAAGGGACAGCAGGTCGGTGTGATCGGCGTGACCAGCAAGGATACACCCTACCATCGTCATGGCTGGCAATACGGCCGGCCTGGAGTTCCGTGATGCCGGTCCGGTGGTGAGCCAGCTGGCTGCTGAGCTGCGCGCGGCCGGTGCGGACCTGGTCGTCGTCCTGGCGCACATGCCGGACGTGTATGGCGGCGTCGTCAGCGGCGAGATGGCCGGGGTCGCCGTCCCCGGCGTGGACCTGATCATCTCCGGCCACTCGCACAGCGGCTACTCCGGCAAGATCAACAACATCCCGATCATCCAGCAGTACTCCTCCGGGACGGCCATCGGGGTCTCCGACCTGCGCTACGACCGCCTGTTCCGCAACATCGCTCAGCTCCAACCTGCAGGTGGTGACCACCTATAATGCGGGCGTCACCCCGGATGCGGGGATCGCAGCTCTGGTGGCCTATTACCAGGCGGAGATCGGACCCATCGTCAACGCAGTCAAGGCCTCAACACTGGGCATCATCTCCAGGAGGGCCATGATCGATACACGAGGGAAGTGCCCATGGGCGATCTCATCGCCGACGCCCAGGCGTGGAAGGGCGGCACCCAGATCGCCTTCATGAACCCGGGCGGCATCCGGGCGGATATCGCCTATGCCAGCCTATCCGCACGACATCACCTGGGGCGATTTCTTCACTCGTCCAGCCGTTCGACAACAAGCTGGTCACCATGACCCTGACCGGCAGCCAGATCTACGCCCTGCTGGAGCAGCAGTTCACACCCCCCCAGAGCTCCATGAAGTTGCTGCAGGAGTCGGGGATCAAATACTCATTCAACCTGGCGCTCCCGGTTGGCTCGCGCATCACCTCACTGACTCTGACCGATGGCACACCCATCCTCCCTGACGCAACACCTTACACGGTCACGTGCAATGAATTCATTGCCACCGGCGGAGATAGGTTCAGCACGTTCCTCCGCGGAACCAACGTCACCCGCATCGGGGTCAGCGACCTGGATGCCCTGATCGAATACGTCCAGTTCCACTATGGTGTGCCCCCAACCAATACACCCATCGATCCTGCGGTCTATCCCAAGATCGAAGGGCGCATCACAAACGTCACACCATAAAAGAATAGAATTGGTATCGGGAGGGAGCCGCGCGGCTCCCTCCCTCTTCCTGGATGCAACATGGCTGATGATCGCAAGACCGTCTATGTCAATGATAAGCCCATCTCGATCTTTCTCTGGGCTGAAGTACAGCACTGCGTCAATGCCTACGACAGTGATCTTTACCTGGAAGTGCAGCAAGGCGAGGCGGAGATCGTCGACGAAAAGGGAGACCGGATCGGCTGGGGTGGATTTGCCGGGGATGGTCAGCATATCTATGTGCACCTTCTAACTAAGTAGGATGAGATTTAGTTTCTCATATCTGGACGGATAAACCCTAGGTATCCATAGATAGCAGCTCCCCTATGCGATCCAGGGGCGCATCACATGCATTGACAGCGACGATCCCGAAATTGGTAATGGTTGTCTGGTGATCCTACCAAAACAAAACAGCCGTAATATGGAGGGTCAGGAGAACTAAAAAGCTCCTGACCTTTTTTAATTAATCAGGGGTTGGCAATTCTTTAGAAGATTTTCGATATCACATGACCTTTTATGTTCATGACAAACACCTACCAATAATAAAACGGTTTTATTTTCCACAGTGAATACCATTCTTGCAGACGCGTGCATGAGGTTGACAGCATTCTTACTCTTATGTTTCTATTGTGCTACGCACGAAAGCTTGTCAATCTCGTTAACTGACCTTCGGACAAAACATCGGACAATTATAAAAAAAGTTGTCACTGCGAAGCGCAAGTGTTCTTCTTGCGCTGTGGCAATCTCCAATTTACCGTTTTTTTCAAGGTGCAGATCCTATAAATTAGCCGCTTAAGATGCGATGTCCGAACTTTCGTCCGAACCTGAGCGTTAATACTCAAAATCCATTGATTCTAATCTGGAAGATTTTCCTACACTGCTGGTTTACTATTCGGTACATCAATAATAATGATATAATTGATAATCTTACTCCGATTATATTGAGGGCAATTATGGAAAACAAGCTCGCTATAACAGAAATCACCCTTGATCCCCAGGAATGGGATGCGCTGCGAGAGCTGGGTCATCGCATGGTAGATGACATGATCAGCTACCTCGCGACTGTCCGTGAAAGGCCTGCCTGGCAACCTTTTCCTCCACAAGTGGAAGCGGCATTGGACCAACCTCTACCCAAAAATGGACAGGATGCCTCCCAAGTGTACGAAGAGTTCAAACAAAATATCCTCCCCTACCCCATGGGTAACATCCACCCGCGTTTTTGGGGTTGGTATATGGGCAATGGCACCATGTTAGGTGCGCTGGCAGATTTTTTGGCAGCTGGCATGAATCCTGAATCTGGGGGGTGGTAACCATGCCGCTAATTTGGTAGAGCTCCAGGTAATAAATTGGTGCAAGCAAATGATTGGTTTCCCGGAAGAGGCGAGCGGGCTAATGGTCAGTGGTGGTACGATGGCTAATTATATCGGTCTGGCGGTAGCGCGTAATACAAAAGCTGGATTTGATATCCGCGACCAGGGATTGCAGGCATCTGCACGTAAGATGGTTGTCTACGGTTCTTCAGAAACACATAGCTGTATCCAAAAATCCATTGAGCTGCTTGGTATCGGCAACCAGAACTACCATCGGGTTCCTGTAAATGACCAATATAAGGTGGATGTAGGAAAACTTAAGGAGATTATTACTTCAGATCGCCTGGCAGGTTTGCAACCCATCTGTATCGTAGGTAATGCAGGTACGGTAAACACAGGTGCTGTGGATGATTTACAAGCGCTTGCGGATCTGTGCGCAAACGAAGACTCTCTGGTTCCATGTGGATGGCGCGATTGGAGCCCTGGTCACATTAGCACCCGAACATAAACATATGGTCGCGGGTATCGAGCGTGCTGATTCGGTAGCCATGGACCTGCACAAATGGATGCATATTCCCTTTGAGGCTGGAGTGGCATTGGTACGCAGCGAGCATGATCATCGATGGACATTTTCTCTCACCCCAGAGTATTTAGCGCATGCCGAACGCGGGCTTGCGGCAGGCACAAATTGGTTCAGCGATTATGGTTTGCAGCTTTCACGTGGTTTCCGTGCTCTCAAAGTATGGATGTCCGTTAAAGAACACGGTATTACGAAATATGGCCTGTTGATCGACCAGAACATAGCCCAAGCACATTATCTGGCTGGGTTGATCGATTCTCAGGAAAAGCTGGAGCTGATGGCTCCGGTGGAATTAAACATTGTGTGTTTTCGTTACAACCCAGGGGGATTGGATGAATCTGCCTTAAACACCCTCAATCAGGAGCTGCTGATACGCTTGCATGAGAGCGGTATTGCTGTTCCTTCCTATACCACCCTGAATGGAAAATACTGTCTGCGAGCGGCCATCGCAAACCATCGCACCTCTGGTGACGATTTAGATCTCCTTGTGCATGAAGTATTACAGCTTGGAAAAGAACTGCATTAAGCGATAAAAATCGCTTGGTATTGTAAAGTATTTACTATAAATAGTATTTCCGCCACCCCAATCATTCGGAGTGGCGGAATTTGTATATTCGCTAAGATATTCTCTTGTGGGCTATTCGCCTCATCAAGCCTGATTTCAGTAATTCCCTGCTGCTGTTACCACATCCTCCTGGTTGATCAGCGTGGGCACAAACTCGAACCCGTAAAACCAGACTACGCTCTGTTTGTTATTGGTATCGGTCCAGAAGGCGTGGAAGACGTTATCTGAGCCGACTGCCAGTCCGGTGTAGTCACCGATGAAGCCACCACCAAAACCATTGCGGGTGTTGATGGGATGGGTTGAAACCTTCTGGCTCACATCCGGTTGTCAGGTCGGCAACATAGTAGTCGAGGCGTGCATTATGGATGTAGGCTCCCAACGTGTCGCAGGTGATCCGACCAACTGGTGGCAGCTGGGCCACTCGCACAGGTCTGCCAGGGTGAGACCACATCCGCTGCATAAGCCGACATGTATACGCCGCCAGACTGTGAGATTGCCACTGCTGGCCAGAAGGTATCCACACGGCGTGCTGCTGGGGCTTGCAGGCCATCAGGGGCTGGATAACCAATCGCTGTGCGGGTTGAGGCATCCAATGCGGGGAAAATCGGTGCAGGCGCACTCCAGGTGGCTCCACCATCCGTCGACTTGCTGTACACTGCAGCGAGATGGCAGCCATTATTCGTTCGTGTAGGGCACAGATCCACCACTGTCTGCTCATTTGGGTGGACCAGGCTACATACAGGTCACCATTCGGAGCTGCATCCGCAGCTGGGAAGCTGTCATTCCGGAATGCTGTGTTGGCTGGAGGAATGACAGCCTGCAAGGTGGATATTGCCACCGGCTTGCTGAAGGTCACCCCGCCATCCGTCGATTTGGCGATATAGGTGCTATCCAGGGTCGCCAGTCGCGTTGACCCTTCCCAGACTACATAGACTGTGCCATCGTAAGCCACAAACGGGCGTGAGCCCTGGTCGTATAGCACATTGCCTGAGATGTTCTGGGGATCACTGAAGGTCGCTCCACCATCCGTGGAATAGGCGAAGAAGATTGGAGATTGTACATAGGAACCGTTGTGAGGATTGAAGATGAAACGTGTCCAGCTCACATAGACACGATCACGGAATGGGCTGGAAACATGCCAATCTGCCGCGATCCACTCTTTGTCATTGAGGGTTGATGGAGCTGTGGTTGGGTTGATGAAGGTAGGTGGCCCCCAGGTCAGCTGACCGCCGGAGTCAAAAGTACCTTTATTGACTGCCACAGTGTTCGGAGGTGCAGTGCGGTCAAATCCCAGACCAGCATAAAAAACATTGCCCTGGCTGTCGAAGGCGAGGGATGGATCACCACCCGCATCGTAAATACCACCTGTCAGCCGTGTGACTCCTGGGATCAGTGTGCCCAGGTGAGACGGATCGCTGCTCACACCAGACCAGGTTTGACCACCATCATTGGAAAAATATGTGCCAGAATAGCCATCTCCCAACGCACTACAAGGTGTTCCGTTTATATCACAAGCCCAGCTGCGGGTGACGTAGTCATTCGCTCCGGCGACGACGCGGTTAGGATTATTCGGGTCGACGACGATGGCTGTCTCGTTCTGCGGTGCGCCGGCCGTATCCTGATTGACGGTCACATTGGGGGCTAGCACGCTCGTACCATCCAGTGGACTTGAAAGCACGAAAGCCGGGGTGATGGGGGTCGATGGGACGGGTGCGAGTTGCTCCATCTCCGCTTCCTGTTCGATGAACGCTGAGAAGCGTATCTGCAGTCCTGCTGTACCGTTCACAGAGGCAACCTTTCCAGCCAGGGTGGTGATGTCATAGGTTGGGCTTGCTGCCATTGCCGCCTGGGTTGAAAAAGTTGGTAGTAACAATGCTAATACCAGCATAACGGTAAACAACTTAAAATGTTTCATGATTTACTCCTTTTTATTTTTTTTAGATGTTTTTGGACCCGACTTCTTTTTATCCCATCTTGCCGGGTGCAGCATTCCCCTCCTCCGATGGATCTGTTTCAAGTAGATTAAACGGTAATTGTCAGGATTGTTGACGATGAGTCACCTGTTCGATCATGTTTGTAATTTTGATTAGGATGTTTCATTAATCTTTTTACTGCCCTTTTTTTTATTACCCCCTATATATAAAAAATCAAAACGGCAATTCACGTTTAGCCAATCTTATATTGCCATTTTGATATAAGACTTTTTATGTCTTATTTGTATTATAATCCAAATCTCGATTTATGGAAAGATAGACTGCTGGTTTCAGAATATCAAATTGAAATTGAAGCAAAGGATCAGGTGTTCAGTGTATAACATTTCTGGCCGCCCCCTTGGTGGAGGCTCTTTCAATCCTATCAAGGTAATAGATCCATACCGATGCTTTAGGCTGGCACATTCGTCAACTCACTCGTAAACCACCCCAACCATAATCCACATATTTCACCAATCTATTCTTAATATTTTCTAAATGTCCTGTGTATATACTTAATCTGCATCTTACAGAAATGATTTAGATATCTATGGAGGCGTCCAATGTCTTGGAAAAAGCTGCTAATATATGTTCTTGCCATTATCCTGCTTGGAGGATCAGCACTGTTCGGTGCCATGGCAGGGGGAGTCATCGTGTACCGATTGATGAGCCAGGAGCAGTCTGCTGTCGTTGCCACCTCAAGCCCATCATCAATTGAGGTGGTACCTGCTACCAGCAATACCCAAACCCTGACGGTGAATACCACTGATGTCGAGACCGCCATCACCCAGGCTGTCCAAAACGTGGGACCATCCGTGGTAACTGTGGTTGCAACCATCCCCGGGCAACAGACCTTCTTCGGGCCCACCGGTGTTGAAACCTCCACCGGAAGTGGGATATTCATCTCTTCCGATGGTTATATCCTGACCAACAATCATGTCATCGAGGGTGCCAATCAATACCAGGTCATTTACGCGGATGGCAGTCAGCAGGATGCCACCCTGGTGGGAACCGATCAGTATTCAGACCTGGCAGTGCTTAAGGTAACCGGCACCGTACCAGCCGTTGCTAACTTGGGTAACTCTGACGCACTCAATCCCGGTGAGACGGTCATCGCCATTGGCTCACCCCTGGGTGATTTCAAGAATACCGTCACAGTCGGGGTGGTGAGTGCTACTGGTCGTTCAATTGACTCAGGTCTGGGATATTCAATTGACGGATTGATCCAAACTGATGCGGCCATCAATCAGGGTAACTCAGGAGGCCCGCTCGTGAATCTTGCTGGTGAAGTGATCGCCATTAACACCCTGGTGGTCCGCAACAGCGGTACAGGGACTGTAGCAGAAGGATTGGGTTTTGCCATCCCCATCAACACTGCCAGGGCTGTTTCTGATCAGATCATTCAAAAGGGTTATGTTTCTCGCCCCTACCTGGGAATCAGCTACCAGCCGATCACTCCACGTGTGGCATCCATCTACCATTTACCTGCGCAGTATGGGGTCTACATTACTGATATAGCTGCCAACAGCCCTGCTAGCCAGGCCGGATTGCAAGTTGGTGATATCATCACCGCGATCGATAATACCTCCCTGGACGAGACTCACGCTTACGTCAATACTTTATTCCAGTATTCCGCAGGCGATACAGTGACGCTGACGATCATGCGCAATGATAACCAGATCGAGGTACAGGTTACTCTGGGTGAATCGGGCTTATAAAAATCATTGATACGATTGGGCGGGTGAAGAAGCATAATAAAAGTTCGTTTTTCAAACGATAATTTTAGGTGATGCTGACGCGCCTTCCATAATAATCGGCATGCGAATGCAGGTTAATAACATCTACTCCATGCCTCAATATACTTCCTTTGTCAATTTCACCCACCCTATGCATGGCTTCAAGATCATTATCGATAATTATCTCGAATATCAATCATCTCTGCGTAACCTGCTTAAATTTCAGCAGAGCTTTTATCTTTTAGCAAACTCTTGTTGAATCGCTGCTATCATCCTGGCGTTTACACCGTCTCATACCGCTTATCAGACGAAGCTTCAATTAAAACACCTCTTTTCTTATGCTATACTTGAAATAATCATGGATAATCCAAAATATCACAATATAGGAGGCAAAATCTTATGACTGGTTTCGTTGGAGATATCGAGAAACTTACCGAAAAAAACAAGTATTTCCGCCAGGTACTGTTCACGGGCAAGTATGCCCAACTGGTTGTCATGTGCCTGCAGCTAGGTGAAGATATCGGCAACGAGGTCCATCACACTGTGGACCAGTTCTTCCGCATCGAGGAAGGTGAGGCGAAATTTGTCTTCAACGGCAAGGAGGAACATGTGGTTCACGCAGGTGATGCGGTGATCGTACCCGCAGGCACCTTCCATAATGTGATCAACACCTCATCCAAAGAGCCACTAAAGCTTTACACCGTCTACTCTCCACCCAACCACCCGGATGGCACGGTGCATAAAACCAAGGCGGAAGCTGAAGCCGCTGAAGCTGCACACCATCATTAGACCTGTGATCCATTGCTCCACTGACCTCCCGCAGTAATCCTAACTGCGGGAGGTTGATATCTCATTTCATCTGCATTGAGGAGAAATCCATGCGTCGAGGTTATGTCTACTCATCATCCTGGTAATCAGCTCACTGGCCTGTGGCTTCATCAGCACGGCCACACCGGTTCCCACGCGCACCAGCCTGCCTACCCAGGCGATTTCCACTAAGCTGCCCACAAATACTCCTGGTGTAGAACCTGCTGGCACTCAGACCCCGGTGGCTGAAGTCACTGCTTCAGCCACCCAAGAAGAACCGACCAAGACGCCCTACCCCACCTCAGTGCTGGATGCTCAAGTTATCTACCGAGATCAACCAGATCCAATCTCAGGTGATCGAGGAGCGTAGTTTACAACCTAAGTACCCCGTGCCAGTCGTCCTGCTTTCCCCCGATGCATTACGCCAAAATGTCATCAACGACTTTGAGGCAGACTACACTGACGAAGAAATCTCCGATGAAGTCTTGGAGTATACCATCCTCGGACTTCTGGACCCCGGTTTTGACTTGCGTACCTTTGAAATCGATCTGCAAAGTGAACAGATAGCTGGTTATTATGATCCTGAAACAGATGAGATGTTTGTCGTTCAGGGCGAGGGTTTTCAAGGACCCGAGCGCCTGACTTACTCACACGAATATACTCATGTCCTTCAAGATCAAAATTACGACCTCGAGAATGGACTTAATCTCAACGAGGAAGCCTGCGAAGTGGATACCGAGCGTTGCGGTGCCATTCAAGCACTCGTAGAGGGAGACGCCACCTTATCTGCATTTATCTGGCAAACATATTATGCTACTGACCAGGACAAGCAGCAGATTGATGATTTTAACAACTCATTGAAAACCCCGATTTATGATAATGCTCCGGCATTTATGAAGGATGATCTGCTCTTTCCTTACAGTCAGGGAGCTACCTTCGTCGTTGATATATTCGAACATGGAGGTTGGTCTGCCGTCGATGATGTTTACAACAATCCGCCCGTTTCCACCGAGCAAATCCTGCATCCCTCGCTTTACCCCTCCGATACCCCCATCCCGGTGGATCTGCCTGATCTAACCACAGCTCTCGGTGAAGGCTGGCGTGAAGTCATGCGCAACCAGATGGGGGAGTGGTACTACCTACCTGATCCTGGCGCGTGGGGCTAATTCGAACGCCCGCCTGGAGGATGCAACCGCCCAGGCAGCCGCGGCAGGTTGGGGAGGGGATGAGTATCTGGTGCTCCACAATGATGCCACGAGCGCCACGGCTTTCGTGATGAAGACTGTTTGGGATACCACCAACGATGCCGCAGAGTTTGCCACTGCACTTCCAGCAGTATGCAAACACTCGCTTTGGTGTATCCGCCGTCCAGCAGGGAGATACTCTCACCTGGAGTTATTCAGGCGGCTACAGCTCCTTATATCTCTCAGGAGATACGACCATTTGGATCATCACCCCCGATTCCGCCACTGCCCAAACCATCTCCGGTTTGGTCCAACCTTAGGCAGCGTTTATCGAAGCCAGCCAGACCACTGTATCCAACCAGCGTTTTTCCACCAGGCGGGTGTCTTCCACAGACATCCGCCTGGTTGCTTCTTCGAACGATATCGGGTTGCCCATCACCGGCATCGAATAATTTTCTCCCTCATAGTTAACCAGCGACTTCATTTGAGTGCATATCAAGCGTCCCATCTGATAGGTACAGGTGTGTCAGGCGATCACCTTCATCGAGCTCGAACTTATTCCCAACCGCTTTGAATGCAATCCCATGCGGATCCATTGAATTTCATCCCGTCAGCTGCACAGAATAATGCACTTCCCCCATCTGGCATCTCCAATTTTCGATGCCTGCCTGCCACCACCACCCCTCCATGCATCACCGTCTCAGGTTCGGTGATGACCGTGTCAACCAGTAGTGAGTTCTCGAATATCCGCTCCAGGTGGGATTGTGCTGCGCACAAGGATGTTACCTTTTTTATCACGTTCATGAGGTAAATGAAATAGCTCTCGAGAAGTTGCTCCCAGCTCAGAATCAGTGGTCATGGCTTCCAATGAGCGCCTCAAGCTCAGGTGCAACCCCCAATCCATCCAATAGGGCTCTCCGAAATCCAACACTTTGATCACGGGCAGTCTCCCATAACGTTTTTGGAAGAGGTTTCGCATTGTTTGAATTTTTTGGTAAAAATCTGGGATCCGCGTTTTCCAGGTCTCGCAATCCATTTTTCCCCATCCGGTCTTCCCGGGCGGCTTCAGCTTTCCACTCAGCTTCCCCCTGGCAGGATAATGCAATCCAGGTGTAAGGGTCCCAATCCACCCATTTGGCATCATCCAAGACCTCCGCCCCGAAACACTTCTTCCGCCACTTCCATCAAGTGGTAGCTGATCCCCAGGCTACCCAGGTTGACCCCAATCAAACGGTCATTGCCCCGCCGTGATAATCTTTGCTGCAGGCCCTCCAGCCCCTGCCGGGTATACTGGAAGGTCATTTGAGAGGTGTGCGCATCGAATTCCACCCATTCCTTCTCGCGTGCCAGGTCCTCGGTCGGTTCGGTTTGCCAGACAAAGCGAAACCCATCCACATCCTTGTATCCGCGTGTGCCTGCTTCCCAAATCTTCCCAGGGATGACCGCTTCATCACCCCATTTGATCACGATGCCTCTAAAACCATTGGTTTCCAGGTGATGCAGCCACAAGGTTGCTGACATGGAAGCTGCATCTGCAGTGCTCAGATAAAGTTTCCCTGTGGAGGTGCACATGGGGGTTGGGAAGGCGGGTTTGCGGTTGGTCAGAGCTTGGGTGAATGGGCTGAGCCGCTTGCCTAAACCAAATACCATGTTCATCAATATCACCGGCGGCAATGTTTGACCTTTCAGTGCTTTCTGAATATCCATGCCAGGCATTCACCGAACCCAGGAAGTTCCCTTTGCGGGTCTTCTCCAGGCTGGAGAGGATCATCGTCTCACCATCAGCCCGAAATACATCCTGGCGTGTCTTTTCCAGCCTCTCCTGCCAGTAAGCCTGGTCTGCCGGACTGCCGGAAACCACATTGACCACTTTGGGGCCAAGGTTTTGTTGGATGATGGTTCGGTAGGTGCGGATATTCTTTTGCCAGATATCAGACATTTTCCAAATTCCTCTCCCTGCTTGATTAAAAATGTCAGGGTATTATAACATTCGCCATCATTCAGCCTTTTTAGCCCGTCATGGTATGTAGACCATTTAGCTGCTCGTAGATGAGTAAGCCCACAGGTACCGTATCTGCAACGATTCCATCCGAGAAATCGTCCAATATCTTATGGATCTCACCAGGCGCATCCGAACATAGCCGCACGACAGGCTGCTATACCCCTCTATGCCCTTTTCACAGCTCTTGACTGATATCTTTAGGGTCTCTTACCGGTGATCGAGAATATTTCGTCATCCGCTGTTGCCGGTTGACGGGTGAAGCCTTTATAGTTACAAATGTCCACAAAGCCTGATTTGATATACAGATCCTGTGCTTGTTGTTGGGTATATTCCCGTGGTGGCAGGAGAACGCACATGATACTCGTTGGATATTGTGACGCCATCCCTGATGACTTCGTATCGGTCTTCTGTATGCTCTAGCTGAGTTTCTGGGTCATACCAGTTACGTGACCAGCGTTTCACGGTTGCACCATCACTCGGACGAATCTTTTCTCCCGTTTGCCGCCAGGAACTATCAAATCCTTCCTTCCATACTTTCATAAATGGCATTACCAAGGTGCCACCTGGTAATAGGTGGTTAAAAAAATTCGATATCGCCAGGCGTGCTTGCTCCGGATCAAGTAACAGCTGGAAGCTGCTCGATGGGACGATGATCGTTTTGTACAGCCGCGGCAGCTGTATGGTTTCCATATTTCCTTCGAACACGGTGGGGTGCAATCCCAATGTAGCCGCCTTCTGCCGGCATAAATCCAGCATTTCTGGCGAGATATCCACCCCATCGATATCCATTCCTAGCGACTTATAGTCCAGCAGCAGCCGCCCGGTGCCACAGCCCACATCCAGGACAGGTTCGCCTGATTCCCGGATGATCTCAAGGTAAAAAGTTGCGGTCCTCCCATTTGGAGGTATCGCCGCGAAATAAGTCCCAGGTCTGTGCCATCATTCCACGATATTCATAATCAGGTGTTGGCATTATTTTTCTTCCTTATTGGCACAAATTCCTTATCTTCATTTGCATTTTTATTCCAATACCAGCAGCCCAGGGATTAGCAATCCAAGCATCGCTAACCCGAGCCAAGGGCTAAAAGGTGGCAGTGTAAGGGCTGGGTAAGGCTCATAATATAACGTCTGGCGGCTCAACCCAGGTACAGGGAGCAAACAAATGGATAGGACGATTAGTGGCAACAAATCAAGCGTCAGCCAATCCTGCCAGCCCCACGCCCGGCGGTGATAAGTCGTTCGTGAAGACTGGCGTCCCAGGTACCAAAGCCCCCCAAGGATCAATATCGCCCCTGTAAGGATGATTGCCACACCACTTACCCCTGCTCCCTCCAGCTGTGCGATCCAGCCGAATGCCAGGAGCACCAACCCCAGGAACATGCATAGACGCGGGTAAACTTGCCGTCCACCGCTCATGGCTCGTGTGCTGGCAAATCCACGCGCGGTCATCGCTTCAGCCAGCTGCATGGCATGTTCCAGTCCACCCACCAGGAGTGGCATCAACAATGGCAGCCAATCCCGCAGCGTCCGCATCTGGTGACCCCGTACAGCCTGGGCTTCACGGATCTGTTGGAACTGGCGTAAGGTGGTGGGCAGGTAGGTGACCGCGATGGACGTCACCACCGCCATCGGGAAAAACGCCCGCGGGATCAGGCTGATCAGATCACGCACGGGTAAAGCCAGGTTGAGCACCGTGAAGCTTGCCAACATGCCGGTCAATACCAGCCCATTCGTGGCGCCATAGACCATCGCTTCCAGGGTCACATTCCCGCTGATCAAAGGTAGATTACCAGGGATGGTGAACAAAACCGTCTCGCCATAATGGGAAGTGAGGCATTGAATACGGTGGCAAGCAGGATGATCCAGCCGGCAAATTTCCACAAGGAGATTGGTCTGGCTAGCTCTGAGCCTGCTTGCCGTAAGGTTATGCCCACAAAAAGGATGCACATTAAGATGAGCACCAGGTAGAGCGGGTTGCGTGTGATAGAAAGGATCACGAGGATTGCGATCAGCCAGCTTACCCATGCCCAGGGTTGTTTCATCCGGTGAGATTCCCCCCTTCTTGTTTACTCACAATGCCTGTCTCAGGAGTGTAATTGAATTCGAAGCGCTGACGGAAACGTCGCAATGCTCTCAGTGCGGGCGCACCAAAAGTGATAATGAGCAGAACATTCCCGATGGCTGCAATTGCGTCCCACACCAGTGAAGTCACCAGGTAAAATGCCAGGTAGCGTTGGAGCGTCTCCAATATACCCAGACCTGCCGTATCAGGATTGGTCTTTGTGGTCCAATGATGAAAGGCCATTGCCATAGATTCATGATTGCGCCATATAAAAAGCCCCACAGTAATCCAAAGACTGCCAGCAGGATGATTTCTGGGTTGATGGTTGATGTACTGTGCTCTGGTTTGCCTGGTCAGCGAATGCTCCTGACAATTGGGCGCAGGAGAGGCCGTGCTCATCCCTGCCCACCCTGCAGTGAACATCTGCCCGGGCAGCCATGGTCCTACACCCCCCGTCACCAACGCAGAGACGAGCAGGGTGAGTGCACCCATCAGAAAACCCACCCGCCCACCAAATACATATCCTACCAGGATGATGAGGAAGAATATGGGGGTAAAGCCACCCGGACCAGGGATGGCCGTCTCGATAAACCTGAGGGCAGAGTTGATCGCCACCAAAATACCAAGCAGTGCAATCAGCTTGGTATTCACCATCGGGCCTTGAGCTTCAAATAACAGCACCAGCAGGCAAAGCCCCAACAGCAAGGTCATCATGATCGGCATCTGTTCAAGCCTCAATGTGCCAAAACCTGCCTGCTGGGAAATCGCGGGGAGAAAGAATGGGTATAATAGAACCAGCATTCCCGATAGGGTGGCTGCGAGATAGATGGCCAGGCTGAACAGGCGGGATTTCATCGTAATGTCAGGTCTACGATATGTCTATAAATCAATATTCCTGCCATTATTTACTGCGTGAGCGTATCAGGTAGATGATGAGCGCACCCAATACGAGCAAAATTGACGCATACACGATATAACTACCCGTCCCGGTCTTAGCAGGCGTGACCGTTGCAGTTGGGCTGAGGTGGTACCGTGGCAGGCACCAGGGTTGGTATAGGTGTTGGCTGCGGAGTATTGGTTGGAGGGATGGAAGTCTCCGTGGCAGTTGGTAGCACGAAAGCAACGCCTTCACAGATATTCTGGAATGTGAGATTATGCTGGAGGATCTCCACGTCCCCCAGCTCCAGGCATACACACCACCATCCACCACCTGGCTCTGATCTGCACCGATCGCGGAATAACCCCAACCATTCTCTCCCAGCTGCCAGTACGACCAGTAATTGGGCATGCTTCCAAAGCAATCATTGGAGGCATCGCCTACATCGCCAATTTTGCACACCGCGGTTCCCTGGTTAGGGTTGGTGGCGGTTTCTATAACCAGCCCTGAGCGTTGCAACAGATCCAATCCGGTAATGCTGCTTTCAGTAAAGCTCACACAGGCGGTAAACACTGAATCATCCCCTGAAAATACTGCCAATCCGGCTCGATGACTGGCTGGAGAAACCCCAGATTGGAAAGTGGTATTCCAGAAAGACCGATGATGGCTTCTGCGGTGCTGTAGGTGTTGGCATATGTGCCACCAATTGACCCATCCGGTTTCTGCAAGCTCAGCAATGCATCCACCGGGTTGGTCTGATCAATTTTCCAGCTTTGACCTCTGAGGTCTTCGCCAGCTGAAACCAATGCCTGTAGGATCCAACCAGTGGAATCAGCGTTGAGTGGGTCAGTGTCCCAGGAAGGTTTCCATCCTCCACTGGCAGCCTGTGTGTTATGGAAATAACCAAGCGCACTTTGGATGGCATCATCTTGTACAGTTGACCTTCCGGCTGGCAAGCAGTGCAGTCACTGCCAGCGCAGTCGTATCCGGGTCACCAGCGCCCCAGCTGCCGTCGCTCGCTTGTGATTGGATCAGGTATTGGATTGCCGCGTCGGGTAGGGTATGGCCAGCCAGGCTTAACCCCAGGATAGCCCACGCCTGGTTTAGGTCACTGGCTTCCCCACTGCTGATATCCTGTTTGGCGGTGGTGCTGTAGGCACCGCTATCTGCGTGGAAACTCGCTTCCAGCTCTCCAGCCAGATCCATCCCTCCAAAAGCTGAAGGATCCTCACCAGACAACGATATCGCCGCAAGGAGTATACCTGCCCGGCCAGGGAATAAAGTACCCGTGGTGTCGTGGGTGTATGTGATCGCCTGGGTAGCCAGGTAGTCGAGCATGGAATTGCCCTCCGTTGAGATCACCCCACTCACAGGCTCCCCAGCCGCTGATGAATGCCAGCACGCTGCGGGCTGTGGTGTCGGGGTCTGAGACGCTCACTGAAACCCAGGATGCCTCCATCCGCTTGTTGTTGTGATTGAAGGTATGTCCAGACCAGCTTGAATGACCTGGGATTGATCGGGAGCAGATCTTTGCGAGAGCTGTGACTCGCTTGGAGAAAATGCGATAAGGCCACTGACCATCAAAAGGCCCAATGAGAATGATAGAAAGTAGATTTATATAGACCTTTCATATTCTCTCCAATACAGGTTCCAGATTTACACAAAAAAAACCCCTGTCGCTTTTGGACAGGGGTGAAAATCATGCTTGGGTGGTACTGCATATGTTCACAGCTCCTTTCAGCGAGGTGATGGTGAACCCAACTTGGGCGGGCGACCTGGCTGGGGAATAAATCCCTTACAGTTGCGTGACAGCGCCGGACTTTGTTTCCAAATCACACCGGCTTCGCCTTTGAGCCATCCCATCCGGGGGATATGGCACCCAAATTGGATATATTCAATTGTGACTTTATTTTATACCGGAAGATGACCCGTCAAGATGGATGGTTACGGACTGATGCGGGTATAAGGTCCATCACCATTGATCCGGATTGTATCCGTCTCTGTATCAATCTTGATGATGGTGGTCATGTGTCATCACGATAAAGGACTGTGTCTCCCACTTGACCCTGTAAATTGAAAAGCTCCAGGGTCAGCGAGTTTTCTGTCTGATCCATAACGCTGTAATAACCTGAATAATTCACCTCAACAAAACAACAGCTGTCCATTGAAAAGTAACCATTTTCGAATACCCAGTTGGTCACCTGGGCATTTTCTGATGGTATATTCGCCAGGTGAGCATCCATATAGTACCAGACCCCCTGAATGAACTCCACCTTTGGGTCTTTCTTGCACCCCACCAAAGTTGCAGAAAGGCACAGTAAAACTATGCCTACTATTATGTACGATTTTGAAATTCTTTTGGATAACTCTGCCATTTTCCCACTCATCGTTTGCATCCTGGTCTCATGGTTCTAGTTTTATTACGCTAAATCCCAAGGAGAAGTTCATGTAATAGCAAAAAAGCCTGTGGCTTCGAGAACCACAGGCTTTTATTTCCTGTTTACGTTTTGTGAGGATGTTTCTTGCCCACCAATTCAGCGGCAGCAAAACCCGCAGATAATGCTGCTTTGTTCATCTCTTCGGTGCCTTTAGGCGCACGCGCAGCCACAGCCTGGATGATTGCCTGCCGTGAAACCACACCTGTCAAACCCACCAGCACCCCCAGTGCGACCACATTTGCCGTGATGCTTTTCCCACTGCTCTCCTGTGCCAGGCGGGTGATGGGAACCTTGATCGCCCGGCTTGATGGCACCCGCCCCACCCTTTCCTGGTCCACGATCAAAAGACCATCTTTTTTCAGATTACCGGCATATTTATCACATGCCTCCTGGCTCATTGCAACCAGAACATCTGCAATGATCACATCTGGATGGTCAATCTCTCCTTGAGCGATCACCACTTCAGCTTTGCTGGCTCCACCACGTGCTTCCGGACCGTAGCTTTGGGTCTGGGTGGCATTCTTGTTATCATAAATCGCTGCAGCCTCCGCCAGGATGATGCCAGCCAGGATCATTCCCTGCCCGCCTT
This sequence comes from uncultured Chloroflexia bacterium, assembly GCA_963828845.1. GTDB lineage: Bacteria > Chloroflexota > Anaerolineae > Anaerolineales > UBA4823 > FEB-25. The sequence goes on from CAWHGE010000021.1 coordinate 100,946, forward strand.
CACCTGCCAGCCGGATTTCCATTCGATTACCATGGTTTTTAGTGCCATTGGTCACCTCCTCAGGTTTTTTCTGGGTTGGCTGGTTGTGCTTGCTGCACTCGTTGGATGAGCTGTTCATAGAGCTGGGTATATTCTGGCTTTTCAACATCATGCATGACGCCACGCACGATTTTTTGCTCCCGCTCTTCCGGTGATAACTTTTCAGCTGCGGTGATTGAGATGCTATTCTCCTTTAGCAGGCGCATCATGTCCACGGTGGTTCCAAGCTTGTTCATCCGCCCGTAGGTCGTGGGGCAGTAACTGACTGCTTCCACCAGGCTGAAGCCATTCTTACGGATGGCTTGCTCGATAAAGCGGTCCAGCTCGACTGCATGATAAACCGTGCTTCGGGCAACATACGTCGCTCCGGCTGCTTTCGCCAGCTCGCAAATCGGCATGGGTGGCTCGATGTTTCCATAAGGGGCAGTAGCAGCCTTGGCACCGACGGGTGTGGTCGGGCTGTACTGTCCACCGGTCATGCCGTAGATGGCATTGTTCACCACGATGGCAGTAATGCCGATATTTCGACGGGCAGCATGGATGAAGTGATTCCCGCCAATCGCTATTGCATCCCCATCTCCCATGATGGTGATTACCTTCATCTTTGGTTTGGCGATTTTTAATCCCGTGGCAAATGCCAGTGCACGACCATGGGTGGTATGAATGGTGTTGAAATCCATATACACCGGCATGCGCCCGGTACAGCCAATCCCAGACACCAAAGCCACATCATCTTTCTCCAGGCCGATGCGGTCAATGGCGCGGATCAATGCACCCATCACGATGCCAATCCCACACCCAGCGCACCATACGTTGGGGAATTTCTTGGTGGGACGCAAATACATATATTCGGTATGTTCAGCCTGTGTCGGCATAATTACCTGTCCTCAATCGCTTCAAGGATCATCTGCGGTGTGACCATCTCACCATTGGCACGGTTAACGCGCACAACTTTATTGCGCCCGGCCACCCGCTCCACTTCCAGGGCTAATTGCCCCAGATTCATCTCCGGGACGATGATGCGCTTGGCAATGCGTGCCACCCGGCTGATCTCAGCTTCAGCAAATGGCCAGATGGTCAGCAAGGTGACCATCCCAACCTTGGTCCGTCGTTGGCGTGCCAGCTTGACTGCATGGCGGGCACTGCGTGCCGAGGCCCCATAAGCGACCACGACCGTCTTATCACTCTCCGATAAATCTTCTTCCACCAGAAGTAATGTCATTCAGATTGCGCTCGATCTTGCGATGCACACGTTGGATCCATGGGTCAATCTCATCCAGGCGGGTGGTCGGGTAACCCAGCACATCATGGAACAAACCGGTGATGTGATAGCGATAACCTTCTCCAAAATTCGCCATCGGAGGGACATCGCTCAGGGAATCGCCATAGGGTTTATACCATTCAGGCGGCACGTCGGTGGCAATCCGCTCCACTCGCTCAACCGATTCAAATTCGGGCAGCTCGATCTTCTCGCGCATGTGCCCAATCACTTCATCCAGCAACAGGATGACCGGGGTACGATATTTTTCAGAATAATTAAATGCCTTCACGGTCAAGTCGAAGGATTGGCTGACTGATACCGGGCAGAGCACGATCATCGGATGGTCTCCATGGGTGCCCCAACGTGTCTGCATCACATCCCCTTGCGAGGCGCTGGTGGGTTGCCCGGTGCTGGGTCCCAGTCGCTGCACATCCACGATGACGACTGGGATCTCGGTCATGGCAGCATAACCAATATGCTCCTGCATCAGAGAAAAGCCCGGACCAGAAGTGGCGGTCATCGACTTTTAAGCCACCTACCGAAGCTCCGATACAGGCTGCCAGGCTGGCGATCTCATCTTCCATCTGGATGAACTTACCACCCACCTTGGGTAGCTCTCTGGATAACATCTCTGCAATTTCAGTGGAAGGTGTAATGGGGTAGCCAGCGTAGAATTTACATCCCGCTGCAATCGCTCCCCATCCAACCGCTTCGATTCCCTTGCATCAATTTAACTGTCAATCTGCCCTCCTTATATCTCGATCTTCTTGACCACGATTGCCAGATCTGGGCAGTGGGTATCGCACCAATGGCAGGCGGTACACTTTTCGGGATAAACCACCACGGGATGGTCATCATCATCCAATGCCAGAACACCGGTTGGACAAAATGCAACGCAAATGCCACAGCCTTTGCACCAGTTTGCAAATACCGTCACCTGGCCACGTGGGCCTTTTTTTGGCGTGGCTTTTATGTCTGCTTTGGGTTGTTCAACCACCGAGGGTTCGCTCATGCTGTACCATCCTCACCCTGATCCTTCAAATTTAGACTTAGTTTATCCAATCATTATACATTTTGCATATTCTCATCGTAACCGATAAATAGCCATTTTTTCGAGTGTATAACATCACATTAACCATGTGACTCTTGCTTTATTCAGGGCAGAGATAATAATCGCAATCAGCAGGTAGCAATAATTTTTGACCAGTTCATGTTAAAATTGTATCGCCTTCGTCACCTGAAACTAACATGAACATCGATCCTCGAAGAATCATCAATAGCCCTTTCGGGCTAAAACTTGCCTATTTACTCGGAAGATACACACCCTATTGGCTGGGTCATCGGATTGCATTATTTGTTGCCGATCGGATTTCTGCTCGCAAGAGTTGGAAAATGGTCCGTGCCTCGCGTTGTAATCAATGGGTAGCAAATGGAGAGCAGTTAGATCAAGCCGCTTTGGATAAGATGGTGGAGGATAATTTTCGCAACATTGCTTGTTCGATCTTTGACCTGTATCACAATTTAAATAATCCCGCAGCATTCCTGCGCATCATCGAGCCTCACCCTTTGCGATACAGCTCGTCCAGCGTCCTGAATTTTCTGACCGAGGCTTGGTGGTAGCTGGGGTACATATGAGTAATTTTGATATGGCCTTTCAAGCGGGCGGGCTGGCAGGTATCAAAGCCCTTACATTAACCTTACCTGAGCTGAATGCAGGATATCAAAAGCAGCTTGATATGCGCATGAAAAACGGATTGAATATTGTTCCCGCTTCCGTCGGATCACTTAAACATGCAGTGGACCATCTTAAAGCTGGGGGAATGGTCATTACTGGGATCGATCGCCCAGATGAACTTACCTCTACCGCCCAAAGTTCTTCGGTCGACCAGCTGCCATACCCATCCATCATATCTTTTTGGCATTGAAAGCTCACGTGCCAATAATCGTAGCGGCGATACATAGACGATCGGATGGAAAATATCAGTTTCATTTCTCTGAGCCGATTGAGATGCAGCCGCACCCAGATCGGCACACTGAAATTATGCTCAATGCTGAAATAATCTTGCATATAGCTGAAGATTTTATCCGCCATGATCCCAGCCAGTGGGCGATGACCTTCCCTGTGTGGCCAGACGCCATGGACCAGGTTCCTGAATGAGATTGATAAACGGAGAATGAGATGCGTGACATTAAAGACCATAAACGTGTAAATGATATCCTTCTGGGACCATTGGAACGTCCGGCCTTGCAATGGCTGGCTGCGCATTTACCGGCCTGGTGCAACACCGGATATGATGACCGTCATCGGGATTATTGGGGCATTGGTGATTACACTCGGATATGGTCTCAGTCAATACCACCCTGCTTTCTTATGGCTGTCTACGCTTGGCTTTATCATCAACTGGTTCGGGGATAGTCTGGATGGCACTTTAGCCAGATATCGTCACATCGAACGCCCCAAGTATGGCTTTTTTATCGACCATGTCGCTGATGTTCTCACTGAAATCATCATTATTCTGGGTATGGGATTGAGCCCTTATATCAAGTTCTCGGTTGCCAGCATGTGTTGCATTGCTTACATCGCAATGTCAGTTCTGGTGTATGTGCGCATGAATGTGATGGGGGAATTTAAAATCTCATATGGCAAGCTGGGACCCACCGAGGTGCGCGTTCTGGCCATCCTGCTCAACATTGCGATGTATTTTGGCGGTTTCGTGACTTTCAACCTCTCACTTGGTTCTGTTACAGCAGCCATCAGCCCCTATGATTTATTTGTGACTGCCATCACCCTCCTTCTGGTTTACTTTTTCGCCGAGACCAGCATCAAGCAATCAATTGCCTTGCGAAAGTTAGGTGAGTGACGCAATAGGAATCTGAAATCCTCGCGCTTGCTCATAAAGCTTTCCTGCCAATAACACTTTCGCTTCTGCCCACGCCTTGCCTACAATCTGCAAGCCGATGGGCATTTTTTCACCAGTCCAGCCACAGGGGATCGAGAGTGCAGGCAGTCCAGTCAGGTTGAACGGTGCTGTAAAACGAGTGAGTAACCTGGCCCGTTCAACCGCATCTGCCGATCCTCTAACCGGAGCGGTGATGGGTGTGGTGGGGGTAAGCAACAGGTCAAATTCTTCTAAGAATTCATTGAATTGGCAGCGCAGGATGGTCTGCATCCGCCGTGCCAGTGAATATTCGGTCGAAGTATAAGCAGCACCGATTTGCAACCGCTTAAGCACATCCTGCCCAAAACCTTGTGGATTTTCAGCCAATCGCTGGTGATGAAAGGCAGCTGCATCACTGGGGGTCATCAGTCCATTTGCCATCGTGGCTTCGCGAGCATTTGGGAAGGACACTTGTTCCACTTGCGCTCCCAGGCTCTCAAATACCTGAGCCGCCTGTTTTACCGCACTCAGTACCTCTCCATCCACGACCTCTTCATCAGTAAAATAACCATCCATTGCCAGGGCAATCCGCCAGCCACGCAGGTCTTTGTCTGGTAAGGTGAGGTAATTCTCCACTGGCATGTCCACCGACCAGGCATCTTGTGGATCGTACCCGGCGATAGCCTGCAGCAGGATGGCAACATCCCGCACGCAGCGCGCCATCGGTCCGGCATGGTCCAGGTTCCAGCTCAATGGGATCACTCCTCGCAAACTCACCCGCCCATAAGTCGGCTTGAGACCCACCACCCCACACAGGGCAGACGGTATGCGGATTGAGCCGCCGGTATCGCTGCCTAATGCACCCATGCACAAACCGGCTGCCAGGGCGGCAGCATTCCCACCTGAAGAGCCTCCTGTGATGCGGGTCAGATCCCATGGGTTGCAGCAATCACCATAATGTGGGTTCTCATTGGTCACGCCCAGCGCAATCTCGTGCATGTTAAGCTTACCAAGCAGCACCGCACCGGCCTCTTTCAGCTTCTGTACCACTGCATGCATCAGATTCAGGGATGTAATCCGCAAAAAAGGTCGAGCCTGCCGTCGTGCGTATTCCCTGGGTCTCATACAGGTCTTTTAAAGCCAGTGGAATTCCGTGTAAAGCCCCCTTATATTCTCCCTGTTGGATCTCTGTCTCTGCCTGGCGTGCCTGTTGGAGTGCAAGCTCAGGAGTTAAGGTTATGAATGAATTCAGGCGTTGGTCAAGCTGTTGGATGCGCTCTAAATGCGCCTGGGTCAGCTCAATGGGGGAAATCTGTTTTTGTTTCAACAGGTCAGCAGCTTGATGGATATTGAGTGAGGTGAGTTCCATGATCAGCTCCTTGAACACATTTTTTCCTCGTTATGGTTTTCTCTGGGTTACATCGGCTTATAACTAGCTACATCGGTATACCATTCAATTCTCATTATCCGCATTCCGAAGAGTTTTTCGGTTGCATTCATCCAATCAAAACCATGATGCAGGCGCCAATCAAATCGTCCTGGCAGTTCCAAACCCAGCTTCTGATAAAAAGCAACTCCAAGAGCGGGGTAAGATGACGCATACAGATGAAATCCAGGGTTGCCATTCTTTTTCAGATAGTCAGCAAACTGCATCATTAGCGCTGTGCCAATACCCAGACGTCGCCATTCTGCCAAAATACCACTCTGGAGATGCGCAGGGTATTGGTTGCGATCGATTTCAGGCGCAATCACTTTCCGTTCTGCCCATTCTGTATACGATGGCTGGTAGCCAACCCGGCCAACCATAAACATCTGTCACTAATCGCAGCAGCAATCGCCTGCGTATCTGACGCTGATAGATTTGCTCAAAGCGCCTTCGTATCCATTCGCTCCAAGCAGTGCTCCAACTACCTGCCCGTTGACTTCTGCCACAAATAGACTCTCCGGCTCAAAATCGGGGTAATAAGACATATCGTCAGTCAGGTATTCACTGTAACGCGGGTACTTTTGAAGTAGCTCGAGACGAGCGAATTCATCCATGGCATATATCCACTTAAATCGCCGACCGATCAGATTTTATATACGGGCGAATAATCCAGGGCATAACTCACTTCTCCGCCATCACCCCAAATGCCCGGGGCGCACGTTTCACCTGTCTGAAGCCAGCTTGTTCCAGGCGGCGTATCACCCCAGCAGTATTGCTCCGCCCCGATTTGCTTTCGGGGTCACCAATGTAATGGAAAAGTAAGCTTCGATTGCGCATCACCCTATAGAGATCTCGGTAAAATTCCCCGGAATAGAGATCACCCGCCAGGCTGAAAGCAGGAGGGTCATGAATGACCCGTGTGAATCGCCCGGCTTCCATCTCTGCAATCACATCGAAACTATCTCCAATTACCTGAGTGATCTTCGGGTTATCGAACAGCTCCTGTGACCACGGGTTAAGTCGGCACACCTTCAACGCGGTTGGATCTAGCTCAATCGTTGTAACATGTTCTGCCGTCCTGGCCGCTTCAATGGCTGTATACCCCAGGCCTGTGGCAGTATCCAGCACCTGCCCAACTAGGGGTTTTATGGCACGTATCTTCTCCAAGGTATCCTGGTGAGGGTCGGTACCCTTGATACGATGCATCGGGATGCCGGATACAAGCATGGTAGGTGCCCGTGGGGTTGGGTATAGGCTGTAAACTCGATCGGTCAGCTCTGAATAGTACTGGATGGCACGCGGCGACCCATCTTCGATCACATAACAGCCTGAAGTGGATCTGGCGATCTCCTCGACATCTGCCCACGTTTCAAGAATTCACCATCCGGTGAGCTGTAACCCATGTGGAAGCAGATGCAGCTGAGTGGTGCTCAGACCCAGATCCAGGGAAATATTTACAGAATCCTTCCCGCTGCGCTGCGCATCTAATATCTCCTTCGCTTGATAGTGGGAGAGAATCACCAACAACATACCGCCTCATCACCCTCGGCTAAATATTGGTTCAGCTCATCCAGTGTCTTTCGCGTATCTTGAAACTGGATGGCGATCAATCCTTCCTTACGGGCTGCTATGACGTTGTCTTCGATATCATCAATAAAGACTGCTTCCTCAGGCTGCACACCCAATCGGACTAAAGCCAGATGGAAGATGCGCGGGTCTGGCTTGACCAGTTTCACCTCGGCTGAAATGATCATCTCGTCAAACAACCCATCGATGTCCCAGCGTGTATGCATTGTCTGGCGCAGGTCATCCCAGGCATTACTGAGTAAACCCACCTTGTAGCGCGGGTGCAGATTCACGGATGTAATCCAGCAATTGCCAATTCACATCATCTGCTGACCAATACTGCTCCAGGAAACCTGGCCATGTCTTCGGGTCGGATGCCCAGTGCCTTCCGCACTGCTTCCCAATGCATTCCAACGCTGATCTCTCCCTTGGACGCCTTCTGGGCGGAATCGCTGAAGAACACCAGGTCATCCAGTCTGGATAGTGGTACTCCCAATTGTTCAGCCAGCTTGAGACGCGGACGATCATCCACCATGCGCACCAGCACTCCCCCAAAATCAAAGATGACTGCTCGAATCTCACCTGGGTATCCCCTCAATGTCCATTCAAAAGCTTTTCCAGGTCAAGTCGCATCTGCTGGGATGTCTGGAATTGGATCGCCTGCAGTCCGACAGCCTTTGCGCCCTCAACGTTACGCTTCATATCATCCACGAAAATGGCCTGATTGGCTTCCACCCCTAACCTGGCCAAAGCTAATCGGAATATGCGTGGGTCCGGCTTGGCCAAACGCACCTCTGCTGAGATGATCATGGTATCAAACGCATCTTCAAAGTGCCACTTCTCGGCGATCACCTGACGCAGGTCATCCCAGGCATTGCTGAGCAGCGCGGTTTTATAGGTTTGGTGCAGCTTGCGTACGTAATCGATCAGTCGATGATCCAGCTCATCTTCAGCGAAGAACTCATCCAGCAAGGCTGTAAATTCTGCAGGCGAGTAATTGATCTGGCGGCGCAAGTTCTCCCAATGCTCTTGGACGGATGATCTCTCCCCTTTGGGCGCGCTCACCTGATTCACCACCAAAGATGAACTCCTCCAATTTATACCGGCTCATTCCCAGGCGGGCAGCCAGCCGTTCTCGCGGTGCAAAATCAGCGGTGCGCAACAGCACTCCGCCAAGGTCGAAGATGATGGCTTTAATGGTCATGCAGATAAGTATAACAGATGGGAATGACGGGCGCTATCTACACGTAAATAAAGAAATTCTTGACTGGCGCTTGATTTGTAGATGTTTTCTCCTCCCCTATATTCATACCTGGGAACCGGAGGAAATCGGTAGGTGGCTTAATGGTGATTGCGAGACCTGTGAATTATGCAGGTCAAAGCATTCTTCCCTTCGGCGATCCATGCCCGGTATTGTGAGGTCATTTATGCGCCATTCATGGTTTCGCGTTTTATTCTTGGATGATTAATTTCTTCGATCCTTTCACCTCACAAAACTGTAATTTCATCCCTCTCTCCACCGCCTCTGCTTGACATCCCTCAAACGCTCGAATGTATACTTACCAGCTACTGCAATCCTCATGAATAATTCATCCAAAATCTCACAGTCTAAGGAGTAAATACATGCCTGACATTTTCTCGAATGCCGCGCTACGACATCCGCAATGACGGTGCTGGTCCTTATGCCATTTTTTATTGTGATTCCTGTGGTCGCGAATTTCGCAGCCAGCCAGATTTTGTCGATACTGTGAAACAGGATCTTGGGAAATCTGCCCTCGGTGGTTTACTGCGCAAAGTTCCTCTGGTGGGGAGCACCATGGCAGAGAATGTGGTCGGGGAAGACCCACGCTACAGCTACAAGATGAATCCCACCCAGCTTGAAATCTGCCTGGAAGCAGTGCCAGGTACATTTCCGTGAGTGCCCTACCTGCAACCGCATCGTTTGTCTATCGGATTTCGATACCCAGAGTGGGTTCTGCCAGGAAGACAGCCCTCGCACCGATGAGATTTCCGAAGCCCGCGGCGCTCAGGCCGGAGCCGCGATTAAAGGATTCGCCACCGCATTTGGGTTGGGAGATGCATTTAAGAATGTCGGTAAAGCGGTAGAAGCCGCCGGTAAAGCCACGACCCAAATGGCACAATGCCCCAAGGATGGCACCCTGGCTGCCCCAGGAACGAAATTCTGTCCGGAATGTGGCACTCCGATGACCCAACCGGTGGCAGCCTTATGCCCAAACTGCGGTACCGACACGCATGGTGCCAAATTCTGCCCGAATTGTGGCACGAAAATGGAACAAGCTCCGGCAAAATGCCCAAACTGCGGTGCTGATACCAAAGGAGCCAAGTTCTGCCCCGAATGCGGGACGAAACTCGGGTAATCATTCAGTATTACGTTCATAACAGAAGGGCAGGGTTCACAATCACCTGCCCTTTTGCTTTTGATTTATTATGCCCTGAGATGCTTCTTGCGCTGCAAGTATGTGAGCACAGTGCTCACATAAGCTGCGTGGCTCCAGGTGAGCGGGCTGACCGAAACTGGCTGACCGGTATACGGATCCACCTGCTCGGCTAAAACCCCACTTGGTAGGGCATGCGCAGCCACCCATTCCAGAAGCTCCATGGATTGTTTCAAATCATCCGCATGTTTTGCCGTCCAAGGCGTACCATTCTGCCAGCCAAAGGGTGCAGATGAACCATGGGTTTCCCGGCACGTTGGAGATATCCTGGCTAACCTGGTGGTATTGGTCATTGGTATAGCGTGCCACGCCCCCCACATTCGTCCTGCACCCACAGCTGCTCCCGGATAGCATGCATGGTGGATTGGATTTTCGGATCGTCCGGAGCGTACATGCCAAACTGCCACAATCCTACCAGGCTTGCATCGATGGTCCCATCGCAATCCCAGCTGCCATCCTCCCTGATATTCACCATCCGCGCAAATTGGTTGAGCGCCGGCTGCCAGAGATGTGCATCCGCACCAGCTTTGATCTCAACCGCCGCTTGCTGGTATTTCTCTGCTCGCTCAGTCTCACCAAACGCATCAGCAAAATGAGCAGCCGCATTCAAGCCACCCCATGTGGCTGCTACTGTCCAGCTTAAAATGCCCAGGCGTTCCTCCCACAGATCATAACTTGCGAGAGGTAAACCACTGCTCTTATCACGGTATCCAGCGATAAAATCTGCCAGGGGGCAAATCAAGGACCGATACAACGGTTTGATGAATGATACGTCGCCATAACGAGAAAAATGCTCCCATAGTGCCCAAAGTACCAGGGAGGTCTCATCCTCCTGGATGGGTAAATGCTTTTCCCCATCCACCGCCCACGGCAGCCAGCTGGAGGCTAACGAGCCATCCGGGTTATATTTATGCAGCAGGTAGCCTTCCCGGCTGTGCACCATGTCACAGAAATTGAAAAACGCCCGTGGCAGGTCAAGGTAGCCTGCCTTGTTCAGCGCATGTGCGACCAATGCCCCATCCCGCGACCACATATAACTGTAGGTATCGCGCACGTCCGACGAGATATCCGAATCGTTCGCCGCTATGACCGCGCCCTCCCTCATCAATCTGGGTACGTATGGTTAAGAGACTGCGTTTATATTGGTCAATCACCTGCTGCGGTAAGCCATCCATTTCAGGCAGGTGTACCTTCAGCCACAAGCGCCAGAAAGCCACCGTCCGGTCGATGAATGATTGCGGACCTCGTTGGCGTACCATCCGGTTCAGCGTGGTTACACCTTCAAAGTCCGAGTCGATTGCCATCCAATAGTACAGGAGGCGGGTCTGACCAGCTTTGATATGCAGGTTAAAACCAATGGTTGAGTCGACCGATCCGTGTGCCACCACCCCACCTTCAAGCTGCCCATCCTCTGCATCCCGCCAGGTGCCCTGCAAGTTGCGGATCTCCTTCAGTCCACACGCCCACTGGTGAATACCCGTCACCAACCCTGGGTAATTGTCTTGTGAAGGTGACCATCCAGGTCCAGACTCGCCTTTTGTAGTCGCCACTGCTCCATTCATCATGAACCAGTATTTATCTTTATAGTGAAACACCGACCGGCGTTCAGGCTCGTAGTAGGCAGTATCCCCGATGTCGTTGCCTGCGATGTGAAAATCATGATGAAAGAATAGCCTTATCTCACGATCCCTTGTATCTAGATTGCTGATTTCCATCCGCCGGATGAATAGATCTTCGTGGAAGTCCACCATGTCTGCAGATTGGATGGCTACTTTTAGATCCGGGTGTTCCAGTCCCACCTCGCTCACCAGGGTATCAGGCTGGTACTTCAACGAGCGCTGCCACTTTTCATCGTCGAACCAGCGGAATTGCCCCTCCACCCACACCCCCGTGCGGAATGGATGCCCCACAGCATGATTTTCCTGCCCAACATGTGGCCAATATAGATCGCGAATATGATAATTTTGATCGAAAGCTACGAGAAGGTTGCCATTTCCAAGGGGTAGATCTCTGGGCATGATTTTCCTCCTTTGGGTGTGTCATTGCGAGGGCGCTAGCCCGAAGCAATCTCCACCTAACATGGATGAGTGTACTATGTTGCGATATTTGTCTATCACAGTAACGATCACCATTCTGCTTGTCATGTGCAATTTAAAGACCTAATAACCAAACATAATCACCAATGGATATAACCCTAGAATATCATTATAAAAGTATATCCTCTATACAATATTAACATTCTAATAACGGCACTGTGTCGTGCCACTATTTGTATCCCGAGCCATCTAAGTATTCATAACGGAGAAATGATTATGACCAGTTTGCATGAGTTTCGAAAAATGAAGGACGATTTCTTTTCCCATGACGGTCAAAGCCCATTGACCACAGACCAAAAAAAGACATTCAAAGGGCTCAAGTATTTCCCACCCAATCCGGCATTAAACCTTGAAGTCAGTGTGGAAGAATTCCCAGAGAAACAGCACATCGAGATGCAAACAACCACCGGGGATATTCAAGAATATGAGCGTTATGGCAAGTTTAGCTTCATGGTTGAGGATCATCCGATAGAGTTGACCATCTATCATAGTGAAAATGGTTATTTCCTACCCTTTGTAGATAGCCTGGCGGGTAAGGAAACCTACCCAGCTGGGCGCTACCTCGAACCTGAAGCCTTGGGCAATAACCGGTTCAGGGTGGACTTCAACCTGGCATACAACCCGTATTGCGCCTATAACGATTACTGGTCATGCCCGCTGACACCATTTGAAAACCATTTAAAAGCCCCCATTCGAGCGGGTGAAAAACTCTTCTACTAACCTAGGGGAGAGAGGGCATGATATTCTACCCTCTCCCCATTTACCATAGTTATTACCTTCCGACGATCCTACGTTCTAACGTTCCAGCCTTCCAACGTTTTAACGTTCAAACCTTCTAACATTCAAACGTTTATCAGTTTTCGATAGATCGTGCTACGCTTAACCACCCGGTAACCCATGCTCTCATACAATTGCAAGGCACCCGAGGTATTTTCCGCATCCACCCCTAGTCCTGCCTCCATCATACCCCGCTCTTTAAGGGCGATCAAGCTCAACGCAATCAAGGCCTTCGCCACTCCCTGTTTACGCCATGGCCGGCGCACGCAGATATTCTCGGTGTATCCACGCTTTCGACTATAAATTTCATTTTGATCCTTGTCGATGTAGCTCAGCACCATCCCCACCACCTGGTCCCCCTGCCAGGCTACTCGCCATATACTGGGGTCGTAATCCGGGTCATTCATGAAGCGTTCGAACTCTTCCCACGGGTCGGGGATGTAGCCCCAGTGATCGCGGAAGGCTTCGTTGGATGCTTCCCAAATCATGCGGACGTGCTCGGATTCCACTGGGCGCACTTCTACACCCGGCGGCAAAGGTAGGTCTGGGATGTTCTCCAGGTCTGGTCGCACCATCTCAAACGCGTAGCGCACTGCCTTGTATCCTCGCTGTTCCAACAGGTTTACTCTGTCGGTCTCAGTACTGCTGACGAAATTATCCAGCAGGCAGGGAGCATTGGCTGGTAGCTGCCCGCTTTCCTTGAGCTGCGCGGCAATCTGGCGCAAACGATTTTCGTTGAAACGCAGCAACATGCTACCAATTCCCTTGTGGCGCCACTGGGGTAGCACGTTACCCAGCTGGAAGCCTACCCATTGACCGCTGCCCTCCACTGCCCACCAGATGCGACTGTAACCAACTGCCTCACCGTTGACCTCCGCGAACAGCATGTCTGTGGTTGGGTCGCTATTGTGCAGATGGGCATAGGTATTGACGACATCTTCCAGCTTCTCCGAGCGCTCAAGTCCATCAGCGACAGCGCAACCATGCAGTATCGCCACAATCTTGGGATAATCAACTTCACCTTCAAAGCCGCGCAAAACCAGCCCCGGGATTTCCACAGTTCCGTGAGAAGATATTTTTTCTAGGATCTTAGGTTCGATTTTCATGATGTTATCCATATTGTATCCAATATTTTTATTCAGGTTTCTGGTTCCGAACACTTCAGGAATGAATCATTCGTCACAGAGCTCAGTGAATCAGACACCCAGCCGCCCAGGATTTGCACTACCAGAGGGATGATCTGTGAGATGGTGAAGAATAAACCAATCTGCACCACACTGGCATTCAGCTCCTTCAAATAAAGTGGAAGCAGCATCCCATACATCTCGCCACCCACGTTCGCCAGGACCATGGCGAGCATGAACAGTAATAGCATTTTATTCAACAGTGGCTCTGCTTTCATTGAGTTTTTTGTGCTGTCCATTTAAAACTTCCTACACACCTGTTCTTGCTTTTCAATACCTCTGATCGATATTCCAATCCCGCCAACTCATTCCAAAGGCTTGATTGCTCGAGTGGCGATATAAGCTGGCATATACTTCCCCAAGGGTGAATTCTGCTGGTCTTCATATAATCCAATCAGAACGAAACCCGCCTCCAATTGACCACCCATTTGCTCCTCCAGGGAATGGCTGAATTCCAACGGGGATTCATCCCCGAATTCACGCAGGCGCTCCTCTTCGCTGAGTTTTGTGGCGTCGAAAGGCAGGGGATATTTCACCTCAAATACACCCTTCAAAGCTGACGCACCATCAAAGATGTACATCGCTGGGTTGTCAAAGCCTGCCAGTAATACGCCTCCAGGGCGCAGGACACGGAAAGCTTCCCTCCACACCGGACGTACTTCCGGGCAAAAGACGTTCGACACAGGGTTGAAGACCAGGTCAAAGCTGCAATCACCGAAGACTGAAAGGTCACGCATGTCACCTTCGACGGTGATCAACACCAGTCCATCTCGTTTTGCCACCATCCGGTCTTGTTCCAGCTGTCTGGGCGAATTGTCAAAAACTGTTACGTTCGCTCCTGCTGCTGCCAGGATCGGACCTTGCTGCCCGCCACCCGATGCCAGGCACAGGATGTCCACCCCATGTAGGTCTTGGGGGAACCATGCACGCGGCACTGCCTTTTGCTCGGTGAGCAAGACGGACCACTTTCCCTGCCGCGCGGCTGCGATGTCCTCCGGACTGGAGGGGATAGTCCACGGATTGCCATATTCCACTTGCCTGTCCCATTTCTCTCGGTTGTATGCACGTATGTCCATCTCACACATCCTTTTCATAGGTGCCTAGCTGATTTGCCACTCGGAAGCCCACCGATTCATAGAGTTTTATGGCTGCAATATTATCCTCATAAGTAGAAACGATTGCTCTACGCATTCCACGTTCATACAAGCGATGCAATCCTTCTGTTAGTACAGCCCTGCCCAATCCTTTACGGTGGAACTCCGGGTGGGTACCCACTGGCTCGAACAGCCCGACCTGATTGACCGGGTCGATCCACACCACACAAAATGCGCCGACCTGCCCGTCTGGAGACACTGCCACGATATCCTGCTCAGATCGATAAACCGGTGAGCGCATGAAGTTTGTAAAGCGCTCCAGGTAACGGTCGAATGATGCTGACGAGCCAAATGCTCCATATTGCGCCTTCGCCCGGGCAGCTACTTCCTGCACACCCTTGCACTCGCGCGTCTCATATCCCTCCACCAACCTGACTGTGGGAATCGTGCTGTCCAGGGTTCGGGTAAAGTGCACCATTCCCCGCCCAAGTCGGTAACCCCGCTGGCTGAAGTGATGACGCAGTACCGCATCATCATGGTAGATCCATAACGCATAAATAGTCTTCCTACCCTTCTCATGAGCCACCCGCACTGCTTTTTCCTCAGCCCACACGTACATTTCGGTGGCTAACAAGCTGCCCCGGTGTTCTGGTTGGACGTAAACGTCAAAGCCCACCCAATCAGGTGAGATCAACGCCCAACCTAGGAGCCTCCCGGGGTTTTCCGGGTCATCCCACAGGTGGATGTGGTCCCAGAAATCCCCCTCCAGGGACGGGTAGTACAGCCACCAGTTCAAATCTCCGGTGTGAACATAATATGTGCCATTGCTAGCCTGGCGTCCCCGTACAAGCAGGTCACGCATGGCTTCCAGGTCACGCTCGCCCCGGTAGGGTCTTGGCTCGTTCATGCTTTCTCCACCAGCTTTTCCCATTCGTGGGTTAATTTTTCCAGCTCTGCCTGAGCCTTGGCATACTTCCAGCTCAGGTCATTGATAGTTTCAAATCCTTTCGATCCGCTGGCATGCTGCAGGTCATGTGAGATGCGTTGCACAGCTTGCTCTTGCTCGCGTATGCGTTGTTCTAACTTTTCCATTGCCTGCTGGAGCCGGCGCGTTTCCCGGCTGTTATCGCGTGCCTGCGGCCTGGAAGGTAAAAGCATGTGCGGAGCCTTCGAGCTGGAGCTCATCCGCTGTAGGACGAACTGACGGTAAGTCCCATTGAACATGCTCAACCTTCCATCCCTGAGCTCCCAAATCTGGCTCGCCAGCTGGTCGATCAGGTATCGGTCATGGGAGACCAGCAGGATGGTGCCTGGGTAATCCTGTAAAACCTGTTGCAGTACTTCACGCGCCGGTAGGTCTAGGTGGTTGGTAGGTTCATCCAGCAGCAGGAAATTCGCCCCACTGAGTGCCAGGATGGCTAGCGCCAATCTCCCGCGCTCACCTCCGCTCAGGGCACCAACCGGCTTGAATACATCATCCCCACGGAACAGATACAACGCCAGGTGACTTCGCGCTCGCTCTGGGTCCATCTCACGGTTTCTGAGCAGCTCGTCCAACACAGTATTTTCAGGATTGAGGTCATCATGCGCCTGAGCAAAGTAGCCAATTTGCAGGCTAGCACCTAAACGCACCTCGCCTGCCAGGGGTTCCACCTGCTCAAGCATGGTTTTAAGAAATGTCGTCTTGCCGCTGCCATTCGGTCCGATCAGCGCAGCACATTCCCCGCGTCGCAGCTCCAGGCGTTGCACCTGGAACAGCTTGTGCCCGGGGTAGCCGATGAGGGCTTTTTCAGCCCGCAGGATGATATTGCTGCTGTCAGTAGCTGGCACCAGGCGGGGTCGGATCATCGGTGGTCGCCCTGGCATTTCAAGTGCGTTCACCTTGCGGATGGCCTCGATCACATCCAGTGGCTTATCCGCTCGTAAGTCAAGCTCATGCCAGTTCCTCCCACTGCGCAGAACCATGATCCCATATGCATCCACAGCTGCCAGCTCACGCGTCACCTTGCGTAGTGTACCAAGTGCACGTGCATGTGTGCTTGCCCGTACCCAATTGCGTTGGACGAAGTCCATTTCTTTCTGCAGCCGCTCCTTCTCCTCCTTGAATACTCGCTGAGCATATTCCCAGCGTGTGTCCCGCTGGAGCAGGTAGTTGCTGTAATTGCCGGAATAAACCTCAATCCCCGCATGGCTCATCTCCCAGATCGTGCTCACGGTATTATCCAGGAAGTACCGGTCGTGGCTTGCCACCAACACTGCTCCATTCCATTCCTTCAACGTGTGCTCGAGCCACTCGATGGCCTCAGCATCCAGATGGTTGGTAGGCTCGTCGAGCATTAGCAGGGAGGGCTTTTCAAGAAGTAAGCGAGCTAGCAACAGCCGCGTTTTTTGACCACCACTCAGGTGACTGAGTGGCATATCCCAGGTCTGTTTACCCAACCCTAGCCCTTGCAGGGTTTGCTGGATGCGCAGGTCATAGTCATAACCGCCGGCATGCTCAAAAGCAGCTTGCAGATCGCCGTAGGTGGTAAGTATCTCTTCGGTATAACATCCACCTGCCATATCCGCTTCCAGTTTGTGCAAGTGGTCCTGCTCATCCAGTAGACCGTTGAAGACGGATAGCATCTCGCCATATACTGTGTTCTCATCACTCGCGAGTGTTGCTGAGCTAGCATTCTGAGTAAAGGTACCTGTACCCGAGGTTTTTCCGAGGGTACCTGTACCCGAGGTTTTTCCGAGGGTACCTGTACCCGAGGTTTTTCCGAGGGTACCTGTACCCGAGGTTTTTCCGAGGGTACCTGTACCCGAGGTTTTTCCGAGGGTACCTGTACCCGAGGTTTTTCCGAGGGTATCACTGGCCTCCTGGCGCAGGTATCCCAGCTGCTTGCCACGGGCAATATGAATCCTGCCCGTGGTAGGCTGGTTCAAACCTGCCAGGATCATCATCAATGAAGTTTTACCGATCCCGTTTGGACCGATCAGACCGATCTTGCTGTCATTGGCGATCGTCACCGATATCCCGCGGAATAGGTCAAACGCTCCGAAGGATAAACCTAGATTATTCGCCGATAATATAGACATTCTTCACCTTTCGTCATTGGCGAGCCAGACCAGCGTTCATTCGTAGGGGCGAAGCAGCGATGGCGGTTTATGCCCGAAGCAACGCGAGTGTTCTATACGAGCGTAGTCGCTCTCGCTATCTTACTATAACGCTTCGCCCATTTCTATCATCACCCATTCCGGTGTAGCTTGCCGGTCCGTTTGGCGTAGCGTTCTGCCAGACCGAACACCCACAACCCCACCGGGATGGCCACGACACCCATCAGCAGCGTTGGCCAGATGTATTGCCAGAGCTGCAGGGTTGGCGTACCTTCCAGTAGCGCCTGGCGGGTGCCATCCAGCACATAAGTCGCCGGGCTGTAAACTGCCAGCTTCTGTAGGAAGCCAGGCAGTACATCCACCGGATAATACACCCCTGAAACAAGCAGCAGGATGGCAATGATGACGTGCGTCATCTGTGAGCCGCGCTCAGGGAAGAGCAGCGGCAGCACCGAACCCATCACACCCACACCGATGAACGAGAGGCTCCCTGCCAGCAGCATCACCATGCCGCCCAACAGGTTGGCCTGGCTCAGGTCGATGTGGAAGATCGCCACCGTCACCGCCAGGATGATCCCGGTCGAGAACATGCTGTAGATGACTGCCCACAACGTTTGCCCGGCCATGTGGGTGATGCGCCGGATGGGTGCCATCAACGTGTATTCGATCGTGCCTTCCCAGCGTTCCATGCCGATCACATCCGTGATCCAGTAGAAGATCAGCGACAGGTAGCGCCAGACCAGCGTGCCCACCACCAGGTAAAGCACCAGGTAGCGACCATTCGCCTGCGAAGCCCCGCCGATCTTCTCCATACCCAGCCCGATGAAGCTCACCGATAGGCTGTTGGCGATGGAATAAGCCATCCACACCAATTCCCACGACCAGTAGCGCTTCACCAGATTGGCGTTGCGTTCCATAAAGGCATAAGTTGCCCTGAATTCATTCACCAATGTAGCCATTTCAATTACTCCAATTACTTTAACCCGTGTCCTTGTGCGAGCCATTCCTCCCGCAGGATACCCATAAAGATCAAATCCCAGCGTCGCCCTTCCCGATAGAGATAGTCCCTCGCCCGTCCTTCGTGGACGAAGCCAGCTTTCTCATACGAGCGGATGGCACGTGGGTTATATTCGAAAGTGTCCAGGCTCACCCTTCTCAGGTTCAGCTCCTGGAAGGCATAGCGCAGGATCACCTTCATCGCATCAGTACCATACCCTTTACCCCAATTCTCACGCTCGCCGATGCCAATCCCCACAAAGAGCTCGCCATGGGGGAATAGCATCTCCGTCCAGACCGATGTAACCAACCAGACTGGTCTCCCTCCAGGGTGCGGATGCCAAAGAAATAGAACTGCGGGTGGGTCTTTCTCCTGGTCTCTTCTGGATCAATTCCGTCAGTTTCTTCACCGAGAGCTGGTTGCAGGTTCAGCATCCAGCAGGCGCAGGTATTCTGAATCCCTGTTCCAACGTGCAATATACTCCTGCAAGTTCCTGCGGTTCCTCTGCTGTCAGGCGCACAAGAGTACCGTACAATAAGTTTGTATTCCATAAATCACCTTCCGGTCATCAATCGAAAAAATCCATCTTTCAATACCTTTAGCATCAGCTGGTCATGATCCCTTTAGCCAGCCACTCTTCCCGCAGGATACCCATATACAGGAAGTCCCAACGCTTGCCATCACGCAGCATCGCTCCGCGTACGCGTCCTTCAGGGATGAAACCGACCTTCTCATAAGAACGGATCGCCCGTGGGTTGTACTCAAAGACGATCAAGCCCACCCTGCTCAGGTTCAGCTCGTTGAATGCGTAGCGCAGCATCACCCGCATGGCATCTGTGCCGTAGCCATTGCCCCAGAATTTACGCTCACCCAGGGCAATCGCCACCAGTGTGTCACCATGCTGCTTGATACAGGTCGAACAAGCCGATAAAGCCGATCAAGGCATCACCTTCCAGCGTACGGATGGCGAAGAACAACTCATTCGTTGCATCTTTTTCCAGGTCCTTTTCCAGCCATTCCTTCCACTTTTTCTCTGAGAGCAGCCTGGGTGGATCGGTATCCAATAAGCGCAACCATTCCGTATCCTGGCTCCAGCGTGAAAAGCACCTCCGCCATGACTTCAGGGTTTTCAGCTGTTAGATGCACCAGCTCTCCAGCTAGTAGGTCATTTTTCATGATGATTTTCCTCATTCAGATTCGTCGCCAGCCACTCATCTCTCAGCAAACCCAGGTGGATCGACATCCCAGGTCTGCCCATCACGCAGCAGCGCCTTGCGCCGGCGCACCTCTTCCACGAAACCAAATCTCTTGAAGAAGTTCAGCGCACCCAGGGTTATCCTCGCCCACCACCGCTGACAGACGGTAGAGGTTCAGCTCGCTGAAAGCGAAACGCAGGATCAGTTGCAGCGCTTCACTGCCATAACCCTTGCCACGCTCAGCCGGGTCGCCGATCGCCAGCTTCAGGTTGCCAGTCCCATGCGTCCACTCGATCCCTTCGATGCGCACGAAACCCAATAGCCGGTCATCTTCCCTTGCCCCGGATGGTGAAGTGGAACAACCTTTTTGATTCGTCCACTTCCTTCTCGATGGCCTCATATTTCTTCTTCATCTGGGCAACGGAGAAGAGGCATGGCAGGCTGTCCGCCATAAGGCTCGCAGGAGCGATCAGGTCATGCGTCCAGCGCGACTCCACCTCCGGGTCCTTCTCGTGGTCGATGGGTGCCAGGCGGATCAATTTGCCTTCAAAGAGCTGTGTGTCGATACTCATGTTTCAATCCTTTCATATTTTTCATTGGTCGGTTGAGAACAAGTTATTTCCTTCCGAGACCCAACATCTATTCATCTTGGTCCTCCCCCAAATCCTCAAGTTCAGGGGATTTAGGGGAGGCGGGAGGGGGTTCACTTCCATTACTACCCTACTTCCTCTTCCAATACCGGCTTAGATTGCTGATTGACGCATTCTTTTCCATACATCCTTTTATAGCTGAATTCGTCCTGAGCCCATAGCATCGCGAGCATTGATGATGAGCGCTTCAAGCAGCTTCCTACTCTTCGTAGCAATTTCCTTAGTACAAGATAGAAATTGCCTTGTTGTATGATTTTCTCCTCGCAATTACTATCCCTTGTAGATAACATATCATCCTCCATCTTCCTCTTCCGACACCAGCTCATTCCCGGTCAGCTCCAGGAACACCTCTTCCAGCGTGGGCTCATGCCCGTTGCGCGGGATGAGCTTCTTCAGAGCTCTGCGGGGTATCCAGGGCCACGATCTTGCCGTTATCCACGATGGCGATGCGATGACATAATGCCTCCGCTTCACCCATGTCGTGCGTGGTGAGCAGGATGGTGGTGCCATGCTGCTCGTTCAGCTCACGCACCACGGCCTGCACCTCACGCTTGGAACGCGGGTCCAGTCCGGTGGTGGGCTCATCCAGATAGCAGCAAGCGTGGGTTGGAGAGCAGGGCACGGGCAATCGCCACTTTCTGCTGCATGCCGCGCGACATCTCTTCCATCGGCTGCTGGATGGTGTTCTTCTCCAGACCCAGGCGGGTAAGGATCTCCACCACCTTTCGGCGGGTCTCCTTGCCCTCCATCCCGTACAGGCGCGCCCCATACAGCAGGTTCTCCATCGGTGAGAGCTTCTTGAAGAAGCTGGCTTCCACCGAAACCCGGTTGATCAGGCGTTGGACCTGCATCGGCTGGCTCACCACGTCATGCCCGAAGACCATAATTGAGCCTGCGTCAGGCAGCAGCAGCGTGGCAATCAGGCGGATGAGCGTGGATTTGCCCGAGCCGTTCGGTCCCAGCACGCCGAAGATCTCGGCTTCGTGCACCGAGAACGAGACGTGATCCACCGCCACCTTAACCAGCTTGCCGGTTCTCGGTGGGATTCGGTCCTCCCCTTCCACAGCGGGTGGGAGGTTTTACCGAACTTTTTATATGCATTCTTTACCTGTATCGCCTCAGACATATCAAACTCCTTACTGTAGTTGTCACTGCTTCCTTTTTCTCCCTCCCCATTTTTGGGGGAGGGCTGGGGTGAGGTGTAAGTCAGTCCTTCTTCCTCCCCGCCAATAAACAAAAACCGGTCACGGAGAGGGTCCCCGTGACCGGTAAGATGCAATACACCACAATTAAAACAAAACGACCACGGGGTTGGAGCTCACCGTGGTCGCAAGGTACAATCCGTATAACCTAACGAGCGATAGGCGCGCTCCGCGAAGGCACAGCAGGTCCGCTGCCAGCGGCAACTGCATGCACTTCAAAGTTTCGATTGATGAGATCGTTCATCGACTGCGCCTTTCCTTTCATAATTGGATAGTTCACAACTTTTCGAGTGTACCATTATAATCTCGAGTACGTCAAGAGGGAATTTTCGTTAATTTCCACATCCATCCTCCACCCAGTCCCTCGCAGCATCCATAAAGTAACTGGGATATATCATACTTCCTTTCTGAAAATGAGAAATCTTAAAGTTTTCTCCAGTTTTGATAAACCCCTTGTGGATTAGAACATTTGTGCTATAATCAGTGTACTTCTGTATCGAGCGTACTGTACTCGTACAGAACGCTTTCATTGAAAAGTATAAGAAAGCGTTCGTATATCGATTGATCTTGATCGATAATGTGCTCTTCATTCATACCGAGTGATCTTCTCGGTACTGAGTGTCCTTCTATACCGAGTGGTCTTCTCGGTACTAGTGTAACTACTCACCCATATTTCATTCCCCTCTCCTTTTCAGGGAGAGGGCTGGGTGAGGGTGATTCGTGTATTCGTGGTAGAGCATGGGTTCTTTACGCACTTTATTCGTGGATGGTCGCTGCATTCCCTGATTTGAACGTGTTTGATTTTTTTCAATTCATCAAGAACTCTATGGCAATAATACTGCCCTCCTCCGCATACGAAACAGGAATTATTGGAGCAGAACCAGTGAGTAATTACATACTGGTAGCTGCCTCTCCAAAAGCGAATTTTACTTTTGAGGAGTATTGGCTAGGGCTGCAGCTTGTCAACTTGCCCCCAAAAATGCTTCGTTCCGCTTCGTTCTTATTGGGGAACGAATACCCTTCACTTTTCATATTTCCTAGTCAGGTCCCTCAGGTTTTGTGTGAAGAGGTCAATTGAAGTCTCGCACCTTAACAACCTCATACCTTCCTGCGGAAATTAATTGAATGCTATTGTTACGAGGGCGATTTTTGCCCGAAGCATCGCCACCGTTCTATGGGAGCGATGTTGCATAACAATTCACCTGTTTTTCTCAACCAGAACATTTTAATAATATATATATCTGCGTTTATCAGCGTGTATCGGCGGCTAATATTTTATTACCTTTGTGTCCTATGCTTCCTTTGTGGTGATTTTTTATTTCCCCATGTCGTACGAATCCACCACCTCATTATTCCGGTTGATGAACTCGAACCGCATATGCTTATCCGTCGCCTCCACCCTCATCGCCCCATAATCCCCTCGATACCTCACCAGACTGCCATCCAGGATATTCACAAAATAATATATCCCAGACCCTCCTATTCCATTAACTATGTAGGTCAGACCATTCTCTTCTAATCTCTCATAGGTGTGATCATGCCCTGCCAAAACCGCATCCGCACCCCACTCCCCGTACGGCCACCGTGCCCAATCCGTGGAGCCATGCAACCCAGATGAATAGGGTGGGTAGTGCATGTACACAATATTCCAGGTTGATGTGGATGCCGAGAGCCCTGCCTTCAGCCACTGTGCCTGGATGGATGATGCTCCCACTCCATCCGGCTCATTGTCGTTGGTGTCCAGTGCAAAGAAGTGCACTGATCCCCAGGTGAAGTCATAATAGCGTTCATTGCCGGGTAGGGTAAAGTAATCATAATATGCCTGCCCACTATGGGTCATCACATCGTGATTGCCTATGGCTGGGAAGAAGCGGTTTTCATTCCGCCCCAGCCCCGTAGCTGCCTTTGTAAGGATATATGTAACTGTGGAAAAACTGCCCCACTGCTTCATCGATATGGTCAGCCTCCCCGTAGGGATAATTATTATCTCCCAGGGTGATGATAAAGTCAGGCTGCCAGCTCAAAATCAAATTCGCCACGTCCGCCTCCGCCTGATCACCCGAGCCGTAATCCCCTAGGGCCGCGAAGACCACTGCTGGCGAGGTTGTGGCGGTTGGTTCTGGTGTAGCCGTGTCGGTAGGTTTGGTAGCGGTCGGTGCGGGAGTATATGTTTGAGTGAATATGGGAGGGGCAATCGTCGGGCTTTTGGGGAATACTCTTTGTCGCACTGGCTGTGATCGAAGGTTGCTTAAGTGGTTCTGGCTTGCTCCTCTTGGGTTGCCGTACTTACCCTTTCTGCACCGTTTGGCAGGCTTGCACGGAGATTAGCAATAGGGTGAAGACCAGCCATATCCATGGTCTGGAAGATGCGGGCTTTCTCAAACCTACAACCCCCTGAGCCACAAGCTTTCTCATTTCAGCATTAGGATGCTTCCGCTGTAATCCACCAGGTAGATTTCCCCGTTTTCATCCACTCCAAAGGATGATATGTTGGTACCGGTCTCGAACATCAGCGAATTCTGCCAGCTTCCATCGGCTAGATGGAGCAAGCCCCATACCAGCCCCGAGCCATAGTCACCATACAGATATACTCCCTGCCATGCTGCAAGTTCTTTCCCCCGGTACACATATCCGCCAGTTACCGAGTAACCGATATCATGACCGTATTCCGCCACCGGCATGACGAACTCCGTTCCTGCGGGAGGCGAGCCCCGGTAACTGGCGTGTTACCTCATAATAATTCCAGCCAAAGTTCTCTCCACCCGGGCTGCCGCCTGGCAGGAAATCGATCTCTTCCCATTGGTCCTGCCCCACATCACCAATGTACAGGTCACCGGTCAGCTTATCAAAAGAGAAGCGCCATGGATTGCGTAAGCCATAAGCCCAAATTTCCCACAACCCTCCCCCGTTGGCGAATGGATTATCTGCTGGGATAGCGTAGGGTTGAGTATTGTCCACGTCGATACGCAGGATTTTTCCCAGCAGGGTCTGCAGTGATTGACCATTGCCATACGGGTCACCCACCGATCCACCATCACCCATGCCAATGTATAGGTAGCCATCAGGTCCAAATTGCACCTCTCCACCGTTATGATTATTATAAGGTTGCTCAATGCGCAGCAAACGCACTTCACTGCCCGGGTCTGCCTGGTTCGGATCACTCGCCGACACGTTATAGCGCGCGACTACTGTGTATAGCTGGTTGTCCACATTTTCAGTATAGTCAACGTAAAAATAGCCGTTTTCAGCATACTTGGGATGAAATACCAAGCCCAGCAAGCCTCTCTCGCCACAGCAGATCACTTTTTGGGTCAGGTCCAGGAATGGCGTTGGCAGCAATTCGCCATCCTTCAGGATGCGGACCAACCCGCCTTGCTCGATGATGAATAAGCGCCCCGAGCCATCGCCAGCATTCACCAGACCTTCGGGTTTATCTAACCCACCGATCACCTTCTGCCAGGAATAACCTGCTGGATCAGGTAGCTCGCTGACCGTGGTGGGTAACGTGGGGGTGGCGGTCGGCAATGTGCGTGGTAATGACTGTGGCGTGGGCGTTAGTGTGGGTTACCGTAGACGAGGTCGTGAAGGCGCCACGGTTGGCGTGGGCACCTTGATAAAAAAGCCGCTGTGGCTGTGCTGGTGGGAGCCTTCGGTGGTTGATCCAAAAGTACATCCAGCCAATATAATGACGCATGGCAATCCCAAGCACGACCAGTATGTGTTTCATTTCGCTTCCTGGTCCTGATTATCTATGATTTCCCCGTCAATTACTTCGCCTTGCTCCCTCAGGCTGTGAAGTCTCTTGATAGCTATTCATCACCTTGCGCGTGGCCTTCAATGCCTCCAGGTGTTCCTCAACCACCGCCGGGGGGCATAGCTCGACGAATAAATAAGTTGCCAGCCAGATGACCGCAGCATCATCAATCGGGCCAGGGGCAATATCTGGCATTACCAGGTACACCAATGATCCGATGGGTAACACCTTGAGCAATGGGTTAACTCGTCCATCCCCCAGCAGGCGCAGGATCAACTTGATCCGCATGGTTAAATCCTGAAAGAAACCTCCGCTTTGGGGGATAGTGATTTTTCGATTTGGTTTGTCAGACATTTTAGCTCTCCGCTAGAATTGTTTAAAATATATACGCACTCTGTTAAGTTTGGTTCTAGCTGCCGGACTCTCCCCATTCGCTGACCTCTCGAGGTAGTTCATTGCTTCATCCAACGGGCGGCGCGGCCTGTCCATAGTCTAGGATTTCATATCCCTGTGGACCCGAATCCTTGCTGATGATGCCTTTCTCCTGCATGCTTTCCACCAGGCGTGAGGCACGTGTATATCCGATGCGTAATCGCCTCTGCAGCATTGAGACCGATGCTCGCCCTTGCCGCCGCGAAAGGTCGATTGCTTCATCGATCAGCGGGTCTTTTTCATCCTGTGCCAGCATATCTTCCCACAAAGGGATCTGCACCAAGGGCACACCTGCTGGAACATGCATCGGGGATACCTCCGGCCAGATGGTGACAAGCGCTCCTGTACTGGGCAGGAAGCTTTGCCAGTAGCTTACCAGTGTGGATATCTCGCTGTCTGAGACGTAAGTTCCTTGCAGGCGTATGGAAGACGGTGCATCAGGAGCCTGGAAGAGCATATCGCCTCGTCCCAAGCAACCTTTCTGCTCCCGGTTGGTCGAGGATCACCCGGCTATCGGTGTTGGATGCTACCGCAAAGGCGATGCGCGCCGGGAAATTAGCTTTGATGATGCCCGTCACCACTTCAACGGATGGTCGTTGGGTCGCGATTACCAGGTGAATACCGGTGGCCCGTGAAAGCTGTGCCAGGCGTGTGATGGCTCCCTGGGTCTCCTCCGGTGCCAGCATCATCAAGTCTGCCAATTCATCGATGAATACCACCAGCTTGGGTAGCTTCTTTTCTTTTCCATCGCCCTCTTCGAGGCGGGTATTGTATTCGCCGATGTTACGGGTGCCAGCCTGAGCCAGCTTGTGATAACGCATGTCCATCTCTCGTAACACCCATTGCAGCACGCCCACCACTTTCTCGGTCTCCACGACCACGGGTGCCAGCAGGTGGGGTATGCCATTATAGTTGGTCAGCTCCACCCGCTTGGGATCCACCATGATCAGGCGCAGGTCATCCGGCGTGTTATGTAAGAGCAGGCAGCAGATTAGCGAGTTGACGCACACCGACTTGCCCGAGCCAGTCTGACCGGCAATGAGCAGGTGGGGCATGGCTGAAAGGTCAGCTGCTACTGCGTTGCCCTGCCACATCCTGCCCAAGGGCAAACCGTAGGGGCGACTTTAATCGTCGGAAGGCCTCGCTTTCCACCACATCCCGCAAGGTGACCAGGGCAATTTGCTCGTTGGGTACCTCAATGCCCATATACCCCTTGCCAGGGACGGGAGCTTCTACGCGTATCGTCCGCGCGGATAAGGCCAGGGCCAGGTCATCTGCCAGGGAGGCAATTTTTGCCACTCGCACCCGTGTGCGTGAGCCACGTGTCTCGATGAAATCGGGTTCGACACCGAATTGGGTAATCGTCGGACCACGGTTGATCTCGACCACGTTGACTGGTGCGCCAAGTACCTGTAGTGTCTCTTCGATCACTCGCGCGCTGTTGGCGATCTACATCATCATCGTATACAGTCTCGTTACCCTTTTCCAGGATTTGATCGATCACGGGCAAAACCCAGGGTCGAGGTTGGTTGGTATTCAGCGTGCTCAGCGGGAGGAGCCTGATTTCTGCTTCAGCAGTGCTTCCGCCACCGGCCAGTTGCAGGTGCAACCGGTTTAGCTGCCGTGGAAAACGATTTTGCTGGACTGGGCGCGGTGATTGCGTCGCTCGTCAATCCAATCCTGGAGCCCATCCTGGAAACGAACCATCAGGGGAGGTGCCCAGTGAAACAACTCAACCACCGATACGTCCAGCACCAGGATTAGCGCAATCACCAGCCAGGCTAACAGGGTGATGGCCTGCCTGCCCATCCCAGGCTGGCGATACAGCAGGTTAAAAATGAGTGCTCCGGTGTAACCCCCACCCTCGCTTCTTGCTGCCAGGGCGTATGCATCATCAGGAAAGGAAAAGAAATGCATCCAACCTAATATGTTGAGGAAGAATAGGGCCACTCCAAATAGTCGTTCGATAGCTACGTGGGGTACGCGCTGGAAGCTGCGTAACACCAGCCACAGACCCACAATCGTCAGCCCGACTGGGAACAGATAAGCTCCCCAGCCAAATGCCCGCCCTAAAAAAGGTCAGCCAGCTTGCGGTGATCAGGTTGTGGCTGGCAGAGATTATGCTCAGTAAGGTGAGCAGTCCGACAAACAGCATCAGGATGCCGATCAGGTCGAGCTTGCGGTCGAGCGACATACCCGTTGGGGCAGGTAGATTCCGTCGGTGGCCTGCCTCTCGGTCTTGAAGATGAAGGTGTGCGAAAGAGGGAGCCGAGTGACCCCAGCCAGCCACCTGAGGAGCCACGTGGTTTACGCCCCGCCCTGCTCGGGTTGGCAGTCCGCTTTGTTGATGAACGTCCTGGAGGTCTGCCGCGTCTGACCGAGCCTCGTCTGGAGTATGCATCCCGACTGGTCTTGGTATAGCGGCGGGTGGTATTTTTTCCGCCTTTACTGCGGGATTTGCTTTTCACTGTATCGGTCATCTTTGGCATTATAGCACAAAGGGTCTCTTATCTCCCTCCGGGGCATTTATCCGAGAAATAAGGTAAAATTCTAGCGCAACACCGCTACTCACATCCACACCCGAGGCTTCCTTGTTCGAAATCGTCTTCCTTGGCACATCTGCTTCCGCTCCTTCCGTCCACCGTGGGCTTTCCAGCCAGGTGGTCATCCACGATGAATTCCGCTTCCTGATCGATTGCGGGGAAGGCACACAGCGCCAGATCCTGCAATCAGGCCTGGGCTTCAAACGTCTGAACCGTGTGCTCATCACCCATGGTCACCTGGACCACATTCTGGGATTGGCAGGATTGCTTTCCACTTTCATGCGTTGGGAGACGATTGACAAGCTGGAGATTTATGGTGGTCAATGGGCGCTTGATCGCATCCATGACCTGATTTACGGCATCGTTCTGCGGGGTGCCAAACCACCCATGGACTTGCAGCTCTTGCAGATCAACCCCGGCCTCATCCTGGATGAGGACGACTTCACCGTTACCGCCTTTCCGGTTTGGCACCGAGGACCCGACTGCTTCGGTTATCTCTTCGAGGAAAAAACTCGCCGTCCATTCCTGCCCGAAAAAGCCGATGAGCTGACCATCCCTCCCGGACCCTGGCGGCGCGACCTGGTGAATGGCAAATCCATCACCCTCCCGGATGGGCGTGACATCCACCCGGATCAGGTGCTTGGGCCAGAACGTCCAGGCACGCGGATGGCGCATGTGGGTGATGTCGGTCGCATCGACGAGCTGGTACAGGCTGTCCAGGATGTCGATGCATTGATCATCGAAGCCACCTATCTGCAGGAAGAAGCTGAGATGGCTGATCAGTTTGCCCATCTCACCGCTCGCCAGGCCGCTGAGCTGGCAGCTGGCGCAGGGGTTAAGCATCTCATCCTCACCCACATCTCACGCCGCTATCGCGAGCGGGATGTATTGGCTGAAGCGCAGGCGATCTTCCCAAACACGGTCGTCGCCCGCGACTTTGATGCTTTCCAGGTACGGCGCGGGGAATGTATAAAGGTCGAACAGGTTCAAGAATTTAGCAATTCAAAATAACAGGAGGTGAGCTGACCAAAATCGCCTTAGGCTAGTTTGTTCCATGATCCAGTAAAAACATTTAATCGTTTTCACAATAAAACGAAGAGGATCGAAACCCTTTTTTACTGATGTTGGCAAATATAAACGTTTACACGTACACATGTTGACAGGTTTGAAGGTTTATGCGTATCATAAATTACATAAGTAAAAATCAACCGAACGAGGTGGTAGACTGGTACGAGATGGGGAAGAAATAAAAGTACCACGAAGGTCTCAAAGGACACAAAGGGAGAACTCCTATAGAAGTAAAAACAAAGATCATTTTGATAACAGGGGAATTGTTATGCAACATCGCTCCCATAGAACGGTCGCGATGCTTCGGGTAAAAATCGCCCTCGAAAAATAGCATTCAATTAATTACCGCTGGAAGGTATGAGGTTGTTAAGGTGCGAGGCTGCCACCGCCCTACTTCACCCAATGACCGGGGATCCGAACCAGATCAAGGGGAGGAAGTGTATGATCAGTGAAGGAGTATTCGTTTCGCGAACCTTCGGGTAAAAACCACCCCTGATAACGAAGCGGAACGAAGCATCTTTGGAGGTGGGTTATTAAGGTACAATCCCTTCCCAAAAGGCAATTTCCTTTGGGTAGATGTAAAAGCTAATACCGATATGGGAGAGCACTTATATCGATCAGCAAGAACACTGATCGATATGGGAGAGCACCACAATCGGCATAGAAGGCCGCTGATCGATATACGAACGCTTTCATTGAAACAAATATTAGAAAGCGTTCTATATCGAGTAAGTACGCTCGATACAGAAGCACATTGATATCGGTTTAAACCAACCGATATGAAGATGATTTGATTGAAAGAGACATAGGAAATCATCTTCAATGTAATTACTCACCGCCTCAGCTCCAATAATTCTTAATTCGTATGCGGAGGAGGGTAGAATTATTGCCATAGAGTTCTTGATGAATTGAAAAAATATTCAAAAACGTTCAAATCAGGGAATGCAGCGACTATCCACGAATAAAGTGCGTAAAGAACCCACGCTCTAACACAAATGCACGAATCACCCTCATCCTACCCTCTCCCTGAAAGGGAGAGGAATGAAGTATGGGTGAGTAGTTACACTGGTACCGAGAAGATCACTCGGTATACGAATGCTTTTATATATATAAACCATATGAAAGCATTCTAATTATAGCACAAATGTTCTATTCCACAAGGGGTTTACGGAAAACCACCAATATTTTAAGAATTCTCATAATTAACTGAACGTATCAGGGCTCATGTACTTTTTGATTAAAAATAGTATGACATTATCGGGAGATAACTGCCTTCTACAGTATTTTTTTAAGGGTTGAATGGGGCAAATTTCACTCGGTCAGTAAATTTAAGCAGTTATTTATTTTATTGCCTCCCTGATTGAACCACATTGGGCTTTACCCGTAAAAAGGCTGCCCTTATTTTTGGAATAGCCTCTCGTTTCAATGATCCTATCCTGTCTCTAGAGATCAATTTCCAAAGTTCCAGATAATGACGTTCTAACGTGTAACCTTTAAACGTGCAACTTTTTTGATTACACCGTGCTCCCGCTGAAAGTAAAACCCGTGACCTTCAAAGCTGGCACACGTACGCTGATTCCTCCCTCATCGCTTACCAATAGATGCGTGGCTTTCCCTACTGCTTCCACATTGGCCAGAACCTGAACATACGGCATGGTGTATCGCAGGTTTTTTACCGGATAAGCTACTTCACCATCCTCGATCATAAAGACACCATCCCGCGTCATCCCGGTCATCACACATTCACGCGGATGCACCAGGCGTGTGTACCAGAAACGGTTAATATACAAGCCTTTTTTCGTGGAGGCGATCATATCCTCAACGCTGATTTTCCCAGGTGCCATGAACAAGTTCATGGCTAACGGTCCGAAGCCTCTAAAATTGATGGGTGTGGCATGCCCGGTACTGGGTTTACCCATTTTTGCACCTGTATAACGATCATAGACGGGTCCCATCACCACACCCTGCTTGACGATGTCCACCCTCTGCTTTGGAACTCCCTCGAAATCGAATGGGAGTGGCGAGCCGAGTACGTCTAATCCGTCATCCCAGATGCTGACAAGCGGGCTCATCAGCTGCTGGCCAAGTCTGTCATTCATCCATGAGCGACCTTCCTGCAGTGCCTGGGCACCCATTCCGTAGAAATTCAGGCTGCTGATCAGGTCCTCAGTGACGTAGTGTTCAAGGACCACGGTGTATTCTCCCGGTTCGATCTTGACTGGATTGTGTCCCACGTTGAGCCGTTTCTATGGCTTCTTTGCCGAGGGCTTCCACTGCCAGGTCGTCAACTTTCCATGCAGATTCCTGTGCGCGGCCGGATAAATCATGGCTCATTACCACCGTTTGGAAATCTGCATTTGTCTGACTTTGATAGGTGAAAACGCCCTGTGTATTAGCCACCACCAGTTCGCCTGATCCGGTGGAAAACGCCCCGGAGGCATTCAAGCCTTTTTCAACCGCCATCTGGCATACTGCACCCACCGCCCTGGCGCGTTTCTCGGGTGAATACTCAGCTGTGTTTTGATCCCAGGCTGCCACGCGTTGATAAGGTTCAGGCTCGGGCAAACCGGGATAGTTGGGGTCCTCCGGGCTGGTTCTGGCATTGGTTTTGGCACGCTCAACCAGCTCATCCAAGCCAGCCTCATCCATGCGGTTGGTGGACGCAGTACCAATTTGCTTGCCAATGAAGTAGCGCAATGTAACCTCGGCATCACGCTCGGCAACGTTCTGGTGAATGATGTTATTGGCAAAGCGGGTTAAAGCTGCATCATTGGACATGAAGTGTGACTTCTGCCGGGTTGCCCTTGCAGCGGGTCAAGATTGCATCACTAATTTTACGTGCTTCTTTTTTCTCGATCATGATATCTCCTGATTGGTCCTTTAGCCTTATTTCAAAACCCCAACTTTCACGTTACGGAAGCGCGCTGGAGCAGCGCCATGCCCGGTATGGGCGATCTGTGATGGCTGGCCTTTGCCACAGTTAGGAGTACCCCACATCACCCAATGGTCTGCATTGCATACCGCATCACAGCTGTTCCAAAACTCGGGAGTGATGCCAGTATAAGTGCAGTTGCGCAGTAAGCGACCCATTTTGCCGTGCTTGATCTCGTATCCGATCTCCGTTCCAAATTGGAAGTTATAGCGTTTATCATCAATCGACCAGGACCGGTTGGAATCCATGTAAATTCCATCTTCCGTGTCGGCGATCAAGTCATCCAGCTTCCATGTACCCGGCTCCAGGCTGACGTTGACCATGCGAATTATCGGGATGCGATTCCAGCCCGAGGCGCGCATGCAGCCATTTGAGAACCGGCCTAATTTGGAAGCCGTCTCGCGCGACATTAAATACCCGACAAATAATCCATCTTTCACCAGGGGTGAGGATTGCGCCGGTATGCCTTCATCATCCCAGCCAAACGTTCCCAGACCGAGTGGTCGCACACTATCTGCCGTCAGGTTGACCACCGGTGAGCCATAGTTGAAAGTACTCAATTTTTCGGTAGTCAGGAAGGATGTACCTGCATATGCAGCTTCACTGCCATAGACGCGATCCAGCTCGGTGGGGTGACCGCACAATTCATGCACCTGAAGTGCCAGCTGTGAGCCGCCCAGGATGAGGGAAGTGGTTATATTGGATGGACAGGGGTCTGCCGTCAGCAGGGCAACCGCCTCACTGGCAATGCGCTGCCCATTGCCGGGCAGGTCCCAGCTTAGCATGGCTTCCCAGCCACCCGTCACCTGCTGGCGGGCAAAGGCATTGGGATAGGAGCGCACCTGCACCTCGCTGCCCCCTACTGCTGTGGCTTGAATACCACCTCCGGTCTCGATAATGGTCTGCTCTGTGAATGCCCCTTCAGAATTGGCAAATTGTTTGTGTTCTTTGATGACCGTAGCGTGTGACTGCCGTGTTCGCACACCCTGCACCTTGCCCATTTCAGCATCTGCTTTCATCAGCAAAGCAAGCTTATCTTCCAATGGAACACTGAATGGATCAATTTTGACGGGTGTTTGGTACGTCCCCTGGCTGGTTACTTTTGGACCAAGGTCTACCTTTTCTCCACTCACCAACCCTGAAGCATGGGCGATATCCATTGCCTGGGCAGTGATCTGGTCGATTTCATCATTGGTCAAATTGCGGCTGGAGGCAAAGCCCCAGGCATCCATTGACCAGTACTCGCACACCCACACCCTCCGTTTCGGATGAGTTCAGCTCTTCGACAATCCCATCCTTCACCGAGATGCTTTCTGTCGCGATGGTTTACCACGCGTACATCTGCATATTGTGCCCCACGCGATTGAGCCAGGTCCAGGGCACGCATGATTAACTCTTTCAATTTATCCTCCTTGTAAGTAAATTACTCCACCACTTTGGATCACATCACCCAAAGCGTTCTTCTTTCCAGACATCAGCTTCATTGTGATAGCCAGCCTGTTCCCAAAAGCCTGGCCGGTCATTACCATAAACTCTAGTCCACGCAGCCATTTGGCACCCTTCCAGAAATATGGCGTCATCAGGTCTTCCCGACCGGATATAGTAGCCAACCACGCCTCGTAACGGGGCACCATGTTCTGGTGTCAGTGGTTGCCCGTTGTAAATGCGTAGCCAGCAGGAAATTATCTGCCAGGACTACTTCCAACGGTAGGTTAACCGTAAAACCATACTCTGCATGCTGGAGCACATACTTTGCGGATGGTTTAAGCTTGACCAACCCTCGATCGATCAGCGTCCGCACAGACACCCCTTCCCAGGTGGTATCCAGCTTGCTCCAGCGTGTGACACAGTGGATATCCATGGTCAGGTTGGTGCGTGGTAGCTGGTTGAATTCATCCCACGACCAGCTTTTATCTTCTTCAACCTCACCCCAGACACGAAAATCCCAGGTGGCAGGGTTAAAGCCTGGCACTGGACCATAGTGAAGCACAGGGAATTTTTGGGTCAGCGATTGCCCGGGTGGCAGGCGACCTTCTTTCCTGCTTTGATCTTCCAGGGCTTTACGTTTAAATATTCCATCAAACATAGGCATCTTCGGATGAAAATTCTATATCGTCAGGCTTTCACCTGGTTTTAGCACATGTACCTTCACGCCCAACTTTGAGCACCCGTTCAGCCCATTTTTCTGCATCTTGGGCAATCAGCTCCCAGGTATTATAGTGAATTGGGATGACATGCTTGGGCATGATCATTTCGACAGCTTTATAAGCGTCATCCGGTCCCATCGTATAGTTGTCACCGATGGGCACAAAAGCCAGATCGATGCCTTCCTGCCCGATCAGCTTCATGTCGCTGAACAAGCCAGTATCGCCAGCAATATAGATCTTCATCCCATCCTTCGGGGTCAGCAGGAAACCAGCCGGATTACCCCCATTGGTGCCATCCGGAAGACCTGATCCGTGCAGGGCCGGGGTCAGCTTGAGATATCCAAATGGAAATTCATGCCCACCCCCGATGTGCTGCCCGTGGGTTTTTTCAACTCCCTGTTTTTCCATCCATTCAGCGATCTCAAAATTACTGATCACCATCGCTCCCGTTCGCTTGGCGATGGCAACCACATCACCCACATGATCAAAGTGCCCATGGGTGACCAAAATGTAATCTGCTGTTACATTTATCGGCAGTTGTGGTGGCAGCCGGATTTCCGGTGAAGTAAGGATCTACCAAAATCTTATATCCCCCGAATTCCAAACCCAATGATGCATGACTATACCAGGTTATTTTGATGCTCATATCTATCCTCCTTGTAGAGTCTTTGTAATTAATTGATTCATCTCTTATCAAGCTCGGACCATCGATTTCATATTTTATCTTATGTATCCTCGCCTCCAGAAGGTGCTTTCAAGTATACACCCTGAAGATAAATGAAACCTAAGAAGCAAGCTCCATCATTCCTCCATGCTATAATCGACTTACCATACCTGCCATCTCGGTTATCAGGCTCAGTAATAACATTCACCCCACGATGGATGAAGGTTTACCAACCTGATGGGGCAGTCCTTGACGGAACTCGTAGTGATGGCAATGGAACAACCGCTAAGGAGATAACCATGGAATTATCAGAACTCATTCACCCTGGCATGACCCGCGAAGACAGCTTTCCCATCACGCATGGAAAATAGCGCTATCCATTTGGGCAGCGGCTCTTCACGTGTCCTGGCAACCCCGTGGATGATCGCCTTCATGGAACGTGTCTCGCACCGCTTCTGACTTGCTGCCTGCCAGACGGTTTTTCCAGTGTCGGTACGCACCTGGACGTGCGCCATCTGGCTCCCACACCTGTGGGTGCGACGATCCGCGTCAGGGTAGAAGTACTCTCCTTGGATGGAAACCGGGTATATTTTTCGGTTGAAGCCTGGGATAATCTGGAAAAGATTGGCGAAGGTAAACACGAGCGGGTGGTGATTGATGAAGCACGCTTCTTGCGCAGGGTGGAAAAGAAAAAGCTGAGTCTGTAGGCTTGCATACGAGCTTTCCAGCTATTCGCGTTTTACTCCACCAGCACGGCGTAAGAAGGCTGCGTATATCCCTAAACCAATCCCAGCTGCCAAAAGCACTCCACCAATGATGCCCATGATGGGGCTTTTACGTGGTGATTCTGGGATAATGGCTGTTTGGGCTTCCAGTCTCCGAATTTGCCTGGGCACCAAAAGCCAGTAGGGTGGTCTGACCAGCTTCCAGCCTTAAGGTCTGGTTCAGTGTCGTGGTCCGGTTATACCTTCGGGGCAGCCACACTGATCAGGTATTCGCCTTGCAGAAGTTGATCGAAGCAGGTATAACCTCTTTCCTGGGGGGTCGGTTCCACAATAGTGGTATCTGTTCCTCCAGAAGGGGTCTGTGCAGTCAGTGATACTGTCCCCAGCCGGTTGCTCACACTGATCTCTCCCCCAGGGATGGAAGGCTCTGTTTCCTGGCGCATCGAATCACCATTCAGGTCGTTATAGAGCAAGACGCATAAAATCCCCCAACCTGGGGGGGCTGTCGATGAGGGGGTTACGATGCCTTGGGTGGGTATTGGCCCTGTGTGGGCGAGCCTCCTGATGGACCTGCAAATCCAATCAGTAATTGATCGACCTGTCAACTGGGAATTCATCGGCACCCATGTTATTTAATTCCCGAAGAGTATCAATACTGCACCCCGGTGATGGCGGATATACGCCATAGTGTTTCATCCTGTCTGGACGATATAAATGATCCTGCCATCTGGACCGGGAGTGGGCGTGGGAAAAACAGTCCATTGTGCCTGTGGGGCTGCCAGGGTGCGGTAGCTTGTGGGAAGAGCCTAAGAGTATAATCACGAGCAGGCATGCTGCCAATCAGGATGCGTCTGTTCATCTCGGTTGAGAATTATACATGATATGGCTTATTCTTGCTTAATCCCGCTAATCTGACTCTCACGCTCCATCCGGACAGATGAAGTCCATCTCATGAGCTAGCTGGCTCCCAGATAGCGTAGATCACCTTCACAGCGCAGCTTCCATGCTGGGAATATCTTGATGAACGGTCGGGCAAAATCCACCTGGCGTATCGTAATCACTTTCAAAGTGTCACCTGGCTCGAGCCCAGACGGCATTCTGCAGCCCAGTATTTCATTACCCACTTCAATACCTCGATTTTATAATGCCAATCTTCAGGATACCATTTCTTCATGATTTACTCCTGCCAGTGGAGAAGTTATATCAGAATT
This sequence comes from uncultured Chloroflexia bacterium, assembly GCA_963828845.1. Classification (GTDB taxonomy): domain Bacteria; phylum Chloroflexota; class Anaerolineae; order Anaerolineales; family UBA4823; genus FEB-25. Next base: position 138,344 of record CAWHGE010000021.1, read on the forward strand.
GATCATTATAAGCCTTAATGACTGATATAAATCATTCATATTCTCGATCACGGATAAGGTTAGTCTTATCTATAATTTCACATGAAAAGTCTGTCATCAAGATAATTCAATCCATCGCAACCATAAGAATTTTGGTTGATATAATATAGCATTGTTACATGATCAGATAATTTATTACTATAATTCACATGATTTACAAAGAATACTAGATTTCCATACGCTCATGCATGAATTACAAATCACATCAGCATAGTTATGAATTTCGCAGTCTTACCCTGGCAAAATCCATAGCGATTCATATTGAGAAAGGAGAATGTTCTATGCTTTACGGATATGCAGGCAAAATTCTACATGTGGATCTAACCAAGGGGAAAATCAGCACAGAAGCAGCCAACCGAGGAATTCTACAAAACCTATATCGGCGGCAGCGCGATGGGGACTTATTATGTGTTCAAAAATACCCCCGCCGGTGCCGACCCATTGGGTCCTGAAAATACCCTGACTATTCATGATCTCTGCCACCACAGGTGTATCCATCAGTGGCCAAAGCCGCATGAATGCAACTGCCAAGAGCCCGCTTACCGGTTTGATTGGTGATAGCCAGGTGGGTGGTTTCTTCCCTGCCGAGCTGAAGTTCTCCGGGTTCGACGGCATTGTCTTCACTGGCAAATCACCCAAACCGGTCTATTTGTGGGTCCATGATGGTGAGGCAGAGCTGCGAGATGCCTCTCATCTGTGGGGAAAGATTACCGGTGAGTCAGAGAAAATGATCCGGGAAGAGCTTGGCGATCCAAAGATCGAGGTCGCCCAGATTGGACCTGCCGGTGAAAAACTTGCCCGCTTTGCTGCCATCATGAATATGTCCAACCGGGCAAATGGGCGCACAGGCATGGGAGCGGTGATGGGCAGCAAGAATCTCAAAGCCATTGCCGTGCGCGGTCACCAAAAGGTAAAAACTGCTGACCCGGCTGCAATCACCAGGCTCGCTCGCCTGGCTCCCAAGCGTGTACAGGATATCCCCGATATGAAGGGCTTGCAAGATTTTGGCACCGGCTTCCGTTTTGAATTACCAGAATACGTCCGGTGGTCTGCCCACCCGCAACTATACCAGTGGAACCTTCGAGCAGGCTGAAGATATTTCGGGCGAAACCATGGCAGAAACCATCCTGAAAGCATAATGATACCTGCTACGCCTGCGTGGTGCGCTGCAAGCGCGTGGTAGAGACTGAATACAAAAATCAGCATGTCGATCCATATTATGGTGGTCCGGAATATGAGACTCTTTCCACATTTGGTTCCTATTGCGGGATTGGGGATATCAATGCCGTCTCCCTGGCCAACCAGATCTGTGACCAGTATGGCTTGGATACCATCGCCTGTGGGGCGACCATCGCTTTCGCCATGGATTGTTTCGAGCATGGTTACCTGACCTTAAAAGATACTGGTGGTATTGACCTGCGTTTCGGCAATGCCGATGCTATGCTCGCCATCCTCGAAAAGATTGCCAAACGGGATGGATTGGGAGACCTGCTGGCAAATGGGTCAGCCTATGCAGCTAAAAAGATTGGTCACGGTGCTCAAGACCTGGTGGTGGCAGTTAAAAACCACGAGTTACCCGCCCACATGCCGCAGGTTAAACGCAGTCTGGCATTGATCTACGCTGTCAATCCATTTGGTGCTGACCACCAGTCACATGAGCATGATCCCGGATACACACCCGATACTGCCTCTTACAACCTTGAGCGCATGGCAGAAATCGGTCTGACCAACCCCATGTCTGACCGGGTGCTCGACCGCGAAAAGGTCAAGATGGCTTTGACTACCGAATTGGATTATTGCTTCATGGACACAGCTGATTTATGCCAGTTCGTTTATGGTCCTGCCTGGCAGGTTTATGGTCCCAAAGACCAGGCCGAGCTGATGCGCGCCACTACTGGCTGGGATTGGTCCGTGGACGACATCCTGAAGATTGGTGAGCGTCGCTTGAACATGCTACGTGCGTTCAATGCCCGTGAAGGCGTGGGGCGTGAACGTGATACCCTTGCCCAAGCGCATCTACGACGAGCCACTCAAAGGCGGTGCCTCAGATGGTGTGGCGGTGACCCGCCAGGAAGTGGAGGAAGCCCTGGATATGTATTATGAGATGTGTGGGTGGGATGTGGCTACCGGCAAACCCACCCGAGCCAAGCTGGAGCAGCTAGGTTTCGGCTGGATGGCGTAGTAACCAGGTACATCCAGGTACATCCAAGAATATCAGCCCGAAGGAGATGTAAGTTTTATTCCCTTCGGGCTGGTCTTACTAAATTGATCCACAAAGCGTACAATTAACCAGGGAGGTGAGATATGCAAGTTAAGTTATATGCCTCATTTCGACAGGCTGCTGGTACCAAAATGATGGATGTGGATATTCATCCGGGCACAACCATCCGGGATGTCTTGGTTGAGGTGACACAGCGCTATCCAGTCCTGGTGAAATTCATCTGGAAAGATCAGGGGGAATTATCTGAGCTCGTGCATGTCTTTGTAAATGGTGAAAATATTCGCCATCTGGCCGGTTTGGATACGCGCACTAAAACCGGAAGATCATGTGGATATCTTCCCACCGCTGGTAGGAGGGTAAGTCAAACGCTTCGGTAGCATTATTTATGCTGGGGGATTTTAACTCGTGTAAGCGCCAGCAAAGCAAGTAAATTAAAAACGATGGCTGCCAATGCATTAGCAGCGATGCCTGGGAGAACCGTTTGGGTAAACAAGGATGGCGCCAGCAAATCACCGACGGAACGTCCAAGCGGCGATCAAAGCCATGTGCGAGGCCAGCATGGTAGCCCGTGCTGAAGGAAGGATCTCAGTCATCAATGGGATTCCACTTACCATGGTAAATTCAAAGGTGAGGTAGAAAAGAAATAAACTCACCATGAGCACCAACCAGCCAGCGACCAAATATCGGCAAGCGCCAGGGTTGCCAGGCAGTTGCCAATGATCCCAATCGCCAATGCCTTGCGCTTGCCAATTTTATCGGTGAACATGGTGACAAGTGTTTCACCACCCAGCTCAGAAATTCCAATCGCCAGGGCGGTCGCTCCAAGCGAGGCGATGCTGAGAGAAAATGCCTGCTCCACCCACACACCATACACCAGGGTGATGGTCTCATTGGCAGCCGTATAGAAACGCTGCCATCACCAACGCCGCGATTGCCGGTGGATAGGTAAATACCTTGCGCAGATTACTCCAAAACCCAGGGTTTCCTGCCTGCGGGGTTGGGTCTTTGGGTAACATCCATGCCAGTGCGATAAATGACAGGGCCCCAAGCAAGGCAATCAGTGGAAAGGGTGCCAGCCAGCCTTGCCGTGGCGATGATCAATCCAACCAGCGGTACTCCGATGATGGCACTTAACGACCAGGCAAACTCGGTGATCCCCAATACCCTGCCGCGTTTTTCATACGGCACCTGGTCACCCAGATAGGCTTGCAGGGATAGGGACAAAAATCAGATAGCCGATGAACGCCAGGCTGAGTGCGATGAAGAATGCAGTAAATGTCGGCCAGAAATACAACCAGGCTGATCGCAACTGTGAAGGTGAGTCGTGCCAATCAACATCCCGGTTTTTCGACCACGGCTGTCTGCTACTGATGCGAGCAGCGGACTGATCAAACCCATCAATGAACGCGTGGTGATGGCATAAGAGATCGTGCGCAGGTCGACCCCCATCCCTTTGGCAAAATAAGACAGGAAGGGATAGATCATCCGGTAAGATGTATTAAACGCCAACCGGACAATTACAATACGCTGTGACCTGAAAATTGAGCGTGCGTTTCAATTCCAGCTTATTACTGGATGCAATTTGGCTCACCCTTGATACCACCATCTTGCCATTTGCCATGCTGCCAATAAGGTCAGCAAGACCAGTCCAAAAAAGAAGAATTGGATGCGCCAGGCATCACTGTTCAGAATGGGTGAGGCAGGGTGCATCACATTGGCCGTGTTTTGCAATGCAACATCAGGGCATATAAAATAGCCTAAATTTAAGGCGGAGGTCAAGGACGGGCTTGTTAGCCAGGCTAAGCCCAGTTTGCAGCAACAATACCGCTGATGGCAAAGACCAGGGCTAATCTCCAGCGAGGTTCTGCCAGGAACAAGTCCGTTCCAATTGGATTGCATCGCCCAAAGCGACAGGGGAAGATAGGTGATCCAGAAGAATCAACCCTGTTCGCCCAAAAGCGCTCTGACCAGCAGTGGAATGCTTGTCTGCGTGTAAGTAACCCGATACCGCCGCATACTCCCGCAGTAAGGAAAGCTGCCATGGATGCCCATACCCAGGCACCATGCAGGTAAACTATGCGGATATGTGTTCCCAGGCTTGCCTCTGCAGGGCCAAGTGTGGTGAAAATGCCAATCGTGAGTAATGTTACAATAAACCAGATCCAGGTGGAAATATGGAGTTGTAATCATTCTTGACAGGCTACGATGTAATCGATTGCATCTTCATACCTATAAACATAACAATAAGGATTTCAAGGTTTAGCTTGCTGCTTCTTTACATTCATCCTGCAGCCAGTGGCAGCCAGACGCAGAAGGTGGTCCCTTGACCCACGGTGGAATTAACCTCAATCCGGCCTCCATGATTGCGCACAATCCAATAAGCAATGGATAAGCCCAACCCAAAGCCTTTGCCCATCCTTCTGTCGGGTGCGTGATTTTTCTCTCCGGTAAAAACGCTCAAAGATATGCGGCAAATCTTCAGGTGCGATCCCCGGGCCATTATCGGTCACGGTAAGCTGAGCTCGATCGGTAACTTTACCCAGCCCGACCATGATCTCGCCTCCCCTGGGTGTGTAGTTGATCGCATTTCCAATCAGATTCACCACCACTTGTTTTAGGCGATCCCGATCTCCGCATACCAACACCTGATCGATAGTTGCCCAGGTTTAACTTGACCCGATCATGTGCCAGTACCTGCATCTGGTTGAACACTTCCAGCAGCAGCGTATCCAATTCGACCATGCTCATGTGCCAGTGGGATTTTGCCAAACTCAGCTTGAGCCAGTAGCAATAAATCTCCCACCATCCGCGTCAGGCGGTCTACCTCATCCTCAATCGTTACCAGGGATTCCTCATCAAAATCCTTGATCTTGCGCATCAAGCCCACGTTACCCTTGATCACTGTGAGTGGTGTGCGTAGCTCATGCCCCACATCCGCCAGGAAACGACGTTGTGTATGAAATAGATTTTCCAAACGGCTCAGAGTTTGGTTAAATGCTGCCACCAGCTGCCCCACTTCGTCTGTGGATGAACCCGTATATGGGATCCGGCGAGAAAGGTCATCTGCGCTGGTTATTTGCAACGCGGTCTTGGTCACGTTATCCAATGGATGGAGTGCCTGAAGACTGCTGAACCAGGCTGCCAGCCCTGCTGCAATGATTGCAATAACCGTCCCGACTAACAATACCTCTAGCAGGGTTTGCTGGGTGGCATTGACCACATCCATCCGGGTGCCAACCTGTAGGATCCCCTCCAAGCCGGTTGCCTGCTTGTCACCAGGGGGACGGTTAAAACCCGCAAACGTGCCCCACCTCGGTTAACATCCCGGAACACCGGGATGGGGCTATGCATGCCCGCAGCATCGAGTGGGCTGTTCAGGATACGGATATTTTGGGAAGCTGAAATTAGGCTGTTATCTCTTCCCCAGACTTGCACAAAGACATCTTCCGGCAAATCAAGCTTGGAGTAGATCAACCGTCAGAATGCCCGTTTGCATCAATGTGGATATTCTTGTAAACTGTCTCTGCCCAGGTCCTCAGGTGTATCATCCAACTGATGAATGACCGTCAGGCTCACCGAGTAATAGACGGCTAATCCAAACAATAGCAAAATGCCCCCTACTATGGTGGTATATAGTAAGGTAAGCCGGCTTCGCAGGGACATGAAATTTTATTTACGATGGTTCGCGCAAAACGTACCCCATACCGCGTACAGTATGGAGGAGGCGTTGTTCTCCTTGACATTTCGAGCTTCTGGCGCAAATAGCGGATATAGACTTCGATGATATTACTTTCACCACCGAAATCATATCCCCACACCCGGTCAAAGATCATATCTCTGGTCAACACCTGGCGTGGGTGGCGCAGGAATAGCTCGAGTAGCTCGTATTCTTTGGCAGTCAGGGAGATAACTCGGTCGCCGCGGGATGCCTGGCGTGTGCCTGTATCCAGGATCAGGTCAGCGAAATCGCAACACCTGGGGTCGGCTTGGTTGCGCACGGCGCAATAACGCGCGGATGCGTGCCAACAGCTCATCCAGATTAAATGGCTTCACCATGTAATCGTCGGCACCTACATCCAGCCCCATCACCCGATCATTGACCGAATCTTTGGCAGTCAGGATCAGGATTGGTACCGGACCACCAGCTCGCAAGCGCCGGCAAACTTCCAGGCCATCGATCCCTGGAAGCATGATATCCAGGACGACCAGGTCGGGCGGGTTATCACGAGCCGTAGCCAAACCCGAATGTCCATCGATCGCAGTATCTACCTGATAACCTTCGTAGGCCAGGCCGCGGCGCAAGAACCGAAGGATGGCCTCATCGTCTTCAATAATTAGAATTCGTGCGCTCATAAGCCCTCCGTGATTAAAATATACCACAGGGCAACTAAAAACACAAAAGGAGAAAGTAAATTTCCCGGAACAAATCTATCTCCGGGAAATTTAACTGACATTTATTGGACTTCAACCACAGCACCAGCAGTCTCTAGCTTGCCCTTGGCATCTGTTGCAGCTTCCTTGCTTACGCCTTCAAGGACTTTAGAACCCGCTGTCTCCGCGACATCCTTTGCTTCTTTCAGGCCCAGGTTGGTCAGTTGGCGGATGACTTTGATTACCTCGATCTTCTTGGCACCAGGATCTTTGATGACCACATTGAATTCGGTCTTTTCTTCGACCGGCTCAGCTGCTGCTGCTGCAGCCGTAGGCATGGCAGCCATTGCAACCGGGGCAGCAGCAGAAACGCCCCATTTCTCTTCCAATTTCTTTACGAGCTCAGCAGCTTCGAGTACGGTAAGGGTGCTCAGTTCCTCAACCAGTTTATTTAGATCAGACATTTTATAAAACTCCTTCTTAGTTCAAAATTATTAGATCTAATAGATCATGATATGGTTTGGTAAAAATATTCGTTTATCCACCAATGATAAGTATAGTCAGGCAATGAATGGACATCCTATGCAGCGGCTGCTTCAGGTTCCGCATGCGCCTTGATGACCGCAGCAATCATTCGACCAGGTTCAGCCAGAGTTCGTACCAGCTTACTGGCTGGTGCGAGCAGTGTGCCCAGCAATTGGGCGCGTATCACAGGCAAGGGTGGTAATTCAGCCAGTGCTTTTACGCCATCGGGGGTCAAGGCTTGCTTTTCGAGGAAGCCGCCTTTGATCTTCAGAAACTCTGAGCTTTTGGCAAATTCTGTCACGGTTTTTACTGTTGCAGGTGCATCCGCAAAAGCAAATACGATCGCTGTGCTGCCCTCAAACTGCTCCTTTTGGACAGCTAACCCCGCCTGTTCAAATGCCAGTTTGGCCAGTGTATTCTTGATGATATGGAATTCACCGCCATTCTCTCGCACTTTCGCACGCAGGCCATCGATGTCCTTCATGGTTAGACCCACATATTGGGTCAGGACCAGAGCCTTGCTGCGTTTCACCCACTCACTATATTGGGTGATCAGCTCATTCTTGCGTTCCTTTGTAATAGCCAAGGTTATTTCACCTCCTTTCCAAATAAAAAGTCTTTGCCTCGCAACAAGTGCCTGGCAAAGACTCTCCGTGATCCATATTACAAACCCGCTTGGAGCGAGTTCACTTTTTTGGAGATATCTTCACCTCGGCAGGAAATTAAGCGTGATTTACGCACCTGCTGTCTTGGGCGAAGCATATTTTCTTATACTTCTACTATATCACAAGATTACTATTCCTGTACAGTCATGCTTTGAGCTTGCATTGGGTCCAGTTTGATCCCAGGACCCATGGTGGAAGTCAGGGTAATATGCTTGATGAAAGTACCCTTTACCGACGCAGGTCGGGCTTTCTTGATCGCTTCCATTAAGGCTGCCAGGTTTTCATACAGCTGCTTCTCGTCAAAAGATGCCTTACCGATCGGGATATGTAGGTTAGCAGTTTTATCGACGCGAAATTCAACCCGCCCAGCCTTTGAATTCGCGGATCACACGCGGTAAGTCCTCAGCAGGTACCACCGTTCCGGCTTTCGGGTTCGGCATCAGACCACGCGGACCTAATACACGACCCAGACGACCTACTTTACCCATCAGGTCGGGGGTGGAAATGGTGACATCAAATTCAGTCCAGCCTGCCTGGATCTTGGCAATGGTCTCGTCATCATCCGCTACGAAATCTGCACCAGCCTCACGCGCCAGTGCTGCACCTTCACCTTGTGCGAAGACGAGCACACGCACGGACTTACCCAGACCATGCGGAAGGACCACCACATCACGGACCTGCTGGTCAGCGTGACGCGGGTCAACACCCAGGCGCATATGGATCTCAACTGTCGAATCAAACTTAACGTAGTGGGTTTCCTTTACCAGATTCACCGCTTCTTCAGGGGTATACCAGCGGTTCTCATCAATTTTAGCTAATGCAGCTAAATACTTCTTTCCATGCTTTGCCATAGTTTCTCCTTCGTGGTGCAAACGGGTGGATTCCACCCTCCCACAGGGTTATTCTTCTGTTACTGTCAAGCCCATGTTGCGTGCGGTACCTTCAATCTGGCGCATCGCACCTTCCAGATCAACTGCATTCAGGTCTTTCATCTTCAGCTCGGCTATTTCGCGCACCTGTTTACGGGTGACCTTGCCAACCTTTTCACGATTGGGAATGGCAGAACCTTTTTCCACACCGGCCGCTTTTTTCAGCAGAACTGCTGCAGGAGGCGTTTTCAGGATAAAAGAAAATGATCCATCGGTGAAGATGCTGATCTCGGCTGGTATGATCTCGCCCATGCGATTGTTGGTGCGGGCATTATATTCCTTACAAAATGCCATCAGGTTGATCCCATGCCCGGCTAATGCAGGACCAATCGGGGGTGCAGGATTGGCTTTTCCAGCCTGAATCTGCAGACGAACAATTGCTTTTAATTTCTTTGCCACTTTTTTCTCCTTTCGCCGTTAATCTCTCTCGGAGCAACGGCGTGTGGTTTTAGCGGGTGATTATTGGGGACACCCTCCCACTTCTACAGCCAGCTTGTTGCCGGCTGTATCTTACGCTTTCTCAACTTGTAAAAAGTCCAGCTCGACCGGCGTTTCGCGACCGAAGAAGTTCACCATCACCCGCACTTTCGCTCTTTCCATATCGATCTCTGCCACTGTGCCACGGAAATCATTGAACGGACCATCCACGATGCGTACTCGTTCACCTGAGCGGAAGGTAACTTTAATGTGCGGTGCTTCAGCTTCCATTCGCTTGATGATCTGTGCCACTTCCTCCGGGCGTAGTGGGGTCGGTTGCGTGCCCATACCAACAAATCCAGTCACGCCAGGTGTGTTGCGCACCACGTACCACGATTCTTCCGACATGATCATATTGACCAGGATATAACCCGGAAAAACCCTGCGCTCAACGGTGCGACGTTTACCTTCCTTTACTTCGATCTCTTCTTCGGTGGGGACGACGACATCGAAGATTCTATCCTTCATCCCCATGGATTCAATGCGCTGTTCAAGGTTATGGCGAACTTTATTCTCGTAGCCCGAATAACAATGGACCACATACCAGGCGCGGCCATCTTCCTGGACGCAGCTCATCGGGTTGTCCAGGATATTCCTCGGTCACGATCTCGGCTGACTCTTGTGGAATGCTTATATTATCCACTTCATCCACGTCCTTTTCGTGGTCCTCGCGAGGCTCTTGATTTTCTTCTTCCCGGTCAAATTCGCTCATCATATCCATCTTTAAGTACAGATCTGAGTACCAGCTTTATCAATGCCTGATTAACCACCCAGGATTACACCAAAGAACTTGGCATAAACCCAATCCAATCCTCCCAGGATAATCGCCATAATGAAAATCACGATGATGACAATCTCAGTTAATCGGATTGCTTCTTGGCGGGTAGGCCAGGATACTTTGCGTAATTCACCAATGGTTTCCTGGAAAAATCTTTGGATTTTATGCCAGAAACGTTGGAAAATGTTCATCTCATGGCGGACAGATCTAATATCAGGCACGGTAATCCTCCAGTTATGGTTAAAACGCCGCCTCTTATAGACGGCGTTATCAGGAAAAGTCTTATCCTTTTCCTTTCAGGCAGGCCAGGCAGGAATCGAACCCACAACCCCCGCTTTTGGAGAGCGGTGCTCTGCCAAATTGAGCTACTGGCCTATGTTGGGGCTGGCTTTCAGCCTGCCCCTATTTCGTCTCGCGATGCAGCGTATGTTTACGGCAACGCGGGCAATACTTGTTCAACTCAATACGCCCCGGATCATTACGTCGATTTTTCTCCGTGGTGTAATTGCGTTCCTTACATTCCGAACAAGCCAGGGTGATCACCGGGCGAACATCTTTTTTAGAGGCCATACTTTTCCTTTACCATGCCACGGGTACATTCACGCGGCATATCTTGATTATGCAATAATCTTGGTGATCACACCAGCGCCGACGGTCAAACCGCCTTCACGGATGGCGAACTTGGAGCCTTGCTCCAAAGCCACCGGCACGATCAATTCAACTTCCAGGTTCACATTGTCTCCCGGCATCACCATCTCCACCCCTTCGGGCAGCTTGATGTTGCCGGTCACATCCATCGTGCGGATGTAAAATTGCGGACGATATCCGGTGAAGAAGGCTTTGTGTCGCCCACCTTCTTCCTTGCGCAGCACGTACACTTCGCTCATGAACTTGGTGTGCGGGGTGATCGAGCCAGGCTTGGCCACCACCTGGCCGCGCTCCACTTCGGTGCGCTCGATACCGCGCAGCAGAATGCCAGCGTTATCTCCAGCTTGCACCTGGTCCAGGTCTTGTGGAACATCTCCGCTCCCGTGATCACCGAGCTCATGCTCTTCTCGCGCAAGCCCACGATCTCCACCGGATCGCCCTTCTTGGCCATCCCGCGCTCCACTCTGCCCGTCACCACTGTGCCACGCCCCTTGATCGAGAACACATCCTCGATCGGCATCATGAACGGCTTATCCGTCTCGCGCACAGGCTCCGGGATGTACTCATCCACCACCCGCAGCAGCTCCTTGATGCAGGCATATTCGGGCGCATTCGGATCCGTGCTCGTGCTCTCCAGGGCCAGCAAAGCACTCCCTCGCACGATCGGGGTCGTGTCGCCAGGGAACTCGTACTCGTTCAGCAGGTCACGCAGCTCCATCTCCACCAGCTCCAGCAGCTCCTCATCGTCCATCATGTCCACCTTGTTCAGGAAGACCACGATCGCCGGAACTTCCACCTGGCGCGCCAAGAAGCACGTGCTCTCGCGTCTGCGGCATCGGCCCATCCGGAGCCGCCACCACCAGGATCGCCCCATCCACCTGCGCTGCACCTGTGATCATGTTCTTGATGTAGTCACGGTGACCAGGCATGTCCACGTGCGCATAGTGCCGCTTGGTCGTCTCGTATTCCACGTGGGCAATGTTGATCGTGATGCCGCGCTCTTTCTCTTCCGGAGCATTATCGATCGTGTAGAATGACCGGTACTCTGCCTGCCCCAAAAATGAGCAGTATTTCGTGATCGCAGCCGTCAAGGTCGTCTTCCCGTGGTCGATGTGCCCCATCGTCCCTACGTTCATGTGTGGCTTCGTTCGCTCAAATTTTTGCTTTGCCATCTGTTCCCTACTCCTTCATAACGGTTTGTCCAATTAATTATTCCAGTAACAAGAGCCCTCAATGGGATTTGAACCCATGACCCCATTCTTACCAAGAATGTGCTCTACCGTCTGAGCTATGAGGGCAACAAAAGTGGGCGGTGAAGGATTCGAACCTCCGAAGGCTTCTGCCAACTGATTTACAGTCAGTCCCCTTTGGCCACTTGGGTAACCGCCCAATTGGGTCATCTCGTTACATCAAAATTTGTCAATTAGTCCCCTTGCCTCCTGACCCTGCTTAGAGAACAACGAGGCTAATTGACTAATCAACATGTAACGAAATGGCTGTACCTGAAGCCGACGATGGGAATCGAACCCATAACCTACCACTTACAAGGCGGTTGCTCTGCCGATTGAGCTACGTCGGCGGGTTAAATTGTAAAAGTCCTGGTCTGAAAGCGGATTGGATTATACCAGACGCATATGTTTGCGAGACAAGACTAAAGAAACCCGGTTTCAGCCTGAAAACGGGTTTCTAACCCAGATTTCGGCTTGCGAGTTTATCAGGATTTGGTGATATCGTCAATGGATTTGGTAGTTAAATCCTCGCACTCTGCCAGGCAAAATACAATGCTACCGATCCAGCCACCGCGGCATTCAGCGATTCAACCTTGCCGCGCATCGGCAGGCGCATTAACACATCGCAGGATTTTCGCACCAGCGTCCGCATCCCGCTTCCTTCACCACCGATGACCAGTGCCAGCGGTCCATCCAGGCGGACTTTGTCCAATGGCTGCGCTTCGGGTCCGCATCCAGACCGATCACCCAGATGTTTTCTTCCTTCAATTGCTGGATCGCTTGTGCCAGGTTCACCTGTGCGATCAGCAGGTGTTCAGTGGCACCAGAGGAAGAATTCACCACCGCAGGTGTGACCGTTGCAGTGTGCCTGAAAGGCAGCAGCACTCCGTGAATTCCCACCCCTTCAGCCGTGCGCAGCAGCGTACCCAGGTTTTGGGGGTCTTGTAATACGTCCAGGATCAGCATGAAAGGCGCTTCCCCTCGCCGGGCTGCCAATGCCAGGACATCCACCAATGCACTGTATGGATAGCCGCTGGCTTCCAGAGCCACTCCCTGGTGACCATTCCCCAGAGCGTCCAGGTTGCTACGGGGCACCCTCTCGATCGGCAGCTTCAAGTGCAGACGCCATCCGGATGATTTCCACCAGGTGACCTTTTTCTTCCACCCCCTGAGCCAGTCGTAAACGGAAGAACTGGCGCCGCCTGGCCCGCATGGTTTCATATACTGCGTTACGACCGTATAACCATTCTTTCATGTTTCACCAAAAAAATCCCGGAGGTAGATCCACTCCGGGAGTGGATTATTCTATTTCCAGCGCCAGGTGGTGCCATCCTTGCTATCTTCCAGCAGCACCCCAAGCTCTGCCAGCCTGGCGCGCACTTTGATCCGAAAGCGCCCATAGTTTTTGCTGGCGCAGCTCACGGCGGAGATCAATCAATAGTTGTATGAAATGGTGTAGCCTGACCGCCTGTCTCCGGGCGCTCAGCGCGCAAGCCGAATACAGTCATCAGCTCTCGCAGCAGGCTCTGCCCTTCGGCAACAATCCCCGCAGACACTCCTGCATCTTTTGCCTGGTTGATTGACCCGCACCAGCTCAAATAAATACCCCAAAGCCCCAGCAGTGTTGAAGTCATCATCCATGCATTCGATGAAGCCATTTCGGGTGGCTTCCACTTGCTGACGCAGGTTCTCCACTGCCTCGCCTTCATACATGTTCCATCAGCAGCAGGTCGTAGTGCCAGGCGTAAGCGTTCCAACGCCTTCTCAGCCTGGGTGATGATTTCATCGCCAAAGGTGAGTGGGTTGTGGTAGCTTGAATTAAGCACCATCATCCGCAGTACATCACCTTCGTGCTTGGCAAGGAAATCTTCAATGGTCACCAGGTTGCCCAACGACTTAGACATCTTCTCCCCGGCCAGCTGCATCATGCCATTATGCACCCAATAGCGGGCAAAAGGTTTCCCGGTGGCAGACTCGGTCTGGGCAATTTCATTTTCATGGTGCGGGAAGATCAGGTCATTCCCACCACCGTGGATATCGATCTGTTCACCCAGATGGTGCATGCTCATCGCAGAGCATTCGATATGCCAGCCCGGGCGCCCTTTTCCCCATGGGCTTTCCCAGGCAGGCTCTCCAGGTTTGGATGATTTCCACAGAGCAAAATCCATCGGGTTCTCTTTACGCTCATCCACGTTGACACGCGCCCCAGCTTGCATATCTTCCAGCTGGCGGGAAGAAAGCTTCCCATAATCCTTGTCCTGGCTCACCCGGAAATACACATCCCCATCCACCTCATAGGCATAGCCCTCTTCGCCTAATTGGGTGATCAATTTGATGATATATGGGATCTCATGCGTGGCGCGTGGGTAGACTGTGGCAGGCAGGATATTCAGATCGACCAGGTGCTTTCCGAACTCATCAATATATTTCTCTGCCAGCTTGATTGGATCCATTCCAATCTGGTTAGCCCGGTTGATGATCTTGTCATCCACATCGGTATAATTCATCGCATGCCGCACCTGATAGCCGCGATATTCCAGGTAGCGGCGGATGATGTCAAACACCAGCGCCGACATGGCATGACCGACATGGGCTTTGTCATACACGGTCGGACCGCAGACGTACATGCGTCACCTTACCCGGTTCGATGGTTTGAAAATCTTCCTTTTGTCGTGAAAGTGTACTGTAGATCCGTAATGCCATGCTTACTCCTCTGCGCTTAATCTTCTCTCTCCAACCGGGCAAAGATCATCCGCCCGGCTGCAGTTTGCAACACTTTGGTGACGGTCACATTGATTTTCCTATTCAGATAATTACGCCCATCTTCAACCACCACCATCGTGCCATCATCCAGGTACCCCACCCCCTGACCAGATTCCTTGCCTTCCTGGATGACGTTGACCTCAATCGATTCGCCCGGTAGAAAGACCAGCTTGACTGCATTTGCCAGTTCGTTGACATTGAGCACACTCACGCCTTGCAGCTCGGCGATCCGGTTCAAATTATAATCGTTGGTCAAGATTGGACAGCGTAACTGGCGTGCCAAAACCACCAGTTTATCGTCCACTTCGCGTACGCCTTCGACGTCCATATCGCTGATGCGCAGGGGTGTGCTCGTGTCTTTCTGTAGCTGTGAGATCACTTCGATCCCTCGCCGGCCGCGCTGCCGGCGCAGGTTATCGGATGAATCAGCAATAAATTGCAGCTCATTGAGCACAAATCGTGGGATCAGCAAGGTTCCCACCAGGAAGCCGGTGCGGGCAATATCTGCAATTCGTCCATCGATGATCACGCTGGTATCCAAAAGGACGGTCCGGTATGATGGCTTGGTTCGTGGAAGAAGATCTCTTCACTGGAGCGTCCTGGGGTAAGCCGAACTAAAGAAGATAGGTCCGTTTGGCGCATGACGAATACTGCAATCCCAAAATATCCAAACAGAAGGACGCCAACAAATGGCAGTATTTTTCCTAAAGGGTGCTGGCAGCAGTGATAGTGGGAAAGGTGAGCAGTGCTGCAATGACCAAACCCACCACCAATCCCGTTAATCCTGAGGCCAAGGTTTGGGTTGAGACGCTCAATAAGCGTCCTGCGGATTATCCGGATGGGTCGGGTGGTGAAATAGGGTGTCAGGATCAATCCAAACAGTATTCCCACCAGGCAAAATAAGAACCCGTGATTTCTGGGGATTGTCGGTGGTATTTCCAATATAGACCCCAAGATAAGCCCCCAGAATGGCAAATACAACCATTCCGATGAGTCGGAAAATAAATTCAATACTCATGGCAGCCTCCCAAATAAACGAATTAAGCTGCGCGAGTTTCCATGGTCTGGAGTGCTTATAATTCCGTTCTAGTATTCGGGATGCTAGAACGGGTCGCTCAAATTTCCCCTCACCGATGATGCGAATGATCAAAATAATGACAATAAGTGCAAAAGGTGACTGACCAGGTGAGGGTCAAATACACATGGAATCTCGCAAATAAACTCTTTGACATTATATCGCTTAATAATCGGATTATGTCTCTGGAGATAGCCAATAAAACACTAAATCGCAATGGCTATTATTTACACCTGTTATAATCAAATGGGTTTTCTCGTAATAGATCCCATTCGCTCAATCCAGCATTGCTTATAGATGACCAACGGGAAATAGTAATTGTAAACATGCAAC
The DNA here is from genome assembly GCA_963828845.1 of uncultured Chloroflexia bacterium. Taxonomy (GTDB): domain Bacteria; phylum Chloroflexota; class Anaerolineae; order Anaerolineales; family UBA4823; genus FEB-25. The sequence continues at coordinate 154,397 of CAWHGE010000021.1, forward strand.
TTAATGACATTAATCTACCTCAGGCACACAATTCTGCTACTGCTCGTCTGATTGTCGGCATCACCGGTGCTTCAGGTGCCATCCTTGGGATTCGCTTATTGGAAGCGCTCAAACCCACGCCCATCGAAACCCATCTGGTGCTTTCTGAATCTGCACCTCTCACCATCCACCAGGAGACCGATTGGCGGGTGGAAGATGTACTTTCCTGGCAGATGTCAGTTACGATTTCCATGATGTCGGTGCAGCGATTGCTTCTGGTTCATTTGCCACCCTGGGGATGGTGATCATCCCCTGCTCGATCAAAACCCTCTCTGCAGTCGCCAATTCCTACACCGATGATCTCATCTCTCGTGCTGCTGATGTCACCCTCAAGGAAGGTCGCCCACTGGTGTTGGTTGTCCGCGAGACACCCTACCATCCTGGTCACCTGCGTTTGATGAGTGAAGCCGCTACCGCCGGTGCAGTCATTTTCCCACCTGTCCCCGCTTTCTACATTCGCCCTCGATTCGGTGGACGATATCATCAATAATACCGTTGGGCGAATTTTGGCGCGCTTGGGGATTGAAAACGATCTGTTCCAGGAATGGCAGGGTAAGTCTGACTGGGTGATATCGATGACCTCTCGTAACTCTCGAAAAAGCTGCGTTGCGTGGCGAACCCTCCTATGTCTGGCGGGCTGGGCAGGAACGTCGCCTCCAGATGATCCTATCTGCTGCAGGGAATCACTTGGCGGGTCGTGTGCTCGAAAATGGCTGCGGTGTCGGGATGTACCTGCAGCACCTGGCTCCCCATGCCGGGTCGATCATTGGTCTGGAATATGACATGGAACGTGCTCGCGAGGCTCGCACCCACTCCCCACACCTGGTCAATGCCGCCTCTGAGGAGTTGCCCTTCATCAACCGCCTCATTCGATGTCATTCTCAGCCACGAAGTGCTCGAGCATGTCAGGGATGACCGCCGCTCTGTTGAGGAAATGGTGCGCGTGCTCAAACCTGGTGGGGTCATCGTGCTTTTTGTCCCCAACCTCGGTTATCCCTTCGAGACCCATGGCATTTATTGGCGTGGTCGCTACCATTTTGGCAATATTCCCCTGGTCCATTATCTACCTTCTCGATGGCGTCAATCATCTTGCTCCACATGTCCGCGCTTATTCAACCCATGATCTCGAGCAGCTATTCAGACAGTTGCCGGTTAAGATCAACGATCAAAAGATTATTTTTGGTGCTTACGACAACATTATCTATCGCTTCTCCAACCCTGGGTCGCGTCTTGCGTGATGCTGCTCCAATGGATGGAAGAGACTCCCCTCAAGATATTTGGTTTATCTCATTTTTGGGTGATCGAAAAGGATTGATCTAGCCTGCATCAATTCGAAAATCAAATATCCCATCCCTGATCGGCCATTCCCTGGAACACTTGTCAGCAGATGAGCTTGACGCCATGCGGTTCAAGATTGTATGACTCACAAACCGGGCATTTAAAAAACGTCCCGACCTGTGCTTTGGGAGTATTCCCCACAGCCTGGCTGCGAGTAAATATGCTTGGAGAAAGCTGGCACCAATTTCCTGTCGGCTGCAACCATGCCTCCAGCCTGGTCAACAGGTTGAGTGGTAAGATTCCGCTTGAGCACCCCCATCCGGAAATATGAGACTGCCAGCTGTTGCTGAAGGGTGAAATCCGGTTTCATTCAGCCAGCCGCGCACTGCCTCAGGATGAAAGTCGAAGTTCAGCTTCTCGAACTCTACACTCTTCCAGAGTAAAAGGTGACCATGCTTGTCGTCTGAAGAGATAACGTAGGATGGCTTTCATATTCTGTTTATTGGCGTATTCAAGGATAAAAATCGCCCCCGGCTGCAAGTGTACGACGCACCTGCTCAATGCTGCCTGCGGTTCTGCCATGTGATGCAGCGTGCGGATCATGGTCGCTGCATCGAATAAACCTTCCACGAACGGCAGTTTATAGATATCTGCTGCCACATAGATGTAGCGTTGGTTCCTCCCAACCGCTGGAAGGCTTGCTGCAGCTGGGTTAGCGAGTAGTCCAACAACACTACCTGCCTGAATCCGGTGTATCGGGGTGTATTTCGTCCAGCCCCGGCACCCAGCTCCAACAGTAGTTCGCCACCCTTAGGTAGTAATCGCTGCGAGGGCAATCGCTTCCGCCCGGTCTTCATAGGCACGTCCACCTTGCTCCCAAAAACTGGTTTGGTAATCGGAGTCTTCGTAATTGCAAATTGGGGGCTGAGGTCTGTCACTAGCGTTTGGAATCGTCGCGTACTATTGTTATCAGCTACTAGTCCTGCAGTTGAATGATAATAACCGATTGCGGATTATTCTGCGGTGGATAATACGCTATGTTCAAGCCGCCTTTTTCTAGGTTCACAGCATTAGTATCCTCTGCCAACTCCTCGGTAGATAAAGCCACATTTCACCATTTCATCCGGTTCGTAGATATTGCGCCCATCATACAGGATGGGGTGGCGCATCAGATCACGTAATGCGCGGTCTGTCCAGCTGCTTGAACTCATTCCACTCGGTCACGACCACCAACGCATCACAACCTTGAGCCAGTGTATAAGGGTCAGGCATCATCTCCACGCCCGGGAGCAATGCTTGAGCCACCTCCATTGCCACTGGATCGTATGCCCGGACTGTTGCCCCATCTGCTTGCAGTTTTTGGGCAATGGTGATCGAAGGTGCATCACGCATATCATCGGTGTTTGGCTTGAATGAAAGTCCAAGCAATCCGATGACCTTGCCCTTCAGATCACCAACCATTTCTTTGATGTGGCCTATTGCCATTTCACGGCGATCGTCGTTGATCTCCATGACCGTGTATAGCAGCTGCGGGTGGCGTCCTTTCTCAGCTGCCATATACGCCAGCGCCTTGACGTCCTTTGGGAAGCATGATCCCCCATAACCTATGCCCGCATCCAGGAATTGCTTCCCAATGCGCGCATCATAACCCATCCCGATCGCTACCTCTTTCACATCCGCACCCAAGGCATTCGCAGATATTGGCAATTTCGTTGATAAATGAAATCTTGGTTGCCAGGAATGCATTCGAAGCATATTTGATCATCTCTGCGGTACGCAGATCGGTGATCACGATCGGTGCACGCAGGGGCAGATGCAATTGAGCAACCTTTTCAGCCGCTTCAGGATTTAATGAGCCCAGCACAGTGCGGTGGGGCTGCATAAAATCACCTATCGCAGACCCTTCCCGCAGAAATTCAGGGCATGAGACCACCGAGAAGGGAATCGGTCGCTTTTGATTCCGCCGCACGATATCTGCCACCCAGTCGCCTGTGCCCACCGGTACTGTCGATTTATTGATGATCACCAGTGGAGCCGTCATATTCTCTGCGATCTCACGCGCAGCAGCTTCCACGTAACGCAAATCTGCTTCGCCATCCACCCCCATGGGCGTTCCTACGGCGATGAAGACAAATTCAGTTCCTTCCAGAGATTCTGCATATGATGTGGTAAATGTTAACCGCTTTGCTTGAACATTGTGCTCTACCAGTTCTTTCAAACCTGGCTCGTATATGGGTAGATTTCCTTGTTTAAGACCATCAATTTTTTCTTCATTCACATCCAGGGCAATCACCCGGTTTCCCAGGTCAGCAAAACAGGCTGCGGTAACTAAACCAACATAACCAACACCTACCACACAGATTTGTTTCATTCATTCTCCTCCAAATTTTCAGATTAATTGCTTATCTTATCATAAGTAAGTTGAATGGTAAGTTTTCCCATTTTGGTCAGCTGTTAGTCCCGTTATTGGACAAGGATGATGACAATCATATTTTCAGTGTGACCTCTGTCACTTGTAAATTCGGTCAAATATAGTCTAAAATATATAAAATTAATCATAGTAATTCATATCAAAATATGGGAGTTTATCATGCAGATCACACGACAGGCAGATTACGCAGTTAGAGCAATGGTTTATCTTGCACAATTAGGACCAGATCGGAGCAGTGGCAGCAACTGGATCAAATTGCTCAGGAAAAGAGCATTCCACCTTCTTTCCTGGCTAAAATCGTCTCACAATTATCCGTCGCCGGGTTATTACAGACCTCGCGCGGCGCACGTGGTGGCGTCTCACTGGCCAAACCAGCTGACGCAATCAGCCTGTTGGACGTCGTCGAAGCGATCGATGGACCGATCCTCTTGAACGACTGTGTCGGTGAAATGTCATCTTGCACTTTTGATGATACCTGCCCGCTCAAGCCCGTCTGGTGTGATGCGCAGAAAATGCTGGTCGATCACCTCTCCAAGGCTAATTTTGCCCAGTTTGCCCAAACAGCTCCATTAGGATAAAACCCAACCGAATCTTCCAATTCACTGAATATTTGTTATTCTCTCCCCTCCTGGCGTATAATCAGCCAGGAGGGGATGTTTGGTTTACTCTACTTAATACATTCCTCTCCAGATAAATTACTTTCCTAACAATATTCTTACTCCAGGAGGATCCATGTCAACTCCCCGTGTCGTCCGCGCCCCACGCGGCACTCAGCTCACTTGTAAATCCTGGCTCACCGAAGCACCTTTCCGCATGATCCAGAACAATCTCGACCCGGAGGTAGCCGAACGACCTCAAGACCTGGTCGTCTATGGCGGTCGTGGGCAGGCTGCCCGCAATTGGGAATGTTTCGATGCCATCCTGGCCATCGCTCAAAGAGCTCGAGAATAATGAAACCCTCCTGGTGCAATCAGGCAAGCCGGTGGCTGTATTTAAAACTCATCCGGATGCACCCCGTGTCTTGATTGCCAATTCCAATCTGGTGCCTCATTGGGCTACCCAGGAGCATTTTGATGAGCTGGTATCGCGTGGATTGATGATGTTCGGTCAGATGACCGCTGGGCTCGTGGATTTACATCGGCACCCAGGGCATTCTGCAGGGTACCTATGAAACCCTTGGCTCGCTTGCCCGCCTGCGCGGTTGGGCATCACTGAAAGGAAAATTCGTGCTCACTGCCGGCTTGGGTGGCATGGGAGGTGCCCAACCACTGGCCATCACCATGAACGAAGGCGTTGGTCTGATTGTCGAAGTGGATCCAGCTCGTGCCAGCGTCGCCTCGAGATGGGTTATGTGGATATGGTTGTGGATACCCTGGAAGAAGCCATGACCCTGGTGGAAGAATATCAGAAGAAAGAATTACCCAAATCCATCGGGTCTGATTGGCAATGCCGCAGAGATTTATCCCTGAGCTGGTCGTGCGTGGGGTTATCCCGGATGTCGTCACCGACCAGACCCCAGCCCACGATGTGCTCATGTATGTGCCTGCTGGTATGGATGTCAGGCAGGCCGACCAGCTGCGCCTCAACAAGCCGGAGGAATATCACCGCCGTTCGATGCAGTCTATGGCAAAGCATGTGCAGGCAATGCTGGAATTCAAACGTCGTGGTGCCGAGGTTTTCGATTATGGCAATAACTTACGCCAGCGGGCATATGACGAAGGCGTGAAGGATGCCTTCGAATTTCCCGGATTTGTCCCGGCCTATATCCGCCCATTATTCTGTGAAGGTAAAGGTCCTTTCCGCTGGGTGGCACTCTCCGGTGACCCGGAGGATATCTACCGCACAGATGAAGCCATCATGGAGCTTTTCCCGCGATGATGCACATCTCCACCGCTGGCTGAAGATGGCGCGTGAGAAAGTCCACTTCCAGGGGCTTCCCTCCCGCATTTGTTGGCTCGGTTATGGTGAACGTGCCAGGGCCGGTTTACTCTTCAATAACCTGGTGGCTGAAGGCATCGTCAAAGCCCCCATCGTGATCGGTCGTGACCACCTGGATGCAGGCTCAGTCGCCTCTCCCAACCGTGAGACAGAAGGTATGCTGGATGGGACGCGATGCGGTCAGTGATTGGGCTATCCTGAACGCCCTGATCAACGCGGTTGGGGGCGCCACCTGGGTCTCATTCCATCACGGTGGCGGTGTTGGGATTGGCTTTAGCCAGCATGCCGGTCAGGTGATTGTAGCCGATGGCACACCTGAAGCTGCCAGACGCCTTGAGCGGGTCTTAACCACCGACCCAGGTATGGGCATCGTACGCCATGCCGATGCAGGTTATCAGACTCGCCATCGATGCTGCCAAACGCCATGGAATTAAGATGCCCATGTTAAAATGAGTCACTGGGTTTTGGTATTCAGTTATCTATTCCTGGTTATTCTATAAAATTAATTATCGTCGGGCGGCTAGTGCCACCCAATCCCCCATTTGTCGATTTTATCAACCTGGCGGAATCCATGCTTATCCAATGCTGTCTCGACCTCGGGCTTTGTTCTGCCAGGATGCCGGATAAGATCAAGCAACCATCTGGCATCACCAGCTCACCCAATCCCTGATCGAGCAGTTGCACCAATACTGGTGCCAGGATATTGGCAAATACGAGCTGTGCCTTTTGTATGCTGAAATTTCCCCGACGCACTTCTGTCACTGAGCCAATTCCCAGCTCAAGCTGATGACTTACACCATTCAGCGCTGCATTCTCACCCGATGCCCGGACCGCTTCGGGGTCAATATCCACTCCGAGTGCCTTCTCTGCACCAAGCTTCAGGCCGGCAATGGATAGGATCCCCGATCCACAGCCAATATCGATCACCCTTATTCCATTCTGATTCTGCTGGGATGTGAAAAAGTCTTCCGCCAACGCCAGACATAGCTGGGTGGTTGGGTGCGTGCCCGTGCCAAATGCCATCCCCAGCTCGATCCGGATGGGAATGCGTCCATCATCTGGAGGAGCGATCCAGGCTGGCAGGATGAGCAGCCTTCGACCAACTGGGATGGGATGGTAATGCTCCTTCCAGGCTTCCATCCAATTGACTTCGTGGATCAGCTTGAATTCAGGGGTTGGCAATGGGGAGATACGCCCCAGGTACCATAATCCCTGTTCAATCTTGTGCCGTGTTTCCTCAAGGTTATCATCTGCTGGGATGTATCCGCACACCCTGAGAGGTCCAACTGCCTGTCCATTTTCATCGGCCGGGCCAGCTCTCACCGCGGTTGACTCTATCACCACCCCATCGGGAAGATAACGCCGTAGCACTTCAGCCACCGCCTCTGCCAGCTCACCGTCTACGATCAAGCTCACTTCCAGCCAGATATTTATTTGCCATACTAAAATGAATTATCAAGGGAAAATTATTGAACGAATCAATCTTTCAGTAGGGTAGAGCTTACCCCCCCAAGGTATCTTTCAGCCAATCTAGAAAACCACGCTCTGCAGGTCGCACTTCGCTGCCCAGGCTTTCAGCCAGCTGTTCCATCAGCTTGCGCTGCTCGGCGGTCAGGTTTTTAGGTATCTCTACATTGACCACCACCATCTGGTCACCCCGACCATTACCGCGCAAGTGTGGAACTCCTTTCCCTCGCATGCGTAACACCTTACCCGGTTGGATGCCCGCCGGAATTTTCAATTTGGTAGGACCATCCACGGTGGGTACATCTACTTCTGCCCCCAGTGTGGCCTGGGCAATATTGATATTCAGATCCAATAGGATGTCATTCTCACGTCGTCGGAAATATTTATGTGATAAGACCCGGATGATGAGATATAAGTTCCCATTCGGACCACCATTTTCACCCGGTTGTCCTTCACCTGCCAGCCGGATTTGGTTGCCGTTATCCACCCCCGCCGGGATGGATACGACTTTCTTGCGGTTTCTCCGCACCAACCCACGCCCGACTGCAGGTATGGCAAGGTGTGGCGATTGTTTCACCTTGCCCATTGCAAACTGGGCAGGTGGATACCTGTACCATGGAGCCAAGCAGGGTCTGGCGTACCTGGCGTACTTCGCCTGTTCCATTACAGGTGGTGCATCTCACCGGGCTGGTGCCTGGTTCCGCTCCCTTACCTCCACATGTTTCACATACCTCGTCCCGGGTGATCTCGATTTCCTTCTCCACCCCAAAAATCGACTCTTCAAAGGTCAGGTCGACATTATATTGAAGGTCAGCTCCTCGACGTGGAGCATTACGCGCCCTCCTGCTTGAAGTGCGTCCAAAACCTCCAAAGCCACCGAAAAATTCCTCGAACAGGTCTCCGAAGTCAACGGTGAAATCTGGCACGCCTCCGGTGTTTTGCACTCCCGCGTGACCAAAGCGGTCATAGGCTGCGCGCTTATCCGGATCGGAAAGCACTGCATAAGCTTCATTGACCTCCTTGAAGCGTTCCTCCGCATTGGGTTCCTGACTGACGTCCGGATGGTATTGCCTCGCCAGTTTTCGGAATGCTGCCTTTATATCCTCAGGCGAGGCAGTTCGTGGCACACCTAGGACTTCGTAATAATCACGTTGAGCCATATTGTACGTTATAACGTTTAAACGTTTGAACGTTTATGCATTCCTAAATTCACCATCCACCACATCATCATCACCACCGGGCTTTTGGTCGCCACCTTCAGGACCAGGTGGTTCTTGCCCACCAGCGGCTGGACCTGCTTGCGGACCACCCTGCTGGTAGACGGAAGCCCCGATCTGCTGGACAACCTGGAATAACTGCTCGGTAGCACTCTTGATCTTGACGGGATCATCGCTCTCCAATGACTTCTTTACATTGGCAATCTTCTGCTTCCACCTTGCTCTTGGTATCCGCAGGTACTTTGTCTCCAAAGTCACGCAACGCCTTCTCAGCGGTATAGATTGCATTATCTGCCGTATTGCGCGCTTCGATCAGCTCCTTGCGTTTCTTATCTTCATCGGCATGCGCTTCCGCTTCCCGACGCATGCGTTCAACTTCCGCTTCATTCAAGCCAGACGAAGCTGTGATGGTAATATGTTGGCTGCGTTGGGTGGCTTTATCCTGTGCAGTCACATTTATGATCCCATTGGCATCGATATCAAAAGTCACTTCGATTTGTGGGATGCCACGTGGGGCAGGAGGAATCCCATCCAGGATGAATTTACCCAGGCTTTTATTGTCAGTTGCCATCGGGCGCTCACCCTGCAGGACGTGAATTTCTACCTGTGGCTGGCTGTCGGATGCCGTCGAGAAGATCTGGCTCTTGCGAGTAGGGATGGTGGTATTACGCTCGATCAGCGGAGTAGCCACACCACCTAAAGTTTCCACCGAGAGAGTCAGGGGGGTGACGTCCAGCAACAGGATGTCCTTCACATCACCACCCAGCACACCTGCCTGGATCGCAGCCCCAATCGCCACCACCTCATCAGGGTTAACCCCTTTATGCGGTTCCTTGTTGAATAACTTCCGTACGGCTTCCTGTACTGCTGGCATACGCGTCATGCCACCCACCAACACCACTTCGTTGATCTTCGAGGTTTCCAGGTCTGCATCGCGAAGAGCAGTTTTAACTGGTCCCAAGGAGCGTTCAATCAGATCACCTGTCAGCTGCTCCAATTTGGAACGCGTCAGGTTCATCACCAGGTGCTTCGGTCCAGTTGCATCCGCGGTAATATAAGGCAGGTTGATTTCTGTCTGCATCATGCTGGAGAGTTCGATCTTGGCTTTTTCTGCGGCTTCTTTGAGCCGTTGTAGGCTTTGGCGATCCTGGCGCAGGTCAATCCCATTGGCGGTCTTGAATTCATCCGCCAGATAATCGATCAACCGCATGTCAAAATCATCCCCACCCAGGAAGGTATCTCCGCTGGTGGAGCGCACCTGAAAAACGCCGTCGCCCACATCCAGGATGGAAATATCAAACGTGCCGCCACCCAGGTCATATACTGCGATTACTTCATCTTTCTTCTTATCCAGACCATAGGCTAGTGAGGAAGCTGTTGGCTCGTTGATGATGCGTAACACATCCAATCCGGCAATCTTTCCAGCATCTTTGGTGGCATTGCGTTGGGCATCATTGAAGTATGCCGGAACAGTGATGACTGCCTGGGTCACCGTCTCACCCAGGTAGGCTTCAGCATCGGTCTTAAGTTTTGCCAGGATCATGGCAGAAATTTCTGGAGGCGAATATTCACGCCCATCCAATATCACCCGGATATCCCCATTAGGCGCTTTAGCCACCTTATAAGGTACCCGAGCCAATGCTTTTTTCACTTCTGGGTCTTCAAACTTGCGTCCCATGAAGCGCTTGATTGAAAAGACTGTGTTTTCAGGGTTGACCACTGCCTGGTTGCGGGCTACCCGCCCCACCAGACGCTCGTGGTTCTTATTCACTGCCACCACGGATGGTACAAGCCGCTCACCTTCCGCGCTCGGCGATGACCGTCGGTTCGCCGCCTTCCATCACCGCCACCACCGAGTTGGTTGTACCCAGATCGATGCCAATTATTTTTCCCATTCTGTAACTCTCCTTATTAATGATTGGATGCAAAATAAAATAGATAGATGCCTAATTATTACTATCTTGCCACTCTTACCCGCGCCGGACGGATTACCCTTTCGCCAAGGGTATACCCGGGTTGCACGACTTCGATGATCTGACCACTCTCATGATCTGGATTATCTTCATGGGAAATAGCTTCATGCATGTTCGGGTCGAAGAATTTTCCATCTGTATCAATGATCTTAACTCCATCCGCTTCGAACGCCGCTATCATTTTCCGATGGATCAAATCGATGCCATCCGCCCAAATGGCGCCATTTCCTTCTGTTGGACGATTCTTACTTTTTAGAGCTCTTTCCAGGTCGTCTGCAATATCCAGATAACGCCGGATGGCTGTCGCGAAGGCATTCTGACCGCCTTGTGCTTGTTCACGTTCCATCCGTTTCTTATAATTAAAGAATTCAGCTCTTTCACGCTGCCAACCCGTTAAATATTCATTCGCCTTTGCCAATGCCTGATCAAGCTCGGACCGCAGCTGAGCGATCTCTTCCTCAGGGATGACCGCAGGTACTTCTGTCATTTCCTCAGATTCAGCTGGAGCAGGGGATTGCTCCTGCGTTATTTCCTCTCTATTTTTTATATCTTCTTCTTCCATCTTATGTTTCTTTGCCATCATGATAGAGACACACTCCTTATGTTTCTTCAGCTAACATCTCAATAACCAGGTCGCTCAATAGACCTGAAACAAAACGCACCGCCGATACTGTACGTCCGTAAGCCATGCGTGTGGGTCCGAGCACACCTAGCGCTCCAGTTACCAATCCGGGAGCTCCATAACGTGCCAGCACCATGGAGCAATCCCGCAAGTCCTCCCACGTCCCCTCACCGCCAATCAATACCTGGACGTCATCCATACCGCTTGTCAGCACCGTCCGGGAGAGCAAATCCTCCAACATGGAGCGCTCTTCCAAGACCCTCAAAGCCTTGCGGGCTGATTCCGACTCAGCAAATTCTGGTTCTGCCAGCACATTGGTCAAGCCATCCCGGTAGACCTCACCGGAGACGACCTGTTTCATCCTCTCCAGCTCTTCCTTCGTCAGCTTGATAACATCCTGCTCAAGGGCATCAAATTGACCGCTCAGGGCAGCAATTCCATCTGCATCCAATCCTTCGCATACCAGGTTGATGTGGCTGGCAGCCGCTGAAAGCTGTTCCTGTGAAACCGGCTCAGCCAGAGTGAGCATTTGCTGGCGTACCTGCCCACCTGTCCACACCATCACCATTAAAACCTGCCGGCCATGTGTGGAAATCAGGCTTAGATGTTTGAAGCGTGCCGACTCAGGTCTTGGGGATGTCACCAGCGAAGCCCCTTGCGATTGGTGTGCCAACACCGATGCAGCCAGGCGCATCCACCGGTTCACATCCCTCCCTGCCTGGTAAAACTGGTGGGTGATCGTCCGGCGGGTATTCACCGGCAGCTCGGTCTGTCCCATCAGCTGCCTGACAAAATACCGGTAGCCTTCCTCGGTTGGCACTCGGCCAGCTGACGTGTAAGGCTGCCGTAAATAACCAGCATCGGTCAGCTCGACCATATCATTCCGAATGGTGGCTGAGCTTGTATCGAGCTTATAGCGTTCGATCAATGCTTTTGACCCAACCGGCTGTGCCGTCTCCACATACGCGTGAATGATGAGCGCCAGGATCAATCTTTGTCGTTCGGTTAGTGTAGTCATCCGGATCACCTATAATTTAGCACTCTCACGCCGAGAGTGCTAAAACGAACCATAAAATGATACCATGACGGATAGGTACGTCAAGCGGGGGTGGAGGGTTCTTATAAAACTCTAACAAGCTACTGTTGACCATTTTCGTTACTCTCGTTATAATCATAGGGATAAATAAAATAACCTTCGGGGCAGGGTGATAACGGAATACCGTTTATTCCCGACCGGTGGTAAAGCCCACGAGCCATGTGAATTGGCATGATCCGGTGAAATTCCGGAGCCGACGGTACAGTCCGGATGAAAGAAGGTAATCGAATTTTTCAGACTAGATTCTTGCGTGTAATGCCCAGGGATTCGTCTGGAAATAGCTATTATTTGCCCCGAAGAACCCTTCGGGGCTTTTTATTACATGAAGACGAAACCCTGGCTAATTGTCCTCTCTATATTTCTCATGCTGCTGATATGGCAGCTGGTTGCCTGGTTCGGAGGTTTCCCAGCCTTTATCCTTCCTTCGCCTGAACAGGTCGGAGTCCGTTTCGCTCAAGCTATTCTGGATGGCAGCCTGCTCCGTAATACCCTGGTGACCCTGATGGAAGTCCTGGCAGGGCTGGCATTAGGAGTGAGTGTTGCCACCGTGCTTGGGTATCTTTTGGCGCGCTCGTTGCATTTGGAACGTTTGCTTTCACCCTATATCGTTGCCAGTCAGTCCATTCCAATCGTCGCCATTGCCCCTCTGCTGGTGATCTGGTTTGGCCCAGGCTTATTCTCTAAAATCCTGGTGTGTGCCCTGATCGTCTTTTTCCCCGTGCTGGTCAATACCGTGGTTGGTGTGCGCTCCGTCCCTGAAGACTTGCGCGACCTGATGCGCTCACTGCAGGCCACTCGCTGGCAGACATTGAAAAGCCTGGAGCTTCCCGCAGCCTTGCCAGTCTTTCTGGGTGGGTTGCGTATCGGAGCCACCCTTTCAGTCATTGGGGCTGTCGTGGGAGAGTTTGTGGGTGCAAAAAGCGGCCTTGGTTTCATGGTCAATGTTGGGCGTGGTGTTTACGATACTTCCCTGGTATTCGTGGCAGTCTTCACCCTGATCGCCCTGGCCTTGATCCTTTATGGGTTGGTATCTTTAATCGAAAAACGCTTACTGAAGTGGCAGCAGCGCCCTGAAAATGAAGTCTTATTGAATAGCGATGTTCAACCAAAAGCTGGATGAGTTATTTCTGATCAATTCGGAGGAGTTCGAAGCATGAAAAAGAAAAATCTTTCGCTATACCTATTGATATTGATTATGGCCTTATCATCTGCTTGTGGAAGTGCATCCAATTATCCTTCTCCTCAGGTAAGTACAAGTGCCTATACACAAATCTGCTTATCCGTCACCATCGACCACCGGCACGGCTCCACTGGTGCATGTTCGTCTGCCTCTTGGATACATCCCCAATGTCCAATTTGCTCCGCTATATGTTGCGGTCGAGAAGGGTTATTTTAGCCAGGCAGGGATAGATATTGAATTTGACTATAGCATGGAGACGGATGCTGTCGCTCTGGTGGGCGCGAATGAGCTCCAGTTCGCTGTCGTATCGGGTGATCAGGTCTTGTTGGCTCGTGCCCAGGGCTTACCTGTGGTGTATGTGATGGCCTGGTATCAGGATTACCCCGTATCGGTCGTATCCAAAACTGGAAGTGGCATCCTTAAGCCTGCCGATCTGAAAGGCAAGCGCATTGGTCTTCCCGGTTTGTACGGAGCCAGTTACATCGGTCTGCGGGCTTTGCTCAGTGCGGCAGGTTTGAAGGAAAGCGACGTCACCCTCGATTCGATCGGCTACAACCAGGTGGCAGCTCTTGTGAGTGACCAGGACCAAGCCGTGGTGGTCTACACCAACAATGAGCCAATTCAATTGCGCCTCACGGGTTACCAGATCGATGAAATCCGTGTCAAGGATTACGCCCATCTGGTTTCCAATGGATTGATTACAAATGAAATGACCATCACCCAAAATCCCGACCTGATCCGAAGGATGGACCAGGCCATCCTGAAAGGGATTGCAGATACGATCGCCAACCCCGATGAAGCCTACCAGACCTGTCTTAAATATGTGGAAGGGCTCGCACAGGCGGATCAGGCTGTCCAAAAGCAAGTACTCACCACCTCCATCGAATTCTGGAAAGCTGACCACTTGGGATATTCTGATCCAACTGCCTGGCAAAATACTGAGCAGGTGCTGCTGGATATGGGCTTTCTGAGCAAACCATTGGATGTCAGCCCTGGTGTTCACCAATGACTTCCTTCCAGCCAGGTGAGTTCACAGAATTAAAAACCAGGATATCAATTAATGAATCATGCCAGCTAGCGAGCCGATTTTACAGATCAAGCATCTCAGCACCATCTTCCCGGATGGGAATAATGGACTGCATGCCTTGGATGACATCTCATTTTCGGTCTTTGCTGAGCAATTTGTGTGTGTGCTGGGTCCGTCTGGTTCTGGTAAAACTACCCTGCTGCGCATCCTGGCAGGGTTGCTGCCCCCAACTCAGGGTGAAGTATTATTCGGTAATTCCTCCCTGAAAGCCCCCCGCCACGGTGTGGGCATGGTGTTTCAAAAAGCCAACCTGATGCCCTGGCGAACCGTGTTGGAGAATATCCTCTTACCTCTGGAAATTCAACATGTGCCTCGCACCGAAGCCCTGGCAAAAGCGCAGGCTTTGGTCGAGCTGGTCGGTCTGGTCGGCTTTGAAGCCTCACTCCCGCGTGATCTATCGGGTGGAATGGCCCAACGTGTTGCCATCGCCAGGGCATTGATCCATGAGCCCGACCTGCTTCTCCTGGATGAGCCTTTTGGCTCGCTGGATGCTTTGACGCGCGAGCGTATGGGGACTGAGCTGATCCGCATTTGGCATGCCAGGCGTAAAACGGTGATCATGGTCACCCATTCCATCAGTGAATCTCTATTCCTGGCAGATAGAGTCCTGGTGCTCAGCCCCCGCCCGGGTCGTCTGCGCCTGGATCTGACCGTCGATCTTCCTCGTCCCAGGGCGGAGGATATCCGCTACTCACCAGAATTTTCTGACCTCGCTCGACGTGTTCGCTCCGCGATTGAATAATTACGGGTTGGTCAGGTCTCGATATCATTCACCCCATATTTGGTGAGAAAATCGTCCATCGCCTCACGCAGCAGATCAGCTTCATTCACCCCGCGTTCTTCTGACAGTTTGGAAAGCCGTTCGAGTTGGGTCTGCGTGTAATGAGTGGTTTTCGGCACCATGCGCTCCTCGTATGCCAGCCGGATCTGGTTTCTCCCGCCAACCTTGGCGCGGTACAGGGCATGGTCCGCTTTACGTAATAGTTCATTTTCAGTGCGACCATCCACCGGGAAGGATGCCACCCCTCCACTGATGGGTATTCCTTTAATGACATTCCCATCCGGAATCGCCAGCTCATGCTGGCTCAGTTCTTGCCGGATTTGCTCCATTTTAAGGAAGGCCTGCTCCCGTTCTTCGCCTGGGAAAACGATCACAAATTCATCCCCACCATAACGTCCAACCACTGCCTCCTTTCCGGCATGTCTCTGGATAATGACCGCCACTGCCACCAGCACGTTATCTCCTGTGACGTGTCCATATTGGTCGTTGATATTTTTAAATTTATCCACATCCATCAATGCCAGTGACAGCGGGATTTCTTTCAGGCTGACTTTGGCTTGAGACAGTACTTCAGAGAACTGTTCCAGGAATGCCCCGGCGGTTGAATAATCCCGTCAGGTCATCCTTTTGTTGTGATTCAGGTTTTACCATCCCAACCTCCTAGATTGGATTGCTATATCATATATAAATATATTATCATAATATATTATCTTGTCAATTATAACAATATATTATTTAACTGGCTGAAGATGTAGTTTACTACCTTTCATGCATCAACCTTCCTTGATATGCAATCCTATTCCCCCATTTTGGGTGACATGGTAAGATTAATATCATCCTGTAAAGAGGTTAATTTATGCGTAAATGGATCCCTGCTGTTGATTTTTATCCTTATTATGTTTCTCCCTCTTGGAGTGCACGCGCAAAACCCAATTGCACTTAAGCTCATTGCAAATTGACATCTGGCCTGAATACGATAAGCCCAGCGTGCTGGTCATCTACCAGATGACACTTTCACACCAGCACCTACCCGGCTACTGTATCATTGCGTATTCCAGTCGCAGCCGGTGAACCCAATGCCGTCGCAGATCGCCAGGTAGACGGTTCACTATATTAACATTGATTACACCCGCCAGGTGGCTGGTGAATGGGCAATCATCAGCTTTACTACCACCACTCCAGAAGTGCAGCTTGAATATTATGATCCTGGATTGACCAAAGATGGCAATGCCCGCCATTATACCATACATCTGGCCCGGAGATTATGCGGTCACTCAATTGACCATGCAGGTCCAGCAACCATCAGGAGCCACAGATATGCGTATCTCACCCAGCCTGGGTGCTGGGGCTGTCGGCAGTGATAATCTGACCTATTACACCCAGGATATCGGTGCGATTCCTGCTGGTCAAAAAATACAAATCACCATCGATTATCAAAAATCGACCGATACCCTGAGTGCCGAAAATCTGACCGGTCCAGCCCAGCGCCCCCATCCCCCAGAGTACAGCTTCGGATCTCAACCTATCCACCTGGCTTGCCCTGGATATTGGGCATTTTAGGAGCAGGGCTGATCATCGGTGGCATCGTATGGTTTTGGCAAACTGGCAGGCAACGCCCTGCAGCTCGAACCATACGCCGCCGCTCGAAGACTGAAGCCTATCGAGCCAGAGAATGATTCCGTTTCAGAAGAAGCTGCGGTTTATTGTTCTCAATGCGGTAAGCGTGCCTCGCCCGGTGACCAATTCTGCCGTTCTTGCGGTACCCCAATTCGCAGTAAATAGGTATTTTATATACGCATCTACACACGATCAGTGCTGATCTCTCACTCTGACCTTTTCCTCATTCTCACCCTATTATTGGCAATATCTCACCCTGTATTAATCTACTCATGTAAAAATTTATCTACGTCGATTTTCTGTGCCTATCTATCAAAGGAGAGTTATTAATGGAACAAGCTGTTGAAGCGCGCCCCAGGTTTGGCGGCCGGGTAAAATTTATTATTGGTGGCTTGCTGATCATCACTGCAATTGCCTATTTGATCATCTCGTCCACCAAAGCCAACGCCCAATATTTCTTCACCATCGATGAGTTAATATCCCGTGGTCAATCCATGGTCGGTCAAAATGTGCGCATATCAGGCGCAGTAATCGGCGATTCTATCCAATACGATCCCCAGACCCTCTCCCTGCATTTCACCATTGCCAACGTCCCAGCAGATAATAAACAAATCGAAGCACAGGGCGGTCTGGCAGCCGTTTTGCATGCCGCGGTCACCGACCCTTCGCGGTACCCGCATGCAGGTTGTCTATCTTGGTCCAAAACCCGACCTTTTACGTGATGAAGCCCAGGCCATCATGACCGGTCATATCGGTGAAGACAGCATATTCTATGCCGATGAGCTGCTGTTGAAATGCCCAACAAAATACGAAGAAGCTGTCCCAAGCCAGGTTGCACCTTAATTACTGGAGTAATTCATGGTTGCTAACCTTGGTTACGGCACACTCATCATCACCTTCTTGGTCTCAATTTACGGTGCAGTCGCTGCTTACATTGGGGCTCGCAAGAATCAACCCTCTTGGGTGGATAGTGCCCGCAATGCCATGCTGCTCACCTTTCCACTTCTCACCATCACGGCTCTTAGCATCATCTATCTGTTGATCAGTGGTCATTATGAAGTCCAATATGTGACCGAAGTGTCCAGCAACAGTATGCCCATCTATTTACGGGTCACCGCTTTCTGGGGTGGGCAGGCTGGCTCGCTGATTTTCTGGTCCTGGTTGATGTCTGCTTTTGCTTCTGCCGTCACCCTGCGCAAATGGGACCGTGACCGTGAATTTCTCCCTTGGGTCATCCTGGTTTCCCTGGTCACCTTGGCATTTCTTCCTGATCCTGAGCATCTTCGTGGAGAATCCCTTTGTCAGCTTCTGGCAATCTCCCACTGGCAATATCACCACTGCCATGTTCCAGCCTGCTGGAACGACACTCTATATTCCACAGGATGGTAATGGCTTGAATCCACTCCTGCGCCATCCCGGCATGATTTTCCACCCACCCATGCTCTATTTGGGCTTTGTCTCCTTTGTCATTCCCTATGCTTTCGCCATGGCAGCCCTGGTCACCGGTCGCACCGATGACCGCTGGATCCGCATCACCCGCCGCTGGACTCTCGTGGCATGGCTTTTCCTTTCCTTGGGATTGGTGTTGGGTGGGCGTTGGGCATATGATGTGCTCGGCTGGGGTGGATATTGGGGCTGGGACCCGGTCGAGATCGCAGCCTTCATGCCATGGCTGACTGGTACCGCATTCCTGCATTCGGTGATGATCCAGGAAAAGCGCGGCATGCTCAAGCAATGGAACATGGTGCTCATCATCCTGACTTATGACCTGGTGATTTTTGGCACCTTCCTCACTCGTTCGGGTGTCTTGTCTTCCGTGCATGCCTTTGCTCAGAGTGCCATCGGTCCATTGTTCTTTGGCTTTATCGGTCTGACCTTTGTGGTCTCACTCTCGCTCTTAAGCCGCCGTTGGAATGATCTAAAATCAGACGTTCAGAGATGACCTCCTGGTTTTCTCGTGAGGCCTTATTTCTGCTCAATAATTTGCTTTTCGTTGGGATTTTCATTGTCTGTTTTTGGGGAGTGATCTTCCCAGTAATTTCCGAAGCATTGGGTATTGTCGGGCAGAAGATCCCTGCCCTGGCTGGTGTTTTCACCGGTCAGAAGGTCACGGTCGGTCCGCCTTATTATGAGCGCGCCACTGGTCCACTGTTTGCTGGTTTGCTTCTATTGATGGGAGTTGCACCTCTCTCCGCCTGGAAGTATTCCACCAGCAAAACCCTTGGCAAAGCAGTTTGGAAGCCCTTTATCGCTTCTCTGGTTGTTGTCGCAGTGCTCTGGATCACTGGCACGCGCTCCTGGCCTGCCCTGCGTCGGTTTTTGGTTGTGTGCTCTCGTCACCTTCGTCACCCTGTTATGAATTTTGGCGGGCTGCCTGGGCTCGTCACAAAACTCACGGAGAAAACCTGCTCCATGGCACTCTGGCACCTGGCCGGTAAGAACCGGCGTCGTTATGGTGGATACATCATCCACCTGGGCGTGGTTTTGATGGCACTTGGGATTATCGGCATTGAGCTCTTCCAGACCGAAACCCAGGGTACAATTCCCCAGGGTGGTCAGATCAGCCTTGGGCAGTACACCGTCCAATTCGACTCATTATCAGTCTTCGACACCGCAGATGGGCGTAATGTTGCCCGTGCTGTGGTAAGCGTTTATAAAAATGGCAAGTATGTGGGTGAGCTGCACCCACGCCGTGATTATTATTATGAGTCACAGCAACCCATGACCATTGCTGGGGTGCGCAGCACTATGGAAGATGACTTGTATGTAATCCTGGTGGATTGGCAGCCCTTATCCACCACAGGTGCAACATTCAAGATTTACCATAATCCCCTGGTCAATTGGCTGTGGTTGGGTGGGTTCGTTTTCATCCTGGGTACACTCGTAGCCGCCTGGCCAGATAAAGAACCCGAGATGCGTCGTTGTCCTTCAAAAACTGTTCCTGCCACGAGTAAAGCATGAGCGGATCATGAATGATTAAGAGAATATCTGCTCGCAATTTTTCTGACCCTGCTTTTCGGTTTGTTGGTGGTGGGTGTCGTTTCTGCCCAGCAGCCTACCCCCTCCGATGACCAGGTCAATGCGATTGCCAAACAGCTATACTGCCCGGTATGCGAAAACATTCCCTTGGATGTCTGCCCAACCACTGCCTGCGCTCAATGGCGCGAACTGATCCGCCAGAAGTTAACCGATGGCTGGAATGAGCAGCAGATCAAAGATTATTTCGTTCAACAGTATGGAGCGCGTGTCTTGGGTACACCACCACCCAAAGGCATCAATTGGCTGGTATATCTGGTGCCACCTGTTGCTATCCTGGCAGGTGTATATGTCCTTTACCACGCTTTTCGCTCTTGGAAGACGCCCTGCTCAGCAAGTAGACCTCTCACCCTCCGCTCCTGGGCCACCAGCAGAAATGGATCCTACGCAGGATGAATATATCAAACGCCTGGAAGATGAAGTGCGTAAACGATAATCGTCTGGGATATCATATGAACGAGATAATCAACCAGTCCAGCTGAAAAACCGTCACAGAAAGCTGCTCCCTCGTTGGGGGCGCATTCTTGCCTGGGTGGGGTTATTTGCCTTGCTCGTGGTCGTCGCCATGGTGTTGCTCCGAAAGCAGCAAGGTCCAGTCGCAATCGGTCAGAAACCTCCCACTTTTACCCTCACCACCTTCGATGGACAGCAGATTCGGTCCTGCTGAAATGTCTGGCAAGGTGGTCTTGGTAAATTTCTGGGCTTCCTGGTGCAAGCCTTGTGAACAGGAAGCTGCTGATCTGGAATCTGCCTGGCGCTATTACCAACCGCGTGGGGATGTGCTTTTCCTGGGCATAGCCTGGACGGATACCGAATCAGCCTCTTTGGCTTATATCAAAAGGTTCAATATCACCTATCCCAATGGACCTGATTTAGGCACCACTATCTCGCAGGCCTACCGCACGACTGGCGTGCCCGAAACATACATCATCGATAAAAATGGTAATCTGGCTTCATGTTAAGCTCAGCCCCTACTACCTCTTTGGCTGAGATCCAGGCTGCCATCGACCCCTTGCTGGGTCCATAATCCACTATGAATTGTGAAATCTGATCATGGATATTGGTTCAATCTTTCTCATCCTCGCCCTGTTGATCCCCGTAGTAATCTATATTAGCCGACCACTCATGGAGCGCAGTTCCACCTCTGGTCAGTCATCCAGAGCACGATATCTCCACCCTGCTGGCTGAACGCGACCAGGTGGTTGCCACCATTCAAGAATTGGACGATGACTATAACCTGGGCAAGATCCCCACAGAAAATTACCCCACCCAACGCCTGACACTGCTGCAGAATGGAGCCGAGATTCTACGTCAAATTGATGCCTACCAGCTGGCACCTGCCACGTATGACCGCCGAGGATCGTCTCGAAGCAGCCATTGTTGCTCATCGGCTCACCCTCGATGTAGCAAGCCATTCTCGCCAGAGAAAGAATGGCAATGCAGTTCCACCTGTCCCGGATGATGACCTCGAGCAGAGAATTGCCTCACGCCGCCGTACCATGCAGGGAAAGGCAGGTGGTTTCTGCCCAAAATGTGGTCGACCAGTTCAGGCATCTGATCGCTTCTGCCCAAAATGTGGCGCTACTTAGCTTGACCTTATTCTCCATATTTGAGAGTTTACATGCCTAAATTTCCCAGATTTATTATTCCTTCTTCGTCCTGGCAGCTTTTCTATCTGCCTGTTCTTTTTCGCTGGCAGCAGATATTACTCCGCCACCAGGGTCGGAACTACCAGCTGCCCAACAGATCGACCCAAACTGTTGCCACCAGTCCTGTTTATCCGATTGTTCCACCCGACCTGGTGAATGGAGCAAAAACTCTATAACCAGGAATGCGCCCAATGCCATGGCACACAGGGGATGGGAGATGGTCCTCAAGCAGCTCAATTATCTGTACCAGTGGCAACCCTTGGATTATCCGATTTTGCCCGCCTGTATTCACCCGCTGAATGGTACACGGTTGTCACGCAGGGGAATATGGAAAAATTCATGCCCGCCTTTGCCAATCTGACCGATCGTCAGCGTTGGGATGTGGTGGCTTATGCCATGAGCCTGAGTGCTCCAGATAAATTGGTCAGCCAGGGTAAAACCCTCTATCAGCAAAACTGTGTTACCTGTCATGGTCAATCGGGAAAGGGGGATGGACCCGATGCTGCCACCTTATCCACCCAACCCAAAGATTTTACCGACCAGGCATTCATGGCGCAAAGCTCCTCTGCCAGCCTTTATCAGGCAATTTCCGCAGGCATCACACCCGATATGCCTGCCTATCACGAGTACACTGGACGACAATGAGCGCTGGGCGCTGGTCGCTTATCTTCGCTCGTTGACCTTTGCCGTCCCTCAGCCCTCGCAGGAATACTTATCCTGCGCCCTCGATTCAAACGACTTCCGCAACCAACCTCCAATTCCTACCCAGCACCTGCAGCATATCCAAATCCCGCCGTGAACTCAAACGCCTCCACTGAGCTCAACCGCTGAGATCACTCCAACTGCAACTTTTCTCGGTTCCGTCACAGTTCAGCTGATTAATGGCTCGGGAGGAGATGCACCCTCGGATGTACCGGTCACTTTATATGGCTTTGATAACATGCAAAATACCTATTCTGAGACCCTCACCACCGGGGAAAATGGTGTTTATACCTTCACCAATGTCATCATGCCCGAAGGCAGGGTCTTTCTGGCAGGTGCCGATTATGACTTCCGGCACCTATGGCTCAGACATCGTCACCGTTGATCCAGCCACCCCAAATTTGAATCTGCAGATTACCGTCTATGATTCGACCACCGAATGTTTCATCATTAACCACTGACCGTGTTCACATTTTCTTCGATTTTACTGATCCTCAAAACACTCAGGTCATAGAAGTATTCATTATTTCCAACCCATCCAAACAGGCCATGGTTGCGCCAACGCAAGATGGCACGGTCGTCACCTTCCCCTTACCGCAGGGATATACCAATTTGCAATTCCAGGATGGTGAGCTTGGAGATCGTTATGTGGAAGTATCTCAGGGTTTTGCTGATACGATGACCGTCAACCCAGGTGTGGGTCAGTACCAGGTCATATTTGCTTTTCAGATGCCATACGACCACAAGCTGAACTTCGCCCAGCCCATGTTCCTTCCAACCAGCGCAGTGGTGGTTATGGTGCCTGATAATGGTGTAAAGGTCAATAGCACCCATGCTCAAGGATGGAGGCACGCAAAATATTCAGGGTAGCTCTTACCACATGTATAACGGCAGCAGCCTGATCGCCGGAAGCTCGCTTGAATTCACCTTGTCTGGCAATCCCAAGAAAGCTACAGCCTCGATCTTTACCACAGGAAACATGCAAAACCTGGCCATTGGGTTGGGTGCGATTTGGTGTTGCTCTGGTGGTTGGAGGTTTGTGGTTATTCCGCAGCAACCAGAGAAAGCTCTCCTTACAAACGTCACCAGAAGGTATGGACTTAGCCGCCTCACCCGATCGAGGCAGATGCATCCCCGGAAGACGAGGACACCTTAATGGATGCCATCATCGCCTTGGATGACCAATACCATTCCGGAAACCTACCCGAAGAAGCTTACCTGGAACGCAGGGCGGTCTTGAAAGAAAAACTAAGAAAGTTGAGACAGGGATAGACTTGCGGGTAGGCTAATCTCGCCTCGTTCTTATGTTATGATCACAGTCCGAAAACTGGTTAAACGCTTCGGTTTGAAACCTGTTCTAGCGGGCATGGATTTCTCCGTTGAGCCAGGAGAATTCGTTGCCTTGTTGGGCCCAAATGGCGCTGGCAAGACGACTTTTTTACGCATCCTGGCTTCACTATCGCGCCCCACGCTGGGCAGTGTGAATATTGCTGGATATTCGCTTCCAGGTCAGGCCGCGGCAGTCCGCCGCAGACTGGGTGTGGTGTCACACCTTCCACTGCTTTATGGAGATTTGACTGCCGAGGAAAATTTGCGTTTTTATGCCCGCATGTATGACATCCCTGATGCAGACAAGCGGATTTCAGAAGTTCTGGATATGGTTGGACTGGCATCTCGCCGGCGTGACCTGGTGCGTACCTTCTCACGTGGGATGCAGCAGCGCCTGGCCATTGGTCGTGCCGTGCTGCACGATCCCGAGGTGATGCTCTTCGATGAGCCACATACCGGCTTGGACCAGGATGCATGTCAGATGCTGGATACCGTCTTGCGTGAAGTGGCTGCCCGTGGCCGGACGGTGGTGATGACCTCTCATGATCTGGCCCGTGTGGCTGACCTGGCCTCGCGTTTTGATGTCCTATCACGTGGCGTCATTGCCGCTTCCGTTCAACGCTCACAGATGGACCCCAACAATCTGCTGGCATTTTACCGGCAGGCGATCAATGAAGCGTAGAGAGTCATAAGCATGCAGCCCATTCCTCAGGCTGAAAACCAGGTGAGACTAAAAGAGCCAGCTTTAGGCGTCAGCCAGTTCATCCGTTCGCTTACCGCCATTATTTGGAAAGACCTGGCCGCTGAGCTGCGCAGCCGTGAATTACTCTCTGCCATGCTTGTCTTTGCACTCCTGGTTATCCTGATTTTTAACTTTTCTTTGGAATTGGATGCTCAGGCACGCTCTACCGTAACTGCCGGTGTTTTGTGGGTCACTTTTGCTTTTGCCGGCACCCTTGGGCTCAATCGCTCCATGGCGATGGAAAAGGATCGCGGTTGTTTGGATGGGCTTGCTGCTGGCACCCGTCGACCGCAGTGCCATTTATTTCGGTAAAGCCATCGGCAATCTGATTTTTATGCTCATTGTGGAAGCGATCGTCTTGCCGGTATATAGTGTGCTATATAGTGTCAATCTGTTCAAGCCGGGATTGTTGCTGGTCATCCTCCTGGGCTCCATCGGTTATGTGGCTGTAGGCACGTTGCTCTCCAGTATGGCGGTGCAGACCCGCACTCGCGATGTCTTGCTGCCCATCCTGCTTTTCCCATTGGTCATCCCGGTTTTGATCGCTGCGGTTAAAGGCAGTACTGGTTTTCTCCAGGGTGCGGCGGCTGTCGATATCCGTCCCTGGATCAATCTGCTTGATCGTTTACGATGTGATTTTCATTGCAGTGGCTTTTATGGTGTTTGACTATATTGTAGAGGAGTAACATCATGGAATCTAAACCTCGCTTGCTGGCGATCCTCGATATCGTCACCATTCTTTTGTTCATCACTGCTGTCGGCATGGTCTTTCTCTATGCCCCTTTGGAAGCCGTCATGGGGCAGGTGCAGCGTGTGTTCTATTTTCATGTTGCCAACGCCTGGGTGGGCATGTTGGGTTTCCTGGTTGCTGCCATTGCCGGGGTGGCTTTTCTGCGTAAAGGTGACCGCAAATGGGATATCGTCGGCATGGCAGCTGTCGAGATCAGCTTTGTATTCTTTTTTATCGCCATCGTCTCCGGCTCGATCTGGGCACGTGGCTCCTGGGGCACCTGGTGGACGTGGGACCCACGCCTGACCACTGCTGCCATTGTCGAGCTGGTGTATGCTGCTTATCTCATGCTGCGCCAGGGCATCGAAGATCCCGACCGGCGTGCCCGTTTCGGAGCTGTTTATGCCATCCTGAGCTTCATCAGCGTTCCCCTCACCTTCATTTCGATCCGCATCTTTCGCACCATTCACCCGGTCATTATTGGCAGTGGTGCTGCCGGTGCTGAGGGTAGTTTTGAAATGACCCCCAGGATGCTGCAGACCTTCATGTTCAGCCTGCTCACCTTCTCCTTCATCTTCGCTGACCTGCTCTGGCATCGAATTCGCCTCGGTAAGCTGGCAGAAAAAACTGAAAATCTAAAATTAAAAGCCCTTCAATCCAATAGGAGATGATACCTATGCTCACCTCAATCCTTCAACAAGCACCTGCTGAGACCACCCGTTATATGATCGCTGGTTATTCAGTGATATTTAGTGTCATGTTCCTGTATATCGTCAGTCTTATTATTCGCCGCCGTAACCTCAAGCGTGATATGGAAATCCTGAACGAAATGGAGCAAAAAGAAAAATGAACACTCAATCAACCATCCCATGACCCTGACATCGCCACCTTTGCAGACACAGCTTGTGGTGCCAGGATAATGATCACCCCCCACACACCCTATATTTACTATCGGGATGAGATCGTCTATTTCTGCGGGCAAGATTGCAAGCAGCTGTATGATGAGGATCCAATAAACTCCTGCATGGCTGCCCGCCTTCTTTCTGGCAAATAACATACTTCCCGAGAACGTGTCTTCTGATAGCCATCCCGGGAAGTTTTTATTTAAACCAAAGCTGGTCATATTGGTCAGTAATCAGGTACAATTGTATTTCTATTAGCATAAGGACATGCACTAATACCCCTGGTTTATCTTGAGTTGGTTAGAACGGAGGAGTAAGCAAGCCTGGCAGAATTGCGGTTGGAGACAATCATAGCCGTGTATGTATCATCGGTGGCGGACCAGCAGGGAGTTTTGCTGCCCTTCAATTACTGCACCTGAGCCAGCTCCATAACCTCCACCTGGAGGTGCTGATCTTTGAGCCACGCAATTTCTCCAGACCTGGTCCTGCAGGTTGTAATCGCTGTGCCGGCATACTTTCTTCCCGTCTGTGGGGCAACTTTCCGAGCTTGGTTTATCGATACCAGCTGACGTCATCCAGGCAGATCTGCAATCCTATAACATTCACCTTGATCACCAATCCATTCACCTCGACCAGCCAGATCCAGTCCCGCAGGATTGTGAGCGTTTATCGAGGCGGTGGTCCGCGTCATGATGACAGCTGCTCCCTGAAGCCAGTTTCGATCAATTCCTGCTCCCACAGGCAATCAATCGTGGAGCAATTCATATTCCTCGCCGGGTGCGTGAGGTGAGGTGGGAAGGTCGCCCGTAGTCCATACCACAACGGATGATTACCCGGCAGATCTTCTCGTCCTGGCAATTGGCATCAACAGCAGGTCACCCTTGGAATCCGAGTTTCGGCTACCACCCACCCAAGACTGAAGTGATGGCGCAGGATGAAGTCATGCGCCCGGAGAATTGGACATCCGATGAAGTGAATGCTTATTTTCAACATCCATCAGGATTGAGTTTTGGTGCCATCATTCCCAAAAGGGCGCTATTTGAATATCTCATTACTCGGCAAGGGTTTTACCCGCAATACCGTCGACGAATTCATAACTGCGCAAAATCTGACTGATGTTTTACACTACTAACCCTTCTAGTAGTCTGTGTGGGTGTAATCCGCGCATTGCTGTAAGCGTCGCCCACCATTATTTTGGTGATCGCTGGGTCGCAGTTGGAGATGCCGCTGTAACCCGCCTTTATAAAGATGGCATAGGCACCGCCTTTCAAACCACAAAAAGTGCCATGTCGACGCGATGAATGGGGGAATCTCGCGCAGCTGTATTTCGCAAGCATTATGCACCAATCTGCCGTTCGATTGACAGCGGACAACTGCTTATGGCTTCTTGCTCTTTCGCATGTGGAATTTCGTCCTGAATTCTCCTGCGCTTCTTAACGCCTGGAAGGCAGCCATCCAGCGGGAAATGTCACAGCCTATCCAGGGCGTAGAAGTCATAGCAGTATCTTATGGGGCATGTTAACCGGAGATGAACCGTATCGCAAGCTTTTCTATGAGGGTATCAACCCTATCGCATTGTTGCATTTGGGTTATGGGATGAACTCAAAGGGGAGGAGGTTAAGCTTGATCCATTCACTTGGTCCCTTGCAACAAGGACATGTGGTAATTATCGGAGGAGGTCCGGGAGGGACCGCCTGCGCCCTGGCCCTTCATCGTATGGCAGCCGAGCTGGGTCGCAAGATCCAGATTACCATCGTTGAGGGGAAGCAATTTGTCGGGGAGATGCATTACAACCAATGCCTGGGTGTCCTTGCACCTCCTTTACCAGACTTATTGTGGGACCGTTTGGGTGTAAAGTTTCCTTATCAGCTAGCCGGAGTAAGATTAGCCAGTTATATCGTCCATACTGCTCGCGAACAGATTACTCTCGATGATAAAGACCAGCCCTCCATCGCACTCAGGCGGGTGCAATATGACGCTTATATGTTGGAAACGGTGAAAGAGCGCGGAATATCCGTCATCCCCGCCCGTGCGGTGGATTTGGAATTCCATGACGATCGGGTTGTGGTCTACACGGATAATGCTCCCCTTGAGGCAGATGTCATTGTGGGAGCATTCGGAATGGATGAGGGCAGCTCAGCCATGTTCAATCGCCTGACCTCTTACCGACCTCCAAAAGCGATCAGCTCAATTGTGACCAAATACCACCCATCTCCAGAATACTTGCAGGCTTTCGGTCCATGCATTCATGCTTTCCTGCCGGCAATCCCAAACATTGAATTCGGTGGTATGACCTCGAAAGGCAACCATCTGGCCATCAATATTGCCGGCTGCTAACGTGGATGTAGATCTGATGAAAACATTCTTGAACCAACCAGAAGTGCGTGGATTATTACCCAATTTTCCTGGAAATCTGGAGGATTACCCGACAGATTTACAATTTTATAAGGGTCGAATTCCTCGTTCACAAGCTCATGGATACTACGGGGATCGCTTCGTTATTGGTAGGCGATGCAGCCGGGTTGGTGCGTGCCTTCAAGGGTAAAGGGGTGACCACAGCAGTGATCACCGGTATCCGCGCGGCTGAGACGATCCTGCAACATGGGATCTCCGAATGGGCTTTCCAAGACCATTATTACTCCATGAATAAGGATATCATTCAAGACCTGCCCTATGGCCAGGCGATGCGTTATTTTACGATTTTCCTCTCACGTTTTCGTTTGCTGGATCCCGTCCTTCGGGCAGCCAAACAAAACCCCCTCCTGCAATCTGCTCTTTTTGATGCTGTCTCGCTCATGCACCCTATCGCACAGGTTATTCAGCAGAGTCTCCGTCTGAACATTATCCTGGCGGTCTTGCGCTCCTGGAAGTAAATAACTAATCCAGGCAAGCTTCCACGCACCCTGGATGATTGAGATCATACATCCATCGGTATGACGCTGATGATGATCAATTGCGGACAGGTCATGGCTTATAGCTATTATGTAGTTACGCTGAGCTGAAATTCTCTCGTTTGGGAGAAAAACATTCCAGCTGAGATGATCGTGTGAGAATCTTGCTTAAAGCTCGCGTACGCTCTTCGCGTGGGTTGTTGAAAAATTCTTCGGGTGTGCCTTCTTCGATGATACGTCCTTGATCCATAAAAACGATGCGGTGCGCAGCCGCCCGCACAAATCCCATTTCATGCGAGACCACGACCATGGTCATGCCTGCTTTTGCCAGAGCCACCATCACATCCAGCACTTCCTTGATCATCTCCGGGTCAAGCGCAGACGTAGGCTCATCGAATAGCATGATCTTGGGATTCATGGCTAAGGCGCGCGCGATTGCTACCCGCTGCTGCTGTCCACCAGAAAGCTCATGTGGAAATGCCTCTGCTTTTTCCGGGATTCCCACATATTTCAATTGCTGTTCTGCAATCTGCCTGGCCTCCTCGCGTTTGCGTTTGCGCACGATACG
Organism: uncultured Chloroflexia bacterium; assembly: GCA_963828845.1. Taxonomy (GTDB): domain Bacteria; phylum Chloroflexota; class Anaerolineae; order Anaerolineales; family UBA4823; genus FEB-25. The sequence continues at coordinate 183,672 of CAWHGE010000021.1, forward strand.
CTGTGCCAGCATGATGTTCTCAATCACTGTCAGATGAGGAAACAAATTGAATTGTTGGAACACGATCCCCACTTCTTCGCGAACAACATTGATGTCTGTATCCTTATGCATCACCGAAATCCCATCCACGATGATATTCCCGCTATCGGGATGTTCCAGCATATTGATGCAGCGCAGTAGCGTTGATTTACCTGAACCGCTGGGACCAATGATCACCAGCACTTCGCCCCGTTTGACCGTAGTGCTGACGCCTTGCAAGGCTTTGATCTTGCCAAACGACTTGAATACATTGTCAATCTGAATAATGTCATCCTGATTAGCGCTCACGGCTCATTTTCCCTTCAATAAACTTTACCAGCATTGACAACGAAAGCGTCATACGTCAGATATAAAAATGCCATGGTGTTATAGGCTTCAAAGGATCTGAAAGAGCGGGCGCGATATAGCTTACCCAATTGGGTGATGTCACGTACAGCCAATACAGAGATCAACGAGGAATCTTTCAGCATGGCGATTAAATCATTGCCCAGCGGTGGAAGCACCCGCCGTAAAGCCTGAGGCAGGATGACGTAGCGCATGGCTTGAATATATTTCATACCCAGTGAGCGTGCCGCTTCCATTTGACCTTTCTCAATGGATTGAATCCCGGCTCGAAATACCTCGGCTTCAAATGCAGCATAACCCATCGCCAGGCCTGCGATGGCACGACCGCTCATATCCACTTGTTGAATATCTATCTGTTGAAGAGTACGTCCCAAACCAGCTAAAGGCACAATCCTGACCATCCAATTTCCTAATCCGTTGATCAGTTCCAAGGATAATGGGACAACCACGAATGCACCATACAGGATGATCACCAGCATCGGAATGCCACGCATCACCTCGACGTAGAGAGTGGCAAGATTGTAAAAGACCACGTTTTTGGAGACGCGTCCCAATCCCAAGATCAATCCTCCAATCAGGGATAAGCCATAAGCGATCACAGTGACCCGGATTGTGGTTATGATTCCTTCACGGATAAAGTTGAAGGCATCCTGATATATCGGGGAGGTGAGAATACTGAAAACAATCAGTACAGCCGCCAGTGCAATCAACAAAGCCCACCAGGGCCACTTTTCCAGATTGCTGGTTACTGGTAGCAATCGTCCTTCGCCAATTTTTTTGGTTGCAGTAGTCAAAGATTACCTCCAAGGATAGGGGCTTGCCGTCAAACACAATAGCCTGGCAAGCCCCTGTATTAATCAGTGAAATTATGTTGTTCAGTACCTATTTGGCTGTGGCCACCACTTCTGATACAGAGTATCAAGGGTACCATTGGCTTTCATGGCAGCCAGCGCTGCGTTTATCGGAGCAATCAAATCACTGCCTTGCTTGAAGACAAAGCCCAGTTCATCGCGCTTGTCAACTTATCATCGAGAATCTTCATTTTACCTGGATTCGTATCCATAAAACCTAATGCAGCTTGCTTCGTCAATGATAACCGCGTCAGCATCCCCACTTAGCAAAGCCAAGACGGCTCCATCAAATGTATCAAATGATTTGACACGCGCTTCACCAACCAGATCTCTACCGCTTTGATTCATTGGTTGTACCTAGTTGAGTAGCAACGATTAAATCTGTTTGTGCGGCAAGACGTCTTGGAATCGGTGAAGCGTGTTTCATCGGCACGCACAAGAATAACCTGTGTAATTTCCATGTACGGATCAGAGAAAGCGACTGTCTTTTTGCGTTCATCGGTGATCGTCACTCCATCCGCCACCACGTCGTATTGACCTGCTGCGGTTGCTTCAAAGATGCCATCCCACGCCGCTTCGGTAAACATTGGGTACGCAGTTCAATAGTTTGCAGATTTCTGTAAATGCATCATAATCCCACCCTACACCTTGATTGTCGTTGCGTCAATCGAGTTAAAGGGGGGATAGGCATTTTCGACTGCCACGATGATTTCCCTGCCACCTAAATCGGGCAAGCTGCTCGCTGGCGGTGCGGTGGTTGCTGCTGGAGTCGTGTTGTTGCTGGCGCACAGGCAGCAGCCAGGAATGCAAGGATTACTAATACACTTACGATTCGTAAAGCCTTCATCTTATTCTCCTTTTTGGTTTTTCTTAAGCATGGCGAAATATGGAATACAAACTAAATTATACAATAAAAGTATCATAAATTTAGTGGTTTGAAAAACTATTCTATAATAGACAAACCGGAATGTCGCTATGTTTCCTGTTGCTCCTAAATGATATCTAACTTATGTCGGTGGGATCATTGATCCCGATTTTTTTGTTTTTATTGACACTCTTTGAGGACATTATGACCCAAGCTTAGCGATTGGGAAGCAACCTGCACCGCCAATGCCATCGAGGGCTGAATTGTCGCCCGAAGCATCGATCGATCGCGTCTTTTGCCCGAAACAAATCCACTTCTGTAGCCGGGATCGTTGATCCCGGCATTTTGGTATTTTCCGGTGCTCTTTGCAATCCATGCCCCATACTTAGCGAGGGGATCAATCTTCTCCTTACATCCTTTCCTCATCGAAGGCGTTTTTTTGGCCGAATAATCTTCTAGTCCACTTAGAATCACCCTGTGAACTATCTTTATTATAAATGTTATGATTCCAAACAACTGAAAATCCAACCCAAAAATAAAGCCAAGGTACATCCATGTTCATCCGCAACCTGACCAAACAGCTGCTCATCATCTATGCCCTGCTCACCTTTTACACATTGCTAAGTCCTTTCCTTGGTCTGCCCTACCATCCCTTTTTCACCCCATTACTCACCCTGCTCGCTTTTTCCTTTGCCATCCTGCATGGAGCGCAAAGCCTGGGTTGGAAGTCAACACTGTTATTGCTCGTCCTCACCTTTGCCATCAGCCTGCTGTTCGAAAGCGTGGGGGTGGCCACGGGTTGGGTCTATGGCCCCTATCACTATACCGACAAGCTGGGAGCTAAATTTCTGGGGCTGGTACCCCTACTCATCCCGGTCGCCTGGTTCATGATGACCTACCCTTCTTATGTGATTGCCAGGCGCCTGGTACCAGCCATTAAAAAAGGATGGGTGTGGCGATTATCGGTTGCAGCATTGGGTGCAGTGATCATGACGGCCTGGGACCTTGCCATGGATCCCATGATGGTAGCGGGCGGTCACTGGGTATGGGAGCAGCCTGGGGCATATTTTGGCATTCCCCTGCAGAACTATTGGGGTTGGTGGCTGACCACCTTCATCACCTTCTTTTTGTTTCTGTCCATTGGGCGAATATTTCCTGAGCACAGCACCTCCAATGATCAATATACCCGTCTGGCCATTTGGAGCTATGCCATCACCGGCTTAAGCAGCCTGCTGGCAGACTTCGAATTTGGTCTGGGCGGCCCCGCCCTGGTAGGTCTCTTCGCCATGCTCCCATGGGTGCTGATGGGGTGGTTAAAACCTACCTTACAACTCTCCAATAACTAGCTGACAGTTTCGACCCCCAGCGTATAAAACCAACTCTCAACTGGAAGGTGGATTCACGGGCGGCGGGTCAGTCAGTGCGCACTTTGCAAACAAACTTTTCAGGATGAAGTGGGGTTAGAACCATCTGCTGAAACATGAAAATTGTATAAAATCTTGCGATAAATGATATAAAAAAAGGAAAAAGACCCCAAAATGGGCCTTTTATTAATCTTTAACAGACTGTTTAGGGGACACGATTATGTAACAATATAAGTACCAAGTTAACCCAAATACTTTTAAAAAGGAGATATGCAAATGAACACAAAAACTTTTTATAAATTTGTGGTCAGCTTGATTCTTGTGGCTCTGCTGTTTAGTACAGGCGGCTCGGTTACCCAAGCCAGCACTATTGACGAGAAATCACCTGTAGAATGCAATTGTTGTGATCAAACAGGAACCAAGCAGGTCGTCGGACTTTCCCAAGAAGATCCCTATTTAGTTGCATTACAGCATACAGCCGAGGTTAAATCTGCACAGGATAATTTCGGTACTCTGCTATGGGATCAAGCTTTTCTTCAGTCATCCGAAGGTAATCCATGGCAAGTCATTACAATTCCCATCGAGAATAAACACACAAAAGAAACACAATTGCTTCTTGCGGGCACACAAGACGGAGCTACTTTCCGTGTCTTGGTCTTTGGGCTGGAACTTGAGCAGCCTAAGGATGAAGCCTCTCAACAATCTTTTAACGGAAGCCTGAAGTTTTATCAACCCACAGGAAAATTGCTCTACCTGGCCGTTTATCAGGATGGTAACCTTCGGGAATTGGTAAACCGAACCAATGAGGTTACTCCGTTAGGACTGAATTGGGGTTGTTTCCTTGCTTGCATAGGAAGGGCTTTACCCACTTATTGTATGGTTCCGTGTTATGCTTGTGCTGTTGTCCCTACACCATATAATCCTTTCTGCTATGCGTGTGCTGGTTGCATTGGATTTGGCGCTTTTGTGTGCATACTGAACTGTTGGCAATGAACAACTGGAAAGTTTTCCGCCGAATAGTTGTAGAAGAATTGATTCGCCTTATGGCTCTTGAAGTGGTGATCGGTCTTCCTCCTGTAGGAATCGCAGATGCCATAGGCGTAGATGAGCAATTGCTATACGTTATTGCAGGTATATCGCTTTCCGTGCCCCTGGTTATATGTGTGCTAATGATAGTGATCCGAACAAGGAAGAAGGAGGAACAAACACAAGTCGCAACGCCATGGCAGATGGACAAAAGAACCTGGATTGGTGGAGGTCTAGCAACGATTGTGACTCTATTACTTGTCTTGTTGTACAGCATAAAAGGATTGATCAGCGGGCCAGAAGCGGTAGCAAGTATTTTGATTTTATTCCTTTGGATTGGATGGGGAGCGTGGTTGTTTCTCCGTCAAAATCTGCAATAAAGCTTCCCACGAATACATGGAGGAATAAGTAGGGAGGGCAATAACAATTCTCTGGATTGTGTTGACCGAGTTCTGGGGGTGGAATAGTAAGTTGGGTAGATGATTTGAGAGAGGCTCTTCTTTGCAAGGGGTATAGGCTATCTGAGCTTGTTGGTCGAGAGTATCCTCTGCTAATACGCTCCCTGGGAAATTGATCCCCGTAGAATGCCTCATTGCAGGTGTATAGGCTATAGATACTTGGTCATGTCCAATTATCTTTTCTAATCCCTGCCATGGGATATAATCCTCCCTGTAGCTAGCCAGCTTGGAAGCATTTGACGTAGAGACGTCCCAGCGGGGCGCCTCTACTCACTCCCATCATAGCCTGCATGCAATCCCAAAAATCATAGTTCAGACATTCACTTCACGTTTTCTTTGGCTAACGGCTATAAGCTAAGCGCATATTAAAATTATGACACATTTCATTTGAAATATACACTAATTCTAAACTTCCTCGTCAATTTGAATTGGGATATATTTACTTAAAATAATGGACCATTATCCACCAAGATTAACTTTGCTCTTCACACCACAAACTCAACTTTTTTCGACCGAAGAATTACAAAATCAACCAAGGTTGGACAATTTGAAAGCGATAACAAATACCAGGTCGAAAAATCCGTTCCTTTTAATGCTGTCTGCCCTCTAAAGTAAAACCCCGTCAACTGGCTTCATCTCCCCTTGACGTTTGTTAATGAAAGCGTTGATTTCGTCTGTCATTAAGCGTATAGGCTTAGTTGAAAAGATTCTCTTTTATCATATTAGCATATACCTGTCCTCTAAATAGTCTGTTAAAGATTAAGAAATCAACCCTTATTGCGCTTTTCAGCAATCATTTATGGTTTTTTTCTTTTGCATAATCTTTCATCGCTCGATCTCTTGTATGTAGATTGTTGATTGCTGATTGCTGATCGTTATTTCTCCCCCAATCTTAAAATATTGCGACTTTTACCTAAACCCCTTGTGGATTAGAACATTTGTGCTATAATGTATGTGTAACTACTCACTGCAACATCTATTTTGATCCATGGAATTCAGAATTATCGAAATTATCTCACGTAGTTGTCACTGCGATGAGGGCGTGACCCGCATCCAGGGCTATCGTCACACTCCGTAGCCCGAAGAGCTTCCACTAACATATGCGATGATTTGGCTATTTTCCGATTTTTGGTGAGTAATTACATCAGTGTACTTCTGTATCGAGCGTACTTACTCGATATAGAACGCATTCATTTGTTATTGTTTTATTCAATAAATGCGTTCGTATATCGATCGTTCTTCATCGATATCCGTCATGACCGTTCATCTACCTCTACTCTCTCTCCAATTACGTGGTCAAAATTGCTTCGTTCCTCTTCGTTTTCAAGGGCAAAACGATTGCACGTGTAGCGAAGCAAGCGGGTTTGCCCGTGGCATCGCGACCGTTCCGTGGGAGCGATGTTGCAGAACAATTTCCCTCCTCCCTATCCGATTCATTACCTGGGACCTATAAATCACTTTTCTGATTGTTGAATCGCCTTATTGCCCGTATACTAGTTAACGTTCCAACGTCCTAACTTTTTATCCTTCTAACGTGTAAGGAGATCACTATGCAATGGGAATATCTAACCTCTGATGAATTCGCCCTCGCTGTGCGGGAGACCGGCGTCTGCATCATCGCCATGGGGGTGGTCGAGCGGCATGGCACCCACCTGCCCCTCGGCACCGATTACCTCTCCGGGCATGCCGTCGCCTGTCTGGCTGCCGAGCAGGAAAAAGCGGTCGTCTTCCCACCCTTCTACTTCGGCCAAATCTATGAAGCGCGCTGCTTCCCGGGTACCATCACCATCAAACCCACCCTGCTGATAGAGCTTGTCCAGGGCGTGCTGGATGAGATCGGGCGCAACGGTTTCAAGAAGATCATCCTGCTCAATGCCCACGGCGGCAATGACCAGTTCCTGCCCTTCCTGGCTCAATGCACCCTTTGGGAACAAAAACCTTATTCGGTTTATCTCTATACGGGTGAGCTCTCCCCCGAGCGTGAGCAGGAATGGCATTCAATCCTGGAAACCCCCGAGCACGGGCATGCCTGTGAATGTGAGAGCAGCGTGCTCATGGCCAGCTACCCCGACCTGGTCGACCTGAGCAAGGTCTCACCCGCAGCCAGGCACAGCCTTGCACCGTCTGGCGCACCTGCCAGTTAATATGAGTGGCATCTGGTGGTACGCCGATTATCCCGAGCATTATGCCGGTGATGCCCGCACTGCCAGCATTGAGAAAGGCTTGCGCCTGCGCCAGATCAAGGTGGATGCGCTGGCGGAATATATTAAAGCAGTCAAAGCCGACCAGGTTGTGCCCGCCCTCGAGCAGGAGTTCTTCGACCGCGAGAAAAAGCTGCGCCAGTAGGCGTGGGTCTCCCAGGATATCCAGCTAAATTCCACTCAAAACCACGGCGGATAGATTTATAACCCCTGGTGGTAATCCGACCGGCGCGACATTATTTCGCTGAAATATACCCCATTGCCGCCCGTTCAATCTTCACTACCGGGAACACATCCACCAGCTCATACTCGCGGCTGCCCAGTCCAAGTTGCTCGCCATACTCTGTGACCTTATAAGGGTCTTTCAGGTGGCCGTGCATCCAGGTAAACGGGTGCCCTTCGCGTGTAACCACTTCCATAGCGCTGGGTAGATTTTCCTCGATCAGTCTGGTCTTACCCGTCATATCCAATACCGCCTGATCTACCGCGACGATATCATCTGACCCAAAAACCCCTGCATCCGGCAAAATGGGCATGCTGGTAAAACCAAAACAATCGCACACCGGGGTCATATGCGTCGCCACATTGATGTGCACCGCTTTCCCTGGTTCAAACGTAGACATCGTAACCGCCACGCTGTGTGCACAGGCTTCCATAAAAGAATGAAAATTCACCGCATCGATTTTCAGGCTTCCCGGAGGAGCCACCTGGAGGCAGCGCCCACAGTTATTGCATTGTTCCGGGTGCAGGTGGAGACCCCCTGGATGGTCTTTATCATCCACCAAGGCTTCGAAAGGACAGGCTGCCTTGATCCGTTGGCGTGTCTCTTCATCTGGGCATTTTTCAGGGAACCAATATGGGTCATATTGCGTCGTATCATGCATGGCACCACGCGTTTCTCCCACCATGCATCCAAGCGCAAGGTTCTTGAATGCCGCCCCAAAGCCGCAGCTGGGATGCCCTTTTACATGTGCCAAATTGACCAGGAAGGTGGCATCCTCGATCATTCCTGCCACATGCCAATCCTGGATATTTTTATAAGGACGGTGATGAGTATAAAAATATTTCTCATCCGGACCAGCCGCCGGGTATACCTGGCATCCGATCACTTCAGGAGAGTAACCACGCGTTTCTGCACCGCGTGCATCCCAATTCACATCCGCAATAAAGGGCTTGCCGCCGCCATCTTTTATTGCCTGCACAACCTTGCGTACAAAAACGGGGTGCACAGTGGAATAGACGATGTTGTTACCGGTATGCATCTTGATTACGACCGTTTCATCCTTTACCCGCTCGCGCAGATGCAATTGGTCCAGGATCAGGTCCAGCTTGGCAGGTAATGTCTCTTCAGCTTCCAAACGCGCCTGGCGTGGAGAGCCATAAAATACTTGGTTCGGCATCAGGAATTTCCTTTCAGGAGGTAGAAGTTGGCATATTATAAATCATGAACTGAGTGTGAGAACACCTTTATCTATATATCGATATACTCTTTTTAGGGATTGATTATTAATTCATTTTTCTGTACACTGTATATAGCATCAGGTATGGGTTTTATTCCCCATACTTGGAGGAGATGCCATGAGCAAGAAACTGTTTGATATGGGTTATGCCTTAGTCAGTTTAATATTATTATTAGCCTTTGGATTTGTTGTCGCCAAAGCACAGGAGGGTCAGACCCAGGCTGGTCAAACCGTGTTCATACCGGTGGTAAATAATTATCAGACTTCTGGTCATACCATTGCAGGTAGGGTGGTCAACCCTCAAAACGTTCCCATCCCAGGCGTCACCATCCAGACAGATCATGGACAGTCAGTCATAACTAACCAAAATGGTGATTATTCTCTCAGTGGGTTGAATGGTGGCACTTACACTCTCACTCCATCGCAGGGTGCGACCGTATTCTCACCAGCATCATCTGCTGTGGTGGTTCCACCCAATGTGATTTTGTTGAACTTCACGGCTGAGGTGGCTTGCTCGGAGGCGATCATCAACGGTGGGTTCGAAGGTGCCTCAGGTTGGGATATCCCCATCACCGAATACCCGGCCGGGTATAGCACAGCCGAAGCACATTCTGGAAGCCAATCCATGCGTACGGGTATCGTCAATCTGGCAAATAACAAGTTTAGTTATTCCTCCGCGCGCCAGAAAGTGACCATCCCTTCTGGCACGACCAGCGCATATTTAACCTTTTGGATTAAACCCTTCAGTGGGGGTTTAGGGGGGCTTTCTTTAGCCAACATACCTGCTTTCGGTTTGCCAGTAGATGAGCTTCAAATCTCCGGGGATGTTCAGTATGTGTTGGTCCTTGATAGCAACTTTAATATCATCAATACCCTCATCTGGCAGTTAAGCGACAGCCGTACTTGGACAAAATATCAGTTCAACCTGGCTTCCTACGCAGGTCAAACCATCTGGCTTCATTTCGGTACCTACAATGATGGCTTGGACGGCATCTCATCCATGTTCGTTGATGATGTCTCGATGGATATCTGCCCTGGCGGTGGCCCACCCACCGCCACACCCACCCCAGGCCCGTGTAGCAACCTGTTCCATAACTCCAGCTTTGAAGCCACGAGCGATTGGGAGATCCCCATCACGGCTTATCCAGCAGGTTATTCAACTGCTCAGGCACATACAGGCACTCGATCCATGCGGACTGGCATCCTGAAGACTGCCGATAATGTCTACAGCTACTCGGATTTCCGCCAAGCGGTAACTATCCCTTCGGGTGCCATGGTAGCCACTGCCCGCTTTTGGCTCTACACCCTCAGTGGAGAAACAATGACATTGTCTCAACCAGATATGATCACTCCAACCGGGCTTCCATTCAACCAGACCACCTTGAGTGGTGACTTGCAGTATGTGCTTGTCTTGGACAAGTACCAGAATTGGATCGATACCCTGGTTTGGCAACGCACCCACGAGGGAAACTGGCATTACTATGAATTTGATCTGCGGCGTTACTGCAGGGCGCACGATTTACCTGCAGTTCGGTACATACAATGACGGGTATAACGGGATTACCAGCATGTTTGTGGATGACGTCAGCCTGGATAATTGTGTGACCCCTCCTACACCCACGCTGACCCCAACCATCACCCCTACCCCAACCATCACACCCACCCCAGGCCCTTGCCAGGAGCTGATTGTAAATAACAATTTTGATAATAACAATGGATGGGTGATCCTCAACACGCATTACCCGACAGCTTACTCTAATGCTCAATATCACAGTCCCTTCCGTTCCATGCGAACGGGGATCGTCACCCTGGCAGATAATACCTATAGTTATTCCGATTTCCGTCAGGTGGTAACCATCCCCTCCACCGCTCACCACGTCACCCTATCGACCTGGCTTTACTTCACCAGTGGTGAATCAATGGTCCTGGCCGAGCCTGATATGATTACCCCCACCGGACGCCCCTTTAGCGAGACCACATTGAGTGATGACCTCCAATACCTGCTGATATTGGACCAGAACCAGAATTGGATTGACACACTTGTCTGGCAGCGTAGTAATAGCCAATTATGGACCAATATGCAGTTTGATCTGAGTGCTTATGCTGGTCGGCAGATCATGCTCCAATGGGGCACATTCAACAATGGCACCAGTGGTATCACTGCCATGTACGTGGATGATGTGACCTTGCAGGCTTGCCCGTAACAGGCCAATAAAACAAGCTTCCCGGAGGCAATCGACCTCCGGGAAGTGGTTTTACCCTTCAATAATGGTCTCCAACTTAATAGGCACTTTTTTACGCCAGAGTATGCCTTCAGCCAATAAAAGGGTGAATGCACCCGCCACCACTAAAAACCAGCCAATGAGCTGCAATTGAACATGCCATACATCTGCATAATTCACCCCGCCAATGGTATGGGTCGCTCCCATCCAATATTGGATGGTCAAGCAGATCACGCCGCTGGTAATGGCGGTTAATCCACCTGCCGTTCCGGTAAGGTTGGACTGAACTGGATGTCCATACCCAATCTGTTCCCATAACCCTGGAAAGCGAAATATTAGGAAAACACCAAAGTAAGGATGTTGGTATAAGTGACCATGTCCACTGGCATGGAGCTGCCGCGCAAGCTGCGTGAGACCAGCATATGGATCACCCCGATGATGGTTCCCCCAATCAACGCGATGACTGAATAGCGATAGGAATTGAGGCGATTACGGATCAACAGCAAAACCGCGCGGGCCCCCATCACACCAAACGCAAATGTAATCACTACGAATAAAATGTACAGCCACTGAAATGGAGCAATTCCGGAAAATTTACCTCCGAAACCCTGCGGATTGATCGCCACACAGGTCGTCCCTGCACCACCCATGATCGTGAAGACAGCCGTCAATCCCATCAGGACGATGCCAACAAGCCGCAAGATTTTAGCCCACCATTTGTCACTCATTATTTCCTCCTCATAATTAGATTTTGATGTTATGCCAGGGCGAAACCCATAACAAATGCAATAGTCATCAACAATAATAAGGCCGGGTAGGATGCGCAAGATTATCTCCCGTGAGACAATCGGCTCTCCCGGTCTTCAGAAAATAGAGCAGCAATCCCCCCAGACCGATCAATGCACCTCCCAGACCTACCAATGCAAATCCAGGACTGGCGTTGCCCCGAGCAGCCAGGATGCTGGGTAGCAGGAAAACGACCATCCCAGCCACGCCATGGACGATTGCCAAAATAACCGTGGATACTCTTCACCGGCATGGTGAGAGAGCGGGTGACAATGATTGTCAGGTAATCCGCGATGGCGAAGATCAGGTAGGGCAGCCGTAAAGACGGCGATATGCTCCCAGACCAATCCCAGAGACAGGCTGAGTGGAATGATGGTCGAGACCATCACCACGATTCGGGCTGTTCAACACTTCGAAGCCCAGGATGATGATCAATAGCCCAGCCACCAGCAGAACACCAAAGGCGATGGTATAGGCGATGATGGGGACGTTTTCCAGTCCATTGATGCCGACCACCACCTGATAAGCAGCCAGCAGGCAGGTGATAAGCAGCAGGATGCGATCGAGGGGAGTTACCTTCATCTACACTGCGATCTTACAAGGATAACAAAATCATCGACGCCAGCATATAAACTGAAGCATACTTGAATAAGCTGAAATTCACCTGCTCTGAAGGGCGAAACACCGTTGCAAATGAAAGCAGTAGTAATCCCGAGGAAAGCACCGCCATCAGCCGTAATGCACCCGCTTGTACGCCGATCATCACACCCGCCACACCGATGGAAGCTGCCGCGATAATTGCCGATAGGGCAATGATGGCGCGTGTCGCTTCGAAACCATATGCGGAGGAAAAGGTCGGTACTCTGGCGGCTTGATAATCGTTAAAATAGCGCATGTTGAATGTCAGGATATGCGTGGGGATCCAAAATAAAACTGCCATCATCAGCAACAGACCGATCAGGTCGAACTGACCCATAGCCAGGACACGCCCTGCCAGGATGGGCATCCCACCCGAAATGCCGCCCCACACGATGCTCCAGCTCGTGCGCCGTTTGAGCCAGATGGTGTACACGATCACATCGAAGAACAATCCGGCAAATACCACCAGACCATATAAGCCGTTTATGGCAACCGCCCAGCCCACGCCGACCAGTGACAGGATCAATCCCAGCCATAGTGCTTCCCGCTTGGTGACTTTACCCGTGGCTAACGGCCGGTTATGAGTCCGGTTCATCACCGTATCGATGTCACAGTCGTACCACATATTCAGGATCGTCGATCCACTGATGGCGAGAAACAGGCTCACGGTGAGACCGGATAGCACACCCATATCTGGGGCAGTGTGCGCACTCAAATAGCCAGCCAGACCAGTCGAAAGCAATAGACCAGTCTGCATGCTCTTGATGAGCGGCCAGGAAAGAGCGAACTTTATTACCGATCCGCCTGAATGAATCAGCATGTGTTTACTCTCCCGCCCCTGACACAGCGAAAGCCTACATCAGGGCTGAAGTAGGTCGGGGTGGCATTGTTCCTTACCCAGAGGCGTAAATCCATGTCGTAAGTATCCTTCGAGCCGCCCCGCATGTAGCGGTAGTGCTGACCTTCGTATATGTTGCCGGTCCATTGCCAGACGTTACCAGACATGTCGTACAACCCATACGGGCTGGCAGAATCAAGGGTCTGGTAGCCCGCATATATCTGCCCATTATAGAAACCGACGGGAGATGTCCGTGAACCCACCGTGCTCATATCTTCAAAAGGGTCACGGCTGGAGTAAAAATTGGCGTTGTTCCGGGCAATCTCCTCACCCCATGGAAAGGGACGATTCGTCTGCAGAGCCTCGAGCAGCTTTTTCCCACTCAAGCTCAGTCGGCAGCCGATAGTTATTATAACCGCAGTATCCCCACGCTCCAAACCATGAGACGTTTGTCATCGGGTGATTTTCATAACCCGTCATTATATGAAATTGGGTTCCATCAAAACTAAAGCGTGATGCTGGATCATTCAATGGGACAAAGATGTAATCTGCTGCCGGGATTTCGACCTCATGCTTGACACCATGAAACGCATCACCTGGATAAGAACCGACGATTCTATCCCCATCCACGCTAAGCGATCCATCAGCCACGGCAGCGTTGAGGAAGTCGACGTACTGAGCAACGGTCACATCGGTGACCATAATTTCGTACTCGTAGCCGATGGTCACCGGATCATCGAACTGCCCCGAGAGGAATTCACCCGCGGGTATGTCTGCCCATGCTTCGGGGTCTACACCTGTGTCGTAACTGGAGATGGGAGCATTAAGGTCCACGGAGCTGCATGCGGTAAGTAAAATGATAGCCAGGATGAGTGACCAGGGAGTAGGTTTCATATCTCCACCTCCACGGTCAGATCATTTTGTTCTAACTCTTGTGTCCAACGACCCTTCTTCTTGAACAGGTCGATCAGACGCCAGATCATGACCATCGCCAGGATGACCAGGAGCATGCCCAATCCAAAATCTGCCAGCAGCATTACAATGTTGACCAGCGGCTGTTGTTCTGCTTCGCTGATGAAGAGGCGCTTTATCTCAAAAATGGTCACTGAAGCAAATGCCAGGTCAGAAAGGATGATGATTGCCCAGCCATACCATCTGACGGACCTTGCCTTTCAGCCCGATCATGTCGCCATAGTAAAGCAGGATGATGGTAGCAATGATTGCTGATAGGATATGCCAGTGACCGGTGAGCTCGATTCGCTCCTCCCGGGCAGGCCAGAGGCGGAAAATCTCGTCCAGCTTGACCGCCATCATAATTCCGATGCCGCTGACGGTGAAATTCATGAATACCATCTGCCATAGCGGGCCAAACTTGAGCGGATCACGTACCAGTGCTTTTATCTTTTGCCATGGATTGGGTTTTTCAATACCTGCGATGCCCTGGCGAATGAATTTATCCCATCCGAAGATGACCAGCATGAGCGCTGCCAGCATGGATGGGGTTGCTCCGACGTAGATGATCATGTGGGCAACCGGCTCCAGCGGTGTAACCACGCCCCAGACGCCCAAATTGAGCACGATCGTTCCCAGGATCATCAGCGGCATGGCGATTTTATGCAGCAAGCCTTTAAAATCCAGCCAGCGTCCGATAATCAGTGTGATGGCAATGGCGATCAGCGCCAGCATGATGTGTAGATGACCGATGACCGAAAATTGCATGCTCGTCTTGTCAGGGGAGCGGATGATATTCTCCGCCAGGAAAGTTGTAAAGCCATTGCCAAAGTAAGAGCCCGGGATGGCCCCGAAAAGGACGGAGATCAGGGTGGTGACTGCCATAGCAAAGAAAGCCACCCGCTCCATATCCACACCATTTTTGGTGCGCGCATAAGCTTTATCTGGCTGGTAGTATTCCTTGTTCCACGGCCATAGGGCAATGGCAAGCAGTAATCCAGCAAAGTAGATCAGGGTTAACCCGGCAATGTACAGCCCATGGAAAGGCCAAAGATGCCCCCAGTAAGCGAAGCCCATGCCGAAGATCATGGCGGAGAGGTAGCCTACGGTGATGAGGAGCGCGTATGGCGGTCTTGTAGAACTCCTTCATCTTCAGCATGAGCAGTGATGATGTAGGTTTCGATGGCGACCACTGCCATGGCAATGGAATGGTACAGGATGATGATGCGTCCTTCACGCTCTGCCTGTACCAGGTCCATTTTGAATAGCCGCACGACGACATCCCGGATGCCAAATTCCGCCAGAGGCCCGGAGAGCATTCCAAACAGGGCTGTTTCCAATCCGATCATGGCAATTGCCACCAGGATCAACCCCTTTGGTGGATTTGAAGAGATATTCGAAGCGGTCTTTGACAAACTGCATACTCATCACCAAAAACTACGTGATCTGTCTGCCCTAATAGTTCCCTGACTATACAACACTGTGAATCACTAAACGCCTCAATATTATTCCATAAGACCCAAAAATGTGCCTATGATTTAAATCACCATTGTCCCAGCAATAATCCATACGAATGGTTAGTATTGAAGACTGGTTTAGAGTAAGCAATTACGCATAGCAGATGAAATACTGCTACGCAATTCCTGGTACCGGTTGAACTACCTGTTCATCTTCATCTGTTCTCGTCAGCCTTTGCCAGATACCAGGCCATACAAACAGGATAATCAGGATCAGGCACGAAATCGGAGCCAGGGCAAATAAGGAGAAGCGGCCCAATTGCTGTGCGGTGGCAATCGTCAACGGAATGCCCACCACCAGTTCCGTAAATCCTGCCACCAGTCCAACCACCCTCATCCATTCCTTGGGGCGCATGATGATCCCCACAGTAACCACCGCCCAACCGATCATCGCAAGCCAATGCAGACGTTGTACAAGCATAAAGATCGGCGCTCCAATCGTGATGATGCGGCTGGTGCTCGCGACACCGTTCATCCAGCAAAAGATATATGCAATGCCGGTCAATAATCCAAGCAATGTCCGACTCCAGGATACTTTCCCCACTAAAACCATGAATAGGAAGTAAAGGATCAATGTAGGCCAGAAGAGAGGGAAGTAAACCGGTGGAAGACCTGCCGCCATATAGGGAACGTTTACAAACCAGCTGCCTAGTAGCGCCAGCACCAGGGCGATTAAAGACAGGATGAAAGCCCAATTCCTCCGCGTAAAGTAGCCATAGGCACTGACGGCAAACAATACGCCACCAAATATGCCTAAGTCTGCCATAAGTGGATGGATGTATTTCAGCAGGATTTCACACCCGGGCTCAGCAGATGGAGTGTTCATACCCACCTGGTACCATTTAAGGAACAAGACAAAATGCCCGATGATGCCCATCAGGGCTGCAAGGATTGACAGGCTACCTCCTAGTAAATTTTCTTTTTTCATGGTCATTCTCCTTCGTAGATGTAGATTAGGGTTCGGGAGTGATTCCCGTATGGCATGAACAGCCATTGTAATAGGCTGTGTTGTTATGGTAGGCTACGTAAACGACAGTCATTGGGTCGATATTAAGCTGGCAGTCCTTCAAGAAGGTGGGCTCTTCCTCCCATGGATATACCTGGACGTCGCAAGCCACATACACGGTACCGTTCCAGGTATCATTACACAGGGGACCTTCTACTACTTTATCCACTTGCATTTTATTGCGACCAATCTCTACCATAAATTGCCCCACTCCTGGTGTTGGGGTTGCAAGATTATCAGGCGAAGTGATAAGGTAATCAGGCGTTCCCGTAACAGGTGGGCATACAGGCGTGCTTTCCTGACATCCTGCGGTAAGAAATAGGAGTGCGCAAAGCATCAGGATTGAAATAGTTTTTATGTATTTTATCAATGTCAAAGCAGAGAAATACCCTATGTGAAATGTAACACAAAGTTATGGCCAAGTCTTTGCCTTAACGCAATTAATATTGGGGTTAAGTGCTCTAGGTGAACAGGTATAATATTTTAGCGAGGTCATTTTATGGAAACTAGCGACATGATCAATCAAAACCCGGTTTTCGCGTGCATGGCTCAACGTGACCTGGATACACTGGTGAAGCAAGCAATCCATCGACAGTACCACCGAGGGCAATACCTGGCTCATGCAGGAGATATCTGGCCTTTTCTCTTCATTCTCCTGAAAGGTTCGATTTCTGCAGTCAAAGAATCCTTGGAGGGTCGTAGCCTGATCGCCACTTCATTCAAGCCCGGAGAGATTTTCTGGGGAGTCTCGTTATTTCATCCAGATTTACCAATGCCAGTGGCCTTAAAAGTGGATCTACAAAGTACAGTGTTATTATGGTCACGCGAACAGCTATTACCTGTCTTATCGGAAAATGGTCTTATGTCGTGGGAATTATGCCGACTTATGGTCAGCAGGATGTTGCGCGCAAGTGAGATTGTGGAGGAGCTGGCTTTCCAGCCAGTGATCGGGAGACTCGCTCGACTGTTGATCGATTACCCAGGACAGGCAGCTTCAGGTCCCACTGCCCGCTCCCTGACCTTGGATGACATGGCTGCCCGGATTGGCTCAACCCGTGAAGTAGTTTGCCGTTTTCTCCAGCGTTTCGCTGATGAAGAGCTGATTAAAATAACCCGTACTGACTTTGAGATCACCGATCGCGACCGGTTGATGGGGCTGGCCAAAAAAGTCAGAGGATGACTCGAGCGAGATCGATAAGCTAAAGAAAATATTGCAATTGATTGATGTGAGGTTATTTAAACGACAAGGACGACGATTAAGTCGCCCTTGATCATCTTTGTGTAAATCCTAAGATTGTGCCAGAAGCTCTTGCAATACCGCTTTGGAGTGGGCTTCAACACTTACGTGCAGACTTCCACCGTGTGAGTCCATCGTAACCACCACTGGGAAATCCTTTACTTCAGTCACCCACATGGCTTCTGGTACACCAAAATCAAGTTTGTAAACACCCAAGACACGTGTGACCGTCTGCGCAATGAGTGACGCCGCTCCCCCAATGGCGTGGAGATAGACTCCAGGCACTTCCTGACAGGCTGCCAGGGTTTTGGGTCCCATACCACCTTTGCCAATCACACCTTTCATATTGAAGTGCTTCATCACCATACCCTGGTATGGCTCTTCACGGATGCTTGTGGTCGGCCCGGCAGCTACAAATTTGTATTGCTTGGTGTCCAAGCCAGATACTACAGGACCGCAATGGTAAATTACCCCTCCCGCTAACAGGGGTTTGATCGCTTCATAGACTTCCAGATCATCACCTTGAGGTTGGCGTGATTGCTTTATGAAGGTGTCCACCATCCATTTATGGGCTGCATCGCGGCCAGTGATCATGATCCCATTGAGTAAAACAGGGTCTCCAACCTTTAGGCTGCGGATGGTCTCATCACTGAGGGGCATGTTTAAAGTGCGCATAGGATCCTCCATTTACTCATATTTAATCAGGTCGGCAGCGACGGTCATCTTTCGCCGGCGATAAGCCCAGCACATATAGGACACACTTACGAAGAAACTGGCTGGAAGCCGGTTAAGATGGGTGATTTTGGTACCCAATAAGGTGGTCTTGCCACCGAAGCCCATGGGGCCAATCCCGAGCTGGTTACCTTCCTCGACCAGGCGCTTTTCCAGGGCATCGAGTTGTGGGTCAGGATTGGTGTCATCCAGCTTTCTATATAAGGTTTCCTTGGAGGCATAATAACTCGAACCTCTGTCACCACCAATCGCTACCCCCAATATGCCTGGGGCACAGCCCTGACCCTGTGCCTGGTACACAGCATCCAACACGACCTTTCGCACTCCTGCCAGATCGCGCCCTGCGTTCAAAGCATCATTCGGCAGTGAATATTGGGCACCAACGTTCTCGCACCCACCCCCTTTGAGCATCAGTTCGATGGTTAGGTTATCTCCTTCGACTTCTTCAAAGTGGATGGTGGGGAAATGTTTGCCGCCCAGGTTGTTGCCACTGTTCTTGCCTGTGATTGAATCAACCGAGTTGGGGCGCAGGTATGCCTTCTTGGTCGCTTGGACCACAGCCGCTTCGATCTGCTGACGTAATAAGCGTGTGCTCCAGCTTGCTGGGTAATACACATAAAAAATGGGTGTGCCTGTATCCTGGCAGATGGGGGTCGAATTCTTGCGTGAAAGTTCAACGTTCTTGAGTATGGTCTCGAGTGCGCCGCGGGCTGCTGAGCCTGGCTCTTCCCGCTCGGTAGCTTGATGAATCGAGGCTTCAACATCAGGCGGCAAGTCGGTCGCGGTCAGGCGAACTAATTCAAGGATATTCTCAGTAATATCACGCATCATTACCTCCGCAGGATTAAAAATTGACCAACGTATGTTTTGAATATCACTTACTTCCGTATAGCTTGCTCATCATTTTACACTTCTTAATCAGTGCTGGATACTGACAACTGATAATGATTTAGCATGACAATCCACCTCTTTACCAGGATTTATAAGCAGTTTTATGCGATATTAGTCACTGGTCTGTGCTTCGGAACGAAAAGGACCAGGCTGATCGGACCAATCAACAATATCCACATGGCCGCGGGTAATCCTGCCTGTGCTGCTACCCAGCCAACAAAGAATGAAATTCCTCCGGCCAGCACACCGATGACTGAGTTGATCGCCATCACTGTCCCTGAGCGGCCTGGAACCGTGGCAAAGGCTTCCCCTTGCAAGACCTCGTACCATCCCAGAGTTACAAGCTTGATCAGGATGATCAGACCAATCTTCGCCCACAACCAGGGTGCGAGCAGCCATGCTGCATAAAGGATTCCTGTCACCCCTCCTGAGATGCGTACCAATTTTCTCCCAGGAAATCTTTCAAGGATGGGGATCAGCACAATATTGGAAATCAACCCAGCCAGCATCAGCGCACTCACCATCAGGCTTGTCTGAGTCACGGAAAAACCGGCTACATCGGTAAAATACAACGGCAGGTAACCTGTGAGTACATCCAGGAGCAGATCTGAAAACGGGAGCAGGATCATCCAACGCATCAGTTGCGGATTGCGCACCGCCTCCCACAATCCACCCAACAGGTTGTGAGCCGAGTGCTCAGCTTGATGAGCTAGCTCCAGCCCTGGATGTGGCGGGATTTTCCTCAGCCAGGTCATTCCAACCAGTACCAAACACATCAGTGCCATGCCAAAATACGCCCATCGCCAGCCAAAACCAAGTGCAAACCCTCCTGCCAAGAATAATGGGCCGATCAAATTCGCCACCGACCCTGCCACCGTCCATCTTGCCATCATCTGTGGCTCACGCCCTGGGTTTTGGTCCATCAGGGTCGCCTGGGAAAGTGAAACGAAGGCGCCACTGGCTGGAAAGCCGATTACCATCCCCAGCAGTACCCACGCGAAGGACCGTGTGCCAGCAATGAGCGACCAATGAAAGGATGATCGCTAACCCTCCCCCCAGCATAATATGCTTGCGGAATCGGGTATCCCCAAGTAGCATCAACACCGGTTCGATGAATGTATTCAGGATCCCGGGCAATCCAAGCAGCAAGCCCACTTGTAGGTAAGTTATCCCCAGGTCGGTGCGGATAGCAGGCAAGGCAGCATTTCCAATCCCATAGTTAAGCTCATCGAAGAACTCGATCAGCAGAAACAGAAAGGTAAGCGAAGTCAAGCCCGCGCAAGATGCTGGATAATAGGATATTTTTTTTGGATCTTGCGTGATTAACCATTTCAACCTCTTTCTCTCCATCGGATTTTTGTTGTGGTGGTTGGGAGGGAAAGAGGTGGTGCGCGTGCATATTTAAGGGAATTTAACGATCAACAGGGAGGATGGTAGCGATGGTACATGTGATAATTATACTTATACTTTATTGGATCGGGTAACTTAGCTCGTCACCCCAATGGGATACTTCTTCCAGGAACACGGGGATACTCATCAAACCCGCAGCCCATAAATATGCCCGGTCACGTTCAGGGATTTCATCCAAGGTTAGCCACCGCAAATCCACCAGGATCTGATCATCCTGTGTAAATTCAGGGTCAGATCCAATGTGAGGTTCCTGGATTCCAATTTCACCCAGAAATGTGATTGTTTCAATTCCGAAGCCATCCGTTACAATGTCCGGTTTGTCG
Source organism: uncultured Chloroflexia bacterium (assembly GCA_963828845.1). Taxonomy (GTDB): domain Bacteria; phylum Chloroflexota; class Anaerolineae; order Anaerolineales; family UBA4823; genus FEB-25. The sequence continues at coordinate 204,833 of CAWHGE010000021.1, forward strand.
AATGATTTTTCCCCTGACGCTGCACTCTTCTTCCAGCTCGCGCAAGACAGCTTCGGCAGGAGTTTCCTGTGGTTCCACTCCACCCCCCGGCAGGCACCACCATTCCTCACCGTTCATGTGATGTTTCACCATCAGTATTTGTCTGCCTCGATGGATAATACATTGAGCGCGGGTCATCTTTCCATCAAATCCATATAAGCTGTATCGATCAGGTCTTTTTCCTGGATTCCCAATCGATGCATCAAAGTTTCGGCGATAACCTGCCCTTCGGCATCAGTTTGTTCATCCTGCAAGACAACCTCCAGCTCTATGAACGTGCCCAGTCCTTTGACATCATCCAGGTGAATGCGGGTCTGACCGGTCATATATAAATACCGAATTTTGGATACTACACCACGGACTCCATAAGCCTCTGCTAATATCCTTTTTAATCCTGCTGGGTCTGCCGTTTCGAATATCTTATATTCTGAATGCTTGGGACCAGTAACATCCTGCCGTAGATAATAAACGAGCTGTCCATGATCCGGACCCAATTCTCTGAGCTTTATCCGCCCATTTGGGCAATTGAAAAACGTGTCCTCCTGCTGGATAACCTGGCATGGAGATATCACTTAGCTGTTCAGCCTTTTGCTGCAATCGCTTTATATCATGGACACGCGCTTTGATCTCAATATTGGCTGGCATTCAAATCTCCAATCGACATCATTAACAGTCAGCCATCCACGGTTGGGAAAAACCTTCGCCACCTGAGATGTAAAGGTTGTGGATTTCTCCAGCACTTCCTCCGGCAAGCCATCTGCTTTTACCAACCCATTCTCAAGGAGAATGATTCGGTCTGCTGCCTGAACCGCCAGCTCGACGTCGTGCGTAACCATTAAGATCGCCATACCCTCGTTACGCCAGGTCTGTAGCAGCTTGAGCAAGGTTAACTTTGCCCGATAATCCAATCCCCGAGTGGGTTCATCCAATAAAAGAGCACCCGGATGGGTAACCAGGACCGCCCCCAAAGCCACTCGCTGGCGCTCACCTGTACTGAGGTCTCGTGGATAACAATCTGATTTATCTCCCAGGCCTAATCTTTCCAGAAGGAGTCCGGGATGGAGATTTGTCTCAGATGGTTCAAGATGATGGTTGCGCAGAGTGATGAGTAGCTCATCCATAACCGTGTCGGAGAATAATAAGTGCATTTGGGTCTTGGGGCAGGTAACCCACCTGCTGGCATAGTTCAGCTACCGCTCTACCTGCAATATCCTTCCCGTCAATCTCAATCGTCCCTTTCTGTATGGGAGTCAGGCCAATCAATGTACGAAGCATAGTTGATTTTCCGGCACCGTTAGGTCCCATCATTACCGCAATTTCACCTTGATACAAACTAAGATCCACGCCTCGTAGAGCTTGAATGCTTCCAAAATTGACTTCCACACCTCTCGCCTGGATAAATGCTGGCTTTACCTTATCAGGGGGGATTGCTCGCTTCATCGATGACTTTTTGCTTACCCCTGGTAATTTCATCTGCATTTGTTGGGCGCATTCCCTGGCTTCATTCACTGTCAGGGGCAACGGCTCCCAGCCAAACGCCTTACCCAAAGTGATCAGGGGTGGGTTGAGGCTGAACCTTCCTCAATACCGCTCGCGGGTTATCGATCAAGCCTCCCGGGTATTCATCAGATAAGTAGATGATTTGTCCAGCATAGGGTAAAACACGTTCCAAACGATGTTCAGCGAGGATTACCGTCAAGCCTAGCTGTTTATTCAGGCGTACTAAGGCTTCCAGTACTTCTTCAGCCCCATGTGGATCAAGCTGAGATGTCGGTTCATCTAATACCAAGATGTTTGGCTTTAAAGCCAGTGCGGCTGCAATAGCCACCCGTTGGATTTCACCCCCCGAGAGTGTTTCCAACCTGCGTGAACGTAATTGGACGAGGTCCAGCAGACTGAGTGCTTCCTCCACCCGATTTTCCATCTCATCCTTGGGTAAAGCAGCATTTTCCAGAGAAAACGCAATCTCATCCTCCACACGATCGACGACAAATTGTGCTTCAGGGTCTTGGAACACAAAACCTACCACTTGGCTCATCTCGCGTGGCGAAAGTCGTACGGGATCTAATCCGTTTACGCGTATCGTCCCACTCAAGCTTCCGCCACTAAAGTGTGGGATCAAACCGTTAAAACAACGCAATAAGGTGGATTTTCCTGATCCCGACGGTCCCATTACCAGGCACAATTCCCCATCTGGTATTTGCAAATTGACTCCCCTAAATACTGGGTGGTTCACTCCAGGGTATGTGAACGACAAGCCTGAAATCGTGATCATGGGCATTCAGTATATCACTATTAAAAATGATAAAGGACACGTTTCACATCGCGTGTCCTTGGTTAGGAAAACAATCGCTTAGATTATTTTGATGCTTTCACCACAGCGGCACGTTTGCGTTCCTTTTGCATCAGTGCCCGTATGGTCTGCTCATCCGCTGGCATGGATATCAGCTTACCTTGAATATACTCGCAGTCAAGCTGGTTAAGTTGAGCCAATTGCTCTTTTGTCTCCACACCTTCAGCTACCACCGTCAATCCCAACCCATGGGTAAGCTTGATGATTGCTTGGACAATTTTCAAGTAATCGCGGATCTTTTGTAATTCTACTGATGAATGAGCGGTCAATTTTTAATACTTTAATCGAATAATGGGACAAGTAATTCAGAGATGAATATCCCACCCCAAAATCATCAATTTGCACCTGGATCCCATAATTCTGCAGTTTGTCAAGCACCTGGAGGAAGATATCAAAATTTCCCATGACTGCATTTTCGGTGATTTCCAAATTCAAGCTGGCAGCAGCTAAACCTGTTTCTTTCAGGTTCTGAACGATATATTCGACGAAATCAGGCTGTGAAATATGCTTACCAGAAATGTTAACACTCACGCCTAATGGTGGTTCGTTCGGAAATTGATTTTGCCAATCAACAAGCTGAAGTGAAGCTTTCCTCATTACAAGGCGATCTAGATCTATGATGAGACCAGTTTCATCAGCAAGCGGGATGAAATCATTAGGTGATAATAATCCCCGCTCTTTATGATTCCACCTCACAAGGGCTTCAAACCACACCGTACGCCCAGTTTTTACATCGACCACGGGTTGGTAAAATACATCCAGCTCATTACCTTCAATTGCAAGGCGCAACGCTGATTCAAGCTCCAGACGTAGCATGATTTGGTCGCGCATTGCACTATCAAAGATTTCATAGCGTGAGCGACCATTTTCCTTAGCCCGGTACATGGCAGTATCTGCATCCCGCAAGATATCTTCAGGACGATCATATCCAGTGGTACTTAATACAATTCCCATGCTAGCAGACATGAATATGGTGTGATTCGGCAGTAAAGCTGCCAGCATAAGCTTTTTCTGGATTCGATCAGCAACCCGCGTGACATCGCTTACATCCCTGATATCCTCAAGCAGGATCACAAATTCATCTCCACCCAATCGAGCTACAGTATCCATCGGGCGCAATATCGATTGGAGCAAATGCGCGGTTGCAACCAATAATTGGTCCCCAGTCAGGTGTCCGAGGCTGTCGTTCACATCCTTAAAACGATCGAGATCAAGGAATATCACCGCATAAATGTGCCTGCTATCCCGCTTGCTTCGCTCAATAACATGATTCAGTCGGTCGATAAATAGTGCCCGGTTGGGTAATTCGGTCAGTGAATCGTGAAGTGCATCATGGAGCAACTTGATTTCTGCCTGCTTACGCAAGGTGATGTCAGTTTGTGAGCCCGCTAATCGCAGGGCAGTTTTGTCCGATCCGATGACCGCCATGCCACGGCTAAGCATCCAGCGATAAGAGCCATTGGAATGTTGGATACGGTATTCGCATTCAAAATGAGCAGATAATCCTTTTATGTGGGCAGAGATATTCGTTTTTAATTGTGCGATATCATCCGGATGGACACGGTTGAACCATTCATTAGGATTGTCACCAATTTCCTGGTCCGTATAACCGAGCATATGTTTCCAGCGTGGAGAATAATAGATTTGGCTCTTCTTTAAGTTCCAATCCCACAGACCATCATTGGCTGCCCGTACTGCCAGGGCATAACGCTCTTCACTTTCTCGCAAAGCATCTTCAACTCTCTGGCGCTCAGTAATCTCTTGTCTTGCTTGTAGGTATAGATCGGCATTTTCCAAAGCGACAGCTGCATAATCTGCCAGAGAGCTCAACACCACTTCATCTTTTTCCTTGAAAGGTATATCGTTCTTACGATTGGTAACTGAAAGCACGCCCAGTGTATCTCCTTTTGAAAGGATTGGGACATGCAACAAGCTGTGGACCAGGTATCCTGTGGATACCTTGAGTGGTGCTCGCAGGCTCGGTTCTATGGCACGTAGGGGCTTCTCGATTTGATCACCTGGCCTACCAACGAATCGGCGATGGGTATCCGCATGGTCTTTATCGAATCCTCATCCATGTTCTTGACGGCCCGCAAGTAAAGCAATCCACTCTCCTTATCCAATAACGCCAGGAAACCCTCCTCAGCTTTGGTAAGTGAAACCCCGGCTTCAACGATCCGCACTAATACCTCCCCAAGTTCCAGCGTGGAGGTAACGCTTTGACCAACTTTGGAGAGTGAGGTCAGCCAGGCAACTTGCTCTTCCAATTGAGAATTGAGAATGGCTTTTTCTCGTTGCAACCGGCTTTCCGATAGTGACCGTGTGATTGCTTCAGTAAGTAAAGATTCGTCCAGAGGCTTGCTCAGGTAATCATGCACACCAAGCCGAAAAGCTTCTGCAGCCACTTGCTCTGAGCCATGTCCGGTCATCAAAATCGTCGGAATATGATAATCATCCTTATCCAAACGGCGTAGCAGGTCCAGACCTGTCATATCGGGCAGCTGCAAATCTAGCAGCATCAGATCGAAGTTGGCTTGATGTTGTTTTATTACCTTTATGGCTGTATTAGCATCACGTGCAACTAAAACTTCATACCCCAAACCTGGTAGCATGGTCTCGGATAAAAAGTCACTAATTTGGCGATTATCATCAACTACTAAAATGACTTCATGGCTCATGTTAGCCTTCTATCCATTGGATGAATCAGAATAACCCCCAAGGAAATTTTTCCAGGAGTACGAGAGTGTGATTGTATGCGCTGTAACAGGTTAAACATGTCCTATGAATAGATAATTATAATATAAAGCATTCCGTACATATACTATGCACGGAGTGCATATAATATGCCATTCTCCTCATTGCACAACCGCTAACCAGGAAACCCAATACTACAAGCCGGGGGAATGTATCACCGAATAATGATTGGTTGGTTAGGCAATTGTAACCTGTGTGATCAGACACGGAGTACAGCGGGATATAATATATGTTTAGTTATATTTATATATTCCATCAAGGTTGATTGATTGGGCTTCAAAATGGAAAATTCGGTTGCTATATTTACGGATAATTTGGTGAAATCCTATGGGCGAGTCGAAGCCCTGCGTGGAGTGAGCCTGGAAGTCCACTCTGGTGAGATATTCGGCTTTCTCGGTCCTAATGGTGCCGGTAAAACGACCACCATTCGCTGTCTGCTCGACCTGATCCGCCCCAACCGTGGAACTGTCCGTGTTTTGGGATTAGATCCGCAGAAAAACCCGGTTCTAGTTCGCAGCCGGACAGGTTATCTTCCCGGTGAATTACACGTTGAAGACAATGCGACGGTGGAGAGAACATTGCGTTATCTGAATAGCCTGCGAGGCAACAAAGCTGATTGGGGTTATGTCAGCCATCTGGCAGGTAAACTCAACCTTGAGCTAAAAACACAGGTCAAGAACTTATCCAAGGGGAATAAACAAAAAGTTGGTATCATCCAGGCTTTGATGCATCGCCCCGAATTGCTTCTCCTCGATGAACCCACCTTTGGTCTGGATCCATTGATCCAACACGAGGTACTCAAGCTGGTTGCAGAAGCATGTGCTGAAGGCGCGACAGTCTTTTTCTCCTCCCATATCCTGAGTGAAGTACAGGAGATTGCTGACCGGGTTGGGATTATTCGCAGTGGTGTGGTGGTTGAAGTAGCTGAAACCGAGACACTCATTAACCGCGCCCTGCGCCGTGTACGGATTCACTTCAAGAATGCAGTGGATCCCCAAAGGTTTGGGAATATCCCAGGAGTATCGATCCTATCTCAAGATGATGGCCTAAAACTCACCCTTCAAGTGGAGGGTGAAATGGATAGCTTGATCAAAGCGCTGGCCGCTTATCAAGTGCTCGATTTTGAGACGGAACATCCAAGTTTGGAGGAGATATTCTTGGCGTATTACAAAGAGGAAAGGTAGAAACCATGTTAACGGTATTTCGACACTCACTCAACCGCTATATGGGCCAAATTCTTGGTTGGGGTATCCCCCTTGCTTTATTATGTGCATATGGTTTATTGCTATATGACACGTTAGTCGACCCCCAAACGCAGCAGCAATATCTACAGCTTATCTCCAGTTATCCACGTGAATTAATGACCTTCTTTGGAGATATGACCCAAATGTTTACGCCTGGGGGTTACTTAGACACCCTTTTCTTCACTTATATTCCAATCGTCATAGGAATTTTCTCGACTTTAACCAGTGCCTCGCTGTTAGCAGGCGATGAGGAAAAAGGAATTCTAGATCTAGTGCTGGCTCACCCCATCAGCCGGATGAAATTATATGTTGGACGCTTGGGTGCATATACTGTAGCCACCATCATGATTTTATTCATTTCCTGGTTGGGTTTTGTTATCACCCTTCACCAGACATCACTGGATGCGACAGTTTGGGAAATAATCCTCCCTTTCCTATCGCTTTTCTCCTTGCTAATGTTCTTTGGCACACTCACATTGTTATTGAGTATGCTCCTGCCTTCTCAACAATGGGCTGCCATGATTTCCGGACTTATTCTGGTAGCCAGCTACTTTTTGTCATCCTTAGCCAGGTTGAGCGAAAACTTAAGACCGATCGAAAAATACTTTCCAATGCATTATTATCAAGGTGGTCAGGCGCTCACCAAAATGAATTGGAGCTGGTTTGGGTTATTGATTGCTTTTTCTGTTATATTTGCTGGGCTTGCATGGTGGTTGTTCGAACGTCGTGATATCCGTGTAAGTGGGGAAAGCGGCTGGCGCATGTCGGCTTTTCTGGGGCGAAGACCGTCGAGCTCAATGAAAAACGGTTGATCTCATAGGTAAAGTATAGGAGTATCGAATGAAGATTCTTGGTATTGATGTTGGGGGAACGGGTATCAAGGGGGCACCGGTGGAAACAGATACAGGTTTATTATTGGCTGAACGATATCGTCTACTCACTCCTGATGGGGCAAAGCCTGGACCGGTCGCGGAGGTCGTTAGAAGCGTAGCAATGAAATTTGATTGGCATGCACCGATTGGTTGTGGTTTCCCGGCTGTAATCCGCAATGGGGTAGCCGAGACAGCTGCTAATATCAACCAGAAATGGATCGGAACGAATGTAGCCCAGCTCTTCTCTGAAGCAACGGAGTGCCCTGTTTATGTGGTCAATGATGCTGATGCAGCTGGGCTGGCTGAAGTGACTTTTGGCGTCGGGAAAGGTGTTCGCGGGGTGGTGATGATGATCACCATCGGCACCGGGCTGGGATCAGCCTTGTTCATCGATGGCAAATTGGTACCCAACACCGAGCTTGGTCACATTGAAGTCGAGTGCGATGATGCCGAGTCCATCGCCTCCGATCTAGTACGCAAGCAAGAGGATCTATCATGGAAGAAATGGGCAAAGCGGTTGAATAAATACCTGAATACGCTTGAAAACCTATTCTCTCCCGACTTGATGATACTCGGAGGTGGTGCGGTCAAGAACCAGGACCAGTTTTTACCTCTGCTTACCTTGCACACCAGGGTTATCCCTGCCGAGCTAGGCAACGATGCTGGTATCGTCGGGGCTGCATTGGCAGCAAGGCACGCCATTGGGTAAATAAAAAAGGAGCGAACAAACGCTCCTTTTTTTATTTCAGGTATCTTTGGCCAATTAATTGCTCATGACCTTGATGGACTTTGGCCGGTCCTCTTCTGCTTTGGGGATATGCAGGAAAAGCACACCATTCTTGATCGAGGCTTCGACCTTGCTTGCATCCGTTGCAGTTGGCAGTGTGATCACACGGCTAAATCGACCATTGGGTAATTCACAAACCAGGTATTTCGTTTGGTCCTCATCGCTAGCTTTGAACTCACCACGGATTGTCACCGTGTTGTTCAACACCTCAATGTCCAGGTCATCTGCATCTAATCCGGGTACCAGGGCAGTAATGTCATATGCTTCATCACCTGCTTTAACATCCACAGCCAAAAGCATTTCACGTTCGGTGGGGGTGTTATCAGCCATGGAATCTTCAAACCAATGATTCATTGCATGGCGCATGGCAGCCATTCGACGATAGGGGGTAACATAGAAAGTCATAAAATCATCTCCTTAATATTGATCATTTTGATGTTTGTAATGATACAGCACCAATATCAGATAGATGCAAACGTTGTATATGAATTGTGCAAGAAACTTATATGGGAATGTTAATACATATCAGCCATTTGCCAGGATGATCAAATGGGGCGAGTCAGCTGTATATACCGAGCGGTCAAAATCTCCATAAATCTCTGTCACGGTTAGCCCTGCACCGCGTATATCTTCCAGGTATTTATCCACGGGGATCATTTGGTGAGCAGTCTCCACCGTCACGTCGTTCGACCCTGCCATCCGGAAGTAAATGGTCATAGATCCAGGTTACTTTGAAGGTGTGTTTCGTGCGCCGCCATGAGCTACTCACCTGCACCGGGTTGCCGGTCTGAGGATGGATAAACTCATCTTCGAATTCTGCAGCCGACCGGGCTGGCAGATCGCATTAGAAGTTGCGGGTTTGGCACACTGACCGCAAATATCCCACCTGGTTGTAAATGCTTTGCGTACAGCATTCCAAAGCATGCCTTGCGATAGTCATCATTCAGGGTGCTGAAGGTATTGCACGGCAGGATGATCAGTGGAAAATGTGCTGCCAGGATAAATCTACTGATGTCTGCTACGATGAGCAAAGGTGCAGGCTGCATTTGAGGTCCAATATGTGCCTTGTAGGAATTTCAGCATCGACAGGTCGTGATCCAAACCAATGGTGTGGTATCCAGCCTGCGCCAGCGGAATGAGCACCCTGCCGGTACCACAACCCAGCTCAAGGACCGGGTCTCCAGTCTGAGCAGCCAGTTCAAGCCAAAAAGGAAGGTCTTCCAGGTAGCCGGTTGTGATGTGCGTGGTAAAGCTGCTGGGAGCATACTATTTATAATGCCGGTTTGAGCCTGCGTCTTAGCTACATTGAGAACCGATTGTACCTCTGGCACTTTTAAAGCCAGCACACATAACCCATAGACAGCACCACCCAGCACTACCCCACCCCCACCCACCAGCCAAGCCTGACGCTCATTGGTCAATACCCAGCCAACCCCAAAGCACCAGCGACCATGACTACGGTCGCAAAATTGCTTGACTGGTACCCTTCAGAATGCGCTGCCCTTCCAACCCACCCAGCCTGCGGCGCATCAATATCAATAGACTGGCAGCCTCCAGCCCCGTCGCCAGCGAATTCGCCAACGCCAGCCCACCATGGGGCATCCAACCAATGCGAGCAAACCAGCTGGAGAAGAGCACAGCTGAAGACCACGTTCAATCCCATCGCCACCGAGCCCACCAGCACGGGTGTCTTCGTGTCATGCATGGCATAGAAAGCGCGTGCCAGGATCTCCACGATGCAGTGCCCCACCAGCCCAGCCGAGTACCATAGCAGTGCCCAGGAGATCAATTGAGTGGAGGCTTCGGTGAACTTGCCATACTGCAGCATGAGCGCCACGATCGGCTGCCTGAGCAGGATCATCCCGAGCGACGCTGGGATAGAAAGCAGCAGGATGCCCCGCAAGCTGGTCGCCAGCGAGTTACGCAGGTCATCCATCTTCCCAAGCGCAAATTGTGCCGAAAGCGTGGGCAAGGCAGCCATCGCCACTCGATTGGGCAATGATCGCCTGCGGCATCAACATCATGGTAAGTCCCCAGGTGATGCCGGTTACACTGCCTTCACTCATCTGCGATGCCAGTCGGGTGTTGACCCAAAAATTGAGTTGCACTACCGCTACACCAAACACGCGTGGTGCCATCAATAAGGCCACCTGGCGCACATCTGGCAGCTTCAGCCCCAGGGTTGGGAAGTAGATGCCCTTCAGGCGTAGCAAGCTGGGTATCTGCAAGCATCAGGTGCAGGCAGGCTCCAATCACCACACCCCATGCCAGCCCATAGATGCCCATCGTTGGGGACGAGAAACAACACCCCAAAGATCATCCCCAGGCGGTACATGGCAGGGGTTAGGGCAGGGATGAAAAACACCTGATGCGAGTTGAGGATGCCCATCACCAACCCGCTCAGCCCAAAGATCACCGCTGAGGGCAGCATGATGCGCAGCAAATTTACCGTCAGGGCTTCCTGCGCAGGATGATTAGCAAAGCCAGGTGCCAGCACATAATGAACCAATGGCTGGGCAAAGATGGCAGCCAGGATGGCTGCCAGGATCAGGACAACCAGCACCAGGTTGGCGATCGCTGAAGCCAGTTTCCAGGCCTGGTTTGCGCTCACCTTTGGTCAGCAGACCGGTAAAGGTGGGGATGAAGGCTGATCCAAGCGCTCCACCTGCCATGAGCACGAACAACGTCTCTGAGACGCGGTTGGCTGCCAGGAAGGCATCCATCTCGGCGTGCGTCCCAAATGTGGTGGCATTCAGGATCAGGCTGACCAGGTTGGTCAGGTTGCTCAACAGCAAGGCGATCATCACCTTGCCGGCAGAACGGGCAATCTGGCGGTTGGCAGAATCTTCTATCAGGGCCATAGAAATAGATTATATCCGCTATCATTGAAAAAATCGCTGTTCCATTCATGCTGTAGAAGAGTACAATTAAGCCGGTCACATTATCATAGGATTGGAGGGTAGATTTATGAGCGTCACCATGGTTATTGGAGCACAGTGGGGGGATGAGGCAAAAGGTAAAGTTGTCGATCTGCTCTCTCAGGATGCAGATATCACCGCCCGGTTTAATGGTGGTGATAATGCCGGGCATACGGTGATAAACGACTACGGGACGTTCAAGCTCCGGCTGACACCCAACGGCTTTTCCAACCCCAAGACAATCTGCATCATCGGTCCGGGGGTGGTGGTCAACCTGGCGACGCTGATCAACGAGATTCACATGATCAAGGATGCCGGGATCGACCTGAGCGACCGCTTGTGGATCTCTCCTCGCTGCCATGTGGTCATGCCCTACCACCCGATGGTGGAGGCAATCTACGAGATGGCCAAAGGGGATGCCAGCACCGGCACCACCAAACGCGGCATGGGACCGGTCTATGCGGATAAAGTCAGCTACAACGGCATCCGGCTGGTGGATATGCAAGATCAAGCAGTCTTTCAGTGAGAAACTCCAGGTCCAGCTGCAGGTGAAAAATGCCCTCTTCAAAGCCTTCAATCAGGAACCCCTGGACCTTCAAACCGTCTTGGAGGAAAAGCTGGACCAGTACGCTCAGGTTCAGAGCATGGTGCGTGAGCCGTTTGGGCTGGTGCAGAAAGCACTCAAGGAGGATGCAAACATCCTGCTGGAAGGTGCCCAAGGCTCACTCCTGGATAATACCTGGGGAACATATCCATATTGCACGGCCTCCACCACCATATCTGGTGGAGTGACAGCCGGGTTGGGGATTGCCCCACGTTGGATCAACCGCGTGATTGGGGTTACCAAGGCTTACACCACCCGTGTGGGTCGTGGACCCATGCCAACCGAGCTGATCGATGATACTGGGGTGATCCTACAAAATGAGGGCAAGGAGTTCGGCACCGTCACCGGCAGACCACGTCGCTGCGGCTGGTTTGATGCTGATCTGGTAGCCTTCACCTCACAGCTGAACGGCTTCACCGAGATTGCCCTGACCAAGCTGGATGTGCTGGATACGCTGCCGAAGATCAAGATTGGGGTGGGTTACCATCCCATGGGCAGAAAGGGAAGCCTGGCCCATTATTGGGAAGGGGATGCACGCTGGTTGGAAGGGTATGAGCCGGAGTACATCGAGATGGATGGCTGGATGCAATCCACCAAGGATGTGCGCCAGTTCGATCAACTTCCACCGCAAGCGCGCAGGCTTACGTGCATCGTATCGAGGAGCTGGTTGAGACACCGGTCTCGATTGTATCGGTTGGTCCGGAGCGCAATGCGACCATTCTGGTCAAACGCTAAAACTATTACACCCTGAGTTATGATCATAACCAGGGTGATGACCAGCTACATGGCAACGGAATGATTTCAAATCCCAGAGTAGTTTAGCTCGCTAATGCTGTTCCGAATGGTTTCAGCCATCTGCCGGGCACGTTGGGGTGCATCCCCAGGTAATGGCTGGTATATCCATTAACGTGGCACAGCTCATCCGCCGGCAGGTAATGGGTGATCTCCGGGTCATGGCTGATCAAATCAGCCAGGGGGTTGGGATTTCCAGATTGAACTGCAGCCCAGGCAGTCAAAGAATGCTCACGCAGGTATTCATGCATCACCTGCCGGTCAGCCCCGGCTTTGCCCAGAGCCATGAGCACACGTTCGACCGCTGCAAAGGGAGCATAAGCTTCCAGGTTGTGTTTGATGGCATTCTCATTCACCTGCAGACCACTCATTATGCGTTTGGCAGTGAGCAGCAGCTCGTCGCAGATCAGGAATGCTTCTGGCAGCATGGTTGCGGCGGTTGGCTGAGTCATCCAGGGTGCGCTCCAGGAGTGAGTTGGCTGCGTTATCCCAGGCGGTGCGTGGCATTTGCGCCAGCAACCGTGCCAGCGAGTCAATCTTCTCAGCATTGATCGGGTTACGCTTGAACGGCATGGCAGATGAACCCACCTGCTGTTTGCCAAAAGGTTCGCTCAGTTCGCCGATAGGGGAAGATTGCAGCAGGCGCAGATCGAAGGCAAATTTATGTAATGAAGCACCTAGACCTGCCAGTTGACTGAGCAGCATATAATCCTGTTTGCGCGGGTAAACCTGGGTGGCGACCGGGAAGAAGGGCAGCTCCAAGACGTTCGGAAAGACGAGTTTCGAACTCAGCCAGGTTGTCAACACCAATCAAGCTCAGCATAAGAAGCCCCTGTCCCGACCGCGCCTTTGAAACCTTTTCCCCTGCAGTTCTTGCCTGGCAGCCTGAAGTGTTTGCCAATCCATGAGCAGGTCTTGGGCATAACATGCCAGCCGGTAGCCCAACGTGGAAGGCTCGGCTGGCTGCAGGTGAGTGAAGGCAATCAATGGTAAATCTGCCCAGGTATCAACCTTTTCCACAAAGATCAGAAGCAGCTCGCGTAATGCTACCAAAACCAGATCGAGCGATTCGCGTTGGCGCAGCACATCGGCATTATCTTCGATGTCCATCGAGGTTGCACCCAGGTGCAGGATGCCCCCACCCACATGGGCATTGCTCAGCGAAAACCTTCAGCTCAGCCATCAGGTCATGGTGGATCTCGGCTTCGATCTCCAGTGCACGTGGCACATCCACCATACCCATATGCATGCGTAAATCAGCCACCTGATCGGACCGTCACCAAACCAAACTCAGCCTGCACCTCTGCCAGGGTCACCCACAGCCTACGCCAAAGCTTACGCTTATAAACTTCACTCCAAATCTGGCGCATCTCCTGGCTGCCATAGCGCCAGGTGTAAGGGGATAGGTAGGTTTCGTAATCTGGGGTCATAAAGATATTATAGAACAAAAAACGCCGGAGCAATCCTTTTTCCCGCATAACAGCGGATTTTATCTGGCATTCTATTATCAGCCTGCCCAGCTGTCTAGCTTTGCTAGATTCTTGCCAGTTTATTATTCTTCAGATTGCTCCGGCTTATTCAGTTGTTCAATATCATCATAGCACCAAATGGGTATCGAATTCAAATACCATTTGTCATTTTCGAATTTATGACAATTGTCATACACAATATTGTTGACAAACATAGTGCACTGGCGAGGTGCTTCATGGTCATTTTATGGGAAACCTGAAAATCTATCGGTTAATCTGGGCAGCAAATCCTATCAATCTGATGTTCTCGCTTACGTCCGTATCCTCTCCCAGGGTATTGAACAGGGACAGGGATAGGTGAACATATCGATAGAATGCGATCCCATCGACGCAAGCGAGTAAACTTACAAACTGCGCGATACATCATCCAACCGGGCCATTTCATCAGTCGGAGAGTTGGAACTTCATTGCACCCGCATTCTCCTCGGCCTGCTGCACCTTGGTCGCAGCCGGGATGGTAACCACGATCTCCCCGTTAAAATTGATCAGCCAGTTCAATGCCACCTGGGCGATTGTGGCTTCATCCTTAGCCGCAATCTCTTCCATGGCATTGATGAGCGGGCGACACCGCTCAATATTGCGCTGCATGCCTGGCCTTGCGCCATCCTGATATTCGGTTAAGAAGCTCCGGGTTCTTGTGGTATTTTCCGCTCAACAAGCCGCGTGCCAGAGGTGTGTAAGCAACGATCGTCACTCCCAGTTCCCTGGCAGTCTCCAGCACACCATTCGTCTCGATCTCGCGGTTCAATAAACTATACCTGACCTGGTTTACTGCCAGTGGCAAGCCTCTTTTTGCCAGTGCAGCATGCGCCCGCCGCATACGGGCCGGGTTGAAGTTACTGACTCCCACCGAGCGGATTTTGCCCGCTTCCACCAGGTCGGCCATGGCATTCATCTCAGCTTCCGGTGAGGAGAAACTGTATGGCTGGTGGACCATATAATTTGCTATGCTGAATCCATCCAGGAAACGCAGGCGATCATTGATGCTGTGCGGGATGTTGCCGGCTGTTCGCAAAAAAGGCAGCCATTTCGTCGCGACGATGACATCCTTGTCCGACTTCCCGGCTGCTTTCAGGCCGATCGCCAGGGATCGCTCGGATATTCCAGCACCATACATTTCTGCCGTGTCGAACCAGTTGATGCCGCCATCCAGGGCGGCTTTGATGATGGCGTTCTTTTCCTCCTGCGGAATGACCGGGAACATGTGCCCGAGCAGTCCACCTCCACCAGACAACTCCATAACTCCCAGTCCAATCGGGGTGACCAAGATGTCGGTTTTTCCGAGGGGTCTCATTTGTATCTTCATATTTGTTTCCATGGCTAAAATCCTTCATGAACTACTCTGAAATAAGAGAGCCAGCCTCCCCCTTCTTCTTGAAGAAAACAGGAAGAGGCTGGTTTAGTAGTATTATCAAGTATTGAATCTCTAATTGATTAGATTTCTTTGCCTTCGAACTGGCTGTTGTAGAGCTCAGCGTAGAAACCATTCTTTGCCAGCAGTTTCGCATGCTTGCCTTGCTCCACAATATCACCGTCCTTCATCACCAGGATCCAATCCGCTTCGCGGATGGTGGATAGGCGGTGGGCAATGATAAAGCTGGTACGACCTTTCATCAGGGTATCCATGGCCTTTTGGATGAGCACCTCGGTGTGAGTATCCACCGAACTGGTGGCTTCGTCCAGGATGAGCATTTTGGGATCAGCGAGGAAGGCACGGGCGATGGTCATCAGCTGCATTTGACCCTGGGATATGTTGGTGGTCTCTTCATTGATCACCAAATTGTAACCTTCTGGCAGGGTACGGACAAAATGATCCACACGGGCAGCTTTGGCAGCATCGATGACTTCTTCATCGGTGGCATTCGAGCGTCCATAGCGGATATTCTCCATGATGGTCCCGTTATAGAGCCAGGTATCCTGCAAGACCATGCCGAACATGCAGCGCAGGTCGTCGCGTTTGAAATCCTTGATATTATGACCATCCACCAGGATGGCACCGCTGTTGACATCATAGAAACGCATCAACAATTTGACCATGGTGGTTTTGCCGGCACCGGTCGGACCGACGATGGCGATCTTCTGACCGGGTTCGGCATAGAAGGAAAAGTCGTTGATGATGATCTTATCCGGGCTGTAACCGAAGTGAACATTCTTGAAATCCACACGTCCTTCGATGGTATCCAAGTGAACGGGATTTAAAGTGTCTGGGACTTCCTCAGGTTCAGCCAGGAACTGGAACACACGCTCAGCCGCAGCCATCGTCTGCTGGAGGATATTGGAGATATTGGCAATCTGCGTGATCGGCTGGGTAAACTAGCGGACATATTGGATAAAGGCCTGAATATCACCGATGGTAATTCTGCCATTGACAGCCAGGTAGCCACCCAGGATACAGATGCCGACATAACCCAGGTTGCCGACAAAATTCATGATGGGGAACAGCAGACCGGTCAGGAATTGTGATTTCCAGGCTGAGTCGAAGAGGGTAGTATTGATCTGATCAAATATGCTCAACGCTCTTCGCCTCACCATTGAAGGCCTTCATCACAACATGTCCACCGTACATTTCTTCGACGTGACCGTTGATATGACCCAGGTAGTCCTGCTGGCGTTTGAAGAAGACCTGCGACTTGCTGATGATCAGGCCAATGATACCGAACGACATTGGAAGGATGATCAAAGCCACCAGGGTCATCTGCCAGCTGATGGTGAACATCATCACCAGCACACCAAGCACCGTGGCTACGGAAGTAATGATCTGGGTCAGGCTCTGGTTCAGGGTCTGGCTGACCGTATCCACATCGTTGGTGACGCGGGAGAGCACTTCTCCATGGCTCGTGCCGTCAAAGTATTTGAGCGGCATGCGGTTGATCTTTTCAGCAATATCCTTGCGGAAGCGGTAGGTGATATTCATCGCCACGTTGGACATGATCCAGCCCTGGCCATAGCTCAACAAGGCAGAAAACAGGTAGAGCAACAGGACTTCCAGGAGTGATATTGCCGATGTAGGTAAAGTCGACTGAACCTGTACCGGCAATCTGTGCCATCACACCTTCGAACAGCTTGGTGGTGGCATTTCCCAGGATCTTGGGACCAAAGATCGTCGCAGCTGTCGAGGCAATCGCCAGTAACCAGATGAACAGGATCAAAAGCCGGTATCGCCCAAGATATTGAATCAACTTGGTCAGGGTACCTTTGAAATCACGCGGCTTTTCGCCTCTTCTCATCATGGCCATCGGGCCACCATGCCCCATACCGCCCTCTGGACGACGACCGCCCATTGGACCACGACCATCCCTCGAGGTGGGTTTAGATGCTCCGTTGCTGCTGTGTCCGTTGTTCATGCCAACTCCTCCTTGCTCAACTGCGACAAGGCAATGCCTCGATATACTTCGCAGTCCTCCATGAGTTCTTCATGGGTGCCCTTGCCAACGATCTTGCCTTCATCCAGCACGATGATCTGCTCGGCATTCTTGATGGTGGCAATGCGTTGGGTAACCAGGAACATGGTGCTGGAACCGGTATGTTCCTTGAGCGCTTTGCGCAAGGCTGCATCGGTCTTGAAATCCAGGGCTGAAAAGCTGTCGTCAAAGATATAAATAGGTGCTTTTTTCACCAGAGCGCGTGCAATGGCGAGGCGCTGCTTCTGACCACCGGACACGTTCATCCCACCTTGCGCCACTTCAGTCTGCATACCTTCTGGATTTGTGGAGATGAACTCGGTGGCCTGGGAAATATCCGCGGCTAATTTCAACTCTTCATCGCTGGCATTTTCATCACCGTACAAGCAGGTTGCTTTCGATCGTGCCGGAGAACAGCGTGCCCTTCTGCGGGACATAACCAATCCGATCACGCAGGTCGTGCTGTGTGACCTCGCGGATGTCGATCCCATCCACATAAGATGACCCCCTCCGTTACATCGTAGAAGCGTGGGATCAGGCTGACAATCGTGGATTTACCCGAACCGGTGGTGCCGATCAGGGCAGTTGTCTGACCGGGTTGGGCGGTGAAGCTGATATTGTGCAGAACATCCTCTTCTGCACCGGGATAGTGAAAGGAAACGTTGCGGAATTCCACTGTCCCTTTGAAAGGCTCGTAAAAATGCTTGGGATCCTGCGGGTCTTTGATGACCGGTTCGGTTTCCAGCACGTCCGCAATACGATCACCAGATACAGCCGCTCTTGGCAGGATGATGAACATCATTGCCAGCATCAGGAAGGCAAAAACGATTTGCATGGCATATTGCATAAATGCCATCATGTCACCCACTTGCATAGTTCGACTGTGCCACCTGATGGGCACCGACCCAGATGATCAGCAGGGTCACTCCATTCATGACCATCATCATCACCGGCATCATGATGACCATGACCCGGTTGATGAACAGGCTGTTACTGGTCAAATCCTTATTGGCTTTATCGAAGCGGTGCTTCCTCGAAGGCCTGCATGTTGAAGGCTCGGATGACCATCATGCCGGACAGGTTTTCACGCGTCACCAGGTTGAGCCGGTCAATCAGGCTTTGGATGATCTTGAATTTGGGCAGGGCGATGGAAAATACGGTCAGGATCAAGCCGAGCAGAACGATGACTGCCAGTGCAATGATCCACCACATATTGGCGCTTTTACCGATTGCTCGGATCACGCCACCGATCCCAATGATGGGTGCATAGAAAACCATGCGCATCATCATGATGACGACCATCTGGATCTGGGTGATATCGTTCGTCGAGCGGGTGATCAGCGAGGCGGTGGAGAACTTGTCAAACTCTGTGCTGGAAAAGCTTTCGACCCGTTGGAACACATTCCGGCGCAGAGTCACGCGCCAACCCAGCTGCGGTTTGAGCCGACAGATAGCCAACAAGGATTGTACAGGTTCCAGAAAGCAAGGTTACGAGCAGCATCAGCATACCGATGTGAATAATATAGTCAGATGACAGCTTCCCGGTATCCATTCCGAGGGCAATATACTCAGCCTTGATCGGTGCGGCAGCTGCCTGGATGATCATGCTGTCGCCCAAGGCGGCAAACTTCGAATCGAATGTGCTGCCCAACTGGGAAAGCTGTGCAGCCGGGAGCTGCCCAAGGACGGTAAAAATATCCATCCCAGCGGGAAACTTGGATAGATCGAAGCCCATGCTGGTGGCCAATGCAGACGCTTTGGCTGGATCCGCCAGAACCTGCTGGATGCCCGATACGATCAAAAACGACTTACCCATCACAGGATTCAGCCAGGTGGTCTCCTCACTGGTAATTTTGTTCAGAACATAGACAGGCTCTTGAGCAAGGGCAGGATATAGCTTGACATCGGCGGCATAATGCAGGGGAATTTTTATCCACCAGGGTGTAGTCGGAGAGCACCCTGGTTTTGTCCGCGGCGCTCATGAATATGGTGAGCTTGTTCATCTCGGTCTGGCGGATTGCCACAGGTATGGCATCTGGCACACCTCCCTGCTGGATGCCAATGTTAACGATCTTGGACAAATAGTCTGGTAATGCCAGGTCAGCATTTGCCTGCACAAACAGCAAGGCGATGGTGAGCAGGATCAAAAGGAGATATGGTTTTAGGTATTTTAATAAGCGAATCATGGTTGTGTTTGTCTCTGGAATTAAGCTAATGAATATCCTTTCGAAAAAGATTTCTATCTACTTACCTTTTGAGCATGATGCGATTTTGATTAAAACAGGTGCATGCAGCATGTAAAGACCGCTTGCTCTATCCACGGGAAGAACAATATGTCTCTATCGATTAAGGTTTAGTGAGGGCTTGTCTCAATTTGGCGGGCTTTATCGATTAATAGGACCAGGGCATTTCGGACCTGCTCTTGCTCCTCAGCCGCCATGGATTGTACCAATGTCTTCCAGCCAGTCCTGGTTTGCCCTGCTACTCTCATGTAATATTTTACGTCCTTTATCGGTTAATACGATTTGCTTGACGCGCCTGTCGGTGGGATTTTCCGAGCGGGTGATCAGTTTCAGCTGCACCAGGCGTTCCAGCATCTGGCTGGCAGCTGAGTTGGTTACCCCAAGGTCGCTTCCAATGTCAGATACGCCACACGCACCTTTTTGGTAAGACGTGGAACATGGCACCCAATTGTGCCATGGTCAGTCCATTATCCCTGGCGTAGGTGAAAAAGCTACCCATCATGCGGCGTCTGAATATACCAAACCACTCTTGCAGAATGGCAACTAAAGAATCGGGTGATTGCATACTATTAACCTTTCTAAATAGTTAAGTAACCTTGATTATATCGATTGCTTCAGAATTTGTAAAGTAAAAAACCACGCACTTGGATGAGTGTTTGGTTAGAAACGGCTGAGCCATTGCGATAGTATAATTCCTGGGTGGAATCCTCTTTAGTATTGGGTAAAATTAAGACTAACAGAAAGGTGGCAAAATGACACAGCAACCGCTTGCTCCTACATCTGACGAAGGCTTAATGGCAGCAATATCCCATTTCTTCGGCTTGCTCGTAGCATTGATCGTGTGGGCAACTCAAAAAGATAAATCACGTTTCGTGCGCTTTCAAGCCATCCAGGCAATGGCTTTTGATTTATTCGTGTCGGTTGCTGTCTTTCTCATCGTTGGCTGCATGATGGTGGCCATTTTTGGGGTGCTAGCCCTGGGGATTGGGGATATCGCAATAATTGGCAGCCAAAGCAATCCGACCGCAGAACCATTCAGGACACTGATTGCCTTGATGACCGCGGTGCCTTTGCTTATCCCATGCATCATCATCCCGGTTGTTGGCATCATCTTTGTGGCACGTTTGATTGCCACCATCCAAACCTTCCAAGGCAAGGATTTTCATTATCCGTGGTTGGGTTCACTGATCGAGCGGTATCAGGAGCATTGATATCAATCCGGGTAATAAACGGTTAGGCTAACCCACAAATAACACACTTTATCCCACATTTATCACACATTTATCCCACGTGTAACCCACGTATATCCCACACCGACGGGGTGCATTATGGATGATCCAATCGAAGTTCTAATCACACTACCCTTTACCGACGAGTTGATGAAACAGATTTCTGAAGTCTCGCCACGCTTGTCTGTTGAGAAGATCGTTGCCCGTAAAGCAGACGAGATCAACGACGAGGTATGGAAGCGGGTGGAAGTGTTATACACCAACCGGGTGCTGCCAAAACCCGAGCAAGCCCCACGCCTGCGTTGGATCCAATTCCATTGGGCAGGACTAGACCACGCACTTGAGGAACCAATCCTCCACCGGGAGGGGATGAACATCACCAGTATGAGCGGTGCTTCAGCTTCCCAGATGGCAGAACATGCGGTCATGATGATGCTGGCATTGGGACACCACCTGCCAGACGTCTTTGCCAACCAAAAAAAGGCAGAGTGGCCATCAGGGCGGTGGGAGCTGTTCAGCCCACATGAGCTGCGCGGCAGCACGGTGGGGATCATCGGTTATGGAAGCATAGGGCGGCAAATCGCCCGCCTGCTGCAGACCTTTGGTGCAACGGTGCTGGCGACCAAGCGCGATATCCTGCATCCTGAAGATACCGGTTACACAGTGGAAGGATTAGGCGACCCTAGTGGTGACCTGGTGAACAGATTATACCCACCGCAGGCACTGTGCTCAATGATCAAAGAGTGTGACTATGTGGTGGTGGCTCTACCCCGTACTACGGCAACCCGCAATTTGCTTGGTGCGAAGGAGCTGGCAGCGTTCAAGCCAGGTGCCTGTTTGGTGGACATCTCACGGGGAGATATTGTTGACCACAATGCCCTCATCCCGTTGCTACGTGAGCATAAGATCGCTGGTGCCGCCCTGGATGTATTCCCGGTGGAACCTCTACCTGACAGATAGTCCATTGTGGAAGTTGCCAAACGTGATCATCACACCACATATTGCAGGCTTTTCACCCCATTATGATGAACGCGCCAGCTGCACTGTTCACCCAGAACCTTCACCGTTACCTGGATGAGCTGCCTCTCTATAACCGCCTGGATCTGACGGTTCGAGTATTAACCCTTCCGAATTAGATAAGTTACTCGAGACGGGCGGGTGCCAAGCTGTCAGCTTTACATCCTGATATTTACCATCCCGTAAAATGGTCAGGGTGACTTCTTGCCCAGGGGAGGTCTGCAGTGACAGGTAGACCAGCATATCATCAAAGGTCTTTACTGGCTGCCCATCGATGGCAGTGATGACATCCCCACCCATCTCAACCGTCCGACCATCCTGGGTGATCGTCTCCTTCGTACCCACCAGACCTGCTGCCAGGGCTGGACCACCTTCGGTTACCGTCGATACATAAGCACCCTGCTCCACAGGCAAGCTCATCGCTTTGACCAGGGGAGGGTTCACGGTATAACCGGAAACTCCCAGCCATGGCCAATCATAATGACCACTCTCGATCAAGGCCGGGACCACTCGTTGAACAATGACTGACCGGGATGGCAAAACCCACACCCAGGTTGCCTGCGCTAGTACCGGTGGTTTCGATCTGGTCATTCACACCAATGACTTCGCCGTTCAGGTTCAGTAGTGGACCACCTGAATTGCCGGGGTTGATGGCAGCATCGGTCTGGATGGCTTGCGGAATGGAGAAAATCGTCTAGGGCCGGGATGGTACGTCCCAAAGCGCTGATGATACCGCTGCGTGAGCGTACCTTCAAAGCCAAAGGGATTACCGATGGCAATCACCGTTTGCCCAACAGCCAGCTCATCCATCGTCCCCAATGGGATGGGATGTCACGCCAGTTGGAAGCTCAACCTGAATGACAGCCAGATCACTGATTGAGATCCTCACCCACCAGGCTGGCTTCGCGGATCAAACCATCCGAGAAGGTGACCTCCACTGCATCGGTGCCATGCACCACATGCGCATTGGTGAGGACATGACCCTGGTCATCGTAAACAAAACCGGAAGCCTGGGCATATGTAACAAGCTCTCCATTCTGGCTTAGGTAGACGGTGATATTGACCACGGATGGATTGAGGCGGGAATACAGGTCAACCAAAACCTGATCCTCATTGGTTACGAGTGTATCTCGTGGAGGTGCTGGCGGTTGGGTTGGCTTGTACTACCTCTACAACAGGCGTCGGTTGAGATGAGGTGGCACGTGGGGCAGACACACCGCAAGCCAGGCTGACGAGAGAAAAGAACAAGAACAATGGATAGGAATATTCGTGTATTCCGAGTAAGTTTGGGCATGCTTAATGAACCCTTTCATACAGGAAGATGATCGATAAAGCTCTACCGTAGTATAACGGCATTTGAGACCTAGAATTCTGAAGGTTGGATAAGAATCAATAAAGTCAGTCGCTCCAGCCTGAGGATGTTCCGTGATAGAATGGCATGCTGATCAGGATTGATCAGCCTCACCTCTCCAGACGGATACATATGCCAGCCAAGCAGCCCATCCTGCCATACCTTGCCTTGATCATGGGGATCATCTTCCTCAGCTTTTCGGCTATGTTTGGCAAGTGGGCCAATGCACCTGGTCCGGTGATCGGATTCTATCGCATCGGATTGGCAACAGTCATCCTGCTCCCCATCTTCCTGTATCGCAAACGCAAGTACGGCGTGAAGCTGCCTAAATCGGTATTGCTACTCCCCATCCTGGGAGGCCTCTTCACCGCGTTCGACCATGGCACCTGGAACTCATCCCTACGCTATACCTCGGCAGCCAATGCCACGCTGCTGGGGAACACTGCACCCTTGTGGGTGGCACTCTTGTCATGGCTGGTTTTCCGCCAAAAGCTGAGAGGGTTGTTCTGGTTGGGTCTGGCACTTGCATTGGGTGGGGCAGTTATCGTCTTGGGAAGTGATTTCATCCGGCACCCGTCGATTGGATTGGGTGACCTGCTGGCAGTGGCAGCGGGCGTGTTTTATGCGGGTTATTTCCTGGTGACTGAACGCGGCCGCCAAAAGCTGGATACGCTCTCCTATGTGTGGCTGGTGGATCTTATCGCAGCATTCACTTTGCTGCTGATCTCCCTGGGCTTGAGGATGCCTCTGACGGGGTATCCAACCCAATCCTGGCTGGCTTTCCTGGGGGCAGCGTTGGTTTCACAGGTGGGAGGCTATCTATCCATCGGATATGCACTGGGTCACCTGCCAGCCTCGGTGGTTTCTCCGACGCTGATCGGGCAGCCGGTGGTGACGGCATTGCTGGCGATCCCTTTGCTGGGGGAGGCACTGCGCACCGAGCAATGGCTGGGAGGTCTGGTGGTGCTGGTGGGCATTTACCTGGTGCATCTCAGCCGGGAAGGTGTGCCGCTGGTCGAGTGAGGGGACATTCGAATGTACAGAATAACGAAACGGAACGAATCCCATTTTAATGTAATCTGGCATGGATCAGGTGTAGGTTGCTAGAGCGGACACCCTAATTTATCCATGCCAGGAGATAATGGTATTATAGCACATATGTTCTAATTTGTCAAGAGGGAATTTTGAGGATTCTTGCTTCAAAGCGCTTGCCTCAGAACGCTTCTCAAACCTTCGGGCTTCACAGACCGAAAACCGCCCGCGTGCTTCACCCCGACGACGAGTGTAGAGGCGCTGTAGGTTTTTACAGAAAATAGCGCGATAATTGACCTGAGTTTCACAATCATCTCTTGACTTTATCTATTGAAGATTTCCGTATAGTTTTTGATAGACACTCACCATCGGACTTGTCTTGAGTGGTCAGGATAGAAAGGAGAATCACCCGTGATCAGGATTATCGCAGGCATATTTTTTGTGCTTCACGGTCTTGTGCACCTGCTGTACTTCGGACAAAGCTCAAGGCTCTTCGAGCTGCAGCCAGGCCTGGTTTGGCCTGACGGTTCGTGGGCTTTCTCAGCGCTGCTCGGAGATAATCCGAGGCGAATACTGGCAAGCGTAACCTGCATCCTGGCTGCGTTAGGCTTCGTTATTAGTGGCGTGGGGGTTTTTATCGGCCAACCCTGGTGGCGGAATGCGATTGTGGCATCAGCCATATTCTCCGGCATCCTCTACATCCTCTTCTGGAATGGGCGATTGCAGCATATTGACGGCCAAGGAGGAGTAGGCTTCCTGATCGACGTGGCAATTCTGATCTCTGTTCTCGTATTTCGATGGCCTAAGTTTGCCTTTTAGTGTGAAATTCGACCCGCAAATCCATCATCGGTGATCCATCCAGGTGAAGGTGTACGTTTACCATTGGCCGGGGGGAAAATTTCGTCACACGGAGGACACACGATCGGGTGAACCTGTTCGGGGAGATCAAAGATTGAGCGATGCGGTCGAGCAGCTTAGTTGAGCAGACACGCTCTACGTGGCTGCACATGCCAAATTTCCTTCCCGATCCTCCTCAATGAAAGGGGGATCACGCCCAATCATCTTTGCGCGATTATATGGATACTTGAACCATATGCGGGCGAAGCATCCGCCGAACTTTTCAATGGAACGCCAAAATCTCAAGATGCGGATGCTTCGCCCCAACAACGCAACACTTGGGGGGATAATCTTTGCCGTGATCAGATAAAGTAAAATATAACCATGGTCTATTATCTTGACTCGCTTTATCCATTCACTGAGGACGCATGTTAATTCGAAACGAAGAGCCAAAAGATCAAGCTGGGGTGCATGCAGTCAATGCATCAGCTTTTGAAACACCCGCTGAAGCCAATCTGGTGGATGTACTCAGGAAAGAAGCCCATCCGGTCATCTCTCTGGTGGCCGAGGACAATGGAGCTATCGTGGGTCACATCATGTTCTCACCAGTTTCGCTTTCCGGTCATGTTGATTTAAAAATCATGGGGCTGGCTCCCATGGCGGTGAACCCTTCGCACCAGCGCATGGGCGTTGGATCTGCGCTGGTGAAGACTGGTTTGGAGAGGTGCAAAGATCTCAGCTTTGGTGCTGTAATCGTGCTGGGTCATGCGGGTTATTACCCGCGTTTCGGGTTCGTACCGTCTGTGCGGTATGGCATTAGCTGTGAATACGATGTACCCCAAGAGGTATTCATGGTTTTGGAACTCCTTCCCGGTTATCTCCAGGATGTTAAAGGAATCGTTAAATTTCATGCTGCGTTCAATGACCGATAGTCCTCTATCTACGATTATTTCAAGGAGATATCATGAAAGACTACACTATAGAACTTGAGATTTATGAAGGCAACGGAGGGGAACTTCGCAGCGATGGGACCTATCCAGACTTCGCGAAGGAGGGCATTTGTGCCTGGATGTATGGGAGATTACAAGTGGGTCAGAAATTCCGGTACCCAGAAGACCTTGGAGAATTGTGTCCGTGGCTGGTGGATAGTATGACAGGAATGATACGCGCCCTCGAAAATGGCGGGGTGCTGACTTGGAAATATAAAGGAACTCCCTATGAAAAAGCTATCGATCCTGACGGATTGACGACGGAGTTTGTGCGCTGCCCTGATCCCACAGCATCTGGGATCGTCATCAAGGTATCCAGAACCGCCTTGCCATAAGAAGCATATTGGATGCGACCAGACACCCAATAATATCGCAATAAATACTTTGGTTTTATTTCAATGCCTTGGTTAAGAAGTACTTGCAATGCCCGGGAGGATAATCATCCAGCTTTCCGACATCATGATGGAGGTGTGCATGACGATCATCATACTTGGTTGACGATGATGATGATGATGATGATGATGATGATGATGATGATGATGAGTGGTGGTGATCGACTTCGATATCGATGACGACGATGATGAGAACGATGACGATTATTGGGAGGAGTTTTGTATGATGAAAGTGATGATGCAAATGTTTTATTCTGCTCAATGAGATGAATGAACTGAACAATCGTCGAATTGGCTTTAGAAGCCAGTTGATTGATGAACCAAGAGATATTTTTCTTGACTCAGATGAATGAGGTGAATGGGAGATGGTGTCAGTGATGTCACCACCTAATGAAGTATATATATTGACGATCGTGGTGTGATGACAAACGATGTTGATGTTGAATGGGACTCGGGTTGAGATTTTGCACGACGTCGATGAGACTCGTCATCGTCACCGTCATTGTCATCATTTATACTATTATGATTATTATCATTATTATTATTATTGTTATTATTATTATTATTAATAGTATCTTGACGACCATGTGAAGGATGATCAGGAGATGGTGATCGTGATGCTGTTGATAGTGATGATGGTGACCGATCACGCTTTTGACTTGCATCGTGACGTGTGGGTGATTTTGATTTTGATTTTGATTTTGATTTGGAACGTGACTTTCGTCGACGTTGTGAACTACCATCTGGTACTGGTAGTCCTATCATAAATCAACATCAAAACACACACAAACACACCAACAACAAAAACATAACAACGATATGAGTAAATATTGTGATGGCCTCAAGGGGTTCAGCTAGGTGAGGGTCATGGTGGTGGTGTTGAGAAAAACAAAAACAGCACCCTCACAGCCAATATGGAAAAACTACAATTGGGTGGTAGTATGACAAAATTGACAAAAATAAAAAACCCAAGGTGACTGAAGTAAAGAGGTCGACGACTATCACTTGTGATGATGATGATGATGATGATGATGATGATGACGACGACGACGACGACGACGACGACGACGACGACGACGACGACGACGATGGACGTCAATTACAGCAACTATTCCTACGGCGATGAAGAAGAATATTACGGCGACTACGATTGGCGTGAAAGCGAAAACCCATGCTTCAATTCCTATTATTACAACACTAAAATCGGGACAAATATTTTAGCAACCGATTTGGGCGTCATTGCCAAACGCGGAAAAAACAAATCCTACTTCTTCGCCGTAAACAATATCGTAGATACTAAGCCGGTTTCAGGAGCGAAGATCGATCTGTACAGTTTCCAGCAGCAAAAACTATCGTCAGCCTGCACGAATGGCGAAGGAACAGCAACATTCGAAATGAGTCAGTACGCATACTTCGCCATCATCTCACAAGGCGACCAATCTACGTATGTCAAACTCGATGATGGGAATTCGTTGTCAGTCAGCAATTTCGATGTGTCGGGTGAGCAGTTGCAGAAAGGCCTCAAAGGCTACATCTATGGGGAAAGAGGCGTTTGGCGCCCGGGCGACCATTTGTATCTGTCGTTCATTTTGAACGATGCGGCCAATAAATTGCCCAAAACGCAACCGATCAAATTCAGACTTTCAGACCCGAATGGAAAAGTTGTGTATCAAACCGTACAAAAATCAAACGCTTTTAGTCATTATGTGTTTGATGTCAAAACAAACACTGAAGCCCCAACCGGAAATTGGGAAGCGATGGTCAGCGTTGGTGGTGCGAAATTCTTCAAAAGCATCAAAATCGAAACCATCAAGCCGAATCGCCTTCGTATTAAAAACAGTTTCAAAAATGCGATTCTGACGGCTTCCAATCCGAACACTGCGAATCTGGAGGTGACCTGGCTTCATGGCGCGGTTGCCAAAAACCTGAAAGTTGAGATGCAGGCGAAGTTCACACAGCAAAAAACTACGTTTAAAGGACTTGAAAAATATGTGTTCTATGATGTAGCCCGAAAGTTCAGTACCGAAGAAATCAATGTTTTTTCCGGAAAAATTGACGCCAACGGTCGTGCTTCAGTCAACATCGAGCCTAAACTCGAAGGTCAGGCCGCGGGAATGCTCAGAGCATCCTTTATTACCAAAGTGTATGAAGAAGGAGGCGATTTCAGCACCGATGTGATGTCGACAACCTATTCTCCGTATAAAACCTATGTCGGATTGAAATCGCCCACGCCAACTAAATACGGAACTCTTGAAACGCGTACGGTGAATCGATTTGATTTGACCACTGTCGATCAGGAAGGCCGGCCTAAATCCGTAAAAAATCTTGAAGTCAAAGTTTATAAAGTAGATTGGCGCTGGTGGTGGGATGCTTCGAACGACGATTTGTCGAATTACAATTCAGCAACATCAAATACCGCTTATAAAACGTTTCTTGTAAATACGAATGCCTCCGGAAAGGGAAGTTTTCAATTCGCTTTGCGCGATGAAGAATGGGGCCGCTATGAATCCTGTGTCACCGATCCGACCGATGGTCACGCCACTGCAGAAACCGTTCTGATCGATTGGCCAATCTGGTCAGGAAAAACCAGAAATACGGATGCTTCAACTGCCAACATGCTGGTGTTTTCAACCGATAAAAAGAATTATGCGGTTGGCGAAAATGCTCATATTTCATTTCCGTCGAGTGAAGGTGGACGTGCGTTGATTTCCATTGAAAACGGATCTAAAGTAGTGCAGACCTTATGGGCAGAAACCCAAAAAGGAGAAACGAAAGTCAATATCCCGATTACTGGTGGAATGGCGCCGAATGTGTATTTCAATATCACATTGCTGCAGCCGCATGCATCAACCAAAAATGATTCGCCAATACGAATGTACGGTATTGTCCCGATTGAAGTCGTTGATACAGAATACGATTCTACAGCCCAAATTAGCAATGCCGGAAGTGTTGAAACCCGAACAACCTTTCAACATTAAAATCAGTGAAACATCGGGCAAACCCATGACTTATACGATAGCGATTGTTGATGAAGGTTTATTGGATCTGACCCGATTTAAAACACCAAATGCCTGGGATAGTTTCTATACTCGTGAAGCGCTAGGTGTGATGACCTGGGATATTTACGATGATGTCATTGGCGCTTATGGCGGAAAAGTGAATCAGATTTTCAGCATCGGAGGCGACCAGGATCTTGGTGGCGGAAAGGCTAAAAAAGCCAATCGCTTTAAACCGGTCGTCATTCATCTGGGGCCATTTCAACTCGAAAAAGGACAAACCAAAATGCATCAGGTTAAATTGCCGAAATATATCGGTTCGGTAAGGACAATGGTCGTGGCCGGCGATGCGAATACGTCTGCTTACGGTAGTACTGAAAAAGCGACACCGGTCAGAAGCCCGTTGATGGCATTGGCTTCGTTGCCCAGAAAAATTTCCCCAGCAGAAAAAGTAACTATTCCGGTAACGATTTTCGCGAGACGTACAAAAAAACATCAAGAACGTTACGGTACAAATTAAAACCAACAACGGATTGACAGTGATTGGCAAACCGACTCAGTACTTGGCCTTCGATCAGCCTGATGAGAAAATGGTCTATTTCAATTTGGCGGTCGGAAATAAACAGGAATTGGTAAAGTGCAAATCATCGCGACATCGGGAACCGAGCGTTCTACTTATGATGTTGAAATTGATATGACGAATCCGAATCCGGTGACTTACGCTTTTAACGACGTCATTTTTGCGCCGAACAGTTCAAAGACCATTTCATGGAATACGTTTGGCGTCGCCGGAACCAACGGTGCCAAACTTGAAGTTTCTTCGATGCCGACGATTGACTTTAACCGACGACTGCAGTATCTGATTGAATATCCTCACGGCTGTGTCGAGCAAACGACGTCTTCAGCGTTTCCTCAGTTGTTTCTGGCCGATGTGGCCGATATCGACTGCCTCCACCGGATAAACCACGCAGAAAAATGTGATGGCGGGAATCAATCGACTGGGCGGTTTTCAATTGCGAGGCGGCGGATTGTCTATTGGCCCCGAAATACGGTCGCCGATGATTGGGGCACGTCTTACGCTGGTCATTTCATGATTGAAGCTGAGAAAAAAGGTTATGTGTTGCCGGTTAGTTTCAAATCAAAATGGTTCGGATACCAACAGAGAGAAGCCCGAAGCTGGCGCTTGATGCCGCAATACGGGAATGACTTTCGCAAGCCTATCGTTTGTATACGTTGGCTTTGGCCGGTTCGCCGGATTTGTCGTCTATGAACAGCATGCGTGAAACGCAAGGCATTTCCAATGAAAGCAAGTTGCGTTTGGCGGTGGCTTACGTATTAGCCGGTCAAAGAGAATCTGGGGTGACATTGCTTGCGAAAAGCAGTATCGGTGAGGAACCTGCAAAACTACTACTATTACTATTACGGTTCGACCGAAAGGAATTGCGCGATGACTTTAGAAACTTTGGTATTGCTGGGTCAAAAGCAACACGCTTTTGCGATGGCCAACAAGCTTGCTAAAGCAATGGCCATCGTCGAATGGATGAGTACGCAAACTACCGCTTACTGTTTGTACTCGATGTCGAAATTCGCGAAAGCAACGGCAGTCAGGGTATTGAGGTGCAATGGACCAAGGACGGAAAAGAACAGCTGTCAAAACTTCCAAATCTTTGGCCGATAGGACTTTGGTAGTTCAAGGCCGGGAAGCAATTCGGTGACGTTAAAAAACAACAAGGGCAATACGGTTTACGTGAGGGTTCTCAATTCGGGCATTTTACCGATTGGGAAAGAGCAGGATGTTCAGAGCAATCTCGCTGCCAGCGTGGTTTTCAAAGACCGGAAAGGCGCGGTGATTAATGTGCGAAAATTAATCAGGGGAACGGAATTCGTCGCCGAGGTCACGGTCAAGAACCAGCGCAACGAACCTGTAGAGAATGTCGCCTTACGCAAATTTTGCCATCGGGATTTGAAATCGTCAACACCCGTTTTACCGATTATGGCGATGCTGTGAACAATACCGCGGATTATATCGATATCCGTGACGACCGCACCAATTTCTACTTTGGGATGAAAGCAAAGGAAACCAAGACGTTTCGCGTGCTTTTCAACGGGTTTTATTTGGGAGTTATTATTTGCCGGGATTGCAATGCGAGGCGATGTACGACCATTCGTTTCTGGCGCGCACCAAAGGACAATGGGTGGAGGTCGTGAAATGAGCCAAATGTGAAAACTAAAATGATCGCGTTTATTAGACGCATTGCAGTTGGTCCGAAGGAATAAGATCAAATGCATCACGGCACTATTGCTTTTGGTTGTATATTATTTTTCGTTGCCACGTGATTTGTTCTGAACCATATGCCACGGTGATTGAAAGTCGCGAAGGCGAATTGCTGGGCCAAAGATTGCTCGTGACGGCCAATGGCGATTTCCGGCACAGGATAGTATTCCGTATAAATTTGCGGAAGTGCATCGTGTACTTTGAGGATCGACAGTTTTACCGGCATCCTGGATTTAATCCCGTGGCGATGGTCATGCGATTAGGCAAAACAGCAAGGCTCGGAAAGTCGTTCGCGGTGGCAGTACTTTTACGCAGCAAGTCATTCGGTTGTCGCGCCAAGGAAAAGGCCGTACGTATTTTGAGAAAATCATCGAGGTTATTTTCGCCACGCGGCTCGAATGGCGTTATTCAAAAGCGAAATTCTGGAATTGTACGCGGCCCACGCGCCTTACGGCGGCAATGTAGTGGGATTGGAGATGGCGTCGTGGCGGTACTTTGGGGTGCAGTCGCACCAGTTGTCGTGGGCCGAGACCGCTACTTTGGCGGTGTTTCCGAACGCCCTAGTTTTATTTATCCGGGGAAGAACCAGCAAAGATTAATGGCAAAACGCAATAGGTTGCTGTTGGATTTGCAGCGCAAAGGTGTTATCGACACGCAGACGTAGGCTGGCAGTTGCTGAGCCGTTGCCTCAGAAACCGTATGAATTGCCGCAGATTGCACCTCATTTGCTCGAACGGGTTGCCAAAATCAGGAAGGCACACGCGTCAAGACTACAATCGACATTGCTTTGCAGAATCGGGTCAACCAGCTTGCAAGATATTATTACAATCAATATCGGCAGAATGAGGTCAACAATCTTGCGATTTTGGTCATTGACGTTTCGAATAGGAGTGTGATTGCTTATGTTGGAAATTCTCCTACTGATAAAGTTCACCAGAAGGATGTGGATATTTCGGTGCACCCAGAAGTACGGGCAGTATTTTCAAACCGTTGTTGTACGCTAACATGCTCGATGAAGGCGAAATGTTGCCGAATACGTTGGTGGCTGATATTCCGACCAGACTTCGGTTAGACCCGCAGAATTTTAATTTTACTTTTGATGGTGCTGTTCCTGCGCATCGGGTGCTTTCGCGGTCGTTGAATATTCCGGCGGTTTTGATGCTGCAGGATTTTGGAGTGAATAAGTTTTATGAGGAATTGCAGCATTTCAAACTGCGCGACGTAACACGTTCGCCGGACCATTATGGTTTGTCACTGATTTTGGGTGGTGCCGAAAGCAATCTGTGGGATTTGTGCCGAACGTATGCCGGACTTTCATCGACGGTTGATTATTTTAATCAGCACGAAGGGAAATACCGTACCAAAGAGTTTGCGGAATTGAATTATAAAAATAATTTCAAGCCTGACTTTGGGGTGCCAAGTTATCAGAAAACGATATTGGGCGCCGGCTCGATCTGGCTCTGCGTATCAGGCGATGGAGGAAGTCAATCGCCCTGAAGGTGATGAAGCCTGGAAGTTTTACGACAGTTCATTGAAGATTGCCTGGAAAACTGGAACCAGTTTCGGAAACCGCGATGCTTGGGCGATTGGAACCAATTCAAGATATGTCGTTGGTGTCTGGGTTGGCAATGCCAGTGGTGAAGGAAGGCCAACATTGACTGGTGTTACGAGTGCTGCGCCGATATTGTTTGATGTTTTTAATTTGCTGCCCCGACAAAAATGGTTTGCATCGCCGTTGAATGATCTTGAAGAAGTCGAAGTCTGTACACTCAGCGGACATCTGGCACAGGAAGATTGCCCGAAGACGAAACAGTTTGTTCCGCTCAAGGGAAAGACGAAAGCGTTCGTCCGTATCACAGGCTCATCCATTTGGACAAGAGGGGCAAGTTTCGCGTCAACAGCAGTTGCGAGAGCGGTCGACGATATCGCCAGCAAAAGCTGGTTTGTGTTGCCGCCAGTGATGGAATGGTACTACAAAAGTCAGCACATTGAATACCAGCCTTTACCGCCGTTTCGCGAAGATTGTGCTTCGACCCAGACGTGTCGATGGATTTTATTTACCCCAAAACGAGTGGCAAGATTTATCTGACGAAGGATTTCGACAGTGAAGTGCAGCCTGTTATTTTGAAAGTGGCGCATTCGGATCGGATGGCTAAGTTGTATTGGTATGTGGATCATGTGTATCAGGGCACGACGAAGACTTTTCATGAGATGGCGGTTGCGCCTGAATCGGGTTTTCATTATGTGACGGTGGAGGATGAGGATGGGAATGAGATTCGGAGGAGGATTGAGATTGTAAGGGATTAAGTTGTTGAGAAATAGCAGCCCTAGCCCGGATAGAAGCGAAAATCCTTTTGTGCGTTGTTGGCGCAAAAGATTGCAGCGGATAGCCGGATCAGCTCATAAAAAAAGACCCAAAAAAAAACCGCCAGTCTTAGAAAGGCGGTTTTGGTATTAATCTTGAGTATCTTTTCCT
This sequence comes from uncultured Chloroflexia bacterium, assembly GCA_963828845.1. Classification (GTDB taxonomy): domain Bacteria; phylum Chloroflexota; class Anaerolineae; order Anaerolineales; family UBA4823; genus FEB-25. Next base: position 238,963 of record CAWHGE010000021.1, read on the forward strand.
TATTTGTCGTAGAAATGATATTCTAGGAACGTGTAAGCGTCACGTGGTATGATTTTCACCCATTTCTTGTGCTCCAAAAACCATTTGGAACGTAGGGATGGAAAACCTTTACTGAGGTATGCAGCCACAAATGGGTGTACGTTGAGCACGACTTTCTTGTGGGTTTTTGGTATTCTTTCAAGGTCGAAACTGATTTTGTCAATGATTTGAATGGGTGCTTCTATTTCGCCGCTCTCATTGTTTGGATCTTCTTTCTGGTTTTGATGTTTACTTCTGGTCTTACGCGTGGTCGGGTGATTTGGACTAGACCGAATTTGCTTGGTGGTAGATTTACGTTTGGCTTTATCGTCGCTCATTTCGTCTCTTAGGAAGTCGAACAAAACTTTGCGGTTGTCGGGATTTGCATGTCGATGAAATCGATCACGATGATGCCTCCCATATCGCGCAGCCTCAACTGTCTTGCGATTTCGGCCGCGGCGATCATGTTGACTTCCATGGCGGTGTCTTCTTGGTTGGAGGCCTTGTTGGAACGGTTGCCGCAGTTGACGTCGATGACGTGTAAGGCTTCAGTATGTTCTATGATTAGGTAAGCACCTTTACTCATGGATACGGTTTTTCCGAAGGAAGTTTTGATTTGTCTCTCTATGTTGTATTTTTCGAAAATCGGCGTGTCTTTAGATTGATAAAACTTTACGATTGATTGTTTGGAAGGGGCAATTTCTTGCACATAATCCTTCGTTTCGTTGTACAACTCTTCATCATCTATATAGATACCACTGAAGGTATCGTTGAAAACATCTCTTAATATTGAAGATGCTCTGTTGAGCTCTCCTAATACTTTTGACGGATGATGAGCGGTTGGTAATTTTTTACACATTGCATTCCATCTGCTGAGCAGGTTCTGCAAGTCTTTTTCTATTTCGGCTGTTTTTTTGCCTTCGGCTACTGTACGAACAATAACGCCAAAACCTTTGGGTCTGATGGTTTGTACTAGTTTCTTGAGTCGGTCTTTTTCGCCTTTTTCCTCAATTTTTTGAGAAACAGAAACGCGATCTGAGAACGGCAC
>CAWHGE010000022.1:0-91134 GCA_963828845.1 uncultured Chloroflexia bacterium
GAATACTTCGTAGCCTGCTTTCTCGTAGAAAGGCCTGGCTTCATAACTATAAGTGTCCAGATGAGCGTTCTGCATCCCATGTCGATAGCTTCCGCCTCCAAACGGCGTAAAAGCTCGCTGCCGAAACCTTGATTTCTCAAGGATTCCTCGACCCAAAGCAACGAAATATACGCCCAACCACCAAACAGGTCAGCCGCGATCCCACCCACCGTTTTATTTTGCTTATCATGCAGGAATACCCTTAGTGACTTCCCAAGCTCGATATCCCCGAGGTGTTTAAGGATATTTCTACCCAATCCATCAAGCAACACCATCATCTCTGCTTCGGTAGAGGGCGTGTCCTGGTTTAAAACCGCATCGATATGTTGAGAATGTATATTCATTCATAACCCCAACCCTTGTAAATCTTGAATAATTGTTGATTTATGGCTCAAGACCCCAGCTAAACTGTCCTGCTGTAACAGGATAGCAAAAATACCCCTGCGTGTCAATCAACCCCCAGGGGTTGTCGTATAAGCCTGAGGCTAAAGCACTCAGGCTTCAGATTCGACTTTTTCGATCTGGGGGAAGAACTGCTTGACCGTGCCCTCCACCCAGCCGTGCAGGGTATTGGGGGAAAGCGGGCAACCCAGGCAGGCGCCACCCAGGCGAACCTTGAGAACTTTCCCGTCGAACGAGATATACTCGACTGAGCCACCATGGAATTGTTCGATATAGGCACTCAGGCGCTGTATGAGCACGCGTACCTGTTCTTCAATTGGGGCATTGGCATTTATCGGTGTTACCATGGGTTATCCTCCGCTCTTTTCAAGCGTTGTCGTCAATCCCAGCTGCAGTAGTGACAGGACCAGGTCGTGGGTGGAATGTAAGCGTTCTGCGATGACGGTCGCCAGACGATCGAGGAAGACCGTGCCTGTATCAGGGTGTTGCAGGCATAAGCGACGCAAGTCATCACCGCGCACACGCAGGAGCTGGGTGTAGGTGGTGCATACCGCACTGGAGGTGTAACGCCGGCTGCCTAGTGCAGCGCTCCAGCCCACGATACTGCCCGGTTGAACCCGCGCAACGATGATGTTGGGTCCGTCATCCGGCTTAAAGTTTACCACCACTTCTCCAGAGACAACAGCAAACAAATTCTCGGCAGGATCACCCTGCTCGAAAAGCACGGAGTCAGCAACGAACTCACAGGGGATAAAGAGAGGGTGGAGCAGCCCTAAATGCTTGGGGGTGAGATCTTGGAAGAGGAACAGGTTTGGGAAAGTGTTTGCGTCCATGAGCGGAAGTTCCACCATAAAAATTTAATACCTTAGGGTCAAAATACCAAGTGGTTAATATCCTCAAACGAGAGACAAATATCACCATGTTAGTGTTACAGGAATGTGAGGGTTGGTTGGAGAGGTTCTAAAGAACCTTTAGATCTGGGAGGGTGTAGATGAGAAGAAATAAACGGAGCGCCTCGCTCGTATAGTACACTCACGAGCCTTTGGGCACAAATCGCCCTCGCTGCTTCGACTGGGAGCGCTCCCACACGCCCTCGCTCACGAAGCAGTGAAAACCTGAAGACACTGTATAAACGCTGGCGAGGCTACGTCGCAAAGAACGCTCCTTGATAAAAAAGGTCGGGAGTTGACTCCCGACCTTTGGATTTATTGTGCTGTTTCTTGGGTTTCTTGCGAAACTTGAACCGGAATCGGTTGCTCAGCGGTGCTAAAGACCAGACCATCCTTGGCTTCGTTCACATCCGCGATGATATGGGCATCACGCGGGAACTCTCCACTTAGCAGGCTGAGTGAGAGGGGTGATTCAAGGTATTTCTGCAGGGCGCGCCGTAGGGGACGGGCACCAAAGGCAGAATCATAACCCGATTTCGCCAGCCATTGACGGGCGGCTGGAGTGAGCTCGATGGTCAGACCACTATCACCCATGCGTTCCTGGATCTCCTTCATCTGAAGGTCAACAATCTTGAACCATATCTTCAATCGAAAGGGGTGAGAAGGTGATGATCTCATCGATACGGTTGAGGAACTCGGGACGGAAGGTGCCTTTGAGGGCTTTGGAGATCTTATCCTGAGCTTCACGATCTTCTGTGGTAGAGGTGGGAGGTACAAACCCAAGACTGCCCGACTTGCGCACGTACTCAGTACCCAGGTTGCTGGTCATGATGAGCACCGTGTTGCGGAAGTCCACCAGCCTGCCCTGACCATCGGTCAGACGACCATCGTCAAGGATCTGCAGCAAGGCATTCCAAACTTCAGGGTGGGCTTTTTCAATCTCATCGAACAGGATCACCCGGTATGGCCGCCGGCGGACAGCTTCAGTGAGCTGACCACCTTCTTCATAACCCACATAACCAGGTGGAGCACCAAACAAACGCGAGACGGTGTGCTGTTCGCGATATTCGCTCATGTCAATGCGTACCAGAGCATCCACATCGTCAAACAGGAATTCCGCCAGGGCTTTGGCGAGCTCGGTCTTCCCAACACCAGAGGGACCAATAAAGATGAATGAACCAATTGGACGGCGGGGATCCTTGAGACCTGAGCGGGACCGGCGGATGGCATCAGAGATGGCATGAATGGCCTCGTCCTGACCGATGATATGCTCGTGCAAGCGATCTTCCATATTGAGCAGCTTATCAGATTCGGTTTCCATCATCTGCGAGACAGGAATACCAGTCCACTGGGCAACGACGGCAGCAATGTCATTGACATCCACCACCTCGTCCAGCTTGTGCTCACTCTCCCATTTATCACGCAGGGTATTGAACTCGGTTTCAAGGCGCAGACGCTCGGCTTTTTTCTCAGCTGCACGCTCATAATCACGCGATAAGCCCGACTGCTCTTCTTCAGCTTGCAGCCGGTCGACTTCACTTTTCATCTCTTTCAGCTCGGGCGGGAGGGAATACAAGGCCACACGCAGCTTGGCGGCGGCTTCATCCATCAGGTCGATAGCTTTATCCGGCAGGTGACGGTCGGTGACATAACGGGAGGAGAGACGGGCAGCGGCGACCAGAGCATCATCTGAGAAGCGCACCTTGTGGTGGGCTTCGTAGCGGTCGCGCAATCCATGCAACATCTGGATGGTGTTATCTACATTGGGCTCCTCGACATAAACTGGAGCAAACCGGCGCTCGAGGGCGGCGTCTTTCTCAATGTGCTTGTGATACTCATCCAGGGTGGTGGCACCCACACACTGCAGCTCACCGCGCGCCAGGGCAGGCTTGAGCATATTGGATGCATCCATAGCACCCTGCGCAGCACCAGCACCAACCACCGTGTGCAGCTCATCGATGAACAGGATAACCTCACCTTGGGCACGCTGGATTTCTTCGATGGCAGCTTTGAGGCGCTCTTCGAATTCACCACGGAAGCGTGAGCCGGCGATCATCGCACCCAGGTCGAGCTGTATCACACGCTTGCCGGTGAGGATCTCCGGGACATCATTCGTAGCAATCTTCTGCGCCAGACCTTCGACAATGGCAGTTTTGCCCACGCCAGCTTCACCAATCAACACAGGGTTGTTCTTGGTGCGGCGGGAGAGGATCTGGATAACACGCAGGATTTCAGTATCGCGCCCGATGACGGGGTCAAGCTTGCCTTCACGCGCCATCTGGGTGAGGTCGCGTGAATATTTCTCCAGAGTGCGGTAGCGTGTTTCGGCCTGTGGGTCGGTGACACGTTGCCCACCACGGATTTGCTGCACGGCTTCATAAACGCGCTCACGCGTAACACCAGCGCCTTCAAGCAAACGGGCAGCAGGAGTGCTGCGTTCGTTGAGAATCGCCAGGAAGATATGCTCGGTGGAGATATATTCATCCTTGAGTCGGTTGGCTTCTTCATTGGCCAGGTCAATAATTCGCTTGACGCGCGGGGTGATGAAGATCTGCCCGGCACCACCGCCAAAAATATTGGCTTTGGGGCTGGTGCGCAGGACATAATCCAATCGCTCGGTGAGGGCATTGGCATCGACCTTGAGATATTCCAATATCTGAGGGATCACACCCTGAGGTTGCTCGATGAGTGCCAGCAGGATGTGTTCGGTATCAATCTGATTGTGCCCATAGCGTTGAATGATCTCGGCAGCCCGCTGGGCAGCCTCCTGGGCACGTTCAGTAAAACGATCAAATCGCATCATAGGTAATAATCCTTCCTTATCTGGAAGATTATAACATCGAGTATATTAATGCAAGAGATGTGCCCCGTAAGAATTGTATATGAGTTGTGTATACAGGGCATTAACCAGGCGGAGCGAAAAACTTGATCAATTAGCATTCATACCTATTGAGGGGAAACTATAGTCAGCTTCATATTCATAATCAGTGAGATTGTCATCCCAACTTTAAACACATAGACTACCTGAGGTGAATGCCAGATGGTTAAAAAGTGTTGGATTTACTCAATTAATGTGGTAATGAGAGCAGAAAGTTCAGCCCGGGAATCAAGGGGCAACGTGTAAATATAGCCTAAATGTTTTATCGTCATATACAATTGGCAACCCTCGTAATGTGCTCCATTCTTGAGCGCAGTTCTCGCATATGATTGCACATGGGTGAAAATTCGGATCTTTATAGCTTTCGTATAGATCTCCACCTATGATCCATTCGATATTCACACCACTCCTTGGCGCACCTAATAAAACCCATAATGGATATTCAGCATTATTCCCCAATAGCATAATGCCCACACTGGAACAATCTGCCTGCTGAATCTTACTGGTCATCTCAACATAAGGTTTTTCCAAGTGTCGAGCGTTAGCGAAATATAAGCTCTGCCGTGAAACCGAAAGGATGCTATCCGTATAGGAGCGCCCCTGAATGGGAATCAAAGGGCGAGAGTTAAGCGAGAACAGCCAAGGATAGAGTGCAATAAGGAGTGCCACACTCAGCAATCTGGCACCGGTAGGTGTAAGAAAACGTACCGCTACAATAGAAATTATGGGGGAGAACAAAAGGAAAAAAGCCTGGTGGTATCGGGCACCAAAGATCTGCCATTTGAAAAACAGGCTAAAAAGGAAGAATGTCACTATTACAGCTATGGTGTAACTCAAGAAGAGTTTATCAAACCTCCGGACACCAACCAGTATTACGCTTATGACAGCCAGGATAAGCAGCCCGTGAAACAGGTTACCCACTACATCTTCATGAAGTGCAAAACCACCGATGGGGTTGTATAAGCCCTCTGAAGTCGTTCGTGGATCGTTGATATCTACACCCAACCACTTATGTATGAGCGAAACCTGATCAAACACCCACTGATTGACAGCTTGTTTAGGTGTACCGGCATGGAGCCCTGCGTTACGTAATACATTTGACAACATACCCCGCAGGTTAATCATCTGGTTTGCTTGCATCGTAATTCGCTCATCACTGCTGATAGGGTTACCATAGAGCAGATAATTGCGCGTCAGATGACCTATATTAAGGATTAAGACAAGGCTGCAAGCGGCTCCAGCCAATAACAAAGCCCGCTTCACCGGAGCACGTTTAAACAAAACCCACGCTGCGATAAATGCAAAAGGCAGCAGATAGGGGATGGCTGTTGGTTTAGTCAGAATAGCTAAACCGGCCGCTAAGCTGGCATAGATCACGTTCTCTCTATTTGGTAGATCTGTCAGCAACCTTAACACTTCTGATGCTGCGCAAAGCACCCAAAAGGCAACTACAAAATCTGTCATCGTGCTTGTTACCTGGACGATACCGGTAGGTGTAGTTGCCGCAACGATCATAGCCACGAACTGCCCTAGCCGGTCAGCGCCAATTTGCCGAGCGACCCAGGATACACCTACCAAGCTGCCAAACATAGCCAACCACTGCACGAAGTTTGCTAATCGATCACTTCCTGCCAGAATATAAAAATGCAGAATAGCAAATTCAGCTCCGGGGGACATACTATTTTGCCAGTCAACGCCGGTGACATAGTGCGAGACACTATGGTTTTGAGCCCAATGAGCTACTCGAGGTAAATGGTAATTCAACGAATCCCAAGTCTGTGGAGGTGCTAACCAGGCAACCAAACCTGTCGTACCCAAAACAAACAACAGGATTGCCAACAGAAGCCTATCTCCCGTTTTCTTTGAGAAAGCAGGGTGTGGTAGATAAAACCCTACACCATCCTTATGTAGCTGGACCACAAGTACCACCCCAGTTAAAATGGGAATAATCCATACGATCACTAAAGTCAGGCGGTTAATGGCGTGGCAAAGACTGAGTAACTCAGTGACAAGGACTAGATAAGTACCCCATACGATGGCTGTCCAAATGAAGACACGGCGCCAGCTAATACCAGGGCGATGGTTATAGAGGATACAAAAAATTGACAAAAAAGCAGCAATGGGGAGAATCGCTAACATGATGGAATGTAACAAATATCGTACTTGAGGTTAATCTACCCTACCCAGCAGGGTAATCGACGCCTGGTTTTGAAGAAAAAAGAACTAGAAAAGTAACTGACAGCACAATGGATGATCTCCAGTGCAGGTTCAGTAAATCGATCGAATCATATAAAGCGTAAATAGCCCTTACCTATCGGTCGGATTATAACATTGGGCATATCAGTCCATGAGAGGTGCCAAGTAAGAAATGGATATCAGATGTAGACCCAGGGGAATAGCCAGAATGAAAGGAATCAGGCATACAATTGCCAGAGTAAGGAAATAGTAGTGTTTTAGGCTTCAAAGACTAAAAACATATGGATTTTGGAGACAAAGAACGCCATAAAGAATTGTGGGATGAAAGGTGAAGATTGATTCGACGGACAAAGATCGTCCGCCCAGGGGCAAAGGACGCCCCGCAATGACAACCAGGTTCAGCCTGGGGCATCGTAAACTGAAATATGCTCTCGATGAAATAAAGAAGCTGCTACTTCTCAGGGTGTGGCGGTTGGGGCAGGCGGTGCATTGCCTGAATCCCCCAAAGCGAAGAGAGCTCCATCAGGCGTGATGACGTACAATCTACCGGGCGCCATCGCCGTACCAACAACACCATATGTACCTTCAGAGAAGAGGTAGGTCCATTTGGCTGCAGTGCCATTTTGAGGATAGGCCTCACACAGGGTTGTAGGTCCTTGCTCCGAGGTGAAACCCATTCCACATATATATGCGGTGCTCGACCCATCGATGGCGATGAGCTGAGTTTGTTGACTAAATTGGGCAGAAAAGGTGCCGAGGATCTTTCCCGGTCGGGTCCAGCCAGTAAACCGATGTGCCACCATAAAAGCCAGAGTAGAAAAGCCAGATGTTACCCTGAGGGGTTACACCTGCATCCACAGGTAAACCGCTGGTCATAGCCATCCCTGCACCGCGGTAGTTCCAATCTGCGCTTTGTACCAGTTTGAATCCCTGTGAGGATTGAGTCCATTGCATGACCACATGGCCAGCAAGCAGGTAGGTTTTCCCGTCAGCACCCACTAGCAGATGGGCTTGGGTAGCAACCACTGGGCTATCATTGGAGGGTAATTGTAAATCCACCACCGATCCATCCTGGGTATTGATCACCACATTCTTAACAAAGATCTGCTGCCCGTCAGGTGAGAGACGCAATCCAGTATCGGCTGTACGTGTGCCAGGCTTTATGGACCAGAGCAATTGCCCGTTAGGTAGCACGGCATTCAATACATCCCCAAGGGCGGTTTCAATTAGATAGTAAATGGTTCCATTGGGAGCAACGATGGCTCCATGGTTGGCTTTCCCGGTGACTTCCATCGAATACGTCCACAACAAGTTGCCATCCGGGCTAAAGGCAGAAAGGCCACCCTTGGAATCGGTAATGTAGACAATCCCTTGGGGACCTAAAGCCAGCGGACCTAACGGTATCTCCGGAAGGCTGGCTTGCCAACGTGTGGTTCCATCAGGATTCAACGCCATCAAAATGGCATCCAGACCCGCCACGTAGATCGTCCCATCAGCAGATATCGCCGGGTTACCCGAAAAACCTGCTGGGTGATTGATCACCCACAGCTCATCCGGATTTTCCGGACCGATGGAATTCAGATAATATGTCCCATACGGATCGATTTTCTCAGACGCCCAAATCTGCCCGCCCGGTACAACCAAAGCAGCCTGGGAAGGATTGAAGCTGTTAGTGAGTTTGGTTCGATAGAGATAGATACTACCGGTAAGCACCATTACAGCCATAAAGACCAAACCTGGACGCAGGCGATTCGCTTTGAGCCAGCTCGAAACGGGGTAGCTGATGGTTCCTTCGAACCACAGATTGAAGCGGTGATTGAGAAGGGCAAGTGGGTTATTACGGTTGATAAATTCGGGGTTCAGCCGAGAGCGCAAGCCATCGCCAAGCAGATTGAAACCCAATACAGTGATAAATATGACTGAACCGGTGAGTACCAGCGGCCAGGGCTGCAACAGATTGACCCAGGAGGTGGCCAGCATTTGACCAAGCTCGGGAGCCCCAGCGGTGCGGCGGGATATGAAGTCAGCCACTTCGATCCACACGTCACCCCCAATATAGTAGCCCAAAAAACCCAAGCCAGCAGTGACCATCAACGTGCCACTGATCTCAAAGGCAAAAAGCATCCAAACCATGGACATGATCTGGCGCAAAATGTGCTGGATGAGGATCTGGAAGGTAGAAGCACCCAATGCACGGGCTGATTCGATAAAGAGCTGTCCTTTGATGAGCTGTGTTTGCTCACGTACTAATCGGGCAGTCTCACCCCAGCCATTGATCGATAATCCGATTATGAATGCCACCAGACCCGTCTCTGCACCAAGCATGGTGATGGCACCCAGCGCAACCAGTAAGATGGGTACAGCCAGAGCAGCGGAGATCAATCCGTCCAGGAAGCGACCCAGCCTCCCGTTGGACCACCCCGCCCCTAAACCAATCAACGTGCCCAGGAAAAGTCGGACAATCGCGACGATAGAGACCATGATCAGGGTAGGGCGGACAGCGTACAGGATGCGGCTGAGCATATCCCGACCAAACTGGTCTGAGCCCAAGATATACCCTGGAACTTGAAATGCGCTAAAGGGTGGGATCACCCATTTATCGCCTATCTGTAAAATGGCATGTTCAGCCATAGGGTCTTGGGGGGCAAGCCGTGGGCCGATGAGAGCGATAAGGACAACAAGGATGACAACCAGACTGCCGATAATCAGTGACCCATTGAACTTTCGCCTGGGAGGTCGAATGGTTTCCCCATTCCCAGAGGGCAGGCTAAAAGTTGCGGGCTTTAGTCCTTCTTTTTCAATGACAACGCCGGGTTTTACGAGAGGTAATCTTCTGGGTTGCACAGAAGTGATTGAGGTGGAGGAAGTAATCGAGCCCAGCATGGGTGAGTTTGCCGCGTTTAATCGAACGTAAGACCGATTGGGTGGCCAGATTGGTGGGATTGATGCTCAGGGCATGCTCCAGGCAGTCAATGACCTGTTCACGGTCATTCACCAGACGCGCCATCAACAACCAGGCTTGTTCGTTTACGGGATCGGCAAGCAATACCCGGGCGACCAGCTTACGGGCAGTGACGATCTCACCCCGCTGAAAAGCAACTCGGGCTAATCCAAGCTGGTCAGGACTCATCCGAGGCCTCCACTGATGGCAGCTTCATCCTGGAGGCGCAAGCGTGGGTCAAAGATACGCACCAGGATTGAAGCTAGCAAATCTGTGATGAGGAATAACGCCCCGATCATGGTTATATCAGCCGACACAGTGGGTGGATCGAGAAAATAAGCAGTAGCTCCCAGATTGGTACTTAAAATGTTCGGCACCAGGGTGGAGGCAAGTAGATTTCCCAGCCCAGGCCAGTTGAACAACCATTCGACCACGATCAGCTCACCAAACAAGAGCCGGAATGAACCCGCGATGGATAAAATAATTGGTGCAATCACATTCCGCATGGCCTGACGCCAACGGATGTCATGCCAGGTGTGACCAAAACTGCGCGCGGCGATAATATACTGCTTCCCCAGCTCCCCCACCAGCATATTGGCGGTCACCTGGGCAATTTGCACCATTGGACGGAGCATGAGTGCCAGGACAGGTAGGATCAGGTGATTATCCCAACCAAAACCTCGTATGGGAATAAGGGATTCACTATTGGGTCCGCGCAACACTAGCACGAACACAATCACTAATATACTCAAGCTGCCAATATAAAAGCTCGGCATGGATAAACCGATAGTCGAAATGAAGGACATCCATCCGCGCACCCCCGGTGGTTGATTTCGTACCGCCAGGATGCCGATTAGCAGACCAAAGAGAATGCTCAAGGTGATGGCGATCGCCAACAATCCCAAAGAAGCAACCAATGAGTGTCCCAAGGTCTGGGCAAATGAGCCGATCTGTGGTCCTTGTTCAATCGGACGCAACAAAGACCCGTGGAGGATATCCTGGATATATTGCGAGTAGGAATCAAACAGCGGAATTTGCTCACCCACCTGCTCCCTGAGGTACGGGGTACGCGCGGCACGGACTGGCCTGGCGATGTATGCATAGGAGAATCCCAGGAAATGAATCATAATCAGGGCAAAGGGGAGGATGGCGAGGCGGCGAAGGGCAAATCTAAGCATAATTTTTTTATATACTAGTGGTCATCCTATGTTATTCGAGCTTGGAAGCGTGAATGAGATTGTAGTTCCCCTCTTTAGCTCACTTTCCACAGAAACATGCCCTCCCTGGGCTTCAACAATGTGTTTAACGATTGCCAAACCGAGGCCTGCGCCGCCAGTAATGCGGGTACGAGATTTATCCGCCCGGTAAAAGCGTTCGAAGATATATGGTAAATGTTCAGGCGCAATACCAATGCCCGTATCACGCACACTTACTTGCACCAATCCATTTTCACGGTGTGCTTCAACCAAGATATTTCCTTTAGCAGGGGTGTAAGCCAGAGCATTCTCCAATAGATTTCGCAAGACTTGCGCCAGGCGTTCCGGGTCGACATCTACCAACGGTAGATCAGCAGGGATATTAGCGGTAAGATGGATGCCTTTTGCGTCTGCCTCTTGCTGAGTGCTGGTAATCGCCTTATTAACCTCTTGATCCAGGTCAATTAACTGTTTATTTAGCCGCAGCTGACCCGCCTCAACGAGCGACAGCTCCTGAAGATCATCCACCAGATGGCTTAATACCATGACTTCCTGGTGTAAGGAAGCAATACTTTCAGGTGTTGGAGCCAGCATACCATCCTGGATGGCTTCCAGGTAGCCGCGCAGATTGGAAAGCGGAGTACGTAGCTCGTGGGCTACATCAGTGACCATGTTGCGTCGCAGCTGCTCCACCTGCTGCAAGCTATCCGCCATTGCGTTGAAAGCCTGTGCCAGATCACCCATCTCTCCCTTGGATTTCACCCTGACACGCTGGGATAAATCTCCATGCTCCATTTTCTGGGCTGCGCTGGTCAATTCATCAATGGGCGAGAGTATGCTTCGGGAGAATATCAGGGTCAATACGACAGCCACCAATCCAGCCGCCAGGATTGCGATAAGGACTGACTGGTTCACTGAAGAGATAAAACGTTGTTGAGCCTCCTGTGGGCTGGGAATATCCAGGGGCTCATAGTAAGCCAAGATGGGTATACCTTCAATCAGATAAACTGCAAAAGGTTTGGATTGGCGAGTATTGATCGTTTGACCTACCAACTTAAGGCTTGAATCAGCATACACTTTTCCATCCAGGTCAGCCAGGACAAAACGTGTCTGTGAGGATGAAGCCATGCTCTCCATCATGGCTTGCAAACCAGGCCATACATCCTGTTCACCTGTATGTTGGACAACATATTCCTGAATATTTGCAATCTTTCGATCGAGGCGCAGGTTGCGGTAGCGTAATATCCCCGCAACCGAACGTTGGAATTCACTGCGGGTTGTTTGGCTGGTATAGATCGCCATGGTAGCCAAAGCGACCCCAACCACAGCCAGCAGGGAAAGGAGCAAGCGTATCCGCAGGTTATTGAACATCTTTATGATCGAGCTTGGTCCGATTGTTATTGGATTTAATGGTGGCACCTCCAAACCTATATCCGACACCGTAAACTGTCTGTATGTAGGTTGGATGTTCTGGATTCACTTCAATCTTGTTACGTAAGTTCATGATGTGGACATCCACAGTACGTTCAAGACCACCATAATCGTATCCAAATGCCCCTTCGAGGAGCTCGAGGCGCGAGAAAACCCTGTCTGGCTGGTTGATGAGGATTTCCAACAGGCGGAATTCTTTTGGAGTAAGGTGGGTTAATTCACCCTGAAGGCACACCTGCCGGCGCGTAAAATCTATCGTCAGGTCACCACAATCGATGCGCGTCGGTCCACTGTGCTTTTCCTCAGCCGAACGACGTAATACTGCCCTGAGGCGTGCCATTAACTCACGTGGGCTGAACGGTTTGGTGATGTAATCATCCGCACCCAAATCGAGACCGATAAGCTTATCTTCCTCGGTAGTTTTTGCGGTCAACATGATAATTGGGATGTCGGTTTCCTCCCGTAAGATACGGCAGATGTCGAGCCCGTCGATTTTTGGCAGCATTAGATCAAGGATCATCAAGTCTGGACGGAAACGGCGGACGGTCTCCAATGCCTGACGCCCATCATAAGCCACCAATACCTGGTACTCGTCTTTCTCCAGGTAAAGCCTGATCAGGTCAACGGTTTTATGATCATCGTCTACAACCAATATCGTGCGGCTCATAGATTTACCAATTTACCTTGAGTCAGAAATTTATTGAATGGAGTATGTGCAATCAGTATATCAAAAGATTTTAAAGATTTCATGAAGTTTTTAATCTCGTAGATTCAACTCACAAGGGCAACTTTGATGGGGAAAGAGGTGCGAACGAAAAAACGATGTAAAAAAAGTTGGGATACCTGATAGAGATTATTTGCTTTTTACAGTCCAATCCGTCCCTTGCGGAGAAGAGTGCGGCAGAATTCAAAATTTGGCACCATACTTGCACTCCACTCGATGAAGCTGCGATTAGTGGTCATCCCAAACCATAAAATTTTTCGTGAAACCGACCACTAAGATGAAATGGGCTTCATTGTAAATTAAACATAATTACAAGGAGAATGGACAATGAAAAGCCGTTCATTCAGTGTTATTTTACTCCTGGTCTTACTGGGGACTATGACCGGTAATGCCCAGGCAATATCCCCAACTTCACCAGACCAAATAGCCCTCGTGTATGTTTATCTTGACTCATCAGGCGACATGAACTCCTTTGCTTTCACCCAGCTGCCGCTGTATGCCATGCTGGATGGTGGTTTGTTGACAGGCACAAACCGGGCTGGTCAACAGACCTTGCAGGAAGCTGGGTTGAGTTTTAAGATGCTCGATGCTGACCTGAGTACAGATATATATTACCTGACTGAGACCAGATCGAGTCGCCCTGCCCCTGATTTTGCCTCCTACGGAAAAGTCTTGCTCAAGACTGCCACTGGCGTGCTGCTCCGGATGGACCCATCGCAGGTCAGTGCTCTTACTCAGGCAGGTGCCGAACTGCGTGCGATCACCCTAACCCCCAAGCCATTACCCACGGCACACAACGAGGGGATTTTCTCAGAGGTTGTCGTTCCTGATCCAATCATCCAGGGAATGATCAACCAGGTCACCGAGACTCAGGTTTATACATATGACCGGCAGCTGGCAGGTGAACTGCCCGTATGGGTGGATGGAAGCTGGTACACCTTCCCTTCACACTATACCTACAGTGGAACCCCAATCGAAAAGACCATGCATTTTGTCTACCAGCATATGCAGGATCTTGGATTGGATGTAGAGTACCATCAATGGGGAGGCGTTACCTATCCCAATGTGATTGGAGAAATCCCAGGTATAACCAACCCTGATGATATCTTCATCATTGGAAGCCATATTGATGATTTCCAGTATACTCCCGGGGCAGATGATAACGGCAGTGGCGCGGTAGCCACCCTGCTGGCAGCAGACATCCTCTCACACTATCAATGGGGCTGCACCTTGCGGTTTGCCTTCTGGACTGCTGAGGAACAAGGGTTTCTAGGAAGTAACGCATACGCCAAACGGGCGTACGATGCCGGAGAGAACATCCTCGGCTACCTGAACCTGGATATGCTCGCCTGGAATACCATCGGCTCTGACCCGGTTATCAACCTATACTATGAACCAACCGTTCCACCTTCATTACCCCTGGCACAGCTCTTTGCCAGTGTGGTGAGTGCTTATAATCTGGACCTGGATCCAATTCTTGGCACAGGTGAATACGCCAGTGATCATGTCTCTTTTTGGAGATATGGTTTCACCTCCATCCTGGCTATCGAGGATTACCAGGGTGACTTTAATCCAAACATTCACGAACCTGGAGATACCCCTGCCCATACCGACCCAGCATATTTCACCGATTTCGTCAAAGCCTCCATCGCAACTTATGCTCACATGAGCGGCTGCCTGATCCCCGGTCCGAAGGGATATCTGGACGGACATGTAACCACAGCGAACAGTGAAGTACCCATCGAAGGTGTTACAGTGACTGCCAATGATGGTCAAGGCAATAACTATTCAGCCACCACCGACCTAACCGGTTATTACACAATGACCCTGCCGCCTGGCAACTTTACGGTCACCGCCTCACCGGTGGGTTATTCTCCTCAATCGCAGAGCGCAACCATCATCTTCGACCAGGTCACCTCACTGGACTTTGCTCTGCAGCAAGTATCCTGCGAGGCGGCGACTGGACTTAATTTTACCTGGCTGCCGCTCGACCCGGTTTATGGGGAGTTGGTCACCTTTACCGGCAGCTCCGTCGGGAGCGAGCCTTTCGCCTACACCTGGGACTTCGGTGACAGCTCCAGCGGGACTGGGCGCACTGCCACCCACACATATACCCATAGCGGCGCTTACACCGTCGCATTCACCGCCGCCAATACCTGCGGAAAAGCCAGTTCCGAGCATGTCGTCGCCATCACTAAGCGACCCGTAACAGTCACTGCCGGTGCCAAGTCCAAGGTTGTTGGTCAGCCTGACCCGCAGCTCACGTACCAGATCACTTCAGGCTCGCTGCTTTCCGGCGATGCTTTCACCGGTACCCTTATCCGTGAGCCTGGCGAAGCCACGGGCACCTACACCATCCTGCAAGGCACTCTATTATTACCAGAATATTACGATATTATCTATGTGGGTGCAGATCTCACCATTTTTGGAGGTATGGTTTTTATACCTTTGATGCAGCGCTAATCCTTTGACTTTACTAAAAAGCAGCGATTGGTTTCGGACTGGTCGTGGCTTTATTGTTTAAACCTCCTGCACACCCCGCGATTCTTTTTTGAGAGGGGAGAAGTATTTACCCCCGTAGATTCAACTCATAAGTACAACTTTGATGGGGAAAGAGATAAGCTGCCAAACCGAGTGAGTATTGAAGAGTGACCAGCCATCGTCGAGCAACGCTAGCGGATCGGCGATTGTGAAGTGGACACGATCATTGGCAAAGGACACCACCAGGCTATTGTCACCCTTTGAGGTATGCTTTGATCAGCCTGTTGCATAAACAAGGTGAATCCTTTTTCTTATAATTTTATTCTTACAGAAAATACTGCCTGAGTAAGATAGGTGGGGTAAAATAGTGGATGATATGGTAACGGAGGTCATATTCCCCACTTTAGCCAATCGGCACCTGCGGCGGCTCGACATGCGACGCGACCTGGCCAAGGTTGCTGATTTGGTGGAGTTATGCTTTTACGATACGCTTGACCCCGAAGGGAAACAATACCTGAGTGAAATGCGCAGGGCTGCCCAGAGTCCAACCTTTATGGGATGGGCAAGCAGCCTGATTGACGAATCCCAGATGCCACCCTCCGGGTACGTGTGGGAAGAAGATGGCCGGCTGGTGGGCAATCTCAGCCTGATACCGATCTCAGTACAAGGAAAAAAGGGTTATATGATCGCCAATGTGGCGACACACCCGGATTATCGCGGACGAGGCATTGCGATGGCTCTCACTACCACCGCATTGAGGCATGCCCAGGAGCATGGAGCTGCCAGCGCATGGCTGCAGGTGCGCGATGATAACCCAAGCGCCGTCCATATTTATGAAGTAAACGGGTTCATAGAGCGTATACGGCGCACAAGCTGGTATAGTGGACCGGAGCATGCCGAGCAACCCATCCCAGGGGGCTTCAGTGTTGGCAAACGCCAACCCGCTCATTGGGCAATGCAGCGTGAGTGGCTAAAACGTATTTATCCCATCGATCTTACCTGGCATATTCCTTTCGATTGGAATCTGTTCAGACCTGATGTTTGGGGGAAAATATATCGCATTTTCACATTTGAATTTCTCCATCATTGGAGCGTGGAGCGCGAAGGGGAGCTGAAAGGTGTCTTAAGTTGGAGCCATTCCCAAGGATTTACCGACACATTATGGCTGGCAGTTCCAAAGGAGATGGACGAGGAAGCCACATTGGCCTTGTTGTTCAAGGCACGGAATGCAATCCGGCAAAGACAGCCATTAAGCTTGAACTTTCCCGCAGGGCTAGCAGCCGATGTGCTGCGACAGGCAGGTTTCTACCCGCACCAAACATTGATCTGGATGGAATACAAATTCTCACGCTGACATCCTAACAGAAACGTAGGTGAATCGTAGGGTATAAGTCAGGCTAGATGATTGACTTTGCAATCAATTTGGCTTATACTGAATTTAACCGGAGAAGATACCGCTATGCGAGTTTTTCTCTCAAAAGTGAATAGTAGCTGGTGAAACCCAGGGCACGCGTTGGTTAACGTGTGCCTTTTTGTTCAAAAATATGACCCATGAAAGGAGACAAATAGAAAGGTATGGATTCAGGCTTGATCCGCAAGCGGGAAAAAGCAAAGCGCTACGCTGAACAGCGTGAACGTATCCATGTAAAATCGCTTTTAGTTACTTTCGATGGGGATAATAATCCCCACACCGTAAAATATGTCGATAATGCCTGGCAATGCGATTGTGACTTCTTTACGACCCGCCAGACATGCAGTCATACCATGGCACTTGAAATGATCCTGGAAGGTTGTTCCTGGGCGAGCTGAGCTCAGGAACATTTACAATTGAATAGCTGCAGTACCTTGCGAGCCCCAAACAGGGCTCGCTTTTATTTATAAGTTTACCCGCTCATGGGTCAGTGAAATCGCCTCCTCCAGGGCTGCCTGGCGGTTGGTGATGGGGAAGCGATTATGCAGCGGGCTGATTCGCGGCACCCAAGTGCAGTCGATTTCCAGAAAAGCCATGCCAATGGTTTCATGAAGGTGCTTAGATCGGCTGCACGCCGCACCTCTTCCAGAGTGGCGTCATCCCAACCCCCAAAAAGCCCGTAGAAAAAGGCGAAGATCGGGTAGGAAGGCAGGATAGCAATGGTGAGGATCAGGATGCTGGTGACCTGATCCCCCTGCCAAATCAATCCTCCGATCCAGCGCAGCATGAGCATAATGTGCCAGCCCTGCCAGGAAAGGAGCCCCCAATGATTGCCAGAAATAGAAACGCTGTGGGAAGCACAATTTATGGTTCACCAGGTAGGCAATGATGTTTTTGGTCATCAGGGCGACGATATAAGCAATGATCAGGGCATTGATTTGTAAGCGGGCGATCAAGGTGAAGGCTAAGATGATGCGGATGAATTGCTCCATGCCCACCAATGCGCCTTTCATCCAGGGTTTGTTGGCACCCAGCTGTACATTATCACCCACCCAGGAAGGG
This sequence comes from uncultured Chloroflexia bacterium, assembly GCA_963828845.1. Lineage (GTDB taxonomy): Bacteria > Chloroflexota > Anaerolineae > Anaerolineales > UBA4823 > FEB-25. The sequence continues at coordinate 17,652 of CAWHGE010000022.1, forward strand.
TATTGAATGATCCCCCAGATGAGCAAGGGTGTGCTATATTGGGCGGCACGGACGAACTCCGGACCACTGGCACCCAGGATGAACCGGTCTGCCACCGCCAGCAGCAGCGCGCCCAGCATGGCGCTGATCATCCCGCCCCACTTGTACCCCATCGCAGAGTAGTACTGGCTGAGCATCTTGCGCCCGTGAGAAATCGCCTCGGAGATGGAAGGCATGAGGTTATTATAAAGTGTGGAAGTAATTTGGAAGGCATAGACGAAATTTTGAGCAAGCACCCAATTCCCCCACACCTCAGCGGAGTTAACCAGATATGTCTGACTGATGAGGATTTCTACAGATTGACCGATACCCCAGGCGGCCGATCCAAGCATCTCAAAAACCCCAAATCGGAAGGAATTCCTTGATTACCGACCAATCGAAATGAGCCAGGAAGTACAGGCGGGCGTTATACCCAAGACGGCGATAGAGCCACATACCAAGCAGAAATGTCAATAATTCGGCAGCATAGGCAGCCAAACCCATGCCGAGCAGCCCTCCCATTGGAGCACCGAAGACAGGGTGCGACCTGCCCCCAAGCGACCATCAGGGTGACCAGGATCGGTTGCGCAATCATGGGGAAGATAACCGCCAAAGCCAGGTCCAGGATCTGAGCATAGTCATAAGCGCTGCAAACCGGTGAGGGCGTTGCGCATCACCTGGTAAAACCCAGGGATCTGGATAAAAGTGTGGATGATAATGCTCCAGGCATAGATGGCATATACTGTGCGGGGCAAGAGGGAGCCAGCAAGAGCCACCATGATGGCCACCTGGACTGCCCCTGAGAGTGCCTGCCACCAAACGAACACCTGCCCGTATTGGACACGCCCGCCGTGGATCATGAACCCGGTATTGCGATAAAAATTTAATAAAAGCAATGCTCGTCCCCATATCAAAAAAATTCCAGATCAGGGCAAAGAATTGGGTCACACGCCCCCAAATGCCAACCGCCTGGGCTGAGGGAAGTATGTACACTGGCAGGATTAGGTTTTGATAGATGATGAGCGGGATGAAGACCAGGATGCCCAAAAAGAAGGCCATAAAGAAGCCTGCCAGGGGGCGGTGAAAACCGATATCCTCCCAATCCGTGCTGGCTTCACGGACGATAAATTTCTCTCGGTCTGAGACGACTACATCCAGTGCTTCAGGGTGGCGCAGGCTATACCGACGCACAATCCAAAACGCCAAACCGGAGATGATGAGCAGACCCGCCAATAACAGGTAAAGGATGACCTGCTCACCAGTGTGGGGCACCGGTGAGGCAGGATACCTGGCAAAAGTAAGCGGAGTACGCCCGGCAGAACTTTCCACCAGGTGGTAGATAAGATAATTGAAATATGCCCACTCCTGAAATTGAGGATTATCGTCGTTGAGAAAAGCAGTAAAGATATATGCCTGACCTGAGCCAATACTTATCCTGCCCAAGATCAGTGATCCATCTTCAAAGCCGGAAACCAATGGGGTGAAGCTCGAGCCTGAAAGCTGAAAGCGCTGACGCACCTGTGGGGCACTGGTCCAGACAATATCATGCTGAATGGAGTCTGAACTTGCAGAGGAGATGTTCAGACTTAATGGATCTTCCTCGTTATGAGAGCATACATTTCCCCCAAGAGTGAATTGATCTGCGATGCAGCCAGGTGTGGACCCAGAATCAGCACCAGACCTGCACCTTGTTCGACACGCGCCCGGATGGCTTCACCATCCGGAATCTCCCCATTAAGGACAAAAACTTCCGCAGCAGATACCTCACTAACCAGCCGAACATTACTATCCAGGGTTAGAGCAGTGGATAGCGTACCACTTGATCCTGCATAGTATACGTTGAGAGAATTATCGGCGAAGGCCTGCTTGGGAGATATTAATAGTAACGGTAATAGCAGAGAGATGAGCAGTATTTTCCGCATGGACAGCCTCAGTGGAGTAGTCTTAACCCTGGGTAAAAGGCCTGCTGTGATTTACATGCTATCCACTTACCAGAATTCAATAAGTTTATAGCATATCCCACCAATGGTCAATTGATCACGGTGGGTTACGGCGTGGAATGAAATCGATATGGATTATGCTATACTGTTACGTGGCTAGAATTTACCCAACCTGACAAGCACATGGCAAGAAAACCGACCCCCACCAAGGTCATCCTTCCACAGCGCCGAAAGGAGCTCTTCACCCGACAGCGCCTGATCAACTTGCTTGTATGATCTGCTGGATGAGAAGCTCATCCTGGTGATCGCGCCGGCAGGTTATGGAAAGACTTCATTATTGATTGATTTTGCCTATCAGGTGGATTTGCCCGTATGCTGGTATGCAGTGGATGAGCTCGACCAGACAGCGGAGCGATTTTTTACCTATTTTATTGCTGCACTTCACCGGCGCTTCCCCGAATTTGGAGAAGCCTCCAAAGCAGCCTTAAAAGCCCTCAACCCATTTAATCCTGATATCAACCAGCTGGTTTCGGTGATCGTCAATGATGCCTACGAGCATATTCAGGAGCATTTCCTGATCATCCTGGATGATTACCACCTGGTCAGCAACGTCAGAGGAAATCCAGGCATTCATCAACCGCTTTATCAACGAATCAGCTGAAAACTGCCATTTAATCCTCAGCTCACGCACATTGCTCAGCCTGCCAGACCTGCCCCTGCTCGTAGCCCGCTCGCAGGTGGGTGGTATTGGTTTTGAAGAGCTTGCCTTTCGAGCAGATGAAATCCAATCCTTTGTGCTGCAGTTTTACCACGTCACCCTGTCTGATTCAGCCTCGCAAGACCTGGCACGTGACACAGAAGGATGGATCACCGGTTTGATGCTCTCCGCCCAGGTGATGGGACCAGGGAATGACAAACCAGATGAGGGCAGCCAGGGTGACAGGGGTGGAGCTGTACACCTACCTGGCTCAAGAAATCCTGGACCAACAAACCGCAGATATCCGGGATTTTCTGCTACGCACCTCATTTTTGGACGAATTCGATGCGTCTTTGTGTACATCCATCTGGGGATCAGATGGCAATTGGCGAGACATTGATCGATCAGGTGGTACAAAATAACTTGTTTGTTTTGCCAGTGGGTGAGGATGGAAGATGGCTTCGCTACCATCACCTGTTTGGTGAGTTCTTAAGAGCACAATTCGAGAAGGAAAGACCGGAGCAGCTGGATGCTCTATTGCGCCGGATCGCAGCAGGTGTACACCGAGCGTGAGGAATGGGGGCGGGCTTATTCCCTATACAACCGGATCAAAGATAATTCTGCCATTGCAGGACTGGTCGAGAAAGCTGGCACCAGCACTCATTCGCAATGCACAATTTGCTTTGCTGGCAAAATGGATCGATGCCTTACCGGTGGAAATCCTAGACTCACACCCAAGCTTAATCTCGCATAAAGGAACGGTCTTATTGATCCAGGGCCAGGTGGAGAAAAGCCTGGAATATCTAAACCGGGCGGAAGCAGCTCAACGTGAAAATAAGAACCGGTCAGGATTGGCACACACTCTGGCCAGGCGGGCCACAGCCCAGCGCTATCTGGGGAGATTACCAGGCCTCCATCAGTGATGGCACGGAGGCACTTGAGCTATCGTGAAGGGGAAGCTGAATTACGTTCAGTTCAAGCGGATGCTTATTGCGCAGTGGGAATCAGTCTCCACCACCTAGGGACAGCTTGATGAAGCTCGTGAAAAGCTTGACCAATCCCTGCTCTTGTACCAATCCGTGCAGGATGAACAAAATGCAGCCATGGTCCACATGGAATTGGGTATATGCTGCCAGTATCAGGGCGATACACGCCAGGCAGTGAAGCATTATGAACAGGCTCTCGGCTACTGGCAGGGTGTCAGGAATACCACCCGGCAATCCTTCGTGCTTGAATAACCTGGGAAGCTTGCACCATTTATCTGGCAATTACATTGAAGCAGCTAAATTATTCGAGCAAGCACTGACTCTGGCGAGAAGCAATGGAATCCTGCGTAGTGAGGCATACCTATTATTTAACCTGGGGAACCTGTATGCCGACCTGGAGGCAAATGACAGCGCCAGGGATGCCTTCCAGAAAACACGTGATGCCTGCCAGACATTAGATGACCATTTCCTGATGCTGAATATCGACCTGGCAGAATCCGCTCTGGCCAGGCGTGAAGGAGAATTATCCAGGGCAAATGCATATCTCCAATCGGCACATGAGCTGGTCCAAAAAAGCCATTCCAGTTTTGAGAATAGCGTATGGACAATGGAAGCCGGGAGCCTGTCATTGGCGGAAAACAATGCTCAAACAGCCTTGAAACACCTATCCGAAGCCTATTCAATTTTTAACGAGAGTGGGCAGCAGCTGGAAGCTGCCAGTGCAGCCCTGCTTTTAAGCCGGGCATATTCACTATGCAGATGACACGCAAATGGCGCGATCAACAATGGAGCAAGCGCTGAACCTGGTTAGCAATTTGGATAGCATCCAGCCATTGGTGGTGGTGGGCAGAAGCGTCAAAGAAGAGCTCAATAGGTATGCAGGAGACGCCAAATCTCGGTCCAGCAGCGGTCAAGCTACTGAGCAAGATCGAAAATTTTGAGCGGCAGATCGCTACATTGCGCCGTCGATTACGCCCGCATGCTGCCACGGTGTTGCTTATCCCACCCAAATTAAGCATCTACGCCCTGGGCAGGTCTCAGGTGAAGGTAGATGGTAAGGCGGTGACTACCTCCAGCTGGGTCAATCAGAAACGAGCCCGGGAGCTGTTCTTCTTCCTGATAGCTCATCCCAATAAAAGCATGACCAAGGAAGAAATTGGGGTGATCTTATGGCCCGAAAGCTCATCGGAGCAATTAAGGCTGCAATTCAGGAACACCCTCTATTATCTGCGCTACGCTCTGGGTCAGGAAGTAATCCTCAGCACTGATCGCCGTTATTCATTCAATTCGGATATGGATTACAGTTATGATGTGCAGGAATTTGAGCGCATGATCGGGCAGGCCGAAAATGCTGACACACCCGCCCGGAAGATCGAATTCTTGCAGGCAGGCATGGAGCTCTATCAGGGTGAATTTTACCCGGAGGGAGAGGAGACCTGGGTGATGACTGAGCGCCAGCGATTAGCCCAGATGCACGAGCATGCCCTGCTGACCCTGGCACAGCTTCACCTGGAAAAAGGTGAGCCGAAAACAGCATTAACCCACTGCAGATCGATCCTGGCAGACAATCACTGCATGGAATCAGCGCATCGACTGGCGATGCAGGCATATGCTGCCCTGGGAAACCGGTCGGGGATTGCTAACCAATATGAACAATGCAAACAATACCTACGGGATGAACTTGGGTTAGACCCTTCACCAGAAACAACCCAGTTATATAAAATATTGCGTTAATTTTCTGAAATAATATAGCCAAAAAACCCCATTTAGGGGATTTTTTTTAATCTTTAACAGACTGTTTAGAGGACATGATTGTGTAATAATATGAAAATCAAGTTCCACCAAATACTTTTCTTAAGAGGAGATATTCAAATGAACACCTGCCTTTCCAATATCTATTTAAAACTCAACCAGATCGATTCCCGCTACATCCGCATGGCACTCATGGTCCTGGCTTTCGTATTCTCGGGTGGTGTCATCTTAGGCCTGCCCATCCATGGTGATGTGGGTTCATAACCATCCATAATTAAAACATCATGAACATTGAAAATCAAGCAAATTTGTCACTGATTCTAGATTTAAAAACAGAGGTAAACCCAATGTTAATCATTGAATCCCGTATCACGGAAGTCAGTGGACAGCTTGATTACCCATCCCGCAATGATGAACTGAACCGTTTGCTCAGCGCAGCAGTCGTTAGCTAAAAGCTTTCGCAATATGCTGCTGGCGAACCCTGAGATTGCAGTGACATCTGGGTATCAAGGAGAGTCATTTAATTTGAGCGATGAGGACCGTAGCTGGCTTTTTTCAATACGACCAACCAGCCTGGTCGACCTTGCCGCCAATATGATCACTTACCAGCAAAAAATTAGCCAGGAATGCCTGGTGAAATTACCGGTGGAATCTACACATCATCTTGTGAGAGTGAACTAGACTTAGATATATATATTTATCTCATTCATATAAGGAAGTGCCTATTCTGGACACCGATGTAATGGTGAGGGAGATATCTCCCCGCTTTAATACGTTGCTCGACCAAATCCCTGGCATGGTTTACCAATGCCGGAATGATTTAAACCATACCCTGGAATACGCCAGCAAAGGATGTTATGCTTTGACTGGCTACCAGGCAGAGGATTTAGTCATGAACCAAGTCATCCCGTATGGAGATTTGATTTATCCGGATGACCGGGAGATGGTTTGGATCAATGTACAAAATGCGGTACTCCAACAAAAATCATTCGAGCTGGTTTATCGCATCTACACACGGAGCAGGCAAATTCGATGGATACGTGACCTGGGGGCAAGTACTTCAGCCATTCACGGAAACCATCAATTACTGGAAGGATTTATTACGGATATTACAGACTGGAAGATGGCTGAAGAAAAGATCCAGCGACATGTACGTCGTTTTCAAGCTCTGCGTGCGATCGATGTTGCCATATCAGCTGGACCGGACCTGCAGTTTACCTTGGGAATCCTGCTTGAGCAAATTATGGCTCAGCTCAGCGTGGATGCAGCCGCGATCCTATTACACCGGGCAGGAACACAACAGCTAGAGTATGCTGCCAGCCGAGGATTCCACACGGAGGCATCCCTACATCCAAGTATCCAAATGGGAGAAGGGTTCGCCGGGAACGTCGCTCATACGCGCAAAACGATCCACATCCCCGATTTATCGCTTGTGCCTGATATGGGTAGATCAGCTGACTGCCCATCGAAGCTGAAGGATTCAAGGTTTATTATGGAATCCCGTTGATCGCCAAGGGACAGGTGAAGGGAGTCCTGGAGGTCTTTCTTACGCACATCGCGTACGATCGATCAGGAACGGCTCGAATTTCTCGAAGCACTGGCCGGGCAGGCAGCCATCGCCATCGACAATTCATCCCTGTTTGAGCAGCTGCAAGACTCAAACACTGAGCTTTCGATTGCCTATGATGCCACCCTGGAAGGCTGGGCAAAGGCACTAGAATTGCGCGACCGTGAAACTGTTGGACATGCCCACCGGGTGATCGAAATGACCTTGCGGGTTGCAGATAGGCTGGGTATGCGGGGTGAAACATTGCAGCATATTCGGCGCGGGGCGTTATTGCATGATATCGGTAAAATGGGTATACCTGATTCGATATTATTAAAACCAGGCCCACTCACCCCTGATGAATGGGAAATCATGCGCCAGCACCCGGTGCATGCCTACGAGATGCTGAAGACGATCGATTATCTTTCACCAGCACTGGAAATCCCATATTGCCATCATGAGAAATGGGACGGTAATGGTTACCCCCAGGGGTTGAAAGGCACGAGATATCCCCATCTCTGCACGTATTTTCGCAGTGGTGGATGTATGGGATGCGCTCACTTCAGACCGACCTTATCGATCCGCATGGTCTGAACATCAGGCACTGGAGTATATTCAAAGGGAATCGGGTCAGGCATTTTGACCCTCAAGTGGTAAATGCCTTCTTCGGGCAATAATGCCTGTTGGGTAAAACACGACGCACTTCTTGAAGAAGTGCGCCGCTTTACAATTCACCACACCAACCCGCTGGTGATCCTGAAACGAAATCATTCCAATCATACTGGGTACCCACTGGTGGGTTGGCAGGCCCGTGGGCAGCGACAATTTACTTTTTCTTGAGTACAGGCAGCCCTGTCTTGCTTTCGGCAACCATATAACCCTGCGGAATCAGATCTAAAGCACCCGCCTTTTGGGTTTTTGCAAAGTAATAGAGATGTTGTTTCTTACCACTCTTTAGGACACGAGTCGTGGCATGGAGAAAATAAGTTTGCCCCTTCGAGTTTTTAAAGCTGTATGCCATGGATGTGCTCCTTTCTTCTCATCAGGATGAAATGAGACAAATTTCCTAAGCAAGGTAGCTCGGATAGATTAATCATACATCAATTACCCGAAAAAGTGGGATTAAATGAGTATGAGTATTTCGGGCTATTTCAATCAAGTCATAATACATAAATATCAGCTCGAACCCTTATGTTGCAGGTGATTGCTGTATAGCCGAAAACTAACCCCCCAATAAGATGGCACCCAATACGAATGGAAGCAGGGTTAACAATGCCAGGAGTGGGTTGTGACCGCTGCGTCGATTTTTACTATCCCAATTGAACAAATAGATTGCCAGTACAAAAGCAATCACCCCACTGGCAAGTAAGACCAGCAACGCCCAACGGGGATCAAAGGTAGGCGCCATGCCAAAAGCCAGGCCACGCCAGGCATTCATGGCATAACTGGTAGGCAGTAGCAGGGAAATCCGGTATAAACTGGCTGGCAGCATGCTGGAAGGAACCATCAAGCCACCCAGGATCATCGACGGTAGAAAGATTGATTGGCTAAATAAAACGATGGAGCGTGAATTGGGTGAAACGACTCCAATCAACATTCCGAGGCTTGCCATAGTGAAAGCAGTCAGGAGCAAGATCAGAACGAAATACCCCCAATTTACCGGGATGCCTGCTTTGAACAATGGCCCGGCGGTAAATGTGATGATAATCGAAACCAGGATAATGTGCACCAAACTGCTCAGCACCGGAATGACGACAATGGAGAGGGCAGGGACGCCGTTGATCTTGAAACTGCGGAATATTCCTGCCTCACGCGACTCCACCACAGGATTGGGCAAACCCAGCAAGGTACATGCCATCATTGCTACAAGGATCATCGCCGGGATCATGGTGGGTGCAAAGGTTGGATTAAGTCCGGTCATGAGCAAGCCCATTAATATGTAGAAACCCAACGGAAAGAGATAATTCATCAGCAGGAGGGTTTTATCGCGCAATCCGGTGCGAAAATCGTACATGAAATGGTGGAAAAAAGCAGTCATGATATGCCTCCATTCGAGATGTCGGGTTGGGTAATCTCAAGAAAGCGGTCCTCAAGCGTAGGGCGTTCCACACGCAGATCGACCAATCGGTCATCCTGAACCTTGAGGAAATCAAAGATGGCTGGCACAGTCTCTCCGGCGTCACGACTGTAATAAATCACATATTCATCCTTGATGACTTGCTGTGAAACCGCCGGGAATACCCCGGCATTGTTCAATAAACTACCAGCCTCAGATAAGACTGAAATCTTAACCAAACCTCTACCGGAGGCAGTCAGCTGGGTGGGGCTACCCGTGGCGGCGATCTTCCCTTTAAGTAAGATGGCGACCCGGTCAGCCATTTTTTCAGCTTCAGCCATATCATGGGTAGCAAGGATGATTGTTGCACCCTTGGCCCGCATTTCGGCCATCACCTCGTGAAGCTCAACCCTTGAGCCAACATCCAGCCCCGCGGTAGGCTCATCCAGTAATACCACCGGCGGGTCATGTGCAATGGCTAAAGCCAATGCCAGCCTGCGTTGTTGTCCGGTAGAGAGGGTGGAAAATTGAGAGAGTTTCTTCTCACCGAGGCCCAGGCGTTCGAGTAAATCGTGCCGGGGGGTCACCTGATGATAGGCACAGAAAAATTCCATCGCTTCGTTGGGGGTCATGCTCCCAGGAAGACTGGAGGCTTGCAGCTGAACACCTAATAAATGATGCAATCTTTTCGGTTGCCTGGTTGGATCAATATCAAAAATTTTTAATGACCCGCTACTGGGCTGCCGTAATCCCTCCAGGCTTTCCATAGTGGTGGTTTTACCCGCCCCATTGGGTCCCAGCAGGCCAAATATTTCCCCCTGTTGAACTTCGAAGCTGATCCCATCCACCGCAGCCATATCGCCATAGACCTTGCGAAAATCCTTCACCTGAACAACATAATCTTGCATAGTAAACCTCCATGCCTCGCATTGGATGTTAATGAGTTATTTTATCAAATATAATAAATATCTAGTGTAAATACTTGATAAGTGTTCTTAATGCTTCCAGGGTTTACACCGGGTGACGCTCGATGCTTCGGGAGTTACCTTTCTATTAGCCACCCGAAGTTGTGATTTAGTCGACAAGTTGTTTCCGCTGATCAGAATAAAGGGTTCCTGATCGTTAAAGCTACCACCCTCCAAAAACGTGTTTTGGAGGGTGGTATTTATTCTATGTCACCAGTTTTTACCTGGTGAGTTAACCTCGGAACCCATGTCCCCCTTACCTACACGGATGCTTTCGCACCCAAAACGTCGCGTGCCATAAACCAAATTTCCCCCATAGCGTCTTGGCTAATGAGTCATGCGGGTCAAGGTCTTGTCAATGTCCACCATCTGCTGTGGCGACTTTTTCGCAAGCCAATCCTTATGCACCATCTGTGCATGTTCAATGGCATTCTTTTTTACTTCTTCTAGAGAATTCCCCTTTGCCACGTAGCTACAATTTGTTCCCAATTCCTTGCATTCAAATTTTAACATACGCGCTCTCCAAATCATCTAATTGAAAATTGAGATCTACTATATTCTGCCGCACAACCTCTACAGGTTGAGCAGGTAAATACATGACTATATTACTCCTTTTTATCTAATTTGTCAAATAAGGAATCCATTAAAGGTGATCGATCAGCATAATTTAACTGCCCTACTAATCAACCACCCCCCGTGGAAACTTATCGGGGGGTGGAACTATAGTTAACTATATCAGGCGGTGATTTTCAAAAAATCTTCCGCAATAATTCTTCCGATGTGAATTATTAGTGCTGAAAACGGGTAGCAGGGGTCACTTTCTGGAATGGCTGAATTGCATCAAAGCCAGCCAGTTTTCGCTGCTCCAACGAGCGCCCCAAGAGGCGCTCAATGGTGCGTATCATCGGCAGGTCGTCCTGTGTGACGAGAGTAAGGGCAGTCCCCTGCCTGGCCATGCGACCAGTACGCCCGATGCGATGGGTATAAGCATCAGCGGTGTCAGGCATGTCAAAGTTAATCACATGCGAGATCTGAGAAACATCGATCCCGCGTGCGGCGATATCCGTAGCTACCAATACCTTGATCCTCCCGGTGCGGAAGTTATTCATCGCCTCCTGACGCCGGTTCTGAGATAGATTCCCCTGCAGCGAAGCGGCGGGTAAGCCAGCCTTTACCAGCTGCTCGGCGAGCTTTTTAGCACGGTGTTTCGTGCGGGTAAAGACGAGGATCTGACCACTGCCTGGCTTGCGCAGTAATGCCAGCAACAGCTCAGTCTTACGGGTTTGATCCACGGGATACAACGCATGTCCGATCGTCTCGACCGGGCGGGTTACTCCCAGATCAACCCTAACCGGATGGTTCAGCAGCTCATTTGCCAACGAGCGTATCTCGTCCGGCATGGTAGCTGAGAACAGGAGTGTTTGGCGTTGGGTGGGCAAAGCAGCAAGAATGCGGCGGATATCCGGTAAAAATCCCATATCAAACATCCGGTCAGCTTCATCAATTACCAGGATCTCAACCCGACTCAGGTTGACCAATTTCTGCCCCATCAGATCTAACAAACGACCCGGACAGGCAACTGCAATCTCCGCTCCCGCCCGCAACCCCTTTATCTGAGGTTGGGCGCTCACGCCACCATAGATGGTCACACTGCGGAACCCGGTCTGTCGTCCGAGCATCTCAATGTTGGTGTGGGTCTGTTCGGTCAGCTCGCGGGTCGGAGAAAGGATGAGCACGCGCAGCTTACCACGCGGTCCAGAAAGCAGGTGCTCCAGGATGGGTAGAACAAAGGCGGCGGTCTTCCCGGTTCCGGTCTGAGCCAAGCCCAGTACATCACGCCCTTCTAAGATGGGCGGGATGGTATGAAGTTGAATAGAAGTAGGTGTGGAATAACCAGCGGCAGATATCCCAGCATTGATCTGGGGATGAAAAGCAAACGAAGTAAAGTTCACAAAAGGTCCTTTTGGCACAAGATTGAGCCAAGGCGAACCCCAGCCCGTTCGCCTCTATTTTGGATAAAGTTTATCTATTTCAGAAGCGAACGCCGGATTATACCACATTTATAATTTAAATGGTTTCCAGAGGATTTACCGCTTTAAGAGGAGAGTGGGATTATTTACAAGTACCTCCAGGATTATAGCAAATCCTGGAGGTCTGAATTTTAAGCGAATGGTAGAATCACACTAAAAAAACGCGGGGCTCTACACATAATTTCCCCCTTGCATCCTTGGCTAACCGATCTTGCTGATTATGTTCTGGGGCAACTCAGCCAATTGCTTGGGTGTCATTTTGGAGAGCAAGTCCTTGTGTACGCTCTGGGCATGGGCCATGGCTTTCTGTTTGACTTCATCGACCGTTGCGCCTGTTGCCACGAAGCTACAATCGATACCCAAATCCTTACAAGCAAATTTTAGCATTTTATCTCCTTCGGAACAATTTTTTGTTAGAGTACATTAATTGTGCTGCACCCGCATCTTAATCGGCGCATCTTTATTAGATTATTATACTCTAAATTATCGGCGATGCCTAGTGGGGCAAACGATTAACGATTATCGATCACCGTGAGCAGGCTGCCGTCTGCCACTTTGGTCACTACTGAGCCATCTACTGTGACGGTGAACACCTGGTTGACACCATTCGGGTCGTTAATGGAATAAGACTGCACCAGCAGGGTCTGGTCATCCAGCCAACCCAGGACGGTGTAATAGCTGCCAGCATCACTCGTCAGGATCAGCTGCGCCGTACCGCCAGTGCTATTTCCAACCGCTACCCATCCCTGTTCATCATTTGGATCGTTCTTTGCCAGGGCAAAGGCCACCCGATCACCCGCAGGGCTGAAGCGGGCGCTGCCCATCACCTGGTACCCGGTGAAATCGGGTGATACCTGGATGGTAGTCGAACCTCCACTCTGCAAGTCACGAATGGTGATCACATTCTGGGTGCAGTGGTCTGCCACGAAGCGGTAGTCGCCTGAGATGGCATCCATGCATATCTGAGAGCCATTGGAGGGTGTCGGTGCAATGACTTCAGTGACGTCCTTAGTAGCGATATCAATCTTAAGCAGATTGGAAGCACCGCGAAAAGAGATGTAGCCTCCCAACCCAACCGGTTCTTTACTGAAGTATAGCGATTGGCCATCCGCCGACCAAAACTCTGCCACCAGTTGCAGGGGGATGCCAGACTCCCGAATCGGTGGTTAGCAGAGTCTCAAGGTTCGAGCCATCGGGGTGGCTGATCTGCAGGGATGATGTTTGAGTATCGCCAGTAGGCTGGGTGCCCCAGGCCAGCAGCGGTTGGGTCCCCAGGCCTCCCCGCCAAATGGCCAGCCCGTAGTTTGGTCTCTGGATGAAGGTCAGGTCGTGCTGGCCATTTGCATCCACTGCCACCACCTTGGCCTGGTTGGAGAAATCAAGCACGTAGGCAGTACCCAGAATTGCCCCGCCGGTAGGGGGCAAACCGTTGAAAGCCGGGTTATAAGTCGGTCCAAGAGGGATGTTCGGGTTAACCACCTGGATGGTACGATCGATAGTTTGGACCACAAACCCCAGCGTAGCTAATTGCTGAGCGGCATCGACCACATTTGTGCCATCCTGGTTGGTGTGGATCTCAAACTGCTGCCCATTGGCATCGAGCTTGATATTAAATCCTTCTACAACCATATCGGTGCACAAGACGCCGGGGATGACGACCCCCAGGCAGCCGGTTGGCCAGGTGACAGCTTCAGTGCTGACGATTTTTATCTGATCCACAGGGAGGTTGTATTTCTTCGCCACTTCCTGCATGGCTGCCATTTGAGCCGACAGTTCGGCCGGGATGTTAGTGGGTGTTGGAGGAACCTGTGTAGGCACTACGCTAGGCTCAGGGTAAACAGCAATATTGTCGGGGGTGACGGGTATTGCGACGGGTGGCGGGTATACCCCGGAGGATGTAGGCTGAGCGCAAGCGGTTAAAAAGCTCAGAAGTAGAACTAAAGCAAAGATTGATTTCTTGTTCATATTAAAGCCTTTATTTCCTTTCCCTATCAAAACGACAATTATACCAATATTGTTCCAATTAAGGTAAATAAGGTCTTTTTTATCGATTGTGTACTGATCGTTCAAGGTAAATAAGGCTCACGGCTCCAGGCAAGCGAGATTGGCAAAAAAAATTATGCGTCGCACCTGTAACCATATCGAGAAAATATTACGCGCTTGCCATACGTTAACCTGCCTGTTAATCGCCCAATATTTATTTTGAAGCGATTTTAATTAAGTACCAGAAAGGGTTTCTCGGGGTTAATCAAGAAAAGAGCAGAAGAAAAAGCCAACCACCCCGCTGCTGTTGATCAACAAAATGGTCATTCAAACGGTTGATATAAAGAATTGTCACTCAGATCTGGTGTGAAAGGTAAACGAGGCTAAGATGGGACACAAGCAATCTGCCGTCCTCATTATTGGACTATCAATAATCGTATCCATCTTGGTTGGGTGCGGTGCACCCGCGGTAACCACGACGATATCTTTCACACCGACCGCTGCTTCACCGACCGTGACTCAGCCACCAATCGTGACTCAGCCACCCACCGCCCCGCCGACCGTATTGCCTACCGCCACGGTCACACCCACCCAGAAACCACCCGAACACCGCATCGCCATCCGCACAGTGAATGGCATTGCTGAGTTCTACAATCGCCTGAGCGGAGAAAAATTCATCCCTCGGGGCAACAACTACATCCGGCTGGCATCCCAATATGGGTTCTCGGGTGAGACGTTTACCTATCACTCAACTTTCAACACCAATCTATATAACCCATCTCAGGTGGAAGCAGCCCTCACCAAGATGCAAGAGGAGGGCTACAATGTGGTGCGAGTCTTTATGCAGGGGAGTTGTAAAGACTACTGCCTGGGTGACCCAGCCGGAGGCCTGCTAGACGGATACATCGCCAACGTGGCAGATTTCCTCCGGAAAGCAAAATCGCATGGCATCTATGTAATCCTGACGATAGATGCCGAACCAGGCACTTCCTATTATTTCAAATTGCTCGATTCCACCTGGAGTGAGGATTTTGGCGGTACCAATAAAAACATTCTGACCGGTGGGGGCATCCTGGTGGGTAAGGAATTCTGGCAGGATCTCATCGATGAGCTGCTGCGCCAGAACGCAGCATTGGATGCGATCTTCGCTTACGAGCTGCGTAACGAGCTTTTCTTCGAATCCAACGCCACTCCATTAAGCTACACTAGCGGGTCATTCAAAACGGCCAATGGAAAAACCTATGACATGTCTTCAACTGAAGACCGCCAGCGCATGATGGACGAGAACCTTCTGTATTGGATCGACCAGATACGTAATGCAATCCTGGAACGTGACCCCACCGCATTGGTCACGGTGGGATTCTTCGTGCCACAGGCACCCAACCCCACACGCATGGGTGATATTCGACTGATCGAAACCCGACCGGTGATCTGGGATTCGAGCCTGGATTTCATCGACCTGCATCCTTACCCGGGGTTTGGATTCAGCCTGCCACAGTATGTCGAAAACTTTGGCATGGCAGGGATGGAGAGTAAGCCAATCATTATCGGTGAGTTTGGGGCAGCTCGTTCTTCCTATCCATCGGAAGCCAAGACTGCGCGTGCCTTGCATGACTGGCAGGTGGAGTCCTGTTATTATGGGTTCGACGGCTGGCTGCTGTGGACCTGGGATACGGATGAACAGGCGGACTTCTATAATGGACTGACGGGATTGGGACAGATCGATCAGGTATTAGCGCCAATAAACCGCCCTGACCCCTGCCAGGCAGACGTTTTTGACTTCTTCGAGTATAACCTGGCTGTGGGGATGCCTGCAGAAGCCTCACGCTCGCTACCTTACCAACCGCCTTCCGGGGCAGTGGATGGCACCACCAGCCAATGGTGGGGAGCGGGTGACTTTGCTCCGCAGTGGATCCTGATCGACCTGGGCACCCCACAAACGATCGGCACAATCCGCCTGGTGACTACCCAATCGCCAGCCGGAAAAACGATTCACCAGGTTTGGGTCGGACCTTCTCTCGACAAGCTTTCCCTGCTCCACACCTTCGATGGGTATACCGTGGATGCTCAGGTGCTGGAGTTCAAGCCTGAAAACCCGGTTGAAAACGTCAGGTATATTCGGGTGAATACCAGGCAGAGCCCTTCCTGGGTAGGTTGGCAGGAGATTGAAGTGCTGTCGTCTAAATAGGAAAACGATGCTTGATAGTTATTGGTTTGGGTGTATATTTATCCAACATAAGGGACTCAGAAACGATGAAAGGACTCTTGCTTAAGAAAGTCTAGCAGATATCAATGTTCTGGATCTTGTACATATCACGAGAACAGAATCCTGGCAGGTCAGTAACGCAGCTGAAGATCAGCCCACGATGTGGACTGCCCTATCCTTTGAAATAGAAGATAGTCAAGGTGATACTATCGCTGAGGCATTGAGCCGCGCCCTCAAGTTGCAGGGCTGGTACATCAATGCATCCACGGAAATGTATGTTTATGTGATCTTCCCGAACAAGGTCTTTAAGTACCCAAAGGGTGATAGCATTCAGAGAGAAGCAGCGAAACGCCATGGTCGCTCAATGGGTATCCCAGAGAACCAACTTGATTGGGACGAGTAATAGTTCAACAGTTCGTTATTAATCAGGCAGACACATACATGAACATGTTAGTTCAGCAGGACGGCATTCCTTCCTCACTCATTATATGGTGAAGCTAGCCATACCATGGCTGCTGGTGAATAGCATGGAGGCATCGGGTTTTCTATGACAAAATCAAGATATTGCCTGATCGCTGGCGGAGTGATCAGTGCCCTCATATCAATAACCCATATTTTCCTGGCGTTCATGCCGGAGCTATATAAATATATTGACCCTGGTCAAGGATCAGCAGTGGAGCAATTGGCCCAACAAGGCTCAAACCTGATTACCATCGCCTCCATCGTCCTGGCTTTGATTTTTGCCATTTGGGGAATCTATGCCTTTTCTGGTGCTGGTCTAATCACCCGGCTGCCTGTGCTGCGGGTATCTCTTATTGCCATCGCCGTAATTTACATCTTGCGATCTCTATTTTTACCCACGGAGATCAATATGGTTGTAAATCAAGGATACCCATTCCGGTTTGTGGTCTTCTCAGCCGTTTCCCTGGTGGCCGGATTACTGTACCTGATCGGGTTTTGGAAACAAGGAGCTTTAGGCTCATCCCATAAAAAATCCTAGACTTTTGGTTGGGTGGGGTGGCATAAGATCGAAGTGCTAGCACTATGGACTAACCCTTATGAATAATCAGCAACAACACCAGTCCGAGGTTCAATCATTTCTTCAAAAGCAATTCTCAAACCGTGATTGGGAATTTACACTTCCACACGGATATGGGAACGAAACCTATTTCGCACACGGAAATGGACAAACTTATTTTGTGAAATTAGGAGCACCGGTAGCTAATTATCAAGCCGTAGCCTCAATAGGACTCACGCCCCCGTTGATTGCGACAGGGTATCTTGAAGACGGTACTTCTATACTGGTTCAATCCTATATTACCGGCAGAAAGCCTTCCCGGAAAGATTATCGCGATTATCTGGAGCAAGTTGCTGCGATCATCGACAAAACACATCAAAGTCCTGAATTAAGGAGCATTCTGCCCGATGCCCCTTCCGACCTTTACAATGTACTTGCTTCAGAATCGCTCTCGCGGGTTCAGCAAAGGTGGGAGCAGTACAAAGCCCAAGTACCAGCCATCGCCGCACAGATGGATGAAAATCTTGCTAACCTTATGCAACAAGCCCTAAGCTTGCCTGGTGCGGGTGTTGTATCGTCACATAACGACATCTGTAACGCCAACTGGCTTATCGCATCGGATGGAAACATATATTTAATAGATTTAGATTCCATGTCAATGGATGACCCGGCGTGTGATATTGGTGCAATACTGTGGTGGTATTATCCACCTGGATTAAGACAGCGGTTCTTAGAAATCGTCGGATACGCCAAAGATGAGCAGTTTGAAAAGCGTATGCAAGTGCGGATGGCAATTCATTGTTTGAGCATCACACTTCCAAGAGTACACAGTTTTGATAGATTTGACCCAGAAAACTACGCTGAGGCACTCACAGATTTCTGGGCTATCCTTGCAGGGAGGGAAAACCCACAGGGATATGATTGATTCTCGATAATGGCATCTCTTTTGTAAAGCAGTACAACCATATATCAATCAACGACAGAATATATTCAATAGGACAATAACATGGATAACAAAGGACAAATCCTGACTGAGCTAGCCGAGATATTCAACCGGTGGCAAGAGCTGCTCGCCACCCTGAGTGAAGAGCAAATCATTGCTGCTCAACTTCCTGATCATTGGTCTGTGAAAGATGTTGTCGCCCACATGTGGGCCTGGCAGCAGGCTTCAGTCGCACGGGCAAAGGCCGCTTTATCACGACAAAGAGCCCAATTATCCCGTGTGGTGGGATATTATGGGTCCTGATCCGGAAGCAGACGTTGATCGGACCAATGCCTACCTTTATAAAATCAATCGGGATAAACCCTGGTCGCGTGTGTATGCAGATTGGAAAGCTCAATTCTCACGATACCAGGAATTAACCACACAGATTCCCGAAAAGGACCTGATCCAGCCAGGCAGGTATACCTGGATGGGAGAATATGCCCTGTTAGCCAGCTCGATGGGTTCTTTGGATCACCACAGGGAGCATTATGATACGTTGATTACCTGGCTGCATGAGCACGGGGACCTGAAGGCTGGTGGCTGAGATGAAATTACACATCCATCTTCGAATTCAATCAATAAGCACACATGGATTGTGTATCCAGGTTACGGGAGGTTCGATGGTTAGCGCTGAAGATGCCGTAAGCATCTACAAACGATCTATTAGCCAATGGCATTCAGGTGTGGGTAACCGGTGGATGGGGTATCGATGCTTTGCTTGGCGAGCAGACCCGTCCACATAAGGATCTCGACGTGATCATGTTGCTGGACGATGTTGTTCGGATGCGCAAGCTCTTGGGTCGCCAGGGATATGCCTTGAAAGAGCTGTGGTCTGAGAACCGTTGGGCGATCGATGCACAGGGAATCAAGACGGCAACCGCCTTCGTCTTACAGGATGCTGACGGGCGCGAGCTGGATGTGCATGCAATGCGCTTCGATGAGCTTGGCAATGGTATCCCCGCCTGGGAGGAAGCCGAAGGATTCATCTTCACAAAGCAAGACCTTGCCGGGGTGGGCACAATCGGCGGGTACGCCGTACAGTGTATGTCTCCCGAAAATCAGAGGCTCTGCCACACGGGTTATGATCTTCCGGGTTATCAATACCGTGATCTGGAGCTGCTCCATGAGAAGTTCGGCATTGAGTTCCTCGTAGAGGAACCCGATGAGCATTCTCACGCCTCTGATCCAACAGAAAGATAGGATCGCATAAAAGCCGTATGGAGACGATTGGTCTGATTGCTGCCATGACCCAGGAAAGCGCTGCCCTTCTGCGCTTTATTAAGCAGCGGCAGCGCATCGCGCTAGGACCATTAGGCGGCATTTCCTTTGTGCTTTCCGGCAAGACTTGCCTGCTGGTCACTTCCGGTATGGGGATCCGGCGCGCTGGTGAAGCCACCCGCAACCTGATGGAAAAGAGCCCTCCGCTGAACGTTCCACATTTGCTCATCTCATTTGGAATCGCCGGCGCGGTCGAGTCAGACCTGGAGATCGGAGATGTGGTCCTGGCCGAGGCTGTCTGCAAGCTGGAACAGGGAATCCCTGGTCCGCTCACACCACTCGCCTCCTGGCCTGATGCTGCCCGGGAGGCTGCTGCCCAGGCTCTTGCCAAGCGCGGGGCGCAGCTTTATGCTGGGACGGCGGTTACGACGGGAGGGTCGCAGGTCACCGAAGCCCAGCTTGGAAAATTGAAGCACCCAATCCTTGAAATGGAAACAGCCGGGATCGCACAGGCGGCCGCGGAGGTAGGGATTCCACTCCTATCCCTGCGTGCCATCAGCGATGGACCGTGTGCTCCCATCCCATTCGACCTGGGCGAGATAATGGATGAAGACGCCAACCTGCAGGTAGGTAAGCTGCTCAGGGCAATCGTTCACAACCCAAAGCTTATCTCTCAGTCCAGGCGGATGATGCGGAATACCAGAATTGCCGCCGAGAATGCAGCGATCGCCCTTGTGGCAGCATTGAGCTCAAGTAACTTTTGGAGGTTCCGGCGGTTATTATTTATAGAAAAATGTGCTACTCTGTTCAGCTTTTCAACGATCAGTCGAAATGTTGTAATTATTGCGACGATTTGCTCGATAGCATATTTATTAAGCTAAGGGTAATGAATTAATTTTCTTGTAAGCTAGACATATATGCAATAAGTTATGTCTTACTGGTTTTTCAAAAATTGTTAGAAGCCGTATATTCCATTACTAGCTTGCATAGCAACGGATCAAGCATCTATGGAGCCCGATTGTTTTCTCTAATCTGTTTCAATTCAAATAAGGAGATAAATCAATGAATACCCAGCCTGATAATCAACAACCCGTATATCTGGTCAGACAAGTGTCACCAGAAACTGAAGGCGCGGCTACAACTGCGCTTTGGCTTGAGATAATATTTGGAATTTTCGCTCTTTTAGGTATCGGTCATGTTTATTCAGGACGCACGTGGCTGGGCATTGCTTTGATGCTTGGGTGGTGGATATATATCGGCGTTGCCACGTTTTTTTCGACCATCACACTGGGGTTTGGAGCGTGCTTATTCGTCCCGATTTATTTTGCAGTTCCAATAATTTCTGGGATTCAAGCGCGTACTTATACACAAAAGATTAGCGGAAAAGGGAACTGGCTACCCGTCGCTTTAGTCGGGGGTGGCGGCTGCCTATTAGTTATCATTGCTTTCACGGTTGCATTAGTAGCCCTGGGAATTTTTACTGCCTTGATCTCTCAATATAATACACGCTAGGTTCATTCTTCGGTTTGAAAAAGAGTCCGCTCAACACTTTAAAAGACGGGCTACTACGGGTGTGTAACTGAAGCACTCTGTCGCGATAAGATAGGCTGGTCGAGATTGGTGCTACAATTTAATCGATCACACCGTAATATATCTGATAGTAAAAATCATCATGTCACAAAGCGTTGATACAGTTGGAATGCATAGAATTAATAATTATGCCACTCATTTTGTGGCTGATACATAAATCTTTTTAATTTAGCAACGAAGAATGAAATCCGCATGATCAGAATTGAAAGGACAGTTATATGATCAGCTGGCTATATATTGATAATTTTCGTGGATTCAGGATTACCTGCATCCCTATCAAGGATGTAAATTTTTTCGTAGGTGAAAACAGTACAGGCAAAACTTCGGTGTATGGCGACTACTCGATTTGCTAGGTACTCCCGAATTTCTGGTTCGATCAAGCTTTCAACACTGATGATGTCGGGCTTGGTCGCTTTAGAGACATTGTCAGTGTTCAGGCAAAAGATACAGAGACAATTTAGGATAGGTTTTATAGTTCCAGACAAGGAGAATGGGAAGAAGCAATCATGATGAGTTTTGAAGCGGTTTTGATGACATTTCGAAGGAGAAGGGATAACAATCCACTTGTCTACCAATGTAACTTACCTTAGCGTACGAGGTCAGACTCAAGGTTAATTTTCGCTGGAAGAGACATCCTATATAAGTATTCGCATGATGATAACGGATTCCCCCAATCACTTGAAATGATTCAGCAGATCTTTACAGATTGGATGAGTCAGAGGAGCAACACGGACATCAAGCAATTCAAGCCGTTAACGACAAGCAGAGTTATTACGGTCGTACGGCGAGCACTCGTGTTTATCGACAGACGTACTACAACAGGTACATGATGAGAACGTTTAAATCAGCTCAAGGTAGACACAGGCTTGGCGTATTAGATGCCAGAACTTGCTTCAAAAATCTGGCATTCTCGCACCTATACGGAGTAAACCCAGACGGACATACGATGAATATAGCCTCGACTTTCAATCCGGAGGGCGAACACACACCGTACCTTATCAGACGCTTACTCTCGCTAAGACAAAGAGATCCGTCAAACAGCTTCCGTCACATTCATTGAAAAATTCGGGAAGTGAGAGCGGGTTATTCGAATCCATAGACATTAAAGGCTATGGCAGAGAAGTCGCATCACCATTTGAGTTGAGGGTAGTTTTGAATGATTTCCATCTAGCCGTTGTCAATGTTGGGTACGGAACGTACGGCACTTCCGGTTGTAGTTGATATGTTTGCTCGCCCAAGGGGACACAGTATGCAATTCAACAACCCGAAGTTCATCTGCATCCCAGAGCGCAAGCGGCATTAGGCGATATCGTGTATTAACTGGCAACAGAAGAGAGTAAACGATTCTACATCGAGACCCATAGCGACTATACAATAGACAGGTTTAGGTTGAATTATCGGATGGGTCAGGGACAAGACAATGTTAGGTGCTCAGATACTATTCTTTGGAAGGAATCAGAGGGTAATTACGTTGTTCCCATCGATATACCTTAGAAATGGAGAGTACCACGGAAGAACAACCTCAAGCCTTTCGAGAATTTTTTATCCATGAAGAGATGGAACTCTTGGGGATCTAGCATGTGCATTGTGATTGACACAAATGCATTTCACGCCGTGTTCAATCCAATCTCTCAAAAGCATGGTGATTTTAGACCAGTCCTTGAGTGGATAGTTCATGGTAGAGGGAAGATCGTTTATGGGGGAGACCAAATACAAGCAGGAACTTACGTAATGCCAGAAAAGTATCTTGGGTTATTTCGCAGAGTTATCTAGATTATCGAAAGTTATTGTAGTAGATTGCCAGTCAAGTCGATACGAAATGCAGGAGGAGTTGGACGCATGTTGAGACCCAGCGATTTCGATGATCATCATCTGATAGCTATTATCATCGTATCGGGTTGTAAACTTATATGCTCGGATGATTCAAGGCTTATCCATTTTTTAGGCGAAGAGACTTGTACCCACAGAAGTGTTTCCCACCCGAAAATTTACAGTCATGCGATCAATGGGACTATTCTACTGCGATAAAAATATAGCTGACATTTGCCAGCCGTGCGGTAAATTACCCAAAGCCATTAGTAAAAGCCTTAAGTTTCAAATATAAGCAAGAAAAATAACCTATTGAAACTGATTTGCTCTGTTGAGCATAATGTCGAAATCAGCCATTGGTAAAATTAGAGACAGTCATAATATCCACCATATAAACTATACTAAAATTCCCCATCAATAGGGAATCTTGTTTTATATGAACCTTGCAAATTATCTAAATCAATAATCATCTACCTGATCTGCCTCACGATATACTGCGCATCCTCGCCCACGCCGCCCAGCAGGGACGAGGTCAGTCCCGTCTGGAAGTGCAGACCGACGAAGTACAATCCCGGCGCTTCACGCACCACACCGCGCTCGTGCCGGGGTCGGCCTGACGCATCGAACACCGGCAGGTTGATCCATGGATAGTCGGGGCGAAAACCGGTCGCCCAGATGACGCCCTCCGCCGGCAGTGTTCGGCCATCCTCAGTCTGCGGCTTGCCATCCTGGGCACCTGCCAGGCGCGGCGTGAATTCAACCCCGGCACCAGCCACTTCTTCACGGCTGGGTGCGGATGAGCGGGTTGCCATGGGTGAGCACATTCGCCTTCATCCGCCTGCCCAGGGGAGTATTGATGGTCATCACCCGGCGCAGGAACCACCAGTAAGGCTTACCGCCGAAAAAGCTTGCCCAGCTTATCAGCCGGGATGCGCCCCACATCCCGCCCCGCCAGCCAGACCTTCTTGCCGGCTTTGGCAAGCTCGAGGGCAATCTCAGCCCCTGAATTACCCGCCCCCACCACCAGCGACGTTCTGCACCGGGACCTGCCTCGGGTTGCGGTAGTCGACCGAATGCAGCTGGAAAATATCCCGGTCGAGCTCCTGGGCGATGGAAGGGATGTAAGGTGTGTGGAATGCCCCGGTGGCGACGATCACATTCCGTGCGTGAAAGCTGGCTTCGCCGGCAGACAGCCGGTAGCCCTTCTCATTGCGGCTGAGCGCATCCACCTTCGCGCCATGCCGCACGGCAGGGTGAAATGCCTGGCATATGCCTCCAGGAAATCGGCGGTTTCATCCTTGGTGGGGAAGTAGAAATCGGGTTTGGGGAACTTCATCCCCGGCAGGTAGTTATTCTGGCTGGGGGTGAACAGGCGCAGGCTGTCCCAGCGGCTTGCGCCAGGTGGCACCGGTGCGGTCGTTTTCATCCAGGATGATGTAGTTTTCACCGCGCTGGCTGAGATAATAACCGGCGGCCAGACCTGCCTGACCGCCGCCAATCACAATGGTGTTATAGGTTTCTTCACTTGACATTTCTCACATACCTCTAATATAATATAGTATAACTATAATGAGTATAGGTATACTACAACCTATGACAGATGTCAATAGTCGAATTAAAAACCACCCACCGCCAAAGGCAAGCCCAGGTCACCCGCAACATGATCGTGGCGGCAGCCCAGGCACTATTCCTGGAGCAGGGCTACATCTGCACCACCATCGAAGTCATCGCTGAGCGGGCCGGCGTGGCAACCAGCACGGTCTATGCCATCTTTGGCTCGAAGCGCGGCATCCTGCGGGCCATCCGCGATGCCTGGCACGAGCGCACCCATATCCGGGAGGTGCTCACCAGCAGCCAGCCTTCATGCAAGCCCGAAGGAACGCCTGGAGCAGCTGGCCGAAGCCACCCGCAGGCAGTGGGAGATGGGTGCAGAAGTGACCGCCATCTATACCGGCGCGGCTGCAGCTGACCCAAGGGCAGCTGCTGAGCTGACCCAGGCACTGGCAGGCCGGCGTGAAGGGTCTGCAGAGCTTCGCCAAAAGCCTGGAGCCCCACCTGCGCCCCGGTCTGGATGCTGCCCACGCAGCTTCCATCCTGCAGGCACTGTGCCTGCCGGAGGTGTTCGACGAGCTTGGTCAGGCATTCTGGCTGGTCGGCGGATGAATACCAGGCATGGCTGGCGCAAGCCCTGAAGCGCGAATTGCTGGAAACCTAGGAGTATCTTATGATCAATGTAAAAAGGGTATATAGCCCTGCGTCAGCGGAAGACGGGCAGAGGTTTTTGGTCGACCGTCTGTGGCCACGCGGTATGAAAAAAGAAGCGCTAAAAATTGAGGCCTGGATCAAGGACGTAGCACCCAGCAATGAGCTGCGTCACTGGTACGGGCATGATCCTGACAAGTGGTGCGAGTTCAATCAACGCTACTTCGCCGAGCTGGATGGCAAGCCTGAAGCCTGGCAGCCCTCTGCTGGAAGCCGCCCGTAAAGGAAATATCACCCTGCTCTTCAGCACCAAGGAATTGGAACGCAACAACGCCGTCACGCTGCGTGCCTATCTCGAACAACAGCTGAAAACTGGAGGATAACATGGCAGTGAGAAAGCCGTCCAAGGGTGGTGATCGTTGGAGCAGGTTTTGGCGGGTTGTGGGCTGCCACGGGCATTTGCAGGTGCACCCGTGGATGTATTGGTGCTGGATCGGAATAATTACCACACCTTCCTGCCCCTGCTCTACCAGGTGGCAGCTGCCGAATTGGAACCCGAAGACATCATCTACCCGGTGCGAAGCATCCTGCATAAGTATCCAAACATCAGCTTCGTGATGGGTGAGGTAACCGGGATCGACCCAGCCCATCAGAATGGTGCGGACACGCGATCAAAACATCCCGTACGATTACCTCATCCTATCCATGGGCAGCAAAGCTCACTTCTATGGTGTGGCTGGTGCAGCAGAACATGCCTTCCCTTTGAAAACCCTGGAAGATGCCGTGCTCCTGCGCAATCATATCCTGTGCCGGTTCGAAGGTGCCATGCGTTGAGCCTGATGCAAAAATACGCCAACAGATGCTCACCTTCACCATCGTGGGAGGTGGACCAACTGGTGTGGAATTTGCCGGTGCGCTGGCAGAGCTGGTGCGGAACTCCCCTGGCGAGGGATTATCCGGATCTGGATTTCAGCCAGGTGCATATCCTGCTGCTGGAGGCGACCAACCGCCTGCTCACTGGCTTGCCTGAACGCTTACACACCTACACCTTGCAGGCGCTTTCAACGCATGGGGATCGATGTGCAGCTAAACTCGCCCGTCAGCCAGATCACCTCACAAGCGGTGATCTTGAAGGATGGGCGGCTGATCCCAACCGAGACCGTGGTGTGGACAGCAGGCGTGGGGGGTGAAAGCTCTGCCACAAAAGCTGGGATTTTCCAACCCGACCGAACGGGCAGGTGGAAGTGTTGCCTACCCTGCAGGTGCCAGATCACCCTGAAATCTATGTCATTGGCGACCTGGCACATGTGGAACAGGATGGTCATCCCCTGCTGATGATTGCCACGGTTGCCACTCAGGAGGGGAATGGGCTGCCAGAAACATCCTGCGGCAGGTTGCCGGTAGCAGAGCCCCAGACCGTTTCGCTATCACGACCCGGGTATGATGGCGGTCACCGGTCGGAATGCTGCCGCGGTCCGTTTGGGTAGATATGCCTTTACTGGCTTCCCTGCCTGGGTCATCTGGTTGAGCGTGCACCTGTACCGGCTGATCGGCTTCCGCAACCGCTTGCTGGTATTGATCAATTGGGCCTGGGATTACCTCTTCTTTGACCGGGTGGTGCGTTTGATCTTACCACTGCCTGAGAACGCAGCCACTGGGGAAGGGTTGTTGAAGATGGAACATGCTTCTATCACCACGCTATTCCTCGATATCGGCGGTGTGCTGCTCACCAATGGCTGGGACCATGCGGCACGCAAGCAAGCGGCGGATGCATTTCACCTGGATTTTGACGATGTGGAGGAACGCCACCATCTGACTTATGATACCTATGAGGAAGGGAAATTAAGCCTGGACGAGTACCTGCAGCGGGTGATTTTTTACCAGGAACGCTCCATTTTCGATCGGATGAATTCAAGTCCTTCATGCTTTCACGCTCACAGCCCTATCCCGAGATGATCGCATTTGATCCGCTGCATTAAAAACCCAACATCACATTAAAAACCATCGCAGTCAGCAACGAGGGTCGCGAGATCAACGCCTATCGCATTCAACATTTAAGCTGGATCAATCTGATCGATACATTTGTCTCATCCTGTTTCGTCCATTTTCGTAAACCAGACCTGGATATCTACCGCATCGCCCTGGATGTATCCCAATCCGCCCCGGAGACAGGTGGCATATATCGATGACCGGCCTTTATTTGTTGAAGTGGCCAGCAGCCTTGGTATTCAGGGCATTTTGCATGTCGATGTTCCAACCACACGCTCGAAACTAGCTGAGCTTGGGCTTGATTCCCAATAAATTGACTGGAACCATCCAAAGGAGAAAAATGACTGAAGGAAAATGCCGGATCGGTATGGTAGGGTTGGGGGTGATGGGACGTAACTTGCTGCTCAATATGGCAGAACACGGGTTTCGCGTGGCAGGTTATGACAAGGACCCACAAAAAGTGGCATTACTCCGCTCAGAAGCAGCCGGTCTGCCCGTGCAAGCGGCTGAAGATGTGGGCAGCTTTGTGGCTGCGCTGCAGGCCCCACGGGCAGTGATGCTGCTCGTCCCTGCCGGACCGATCGTGGATAACGTCATCCGTGATCTGCTGCCTCAGCCTCGAGCCAGGTGATTTGATCATCGATGCCGGCAATTCCCACTTCACCGATACCGATTTGCGTGAGAGCACCCTGGAAGCCAAGGGGCTGCATTTCTTTGGCATGGGTGTCTCGGGTGGAGAAGCCGGTGCCAGGCATGGACCCAGCATGATGCCAGGTGGACCTGAGCAAGCCTACCAGCCGTGTCCAGGATATTTTGGAGGCCAGTCGCGGCCCAGGTGGATGGTGAACCCTGTGTGACCTACCTCGGACCGCACTCAGCCGGGTCATTACGTCAAGATGGTGCATAACGGCATCGAGTATGGCATCATGCAGCTGATCGCGGAGACCTATGACCTGCTTGCGCGTGGCTTGGGTCTGACAGATGACGAGCTGGGAGAGGTATTTGATCAAGCTGGAACCAGGCTGAGCTGAATGGTTACCTGGTGGAGATCACCGCGGATATCTTCCGTAAAGTGGATGAGATCACCGGCAAACGCCTGGTGGATGTGGTGCTGGATGCTGCCCACCAGCTGGGTACCGGCATGTGGACTTCTCAGGATGCGCTCTCGCTGCACGTCCCAACACCAACCATCGATATTGCAGTGGTCAATGCGCAACCTGTCGGGGCTTGGAAGATCAACGGGCTGCCATCAGCCAGAAATTTGGGGCACAATCACAACGCTTACAGGGCGAGCGTAATCAAATCATCGAACAAGCCAGGCGAGGCCTATATGCCGCCATCATCCTGACCTATGCCCAGGGATTTGCCCAATTAGCGTGCAGCTTCCAAAGCTTAGCATATAATCTGGATCTATCTGCAGTTGCCCGCATCTGGCGGGGAGGCTGCATCATTCGCTCCAGGCTTGCTGGAACCCATCCGCGACGCATACCAGCAACAGCCTGACTTGCTCCACCTGCTCCTGGACCAGACGTTGGGCGAGGCGGTATCCGAACGCCTGGCTGACCTGCGCCGCGTGGTACAGACTGCAGCTGGATTGAGCCTGCCTGCGCCGGCATTCATGGCTACGCTGGCGTATATCGACAGCCTGCGCTCAACCCACCTGCCGGCGAACCTGATCCAGGCCCAGCGTGATTTCTTCGGTGCCCACACCTACGAGCGCGTGGATCAACGTGGGGTATTCCACACCCAATGGTCGAAAGGACAGGAGTAAGATGATGAACTGAACTCAATCTACCTCCTGTTGAGATTAGTCATCTTTGGTGCAGCCGGAGATCTGACCTGGCGCAAGCTGGTGCCAGCCCTCTACAATCTCTTTCTGGACGACCTGATGCCGGAGAAATTTGCCATTTACGGTGTGGATGTAAAACCAATCGGCCTGGATGACCTGCGCAAGCGCCTGCTGGATGGGGTCAACCAGTTTTCCCGGCAGGGAAAAGCCAAAGCTGACCAGTGGAAGGATTTTATCAGCTCATCTGATAAGCTACCTGGCAGGTGATTTCAATAATGCAGATACCTTTGAAGACCTGGCCAAGAGCATTGAATGCCCAGGACAAATCCTGGGGTGAGCATGCTGAACGGGTGTATCTACCTTGCCACCCCACCAACCATTGTCGAAACCATCGTCCACAACCTGGGACTGGCCCATCTCGTCAGTGACCGCAAACGCGCCCGTCTGGTGTTCGAAAAACCATTCGGGCATGACCTGGACTCTGCCCGCCAGCTAAACCACACGCTGCTCAAGACGCTCGAAGAATCGCAGATCTACCGCATCGACCATTACCTGGGCAAGGAGACGGTGCAGAACATCCTGGCGTTCCGCTTCGCCAATGCCCTGTTCGAGCCAATCTGGGACCGCCGTTATATCGACCACGTGCAGATCACGGTGGCTGAACAGGTGGGGGTGGAACACCGGGGTGGGTATTACGATCATTCGGGGGCATTGCGCGACATGATCCAAAACCACCTGCTGCAAATCCTGTCCCTGATCGCCATGGAGCCACCCGCGGCTTTCAATGCGGATGAGATCCGCGCCCGCAAGGTGGATGTGCTGCGTGCCATCCGTCCCATCCCCACCGACCACCTGCACCAGTTTGCCTCCCGCGGGCAGTATGGCCCCGGCTGGATGGAAGGGGAACGCGTGGTGGGTTATCGTAGCGAGCCGGATGTTGACCCCGCTTCCAACACCGAAACCTTTGCTGCCCTCAAGCTCTTCATCGATAACTGGCGCTGGCAGGATATCCCCTTCTATTTACGCACCGGGAAACGACTGTCGCAAAAAGTCTCTCAAGCCATCATCCAGTTCCGTCCCGTCCCCCACCAATCCTTCCCGGCCTCTGCCAACCAGGATTGGCTGCCCAACCGCCTGGAGATCGAGATCCAGCCGGACGAAGGGATAGACTTGCACTTCCAGGCCAAGCAGCCCGGGGTTGACCTGCGCCTGAGCTCACAGGAGATGCGTTTTCGCTACTCAGAAGCCTTTCAATACCACCCCTCCCGAGGCCTATGAAACCTTATTGCTGGATGCCATGCGTGGCGATGCGACCCTGTTCATGCGTGCCGACCAGGTGGAAAGTGCCTGGGGGGTGATCGCACCGGTATTGGATGTGTGGGCTAGCGTTGCCCCATCTGATTTCCCCAACTACCCCAGCGGTACCTGGGGACCTGACCAAGCGCTGAAGCGCTCATCGCCCAGGATGGACGCCGGTGGCTGCAACCCGTATTCCTCGACCAGCCAAAATCAGGAGGATGATATGATCCGTATTTATAACGATCTGGAAGCCCTCAGCCAGGCAGCAGCTGAGCTGTTCACGGTCCAGTCACGCCAGGCCAGCTTGATTTGTGGGCGGTTCAGTGTGGCGCTTTCAGGAGGTGAGACCCCACGCCGCCTGTATGAAATTTTGGCAGCCCCACCTTATCGGGAGCGCATCCATTGGGACGAGGTGCATATATTCTGGAGCGATGAGCGCTGTGTGCCTGAGGATGACCCGCGCAACAATGCCAGGATGGCTCGTCAGACGCTGCTCGATCGTGTACCCATTCCGCCGGATCATATCCATCCCATTCGCTGCGACCAATCCCCGCAGCAAGCTGCAATCCAGTACGAAAAAGAGCTGAAGGATTTCTTCAGCACTCAAAATCCCAATTTTCATCTCGTCCTACTGGGCTTGGGTGAGAATGGACACATCGCCTCACTCTTTCCCCACACACCCGTGCTCAACGAACAGGAGAAATGGGTATCGGAGGTATATGTGAAAGAGCTGGGGATGCACCGGATCACATTTACCGCTCCATTCATCAACCAGGCCAGCCAGGTGGTGTTCCTGGTTTCCGGTGCCGATAAAGCCCAGGTGTTGGAAAATGTGCTCGAAGGCCCCTACCAGCCCCGCAAGCTGCCTGCCCAGCTCATCCGTCCTGCTGGAATACATCCCATCTGGCTGGTGGATAAGGCTGCCAGCCACAAGCTGACCATGAGTGAGGAAGAGCCCAACTAAACACCAGTGAAATCATGTTATCTGTGAGCTGGCAGCAAGCCTATGCCTGGCGGTCGTCGCAGCATTGCCTGACTCAGCGCATGCCACGCCAGGATCTCCTCCTGAGCGTGAAGCCTACAGGTGAAATCCAGGTCCAGGTGATGTCTGCCGTATAATCTGCCTGGCTGTTTGCAAAGCAATAAAGATGAACAATGCAAATTGCTTTAGATCGGGCTTGTGCAGCTATCTAACAAATCAATGCAATGGTAGCATTATTTACGATTTACATTTTTGTTTGTAATACAGGTTCATATAGGAAAAATCCACCCAATAATTCACTAAGCCTACTCGGTTAGCGGGCGAATAACGAAAGAGAAATTTATGGTGTTGGTGGTTACTGTACGCTTGCATCATAACAAACCAGCTCAACCAGATTGCCTTCTGGATCGGGGACGTACAGAGAGCGCCAATGCGTCCATTCGTGCTCCATTGTCTCTACAATCAAACCAAGTTGTTGCAAACGTTCTTTCTCATTGGCGAAATCTGCTTGCCCAATTACGAATGCGATATGATGAAGCGAAGTTTTCTGAGCATCCAACCCGGTGAACTGACGTGATGGGTGGTCGGGTGGCAATGATTCTTCAAACAACCCTAAAACCTGGATATGACCTGCATAGCTTGGGGCAATCTTGAAAAACACTAAATCATCAAACCGTTGCATGATTTCAAGGCCGATGGTATTTTCGTAGAATTCCTGCATTGCCTGCAGGTTTTTTACCCGAAGGACGATTTCACCGAGCGCTTTAATAGGTCTTTCTGGTTTGTCCATTTTGTGCATTCCTTCCTTAATCCATCTATACGTGAACAAAGTGGCTAAGATTTGTTGATAATAAACGTTATCGTCTATAGACTCTGGTTGTCTTTATTAAGACAATTGTTTTATAACTTGCAGGATTACTTTATTTGAGTAAGAGGAAACGGCCCACCAGAACGCACCAGATGGGGTAAAGAATAAGCCATCCCAGAGCGCTTGTCCACCAAATGGCATTAACAGGTGTTAATACATACTCCTTGATATCTATACCGCGGAATATCCCTGGAATTGTCACCAGACCAAGCACCAAGATCACACCACTAATGAGTCCAAAAATGACCAGACCATGAGGGAAGCGAATATCTCGCAAGGCAGAATAGTTCAGTGCCAGCAACCACAAGCCAATCATGCCATTTCCTGCTGCCATATATAATCCTGACAGAGACCAGCCTGTGACGCCAAAGATGGCCAGCGCAGAACCTACCACGACAACAATCGCGCCGAGCAATGCAACCACGAGCATAATCTGGCTGAGAAGTGGTGATTGGGCGTGATGCCCGGGGTATAACATCCAAGCTAAAACCATGCTCAAGATGGCTGTCAGCCCAATGCAAATGTCATTGAGCGTGCCAAAAGGCTGTCCAACCGTGAAGAATAAAATGATGAAGACCAATCCTAGCAACCCTGCAATACCCGCAGCAATTGCTACCCAACCAATCGTTACCGATGAGAAAGTGTTCATAATCATTACAACTCCTTTTTTACGACTTTACAACTACTACTAAGGTATCCATCAACAGGCATAAGAGACCCTGCTTCCAGAATCATTTTTTATGGTACAGAAAATTTATTTGTCACTCAATAAACGCAACCATATGCCTCTTTTCAATATCCTTTCGATGGAGGAACGACCCCGAGCTGTTGCAGGATACCCATCAAATCCAGCAAGGTCCAGTCTTCGACGACCCGGCCGTCGATAGTGCGGGCAAAAATGATCCCCTGCACCTCGACCGGCTTGCCGGTGGGCGGGTTACCCATAAATAGTCCTTTTTGCGTGCCATGCATTGTCCAGTGGGCTGCAAGCTTATCACCTTGTCTGATTTCATCCTCTAAACTACAGTGAAGATCGGGGAAGGCGTTACGGAACATCGCGATCAGGCACTTAAGTCCCTGTGGTCCATTCGGGTATCCGCCAAAGGTGTTATGGGCGAGATGGTCGGGAGTCAACAATTCGTCCACAACATCCAGGTTGCCCTGATTGAAGGCTTCTTCGAAAAGGCGGTAAATAGGGGAGCGGAATGGAACGGATGGCATAGGTTACACCCTGATCATTACGGGGTTGACCCAACCGAGCGCTCGAGCAGATCTTTCAAACCGCGTAGGCTCGTCTCGGAGCCATTTTTCATCGAATTGGCAATCATAGGCCCAACCAAGGCGAAGAGACCTTTGAACAGCAGATCCCACTTCCAATTGATCATAGTCCCCTGGGGAGTGGCAGCGAAGGTGATAGCTCCCACAACTGTCATAGGACTATCGACAGACTTGCGGGTGATCCTAACATTAGGTTCGAACTCGACCACTTCTCCAGTATTCTCAGATGTGCGACCCATAAACTTGCGCACTTCGGTTATCTTTGTGCCAACTCTCACGGGACCATCCGGCGTAAGACGCGCTTCTAACAGCCCAGGATCCCATTTCGGCTGGTTCTTAGTATCAGCTAACGCTGCAAAAACTTGCTCGACCGGGCGATTGATCACAATGCTTGCTTCTCTGGTAGTCATGGTGCTAACTCCTTTTGAATAAATTTGAACTATTTTGACCCAGCCGCCCAACGGTCAGGATTATCCAGGGTTGGGCGGGCATGGACTCTGGGAAGTCGCTCACCGAACGCCACCCCTCCCGGTATCGTGGTCGTGGGATGCTTAGTGACCGGTGCCGGGGTTGGAGTCGGTGTAGCGCAAGGGTAGCGGTTTATGGCTGCTCCAACGACGGGGCACCATCATACGCCGGGTTGTCGGTCAAGCGCGTCAGCCCACTGCCATCGACGTTCATCATGTAAATATCACGGTTGTTGTTGCGGTCAGAATCGAAGGCAATCTGCGTCCCATCCGTTGACCAGCCGTATACAACATCATCTGCCGGATTGTTCGTCAGGTTGATCGGGTTTTTGCCATCGGCATCCATTACATAGACTTCGGGGTTACCACCGTCGTTGTTCCAGAAAGCGATCTTTTTCCCGTCTGGCGACCAGCGGGGGAAGGCGTCATCCCCTTTATGCAGGAGAGTTTGATTGCTGCCATCGGAGTTCATGACGTAGATTCCACCGAGGCCAGAAACAAAAGAAATTTTCGCTCCATCCGGCGACCAGGCTGGGAGGTCTTCATCCGCCGGGTTGTTGGTCAAATTGGTCGGGTTGGTCCCATCGGCGTTCATCACGAAGACATCCCGATTGCCATCGCGATCAGACGCGAAGACAATCTTCTTCCCATCCGGCGACCAAAAGGTAGACGCCCCCCCATCATCCGCTGGGTTATTGGTCAGATTGGTTTGATCGCTGCCGTCAGCATTCATCACGTAGACTTCATTGTTGCCGTCGCGGTTGGACCAGAAAGCGATCTTTTTTCCATCCGGTGACCAGGCGGGTTCGAAGTCATCCGCCGGGTTGTTGGTCAGGTTGGTCACTCCACTGCCATCACCGTTCATCACGTAGATTTCATTATTGCCGTCACGGTCTGATTGAGAACGCGATGCGGTCTTTAATTACGCCCAGTACAACCTGAGTAGCGGTAGGCTCAGGCGCGTTCGTTGGTAGGACTGCGGTTACTGCCAGGGTCTTGGTTGATACTGGTGCAAGGGTTGGTGCAGCGCAGGCGGCCAAAATCATGGCTGCTGCAGCAACCATTATCGTAATTCGAAAAATTTTGTTTGACATAGTTTTCTTTCTTTCATTTGACCGCTGTTGGCGGATTTCTAAGGTATCTTGGGTTAGCGATCTGTCCCATCTGGCAGGCTCGTGTAAATCTCCGTGGAGGCTTGTCCGGTTATCGACATGGAGAAAGCGATTCGAGTGCCATCCGGTGACCAGGCTGGACCGAACAAATACTCACCTTCGACGATGTGCATTCGAATTTGAATGCATCCTTTTGTTACACCTGCCGTCACGTACTTGCCAACCAGTGAAAAGGTTGCAGAAGATGCCTCTTCCAGCGAGGCAGGCAAGTCCCCTAGCGGCTTGTCCTGACCTCGCTATTTCTTATTACTTCTCGTAGTAAAGTGAAAGTGGCTTACGGCTTCCACGTGGGGTCAGAATCATCCCCTGGGTTATTTGTCAAACGGGTTTGGTTAGTGCCATCTGCGTTCATCACGTAAAGGTCTCGGTTCCCGTCAGGACCAGACCAATAAATAATCTGCGTCCCGTCTGGCGACCAGCGGGCGCCCGTACTATTGTCAGTAGACCCCGGGGTGTCAGTTAGACGGGTCCGATTGCTACCATCAGAGTTCATCAGGTAGATTTCGTAAGTGCCATCGCCCTGGCCGGATTCGAAAACGATCTGCTTGCCGTCAGGAGACCAGCGGGGGAAAGCATCATCCCCCTGGGGATTGGTGGTCAGGCGGGTTGGGTTGCTGCCATCGGCGTTCATCACGTAGATTTCGTCATTACTATCACGGTCGGTGGTGAAGCCAATCTGCGTCCCATCCGTCGACCAATTTCGGGAAAATGTCGTGCATTGCAGGGGCGTTGGTCAGGTTGGTTTTGGCGCTTCCATCAGCATTCATCACATAGATTTCCTTGTTTCCATCAACGTCAGTGTCGAAGGCGATCTTTTTCCCATCCGGTGACCAGTCCGGGTTTTCGTCATTCGCCGGGCTGTTGGTCAGGTTGGTTTGGTTGCTGCCATCAGCGTTCATTACATAGACCTCGTTGTTGCCATCGCGGTTGGACGAATACACGATCTTATTCCCATCCGGCGACCAGACAGGATTCCAATCATCTGCCGGATTATTGGTCAGGTTGGTCAGTCCACTGCCATCGCCGTTCATGACGTATATTTCATAATTACCATCGCGGTTGGTTTGAAAGGCGATGCGCCCTGCAACCACGCCCAATGCAACCTGTACGGCGGTTGGTTCAGGCGTGTTCGTTGGTAAGATCGTTACGGGCGGATTCGTTGGTTGAATCGCAATTACTGCCGGGGCTTTGGTTGATACTGGAGCAAGGGTTGGTGCAGCGCAGGCAGCCAAAATCATGGCAGCTGCAGCAACGATTATAGTAATACGAAAAATTTTGTTAGACATATTTTTCCTTCTTTCATTTGACCGTTATTGGCGGTCGTTTAGGGTATTTGGGTTGGGGTAATTCCGGTCGTGTGTGGAACGTCAGCGCCACCGGGACGCAAGTCAGGTGCAGGTTGGTAGTCGGTCAAAGGAATGATCATCGGAACCAGAAATTGCTGGTCTCCCACAGTGACCATCATCGGTGGGTTGCCTGCCCCAGCGGCCGTCTTGCCATCCTGACCCAGGTAATTCATCTCACCGATGCGGTCAGCAACCAGTGCGCGGCGTGTTCCACCTTGATAATCAATCTGCTCGACCCCGCCCAGCGGGGTGTAGACGATGTTTTCCAGGGTTTTCTTGATGTCGGCACCTGTGATGTGGTCGAACCCGACACGGTTGCCGGTCTGGATGTAGACCTCAATCAGCAGGTCGGTCGTGTCCCAACCCATAATGTAACCATCGGTGCGCATTGTGAGTGGGCGCTGGTGCAGGTCGGCCTGGGCGGTGATCAACTGGATTCCAGGATTGCCAGTCTCCGCCCACGAACGCACGGGTAGCGAGCCCAACATGCCGTTGATCATCGGCAACCCATCCGCACCAAGGTTCGCCTCACCTGAAAAGGCAACATAGGGATCCATCGCCCGATTAACGGTTGCCAGCGTGACCTTGTCTTGCAGACCCATCTCGACCAGCGTCTTGGCAATCAGGGCTGGGCCGTTCTCATGTGAGTTGGTGTAGAGGATGTTCGCGCCTGCGTCGATCAGCTTTTGCACGTGGGGATGGATATAGGTGTCATTACCGGAGAAGTAGGAAGCGCCTGCATAGCCAATGCCGAGGGATTCACAATAGGTGCGCGAGTCATCAGTCGCGGTGTGCGCCCAGTCGTCGTCAAAGTTGATAAAGCCTATGACTGGATGAGGGAAACGATCCGGATTGGCGACGATGTAATCGCACATTGCACCCACCTGATCGACGTACAGAGGGTTGGTTGCAAAAACCCACCCCAGTGTTTGGCCGTCGTTGCCATAAGCACTGGCAGTCGATCCACCCCGAATGTTTAGCGCTGGAATTTTAGTCTGCGGCGAGTTGATCAGCGAGCTGCTCAGCATCCCCAGAGCCATAGAGCGTAATCACGACAGGCTTCGGATCGATTGCAGAGTAAAGGTCAAAAATGGTTTGTATGGAACCCCAATGTGAGTCATCAAATACATGATTAATGGTTGCACCGCAGATGCCGCCATGCGCGTTGAAGTATTCGGCTGCATCCGCATAGCCCGCGCGTAATGGGTCATAAACCGTGGCCACCTGATCGTTGGGGTTGAGGATGTGGTAAAAGGATACCGTCTGACCGGTTAGGTCTACGCCCGTGGCGCAAACTGTGTGCGTAAACGGCACGGCTGCGACCGCAGTGGGCGGCTCAGTGGCAGCGGGTGATTCAACGGCCGGGGCCGGGTTGGAGTTGGTGCAGCGCAGGCAGCCAGGATTATTGCCATTGCGATACCGAGCAAAGTGATACGGAACAGGTGTTTTTCATGGTTTTACTTTCCTATAAGGTGAGGGTGAGCGGGATGAGTAAACAGTCCTTCAACCAGGTTGTCCTGGTTGAAGGCATTTCGAAGATTCGGTAAATAGGGGGATTGAATTTGAATGGATAACATCAGTTAATCCCGAGATGTTGATTAAGCTGCGGTGACCTGGGTTTCGAGCAGGTTTTTCAGAATGTTGTAATTGGCATCAACATCGCGCTTTAAACTCGAAGCGATCAGAGGCTCCGCCAGACCCATCAAGCCTGAGGTTTGCAGCTCGAGCCGCGCAGTGAGCTTGGTGCCCTCAGCCGTAGGCTCAAAGAGGAACGATTGAACGAGGGGTGAATTTCCTGAGATGCTCTTAAAGACGAGCTTCTTATTCGGCTCGTAGGTTGTGAACTCGATGACAGACTCCATCTTGCGACCCATGAATTTGCGTACGCCAGTAATATTGTGTGCCGACGCCCTCCGGACCTTCAGTAATGCGTCGTACTTCCACCAGTCCGGGCTGCCATTCGGTACCACGCGGGAGGTCGCTGACATAAGCAAAGACTTCCGCAACGGGTCGATTGATCGTGATAATTTTTTCATTTGTAACCATTTTAATCTCCTTGTGAGAACGATTGTTTGGGTATATTTCTTACAACTGTTGCTATTATGACATATTAGGTCTTATTTGTCGTCAGTGTACACACGGAGATACACACGTATCTTTATAGTATCGTGAAGATCCGTTGCGAGAGATTAGGCGCTCTCCCTGACCGGGAGCCAGGATACAAACATAAAGCGACCACGCAACGATGACGCGGTCGCTATATATAGAAGAAATATGGCTTGCGGTTATGTGGGAGTTTGGGTTAATCCATGATCAATCGCCCAGCGCATGACCTGGGCGCGGCTGGATAAATCCAATTTGGAAAGGATATGGCTGACGTGCGTCTCGACCGTGCGCTTGCTCACGACCAGCTCAGCGGCAATCTCGCTGTTCGACTTGCCCTGCCCGATCAAAGCAGCAACTTCGCGCTCACGCCTGGTCAGACCATCCGGTGTTTCCTCAGGCCACATGTTGAGTTCCAGGTTTGAGTGCATAGATTCTGGGCATAGTTCTACTGCCTGTTCAAGCGACATGGCGCTCCCGACCGTCTGCTCCGCCTGGAATTCAGCCGGTGGGAGCTTAAGGCGAGCGAGATCGAGATATCGTTCATACTCCATCCGTGTCGCCTTCCATATCTGATGCCAGAGGGCTGCCCACTGATTGCTGCAGCAGCGGCCAGCAAGCGTGCTCCGGCGGCAGACAGCCCACCCATGATTGCGGTTGCTGCGCAACCGATCAGGCATTCTGCCATACCGGGTTTGTTCTGTTGAGCTTGGTGAATGGACATGCTTTCACTGAATAAGGTTCGGGCGCTGCTCTACATCCCCCAGGTGCAAACAGGTATATCCCAGGTTGCTTAAAATCGAAGCCAGGTCGTGCTGTGCACCAAGTTCGCGCAACAGCGCCATCCCTTCTCGTAAGCGCTAGCGGCTTCGACGTAATTCTGCTCCAGGCGACATCAGATCCCCCAGGGCATTGAATGTATGTGCGATGCGGAAGGCATCGCCATCCTGTCGAGCCAGCATCAGGCTCTCATCCAACCGTTCCCTGGCTGTATCATAAGAACCCAGCTGAATCGCATTTTCTCCCTGTGCAAGCAAGGCCATTCCTAAATAGAACGAGTGACACGGGCGAGACACGTAACTGTTGGAGTCGCCTGCTCCCCGACGGTGAAAGCAGTTTGATAGTCACCCGCCGTTCTCGCTCCGGAGGCCAGACCAGCCAGGGCGAACGCCAGGACTGGATTGTCTTTCTCGCTTATCCCCTCAGCTACTTCGACAGCTTCCCGCCCATATGCCATGGTTGCCGGAGCATTACCAAGGAACATCGCCAGAAATGATGCAAAGACGAGAGCATTCACGTGGACAATCGGAGAAATTCTCTCATCTAGTCTGGGCGAGCAACCGCTCGAACCATCCCAGGCCTTCTTGCGCATAAGCCTCGAATCTCCCAAAATCGAACGAGTGCGCTGGCAATGCGCAATCCCTGCTCAATACGACCGCTTTCCAGCGACCACGCCAGGGCAGTGCGCAGGTTGTCGTGCTCGCTTTCCAGCCAATTCAGCCAGAGCTGTTGGTACGCTTCGCCCAGTTTCGGTGCGGCTTCTTCAGCCCGGGCGAGGAACAGGTCCAGGTGGCGGTCACGCAGCTGCTTCGTTTCGCCTGCCTCATCCAGTTTCCCGAGTGCATATTCGCGAATGGTTTCGAGCAGGCGATAGCGCGCCTGGGCGCGGCCAATGGTATCCGCCACGACCAGTGATTTACTTACCAGAGAGGAAATTCGATCCAGAGTGTGCCTGTGTCATATTCCCATCTCCTGTGCAGATGGCTTCGACAGTGTCGAGCGTACAGCCGGCTTCGAAGACTGCCAGGCGCCGTAGTAAAATCTGCTCATCCATCGGAAGCAGCGTATAACTCCAATCGATTGCTGCGCGCAGGGTTTGGTGACGCGGTTCAATTCCTCTGCGTTGAGACGAGATGAGCAGGGCAAAGCGGTCATTCAGCCGTGTGACAATTTCTTGAACCGTCAGTACATTAACACGTGCGCTGGCCAGTTCCAGCGCCAGGGGAAGGCCATCCAGTCGCCGGCAAGTCTCGACGGTTGACCATGCATTTTCAGGGGTGAGACTGAAATTGGGCGAGTTTGCACGCGCCCGTTCAACAAACAGGCGAACGGCGTCGTAACCCATTAATTCTTGAAGATCGAGGCGACTTTGCTTGTCTCGCACAGCCTCGCCCTCAATAACAGGCCAGTCCAGACCGGATACCAGGATAGATTGTCTCGCCAGAAATCGCCAGCGCCACGCTGCTGGTTGCCAGAATTCGCAGCTCAGGTGCCTGGGATAAGTAATTCTTGGGCAAGCTGTGCGCAGGCTTCGATGAGGTGTTCGCAATTATCCAGAATAAGAAGCAAGTTGTTTTGATCGCACAAAATTCAGCAGCGTCTCCAGCAGAGGTTGGTCTGCAGATCGGGCGCAAGCCGAATGTTTGGACAATGAGCTGTGGTACGAGTCCTGGCTCGCGCAGCGGCACCAGATCTACCAGCCACACACCATCCGTAAAGGATTCGCTCACTAAATCGGCAATCTGGATCGCCAGCCGTGTCTTTCCGCTGCCGCCCGCGCCTGTAAGCGTGACAAGTCGCGAGCTGAATAACAGACGCCTGACGTCAGCTATCTCGCGCTCACGCCCGATGAAACTTGTCAACTGTACAGGAATATTGGTTAAGCCCATTCCGCCCCATAAAAAGCCAATTGCAGAAGAAACTATGACCTCAATCTATGCTATATTTTATACGATAATTCTGCAAGTTAGGCTGATTACTTCGGGATCATTGATTCTACTCATAATTCGATCGATGCAAACAAAATGACGTTCGATAGGGCTTTTTCCAGCAAGTATGATAAGCGCAATTTATTCTGAGATTGAGTGAGAGAGGTTGTGTTAATAAACGTGTTGGATCATCCCGATCAATTGCATAAATTACCCGCTCCGCTTATTCGCCCGAACGGGCAACGCCTGATCTGGCTGGTGGATAAGGCTGCCATCCACAAGCTGACCATGAGTGAGGAAGAGCCCAACTAAACACCAGGAGAAATCATGTAATCTTTGAGCTGGCAGCAAGCCTATGCCTGGCGGTTGTCGCAGCATTGCCTTACTCAGCGCATGCCACGCCAGGATTTTATCAATGCTGTGAGGCGTGCGGGTGGTATCCAGGCGCAAGTGATGTCGGCCGCTGAGCTGGCAATCGGGGTTCGCGTGGATGGTCTTTCTCCTCAGGATGTGCAATCCGCCCGCTGGAAAGACCGCAGACTGATCAAAACCTGGGCGATGCCCGCCGTATTGCACCTGATTCCTGCCAGTGACTTCCCGCTTTAAGTGGCTGCCCGCCGCCTCTCTGGGATACACAATTGACCATACTACTTTAATTATTTTGGCATCGGCCAGCCGGTTCTCGAGGATTATCTTGCCACGGGTCCGGAGATCCTCAGCAATAGTCCGATAACACGCGAACTAATTTCCGCTGATATTCTCTCGAATCGGAGTGATCGCCTGTATAATTATACAGACGTAATTCGCCTGGAGTAGCCATGTCAGAAAATCTGCTGGTTACGAAATGTTATCTCCCATCACCAGCCCCCAACCATGCCCCCAGACCAAGGCTTTACCAATTATTGGACGAAGGGCTACGTTTAGGCCGGCGGCTAACGCTCGTCTCTGCGCCAGCAGGCTACGGGAAGACAACTCTACTCTCTGAATGGATTCATGATCGAAAACTAAGCACCGCATGGATCTCGCTCGATGAGGGGGATAATGACCCAATCCGTTTCTTTTCTTATCTGGTCGCTGCTATTCGGGCAATCAAGCCAGACCTCGGGGAGCTGTCGCCTTTTCAAATCTCACCTGGGAATCCTTTTGAGCCGACTCTGGTATCCCTGATAAATGGTTTGGCGAACCTTCCAGGTCCTTTTCTGATCGTGCTCGATGATTACCATACAATTCACGTCCAGTCCATCCATGATTCCCTGAACTTCTTAATCGAAAACCTGCCTCCGCACGTTCAGGTCATCATTGCCTCTCGAGCCGATCCACCCCTAGCCATTGCCCGCTTGCCGCGCCCGCAGCCAGTTGAACGAATTACGATTGAGCGACTTGCGCTTCATCCCGGAAGAGACTGCTGTCTTTCTAAACCAGGTGATAGGCTTATCACTTTCGCCAGAGGATATCTCTAGACTGGATAGCCGAACCGAGGGTTGGGCAGCAGGATTGCAGATGGCGGCACTCGCCCTTTATGCACAGACATCGGCTCAAGATAAAAACGTATCAGGATTTATCCGCTCCTTCACCGGTAGTAACCGTTACATCCTGGATTATTTTGTTGAGGAAGTCTTGCGACGCCAACCCGAAGCCATATTAGCATTTTTGGAGCAAACTTCGATCCTGGAACGCTTATGCGGGCCGTTATGCGATGCGGTCATACAGGTCAGAGATTGGCGAATAGAGCCTGATGAGCGATTTGTTGACCTCCAGGTGCC
The DNA here is from genome assembly GCA_963828845.1 of uncultured Chloroflexia bacterium. Taxonomy (GTDB): domain Bacteria; phylum Chloroflexota; class Anaerolineae; order Anaerolineales; family UBA4823; genus FEB-25. Next base: position 60,417 of record CAWHGE010000022.1, read on the forward strand.
AATTTCCGGGAAGATAATTCTCGAATACCTCGATCATGCCAACCTGTTCATCGTCCCCCTCGATGACCGGCGGGAGTGGTATCGCTATCACCGCCTTTTTGCCGATTTACTCAACCAGCGGCTTCTCCTTACCCAACCAGAAAGTGTGCCTATCCTGCACCAACGCGCGAGTATCTGGTTTGAGAGACACCAGTATATGGATGAAGCTATCCGGCATGCATTTGCGGCTGGGAACACCCAGCACGCCGCCGCGTTGATCGAAGCTGAGGCTGAAACCACGCTGATGCGTAGTGAAATCGCGACATTCACCCGCTGGATCGAACAATTGCCAGAGCTAGAGCTCCGTGCTAGGTCTGACCTGATGGTTTATTACGCCTTGACGCTTTTATGGAGTGGCGCGCCTTTAGAAGTCATCGATGCCAGAACTCTCCACGATTGAACAAGGAAAAACGGTGCCTGGCAAGGAAGCTCCTTTACGCGCCTTTATTGCCATCAACAATGGTCAGATCTCTCTGGCGCAGGAATACTGCCGCCAGGCAATTGAGCAAATTCCCCAAACCAATCTGCTCTTACGCGGCCTGGCTGATCTGATCCAAGCGATATGTTATCTGGTCGAAGGGCAGGTGCAGAGAGGTGTCCAATTATTGGAAAAAGCTACCATCAAAAACCGGAAAACAGGTAATCTGATTGTGGCTGTTTTGGTTCTTTATCAATTGGCGGAACTTCGCCAAAAAGAAGGCCAATTTCGCCATGCGCAGGCGCTTTATCAGCAAGCCCTCGATCTGACAACCGATGCAGTAGGTCACTACCAGCCAATTGCTGGCAGAGCCATGGTTGGTTTGGGTGAAATTTCCTGGGCTTGGAATGATCTAGAGTTGGCCCAACGGTACATATTGGAAGGAATCGAGCTCTCAGAAAAATGGAGCCAGGTCAGTGCTTTTGATGGCTATCTTGCATTGGTTGCAATCGAGAGAGTCGCAAGGAGATCTGGAAGGCGTTGAACAGGCCTTGAAGGTATTGCGTAAAATTGCCCACCAATTCGATGTGACCGAAATCGATGATCTTGTCGTCGATATGCTCGAGGCCAGGCTGAAGATCGCTCGAGGTAATCTGGCTGAAGCTCATCGCTGGGCTAGGCAGCGTGGGTTGGAGGACACTCCAACCCCGAAAACTGATGAAATTGAAGAAAATATCATCAATAAACGCCTGATCAAGTATGAACTCCTGGTGGTTGCCAGGCTTTGGTTGGCAGAGGGGCATCAGGATGAGGCTCTCGCCTTATTGGATAGGCAACTGACTCTGCTTGAGAAAATAGATCGCCCGGTGCTTTTGATTGAAACCGAGTTGCTACGTGCGTTGGCTTTCCTAAAGAAGAGAGAGAAGGACAAAGCCCTCCTGGCGCTCGAACATGCTCTCACCCTGGCTGAGCCAGAAGGATTCGTGCGCATCTTTGTCGACGAGGGGGAAAAGATCCAATCTTTAATCAAGTCAGCACAATCAAAGTTAACCGAAAAATCCCGGGTGGCTTTTATAGAGAAATTATTGCTTTCCTTTGCATCCCAAACCCCCCGTTCTCCGTCTGGGCGCGCTCCAGGATCTGAGATTCTTATCGAACCTCTCAGCGACCGCGAAATTGATGTATTGCATCTGCTACCCTCCAGCCTTACCAGCCAGGAAATTGCGGATAAGCTGTATATTTCCGTCCATACGACGCGATCTCATCTAAAAAATATTTACACGAAACTGGGGGTTCATTGTCGTTATGATGCGTTGATCCGAGCACAAGAATTGGGTCTGTTGTAAGTCGTATCATGGATCATTAATTCACCCACATTCATAGTGGGGGATTTTAATATCAAGGGGAAAAATCACCCATTAATGGGATAACAAATCACCCATTTCATGGCTATACTGTTGATGAACGATAGAACACCAGGAGCCGAAAATATGCTCAAGTCAATCTCATCTTCAGAAGGTATGTATTATGACATCAGGATTCAGGGCGTACTCGACGAACAATGGTCGGATTGGTTCAACCATTCGACGATCTCGACTGAATGGGTAGATGAAATAATCCAAGAGACTCATCTCATAGCCTGCGTCCCAGACCAGGCAAAATTACGCGCAATTCTGAACAAGATATGGGATTTGAACCTGACAGTAATTGCGGTTAATCATATCGCGGAAATCCACGGGTAATTACAATAAAGGAGAAAGGCAATGCAACCTGTGTATGTTTTGACTTTAGCTGATTCTCACGTCACTTTGGAAATTGCTGGTGGCAAAGGGGCTTCACTTGCCCGGCTGGCTTCACATGGGCTGCCGGTGCCAGACGGTTTTCACGTGACTACAGCAGCCTATGATCTGTTTGTGGCGGAAAATAAATTACTCCCCAGAATCCAGGCCGCTCTGAAAGAAGTCGACCTTAACCAACCCGCTACTTTGGAAGCTGCGTCGAGGGTAATCCGTGACCTGTTCGCAAACGCTAGCATCTCGGCAGACGTCGCAGGAGCAATCGCACGCGCATACGGGTGTCTGCCCGGCAACCGACCCTCCGTTGCAGTGCGCTCGTCGGCAACCGCAGAAGATCTTCCGGAACTATCTTTCGCTGGGCAACAGGATACATATCTCAACATCAATACGCCTGCTGAAGTACTGGAGGCTGTCAAACGCTGCTGGGCTTCCTTATGGACGGCGCGTGCCATCGGCTACCGCGAAAAGAACAGGATCAATCACCAGGCGGTCAGCCTGGCGGTGGTGGTGCAGTTGCTCGTGCCAGCCGAGGCAGCCGGCATCCTGTTCACCGCCAACCCACTGAATGGCCAGCGAGACCAGATGTTGATCAATGCTGCCTGGGGTTTGGGTGAAGCCGTGGTGGGCGGAGCGGTGAACCCAGACACTATGGTTGTGGATAAAGCCAGCAGCCAGGTGCTGGAGCGCCAAACCGCTGATAAACAGGTGATGACCGTGAGGTTGGATGGAGCCACCCAAGAACAGCCGGTGCCGCCCGAGTTGCGTAGCGCTCCCGTGTTGGATGACTTCGCCGTTGCGGAGTTGGTTCGCCTGGGTGTGCAAATCGAGCAAATCTACGGCATGCCAATGGACATCGAATGGGCACTGGCAGATGGTAAATATTCCATCTTGCAAGCGCGGCCCATTACTGCCCTGCCCGAGCCGCAGGCGCTTGCGCCTGTCGAGTGGATTTTACCCAAGCCAAAGGGGCAGTACATGCGCGGTAGCCTGGCGGATCTGATGCCCAATCCAGTCAGCCCGCTATTCGTCTCTATGGGTATTCCGGCTATCGTAGAGATGGGGGTCAACCACGTAATGCGCCAGATGACGCGTTCTGAGCCTGCCTTGCCACGTGATTACATCACCACTATCAATCATTATGTTTATATGTGCGGAACATTCAGCTCAAAGGAATTGCGGTGGATTTTGATCCACATGGTGCCTTCCTTTCCGCGCCTGATGCGGGATGGATTTAAACTCTGGCGCGATGATATCCGCCCACGTTATGCCCAAACTGCTGCCGATTGGAAAGACAGGTCAATGAAAGAGTTGACTACCGACGAATTATGGCGTTGTATTCAAGATCTGGTTGATAGGATGGGCGAGTATATTGCCTCAATCCTGGTTGCCACCACCGGCGCTTCCGCCGGTACGGAGATGCTCTTCAGCCGGGTTTACGATAAGTTGGTAAAACGTGAAGGCGATCCTGAAGCCACTACCTTCTTGATGGGTTATAACAGCCTCCCCATCCAGGCAGACAAATCGCTTTTTGACCTGGCTGAGTGGGTCCGCAACTACCCTGAACTCGCCAATCTGATCCTCAACACGGATGCCTCTGTGCTTACCCGGCTTTGGTCAGCGGATTCTCCGCCCATGGACCTGCCACAGGAAATCTGGGTAGAATGGCAGCGCCGCTTCCGCGCCCACCTGGATCATTTCGGTCATATCATCTATGAGGCAGACTTTACTAAACCTTTACCGCTGGATGATCCCACGCCAATGTTGCAGGTCTGTCAGATGCACCTGCGCGGCGAAGGGACCAACCCCTATGAACGCCAAAGTAACCTGGAGACAAGACGCCTCCACTCCACCGAGACCGTGCTTAAAAATATCAGGGGCTTTCGTCGTTGGGCTTTCCAACAGTCCCTGCGCCTGGCGCAATCTAGGGCCGAGGTGCGTGAGGATGCAATTGCCGACATCGGGTTGGGCTATCCCGCATTGCGTAGAGCCTTTATCGAATTGGGCTGCCGCCTGGTGCATACAGGTGTGATCGAAGTACCGGCAGACATTTATTATCTGAATAAAACCGAGCTGGAGACGATTTTGCCAGGCCTGGTGAGGAATTCACCCCTCTCTTCGATGGTTTCTTCCGTGCGGGAACGCCGTGCAGCCTTGGAAGCCGCCAGGCATCTCTCCCCGCCTCCCACCTTGCCGCCTACCAAGAAGTATATGGGTATTGATATGACTCACTTTGTGCCATCGTCCGAAAGCGAACAGACAGAGCACATTCTTAAAGGCGTGGGAGCAAGCGCTGGTATTGTGACCGCGACGGCTTGCGTGCTCTCTTCCCCACAGGATTTCAACCGCATGCAGCCGGGCAACGTGATCGTCGCCCCGATCACTACGCCAGCCTGGACACCGTTGTTCGCCATGGCTTCGGCTGTCGTGACTGATATCGGTGGACCTCTCTCACACGGATCGATTATCGCCCGCGAGTACGGCATCCCGGCAGTATTGGGCACGGGTATCGCAACCCGGCGCATTCACCATGGGCAAAGGATCACCGTAGATGGCAGCGCAGGGGTGGTAACACTGTTGAAAAACAGCAGTTGAGGCGCAATGCAAACAACCAGCCGGAAGAACCTGGTCATCCTGTCCTTTGCCCTGCTCGTGGTCATGTTGGGGTTTGGGATGGTCATCCCGGTCTTCCCATTTCTCATTGACGAATTGGGAGCAAGCGGCAGCACATTAGGATTGTTGGTAGCCACTGCCGCCCTGACCGAGTTCCTGTTTGGTCCCATCTGGGGTAGTATCTCCGACCGGGTTGGTCGCAAACCGATCCTGATGGTTGGAATGTTTGGCTACGCCCTGTCCATGTTTCTTTTTGGCCTCGCTGACCAAATTTGGATGTTGATCACCTTCAGGGCTTTTTCGGGCGTTCTCTCCTCAGCCACCCTCTCGACAACGATGGCATACATTGGTGACAGCACCTCGGAAAAAGCACGTGGGGGTGGGATGGGTTTACTGGGTGCCGTGGCCGGTGCCGGGACAGTCATTGGCCCCGGCATTGGTGGACTGCTCGCAGGTGATTCTCTCTCAACCCCGTTCTTTGTCTCTGCTGCCCTGGCGTTACTCTCCGTTTTTCTGGTTGCCCTTCTGCTCCCCGAATCGTTGCCGCTCGAGGCGCGTGGTACGCAAGAGCAAAAAATCAAACTCATCCGCTTCAACGAATTATGGCGCGCATTGACCAGCCCCATTGGTTTGCTTCTGCTTCTTGCATTTCTGGCGACCTTCGGCACCAGTAATTTTGAAGCTGTTTTTGGGCTGTATGTACTCAATAAATTGGATTACGGACCGGAGCAGGTTGGTGGTATTCTCACACTGATAGGCACCATTGCATTGATCGGTCGCGGCGCGCTAACCGGCGTCATCACCGGGCATTGGGGTGAACTGACCGTCATTAAAGCCTCTTTGATCGTTGGCGCTATGGGTTTCATCCTTTTGTTGCTGGCCAACTCGTACGCTGCCGTTTTATTAACCACCGGCATCTTCACATTGTCGATCACGTTTTTACGCCCGGCAATCCATTCCCTGACTTCAAAACGCACCCTTGTCGGACAGGGTGCATCCATGGGTTTGAGCAACTCCTTTGTCAGCCTGGGACGTGTGGTAGGTCCGCTCTATGCGGGAGCAATCTTCGATGTCAATCCAAATTATCCATATCTTAGCGGGGCGCTGATATTGTGCGCTGTCTTTATCTTCAGCCTGATTTGGGTAAAAGAAATTCCCTCCACAACTGAGAAGAAGTTGTCAGGGAGCATATCCTAAATCATCCAGCGAAAGAGGTACAAGCACCGGCTGGCTATTCTTATCTGCTCGGTCCCTTCGGGTTGGAGTATCCCGCGAGCACGCCCGTATCATTTTCATAGTCGATCGAATCCCATCACCCACCGATTCAGTGCAGGGAGGAAATGCAGCCGAGGCAGAGCGTATTGGCGAGTTCCTCAACCCGTCGATTATCCTCGAGTCACAGAAAGCTGACGAATAGCTTGAAGCGTTTGATAATAAGCTGATGGAATCGATCCATGTAGATGATGGTATTATAGGTTTGACCTGGGCTGGCTGACAATAGCCATATCGCCTGCCTGACCCTGCCAAAGGAGCATCCACATGTCCGAATCTTCAACCTCACTCTCTAAAATATTTGATGGCTGGGATGGGTACCAGACGAGCATCCTCCACGCCATCCAGCCACTCACCCATGACCAGCTGATCTGGCGCCCAAATCCGAAATCCCGCTCGGTGGGAGAGCTGGCCAGTCACATTGCCCTGGGGCGGATTGGATGGTTCGCCCGCATGCCCGCACCGGGCAGTCTCGAACTGAAACTAAAAGCTGAGGAGTCAGGTCCAGAAACGGCTATTGCTGAGACAAAGGAAGAGATTATCCACTGGTTGGATGCCAGCTGGCAGATGATTGCTGACACGCTTAATCAATGGACTGTGCAGGATCTGTCTCGCACCTACCGCCAGGAGTATTGGGGAAAAGTCTATTCCGTGTCATTCCAGTGGACCATCTGGCGTATCCTGACCCATGACATGCATCATGGTGGTGAGCTGGCGCTCATGTTGGGCATGCAGGGGGTTGCTGTTCCTGAGCTGGGAGACCTTGGCGGTCACCTGACCTATCCCCCATTAGCTGGAGAACCCTGATCTTTAGCGGCCAAGCAAATGACAGGATGGGCAATGGCATATAAGAATGACGGGGTAGCGCAAAACCGCCGAAGTCGCCCGGCGGTTCTCGTTATATCAATTAGATCCTATTCCACAACCTGCAATACGAGTTTGCCGTAGGTGTGTTTACCTTCAATCATTTGATGAATACGAATTGCTTTCATGGTTGACATTTTTTGCCTCTTTAATTAGATCGAATATTTAGGTGATTATAATGACTACTATACCCGCCTAATTAATATTTACTTAACCATAATTGTCCTAATTAAATAATCTTTTGAACGGTATTCGAGGGAGTGATTGAATTTGTTATCGGCTCGTGGACATGGGTGAAGACCTTTGCCAGGAAAAGAAAACTTTTTACAATGGATGACAAATCTTGAAAAATGTTAAAATTCGATTACAAACGCACGATTAAGTTGTATGATATAGGTAAGTTTCATGCCCTCAAAGGAGAAAAGCGATGACAAGCATAACCCAACCCCTCAGAGATGAGCACAAAGAGCTCTACCCACATATTGAAGCCCTGCGCTTAGCCGGCGATGCCGTATACGAGAGCCTCACCAGCTCAGCCCACGACAAAATAGAAGAGTCCTATAAATTCCTGACCAATCAGCTGCTCCCACACGCCCAGGCCGAAGAAAAGGCGCTTTACCCCATGGTCCAAAAAGCCATGGGAGCTACACAAGCTACTGCGACCATGAGTCGAGACCATGTCGAAGTGGACCGCCTCACCCAGGAGCTGGGGACGTTGCGCGTTCACCGGACCCAGCTTACCATCACATTTGGCCAAGCCAGAGCGCTACAACGTGTCTTGTATGGTCTCTATGCACTAGTGAAGGTTCACTTTGCCAAGGAAGAGGAAATCTACCTGCCCCTGCTTGACGCAAAGCTGACCGCTGAAGAGGCTCACACCATGTTCGAAGCGATGGAAGCTGCCGCTCACGAAGCCAAGGAACGCTTGCCCCGCTAACCAGAAACCCCATTTGTAGATGGTTCAATTCCTCAATTTACCATCTGGTTGAGGGCTGATTCGAAGCAGCGTTGGGAACAGGCAAGCTGCGAGGAAGAATACAAGAAACCCATATTTGATGTTTGTTATGACAATAAAGCCAGCTCCAATTCAGGAGCTGGCTAGAGGAAAACAGATGGTAAAAATATCCTTTTCAAGGTCTGGGAAGGATATTTTGATTGATATGGAAGAAGTTATTCGGATCGTATTTGGCTTTGATCTGTGCTAAACGCGTATAGTTATCCCCATAGGCTGCTTTAACACCCTCCTGACCTTCGTCCATGATCATGTTCACATAACCACCCCCGAGCGAGTAGGGGTGCAAATCCTGCCAATAATCCTTTGCCCATCGAATCATTCGATCATTATTCGCCGGATCCGGATCAACACCCACCATCACCTGCGCAAAATTAGCATTCCGGTAACCCCATGCAGTAGCTTGCTTACCCACACGCGATGGTGCACCATTAATGGGGTAAATGTGCATGGTAGATTGCGGAGTGGGCAGGATCTTACCATACTTGACGTGCAGGTCGATTGCCTTGTCTTCAAAACGATCGAAGAAATCTGCCCTCCAATACCACTGCAATCCGGCTGGGAATCCTGCGTCAAACATGCTTTGCAAAGCCGGGAATGGAATTGGACCCACGAAATCGATGGCAGGCTGGCGGAAAGACCGGATGGGTTTGAAAACTTCCTCCGCTTTCTCTAATGGGCCGGTATAGCACCAAACTACAGCACACATCTTTTGTAGGTGATACTTCTCAGGGAATGGGGCTGCAGGAGGTATTGTAAGGAATGCGAACCATCCATTGAGCTCTTCCGGGGCTTTCAGGATCAGATCCTGCCAGTATGCCAGGATATCGGCTGAGTCTTCCAATGACCAGATCATCGGTCCCCCATATACTGTGCTAACCGGGTTGCCGCGGAATAAAAACGATGTCACAATCCCAAAGTTCCCACCCCCACCACGCACTGCCCAGAAGAGGTCTTCATTATGCTCCTTATCGGCAGTGACGAAACAGCCATCCGCCAGGACCATATCCACACTGAGTAGATTATCGATGGTTAATCCATAGCGTCGTGCAAGGTATCCTATTCCACCCCCTAAAGTCAATCCTCCAACTCCAGTAGATGATATGAAACCAGTTGGTACAGCCAGGCCAAACGGGTAGGTGGCATGATCAACATCCCCCCATACTGCACCACCCTCGACACGCACGGTTTTCTCATCAGGATCAACCCGTATCCCTCGCATGCGTGACAGGTCGATGACCAGACCTCCATCAACGGTGCCAAAGCCAGGTCCATTATGACCTCCTCCACGCACCGCCACGGTCAATCCGTGTTCGCATCCAAAGTCGACTGTGCTGCTCACATCCGCTACATCAACAGGGCGTACGATAAGTGCGGGATGTTTGTCGATCATCGCATTATAGACCTTGCGAGCCATGTCATATTGTGGATCGCCAGGTTGGATTAAATCACCGCGTAATTTAGTGCGCAGTCCGGCTATCGCTTCTTGACTCAATCCGGTAGCCATTTTTACATCAGTTAGCAAATCAGACATGACCTTCCTCCTTTGAAAGAGAGGGCAATACCCTCGCTTTATGAAATTGAACAACCACCTTCAGATGTCTAGCCCAATTCTGAAGTTGGATAATTCTACTCTGATTTATCTAATTTGGGAAGGATGAATCAAGATTGCCTGTCCCGCAAATTACTGGCATTACCCCCGCAATTACAAGCAAATTCATGCCAATTCAGGTCCTGGTCTGGATAAGCGTCATAAAATGGATCGACTGATAATAGATACCCCATCCACTCACCACACCTGTGCGGCCAGGTGCTAATCTAAAAAGGCTCAACCTGATCATTGCTCGAGCTTTATTATCTATCCAGACCTGATGATTATGGCTGCCAGACGGCATTAAAATCTTCACCCGGGCTGTCGGTCAGCTGCCTGACGTTTTTGCCGTCCCGGTCCATAAGATAAACCTCCAGATCACCATCTCCCCGCCAGGAATTGAACAACAATTGCCTCCCATCTGCCGACCAGGTGGGAAACCAATCATCGGCTGGGTCATTGGTTAGTCTGGCCAGATTGGAGCCAGTCATATCCATGATGTAAATTTCATCATTGCCCCCCCGGTTTGATACAAAAGCGATCCACTGACCATCGGGCGACCAGGATGGCATGTAGTCAATGTAATCGTTGTTTGTTAACTGGATCAGGTTACTGCCATCCGCGTTCATGATATAGATTTCTTCATCTCCATCGCGGTTGGATGACAAAAGAATCTGGCTGCCATCCGGGGACCAGGCATGGCTGACATTGTCAGCTTCGTTTTGCGTGATGAGGTGGAAATTCTGCCCGTCAATATCGATGACAGCCGTCTGCCGCTGGTTGGCAGTGCAATCCGCATCCACTGTAAAGGCTATCCGCAATCCATCGGGGGACCAAATTGGAGCGCCATCGCAGCTGCCCCCTTTGGTCAATTGGCGTTGGTTGGAGCCATCCTCATTCATAATCTTGATTACCCACGAATGCGCACTGAGATAAGAATAGTATGCAATCTGGGTTCCATCGGGTGACCAGACTGGTAATCCATCCCAGGTAGTATTATGTGTCAGTCGTTGAGGATTGCTGCCGTCACTGTTCATGGTATAAATCTCACCGTTGCCATCCCGCACAGAAACGAAAGCAATTTTCGGACTGGGAGTAGCAGCCGTCTCCCTGTTAATCTCGGGTGCCCACCAATCCGGCACGTAATCCCGGCCTGGGTCACGCGTCAGGTTTTGAGGCTGACTCCCATCCGGGTTCATTACATAGATCTCAAAATTCCCATCCCGATCGGATTGGAAGAGAATTTTGCTTCCATCCGGCGACCATTTTGGATCTTCATCAACAACTCGTGGAGTGTTGGTCAGGTTTTTCAGGTTGCTCCCGTCAGTATTCACCGTAAAGATATCCTGCCGGACGGTAGGCCAATCTATAGCGAAGAAAGCAATTTGTAAGCCATCGGGCGACCAATCGGGGAAGTAATCATTCATTCCAGTATCAACTGCCTTGCGGACTTCACTCCCGTCAGCATTCATGACAAAGATGTCGAGGTTGCCATCACGATTGGATGAGAAAGCAATCTCCTTACCGTCAGGCGACCAATCGGCGGCATCGTTGTTGAACTCATCGACGAGCAGTGGCTCCAGTTCGCTGCTTTCCAGGTCGAGCTTGTATATCCCCTGTGATTCATAACCGATATCTCCACCAGTGAAGGCCAGTGATTTTCCATCCGGTGACCAGTCGGCATGCCATTCCGCACCCGGCAGGTTGGTCAGTTGGCGCTGGTTACTGCCATCAGCGTTCATCACATATAGGTTATAGTTGCAATTCGGAAAGCAGGCCTTCGGGTGTGGATCATCACGATCAGATTCAAATACAATCTGCATCCCGTCAGGCGACCAGGATGGAGCGACATCATCAGCATTATTATCGGTTATTGGGCGTTGATCACTGCCATCTGGGTTCATTAGATAGATTTCAGCATCCCCATCCCGTTCGGAGTAGAAGACGATGAGTTCACGATCATTACTGGATAATCCCGGCTGTGGAGTTTCGATCCATGCAGAAGGTATGTGCCATAACAATACTTCACCTTGTTCCCCACTGGATGCAAATAGATTTCCGACTGGTGAAAAAGCTACCGAGTAGATTTCTCCCTTGTGCCCAGGCAAAGTGAGCAGTTGCTGACCACTGGTCACTTCCCAGAGCCGCACCGTACCATCAATACCACCTGAAACCAACCAACTACCGTCTGGTGAAAAATCCACAGAAGACATTTTATACTTATCAGCAACCAGGGTATATCGCAACTCACCATTGTCAGTATCCCAGACCTTGCTTGTCCGATCGCCACTAGCAGAGGCAAGTAAAGTGCCATTCGGTGAAAAAACGACCTGGTATACATTTTTGGTATGACCGTCTAGAGTATGAAGCGTCATTCCACTAGACACATCCCAAATGAGGACGCGATAGTCAGGGTCACCACCCCCCGAGGCAATCCGGTTGCCATCTGGGGCGAATGCCACAGAGCACGATAAAGCTTCCAGACCTCGTAATTCTCCCGCCTGTTCGCCACTCTCTACGTTCCATAACCGGACCAAGCCATCTACGTGACCGGAAGCCAGGAGAGTACCATCTGGAGAGAAATCTACGCCGCAGGCTCGAAGCCCCCGATTATTGATCCGACGAACCACCTGGTAATTGGATAAATCCCATAGGGCGATGGTGCTATCTTGCTCGATGGTTGCCAGTAGTTGGCCGTTTGGTGAAAAATCTAAACCTCTCATCGAACCGGAACCACCTTGAATGTTCTGGATCATCTGGCCGGTTGCCACATCCCATAACCTGACTGTTGTGTCTTCCCCGGTGGAAGCCAGGAGACTCCCATCCGGTGAAAAAGCGAGGACGCTCACGATCCCGCTGTGACCAACCAGCACCTGCGGAGATGATACATCGACCACTGTGCTCTCAGGCAAGTTCGCGGTTGGTTCGGGGAATGGTAATTCAGTCGGGGAGTCTATTGTTGCTGTTGGGTTAACTATCGTAAGAGTTGGGCTGGGCTGCACAGTTGGTGTGGCTGTGCGAATTTGCGTTGAGGTTGAGGGGATGGATGTAGTGTTCCCAGAAGGATTGCAGCCAGCCAGTAGGATCATAGCTGGGATCAAAACCAATCTTTTGATATTACCCACAAACATAACATTCTCCTCACTGGCTGCTCGATGTCGAAGGTCAGTTAACTATCAGAAAGAAGAGAGCTTTCAGTTCGATAGCGCATCAGTTCAATCCCCCACATGGAAAGGGTGTCCATATAGCTCATACTGCACTTTTCAATCACACGCCGTGAAGCAAGGTTATCTGTATGTACCAGGGCGATGATGTGATCCAGGCTGAAATGCTCAAAGCCGAACTTCAATGAGGCCAATGCAGCTTCAGTGGCATAGCCCTTGCCCCAGAAGGGACGGTCCAGCAAGAAACCTACTTCAGTTTCGTCAAGCTCAGGCAGATACTGCAAGCCTGCCCAGCCAATAATTTCGCTCTCACCTTCCGGCACGACTCCCCAATTACCATAGCCATACTTCTCCCAGTGTTCCTGCTGCCCGGCAATAAACCGCTCGACCTTCTCCAGCGTTGGCGGAATGGGATTAGGGAAGTAACGCAATACTCCCTCCGATTGGTAGATACGGTGTAGTATCCCTGCATCGCTTGGCTCAAGCGGACGTAAAATCAGGTGTGGAGTTTGAATGGATGGATATTCAGTATTCATCGATTGAAGTAGCCCAAGAGTTGGTTGCCGACCTTCTCCCGCCAGGGTTCGTACTCCGCCGCTCGCTTAGGGTCATTCATGAGGAAAACTGAAGACCACAGCACTATCGTAGCAAATTGCGCCGCGATGAAAAGATCAAGCTTAGCCCACTGTGTTTCGGGCAGCGTTCGGATTTGGGCATAGCCCTCCCGAAAAGCATCGCGCATCTGCTCCCACTCATTTCCCCACGCCCACTCACATAATGCTACGGCGATATCCCCCATCCAATACCCATAGCCGCAATCCTCAAAGTCTATAGGAAAGGCTTTGCCAGCCTTGAACAGCACGTTCTCTGGGTACAGGTCAGCATGGATCAATCCATAAGCATCAGGACCCTTACCGATGGATTCCATAATCCGTTTGGCTTCGTTGGATATGACCAGGAAAGGCTGCTTGAATTTGGCAGGTATGGTCTCGACCACCTCTTCCATTGGATATCTGAACAGGCTCCCACCAAGCTGTGAGTCCCAATTCCAATGAGGGCGAGAGAACCCACCGGGAGGTTGCCAGTTGGCCGAAAAGGTGTGCAGTTGAGCCACAACCTGTCCCAACGCAGTCAGGTGTTTTGGTAGCAGTCCATGGCGAACCTTCGTCCATCCAGCCAGCGCATCAACGAGACGACCCGCCCCTTCGGTATGCCTGGAGTGGTGATCGTGGTCAACAATTTACCGTCCGGCATCATAACCGGCGCAGGCACAGGCATGCCAGCTTCACGGTTCAGGGCAGCCAGCCAGGTTAATTCTGAGGCAATGGATTCGGCGTCATCCACGGCATGGATGCGAAGTACGTACCGATTAGCAATATAAGGTGCGGTATCGCTTTTGAGTGTGGTGAGTCAGGCACGTCCACTCGGTAGATGATATTTTCACCATATTGGATAAACCTGAGACGTGCCCCCTCTAGCTTATAAGCCTCAAGGGCTGTGATTGCTAATTTCCTAAGCCTATATAAACGACCACGGCGGGAAAGCTCTCGAAAAGGCTTCATCTCGTTGGTTCCACCTGATTAATTTCCTGGGGAGTTTTTCCGCAATCCATAGGGTTTCCTCGTTATGCTTAGGTAAACTCCAGGTTCTCCGGTAGATGAACCGCAAACCGGCAGCGAAAATCTCCTTTGATGGCCGATTCAAGCAGATCAACCTGGAGTGTCTGCCCAAAAATGACCTCCCATGGCTTCTTGCTGAAACCGCCACTGCAATTGCAGAAAACCGCGTTCATCCGAACGTTGCCATTCTTGATTGCTTCTCGTGCCCATGGACAGTGGCAGGCATAGTATCGCTTTAAGGTTGGATCAGCCTCATGCAGATATTGTTTGGCGTTATAGGGGATTTTCGAAATGTACAAGAGGTTTCCCTCCCGCACACCACATTCAATCTCTTGACGATCCCTGACGAATTCCACCACCTCGTGTGTAATTTCCTGCGAAAAGAACAGATCACCATCCTGCTGGCATTTCTCAAGTTGTCTCACGAACGCTTGATGCTTCTTCATTAAATAATCGTCAATGCCAGGCGCTTTACTATACTTCTCTCGCTCATCAAGGAAATACTCATCGGGTAAATCCCTCAGGCAGGCAGAAAGCAACCGCTCGGTTTGCTCATAACCCACCTTTCCGATCAGCCGGTCGATTACCGGAAACATATCAAATGGTTTTTCGGGAGGTGGTACACCTAATGCGGATACACCAATACCAGCAAAAACTTCTTCCCGCACCGCTTCACCAAACAGGTCCCCGACTTTTTTATACAAATTTGGCTGGGCTTCTGCACCATCCAATAATTCCACGATGGCAACATAAATGACATTATTTTTGGTAAAACGACCGTAACACGCTAAGGAAAGCAAATTATTATATGTGTTTTGCCCCTCATGGATGAGCATTTTGCTGAATTTCCAGGTGGATGCTGCATCTGGAATCCCACCTAATGAGCCAAGGTATTCCTCGAACCTTTCGGCAATGGCTATCGAAGCCTCGATCTCATCATCGGTCAGCTGGCGTGTCTTGAGCAGCTCACGAAATCCCTCTCTGTCCATATCTCCTCCTTATTTACTTAACTATCAACCGATCCATACTTTCTATACTTCCCGCCACTTGATGAAGTTCATCTTGGCAACTCAGCTCGGGCACGAGTCCAATCTTACCTGATTGAACCCAGTCCAGAGTTGATGGCTTCTAATTTCCACCCTCAGACCGGCCAGCCTGTGGAATTCTATAAAGGTTTTATCTGCCATAAAATCCTTGACATTCGTTGTCCCAACATGCAAAACCCTAGTAAAGCAATGCTCGACCATTACTGTTGGAAATAACCGATGAACACTGGATTCTAGTCCGATTGCGAAGATCCAAAACCTCCGCCAATCAGTGCAGCACCTTCCCGCTGAGCGGCGTGATGGAACTCACCCCATTCTTTACGCATCCTTGGGAAATGAGAAATGCATCTGGACAGTTACCCACTTGCCGCCGCGCTTTTCCACAATTCCCGTCCAACGGCAATTATCCCATCCAATGGGTTGTCCTTTCCATTCGGCATGGTCGTCAAGATAGCACGAATACCATGCGACATTTCCCAATTTAGCAAACGTAACCCGTAGGTCATTGATTGCATAGTTAGTGGCTTTAAAAGCCTCGTTCATCCACGATCGTTCAGCTAAGCTTTTGAATGCCTGGAAGCCGATGATTGTGCTTTTCGAATCAGGATGAAAGATAAAGAAATCCTCATCTTGAGCCACCGCGGAAAACAACCCTTCGAAATCCTTGGTCAACGCCCAGCCGATTGCTTTATTAATGGTTTTTTCAACTTCGATTTTGTCTGCTTCATTTGGCTCCATGAATTCTCCTTGGTTTTATAACCCTTAATTTTGAGACTTTACCTCAATCAGTTCGCATGATCGTTGTCAATGGCTTAAAAGCTTTCATGCATAAAAGGATGCATCCTTGGGAACATTTCACACAGGATGAGCTGAGTGGCCGGATTGAGATCACCCCAGCCGTGCAGAGGGATATCCTGCGGGTCATGCGTTCCGGCGATCAAGGCAGTCAATCCTTGAATCGTCAATTCACAATCTGCGGTTGACGTTTTCGATGCTTCAAGTTTGCCATCGCAAGATTCAAAATGCCAGCTGCCCTCGTTCCATGGGCATAATGGATCAATGATTCGTGCCGAGAACCTCCCCTCACCCACATTCATACCGCTGATCCTTTCTACCTCCAAGACCCGACTCATCGCCCTTGGGGGTGTTGGAGACTCTACTTTCACTTGGATATCGGCCAGCCAGGTTTCTGGATATTCATCTTCGGTCAGCCAGAGCTCGGCACGATCAGCTTGATCCACATGGCGTGCAATCCAGTTGAGTAAGTTGAAAGATCATTCTACTGCAGATGACAGAATTACCTGCGCGTATAATCTTTTTGCTTATTCTTCTGTTATTTTAACGGTACCTTCCAATGTATACCTTGTCTGATAAGTATTCATCTTGGTGTGCCTGGCAGGATGTAGTCCTACTCTTGATTGATCAAGCCGTACCCAGGAAGGACGGCTTACATTCAAAAACTCACTTCAGAAATCGACAAGATATTGACCTGTAGAGTCAGATGGTAGGATTTATATTTATCCAGCGACGGTTCGCTGGAGCTCCAGGATATCGTGTGCAAACAGATAATTTGCAAACTCCAGATAGTCAAACCCATCCACTGACGGGATCAATCCTCCCATCTGCATGCCATGCTGTACCAGTCCCCACATGCCGGTGAAGAGCATCAACATGTATTTCATCCCATTCAACCGCCTGAGCTGCTGGGGGGTGGCCTCTCCAAAGTAACAGGCTAACATGACCCGTTCCAACTCAGGCGGGATAGGACCTACATTATCATGAGTGTAAACCATTGTGGCGAGATCATAGTAAATGTCACCCAGTACCGGCAAATTCCCAATCCAGGATTTTGATCTGTTGATCTTGCTCACAGTATAGATAGTTTACGCTTACCAGGTCATTGTGGCAAAAGTGCTGCCAATCGGATGCATCGCGTTGCTGTACAGCCTCGACTGCATGCATGGTCTCGATGAATCCATCAAAGTCAGCCGGAAAGGGGACGTTAAAGCCACGCGACGTCTCATTATAGGCTTCGACCCGCCGGAAGGGGGAGAAAACAGCCCCGCTGGGTGGCATGGCATGGATGCGCTTCACCGTCTCGGTCAGCAAGCGGATGTGTTCAGGGGTGCGAAACTCTGTTGCACTCCAGTGCTTCCCCTCCACCCAACGTGTGACCAGGTGTCCTTCGGGTAGCAGGAACGCAAATATCTCAGGACCAATGTCCATGTCTGCGGCAGATTTCAGAGCTTCGGCTTCGTACTGGCGGTTGATCCCCAGGCGTTCAGTGTTTTTGCCGCTCACCCGAAGGACGAAACGTTCACCGTTGACTGTGATGCGATAGTTGCTGTTGGTCAGGCCAGCAATCTGTTCGATCCTTACCTGCTCCGCTTCATCCCAGGCGGGTATGCGGCTGATGATGGATTTTAACGTTTCATTTTCGCTTGCGCATCCCTCTATCCTGGCCATCTTTTCTCCCAAGGCTGAAATAAATCATATATTGGCCCCAATACGGATTGGTACAAGGCATTTGCCGGAGGCTCGCCACCGATAGTCATAACCTGAGTGGCTCCTAAGCATTTCAACCGTCTCATCCCTTCACATAAAAGCGAGCGCGCCAGGCCACAGCGTTGGTGTTCCGGCGTGGTCCCCACCGGCTCAAAATATCCACTGTGAGTGACATCATCGTACCAGATGGTGGTAAAGGCAGCTACTTCTCCCGCGGGGGTGATGGCGACCAAATCAAGGTCGGGCCGGTAGAGCGGTGCTGATTGGATATTCTGATACCACGACCAGTCAGGGTCGTATTTTTCATCCGGTTCATCAGGATGGAAAGCCCTCCACGATGCCCAGCTACGCGAGGGTAATTCAGAAATATCACCTAGCGATCGAATGGTATAACCTTCTCTCACCGGATTATCTGGTATGGGCAATTCCAGGCTGCGCCGCCATTGGTGCTCATCCGCTTCAGCGATGTGGGAAAAGCCTCGCCTCTCCAGTAGGTCAAGTCGCTGAAAATCACCTGCATCGGACCAGACCCACAGCACCGTACCACCTCTCCGGCTCGGTGCCCGCAATTTTTCTTCCGCCAGGGCGATCATTTGGTCTTCCAACTGTGCTGTTTTAAAAGCGGGATGGATTTGAAGGAACGCCTGCCCTGACCCTTCCCTGTTCAATACAGATGCAATCCGCCCTTCCTCAGTTTCCCATAGATATACATCCTCTTCCAGCTTCCCATCGTTGAGGTTCATGATGCCATGCCAGCGCCAGTAATCCAGCCTGGCGACCGGCCAGCTCAACATCCGGTGCTCATTGCATATGAAAACATCACGGAGAAAATCCCGGATACGGGCATAATCTTCCTCACCTTGATAAGAACGTCTTAATAAGTTCAATAAAATTTTCCTTTATGATCGCTAATCTCAACCATTACTCACCGATCAGACCGCTGCACTTTCCAGATAACAAAGGCATAGAGCAGTAATGAGATGATTATTATTATCCCAAAGTTCGTCCAAACCTGCACCGCAGATACTGTCTCCGCGAAGATAGCTCGGCAAATTTCAGCCAGTGCAACGGATGGCACCCAGGTAATTATACTTTTCACCAGGGCTGGTACATCCATTCCCAGCGCCTTGACCAGGACTGCCCCTACCAGGAGCAACAGGAGGGCGGTCATCCATCCAACCATATCCTGCTGCTTCTCGAACACTGTGCCTAATAGCAACCCCACTGCCACTGAAAAGAATCCGCTGCCGATGACGAAAAATATCACCGTATCCCAGTGGATCACATCCACCCAGGATATGGCAAATATCATCACCCCGGTCACCAGGATGTAGAACGATCCCGCCAGGGCTTTCCCAAACACCACTTGTCCAATGCTGGCCGGTGAAACCAGCAAGGCCTGCATGGTTTTGGTCTCCTTCTCTTCGAAGAGTAGGCTCGGTACCATGAAAATCCCAATCACCAGGATCATCATCACCGAATTAATATTTACCAGGGAGAGTGAAAGAATTCCATCTGAGGGTGGGTATACAATGTTCCCCGCGAGCTGGATGGACACCGGCTTACCCAGTGCTTGTGAGAGCAATTCCTCCAGTCTTGGCTGTATAGCCGGTACCTGGTGGCGTTTACTCCAACATGCGAAACCTTGAAATTCAACCTCCCCGTTTGCCCCGATCAACCGGTCTTCATATCTTGGGATCAGCAACCCAATCTCAGGATAAATGGAGCCGCACAAGGCTTGTCTTAATTCCTGCTCCGAATGTAACGCTTGCACTGAGAGATTGGGAGCATTTTTCAGCTCGGCTGCTAGGGTCGAGGCACCCATATCATAGATTGGCAGCACTGTTTCCGTCTGTTCGAAGATATAGGGCAGCACTTTCGGCGCCAGTAGGAAAATGCTCAGCATAATGATCATTGAGATAACCACTCTGTTTTTTAGCGCATCCACGATATCTTTGGAGGCGATTGTCCAGATGATATTCAAGTTGTCAGCAAATGACCGTTTGGTTTTTTGGGACATCCAAAACTCCTCCATTTACAATTGCAGCGAGATCCCGTCTATCGGTCGAAACGGCGTACTTTCCAGAAGACCAGTCCAAAGACAATCACAATGCTTACCGTGGCAACCGCAAGGTTTGTTAAGATCTGTGATAGTGTAGCACCGGTGGTGCACGAGTAGCGGAAAAGGCTGGCCAATGCCGAAGTTGGAGCCCAGGTGAAAACCAGCCGGATGCCGGCTTTCAGGTTGGGTGACATGTAAAAGAGGGGCGGGATCATCAGTGAGAGCATCAGTACAAGCATCCAGACACCCAACTGCTTCATGGATTTGATCAGACTTCCCACCAACAACCCCAACCCAATTGCCAGCAGGGCATATCCCAGGAATACTGGCAGCACCAGGTCCCAATTTACGATATAGCGTGAGAACAAAGCCAATGCCAGGCCACCGATGACCAGGATATAGAAAAATCCTGCCAGGGCTTTGCCCAAGACGATCTGCCCAGGACTGGCGGGAGAAGTCATCAGCGCATCCAGGGTCTTGGTCTGTTTTTCCTCCAGCATCAGGTGAGGGATTAAAGACAGAGCTGTGGAGAAGACGAAATAAACCATCAGGTAAGTCACATTGGTCTGACTTCCATCTGCGTTTTCTTGAGGAATGATGATATTTTCACCGATATTCATCTGCACTGGCTGGTTGAGAATTTCGCTGAATGCCTGGCTGTATTTTGCTTCTAATTCGGTTACTTTATTGCGCTCAACCCAGAAGATATATCCACTCAAGATCGGTGTATCACCAGATGCCAGCGCCTGGTCGAAATCTGCAGGGAGCACAATGCCCAGGTTCTGATTCGCCATTTTCTGCTCCATATCCATTAGGGAGGATGCCGGTCGGAACGAATATTCAACACCATTCGCCAGTTTGACCGTTTCAAAAGCTAGCTCGGTTTTGCCTTCATCATACACGACAACACTCACATTCTTATCAAATGGGCGTACGTCGCTGAGCCAGTAGAAAAAAACCACCATTAAAATCATGATGATGATATTGGATAGGCTGCTCTTGTTTTTTAGTGCATCCTGGATGTCTTTGCTGCCAATGATCCAGGCGTTGTGCAGGCTGTCGAACAGGGCTTTCATAGTTCCTCACTTCCTTTTCGTAGTTCACTCCCCGTAAGCTGGATGAAGATGTCTTCCAGGGTCGCCTTTTCATCTTTACCGTGAACAGCTTTCAGGTGTGCCGGGGTATCCAGGGCAACGATGCGCCCCTGGTCCAGGAATGCAACCCGCTGGCTGAGCTGGTCGGCCTCTTCCATGTAATGTGTGGTTAGGAAAACGGTCATGCCTGTTTTCGCCAGGTTGGCGATGATGCCCCGGATATCGCGGGCGATATGCGCGTCCAAACCGCGCGTCGGCTCGTCCATGAACAAGACCTCTGGTTCATGCAGCAAGGATCGCGCGATCAGTAAGCGCTGCGTCATTCCATTTGAATATTTCATCACCTTGTCGGCTGCACGTTCGCTCAATCCCACCTGGGTTAACACTTCATTCACCCGTGTTTTGCTGATCCGGTACAACCGTGCATAGAAGTTCAGGTTTTCCCGGGCAGACATGCGCGCATATAGGTTCTGACTGTCAAAAACCACCCCAATCTTCGGCTTGAGTTTTTGGCGTTCAGTGACAATATCATATCCCGCCACTTTTGCCATCCCTGAGGTTGGCAGCAGCTGGCCTGTCAGCATACGGATGGTAGTGGTCTTGCCTGCGCCGTTCGGTCCCAAGAAGCCAAAGATCTCGCCCGGATCGACGCTGAAGCTGATCCCATCCACAGCCTTTACGCCGTCAAATTTCCGAGTCAGATTAGTTACTTCGATCGCCTTCATTCACTTTTCCTCTTTCTTATTGCACTCGCAAGCTGTATGAACACCGCTCAATCCGCGTTGTTCATTCCCCGGGTGCTTCCTCCCCTCTAAATAATACAGGATATTCAGCTTATCAGGTGCTTGTTTATCTACCTTTTTCCATTATTAGTATACAAAAAAGAAATACGCCGTGCAACAAAAACTCGGCAAGCGGCGTACGGGGGCGGTAAATAGCTTGTGTTGGGGGGTGAATAGCGTAGAATATTAGGCTTTAAAGCCGCATAAAAAACCAGATGCAACGATATTTAATACTCTAAAAGTTCACGCAGCTCGCGTTCGGCAGACTTGGATAGGGGGATCTTCGTCCCGGCAGCATCTTTCAATCGCAGGCTGAAGCTATCACGGGTATAGGGGATGACCTCTTTGACCTGCTGTAGGTTAACCAGATACGCGCGGTGGGCGCGGAAGAATCCGCTGCGTGATAATCGTTTTTCCAGCTCGGTGAGGGTGAATTGGGTTGGCAGTTGCTCTTCCAGGGTTTGGAGATATGTGCGGTCCTCTTGAGCGAAGACGTATAGGATTTCAGCTGGATCGATCAGGATGATCTTGTCCTCTGCCCGTGCTGGAATCATGAATGGCCGATTGTGCATCTGTTCCTGCTGCGGATCATAAGACTCAATAATCCGGCCTTGATCCAGGTGATAGACGGTATCACATAATTTCTCCAGCCCGGTAACATCATGGGCAAAAATCAAAACTGCAACACCACTCTCTGCCTGTTTGCGTATGACCTGACTGATTAGCTCTGCGGAAGTCTGCTCACAACCCGCAAATGGGTCAGCCAATAATAATACCTGGGGGTTATTTAGGATCGCCCGTCCAAGTGCTAGCCTTCTAGAAAGCCCCGATGAAAGCTTCTCGGCGATCATTGCTGCTTGATCCGCTAAACCTACCTGCTCAAGCACCTCAAAGGAACGTGTCTTGGGTAAATGATACAGGCGGCAGTAGAAGTGTAGATTTTCGATCGCTGACAGCCGTTTATAGAGGGTATCTTCCAAAAATAGAACCCCCACGCATTGGCTGAACTCCTGGTGATCGCGATAGGGGTTCAATCCAGCCACCAGCACATTGCCTTTGGTCGGGCGTAACTTCCCAATGAGCAGCTGGAACAATATATCTTTACCACAATCAACTGTGCCAAAGACAGCCGCAATTTCCCCACTTTTGACCTTTAATGAGGGGATATCCACAACAGTAGTCTGATCAACCACCTTTTGCAGATCAATCAGCACGATCATGAGGTAATTATAGCATCAACCCCCTGGGGGCTTGGTTTAGTAACTGGTCACGTGTTTCTGGGATCGAGCTAAGAATGCTCCTAGCAATATTTCCGCTTTGACGACTTCCTACCCGGGAATCACTCATCAATACGAGGCATGAACCAGCTTTCCAATTCCATATTAAAAACGATGGCATCTGGGTAATTGAACTTGACCACCTCTCGATTGTATTCAGGTTCAGTATATTGGTAATGAATGGGAAATACATATTTAGCCATAATGTCGTTAGCAAGAATGCTCCTGGAGGCACTATTCAGCAGGAAAAAATGTGGAACAAAGGCTAGGTCAATATCCTGTTCCGAGAGGTTATATTGAACAACATCTCGAAGAGCAGCGTTATCCCCGGTGTGGAAAACTTTTGTCCCGTTTATCGTTACAAAATAACCGTTGTTAAAAATTTCAGTTGAGCCGCTGGAGGGTGTACCGTGGCTCAGATAAATTGCTTCAACCTGAATGCCATTGGCTTCAGCATTTACCGGTGCACCTGCGACCGGATCCACGGCGATGACACGATCACCAAAATCCGCCAGCTGGCTGGCAGCTTGTGTGGTGGAAATAAAGACCGCCTTCGGATTATTTTGCATGTGCTGCCGTACCATTTCCGCACTGAAGTGATCGGCGTGGTCATGCGTTGCGAGGATCAGGTCAACCTGATCGAACGGCGGTTCGGCGTTTACGAGAGAGGATTGGACCGCGAGTGGCAGCTCATATCCGGGCGGAAATCCCTCGAACATGGCATCGATGAGCACTTTCTTGTCTCCCACAATAATGAGAAAGCCGGAGTTGCCGACGTATGTCACTCGTACATTGCTAAAAGCAGTTTTATCCATGACAGAGTAGGTAATTTCCTGGGTTACGCAGGCTCGATTTGGTTCACAAGCCTCAACCTGAATGGTTTCTGAACCAAACCAAGCAGGGTCAAGAGGGGTTGCCGTCACCACGCCATTGGAAACGCTGCCTGCAATGTGTTCATTCCCGATTACGCTCCATGTCATGTTCACAGCTGAAGCTCCGGGAAGCAAGAGATATTCATATGCATCTACTGAATTAAATGATTCATCCTGAAGGGCGATTTGTTCCGGGATTTCAGCAAAATGCAGGCCAGATGGATTGGTGGTCGCGGTAATATCCGGCGTTATAGGCGTATGGGTTGGTGTAAAGGTGACCGTTGGGAAAGGAGTAGGTGGTACCGTTTGAGACGGTGACACATTGGTTGCAGTGGATGGTAGTACGGGGGCAACTCTAGAAGCCTTTCCACACCCGATAAGAAGAAATAAGATGGCCAAGGATAATGTGATTACCTTTTTCATTTAAGAACCCTTCCTTCCCCTTTCGGATTTCATCTTAACTGGTTTTGCACGATTGGAAACAGGTCTTGGGAGCTAAAGTCGAATTCGATCACCACAGTTAGTGCTCTTACAACAATTCTTATACCCTTAACGGCATGTTGAAGTTCACGCGCCATCCCCATGTTTATCCCAATAAAAAGTTAAAATAACACCACAACCAATGATCCGGATCGGATAATCGACCGAAAAAATTACCATTTATAGCTGCATTTGGTTGGATTGAGGCAGACGGCTGTGAGGCAGTTTAGAAAGTTACCTCATCATAGGTATTCCCATGAATAATTCCGTAAAAACATTTTTTTGCGTGATATAATTCCCACCACTCGTCTTAATGAGATTTTAATCTAGCAGTAACCACCGCGACTTTGCGGTGTTGTATTTCTATACTAGTGGCTTTAATCATGCTGCGATGAAATACGATCCTAATTATCGTTTCTCTAGCGTAGAAAAATCCTCGGTTGCCATGTGGATTGGTAATCGTCCGGGTAAAATTACAAATGCCATTGAGCCATTTGCAAGCCCATTGGCATTTTTATTTCTAAAACAAAGAAGTTTGAATTACTGGTCGGTTGGTTTATCTTCAGTAGGAAAGCCATCCTTATGACGCTGGCGTTCCAGAGCTTGCTGGGCACGTTGGGCATATAGGGAGGCTGGCCAGGTGTCGATTGTAGAGTTGAACTCGATTGTCGCCTTAGAGCCGATATTTTGGCGTAGATATGCGACGCCTAGATTAAAATGTGCAGCTGCTTCGTACTTCACCCCTAATGATCCATGGTTGGCCTGATTGAGCACATCCGTGAACAATTGAATTGATTCGTCAAGCTTGTTTTCCTGTAATAGCAATGTTGCTTGGTTAACACTAAGGATCAACCTGCTTGTTTGGTCGGGCCACAATTGAGAGGCAAAATTGTAAATCCTCTCAGCTTGAGTATATCTACCTCGTCTGGCAAAATAATTCGCCAGGTCTACAATCAGACGAACACGCAAAGTGATTACGTAAAGAAGCAGGAGGAACACGGTCGGATGAATTTGTATCGGCGTCAGTACAACCAGAATAACAACAATAGCAGTGATACAAACAGATTCAACCGCAAATCGTATAGAAAGACCTTCCCGTCGCAAGAGTGCCATCCCACCAAACACGACGATGTATAGCAATCCGATTAACCCAATCATAAAATGCAGGCTCATTTTTTCCTCTTATGTATTCTCCGAAGTTAGGTTGGATAGTATCTCAGCTTTAAGGGCCTGTCAATGATATATGACTTATTGGATGATAAAGGAGGTGCCTATCGAATAAAAGCCAAGCCATC
The DNA here is from genome assembly GCA_963828845.1 of uncultured Chloroflexia bacterium. Classification (GTDB taxonomy): domain Bacteria; phylum Chloroflexota; class Anaerolineae; order Anaerolineales; family UBA4823; genus FEB-25. The sequence continues at coordinate 86,215 of CAWHGE010000022.1, forward strand.
CTGTGTTCGTATCAACGATCGAAATGTTTCGAAAATTCAACAAATGGAGGAATAGATGAATTCAATTGTTGCTCTCTTAATTGGTGTGGCTGCCATCGGCTTAGGCTATTTCGTATATGCCAAGTCGATCAATAAGAATATTATCCAGCCGGACGGCAAAAAAGCCACACCGGCCAAGATGTTCATGGATGGCGTCGATTTTACCCCCGCCAATCGTAACGTCTTATTTGGCTATCAGTTCAAATCCATTGCGGCCTTGGGACCCATTCTCGGTCCGATCATTGCCGTGCAATGGGGCTGGTTGCCTGCCCTGTTGTGGATCGTCGTCGGGACTTTCTTCATCGGTTGGGTGCAGGATTACACCAGCATCATGATCGGTGTGCGTGAGGAAGGTCAGTCCTTTGGGGCCCTCAGCTACCGCCTCATCTCACCCCGCTCGCGCATGATCTTGCTGATCTTCATTTACTTCTATTTGTGGCTGATCATGGGCTCTTTCGGCGTTCAGGTCGGCTATAACCTGCTCACCAAAGTGACCGTTCCACTGGGCGTGATCATTGTGATCCTGGTTGGTATCCTGGCCGGTCAGATGACTTACAAGTGGAAGCAGGATATCATCCTGACCTCCGTCATCACGGTTGTGCTTTCCTTCATTGGCATCTATATAAGCACGCTTGCACCGGTTCAAGAATTTCTTCACATGGCCTCTATGGTGTCAAGTCTTGATGAGGCAGGCAAAACCCTGGCCAGCCCCACCCTTTTCCTGACCGTGACCCAGGCCAAGCTGATTGGAAGCTTGCTGATGGTGGTCATCTGCTACTTCGGCGCAGTCCTGCCCATCTGGCGCTGGGCTCAGCCGATCAACTACGTGGCCTTCTGGATCGTTACTTGGGTATCCTGGCTGGCGTCATCGGTCTGTTGATCTGGCACCCTGGCATGGGAGATTTCCCGGCTTCACCACCTTCAACGTGGCAGGCTTAGGTCCGCTCTGGCCGATCTTATTCGTGACCATCGCCTGTGGTGCCATCTCCGGCTGGCATAGCCTGGTCTCTTCTTCCGGGACAGCCCGCCAGCTGGAGAAGGAAACTGATGCCCTGTACGTGGGCGGTGGTTCCATGTTCCTGGAAATGTTCTTCGCGGTGGTCGCCTTCCTGACCGCCACGGTCGCCTGGGGTAGCTTCCAGGGATACAAGGATGCTGGCGGTGGTGCTGCCGCAGCCAATGTCTTCTCCAATGGTCTGGCTGCGTTCATGAACAAGGTGGGGATTCCATGAATTTTGGGCACAGCCTACGGCGCAGTGTTCCTGACCTTGATGGCATTGACCATTATGTACCTGGTGGTGCGCTTCATGCGGGCAGCCTCTTCAGAAGCCCTGGGTGATAAGATTCCCGTCATGAAGAACATCCACGTCGGCACGGTCATCGCCCTGGTCTTCACTCGTGGCATTGATCTGGCTAGTGCCATTCCTGCAGATCTGGGTGATGTTCGGCGCAGCCAATCAATTAATGGCCTCCCTTGCCCTGCTGCTGGTAACCCTGTGGTTGAAGAACAAAGGCAAGAATTACCAATGGACATTCTGGCCGTTCGTATTTATGTTCATCACCACCATCGGTGCACTGCTGTATAAGGCATATGAAGCCTTCTTCATCAATCTGCCCAAGACAGCAGATCCCGTCGCCAACAAGATTGCCAATGTAAGCCAATTTACCATTGCGCAGGTGATCATCGGGGTGGTCGCATTGGTGCTGGTTGTAACGGCACTGATCCTGGCTTGGGATGCCTTAAAGGCATTCCGCCAGCCCGCCGCTAAACCGGTCAAGGTTGAAGCATAAAGTTTTCTGACTACGATGTGCGACGTGCCGCAAGGGCACGTCGCACATCCCAAATCGATATCACAATGAAGCCTGTTCAAGTCGATGTCTTCTACCCCGTCCCGGAAGGATGGGGGATGTGTACTTCCTGTGAAATGATGATGGCTCAGGCCAATCTGGGTCAGGCCCCCCAGGAACGCGGTCTGGATGAATACCCACCTGAATGGAAGGAAGAGTTCCAGCGCCTCTCCACCACTATATTTACCCTCGCTGACCGTTACCAAGGACAGGTACAGATCCGAATTTGGGACCCCCGCTCACTTCAAGGAATGTTCAAATCCATCCGTTATGGGGTTCGGCGCTATCCGACCTTTATCGTGAATGGACATAAGAAAGTGACGGGCTGGGATACCGCTAAATTGGAACAGGAAATCCAAGCAGCCGTGGAAATCAGTAATTCTGCACTATAATTACTTCACCTAGAAAGGCACATGTTGAATATCCAATTAGTGCGTGATCGCTCGGTTAATCTCATCAAAACAGCGTTTAAAACGCTCGGTGATATGATTTATGGCGCCACCATCTATGAGATGGTGCGTGACTTAAATAAACAGCGCTCTCATCTTGAGCATTTATTCATCCTGATTGTGTTTGGAGAATTTTTGGGGATTCCAGTCCTGCCGCCCTATTACACCCTGCGCCTGCTGCCCTATGTGGTGCCGAATATCACCGGCTGGAAGCGCAGCATGTTGCGCGAGCGCGACCTGACTGACCTGTGCGATCAGGAAATTACCTGACGGATAATTTCTGTGAGCATCATCAAGGCTGAAAGCCTTGGGTTTATAAATTCTATAAGGAGCATTACATGACAGAACAAGAGAAGAAACCTGGTTTTCTGGATAACTTCAAAAGTGTCTTGTACGGCATGGCTGGTCACGATATGGCCCGTTACGCCCTCAAAACACGTGGCAGCATGGAGCACCTGTTCATCCTGATCACCATGGGCGACCTGCTCGGGATACCCATCCTGCCGCCGTATTACAGCCTGCGCCTGCTGCCCTATGTGGTGCCGCAGATCAGCACCTGGAAGCGCCGCATGCTGCGCGAAAAAGACCTGACCGACGCCCTGGCATAGGAGCCAATCATGTCAATGCGTGAAGTCTTTGAACAAAATCCCGATCGACGATACATCATGTTCGGCGGCAAGGGCGGCCTGGGCAAGACCACCTTCTCCGCCGCCACTGCTTATTGGCTGGCCAAGCAGGGCAAGAAAGTGCTGGTCTTTTCCGTGGACCCGCAAGCCAGCCTGTCCGACATTTTCAAGCGCGATATCTTCGGCAAAGGGCCGGTCGAGATCATGCCCAACCTGTTTGCCCAGGAGATTGACGCCGACCAGCGTATCAAGGATTATCAGGAAGAAATCCGCCAGAAGATTCGCGATATGTACGGGATGACAGAAATCCCGGAAGAGATCGAGAACTACATCCAGGCTGCCGCCGCCGAACCGGCCATGGAAGAAAGCGCCATCTTCGACGAAGTGGTGGATATTGTCGGAAGCGGCAACTACGACTATTACATCTACGATCTTGTACCGTTGGGCCACGCCCTCTACTACCTGAGCATGGCCTCGGTCTACGACCAGTGGATCGACAAGATCACCGGCTCTGCGCTACTGAGATGGAAGAGTATGCCCAGGTTGCGTCGGTGATGAAGCGCAACAAGGAAAGCGAAGAGGATCAGATCCTCAAGGAACTGCAATTCATTAAGCACCGTATCAACGTATCCTCCAGCATCCTGACCGACAAGTTGAAGACCGCCTTCTTCTTCGTCGTCACACCGGAAGAAATGATCATCCTGGATACGAAGAAAGCCGCCGGCCTGTTCGCCAAATTTGACGTGCCGCTTGCTGGTTACATCGTCAACCGCGTCATTCCGCCGGAACTGGCCAGTCAGAACATCCCCGCCTACCTGCGCAACCGCATGGAGATGCAGACAACCTACCTGAAAGAAATTGACCAGGTCTTCTCCGGCGAAGTCCTGGCGCGCATCCCTGAATTCGAGCGCGATATCACCGGCCTGCCCATGATCGAACGCATGGCAGATGTGATGTTTGGAGGTAAGTGATGATTGAGACATCCATGCAACAATACATGACCCAAAACTCGAAACTGAAGTACATCTTTTTTGGCGGGAAAGGTGGCGTGGGTAAAACCGTGATGGCCGGCGCGGCTGCGATTTGGGCCGCTCAACAGGGAAAGAGACCCTGCTGGCCTCCACCAACCCGGTTCACTCGCTCAGCAGCCTGCTCGGACAGGATGTCTTCGGCAAGCAGACCCCTGTCGAGGGCGTTCCCAACCTGACGGCCTATGAGATTGATACCCACGATACCATCGAGAAATCCAAGAACGAAATCCGCGAGAAAATCGCCTGGTTCCTGAAATACGCCGACATCAAGACCAAAGCGGACGAATTCGTCGAATCGGCCACGATGAACCCGTCTTTCGAGGAATCGGCCATGTTCGAGAACATGATTGACCTGATGTTCGACAACGAGTACGAGGTCTATGTCTTCGATACCGCCCCGACCGCCAATGCCCGCCGTTTGCTGGGCATGACCAGCGTCTATTCGATGTGGGTCAACAAGATGGTGCAAAGCCGTGAAGAAGCCACGTCGCTTGAAAGATTTGCTTTCTTACAGCAAGAAGAAAAAGGAAAAAGACCCGCTGATGGATTACCTGCTCAACTTGCGCGAGCGCATGGCACACGCCAAGGACCCTGCTGACCGATAAAGCCTGACCTCGTTCTTCTTCGTCACCCTGCCCGAAGCGCTGCCCATTGCAGTCATCACCCGCTTCATCGGCTGGTTTAGCGAATTCAACATCCCGGTCGGCGGCGTGATCGTCAATATGGTAAGCATCATGGCCATGGCGCGCATGGAGCCTGGCGCGTCGGTCTTGAGCGTTTCGCCCAGGGGTGTCAGCGCGAACTTGGCGCCCGGCTCCTCGGTGAACACGCCGACGCTGGCCAGCATGCGCATCACGCGGTAGAGCGACGGGGCATGAGCGCCGATTTTTGCCGCAAGCTCATCGGCGGAGATCGGCGTGTCGCCCA
>CAWHGE010000023.1:0-41443 GCA_963828845.1 uncultured Chloroflexia bacterium
GAGTGTGATTGGATTAGGGGCGTTAATCCATGGCGTGTTCGGTATGGTTTCCACCGGATCACTCATTGTAGCTTCCATACCGACACCTACAATCACTTTTACACCCACATTGACTTTTACGATAACATCGACCTCCACCTTTACCCATACTCCAACACAAAAACCTACATCAACCATTACATTTACACCAACAGCAACCATAACACCGACCATTACGCTTAAATCCTTCAATAACACCAACGCCAGCTGAAGATCTACCGTTCTACAATGTGGCTACCTGTATACCCAAAAACACCTCCTATCAGAGAGGAATTGTTACTAAAATAATTGATGGCGATACTATAGATGTACGTTTAGTGGATGGAAATACATACAGCTTACGATACATAGGAATTGACTCTCCTGAGAGTGGTCAGCCGTTCTTCGCAGAAGCAAGAAATGCTAATTCCGATCTAGTCTATCTGAAGGAAGTCATCCTTATCAAGGATGTTTCCGAAACTGACCAGTATGATCGTCTTTTACGATATGTGGTCATTGGAGATATTCTTGTAAATAATGAATTAGTCAGATCAGGCTTTGCTTCAGCATATCGTTATCCACCCGATACAGCATGTTCAGACACTTTTTCAAATGCAGAGCAATATGCAAAAATCAATCTTTTAGGTTTATGGCTACCATTGCCTCCATCCCGCCTCGGGACCCCAGTAATTAATCCCACATGTAGCTGTTCAAGCAATTTATATAATTGCCCAGATTTTAGCTCCCATTCAGAAGCACAAGCATGCTATGAATATTGCATATCGCAAGGCGCGGGAGATGTACATCGGTTAGATAGCAGATTCAGATGGCAGTGCTTGCGAAGACTTACCATAATAGAGACGTGAAGGCAGTAAACCTACATGCAGAAAATTAAACGCACAATATTCGAAATCATTGATCCCACCCATGCCGACGATGGTGTGAGCAGAGCATTTAACATAGGTATGCTCATTCTCATTGTCATTAATATTTTAGCTGTTGTGTTAGAAACAGAAGAGGGTCTGTATTCTCAATATAAAACTTTTTTTCATTTCATTGATGTATTCTCTGTCGGTGTTTTTACTGTTGAATATATACTTCGCCTATGGACCTGCACGGAACATATAAAATACAAGTCTCCAATTTTAGGTCGTATCCAATATGCTTTGAGTGCATCAATGATTATTGATCTACTATCCTTCCTGCCATTCTATTTACCATTAGGTGGCTTGGATTTGCGGATCATCCGAGCTGTACGCCTGGTACGTTTATTTCGTATTTTCAAAATGGGTCGGTACACCCAATCCCTTAGTATGCTGGCAAATGTTATAAAAACCAAGAAAGAAGAACTGGTTATTACCCTTTTTTCAGGTGGGGTATTACTAATCGTTGCCTCAAGCATGATGTATTTTATTGAACGCGAAGCGCAACCCGATTTATTCGGAAGCATTCTTGATGCCATATGGTGGGGAGCTGCTACCTTAACATCGGTAGATTATGGTGATGTTTACCCGGTAACACTTCTGGGTAAACTCATGGGTTTATTCATCGCTGTAATAGGGATCGGTCTATTTGCGCTTCCAGCGGGAATAATTGCGTCAGGTTTTGCTTCAGAATTACAAAAGCAAAGACAAAAGAAGGATAATCTGCCCCCATTGTGGAAAAGATATAAACTCAACAACGAAGGCGGACAATTGATAAATCCCAACAAAGACTACAAAACCATCCCCTTTCCCGGCGGCGCGCAAAGTGATCGTGGATGCCGGGCGGTGGGGTTCGCGGCGGCATCTCATCCACGCCCTGCTGGAAATCGACGTCACCCAGGCGCGGGAGATCATGCGGGAACGAAAAGAACGCACGGGAAGATCGCTCTCCTTCACAGGCTTCCTGGTGGCGTGCCTGGCGCAAGCCATCCATACGCACCCATCCGTGCAGGCCTATCGCAATTGGCGAAACCAGCTGGTGCTCTTCGAGGATGTGGATGTGGTCACCCTGATCGAGACGAAAGTCAGCGGGGTGGCACTGCCCCACGTGATCCGGGCAGCCAACCGGAAGAGCTTCTGCCAGATCCACGACGAGATCCGTGAGGTCCAGGAAAGACCTGCCCGCAGCGCGCAGCAAGGCGGGCTGATTGATTGGGCACCGCGCCTGCCTGCGTTTATCAGGGAATGCTCTTTATCGCTCGTAAAGCATACTCGCGATACTGCGTCGCAAAAAACGCTCCTGGATGTTTCGGCCAGGGAGGCGGCTGGGGGTTTGGATTTCTACCCTTCCACACATTGGGCCTCACCGTGGGAGGCATCACGGCCAAGCCGGGTGTGGTGGACGGGCGCATTGAAATACGCCAGATGCTGGACCTCACCATCAGCTTCGATCATGACATCGTCGATGGTGCGGATGCAGCCCGCTTTGCCAACACGCTGAAAGGACTGATCGAGAAGGCGAAAGGGCTGCTAGAGGAAAGCTGATCTCGCATTATGGCGTATCACCTTATGGGTATTGATTTATTTGCGCCTTATGGAGATTGCTTCGGGCATAGTTCGCCCACGCAATGACACATTAAGACCTCCGATCTACTGAATCAAATCATGTGGGATACAAAAACCCCGAAAATGGGATTTAGGGGAGGAGAAATAGTTGGGTTTCGGAAGGACCTCAATCCGGCACGCAAACAAACCGGATAGCAGCAACCTACCCGCAGCGATCACCAAATCCGACCCTAGCCCTGCTTATTTAGCTCATTGGATCATTTAATAACTGAGTTCTACCTTGACTTACCCCTGATAACCCTTTATAATTGGAGTATATAGACCATATTTGTTTATTTATGGGTAAGAAAGTCATCGATTGGAGGAATGTGAGGGGTGATGTACACTCACGACAAAATAAAAATGCAAAGATATCTCATTGAAACGCCGCATACAGAGAAAGATTGCCAGATGCTAATCGACCAGGTGTATGCCATGGGCTACCTATATCATTTCGATTGGGGATGCCCGGATGGTGTTCACTCTGGCTGGGCAATCATTGAAGCTGAAAACGAGGCTCAAGCACGCTTAGCCGTACCGTCGTTCATCCGCAGCAAAGCGCGGGTGGTCAGATTGGTGAAGTATTCGGGTGAGAGGCAAAGAATTTCACGAGAAGCTCGAAGAAAAAAGCGGGGTTGAATAATCGTTGAAATAAATATAGTCAGCAATTCAAGGAAATGAAGATGCCACATAACCAACCCGACGGCTACCTGGCCGTCCCACCCACTGGCAAAGGCGACGGTGTGTTGGTGCTGCATGCCTGGTGGGGCTTAAACGACACCTTTAAAGGGGTATGCGATCGGCTTGCTGATGCCGGTTATGTAGCCTTCGCCCCGGACCTGTATCATGGCAAGGTCGCAGACAACATCCCCGATGCGGAAAGGCTTGGCAAAGCTCTCGATGCCAACTTCCTCCAGGCCAAGGCTGAAATCGCGGAGGCAGCCATGTTTCTCAACGAACGCGCTGGACAAACCGACGGCGGCCTGGCGGTGATTGGCTTCTCGATGGGTGTCTTTTATGCGCTGGACCTCGCCGCCGCCGATCCCGAACACATCCGTTCCGTGGTCATCTTCTATGGGACCGGGGATGGCGACTACAGCAACTCGAAAGCAGCCTATCTCGGTCACTTTGCCGAGAAGGAAGTGTTTGAGCCGCAATACAGCATAGACAACCTGGAGAAATCCCTAAGGCGTGCTGGTCGCCCGGTGACTTTCTATACTTACAGTGGCACTGGACACTGGTTCTTTGAACCTGACGTCACGCAGGCATACAACCAGGCGGCGGCGAGCCTGGCGTGGGATCGAACCCTAGCCTTCCTTAAGCGTTCCTCCATCTTGTGAGGATTTAATATAAAAATGGGTAAATTAATATACTTTATAACGACATCGCTAGATGGCTTTGTGGCTGATAAAAATGGTAATTTTGAATGGGCTATGCCAAGTGAAGAAGTACATGCTTTCGTAAATGACATTGTACGTAATGTAGGTACGTCTCTACTTGGACGCAACATGTACGAGACTATGAAGGTATGGGATACTATTCCAACAGAAGGGACAAGTGGACCTATGGACGGGCCAAGTGAAGCTATGAATGACTACGCTAAAATTTGGCGAGCTGCAAAGAAGATAGTCTATTCCACTTCGCTTTCTGATGTCACAATAGCTAATGCGACGATTGAGCGGTCTTTTGACCCAAGCACCATACAAAAATTAGTGGCAGAGTCAGATAAAGATTTTGACATTGGCGGCCCGCATTTAGCGGCTGAAGCAATAAAGGCCGGTATTGTCGACGAGTATCATCAAATCATTGTTCCCCAACTAATAGGCAGTGGCAATTATTGGTTACCTAAAGACGTTAAAAGCAAGCTTAAGCTGGTGGATTTGCGAAAATTTGAAAATGGCTTTGTGCATCTTCAATATAGTAAGATTTGAATTCTGTTATGGGCTACGCAGAATTAACAGAAGTGAAAAACATCGTATAAGTAATGGGATTCGAACCAACGAACAGGAGTGAGTAAGCCTTCACAATGCTGTAATAATCTTTTGAGGCATATGGTTCTAACTCTGTTAGTGCTGCATCTGGCTGGGTATACGGGTGGTAGGCGGAACCTAATACTTGCCGATTTCATCTTAAAGGAGGAAAATTTAACCTAAAGATCAGTCGTTTATTGTATTGACAATGGGGTCCACTTTACCCAACCCATGGGCAGCTGCCCAACAATACATAGAGCCGAGGCAAGGCGCGGCTCATGCAGGCATTAACATTCCAACCCTCTCACTCAACCTGGAAGGTTTAACTTTGTCGATCTGTGGTCTTGACAATAGGGGTCAGCTTAACAAACCCAACAGCCCAATTTACAAAAAGGCGCGAACCTGCTAGCGCAGGCCAGATTTCATGCCCCTACAACCTGGCATATCCTTATAACCAATCCTTTCGTGCCCTTTGAGACCTTTGTGGTACTCAGGGTTCAGCGTAGCGACGGACAAACCAGGTCTTGACGACCTGGGTAGCAGGGGGTAACAGAGCAACAGGCCGTACCATACTAGCAGCTGAATGAAATTTAACAGATATCCAGCGATTCTGCTTGATTTTCCATGCAATTGGTACTACCATATGTAGTGATGAAGGAAAAGCAATCCAGCATCACTGCGTCAGGGATCGCGGTAGCCCGGGCAGTCGAATCTGAAAAGCCTGAGGGGGTGCGCATTTGCTATGACCCTTACGCGGCAAAGTTCCTCAATCCACTTTTCTATCGCTTCATGCGTTTTTTCATCGATACCGGTTATGCCGAGGCTACGGGTAAAGGGGTGATGGGTTTCCTGGTGGCACGCTGCCGGTATATGGATGATATCGCTTCAACAATGCCTGGAAGATGGCTTGCAGCAATTGGTCATCCTGGGGGCTGGTTACGATTCACGTGCCTACCGCTTCGAGCAGCTCAGGCAACCTGAATGGCGAGAGCAAGATCGAGCGAAAGGGGTGCGGGTTTTTGAAGTAGACCATCCGGCGACACAGCAGGTGAAAATTTCGAAGGTCAGGAAAGTCTTAGGAGAACTACCTGAGCATGTCACTTATGTGGGCATCGACTTCATCACCCAAACCCTTGAGAAGCGCCTGCCCGAATGCGGTTACGATGAAGGTCTTGAGGACGCTCTTCATCTGGGAGGGTGTGGTGATGTACCTGAGCGCAGAAGCCATCGACAACACATTGAGCTTCATTGCACACCATTCAGGTACTGGCAGCCAGGTGATATTCGACTATATCTATACTGCCATTACAGATGGCACGGTGAGGCATGGGGAGGTGAGCCGGATGCGGCGGGTGCGATCTATCTCAGGTGAAGGATTGAACATTTGCCATCCCGGAAGGCACCGTGCAGGATTTCCTGGAGAGGCGTGGGTTTATCAAGGTGCGGAACGTTACCAGTGACGAATCTGCACCAGACGTTATTTTAGCGGTCCGAACGCCAGGCGTAAGGTGGCCTGGGGGTACGGAATTGCGCTGGCAGAGGTAGGTTGAGTTAATTAATAGTTATTATGAGGAGATTGCTTAGTAGCAGAGTACGCTCCTAAACAACGACAGGATGGAAGGAGAAGATTGCTTCGGGCAAAGACCGCCCTCGCAATGACCTAAAATCGAGAAAGGAGGTTCACACAACAGAAAGCGAATTTAAAGGTGTAAATTCCAGTTGAAGGTTCATGATATTCTTTTAAAATTCTCAACAAAGGAGGTCGGCTGGAAATGAAAACTGTGTTTGTCCATCCTGAGCGCTGCATCGGCTGCAAACAATGTGAAGTTGCCTGTGCAGTGGCTCACTCGCAGACCAAAAACCTGTTCCTGGCCGTGTTCGAAAGCCCTGCTCCCAAGCCGCGCATTCATGCCGAGCCTGGGATGGTGCTCAACTCAGCCTTCCCCAACAAATGCCGGCACTGCAACCCGGCTCCTTGCCAGATGGCTTGCCCAACTGCAGCCATCTCACGACTCAGCAGATCACCCCGATATTGTCTATCTCAACCCGCAAAAATGCATCGCATGCGGCATGTGTGCCATCGTATGCCCGTTCGATGTGATCACATATTATGCTTCCAGCGCGAGCACCAGGTCGCCCTGCGGTGGCGATCAAATGTGATCATTGCATCGAGCGGCAGCGCATGGGCGTCGAGCCTGCTTGCGTTGAATCCTGCAAGGTTGGGGCACTGGAGTGGGGAGAGATCAATGATCTGGTAAAGACTGCCCGCACACGCTACTCGGAGGCAGTCTCAGTGGCAGTCGGGCAGATTTCAGGGGAGATGGTATCCATCCCCGCCAATGTGGAAGCCTGGCATGCCTACGGGGCTGAAGTCAGCCATTTGAATGCAAGTGGTGAGAAAGGAGCATGAGCCATGACACCGTTCAGTGGAAATGGTTATAAGAAATATAGCATCAATGAAGACACATGGGCAATGATGGATATTGCTCATCGTGAAGGTATCGAGACGGTGTGGGACCGCCTTGCCAAGCAAGAACCACAATGCGGCTATTGCCAATTGGGCACCAGCTGCCGCATTTGCACCATGGGACCCTGCCGGGTGGACCCCTTTGGGGATGGTCCACAGAAAGGGGTATGCGGGGCAGATGCGGATATTATCGTGGCACGCAACCTGGCACGCATGGTAGCAGCGGGTGCATCCGCCCACAGTGACCATGGGCGGGATATCCTCGAGACGCTGCATCTGGTGGGTGAAGGTAAAACGGACGTTTACAAAATCAGTGATCCAGCCAAGTTACGCCGGTTGGCAGCGGAGTATGGGATCGTCAGCGAAGGCAAGACTGACCAGGAGGTGGCGCATGCACTTGCCTGGCAGATGATGGAAGATTTCGGCATGCGCCGTGAAGGACTGGTGATGGCACGGCGCGCCCCACAAGCTCGCCAGGATCTCTGGCACAAGACCGCCACCTACCCGCGTGGTATCGACCGGGAGAACGTGGAGATGCTGCACCGCACCAATATGGGTGTGGATAATGATTGGGTCAACATCCTGCTGCAGGCTGTGCGCACCGCTCTGAGCGATGGTTGGGGTGGTTCGATGCTGGCAACCGAGCTATCGGATGTGCTTTTCGGTGTACCCACCCCGAAGATGTCACAAATGAACCTGGGCGTGCTTAAAGCCGACCAGGTGAATATCGTCCTGCATGGGCACAACCCGATGCTCTCAGAAGTGATCGTGGCAGCCTCACAAGACCCCGAGCTGCTCGAGCTGGCAAAATCCAAGGGTGCGCAAGGCATCAACCTGGCTGGGTTGTGCTGCACCGGCAATGAAGTGCTGATGCGCAAGGGCATCCCCATGGCAGGCAACCACCTGATGCAGGAGCTGTGCATCATCACCGGGGCGGTGGAAATGATGGTGGTGGATTACCAGTGCATCATGCCATCCGTGGCTGAAACCGCCAAGTGCTTCCATACCAAGGTGATCAGCACCTTTGATAAAGCTAAATTCCCGGGCGTGGAGCACATCAGCTTTGACCCGCAGCGAGGGCTTGGCAATCGGCAAGCAAATCGTACGCTGGCAGTGCGAAAATTACACCAATCGCATTCCAGCCCGGGTACGGATCCCGGTTAAGCTCTGTGCCGATGATGACTGGCTTTTCCATTGAAGCCATTCTGTCTGCGCTGGGAGGCACTCCCAAACCGCTCATCGATGCGATCGTAGCGGGCAGCATCCGGGGTGCAGTGGGTGTGGTCGGTTGTAACAACCCCAAGATCAAACAAGATCTGGGTCACACCGAGCTGACCAAGCGCCTGATTGAAAATGATATCCTGGTACTGGTCACTGGATGTGCCACCGTCGCAGACGGTAAGGCTGGCTTGATGGTACCCGAGGCAGCCGAGCTGGCTGGACCGGGCTTAAAAGCAGTATGCAAGGCACTGGGCATCCCACCCGTGCTGCACGTGGGCAGCTGTGTGGATAACAGCCGAATTATCGCCCTGGGGGCTGCATTGGCGAATACGCTGGGTGTGGATATCAGTGCCCTGCCCCTGGCGGGTGCTGCACCCGAGTGGTATTCAGAGAAAGCGGTCGCCATCGGTGTGTATGTGGTTGCGTCGGGCATATTCACCGTGCTGGGAATTGCCCCTCCCATCTTCGGCAGCCCAAACATCGTCAAGCTGCTCACCGAGGGGTTGGAAGGCGTGTTTGGTGCCACCTTCGCGGTCGAGCCAGACCCAAACCGGGCAGCGGTGCTCATTCGCCGGCACATCGAGAAGAAGCGTCAGGGATTGGGTATTCCGGCGATTGATCCGTCGACCATTGCCTTACCGGAACCTGAGCTGCAAGTCGTTTAGCAGGGTCATGATGATGCCTGCACTATGCAGGCTAACATGACCCTATAAAACCGACTGGAGGGCTTTATGAAAATTATCATCATAGGCGCCGGACCCGCCGGTGTGACTGCCGCCGAAACGGTACGCACCTTCGATCGTCAGGCGGAGCTGACCATGCTCACCGACGAGCCTTATCTACCTTATTCTCCTCCGGCCATGGCTGATCACTTTATCCTTGGTACAGATAATCACCTGTGGCGCTCACCTGACTGGCCCGCTCAAACGGGTGTGAATTACCGCACAGGGGTGAAGGTGGAAGCCATCGAGCCTGAAGCTCATCGAATTCGGTTATCAACTAGTGAGCAATTGAGCTATGACCAGCTGCTCATCTGCTCTGGAGCACGCCTTTATGCACCGCTGGCAGGTGCCGAGCTTGCAGGGGATTTACAATTTCAAATCACTCAGTGCAGCTGAAAACCTGGTGAGCAAGGTGCGCTCAGGGCAAGCCAAATCAGCGCTCATTGTTGGAGCAGGCTTCATCGGCATGGAGATTGCCTTGCTGCTGCGCGAATTGGGGGTGAAGGTAACCCAAATCGAGATGCTTGACCAGGTTATGGCAACCATGTTGGATGTAGAAACTGCCTCGATGGCACTCAGCTTGATGCGTGCGCATGGTGTGGACGTGCGTTTGAAGACCAAAGCTGCTGCTTTTATTGGAAATGGCACGGCGAAGTGGCGTCAGGCTTGAGTCAGGTGAAGTGTTACAGGCAGATTTGCTCATCGCAGCCACGGGTGTCAAACCCAATTTAGACTTGCTGCAAGGGAGCGGAATTGCTATCTAATCGGGGTATCACGTGTCGACGAACATCTGAGAACCAATGCACCGGATGTGTTCGCAGCAGGGGATTGCATCGAAACCCCCAATCTGCTCACCGGTGAAATGTTCGTGCATGCAATTTTCCCGAATGCGGTTGAGCAGGGACGGGTGGCAGGAATGAACCTGGCAGGATACCCAGTGAGCTATGAAGGTGCTGAACGCATGAACAGCCTGAAACACCTGGGATTACCTATCATGGCAGCGGGTGAAAAGCAAGGTGATAGCATTCTGCGGGAACAGCATGACGGAAGTCTGCGAACCATCTACTTGCGCGAAAATCACCTGGTTGGATTCCAGCTGGTGGGAGATATCCGGGCGGCGGGAGTCCTGCATGCCCTGATGATCCAAGAAAGCGGATATCAGCCGCTTGCAATCACATCTGCTTGATCCGAACTTCGGTGAGGGTATGCTGGCCTGGAGTGCGATCATCTCCTATTCGTATAGATATCACGAATAGCTGTATTGAAAACCTGCTGGTTAGCTTGCACCAGCAGGGTTTTTCGTTTCATACAGGCATTTATGATGGATTTTATTGCCATTATTGTAAGGTGAGACTGTCCTTTCATAAATGATATAGCTCCACGACCATGACATCCGAGTAGTGTATATGTATAATAATCGTCTACATTCACCGAAAATCACCACCAATACCAGATAGACGGATGGTTTGATAATTGCATCTTCTCCTGATGGAGATCAGGATATGAACGATAGATTGGCCAGCGCAGTGCTGCACAACGATAAAACGTGATGAAAATTATCACGTGCATACCAAGCAGATCAGGAAACTACCCAAGTCAGACTGCTGCGGTGGAACTACGCTATCGCGCCATGCTGGAGCAAATCCCCGCCATCATCTATACCGATTCGGCGGGGAAATTTAACGTGACCATGTATATCAATCCACAAATTGAATTCATCACAGGATATACACCTGAGGAGTGGATCGCTGATCGTGAACTTATGGTTTAAGATCATCCAGCCAGAAGACCAGGAACGCGTTTGGGCAGAGAATATTCGCACCGAAGAGACCGGTGAAGCATTTAAAGTAGAATACCGCATCCTGACCCGGAATGGTCAGATCAAGTGGATGCATGATGAAGCCTGGTTGATCCGCGACGCATCCGGTAAGCCATTATTCTGGCAGGGATTTATGATCGACATCACCGACCGCAAAGCATACCGAGATGGAGCTTGAGTACCATGCAGCCGAGCTTTCAGCCTTGCAGGAAACGGTGCTCAACCTGACCATGCGACACCCTTTACCTGAGCTGCTGAACCTGATTGTTGAGCGTGCCACCCGGTTATTGAATGCCAAGGGTGGAGGGTTATATCTTGTAGATGCCGATGGCTGAAATCGATCAAGTGTGTCGTTAGCTACAATACACATAACGATTACACCGGAACCGTTCTGGATTTCAATGAGGGAGCAGCAGGGAGAGTTGTTAGTACCGGCAGGCCATTGATGTTGAAAAACTATTCAAAATGGTCTGGTAAGGCGAAGGATCTGCGAAACCGATGAACCTTGCCTATCCAGGCACTGGTAAGTGCCCCCATGATCTGGCAGGGAAAGGTGAATGGAGTGCTGCATGTATTCAGGGAGGAGCAATTTGCTCTACCTGACCTGGATCAGCTGACCCTATTCGCCAACCATGCAGCCGTGGCAGTGGAAAATGCACGCCTGTATGAAGCCGCAGCTCAGGAGCTCGAAGAACGTAAACGCGCAGAGGCAGCACTGCGTGAATCGGTGGGGATCTACCGGCAAGCCATCGAGTCCACCGGGGGGGTGCCTTATTATCAATCTTATACCGAGGATGGAGATTCCATTCATTATGACTTCATCGGGGAGGGGATTCAAGAGATCACAGGCTACGGAGCCGAGGAATTCAATGCAAAATTATGGGATTCACTGGTCCAGGAAGCCCACCCGGGAGGGGATCTATCCAGCCATACCTGGGATGAGCTACATCGTAAAGTTCATATGGGGGAACATTCCAATTCAACCTGGCAGTGCGAGTATCGTATCAAAGCACGCGATGGAACAATCCACTGGGTGTTCGATTTTGCAGTGATCTTGCGGGATGAGAATGGAATTTCACGGGGTTCAATTGGGCTTGTATCGTGATATTACCGAAGCCAAGCGAGCTGAGCAAGTGCAGCAGGCAATCTACAGGATCTCACAGGCGGTGGTGACGACCGCCAGCCTGGATGAGTTATTCCACTCCATCCACCATGTGCTGGCGTGAGCTGATGCCGGTTGAAAACTTCTACATCGCCTTATATGACGCCAGCGAATGACCTGCTCAGCTTCCCATACTATGTGGACCTATATGACCAACCCCCACCGCCAGCCAAACCTGAACATGGGTTAACGGAATATGTCATGCGCACCGAGGAAACCACTCTGGGCACCGGAAGAAGTCTTCCAAGAGCTCGTCCAACAGGGAGAGGTGGAGAGCGTTGGCTCAGCTTCGATTGACTGGATTGGCGTGCCATTAAAGTTGGAAGAGGGTGTGACGGGGGTGATGGTGGCACAAAGTTACGCAGACGGGGTATTTTACAATCAGGAAGACCTCGACTTGATGGAATTCGTCTCGACCCAGGTAGCCGTCTCCATCGAACGGAAAAAAGCAGAAGATGCCCTGCGGGTGAGCCTGGAGGATACACGCCAGATATGCAGAACGGATGGCATTGCTCAACCGGGTTGCACGTGCGATCAGCTACCACGCTGAACCTGGACGACCTGTTGAAAATCGTATATCACGAAATCATCAGTGCTGTCCCGGCAGACTCATTCTTCGTAGCTTTGTATGATCAGATGTACCGACCAGCTTGAATTTCGTATTCGGGTGGATCGAGAAGTTCATGAAGCACCCTCATGTACGCCCGCTTGGAAATGCACTGACTGCCCAGGTGGTGAACAATCGAAAGCCATTTGCTGGTGCGGGATTATGAGCTTGAGAAAGATCATCTTGCCAGAAGATGACTTTATGGGGAACCGGGCAACCTTCACGTTCGTGGTTGGGCGTGCCGATGCTGCTGGGTGAGGATGTGGTGGGGGTGATCTCTGTCCAATCCTACAGCCCGAATGCATTCGGGGAAAGAGGAACAGGAATTACTATCGACCATCGCAGATACGGTGGCAGTTGCGATTGAGAATGCCCGCTTGTATGAGGCAGAAAAACGTCGCACTGCCCGCCTGACGCAAATTGTCAAGCTCGGCACGATCTGGCTTCACTGCGCCAGAGAGAATGAAGTGTTGGATACACTGGTCAAACAGGTAGCAGAGATCATGGATAGTGCCACCTGCACCGTCATGCTGATTGATGCAGAAAATAATGAAGCCGTTCTCACCGCCCAAACAGGCTTACCGGCAGCATCAGATAATCTGCGCATCTCCCTGACCTTTCCAGCTATTCGAAACCTGCTCAAGACTGGCGAGCCGCTCATCCTGTCGGATATCGATCAACAAGAACCTTCCATCCGGGAGATTATGATCCGCCCAGATATCAAAGCGTTTTTTGCCTACCCAATGGTGCGCAGGGGCATGTCATCGGTGTGATCACACTGAGCAATCTAAGACCCTACTACCCATCTGCGGAGGAAATTTCTGCCTGCCACCTGCTGGCAGAACGCGCTGCGGCTGCTCTGGAAAATGCCACGCTTGTTCGAAAAGACTGACCATCACCTGCAGCAGGTGCAGGCTTTACGGACGATCGACGCAGCAATTGCCTCCAGCTTTGATTTGCGGAGCATCTTGAATATTATCCTGTATCCAGATCATGACTCAATTGAATGTGGATGCTGCAGATGTGCTGCTGCTTAACCCGCACAACTATGCATTTGAGTATTCGGTTGGGAAGGGTTTCAAAACCAACGCGATTGAGAAGTCCGCTTTTTATTAGGCGAAGGAGTAGTTGGTCAGCAGATCATGGAACGGCGCACGATCCACATCCCTGACCTAAAAGAAGTGATGCATAACTTTACTACGGCCGGAATATTCCATGGATGAAGGTTTTGCCACCTACTCGGCAGCGCCACTGATCGCCAAGGGGGAAGTCAAAGGTGTGTTGGAGGTTTACCAGCGCACAACTTGCGAGAGAGGGACTGAATGGGTGGAATTTCTGGAAACACTGGCCGGACAGGTGGCAATTGCAATCGATAATTCGCAGTTATTCGCCAACCTGCAACGTTCGAACCTTGAGCTCAGCCTGGCATACGATGCCACCATTGAAGGCTGGTCACGTGCTCTGGATATGCGTGATACGAGTGACCGAAGGTCACACCAAGCGGGTCACCGAGATGGCCTTGAATCTGGCACGAGCAATGGGGATGAGTGAAGCAGACCTGGTACATATGCGCCGGGGTATTCTGCTGCATGACATGGGAAAGATGGGCATTCCAGATACCATCTTGCTCAAACAGGGTCCGCTGACCGAAGAAGAATGGAAAATCATGCACATGCATACGCAGTATGCGTTCGAGATGCTGGCACCCATCACCTATCTGCGCCCAGCACTGGATATCCCTGGATGTCACCACGAAAAATGGGATGGCACAGGTTACCCGCGTGGACTGAAAGGTGAGCAAATCCCATTGGCAGCGCGGATATTCGCGGTGGTGGATGTCTTTGATGCACTGACCTCCGATCGACCGTATCGAAAAGCCTGGACGAAGAAAAAAGCCATTCAGTACATCTTGGATGAAAAAGGGAAATTCTTCGACCCACGGGTGGTGGATGTGTTCATGTCACTCCGGCAGGAGATGGGTTTGGCGGATTAGTAGAAATCGATTCAAACTATTATTCAACGAATCCTTAACCAGCCCATTTCGGTGGGCTGCTTATTTATGATGGGGGTCATCCTCAAGGTAAAAAACAATAGACACAAAGTATAACCGCTGGAGACTTTCCAGGTCTATTGCCATAGTTGAGGTATATTGACTTTTTTCCCACCTTTCTCCACAATTTCTACACATTCAAAGAGTATGCTTAACCCTGGTCAATAAGCTATTAATGATCATAGGGAGTTTAGAGGTCTTTAAATCCTATCTTTTGGAGGATAACATGTTTCAGAATAAACGCGTATTCGCAGTGCTATCAGTGATTGTGCTACTGGCACTGGTTTTAGCAGGCTGCTCGGGCGCAGCAAATGCACAAACAGGATCGACATCGGGTGGTTTCACGGGCTACGGGAAAGTGACCCAGGTGAGCTATACCGACACAGTTGAAAGCACGGGTCAGATCCAACCCCAGCACATGACATCATTGAGCTTTTCAACGACAGGCACAGTGGCTCAAAGCAAGGTCCAGGTGGGGCAGACGGTCAATGCAGGAGACACGCTGATGACGCTTGACCCAACATCAGTGCCCGCCAACCTACTAACAGCCCAGACTGACCTGACCAATGCCCGTAATGCCCTCAACCAGCTGACCAACCCTGACCTGTCTACCATTTCCAATGCTGAGAAAGCCCTTTCCGATGCCTATACCAATTACCAACAAGCACAGATCGCCCTATCAAATGCCATCATCAGCAACCAGACCGCAACTGATACCATCCTTGTATACCAACTGGTTGGATAGCAAGACCGCCTTAGACACTGCCCAGAATAATCTGCCACTGGCAAATGCTTCGATAGATGTTCAGGCATTTTACCAGGCAGTACGTGAAACAAGTCAGCTGCAAGTACAGCTGACTGCGGCTGGGGATAACGCGAGCATCCATCCAACCGACACTGCTCTGGCCCAGAAAATCACTGATCTGCAGACAGCCGTGCAGGATAGCCAGACCAGGCAAAATGATTTACAAGCTGGACTGCCAGCCAATACTATCGAACAGGTCAACACCTTATCGGATAAACTAACTGCATACGATGCAGCTGCATCTGACTTCATTGGATCGGTGGTCACCAGTACGACGAATACGAATGTAAACTTAGCTCAGCTCCAGACTGACCTGGCCCAAAAACAATCAACTTTAATCAATACACAATCCACGCTGACCGATCTGGTGAATAAACGTGCAGGGATGAATGGAAAACGCTGCACGGATGCAACCACTGCTGATTATCAAGATGCTTATGATAGAGCATTGAATAGCTATAACCGATCGGCGCACCTGACCAATAGCCCCGAGTGGCGAGCATTACAGACTGCTGCAGCGAACCTTAACTGGTGTACATCTTATTTTAGTGCATCCGAAATTGCTGCTGCGGATGCCAATATTGCTTCCACCCAGGCTCAAATCCAATTACTCCAGGCACAGATTGCCACAGACCAAACCCAGATCAATGACTCAAGTAATTCGGTTTTTGGTTTAGCCATTAATTTAAACACTGTTTGGGCTGCATATCAGGATGCCACCCAGAAATTGAACAGCGCAGTGACCACACTTTATGAGCTTGAACGCTCTCCAAATCCAGATGATTTGGCTGCCGCGCAGACAAAAGTACGATCTGCCGAAGCAGAAGTCAACAGCCTCACGCTGACTGCTCCGTATAGTGGGGAAGTAACCAGCGTCGGTTACCAACCAGGTGATAGCGTAAACCAGAGTACTCCTGCCATCGTGATGGTGGACCGCTCAAAATTATATGTAGACCTTCAGATTGACGAATCGCATGTGGTTAAACTCAATCCCGGTGATAAAGCCAATATTGCACTAGAAGCCATACCAGACCTGGCGTTGACTGGCTCGGTTTCATATATCAATCCAGTTGGCACATCCAATCAGGGTGTGGTCTATTACGAAGTGCGCGTGGCGCTTGATCAGGCTGATCCGACAGTCCTTGATCGGCGCAACCGCCGACGTAACCATCCAGGCAGGACAACCTCAGAATGTGCTGACTGTGCCAGTCAGTGCAGTGGGAAGTGATGCTCAGGGAGAATACGTTTATGTGATCGGATCAGGTGGCAATGCCCAACAGGTTATTGTGGTTAGCGGGCAAATCCTACCCGATGATACGGTGATCGTTAGTGGAAACCTGAAAGCAGGCGATACAGTTGGATTGCTGCCCAGCACCTCCACAGGTACCAGCAACTTCGGTGGTGGGGGTGGTGGAGGACGTTTCTATTAATCCTTAATCCACGCTGACACCGATATCAGGAGTAGTCATAATGATTGAACTTGAGAACGTTACCAAAATATATAGATTGGGCCAAAGCAAGGTGACTGCCCTGGATAACATCAACCTGCAGATCGAGGCGGGCGAGATGGTTGCCATTATGGGTCCGAGCGGATCGGGAAAGAGCACGCTGATGGCTATCCTGGGCTGCCTGGACGTCCCCACCCAAGGGATATACCGCCTGGAAGGCGAACCGGTTGAAAAACTCAACGAGAATCAGCTGGCTCAGGTGCGTAGTCGCAAGGTGGGTTTCGTTTTCCAGCAGTTCAACCTGTTGCCACGTACCAATGCCCTGGAAAACGTGATGCTGCCTTTGCTCTATGATGGAGTGCATGGAAAAGCACGCACCGAGAAAGCTAGAGCTGCGCTGGAAACAGTAGGACTTGCTGACCGAATCCACCATCACCCGAACCAGCTCTCTGGTGGCGAGCAACAACGGGTAGCAAT
The DNA here is from genome assembly GCA_963828845.1 of uncultured Chloroflexia bacterium. Lineage (GTDB taxonomy): Bacteria > Chloroflexota > Anaerolineae > Anaerolineales > UBA4823 > FEB-25. The sequence continues at coordinate 17,295 of CAWHGE010000023.1, forward strand.
TGCCCGCGCCCTTGTAAACGACCCCACCATCCTGCTGGCAGACGAGCCAACCGGGAACCTGGATAGTAAAACCGGGGATGAGATCATCGGTTTATTCCAGAAACTGCATGATGAACATGGCCAAACCGTTATCTATGTGACCCACGATGCTTTTATCGCCCGACATACCCAGCGCATCATCCGCCTGGTGGACGGCAAGATTATCAGTGATGAACCAGTCGCGCATCCTCTGGCTGCTGGAACACCTCGCCCAGAGGAAATACTGGCATGATAGCGATGTGAAACATGCCAAACCTATCAGGCTTTGATTGAGATGCTTGAAGGAGAGAAACATGAATATTTTAGAAAGTATCCGTATTTCATTCCGTGCCTTACTAGCCAATAAGCTACGCTCAGGGCTGACCATGCTGGGCATCATTATCGGAGTGGCAGCTGTGGTCGCATTGATGGCGATTGGCCGCGGTGCCACACGCAGTGTTACCAGCACGGTAGAAGGATTGGGATCGAACTTGATCTCTGTCTCATCTGCCAGAAATGTACGCCAAACCGGCGCACAGATTACTCCGTTGTATTACTCGGACTATCAGGTGATCGCGCAAGAGATTAAAAATGTGATCGGAATTTCGCCGAGCTACCAGATCGCTGCCCAGGTGCAATATGGAAGCAACCAATCCCAATTCACTGTTACGGGTGTAACCCCCGACTTTGCATCGGTACAAGCTTATACTAGTGGCGCAAGGACGTTTTATCACAAATGGGGATGATGCAGCTGAATCACGGGTTGTGGTGCTTGGCTCACAAGCGGCTACCGATCTGTTCAGCGGATTGAATCCGATGGGACGGGATATCACCATCAACGGGATCAACTTTACACGTGGTTGGTGTACTGGCTTCCAAGGGTTCGACAGGTTTTTTCAGCCAGGACGAAATCATTCTGATCCCCCTTGAGACGGGCTATAGCCGAGTATTTGGAGGAAGGGCACTGGAGAACGGTAAACGTATTCTTTCAAGCATCTCGCTCTCGGCTACCAACCCAAACATTGTGGATAGCGTAATCAGCCAGGTGGAGTATATCCTGCGTAGAGATCATGAGCTTACCTTGCGCGATACCCTGCCATTCACTGTCACCAGCCAAAACCAGTTCCTGAGCACTCTGAATACCATTACCACCACGTTGACTGCATTTCTTGGCAGCGATTGCAGGTATCTCTCTGTTCGTGGGTGGAATTGGGATTATGAACATCATGTTGGTTTCTGTCCGTGAACGCACGCGTGAGATCGGTCTGCGTAAGGCGGTTGGAGCCAGGCGATCGGCCATCCTGATGCAGTTCCTGGTGGAGACGGTCACTATGAGCCTGTTCGGAGGAATTCTGGGCATCCTGCTTGGTGCGGGTATCGCTGGAATCGTCACCCTGACCGGGCTGATCACCACTTACGTCTCGTTGGATGTTATCCTCTATTCATTCTTCTTTGCCGCGCTGGTGGGTTTGTTCTTCGGAATATACCCAGCGTTACCAGGCCGCCTCTCTACGACCGATTGAGGCATTACGGTATGAATAAATAATGCATAGAGTAGTTTTTGAATGGAAAGAATTTCTTACTGGAAGGAGAAGATTGCTTCGGGCATAATTCACCCAAGCGATGACAGATATATGAACACACAAAGACCAGCTGTGGTCACCATTGCAGCTATTTTATTGCTCATCTTGAGCCTGCTTGTAGCAGGTCTTGGGATTTCCCGCCAGTTCGGTTTATTGGGAGCAGGTTTTGGCAACCGGCAATTTGTACCGGGTCAGTTCCAAAACAGGAACTTCAACCCTCAGAATAGAATACCATTTAATGTTAATCCAAATACCGGATTACCCAATGATCAAAACAATCAAGGTACGACACCCAACTTTACCCCCAACCGTCAGATTGGGGCTGGTTTTGCTAGGATATTTCGCTTGATCCGACCAGTTATGATTGGTCTGGATATGATCCTGCTCGTGCTGGCAGTGGTGGCAGCCATCGGATTGTTCAAAAGCAAACGCTGGGCCGCTACTATAGCTATTGTATTAGCAGTGTTTATTGTTCCTGCTGGCAATCCCCGGCATTGTTGCGTATCTTCTCAACAATTGTGCTGATCGAAAACCTGGTGCGCATGCTGCTGGCGGTGGCAGTGATCGTGTTATTGCTCCTGCCATCAGCTCGCAAGGCATATGTTACCGGCTCGAGAAAACCAGTGATGGGTCAAGCGAGGACTTGTGCCACAACATCAGGAATGTGACTGGTCACGCATTCTCTTCAATCAGATAGAGTTCGGTGCGATAATGGAGGTGATATGGCAAAGAAGATACTGGTGATCGATGATGAGCCAAAGATCGTGGAAATATGCCAGGATTACCTGGTCAAAGCCGGCTTCGAGGTAACACATGCCTACGATGGTCCCACCGGGTTAGCAATCGCCCATCGAAGCCAGCCCGATTTGATGGTGCTTGACTTGATGATGCCTGAAATGGATGGACTGGACGTATGCCGCGAGCTACGCCGGGAAAGCAATGTGCCCATCATCATGCTCACGGCACGGGTGGAAGAAACTGACAAGCTCATCGGCCTGGAACTGGGGGCGGATGACTACATGACCAAGCCTTTCAGCCCACGCGAGCTGGTTGCCCGTGTGCGCACGGTGCTGCGACGTGGGACAGGCAACCCGCAGGCTGAAATCATCCATGCGGGTGACCTGACACTTGACCGTGGGCGTTATACTGCACGCTTCCCCGACCGGGAAGTCCCATTAACCCCAACCGAGTTTGAGCTTCTGGCAACCCTAGCCAGCCAACCCGGGCGCATCTTCTCACGAGCACAATTACTGACCGCGGTGCGCGGGGTGGCATTCGAGAGCTATGAGCGTGCGATTGACTCGCACATCCGCAACCTGCGGCGTAAAATCGAACCATTGGAGGGTGAGACGAACTACATCATCACCGTGCATGGGGCAGGATATAAGTTCATTGAGGCGAGCGGATGAAACAGGCGGATGCCCAATCCATCCAATCCATCCGCCGCCGTTTGCTTATGCTGTTGTTACGAGCATTCGGTATCGTTGTTTTTCTAACTGTATTATTTATCCTATTAGTAGCAGCAATAGTCATCGCCAGGAATGCGGGTACCAACCCGTTTTATCGCTCTCCAACCGCCATCATCCTGGAAACTTACTATCTTGGTCATGGCAGCTGGCAGGGTGTAGAGGCTGTACTGGAAGAGCGAACCAACCACCTTCATCCGAGCGTTGAGACCTGATTGGGAACGAACTATCCTGCTCGATGCCGATAGGAGAGTAGTGATCGATCACGGCTCCGTTACCAGCCCGTTAGTTGGCAGACTGTTTACCTCTCAACCTGATGAAATCGAACTACCACTATCCATCAACGATGCACTGATTGGGACATTGATCTGATGGACCGAGGCACGCCCTCGCGAGTAGTACAGCTCATTTTTACCCTGGTCGGTCCAACCGCGGTGATCTCAGTGCTGCTAGGAATATTGACTTTAATTATTGGGCTGCTACTCATGCGCCGTATGATCAATCCACTCGCAGAGGTGATCGCAGCAGCCCAAGCTGTTTCACAGGGTGACCTGACGGCGCGGGTGCCAGGGCATGCACGAAACGATGACCTATCTGCCTTGAGTGACCACTTCAACCATATGGCGGATGAACTCGAACACTCGGATATTCAGCGGCGCAACTTGTTTGCTGATATCGCACACGAACTCCGCACCCCCATCACCATATTGCGAGGCCGGCTGGAGGGCATCCTGGATGGGGTCTACCCACCAGATGAAGCGCATATTGCTCCCGCCCTGGAAGAAACTTACCTGCTCGAGCGCCTGGTGGAGGATTTACGACTATTAGCACTGGCAGAAGCCAACCAGCTCCGCTTCGAGCTGAAACCTGTCAGTTTGTCGGAGCTGGCTGAGACCATCCTGGGACTATTCTCCGCCCAAGCGGGCGAGAGGAACGTCAGCCTGCATCTGGAAGCAGAACCAGATTTACCTGAGGTGAGGGTAGACCCGCAACGTTTTCAACAGGTGATTGGCAACCTGATCGACAATGCTTTGCGCTTCACACCCGAAGGCAGCTCGATCGACTTGTCCATTCACCGCCAGGAGAATAACATCGAATTGACTGTAGCGGATGGTGGACCAGGTATCCCTGAAGAAGAGTTGGCCCATGTCTTTGACCGGTTTTGGCGCGGTGAAAAATCACGTGCACGTTCCACAGGTGGCGCTGGGTTGGGGCTATCCATTGCGCGTCAACTGGTTGAAGCTCAGGGTGGTAAGATCTTTGCTTGCAACCGCTTACCCGAAGGATTTGAGGTGAGCATCTTACTGCCGATCAGCGCTTCCCCACTATAACCTGACCTTTCTTAATAATCCGGGTACTAAAGAAAATTCTTGCTTGCGTCCTGTTAATCAGCTATCACGGTTGAATTCCTACATAAATCGCTTGTGCCGGACTGATTTGTTTACTATAATATAAAGCTATATCAGACCTAATTATTCGCATATATTCTCGAATATTACCCGAATGAACATCCAAACTGTACATACAAATATTAGGCAGATATTGGTGTATATTTGCCCTTTATCCATCAGGTACTATCTTCGCTGGTGCTGATCGTGATAGTTCCAGTAAAATGATCAAGCAATACTATCAGGAAAGTAAACGCATGGGTAATATAGTTGGCATGAGCGGATAATATCGATCTGGTAGCTGACAAAACTGTAAAGAATCCAGTCAGAAGGCGTGAGAATATTCAGTTATAATTCATGAAAATTAATCAGAATTATGCAAATATTAGATAACTATTGTAGGAGGAAATTTAGTTATGGGATAATACACTCTGCCATATTCGTATTGACAGGGAGGTTTATGCTCGACAGTGGCTCACATATACTACGGGGGTTGAATTTTATTATTTTTCCAGTTAATAAGAACTACCAGTCTTCCTAATAGTACAAGGAGAATGCAATGACCAAGCACTCAATCAGTAATATATTCTATCGGATATTTACCGCACTTATCGTTCTGGCGCTAATTCTGACTCTGGCACCTCCCCTAGTAGTGCGAGCCGCAGCGGTACGTTACGTCATACCTGCAGGCTTAACCAGCGGTACGTGTGGCAGCTGGGCAAACGGCTGCGAGCTGCAGTATGCATTGGGTATCGCCACCTCCGGTGATGAATTATGGGTGAAGCAGGGGACGTACAAACCTACCAGCGGTAGCGATCGTGCCGCAACCTTTACGCTTAAAAATGGTGTGGGGGTATATGGCGGCTTTGGTGGTACTGAGACACTTCGCACACAGCGCGATTGGATCAGCCGTGTCACCACACTGAGCGGCGATCTTGGTACGATAGGTAATTCGAGTGACAACTCTTACCATGTTGTCAAGGGTAGTTTAACTAACAATACGGCCGTGCTAGACGGTTTCACCATCACGGGTGGTAAGGCTAATTTTAGCCCCTCTAGTGTTGACGGCGCTGGGATGTATAACTTAGGCGGTAGCCCGAGACTGGCGAACCTGATTTTCTCTGGGAACTCAGCTGATAATGATGGTGGGGGGATGTATAACTCAAGCAGCAACCCAATCTTGACAGAGGTTACTTTTACGGGCAATTCGGCTACAATCCGCGGTGGTGGGATGTACAATGGCAGCAGCAGCCCCAACTTAACAGACGTCACATTCACTGGAAACTCATCCGGTGATGTAGGTGGGGGAATGTTCAACAGCGGTAGCAACCCGATTCTGTCAGATGTCTCTTTCACCAACAACTCAGCAACGAACAGTGGAGGCGGAATATACAGTATCAACAGCGCCAGTTTGAGCTTGACAAATGTCATCTTCGTAAGTAATACAGCTAATAACGGTGGGGGAATGAACAATCAAAATAGCAGTCCAAGTTTGACAAATGTTGATTTCTCTTCCAACTCAGCATCGGGGAATGGTGGTGGAATATATAACTATAGTGGCCTCCCGAGCTATACTCAGGTTACTTTCACCAGCAACTCTGCTGGGAACTTTGGTGGTGGGATGTTCACGGATAGCAGCAGTCCCAGCTTTACGGGAGGTAGTTTTAAAGGGAACACGGCTGGTAGTCGGGGTGGCGGGATGTACAATGCTTACAACAGCAGTCCCAGCCTGACTGATGTAAATTTTGAAAACAACTCGGCTACCTATCGAGGTGGCGGGATGTACAACATGGATAGCACCCACCCCAGCCTATCTAATATTATCTTTAAAAATAACTCCGCTGAAGAAGGCGGAGGGATGTATAACGCCTTAAACTGCTCCACCGATCTGGAGGAGGTCACCTTCACCAGTAACACGTCAGTAAAAGGAGCTGGGATATACAACTACGTCGGAAGCAGCTCGACCCTGCTGGATGTGACCTTCAATGGCAACTCAGCCACTGGAATTGGCGGAGGCATGTATAGCATCACAGACACCCTCACCACTCTGACAGACGTTACTTTCAATGGGAACTCGGCTGTCGAACGCGCCGGGGGGATGTACAGCATGCATGCTATCAGCGCTCATCTGGAGAATGTTACCTTCACAGGCAACACTGCCAAGTATGGCGGTGGAATGGAAAATCACTCTACCGATACTGGCATGGTGAATGTAATCTTCGAGGGCAATTCAGCTACATATGATGGTGGAGCAATCTATGACCACCACAGCAACACTCACCTCATAAACGTGTGGATTATGAACAATACTGCCGCTTATGGTGCTGGGATGTATAACGGCTGGAGCAGCAACCCAGAGCTTGAATATGTGACCTTCGATAGCAACTCTGCCACGTATCGCGGTGGAGGGATGTACAATATCGACACCAGCAGCCCACTCCTGGTCAATGTAGCCTTCAATGAAAACTCGGCAGTAGAATATGGAGGTGGGATATATAACTATACTGGAAGCCTCCCCAGACTGGTGAATGTCGTTTTTTATGGAAACTCAGCCAATTATTATGGTGGAGGAATCTACAACTATTCCAGCAGCCCGACGCTGGAGAATGTGACTTTAAGTGGCAACGTAGCCTTCCTGGGTGGAGGGCGCGATGTTCAGCGTCTCCAAAGGCATAACCTTATCCACTCCAAGCATATCCAACAGTATATTGTGGGGTAATACGATTGACCAGGTTAGTGCTGATATCTCCAGCACGCTGACCATCAGCTATACTGACGTGCAAGGTGGATGCCCGGCAAGTGCAACCTGTACAAGCGTCATTAACCTCGATCCGCTCTTCGTAAGCGCGGCTGGCGGTGACCTGCGGCTGACCCTGACCTCCCCCGCCATCGACGCAGGTAGTAATACCCTCGTGGATTCTAGTATAACCACTGACCTGTTAGGTAATCCACGACTTAGGGATGTCCCAACAGTTCCTGACACTGGTGTTGGTCCTGCACCCATTGTGGATATGGGTGCGTATGAGGCCGGGGTCAACCAACCAACGGCCGTCAATGACAATTACAGTACTACCGAAAATAATCCGGTAGTGGTTAGTAGCCCTGGAGTGCTTTCAAACGATTCACCGCCTAGCGGCCTCACCACAAACCTGAGTATCGGCCCAGCCCATGGCGTACTCACCCTCAGCGCTAATGGTGCGTTCAATTACACCCCAAATACCAATTACTCCGGCACCGATACTTTCGCCTATCGTGCCAACAATGGCACAATGAACTCCAATGTTGCCATGGTCGCTATCACAGTTATCCCCATTGATGACACTACAACCACCGTCAACTGTGGTGGCGGTACCCCTGTGGTGACATACGGTTCCAGCATCACCTGTGTGGCAACTGTGACACGTCTCGGTGGCAGCCACACCCCCAGTGGGACAGTCAGCTGGACCACAAACGGTAGCGGATCATTCGTCACAAGCCCGTGCACACTCTCCGGATCGGGTAATTCTGCAACCTGTTCGGTAGGCTACACACCCAGCGCAAGAGGAAGCGGTTCTCACCTGATCACTGCCACATACGGCGGAGATACGTACTTCACTGGTAGCAGTGGTTCTCAGACGGTAACGGTAAATCGGCGCCTTGCTTCCGTCACACCGAATGCCGCCAGCAAGACCTACGGTGATAGCGACCCAGCCTTGACAGGCACGCTCACCAACTTCTTGCCTGCCGACAATGTGACAGCCACCTATAGCCGTACTTCAGGCGAAACAGTCTCAGGTAGCCCATACATCATCAGTGCCACACTAAGCCCGACTGAAGTGCTAAGCAACTACACCATCACCTATAACACAGCCAACTTCACCATTAATAAGAAGGCTGCATCAGTCACGCCGAATGCCAACAGCAAGACCTATGGGAATAGCGACCCAGCCTTTACAGGCACGCTCAGTGGCTTCTTGCCTGCCGACAATGTAACGGCAACTTATAGTCGCACAACAGGCGAGACTGTCGCGGGCAGCCCGTATACCATCAGTGCCACCCTCAGCCCGGCTGATGTGCTCGGCAATTACAACATCACCTACAACACCGCCAATTTCACGATCACTAAACGATCCGTCACGGTCACCGCCAATGCGAAGACTAAGGGCGTCGGTCAACCGGATCCCGTCTTTACCTACCAGATCACCTCCGGTTCTCTAGCTTTCAGCGATACTTTCTCCGGTGCGCTGACTCGGGTTGCGGGCGAGAGTGTGGGTACGTATGCCATCCTGCAGGGCACCCTGGCGCTAAATCCAAATTACACACTTACATTTATCGGCGCTGGCTTGACGATTACTATTCAATTAATCTATCTGCCGATAACACTTAAGTGATCTCTTAATCCCAATCAAGAACCAGCGACTAGTGTGAAACCAGTCGCTGGTTTTATTTTTCCGACCCTCAATGCTATAAAGACAAGTGGCGATTGAACTTTTATTCTAGAATCATTATGGTCATCACGCGCCTAAATATGAACTATTTTTCTTTATTTTTTGGAGATTCCGATTGTTATCCAATTGAACTTCAATCATCCGATGGTGACAAGAAATGGACTGGGTACCGCAAATCGATATCTTCGAAATTGCCCGACACTGGCTGGGTGTAGGTCCTGGGTCGAGCTATCATTCACGGGATCGCACGTTGAAGCCCAGGGAGGTGAGATTATGGTTAATGACCAAGTACCCAGGAGCTCGGAGGTGCATCTCCTGCAGTTGGTCAATGGTTGCACTCACGGAAATTAATCTTGGCAATCAGGCTTCATGATATGATGAAAAAGACTGATGCCGTTGGATTGAATTATTTCGAATCGAGTGAGAGGGGTCTCAATGAAAATCTTGGTGTCTGATTGGGCAGAATTGGACCAAGTGCTCCCGATAGCTTGTAGATATCAGGTCGGCTTGGACGTGTTGGAGTTCGCCATCCCGGAAAATTTAGACCTTACGCCCTCGCTGGCACCAGAGATTCACCAGAAGGTGAGCGACATCCCGCTGCTGGGGGTACACGGACCTTTTTCAGAGCTGGTACCTGCCAGCCGTGATCCGTGGGTGCGCCAGGTGGCTCGAAACCGCTTCCAGCAGGGATATGAGATGGCACAAATGATTGGCGCCCAGCACTTCGTCCTGCATTCGGGATTCTTCCCCAAGACCTATCCTCGCGACACGTGGATCCAAAATTCGCTTGACTTCTGGGTTGATTTTCTCAGTGATAAACCTACCCAAAATATGATACATGTGGAGAATGTATACGAGGATGATTTCACTGCCCTATTGGAATTGATCGATCGGGTTAATCTGGCATTCGAGGGGGAAAGGTTATCGATATGTCTTGATATCGGGCATGTGAGTGCAAATTCATCCAATACATTGACCCACTGGATCACGGGTCTGGGGGATAGGATCCGTTACACTCACTTGCACAATAACAATGGTATCCTTGATGATCATTGGAGGCTCGATAAGGGCAGGATCAATGTGAAGGAAGTCCTCGACCTACTGTTAAAGCATTCCCCCAAGGCGGTATGGACCGTTGAAACTATGGTGAGTGATATCGAACCTTCTTTGGCCTGGTTGCACGAGCAAGGTTATTTATGAAATAGATGTCAGGCAGAAAACCCAGCCTGGCTCATATTGATAATTATTTCTACGCGTGCATGGGTGAGACTAATCAAAGCCTCCACAGGCAGACGGATGTTCAGCCCTCTTTGCCCGCCTGAAATGTGGATTTCTTGATATTTACCTGCACTTGAATCCAGCACAACCTGGAAACCTTTGTTGATCAAGGCCAATGGAGAGATACCACCAACCTGCAAACCGGTGAGCTGTTCCGCTTCGCGTTCGGTGGGCAGATGCAGCTTTTTCTCACCCAAGGCTTTCGCCAGAGATTTTAGATCCACCTCAGCAGAACCTGGCACAACCGCCAGGATAGGCTTGCCTTTCCCTTCGCGCTTGACCACAATGCTCTTGAACACTTGTTCCAGGGGTACGTTGAGCAAACGCGGCAGTCTCATGCGCTCCCAGTTTTTCAGCGGGCAGCTCAAAGGCTGTATATGGAATTTTTTTTGCGTCCAGCAGGCGGGTGATATTGTTGGCAGGCATCAAAAAACTCTCCCATGTATCCATAAGTTATATCATAGAAAGCATAGCGACTAGTAACACGAAATCCACTCAAGGCTAGCATCGGTTGAATGATAGGTGCATTTCCCATTAGTGATAAACTTAACCATCTTCGCGACATAACAAACCTGCCATAGGAACTCTAGATGCTACCCACCAATATCATCGGGATACTATTCGCCATCACTTCTGCTGTGGTGTGGGGCAGTGGGGACTTTTCTGGTGGGCAGGCAGCGCGTAAGAGCCACCAATACCAGGTGCTGATGCTGGCAGCCCTCTCCGGGATGGTAGTGTTGGTGATTAGTGCACTCATCCGGGGAGAGGGAATCCCTTCGGGACGCAGCATCTTCTGGGCAGCCATGGCGGGGTCGGCAGGCGCATTGGGAATGGCTGCACTCTACCGGGCACTCTCCATGGGACACACCGCCAGCGTTGCACCCACATCTGCCATCACCTGTGCGGCGTTACCGGTTCTCTTTGGGTTAATCACTGCCGGTTTGCCTAAAACTGTGCAGCTGGCTGGGTTTGCTCTGGCATTCCTGGGTATTTGGCTGGTGAGCAGATCTCCGGATGCAAGCGTTAAGTCATTTCAGGAAGGGATGACCCTAGCATTTCTATCTGGAATTGGGTTTGGGGGCTTTTTTATTTTCATTGCGCTGGTGGATAAAGGGCAGGTCTTTACACCAGTACTGGTTGCCCGGATAATAACGTTTGGCATATCACTTATTATGCTGAGGGTGAATCACATTCCCACGCCAAGACTCACGTCCAACCCGATTGCCATCATTGCGGGGGTACTGGATACTGGGGGGAACATCTTTTACCTGCTTGCCACCCAATATACCCGTCTGGATATCGCAGCATTAATCTCCTCGTTTTACCCTGGAATGACTGTCATTCTAGCGAGCATCATCTTAAAAGAAAAAGTGTCTTTGGCACAATGGGCAGGGATCATCCTGTGCCTGGTGGCCTTGACAATGATCACACTATAGTCGGAGTACAAGCATGCATATCGAACATGTCGCCATATGGACGAACAGGCTTGAACAGATGAGGGAGTTCTATGAAGTGTATTTTCAGGCGAGAGCAGGAAGCAAGTACTCGAACCCTGCCAAGCATTTCGAATCATACTTCTTAAGCTTTTCATCAGGCGCCCGGATTGAGCTAATGACTCGACCGGGAATCACCGATGTAAACGATAAAAGTGGTGGGCCGTTTATTGGCTATAACCATCTGTCATTTGCGTGTGAAAGTGAAGATGCTGTGGATGAGCGAACTGATCATTTACAAATAGACGGTTACCGTGTGGTGGACGGTCCACGACGCACCGGGGATGGCTATTATGAGAGTGTGGTACTTGACCCGGATGGGAACCGCATTGAGATTACAACATGAAAGATGGATTTGACGTGTCAGGTAAAATGCTATATAGTGCATGAAGTATGGTAGATGGGCGGTGATGGAATCTCATCATAAGCTTATTCTATCTACAGAGTATCATAATTTTTATATGGTACCTACAAACGAAAGATTAGAAAGGATCCAGCGTTGTGGAGCAGATGACAAATATCTTCCCAACCCAAAGCAATTCATTTAATTCCAAGATAAGGGATGAATTATATCGTGGAGAATGGGAAACGCTTTACCAGACTGCATCCGAATGGCTGCAGGTAGAACAAAACCAACCTGTGGCAACATTTATCCAGAATATAGCCTGTTTGTTCATCAACCCACCCGCCATCATCCGGAATAAACGTTACCTGGAAAGTGTGGGGAATAAGGATTGGAAAGCAGTGCTAAACTGGTTCAAGGAATTCCAGGCCGAGAGCGACAGGCACAACCCATATTTTCAAACCCTGGATTTCATCCTTCAGCCTCCACCCAAAAAAGTGGCCAGCATCGAGACAGCACTTCAAGAACACCCTGATAATGCCGAGCTGTTGTTCCTGCAGGCAATATCATTGCGAGACCGGAAAGCATCCATTGAGAAGCTCAAACAGGCTGTGGAAAACAAACCAGAGTTCCCCGCCGCTTTGTATTTATTAGGTATTTTTTCACTGCAACTCAACCAGGTGGAAACAGCAGAGGGATACCTGAAGCAGGCGGTCGAGCTTGCGCCAGACTTTTTGGAAGCTCATTACCAACTTGGCTCTTTGTATTCCCTATATGTCCCCAATTCAAGCGAACAATCCACCATGCATTTCCAGAAGGTAATCGAGCTTGATCCAGAAGGTGGAGCAGGCAAGGACGCAATAAAAGTGTTGGAAAGCAAGGCACAGCCACAATATGGGCAGCGGGTGAGCGGTACGACTGGGAGGCGCCGAAGAGGTATATCAACCCTGACTATCCTGGGTATCTCGCTGTTAGCAGTATGGCTGTTTATGTTCCCAATATCAAGCTTGTTGAAGATCACAAATCCCGTTCCTGTAGGGATTCTAGCCGGGATGTTTGTATTCATCGGTTTATACTCGGCCACCAGGAAATCGAAGTGAGGCGCAAGAGATAAATAAGGAGATTGTTATGAACTGGCAAAAACAACTTAATGGCGACTCGGTTAGCTGGTTATTGGAGCCTGAGAATCCCGGGGTGCGATACCTAGCCCTGCGGGATCTGCTAGATAAGCCTTATAACGACCCTGAGCTGGTTTCGGCTCGGAAGGATGCCCACACAAAGGGACCCATTGCCGCCATCCTGGATAAAATGCAGCCTGAGGGATATTGGGCCAAGCCAGGCCCGGGGTACACAACGAAATACCGTTCCACGGACTGGTCACTGATCATGCTAGCACAATTGGGGGCGCTGGTGAATGAGGATGAGCGTATCAAGCTTGCCTGCACTTACCTGCTAAACAAGGCTCTGGCTCCTGGTGGGCAATTCAGCGTTTATGGGACGCCGTCAAGTACCATCGACTGCCTGCAAGGCAACCTATGCTGGGCGCTTCTTGAGATGGGTTACGACGACCCACGGCTGGAGCTGGCATTTGAATGGATGGCACGCACTGTCACGGGGGAAGGTATGGCACCCAGGAATGATAAGGAGGCTGAACGCAGGTACTATGCTTATAAGTGTGGACCGTTGTTTGCGTGTGGTCCCAATTATGCTCAGCCCTGTGCGTGGGGTGCAACCAAGGTCATGCTGGCATTTGGGAAGCTCCCGGAAGCGCAACGCACACCCTTGATTAAAAATGCCATTCAAGATGGGGTGGATTTCTTTTTTAGCATCGACCCTGTCAAGGCGGATTGGCCTACCAGGCTGGGTGATAAGCCCAGTAGGAACTGGTGGAAGTTTGGATTTCCAGTCTTTTACATCACTGACCTGCTTCAAGTGGTGGAGGCACTGGTAGGTTTGGGTTACGGGACTGATCCTCACCTTACAAATGCTATCGAGCTCATCCGAAAGAAACAGGATGAGCAGGGAAAGTGGCTGCTAGAGTACGATTACACCGGTAAGACCTGGGTGAATTTTGGGGAGAAGAAAATACCCAACAAATGGGTGACTCTAAGGGCACTGAGGGTGCTGAAGAGGTTGGGATAATACTACTGCAATATCGGTAGAATCAGTGTAAATAAGGCACCGCCAGATGCATGATTGGTGGCGGTTAAATCACCGCCATGGGCACGGGCTAATTGCCGGGCGATTGCCAGGCCGAGGCCCGTACCGCCTTCTGCACGGGCGCGGGATTTATCCACGCGATAGAAGCGCTCAAAAATGTAAGGTAATGCCTGTTCTGGAATGCCTGGACCAGAGTCGTGGACGTGTAAACGGACTGAATCATCTATGGAAGCGAGTGATAATTCAATTTGGCCCCCGGCAGGCGTGTATCGCAAGGCATTGGAGAGCAGATTCGTAAGCACTTGCTCCAAGCGAATTGGGTCAGCTGAAATTTGTGGAATAAGGACAGCAGGTGGAGTAAAGGTCAGCGTGATCTGTTGTGAACCAGCTTGAGGTTGGAAGCGCTCCACCATGCGCACAACCAGAGAAGTGAGGTCAGTGGGAGTGCGTTCAAGCTCAATTTGCCCAGCATCGGCCAGGGCGAGGGTGCGCAAGTCTTCCACCAGGCGAGTAAGCAGGTAGTTTTGCTCAATCACGGGTGCCAGGTTCTCAGTGGTGAGCGGGTAAACTCCATCCTGTAGCGCTTCAAGGTTGGCGCGCTGCACTGCCAGGGGAGTACGTAGCTCATGAGCGATATCAGCGGTCATGGCTCGCCGGGCTTCCTCTGCCTGCTGGAGTGAATCAGCCATTTGATTAAAGGTGTGACTCAAGGTAGCCAGCTCATCATCCCCACGGACGTCCACGCGATGGGAGAGATCACCACTGGCAAGCATTTGAGCTGCAATGGTCAGGGCATGCACCGGGCGTAAAAGGGTATATGACAGCCCGAGCGCCAGGATTAACCCCAGCCCTCCAGCCACCAACCCAGCCAGGAGAACACCACGATTTAACCGCGTTAATACGGCTTGTTGATTCCCCAGGTTAACACCCACGCCACCTGAGGTGAACAGGTATCCCACCTTCTGTCCATCCACACTCAGAGCAATAGCCGTAGCAAGCTCTGCGGTGGTCAGCTTTTCCCCAACTACCACTCCCTGTGTATCTGCCAATACTGTACCGGATGCATCTGCAAGGAGCAGCCGCTGGTTCATCATCCCACCCATGCCAGGCATCCCGCCACGGATGGGGTTAAGAATAGACTGGACGCCTTTCCATGTGCGGTTGCTGTGGTAATAATTTTCCAGGCTGGTGGTTAGATCACTCAGTCCATACATTCCGCCGCGAAACATGAAGGTACGTACCTCATTGACAGCTCCCCGTCGCGCGATGACAGCAACCAGCGAAACGGAGACGAGTACAATCAGGGTGAAGGAGAGAAAGAGTTTTAGACGCATAGGATCACTCGCAAGAAAAAATTGTAATCAACCTCGGGCGAAACGATAACCGACGCCAAATACAGTCTCGATGTATTTCGGTTTCCTCGTATCAGGCTCAATTTTGGCGCGCAGGTTCTTGATGTGGGCATCGATGGTTCGTTCGTAGCCCTCATATGCCACTCCTTGAACAGATTCAAGCAACATCAACCGACTGAACACGCGGCCAGGCTGGCTGGCAAGGGTCACGAGCAGGCTGAACTCAGTGGGGGTGAGCTCGATAACCTGATCTCCACGAGTGAGGGTATGAGCGTCCTGGTCGATGACCAAATCCACAATTTGTAAACCTTGCTTGGAGGACTTGAATGTATCTGAACGGCGTAGTAAGGCCTTTACGCGAGCGACGACGATGCGGGGTGAGAAAGGCTTGGGAATGTAATCATCGGCACCCAGCTCCAACCCGGTGAGCTGATCTATCTCGTCAGCACGGGCGGTGAGCATGATGATGGGCGTTCTGCGGATTTCATTCTGACGAATGCGGCGCGCAACATCCAGTCCGTCCATGCCAGGCAGGTTCAGGTCGAGGATCACCAGGTCTGGGTGCTTATCCTCCCAGGTGGTAAGACCTGTATCGCCACGCAGGGCGGTGAGCACGCTGAAGCCCGCCTGTTCCAGGTAAGATCGCAGCACACGCACCAGCTCGGGCTCGTCTTCGATGATGAGGAGTGTAGGAGGCATGGTGAGAGTATACCGCTTGTGGACAGAGGAGAAAAGAGGGGGATCAGCAGTCAGCAATTAGCTGTAAAGCACATAGGAAATTAGATAATCGGATAATTAGGAAATTGGGGGATCAGATGAGTATAAACTGAGGTTAATTTGTTTATAGAAACCTGGTATGCGGTGGAAGGAGGATTGGTTACAAGAAAAAACGAAACGGAACGAAGCCTATTTTAACCTCGGATTGGTAGCTAAAAATAAAGATTGATCGATGATGCTTAAAGAAAGCCAGCATGAATGTCGATAAAGAACGTGGTTCGATCAGAAGAGCGCTTTTTCGATCAAGATCATGCTGATATGGGAGAGCACCAAACGATCGGTACAGGAGATCACTGATCGATACAGGAGATCACTGATCGATACAGGAGATCACTGATCGATATAGAAGAACACTGATATCGGTTTAAACCAACCGATATGAAGATGATTTGATTGAAAGTGACATAGGAAATCATCTTCAATTATAGCACAAATGTTCTAATCCACAAGGGGTTTATGCAAAACTCGCAATTTTTTAAGGTTTTTAAATCTTCTGCGAAAGAATTGCACCTATCGATTGGAAAATCGCCTATCGATGAAAGCGATCGATATGGAAGGGCACCAATCGCTACGAGAAGACCACTGATGTTCTAATCCACAGAGTTTATGCAAAACTCGCAATTTTTTAAGGTTTCTCATAAATCCTTCCTGGGAAAGAATTGCACAATATCGATTGGAAATCGCCTATCGATAGAAAGCGATCGTCTGTGGATCAATCGATACAGGATCACTGATGTTTGCCACGAGGCCAACCAGCAATTAGTAGGCTGATAAACTGCTCGGATCGACATGCGCAATGACGGAATCGCCAATCGATACAGAGAGACCACTGAAGGTGTTGAGTGAGTTATCCACAAGAGGGTTATGAATAATTTAAGATTAGAGATTGTGTGACTCAAACCCCTTCCCCTCTCCTAAAACTGGGCGAGGGAAAACTGCCCACGAATTGGGCACGAATTCATGAATAAGCCCATCACCCCAGCCTCTTCCCGAAAGTGGGAGCGGGGAAAACCGTACATGAGTAAAGCCCCCTCCCTCCTCCCCCAATTACCAAAGAACGGTAATTAGGGGAGGAGAAAAACCAGCTACAAAAAAATATAATAACAGACTGCACTGCCTTGAACCACAATCTCAAGGTGTTTTAAAAATGTTGGTAGAAGATTGTTTCGAGGTCGAAAGACCCGAGCTCTCGCAATAACAGGAGGATGTTCAGATTTCAGACATAAAGTATTGCCATTTATCCGGAACAAGAACCAGCCGGAGAGGCTCTAACCTAAGACTTTTGGAATAAACCCCCTTTAGAATAAAACCCTCAGGTTCGGACGTAAGTTCAGACAACCTTCAAAAATGGTCATTCTAAAAAGTTCTGCAATTGAAATATAGGTCTTTTGGAGATTGCCACGCCGCAAGAAGATCACTTGCGGCTCGCAATGACAGTCGCTTATGATAGCTGTCCGATGTTTTGTCCGAAGGTCAGTAAAACCCCCTTGACAGCATTTTTCGCTAATGATAAACTCTCTCTTGCATGTTTAAAACTTTACCGAAAGGAGCGCGTTTCATGTTAAATATGATCTCGGTCGTCCAATTACATCACGCATGGGCGCGCCTATTCGTCGCGGGATAAAACTGTTCGGTCATTGATAGGTTTATCTGCCACGGGAGCGTTCATGCCCCGTGGCTTTTGTTTAAGCTGACCTCAGGAGGTGATCCGAACAGCCAACCGGCATGCGCGGCTCGCACCAAGATAATCAGCAAACTATAACCAATTCTTATTTCCAAACCAGCCACGGGTAATCAAACGTGGCTGGTTTTATTTTATTCAGGACTATTTACAATGCACGCTAATAGTACGAACATGTACGATGGCAGACCCACCTTCACCGGTGTGGTCTACAAAAAAACAATCGGGAATTATATCGTCCACACCAATGGGCAGGCTGTGCTGTGCGAGCTATCCAATCGCATCCGCAAGCAGCTGATCTACCCGACCGCCGACCCAGGCTCGCTCCATCACCGGGTGCAAAAGGTGGTGGAGCTCGAGCACATGGACCCCCTGGCAGTGGGCGATGAGGTGCGCTATATCCAAGCAGAGGATGGCAAGGGCTTGATCATCGAGCTGCTGCCCAGGCGCAACAAGCTGACACGCAGGAGCGCAGTACCCAAACCACTCCACCATGGGGCACACCCGTTCGAGCAGATCATCGTGACCAATGTGGACCAGGTGGTACCGGTGATCGCGGCGGCACAACCCGACCCCAAGTGGAACCTGCTCGACCGTTATCTGGCTTCAGCTGAGGCGGGTGAGATTCGGCGCTGATCTGCATCACCAAGATGGATCTGGTGAAGGGCAATGAAGGACAGCTCCAAGAAGCCCTGGAGGAATACCGGCGTATCGGGTACCTTGCGTGCTTACCAGCACCGTCAGTGGCGAAGGAATCGAAGATATGCGGCGCAGCGCTCAAAGGGCGCGTCTCAGCAATGGTAGGCAAATCGGGCGTAGGCAAGACCGCACTGCTGAATGCCTTAGCAGCCGGGATTGGGTTTGCGAGTGAAGGAAGTGAACCAGGTAACGGGTAAAGGACGGCATACCACCACCAACCTGGAGATGTTCCCACTGGATGGGGATGGTGCAATCGTGGATACCCCGGGACGCGTGAGTTCGGATTTTGGGAAGCCGATGATGACCTGGCACTGCTGTTCCCAGAGATGCGGCCGCTGGTGGGTAAATGCCGCTTTGGAGTGGATTGCCAGCATGATGAAGAGCCAGGTTGTGCCATCCGCAAGGCGGTGATGGAAGGACATATCAGTCCCCGCCGCTACCAAAGTTATTTGCAATTGCAACAGGAAGTGTACGATGTATCCAGAAATCTATAACCCGGTCCGCGACTTAATCGATCCTGAACGGTGGCGGAGACGATCGTCAGAGGAAGATGTTTACTTGCCGGCAATGCAAGGCACATGTTTACACTCTACCCATATATTCGGGTGTGCAAAACCGTAACCATTGCCCATTCTGTCTGTGGTCACGGCATGTTGACCATGCCCAGCCAGGTGACCGCATGTCGGCGTGTAAAGCCATTATGCAGCCAATCGGGCTGACGGTGAAGAGAGGCCGCAATAAATATGGAGAGGGAATGTTTGGTGAGCTGATGCTGATCCATCGATGCAGTGAGTGTGGGAAGCTTTCGATCAACCGCATCGCGGCGGATGACCAAACCGAGAGGCTGATGGAAATCTTCTTTTCATCTTTAGGACTCGATTCGTCCACCCAGCATCAACTTGAAGGTTAATGGAATCCGCCTGCTCCAAGGAAAAGATACCAAGCAGGTAGTCAGCCAGCTGCATGGAATAACCCAGAATTAACTAACAGAGACGCGGTAATCACCGCGTCTCTGGAGTAGTGGGTTGATTAGAATATCAACTTAGGGCTATGGGGTTTCGTCATCATCCCACATGGGGCAGCCGTCCAAGCCACTACCGGGGTTAAAACCCTGACCCAAATAATTATTCATGTGCTCGAGCATCAGGTCAGCCTGGGCTTGAGTGATGACGCCATCTGCAACAGCTTTATCCAATGCAGCCTGGCGCAGCTTAGACACAAGCGCAGGGAGATCAGCTTCAGCCGTCCCCTGAGCAATGGCAATTTCCTTGAACGTTTCACCGTTTGCCAAACGGGTGTCTACCTCTTCAACAGTGAGGCCAACAGCATTGGCGAAGGCGGAGATCATGTAATCATGCATGATCCCAGCACCACGGGCGATACCTGCACGACGCCCACCCATCATGCCGACTCCGTAACCATAACCACGCTCATCCATCATCCCCCCGGGACCAGGACCATAACCACCCATCATGCCACCTGGACCGTAGCCAAATTGGCGTATGATTTTATCCCCATATTGAGTGGTATTCACAGTAACAGCGGTGTTATTCGCCACGCCCCGAACGCGAGCATAAACAACGCCCGCTCCACCGACGATGATAAGGACCAACGCCACGATCAAACCAATAATCAAGAACTTTTTCATGAGAGACTCCTCCAAATATTATTCAATCGGATATTTTACCAATAAAGAATGGATGGTAATAATTATAGTTTACTAAAGAGTTATGAAGGAATTGTGAAGGATTTGGGGAAAAGACAGATTACTCCAACATCAGGGGCACAAAGTATCTATTATAGTGGCAGGAAATCGTGCGACTTCCAATGATCGATTGATAAATGTAGATTATTCCTCTTCCCCTGCTAAATAGCGGACCTTCTCCCAGGGTGGAGCGTGAGATTCTTCTGCCAGGATGCCGCGCAGCTCGAAGATTTCATCCCGCAGGACAGCTGCCTTCTCGAACTCCAATTCCTTGGCTGCCTGTTTCATCTGTATCTCGAGCTCGGATATCAAGCGTTTGAGCTCATCCTTGGGCATCTCGGCAGGCTTGATGGGGCGTTCACCGCGGGCGGCAGCTTGAGCTTTCCCACCCAATTGATCAGTCAGGTCACGCACAGCTTTGACGATGCTGACCGGTTCGATGCCGTGTTCCTTATTGTAGGCTACTTGCTTGGCACGGCGGCGGTTGGTCTCACCGATGGCAAAATTTATCGAATCGGTCATCTTATCGGCATACATGATGACCTTGCCATCCACGTGCCGGGCGGCACGCCCGATGGTCTGGATGAGGGCAGTTCCTGAACGCAGGAAACCTTCCTTATCCGCATCCAGAATCGCTACCAGTGATACTTCCGGCAGGTCCAGACCCTCACGCAGCAGGTTGATCCCCACCACAACGTCGAATACACCCAGGCGCAGGTCACGCAGGATGCCGATACGCTCAAGGGTCTCGATCTCAGAGTGGAGGTAGTGCACCTTGATGCCCAGCTCCATCAGGTAATCGGCAAGCTTTTCGGCCATGCGCTTGGTGAGGGTGGTGACCAGCGTGCGCTGACCGACCTCGACGCGCTTGCGGATCTCGGCTATCAGGTTGTCCACCTGACCCTCCACCGGGCGGACTTCCACCTCCGGGTCGACCAATCCCGTCGGGCGGATGATCTGCTCGACCACCTGCTCAGCATGCTCCATCTCGTAAGGTCCGGGAGTGGCAGAAGTATAGATGGTATAACCCATGTGTGCTTCGAACTCCTTGAACTTGAGTGGGCGATTATCGAGGGCGGAGGGTAGACGGAAGCCGTATTCCACCAGAGTTTCCTTGCGTGAGCGGTCACCATTGTACATGCCGCGGATCTGCGGGATGGACATATGCGACTCATCAATGATGAGCAGGTAATCGTGGGGGAGATAATCGATCAGCGTCCAGGGTGGGGTGCCGGCGGCGCGCTGGTCGAGATGGCGCGAGTAGTTCTCGATGCCAGCACAGGAGCCAATTTCGCGCAGCATCTCCAGGTCATAGATCGTGCGTTGCTCAATACGCTGAGCTTCCAGGATTTTATCCTGCTCACGGTAGTGCTTGACAGCGTTCTTGCAGCTCGTCTTCGATATCCAGGATGGCCTGCTTGAGCTTATCCTCAGCGGCGATGTAATGCTTGGCCGGGTAGATGGCGACGTTATCCAGCTCATGGCGCAGCTCGCCAGTGAGTGCATCAAACTCGACGATGCGCTCGACTTCATCACCGAAGTAGGTGACGCGGTAGCCGAAGCGGTCCTGGTAGGCAGGGATGACTTCGAGGGTGTCGCCGCGCACACGGAAGGTGGCAGGCTTCAGCTCCATGTCGTTGCGCTCGTACTGGCTTTCGATAAGGTCACGTAACAAGGCATTACGGCGATAGATCTTGCTCTTCTCAATGTTGATCACCACCCGCCCGTACTCAGCCGGGTTACCCAAACCGTAGATGCAAGATACGGAGGCGACAATGATCACATCCTGACGCGACATCAGAGAAGTGGTGGCAGCCAAGCGCAAGCGCTCGATCTCCTCGTTGCGCTCGGTTTCTTTCTCAATGTACAGGTCGTGGCGGGGAACATAGGCTTCAGGCTGGTAGTAATCGTAATAGGAGACGAAGTACTCCACGGCATTATCGGGGAAGAACTCCTTGAACTCAGCGTAAAGCTGGGCTGCCAGGGTCTTGTTATGTGCCATTACCAGTGCCGGGCGCTGCACCTGGGTGATGACTTGTGCCATGGTGTATGTTTTGCCGGTGCCGGTGGCACCCAGCAACACCTGGTGCTGGTAGCCTTTGTTGATGCCATCCACCAATTGGCGGATGGCTTCCGGCTGGTCACCGGTGGGATGGAAGGGGGCTTGGAGGTTGAATTGCATAGGTAGACTGGATATCATACCTTAAATTGGTAGATAGAACAAGGGTTCTAGGAGTGATAGAGACTAATAAGATTAAGATCGATGCTAGCGACAGAATATCGGATTACAGAATAACTGCAGGCTGCCCCGAGTCTTCACCAAAGGCCAGCTGTTCACTTCATCCAAAATGATGGTAATTTCTGGAGCCATATTTACCCACCAAATGCGCCAGGTATTATCCACAACTGCATATTTAGCATTGGAAAGTGCACTATTCACAGTAAACCGTTCCCGGTTAAAATCACCCATTCCCAGGGTTCTTCCACCATACTCATAGACAACAACTGTACGGGCATCTGCGGTATTACTAGGAAGCATCCAAGAAACCTGACCTGGAGCAACTACGAAATCATCCGATTTCAATGTGGGTGATATTTCATTTGCAATAGCTTCAGCATCAACTGCTGGAATGAATCCGTCGGAAAAAGGATTCTCTTGCAACCCAAGCGTAGGGTCTACAGGCTCAATCATGTAGCTTCTAGCATTTAAAATTATCATCCATGTAATGGGCAGGAAAATGATAACAAACACTATCAATGTTGAACCAATTGATCCAAGGAAATTCTTAAAAACCTTATTCACAATCATCCCATTTATGCTCTTCAAATTACTTACTGATGATTGCAGAAAGTTGTAAATGTAGGTAATTGATGTTTCCAAGAAACTTCCCAACCCGATCATAATAAATGGCCATGCAGGCAGAAGGTAATGACCCAATAAGACTCTGCTTGGGAGTAATAAAACGAAAACTCCGCTTATCATTAACAGGATTAAGATGCGTAATCGATTGTTTTTTAATGTAAAAATTCCGACTATCCCCAACACAATTAATGATTGTCTTATAACAGTCTCTGAGTATTTTGAAATCATCCCCGCAAGTTTGATAATCGGGCTGCCTGCACCGCCTGAACCCCAGAAAATGGTAAATGATAAATCATGCCATGCGTCCACAGGCGAGATGATAAACACTGGCAACATCGAGACCAACCATGGTAATCCTGCAATCAAGATTTTCCAAACCTGCCGTGGATGGGTAAATAAAATGACTAAAAAGAGGACAATCACACAAACGATGCCGATATAATCTGAGGCAAATGCAATTCCTGCAGCCAGGCAGGAGAACGCAACCATCTCTGATTGTCTGACATTAAATACTTCCATAATCCAAAAACAAAAATAAGAATCCAAAGGGAAGTCCAATTATATGAAAAGCCGATGCGATTATAAAAAATATATTCCGGAAAAATTGCCAGAAGGAACGCTGTATAAAATGCGGTGGTTCGACTTAATGCCTGGCGGGCGAGGAAATAGCTTATCCCGATCGACAAAATACTGCAGGTCACTGTCAAGCTGCGTAGAACAATAATATCTGTTCCAAATAACTTAAATGCTCCAGCAAGAATCCATGAAAACAAAGGGGGTCTGCCCATAAGTAACAATGAGTTCCGGATGCCGAGAAAATCGAAGTTACCCTTGGAAAGATAATCTGCCAAACGAATAAACTCCCCTTCATCTTGAAACCAATCTGGTGCTGTTCTCAATTTGTAGAAACGAAAAA
>CAWHGE010000024.1:0-25470 GCA_963828845.1 uncultured Chloroflexia bacterium
TTCAAGGTGCAGATCCTATAAATTAGCCGCTTAAGATGCGATGTCCGAACTTTTGTCTGAACCTAAGTTTGCCTGACCTTCGGACAAAACATCGGACAATCATGAAAAATGCTTGTTGCGAGCCGCGAAGCGGTCACCTGCACGGTTTTTGTGCGGCTCTCCTTGCGCTGTGGCAATCTCCACTTTGCCGTTTTTTTCAAGGTGCAGACCCTATAAATTAGCCGCTTAAGATGCATTGTCCGAACTTTCAGTCCGAACCTGAGCTAAAAAACGTTTTCCTATTGACATATCTGAGAAAGCATATGTGCTATAATTAGAACGCTTTCATGGTAAAAATATAATAAGAGCGTTCAGGTACTTGTCGATTGATTCGCTAATGTGCTCTTACCCAGAAAATGTTTAAGTGGCGACAGGGGTGAGTAGTTACATTAGAATGCTTTCCTATGGTTTATATAAATAAAGCATTCGTATACCGAGTGATCTTCTCGGTACCAGTGTAACTACTCACCCATACCTCATTCCCCACGCCCTGAAAGGGAGAGGGCAGGTGAGGGTGATTAATGTATTCGTATTTTTTAGGACAGATCTCATTGGGCGGTGAGTAATTACATGATTATGCTGTACCCTGGTAAATGGAACTTCTTACCAGGGTACGTTGATTAAAATAGGGTTCGTTTCGATTGGTTTTATTTAGGTTCGATTATCAAAATAGCTTGTAACATAATTAAGTCATACATTGCGGTATACTCTATGTCATGACCGTCACCTTATCACCGAGTTGTCGTGTGATGCTTGTCTCGATGCTGATTCCCTGGTAAGGCGCTAATCGTTCTAACCATACAAACGCTTGCCTTGACGTTCGAACATTCCAACGTGTTAACGTGCTAACATAATTGCCTTCATGTCCCCATCCTCCCTCTTTTCCTCCTGCTCGACCTTTGGTGTCCTGGCACTGATCATTGTCGATCTGCTGCTTGCTTGGTCGAAGGGGTTATCCTCACCTTGCTCAGTCTGGAATCCATTTCGACCCTCCATGACCATCTCCTTCATCATGAACATCGTCTCTGGCATCGTCAACGGCATCCTGCTGATCTTGCTCCAAAACTCCCCCTTGGTTTGGTTGCCCATCTCATTTGTGCTCTCCCTTCTAATTGAAGGTTTTATAATGACCTATTTCAAACGCAATGCTCTCCGCCAGAACAGCATATTCGTAATCATGGTCAACCTTGCCAGCTACATCCTTCTCATCCTCCCTGCTTATTATATCGGTACGCATCCATAAAGTTGACATACTATTTCTGTCACCTATTCATATTAATTAATAAAAATATCGGTGGTACAATAATAATGATGGCAATCTGGATTATATTGTTGAATTAAACCATGGTCGAATACTGTCCAAAATGCAATGCTCAGCTGCCACCCGGTTTGGAAAAATGCCCCATTTGCGGTCATCGTTTTCGCTCCAAGCAGCAGATGAATATACTTTGCGGGATATTTTCTGGCTTACGCTTCCATCCTGGGTATCGTACTCTTACCAGTGCTCATCGTTATTGGTATCGTCTGGTTGATCATCTCTCATATTAAAATAATCACTTCGAACCCAACCAAAAAGGAGATGCCAGCCATGAACTTCGACCTTACCGATGAACAGCGCATGTGGCGCAAGACTGTGCATGATTTCGTCGCTCGTGAAGTCAAACCCAAAGCCCACGAAGTGGACGAGACCGCTGAATTCAATTGGCCTGCCGTACGCAAGATGGGTCCCCTGGGTTTGCTCGGTCTGAACATCCCCGAGGAATATGGTGGTTCCGGGGTCGATGCGATCAGCGCTGCGATCGCTATCGAAGAGCTGGGCTGGGGCTGTGGCAGCACTGCCCTGGCGATTGCTGCTCATAATGGCTTGGGCACTTCACCCATCGTGCTTTTCGGCACCGAAGAGCAAAAAAAACACTACTTACCCAAGGTAGCTTCCGGAAATGGTAAGCTTGGTTCGCTGGCCCTCACCGAGCCAGGTGCAGGTTCAGATATCCAGGGTGGTGTTCGCACCCATGCCGAGCAAGTCGGCGATGAATGGGTCATCAATGGTTCCAAGGCCTGGTGTACCAACGCCAGCATCGCTGATTACATCATCACCCTGGTTCGCACCGACCCCTCCGGTGGACCGCACTCCTTGAGCATGATCATCGTCCCCACCGATACTCCCGGGTTGCACATCGCTCCCGCTGAAAAGAAAATGGGGCTCAAAGGCTCTCCCACCAATGCCGTCACCTATGAAGATGTGCGCCTTCCCGTATAACCACTTGCTGGGTACGATCGGGCGTGGTCTCCAACAAACCCTCACCACCCTGGATGGTGGGCGCATCAGCATCGGCGCCCTATCCGTCGGTCTTGCCCAATCTGCCATGGAAGATGCCATTCGTTACGCCAAGGAACGCCAGACTTTTGGTAAACCGATTGCCGAGCACCAGGCTATCCAGTGGATGCTGGCAGACGCCGCCACTGAGATCCAGGCTGCCCGCTTGATGATCTATTATGCCGCCTGGCTGAAAGATCAAAAACGCCCCTTCACCAAGGAAGCCTCCATGGGAAAGTTGTTCGCCACCGAGATGGCAGAGCGTGTCTGCCGTAATGCCATCCAGATCCATGGCGGTTATGGTTACAGCCGCGAATATCCGGTCGAGCTAACCTACCGCGATGCCCGCCTGATGACCATCGGTGAAGGCACCAGTGAAGTCCAGCGCATGGTCATCGCCCGTAAATTGCTTGCCGAGACTGAGTGATAGCCTGGGGATTATTTACCAACACTATGATGTCTCTTACGCCTCAGTATCCGCTATTGGTATTCTGTTGGCGGTGATCATCCTGTTGAGTATAGCCCTCATCCTGGGTCTTCGTAAAACTGTCACCTTGAGTATCGATGGCAGATCGACGCAAATTACCACCTATGCCTTCAAAGTCGGTGACCTGTTGCATTCTCAGGATATTCCCCTCTCTCCGTTGGACCAGCTTTCCCCTCCCAGGATGCCTGGCTGAAGAATGGAGCGACAGTAACCCTTGCTGCGTGCCATCCCTGTGCAGATCCTGGCAGATGGAGTGATCTCTTCCATCTACAGTTCCGAGACGCACCCCCTCCAGCCTGCTCGCCCAGGCCGGGGTAAATGTCAATCCAGGTGACCTGCTTCTTTCGAACGGTCAGCCAGTGGACCCCAACCAACCCTTCCCACCCAATATCCCAATCCATCTCCCTCCAGGTGATCCGTTCAGTAAGTTTTACTCTCACCGTGGATGGTCAAACCCACTCCTTGATTTCAACCGCTCCATCCCTTGGGTCAGCGTTATGGGCTGCTGGGTACTCCCTCTTCGCTACCGATCAGTTATCTCCTCCTGCCAATACCCCTCTCACCCCGGGTCTGGCAGCCACATTCACCCATTCCCGCCAGGTTACCATTCAAACTCAATTTGGAGATGTGTCCACGTAGCACTGCCGTCCATACCGTCGGTGAAGCCTTGGAAGCAGCCCACCTTTCCCCTCAAGGTCTTGATTACAGCCTTCCTGCCCCTGACGAACCGGTTCCTACCAGCGGAAAGATGCGCCTGGTCCGGGTGACCGAGCAGGTGTTGGTTGAGCAGACTCCCTTGCCATTTGAGACAGAATATCAGCCTGTTTCAGACCTGGAACTCGATAGTCAATCCATCCTCCAGGCTGGTGAATACGGGCTCTCCGCCCAGCGTGTGCGCGTACGCTATGAGGATGGGCAGGAAGCCTCCCGCCAGGTGGAAAGCCAGTGGGTTGCTCGCCAGCCACTGCCACGCATCATCGGATATGGCACCCTGGTCGTCATGCATACCACGACGGTTGATGGAGCTCAAATCCAGTACTGGCGTACTATGAATATGTATGCCACTTCCTACCATCCGTCAGAAGTTGGAGATACCACCGCCTCTGGATTACCGCTCCAAAAGGGTGTCGCTGCAGTGGATACCAGTATCGTCCCGTTCTTCACCCAAATGTACGTCCCGGGGTATGGTGAAGCCCTTGCTGCCGATATTGGTGGTGGGGTGATCGGGCGCTGGATCGACCTCGGATATAGTGACGATGATTACGTCCCATGGCATGAGTGGGTGACGGTTTACTTTCTTTGGCCTCCCCCGGATAATATCGTGTGGATCGTTCCGTGAACCTGTCGAATTTGGATGTCCCCCAGCTGTTGCGCCAGTATGGACTTCGACCCGATAAATCTTTGGGGCAGAATTTCCTGCTGGATGAGACTGCTCTAAACCAGGTGATTGAGGCTGCTGAGGTTACCCCACAGGATGTCGTTTTGGAGATAGGTCCTGGTTTGGGTAGTCTCACCCGTCACCTGGCAGTCAATGCCTGCAAGGTTGTGGCTGTTGAGGTCGATTCAGGCTTGATTCCTGCTCTTCATCAAGTCGTTGGTCAATATTCGAACGTTCAGGTCGTCGAAGGGGATATTCTCACTCTGGATCCAGATGAGCTGGTTTCACAGTCAGAGTACCTGGTGGTTGCCAACATCCCCTACTACATCACCTCAGCCCTCATCCGTCATCTGTTGGAAGCCAGTTCACCTCCCCGGCGTTTGGTTCTCACCGTCCAGCAGGAGGTCGCCAGACGCATATGTGCCACTCCAGGCGATATGAGCCTGTTGGCCCTCAGTGTGCAGGTCTATGGTCATCCGAAAATCATTGCTCATATCCCCGCGGGTGCTTTCTATCCTCCCCCGAAAGTGGATTCCGCGATCCTACGCATCGATCGCTTTCCCTCACCGGCTATTCCTTTTGATGAGCTGGAAGTTTTTTTTCAGCTAATTAAAGCTGGGTTCAGCCAAAAACGCAAAACATTACGCAACGCCCTTGCAGGTGGATTGCACTTGTCACCCCCAGCGGTCGAATCGATGTTAAGATCAGCACAGATAGATCCCATGCGCCGTGCAGAAACTCTCAGCCTCCCTGAATGGCACTGTCTGACACAAGTATTTAACGCTCAATTCTCCCCCATTAAGTGAATTTGCTCACCCCCACAACCAAAAAAATCCCGCCGCCAGCAGCCTGAGCCCCGCGCTTACAAATAGCGATGGCTGCAATCCAATCAAATCTGCAGAGACGGGTCCCAGTAAAGATCCCGCCAAAATGCCCAGGTTTAACGCCAGATTGTGGAGTGCCATATGCGCCGGACGGTCATCGGCAGGTACTCGTTCCATCAGGCGGTTGATAATCGCTCCACTCAGCATGGCATTAATCCCACCTCCAATCAGGCACGCCAGGTAATATAATTCTGGTCCTTTTGCCATTCCCAGGAATAGCGGAAATATCGGGAACAAGGCTGCACTGACCATTAAAACCTTGCGATGCCCATAACGTGTGCTAAAGTAGCCGAGCCTGAATGAAGCCAGCATCATCGCTCCATAGAAAATCGCTGTCCCCAACCCGATCATTCCATCGGTCATGTGCAAGCGAATCCACGTATGCGATTGGAAAAAGTGGGACAGGAAAATACTGGAATGCATAAAACACCAGGTAAGCCAGCATGAAAAATCCCAAAAGGTCCACTGAGTAGGTCCAACCTCAGCAAAGATTTGCGTTTCTATGGAGGTTATGCTGTCTCAACATCATCTGTTAGATTGGTGGCCTGTTCAATCGGGTCTGGCTTACGAATTCTCCCAATGTGATAACTGCTCAGCATCGCCCCCACTGCCCCGATCAGAAATACAATCTGGTAGTTATGTGGAAATACCACCCGGTCCAGGATTTGCCCGCACAATAAGGTAGCTATGGTGATGCTGATGGCCAGTAGGATATTTCTTCGCCCGACGGCGTGTGCCCTGCTATTCGGGTGGCAGTACTTCAGCAAACATGGCATTGAATGAGATTGCCAATACCGTTCCTGCCACCGACATGACCAAAGTGGTCCAGATCAGTCCCCACATCTGCCCTTTGGAGAGGGGAACAACCATGGTAGTGCTACCAGGAACACGTATCCCAATCGTTGCCAGATTGCTGACCGGAATGAGACTCTTGATAAGGGATTTTCCTTCAAGCCATCGACCAGATGGTAGGGTAAATATCAAGTTGATGACTGCTGGTCCTGCGCTGAGCAATCCAATCTGAAAACCCGATGCTCCCAACCGCGCCGCGTAGACTGCTTGAAAGGCTAGTGTGCTTCCCGCAAGGATTCCAAACCAAAATACATCCCAATATAACTGGCGTAGGTTCCAGTTTAATATTGAGTCTAGGTTCGTGAAGGATTTCAGTGGTCATTTGACAGTAAAAAGCGGAGGCCAACCCAGTATGGCTCTCCGCTAAGGGTAAGATTATCTGGCGCTATTATACTATCAACCCGATAGCGGACCGTGTAAAGTTTAGGATTGCATGTTTAACCATTCCGCTCATTCACAACTTTGTGTGCGGAGGAAATTGCCAGGACATCCTAGTCAGGTTCCTGGTAACCATTTTGAACATGGTCACCATGCTGCAGGTGATATTAAGATGAGTTTGGAGAGTGCCTCAACCGCTCGACGCATATCCAATAGGAGTAAGCCCAGTTTCGCATTCTCACGCGCAAGCGCAGTTAGCACCGCCTCACTTCCCACCGACATGAGCAATCACATAACCGTTCGACCCTTTGATATACACTTGTTCAAGCGAGCCTCGCCCCAATTCAGCTGCAATTCGTTCGCCCAGTGAAAGCATCGCTGCTGACATTGCTGCCACCCGGTCTTCCTCCACGCCTTGAGGCAGGGCTGAAGCAATCGTCAGCCCATCAACACTGACGACTGCAGAAGCTTCGATATCTGGAGATGAAGCTTGCATATCCCGCAAACGTTCTACGATGAGTTGGGAACGTGATTTAGTCAAGGTGTTACCCCGTTCTACCTATGCAGGTTGGAAAGTAATTATACAAGTCCTAACGCTAAGTGACAAAACAAGTTCATATCAGATCATATCGCGAATCATCGCCTGACAATGGTTGCAATAATAATACCAACCTATCTGCCACTGACGTAATCGGGCTGGTTTCCAGCTTCAATGGATTTTTATCCATTATTACGTCTCTTCGGATTTCTTTTCCTTAGGGATGCTATCCGGGTCATAATCTCCCCATTTCCCGCTAAATGATGAAGCAAAAACCATCGCATTCGTGTCCTCCACTTCTCGCATGGTCTTCTTCATCATGGCTTCTCGTTTTTCCGCCGCATCATCAGGAGGTTTATCTGTGGGTTGGTGACCGATAAGATTTCAATGGCACAGGATGTCATCCTTCAGATAGGGGATAATGGTGCCTGCCTTCTCACCCAATAAGGATTTTGGCAAGCGGTGTATTTTCACCCAGGTATCCATTGGCAAAATCAGCGACTTCATCCGGCACAATATACGACTTTCAGCCGCTCCTTGTTGCCTTCCCGATCCTGCAGGTCAACCTCCACCTGGCATCCAACTGATAATATGATCTGATTGTGGTTCCATATCCATAGTATAAATCCATATTCCCACTGGGAAAGGCTCATCAGATATTTAACCATCAAATAAGTGATGGACCATTTTCCGCTGGTATAATCTTTTCACCCTATACAAATGATGCGATTTAATTATCTCATTTTTCATTTTTGTTCAGGGTTTTTCATTCGTATTCAACCGGTACCACAACCTCCCCAGGCAGCAGTTGTTCACTGCCATCCAGTAAGCATGTTGTGCTATGCCCGGCATTTACATGACTGACCCGCAGGATTGCCTGCCTCTCGGTCCTTCGAGTTATATCACCCAATTGGCAGCCGATGGGATTAATCTTCCCTTGATCTCATTGCCTCCCGTCCAATCGATGGTCAATTAAGTGAATTACCATTTTCATATGCATTGTTGGAGATGGTCCAACACCAGTTTATGCTTCTCTCCAGGATGCAATGTCAGGAAAAAATGAAATCCGCACCATTGAAGCTGGCGGGTTGCGTTATGTATCCTATATTGAATATACAGATACTGATCGTGGACGTTTTTTCCAGTTGCCGTGATGATACCTGGGTGCGTGTATCCAGCCGTGTCTCCGTCCCCCATAGCTATCCTGGTGGCATCGAGTTTTATCGAACTCCAGGCAATTCTTTTGGCTGGATTCTTCCATTTGCTCCCACCATCGAGACCAAACGCACTCCTGGTTACACCCTGGATGATTACACAGGTCATTCGGTTAATCAATACCAGATTGTGCAGGTTTATTCAACCCAGGTGATAAATAATGATGAATGGGAATTGGTTGCTCCTGATGAATGGGTTGAGGGACGCTTTATCGGTCAAGGTGACTCCGAACACCACCCCTCCTCCTGGTGTTGAAAACGGTCGTTGGATCGAAGTGAACTTGTTTGAGCAGACTCTCGCAGTTTATGATAAGAACAAATTGATCTTTGCCACCCTCATTGCCACAGGCATGGAACCATTTTTTACCAAACCAGGCTTATTCCAGATCCAACAGAAATTGGATTCAACCACTATGTCGGCTCGTTTCGAAGCGGATCGCTCAGATTTCTATTATCTGGAAGATGTTCCCTGGACGATGTATTACGATCATGCTCGTGCCCTCCACGGAGCTTATTGGCGTACAGCTTTTGGTTACCCCCAATCACATGGTTGTGTAAATCTATCCCCCGCTGATTCGCATTGGTTGTTTAATTGGGCAAATGTCGGTGATTGGGTTTATGTCTGGGATCCATCCGGTAAAACCCCAACTGATCCAAGCTATTATAGGGATGGTGGAGCCTGAAGTCGATCGTTCAGTTGGGATGCAAGATTGAATGACAAGACGGGAAAATTAATATATTATCAGATCATAGCCGAATTTGATATCATTTATGAACTCAAAATTCGTTCCTTCATCTTGCTGCCGGTCATACTTATCCTGATTGCATGTCGGATCTTTCATCCCATCTCGCTTCCCAACCCCTACACTACAGCTCGAGCGACAACAACTTCCCAAGAAAGCCCATCTCCCACATTCCATGCCTACTAATACCCCCATCCCTTCGCTCACTATTTACCCCCACCCTAATCCCTCCCAGCCTCACACCAACTCCAGCCTTGACTTCTACCCAACACCAACCCTTATCCCTCTAAATACGCAGCTTAGCAATCTTCGAGAATCTATGGTCCATCGTCAATGATACCTATGTTTATCCCGATTTTAATGGTTTGGACTGGAATGCCATCCACCAGGAGTATCGGCAAAAAATCTCAGCTGGTCTGACCAATGAACAGTTTTACCTGGCAATGAGCGAGGTCATTTCTCAGCTTGGAGATGACCATTCCTTTTTCCTCGACCCTCAGCAGGTTGCAGAACAGGAAGCTGAATATCAAGGCAAACATGATTATGTCGGTATCGGGGTTACTGGTTAGTGCTGTCCCTGAGAGACAGCGGGCAGTGATCTTATCTGTTTTCCAGGACAGTCCAGCTGAGGCTGCTGGATTGCAGCCACGGGATAGCATCATTTCAGTGGATGGAACTCCGATTTTGGATGAGAATGGGTTACTTGCAAGATATCGTCCGTGGACCCGAAGGCACAACCATCACTGTTGCCGTTCAAACACCTGGTGAAGAGCCACGCGAAATTCAGTCTCACACGCCATCGGATCACCGGTGATTATCCCGTGGTGTCATCAGTGTAATCACCAC
This sequence comes from uncultured Chloroflexia bacterium, assembly GCA_963828845.1. Classification (GTDB taxonomy): domain Bacteria; phylum Chloroflexota; class Anaerolineae; order Anaerolineales; family UBA4823; genus FEB-25. The sequence continues at coordinate 9,677 of CAWHGE010000024.1, forward strand.
ACCTGATGGTAAAAGAATTGGCTATATTCTTCTGGTTACATTTGATGGATAGCACCGTGGATGAGCAAGTCGCATCTGCATTACAGGAGATGAACGCCGATGCTCCATTGGATGGGTTGATCTTGGATAACAGGATGAATGATGGTGGTTCGAGCACGGTTCTTGAGCCATTGCTTAGCTATTTTGCCGGTGGAAATCTTGGGATTATTTGTAAACCATGATGAACAACGTCCTTTACAGATTAAACTTAAACGATATCAATGGATCTTCTACAGGTGCCTTTGGTGGTACTTGGTCGGGTCAGGAACAGCAAGTTTCGGGGAGATTTTCGCAGGTATCCTTCAGGATGTTGGACGTGCTTATCTTATTGGCACTACCACTGATGGGAATGTTGAGATCTTATGGGGATATGATTTGGAGGATGGCTCACAATTATGGCTGGCAAATGAAACTTTCCGCCCGTTGAATCATCCCGATCAAGATTGGGAAAAAACAGGCATTATCCCTGATTTAACTGTGTCTGGTGAATTTGACCAATATTCCTTGGATAATGACCCTGCAGTATTGGCAGCGATACAATACTTATCTGGACAATAAGGCTTAAGCTCAGGAGACGATCCACTCATGCTCACAATGCCGGAGAGAATAATTTTTGCACTGGTTGTACTGCTCTCCCTTTATTCTAACTGCTCGAGCCGTACATGCGCATAATTCGCATCATCCAGCGGGGTCATGGTCAGACCAGATTGGAACATCCTCCAGCATCGCCTGCTTTCATGTCCCCGCCAGGATCATTCACCTTTCAACCGCTTTTCCGTTTTCGATTTCTTCCCAGCTCTGTTCCATGCCCTGGTTGGTTGGGGGTTTCTTTATTTTGTAATTGTTAACCTCGGAGATTTATTACAGGCTTACATCCGTGATTATCAATTCCTTGGCACAGGAACGATTGGCAACCTGTATCAGTCTGGGTGCGGATATCTTCAGTATTGCCGTGCTGGTTGGTATTATCGCATTGATCATCCGCCGCTTTATCCTCAAGACCAGCCTACCCTCACTGCCCGCCCGGATGTCTTGCTTCATCCCAAAGCTCGTTTTGGCATTTTGCGCGATTCAGCTATTGTCGGTGCATTTGTCACCCTTCACGTCAGTTCCCGCTTTCTCGGAGAATCATTCAAGCTGGCACAGCTTGGACCTGACCCTTGGCAGCCATTTGCTTCATGCGTGTCTCATTTATGGCGCAATTGGAGTGCCTCTGCACTGACCATTGGTGAGCATGCCAGTTTTTGGGTATCCTTGGGATTGATCCTTGCCTTCCTACCCTATTTTTTGTATTCCAAACACATCCACCTCTTTTTTGCACCCCTGAACTTTCTTCTCAAACCTGCTCGCAGGTCAATTGGTGAGTTGAGTCGCCTCGATTTTGCTGATGAGAGCATCGAATCTTTCGGGGTTTCCCACTTGGAGGACCTCGGTTGGGAACAGCTCATGGATGCCTATGCCTGCATCATGTGTTACCGCTGCCAGCAGGTTTGCCCGGCTTATAATACGGGCAAGGTTTTATCTCCAGCTGCCCTCGAGATCAACAAGCGCTATTTCCTGAATTATTATGGGGCAAACATCGCCAAAGGTGAAGCCAGCCCTCAAACGTTGGTCGAATTTGCCATCCCTCCAGATGCCATTTGGGCTTGCACCGCCTGTGGTGCTTGCATCGATATCTGCCCGGTTAATAATGAGCCCATGCGCGATATCCTGGATATCCGCCGCTCTTTGGTGTTGAACGAAAATGCATTCCCTCAGCAGTTACAGGCTGCTTTTCGTGGCATGGAACGCAATGTCAATCCATGGAATATTCCCCCAACCGAGCGCCTGAAATGGGCTGAGGGAATAAATGTACCCACAATTGATGAGAATCCCGACACCCGATATATTATGGTGGGTGGGTTGTGCACCTGCCACTGATGCACGTGCTCAAAAAGTTGCCCGTGCATTCGCACTCATTCTTGAATCAAGCCGGTGTGAATTATGCTGTCTTGGGTAAGAACGAACAGTGTACTGGTGATTCTGCCCGCCGGGCAGGTAACGAATATCTGTTCAATGAAATGGCTATCAGCCAATGTGGAAATGCTCAATGGCGTTGCACCCAAACGCATTGTAACCACCTGCCCCCATTGCCTGCATACCTTGAAAAATGAATACCCGGCCTTTGGTGGAAATTATACCGTTATCCACCATTCACAATTCATCAATGAGCTGCTTACAGATGGCAAGCTTGAATTTGATCTCACAAAAATCGAGCAGATGATCTTCACCAATATTACCTATCATGATCCATGCTATCTGAGCCGCCATAATCACATCATTTCCGAACCACGCAGTGATTTTAAGCATATCGGGCTTGTCTCTTACCGAGCTGCCCCGTCATGGACTGAAATCTTTTTGTTGTGGTGCCGGTGGAGCACAGATGTGGAAAGAGGAGGAGCATGGTTTGGAACGGGTCAATGCCAATCGCTTTAGGGAAGCTGAAGCTACTGGAGCAGATGTATTAGCAGTTGGTTGTCCATTCTGCATGATCATGCTTACCGATGCCAGGAAAGCTGTCAACAGTGAGATGCAAGTGCTCGATATTGCTGAGCTTGTCGCAGCCAGATTGGAGCAATAACTATGGAAGAAACATTTAATTTACCCAGTGTTGAAGAGATTATTCAGGATTATCGCCTTGCCTACCGCAGCCGTCAGGCAAGTTATATTGGTAGGCGTGAAGTGTTAAGCGGTAAAGCCAAGTTTGGTATTTTTGGAGATGGCAAGGAGCTGCCTCAGCTTGCCATGGCCCACGTTTTCAAAAAAGGTGATTTTCGTTCTGGCTACTATCGCGATCAGACCATTACGTTCGCCACAGGCATGGCCACCATCCAGGAATTTTTCGCCCAGCTCTATGCAAATCCTGATCTGGAGGCCGAACCTTCCAGCGGTGGGCGTATGATGGACGCTCATTTTGCCACCCGCAGTCTCAATCCCGATGGGTCCTGGAAAGATCTGACCGCCCAACCCAACTCAACCGGCGATATTTCTCCCACTGGAGCACAGATGCCCAGGGTGGTGGGTTTGGCTTACGCTTCCAAGCTGTACCGCCAGATCCCAGCTTTACAGCAATTCACCCAATTTTCAAACAATGGCAATGAAGTCGCCTTTGCAACCATCGGAAATGCCTCCTGTGCTGAAGGTATGTTCTGGGAATCGGTGAATGCCATTGGAGTATTACGTTGCCCGGCGATCATCACCATCTATGACGATGGTTATGGGATCTCTGTCGCCAATGAATCCCAGGTTGCCAAGGAAAATATCTCCGAGCTCCTGATGGGATTTCGGCGCCCACCTGGTGAATGCTGTGATGGCTTTGACATCTATACTGTCAAAGGTTGGGATTATCCTGCCCTGATCGAGGCCTATCAAAAAGCCATCAAGGTTGCCAGGGAAGAGCATATGCCTTCGATTGTGCATGTCAGTGAGCTCACCCAACCCCAGGGTCACTCCACTTCAGGCAGCCATGAACGCTATAAATCCAAGGAACGCCTGGAATGGGAACATGAATTTGATTGCATCAAGAAATTCCGTGAATGGATTTTAGCTCAAGGCTACATTACCTCTGATGAGCTGGATCAGCTTGAAAAAGAGGATCAGCGATCGGTGGAAGAAGACCGCAAACGCGCCTGGGAAGCATATATGAACCCCATCCTGAGCGAACGCTCCCAGGTTGCTAGATCTCATTGACCAGCTGATCGCTGGTTCATCTCATAAAACTGCATTGGGTCAGATCAAAGATAAATTGATCAATATCCCTGTACCTTTCCGACGGGATATTATGTCTGCCGTTATGGATGTATTAATCGAAGTTCGAGACGAGCAATTGCCAGCCAGGCAATTATTGATCGATTGGAAAAATTCCCAGGATGCCCATCAATGAAGATCGTTATGGCTCACATCTTTACAGCCAATCAGCTGAATCAGCTCTGCTCGTGCCTGAAGTAAAACCCATTTATTCAGAGAATTCACCCACGCTTAATGGTTTTGAAGTCATCAATGCCTATTTCGATGCTGCCTTAGCACGCGAACCTCGCTTGATCGCTTTCGGTGAGGATGTGGGTCGGATCGGAGATGTCAACCAGGGTATGCGCGGCTTGCAGGAAAAGTATGGTGAGCTGCGTGTCGCTGATACTGGCATCCGTGAAGCCACCATCATCGGTCAGGCGATCGGCATGGCATTGCGTGGCTTACGCCCGATTGCTGAGATCCAATATCTGGATTATGTGCTCTTCGCTTTACAGCTCATGTCGGATGACCTGGCAACCCTGCATCTGGCGTACTCGTGGAGGTCAAAAAGCTCCTGTCATTATCCGTACCCGCGGTCATCGACTGGAAGGAGTATGGCATTCCGGTTCCCTGATGGCAGGCCTGATTAATTTATTGCGCGGCATGTATGTATTGGTGCCGCGCAATTTCGTCCAGGCAGCTGGTTTCTACAACACCATGTTGCGCTCAGATGAGCCGGCTCTTGCTGGTGGAAGTGCTCAATGGTTACCGGCAAAAGGAACGCCTGCCAGATAATATTGGTGAAATCACCGTTCCCCTGGGTGTCCCTGAAGTCATCCGGGAGGGACAGGATGTTACCCTGGTCACTTATGGTGCTTGCTGCCGGATTGCCCTGGAAGCAGCTGACAAGCTTAGCAAAGTGGGTATCGAGACCGAGGTGGTCGATGTGCAGACCTTGCTTCCATTTGATATCCATGGCATGATCCTGGAGTCACTCAAGAAGACCGGTCATATCATCTTTGTGGATGAAGATGTCCCCGGTGGTACCACTGCCTATATGCTTCAGGAAGTCATCGAAAAGCAGGGCGGTTATTATTGGCTTGATTCTCCACCCCGCACCTTGCCCGGGGCAGCTCATCGCCCTGCCTACGGCTCGGATGGTGATTATTGGTCCAAGCCCAATGTAGAGACGATTTTCGAAGCAGTTTATGAGCTGATGCATGAGGTATCACCAGCAGATTATCCATTATTTTATTGATCTGATCATATAAGAGAGGTTATCGGCTAAGTATAAAGGAGGAGCCATGCCTACCAAATTGATAATGCCCTTATTAGGTGAAGCAGTTACCGATGCCACGGTCACCAAGTGGCTTAAATCCACCGGGGATAAAGTCGAGGAATATGAACCTATCCTGGAAGTGAATACCGACAAGGTCGATACAGAAATCCCCAGCCCAACCTCAGGTGTGATCCTGGCGGCATTGGCAAAGGAAGGTGAAGTGGTCAAGGTGGGAGCTTTATTGGGATGGATCGGTCAGCCAGGTGAAGCTATTCCAGAAGAAAGTGCACTGCCAAGCAGCCTGTAGCTGTTTCCACGACAGCTTCACCCGTCAGTTCCCTCGGTCGCCGCCACCCTCACCCCAACCAGCTCCACCTCGCGAGCTTGGTTTCATCTCCCCAGTGGTAGCAAAAATCGCCGCTGAGCAAAATGTGGATCTATCAAAAGTTCCAGGCACCGGGATGGGTGGACGGATCACCAAAAAAGATATTGAGACTTACCTGGAAGCACGCAAGCAAGCTCCCACTACCCCCGCTGCACAATAGCACACACCTGTTCCCACGCCATCCAGCTATCCCCAGCAACTGTTGCTACACCTGCGGTATCAACATTAGCCGGTACATACACCGTGATCCCTCAGACCCCAATGCGCAAAGCTATTGCCGAGCATATGGTGATGAGCGAGCATACCGCACCTCATGTCTCCACCATTATGGAAGTGGATATGAGCTGCGTCGTTGACCATCGCAATGCCAATAAGGAAACCTTCTCATCCGAGGGTGTGAATTTAACCTTCACCACTTATTTTGTTGCTGCCTCAGTTGCTGCCCTAAAAGCCTATCCGTTGGTCAACTCATCCTGGTCAGAGGAAGGGGTCAGGATATACAATGCAATCAATATCGGCATGGCTACCGCTCTGGGTGAAGAAGGATTGATCGTCCCGGTGATCAGGAATGCCGATAATCTTTCGCTCTTGGGGATCGCCCGTGCTGTCAATGACCTGTCCAACCGGGCGCGTGCTCACAAACTGCAGCCGGATGAAGTGAAAGGTGGCACTTTCACCATTACCAACCATGGCGTGACCGGCTCTCTGTTTGCCACACCCATCATCAACCAACCTCAATGTGCCATCCTCGGGGTGGGGGTGATCCAGAAACGCCCGATGGTGATCACTGATGCTAACCTTGGGGATGTAATCGCCATCCGTCCAATGATGTACCTTTCACTGACCTTTGACCATCGTATCATCGATGGTGCCATCGCCGATTACTTCCTGGCCAAGGTTGTGGATACCTTACAGAATTGGTCTTGAGTAACAATCTAGGCTCATGCAAGCAAATAAGAGTATCGAATAAGTTAGTTAACAATGTTCAAGTTTATTAAGGAGAGATCATGGAGAATTATGATGTCATCGTCATCGGTGCTGGTCCAGCCGGATATGTATGTGCCATCCGGTCTGCCCAATTGGGATTAAAAACCGCCATCGTCGATAAGCAATGGCTGGGAGGAGTGTGTTTGAATGTCGGCTGCATCCCCTCCAAAGCCCTGCTCAGGAATGCTGATGTTGCCCATATCCTGCGTGAACGTGGCAAGGAGTTTGGCTTTTCATTCGATAATCTGAACCTGGATTATGGTGTTGCGGTCAAGCGCAGCCGTCAGGTATCGGATCGGCTGACCAAGGGTGTCGGATTCCTGATGAAGAAGAATAATATCACCGTCCATATGGGAGCTGGCAAAGCTAACCGCCCGCGATACGGTTACGGTCACGGATGCAGATGGGAAATCCACTGAGCTGAAGGCGAAAAATATCGTCATTGCCACTGGTGCAACGACCATGGTACCACCAGCCTGGAAGGTGGATGGAAAAAATATTCTCACCTATCTCGAAGCTATTCTGCAGCCCACATTACCCAAATCTGCCATCATCATCGGTGCAGGTGCCATCGGGGTTGAGTTTGCCACAATTTGGAGCTCTTATGGCGTTCCGGTCACCATCGTTGAGATGTTGCCTCGCCTGGTGCCGCTGGAAGATGAGGAAGTCAGCATTGAGCTGGCTAAAGCATTCACCAGACGTAAGATCAATATCCTGGTTGGGCATCGGGTGGAAGCTCTGGAAGCAACCGAAGCTGGTGTCACACTACAGGCATCTGGCGAAAACGGACAGGTAACCTTGCAGGCCGAACAGGCATTGGTTGCGATTGGTTTTCGCCCCAATTCACACGAGATTGGGTTGGAGCAGCAGGGCGTCAGAATAAATGATAAAGGTGCCATCGAGATTGATGAGCGCATGGCAACCAACGTACCCGGGATTTGGGCAGTTGGTGATGTAACCGCCAAGCTGATGCTTGCTCACGTCGGTTCAGCCCAAGGGATTGTCTGCGCTGAGAATATCGCTGGTGTTGAAACGATTCAGCTCAATTACGAGATGATGCCACGTGCCACCTACTGCCAGCCTCAGGTGGCTTCTTTTGGGTTAACTGAAAGCCAGGCAAAGGAACGTGGATTGGAGATAAAAGTGGGTAGATTCCCCTTCCAGGCCAATGGAAAAGCCCTTGGATTGGGAGATTACACCGGTTGGGTAAAGATTATTACCGATGCCAGATATGGTGAGATTTTGGGTGGTCATATGATCGGACCCGAAGTGACCGAGCTGCTGCCAGAGCTGACCATTGCCCAGATGATGGAGCTCACCACAGCTGAAATTGCCCGTAATGTCCATGCCCATCCAACCCTGAGTGAAGCGTTGATGGAAGCTGCCCATGCTGCTGAAGGACATTCCATCCATATATAGTTGAGATCGTCTTCCCTCCAGGGCTGCTGTGATCCAGCAGCCCGTTTTTGTTTATGATATACTTTTTCTGATGTTTCATTCCCTCCTGACGCGCCTTAAACGCACACCCATCTTGTATCGTATCGCCATTGGAAATGCGGTGATAATCATCGCTGGCGCGATCATTGGCACCTTCCTGACCCAATTACTGACAAACATTACCACCACCTTATGGCATTTCGTCCTCTTTGCGTCAATCGGGATATTAATCAGCCTGATCCTGAATTTCATTATTATTCAGGCTGCTCTACATCCCTTGCGCGAGTTGCGTCAGATCGTTAACCGCATTCAAGCCGGGCAAGCGGAAGTGAAACAGCTCGCCCTCGAAGATACCGATCCAGACATCCATCACCTCACCAATGCTCTAAACTCACTCATCACTCAGCTTGAAGCCAGTAATCAGGAATTACGTGTGCTTTCTAAACAAGCGATCAATGCCCAGGAAGATGAAAGAAAACGCATTGCCCGCAGCCTGCATGATGATACTGGTCAATCTCTTTCCACCCTGATCATTAACCTGGAAAGATTGGAGAATCATATCCCCACTGATAGTGCTGAGCTGTTAAATCGGTTGCGATCCATACGCCAGATGGCAGCCGAAAGCCTTGAGTGTCTCCGGAGCATTATCTATGACTTGCGACCGGCTATTCTTGATGACCTTGGACTGCTCCCAGCCATCCGTTGGTATGCTCGAACAAATTTGGAAGAAGCGGGCATTCAGGTTGAGCTTGACTTTCCAGATGAGCTTCCGCTACTTTCTCAACCTCTAACGACCACTCTGTTTAGAATTTCCCAGGAGGGTGTAAATAACATCATTCGCCATTCGCAGGCCAAAAACGCCCATATCTCCCTGGGCGTCCAGGAAAACAAAGTATACTTGCAGATTAAAGATGATGGACACGGATTTGAGCCAGGTAAATTAAGTAATGAGGCAATAGATATGCAGCATTGGGGCCTGATAGGCATTCAAGAGCGTATCGAGCTTGTCGGTGGCAAGATGAGCATCAGCTCTGACCCAACCCATGGTACAACATTACTGGTGAGTGCTCCCCTGATGAGGTCTGAAGTTCTTCTAGATGGATAAAGTTCGCATACTACTCGCTGATGACCATACCATCCTACGGGATGGTATTCGAGCCTTGCTGGAAGATGAGCCAGATATGGTCGTGGTTGGTGAGGCTGAGGATGGTCGCACCGCGGTAAAGCTCGCTTGCCAGTTATTGCCCGATGTTGTCTTGATGGACATCGCAATGCCGTTGTTAAACGGTCTGGAGGCCACCCGGCAGATCAAGCACGACTGCCCTCAAGTGAAAGTGTTGATCCTTACGATGCATGAGAATGAAGAATATATTCGCCAGGTCCTTGCCAGTGGGGCAATGGGGTACATTCTCAAAGATGCGGCCGCTCGTGAGCTTTTGGATGCCATCCATGCTGTACAGCAGGGTGAAGCCGTGCTTTCACCCGCTATCACCCGCCTGGTTATCGAAAATTACCTGCGTTGGGGGGACCTTCAAAAAGAAAATGACCCCAATGGATTGAGCCCCCGTGAGCGCGAGGTTTTGCAGCTGATTGCTGAGGGTTATTCCAATAAACAGATTGCTGAAATCCTGTGCATCTCCATCAAAACCGTCCAGGCCCATCGCATGAATCTGATGTCCAAACTGGATTTGCACGACCGTGCTGACCTGATCAAATACGCCATCCAACGGAAAATTATCGATATTTAGGGAAAAATAAGGTGCGCATAGTAGACCAAATCAGGTCTTGAATTGATTACACAGGGGGATTTTTCTTATATTCTATCAATGTGACCTTTATCACAATAAGCAGGGGTCTTATCCCTGCTGACCATCATATACCAGCTAAATACGAGGTGGCTCTATGCGATTCTTTTCACTGAAGCGTTTTGGCTTGCTTGCTACGCTGGTCGTTGCGGTCGGGTTGTTGATATTTATCTCCACTCATGCCCAGGCAAATACACCCTTAAAGGGTGACACATCTGGTGAAGCCATGTCACCTAATTGGGCCTTGGCTGAGGTTGAATCTTCATCCCCGCAGCTCGTCGTCACTCCACCACCACCCCTCCAGGAACCTTGCTTGAGCTGTCATATTTTGGGTCAAAACAAAGGTTTGTGGACCCCTCTTGCACGGTGGATCCTCTTCGGAGGCCTGGGACTGCTCTTCGTGTTTGGTGTTTATCGCAGTGCCAGCACCTGGGTGACACGCTCTCCCTGGAAACCACTCACCAATCGGGCAGCAGGTTGGGTCGATGAACGTTATAAGATCTCTGAACCGCTTACAAAAATCCTCAAAAAACCAGTACCCCGCTATGCCCTTCATTGGTGGTACTGTCTTGGTGGGATCACTGCATTTCTCTTTGTCGTGCAGGGGATCACCGGAATACTATTGGCGTTTTACTACAAACCCACCCCTGAAGCTGCATATGCCAGCATCCAATATATCGAAACCCAGGTGTATTTTGGTGCTGCGATCCGGGCAATCCATCACTGGTGTGCCAATGGCATGATCGTCATGTGCGTCGCCCATATGTTGCGCGTTTTCATCATGGGTGCTTATAAAAGACCCCGCGAGCTGAATTGGCTCTCTGGTGTCCTCCTGTTGATCCTCACACTGGTCTTTGGTTTTACCGGTTACCTTCTCCCCTGGGATCAGCGGGCTTTTTGGGCCACCACCGTCGGCTCTGAGATTGCCGGCGCCATCCCAGCCATTGGGAACCTGGCTCTCGTCTTCCTGCGCGTGGGGTGGAACGTCACCGGAGAAACACTCAGCCGTTTTTATGGGCTGCATGTGATCGTCGTACCCCTGGCAACCGTCGCTTTCATGGTTGCCCATTTCATCATGATCCGCCGGCAGGGTATCGCCAAACCCCTATAAACCAACCAGGAGAATTTCTATGTCTGACATTGAACATAAAAACGAAGACACAATCCCCTTCTTCCCCGATCATGTGAAAACAGAGTTTTTTGTGGTTTTAGGGGTTTTGGCGGTCGTCCTGATCATCGCCATTGCCGGCATGATCAAGCCCGTTGGGATTGGTGAACCTGCTGATCCACTAAATACACCTCTGCATGTCAAACCTGAATGGTATTTCCTATCTTTGTACCAGATCCTCAAGAAAATCCCACCCATGGTGCTGGGAATTCAGGGAAAGGTCATCGGTGTTGTCATCCCAATCATCCTTGTTGGTTTGATCTTCATCTGGCCATTCCTGGATAGCAAACCGGATAAATCCAGGAGAATATATTGGATCCGCTTGGCCTTTGCCATCTTTACCGTCATTACCATCATTGCCCTGACCATTTGGGGAGAGGTGAGTTAGCTATGAGCCCGATCACACGTCGTGAATTTGTGAAATTGGTTAATAAAGGATTGGTTGTCACTGGTGCAGCCGCCATTGTGGGACCGGTTGTAGCTTACTTTTATCCGAGTAACCTGCAGGAAACTCCGTCTGAGCCTGTCCGGGTTTGTACCGTCGATGAATTACCAGTAGGTGAAAGCAAAACCATCAGCTACGGTCGCTATCCTGCCCTGGTGATTAATACCCCCGATGGCTTGCATGCCTTTTCCGCTGTTTGCACCCACTTTGCCTGCATTGTCAAATGGGAAGTCGGGAAAGGGCAAATTTATTGCCCCTGCCATGATGGTTACTTTGATCCATTGGATGGTCATGTGATTTCTGGACCTCCCCCACTCGGTCTGACACCAATTCCAGTCAATGTGGTCGACAATGAGATCTTTATCGGAGGTGCAGCATGACCGCCCAGGCAACTACTCAATCTGATCCAAAATCCACCGCATGGCATGCGATCAGCGCTGCATTCGCAAAAAGCCAGCCCGCGCATTCGTGATTTCTTCGTCCATGCCGTTATTCAGGTTCGCATCTTGAAGAAGGCCTATCCAGCTGTCATGCACAAGCTCATCTATATAGGTGTCACCATCCAGGTACTTGGCACGATCATCAATCTCTTGAATATGCTGTTGTTCTTCCCATGGACGATCACCTTCCCCCGCGGGACGGCCTATCTCATCTATGAACTGGTCATGGATATCGCTGGAGTGATGATCCTCGCTGGAGTCATCATGGCATTTTTCAGGCGCCTGGTACTACGTCCAAAGACCCTGGAGAACCGCTGGGATGATTATTACGCTCTCATATTGTTGACTTTGATCCCACTGCTCGGCTTCACCATGGAAGCCACCCGCCTCTTGGCCACCAATCCACCCTGGGCTGCATGGTCTCCCGTTGGTAACCTGGTTGCTCACCTTATGGCCGCTTTGGGTATGACCCCTCAAGGAGCTACTCAGCTGCACGATATCCTATGGTGGGTTCATGCCGGTGTAGCTCTGTTTTTGGTTGCCAGCATCCCCTTCACCAAAATGCGCCATCTGGTTAATATCCCATTGAATGTCATTTTCCGCCCTCTGCGAAAGACCGGTGCCCTCGAGAAAATCGAGAATATCGACCAGGCTGAGATTTTGGGCGTCGGCAAAGTCTCTGAATTCACCTCCCAGCAGCTGCTGTCCTTTGATGCTTGCGTGAATTGCGGGCGCTGTGAAGAAGCCTGCCCATCCAATATCAGCGGCATGGCTTATTCACCTCGCACATTGATCCAGACACTGCGTAAGACCATGGTCGATTCCCTGGAAACACCCAACGGGAAATCCAACCAGGAGCTCTTTGCCGAGACATTTTCAGAATCTTATCCCTGGCAATGCACCACCTGTGGTGCTTGCACATCGCGCTGTCCTGCATTTGTCAATCCCGTGGATGAGATCGTCGATATGCGCCGCTACCAGGCACTCACCACCGGCAAGGTCCCCAAGTCGGTGGCAGATGCCTTGCGCAATATTGAGCGGCAGGGGAATCCATGGGGTATACCTGCCCAGGATCGTCTGAATTGGTCTGAGGGCTTAAATCTGCGCGAGCTTGCCCCGGGAGATGAAACTGATGTGTTGTATCTTTGTCGGTTGTGCCTCAGCCTTTGATGACCGCAACAAGAAAGTCGCCCGATCTTTCGTCCACCTGCTGCAGAAAGCCAATGTGAATTTCGGGTTCTTGGGTTTTGACGAGACCTGTTGTGGTGAGACTGCCCGCCGGATGGGTAATGAGTATCTGTTCCAGGTCTTCGCTGAGCAGAATCTGGAAGCCATGGGCAAGATCAAATTCAACCGCATCGTCACCCAATGCCCTCACTGCTTCAACACTCTCAAAAATGAATATCCTCAGTTCGGCAGCAGTTATAAAGTCCAACATTATACCGAATTCCTGACCGAGTTATCCCTGACCAAAGGTATCTCCCCAATGGCAATGGATTAAAGGTCGTATTGCCTATCATGATTCCTGCTATCTCGGTCGTTATAACCAGATCTATCAGGCTCCTCGCCAGTTGCTTAAGGATGCCAAACTAAACCCACTCGAGCTGCCTCGACAGGGAGAGAACAGCTTTTGTTGTGGTGGAGGTGGTGGTCAAATGTGGCTGGAGACCGACCCAAATACACGCATCAACCATCGCCGGCTCGCTGATGCCTTGCAGGTCAAGGCGGATGTTGTTGCTACAGCCTGCCCATACTGCTTGCTCATGTTCGATGATGCCATCCGTTCCAAAGGTCTGGGTGAGCAGGTACAGGTGATGGATATCGCTGAGCTCTTGGAAAGACAATTATCAGGTTGAATTGCTTTAGAAGTAGGTGAGTCGGGAGGTGCTTTGATGGACAACCAATGGTCTCTTGAAACACATGGCGACCCTTTAGGTAAGGTGCATGATTTTATAAGTCAAATTTGGCTGGAAGCTGACTTGGATGGCATGTTGGTCACCATGAATGGAGGTAATGAAGCTCATGCGACTCCTCGTTATATCACCGACATTACCTTCATTGACAAGATCAATCCCTTTAAACCCCTCATGGAAATTAATGCTGCCAGGTTGATCCCCGATTTGCTCGAAATTATCCGGAGCAAGGATTGGTGCATTATTGAGACCATGCGAAATGCGTGCGCTGACCGAGATGACCAAGCATGCATCATTCAACTTGGATAATCTCCTAACGATCAGCGTGGATTGCCTGGGTACCTTACCTGCGGATGAATATCAATGGCGCCTCGAGCGGCTCGAAAAAAACCTTCCCGCAGATGAAATGAACTCTCCGAAATAACTGACGAATTGGCTCATGAGGCATTGAAATTCGCCCGCCAGGGTGGGATCATCCCGTATCGATACCGTTCAGCCTGCCAGGTATGCACTTCTCCCGCCGCCGAACAAGCCCATATCAATATTCACATCCTTGGATTACCGGTCCGCCAGCAGATGCTGGTATCTGTAGGTGATCCTCAAGATTGCGGAGGCTATCCATCTTGAAAAACTCACCGATGGAATGGCAGATGAAGACCTCATCACCCAACATGAGCGCATCTTATCGAAGATGTGTGAGCGCCACCAGCGTACAATGGAACGAGTGAACGAAGGTTTGGGTAGCCTGCTGCCTGTGGATGTAGATGCAGTCATCCGTCAGCTGGAAAGCTGTGGCGATTGCCAGAATTGCATGGATGTTTGCCCGATTTGCTCGGTGGACCGACCTGATCGTAATGCGGATGGTCATTATGACCGCTCAGGCGTGATGCGCTGGTTGGTTTCCTGTGCTGGTTGTGGCATGTGCGAGCAATCCTGCCCCAACCACCTGCCCATCTCAGCGATCTTTGCCCACATTCGCCAACAGCTTGCCCAAGAATGGGAATATACCCCCGGGTAGATCGATTGAACGACCCATTACCGCTAATGTAACTTAAATAATAATTCTAGATTGCTTGATGATATATAACGGGTAATCAATCGCAATGATCTAGCTAAATTGCATAGCATTGTTGACATTCTATACTATATACGTCATAGAATAGCTATACATAGTACTTCCCATTATTGAATAATCAATTGCATGGAGAGGAGGTGTCTAGTTAGTAGATAAACTAGATATATCAATTATGTCCGGCCCACGCCAAAGAACTATAACTGGCATATCGATGATTAAATCAAAGGAGTACAAAATGTGGATTCTCCGGGTCAATATGAATGACCAGTCATACAGGGTGGAGGAATTACCAGAAGCGTATAAATACTTGGCCGGGCGAGCACTCACATCTACTATCGTCGCAGAAGAAGTCCCGCCTTTGTGCCATCCATTGGGTCCAAACAATAAATTGGTTTTTTCGCCTGGTATCGTCACAGGCACACCTGCTCCTACATCCGCACGCATCTCTGTAGGGGCTAAGTCACCACTTACCGGAGGGATAAAAGAATCAAACGCTGGTTCATCCTGGGGAGAAGACCTGGCAGTGATGAATATCAGGGCTTTGGTTCTGGAAGGACAGCCGAAAGATAAAAGGTGAATTATTGGGGATTATATATCACCTGGGATAAGAGCTGCTAAAAAGCCAAAAGTAGAATTCTTCGATGCCACCAAGATATGCCAATAAACCACTCATGGAAGTATTCCCCAAAATTTATGAACGTTATGGGAAGGTTATTTCAATCAGCGGTTGTGGCATGGCAGGTGAGCGTGGTTATGCCAATTCCGGTGTTGTATTTAACGACTTGGAGCGACACGTGCTACTCGCTATGCAGGCCGTGGTGGCATGGGTGCAGTCCTGGGAAGCAAAGGAGTGAAGTTTATCATCCTCAATCGTAAAGATGCCCCTGGTGTCAAGATTGTGATAAAGCCCTGTTCGAAGAGGGGAAAAAGAAGATGATTGATTTAATTCAAACTCACGCCCTCACCAAACCCAAGGGAGCCCTCAACACTTACGGAACCGCAGTTTTGATTAATGTTTTAAATGAAGCTGGTGGGTTGCCTACTCGCAATTTC
>CAWHGE010000025.1:0-236625 GCA_963828845.1 uncultured Chloroflexia bacterium
ACAAGGTTTCTTATAATTGTCCGATGTTTTGTCCGAAGGTCAGTTGATTTAAACTTTCCTCAGTTTTCACCCTGGCGCTTGAAGGGCAGGTTGGGGATGAGCCAGGAGAGGAAGGCATGCGGGCTGCGGGTTTGCATGAGCAGGCGACCGGGACCGGTGAGCTCCACCACCAGGCCTTCGCCGGAGAGCAGGGTGGAGCTTTAAGCCTCCCACGGTCTTGCGCTCCACGGGCATGCTGGCGGGGAAGGCCACCAAGTGGGTGGTATCGACGATGTACTTCTCACCGGCAGCCAACACCTTCTCGTGGATGGCCCCATAGGAGGAGAGCAGGAGCTTGCCTGTGCCCTCGGCTTCCAGCATGGAGAAACCCTCGGCGGCCACAAAGGCTTTGACGCTGACTTTGGTGTTCAGCTCGATGGTGGTCTCACACGCCATGAAGGAACCGGACTGGATCATCAGTTTTTCACCGCTCATGTCGTAGGTGAACACGTCACCCGGCAGCTCGGGGGCAACGGTGATCTCTCCGCCCTCGGGAGGCGCCTTGAAGAAGTTCTGGAAGAAGCTCTCACCCCCCAGCACCGAACGGCCGAGCGACTTAAAGAAACCACCGGCAGCCTTGGTCTCGATGATCACGCCTTGCGACATGCTGACCATGGCCCCCGCCTCGATGCGGATCTCTTCGCTGGGGGAAAGCTTGATGACTGCCAGGGAATAGGACGGTTTGTAAAGTACTTCGATTTGCATAAAATATCCTTTCTTACCTTTCTGGAGATATTATTTAACCAGAGGCGATACTAAACACTAAATTCTCGATGAAGCCATTCAGCAATATCTGTCGCCAACTGCTGATATACATTTTTGAAGCTATGATCGGTATGGTAGACGATAAATGTCACCTTCTCTGCACCGGCGCTCTTCAACGCCCGATACAAAGGTAATTGGTACTGGTCAATGGTCGGCCCTTGATCCTCCCAACCGCCGAAGAGTAGAATCGATCGACTGGCAAGTTTTACCGCGTTCTCCCTCAGCCCAAAAATTTCCGGGTGATCCATCAGCTCCTGTAGACCTGCTTCAGGGTCGAATCGTGCTGGTCCCTCGGGCACGCGGGCACTTTGCAGCCAAGCGCGGATGCCCTCAGCAAAATCTGAATTAGCCTGCATTTGGCGAGCAAACTCACCAAAATCGTTTCCGGCGATCGAGATGAGGCGTTGTACACTGGGATCCTGAAGCGCATATACCATGGCCAATCCACCACCGTTGCTATACCCAGCAAGCACCAACCTATCTGGGTCCACCTTCAATTGCTTTTGTACATCTGGCTGCCTGAGCCAGCGAATTGCTAATCCAATGTCTTTAAGGGCTCCAGAATGAGTGTATATGCCCTCACTTTGGTGCAATCCCCTTGGATAAAACTCCATCATATTGATACCCAGTTGTGAAAGCAATGGACCCAGCCCAAGGAAATCTTCTGGATTGGCTGGCCAGCCGGGGACGAACAGCAAAGTGCTGGGCACATCCGTCCCAATAGCGGTGAAGAACCTGCCACATACTCGGGACCCTTCACTAATGAATTCAATTGGCACCGGCTCCATCTGTCATCTCCCCAAATTTATCAATTGCCTCACCTGCCCGGGGTTTTGCCGCGCCATGGTCACGTCGGGAGGTTTAACGGGTAGTAAAGGTGAGAAAACATGAACCACGGACGATGAGGAAGACCGTGGTTCCTTTTTCCCTATTTATTTAATATTTCAGGTTCATCCGGTTTCTCGGTTGGCTGAGCCTGCTCGCCAGAGCCGATGCCGAGGGGCTGCCACTTCTTGGGGTCCTTGAGGCGATGCTGGAGACCACCGTGGGCACGCAGCTTGTCAAAGCCCTCCGGCTTGATGAACATCTGCTCGCCATCCAGCAGGGCGGTGATACCCTCCTGACCGGGCTCGGGACGCTTCTCGCCATGGAACCTGGCGGCTTTCTCGGGGAGGTAATCGGTGGGCTCCTCGTAGGTGGTGATATAGCCCTCGAAATTGCGCAGGATGATCTTGTGGTCAGACATGCTGATCAGGTAGTTGGGCATGACGGGGATCTTGCCGCCCCCGCCGGGAGCGTCGATCATGTAGGTGGGCACGGCAAAGCCGGAGGTGTGGCCGCGCAGACCCCTCCATGATCTCGATGCCCTTGGCGACCGGGGTGCGGAAGTGACCGGCGCCGTGAACCAGGTCACACTGGTAGATGTAGTAGGGGCGGACGCGGATGCGCACCAGATCCTGCACCAGCTGGCGCATGATGTGGACGTTATCGTTGACGCCCGCCAGCAGCACGGATTGGTTGCCGAGTGGGATGCCGGCGCGGGTGAGCTTGTCGGTGGCCTGAGCCAGCTCGGCGGAGATCTCATTGGAATGGTTGACGTGGATGTTTAGCCATAGCGGGTGGAACCTCTGCAGCATATCGCACAGCTCGTCGGTGACACGCATAGGCATGAAGACCGGCACGCGTGAGCCAATACGCACGATCTCGATGTGTGGGATCTCACGCAGACGGGTGAGGATCTCTTCGAGGATCTTGGGGGCTAGAACGAGCGGGTCGCCACCTGAAAGCAATACATCGCGCACCTGGGGGTGTGACGCAGGTATTCGAGCTGGAGCTCGAACTCGGCGCGTGAGAAGGTGGCGGCCGGGTCACCCACGATGCGCGAGCGGGTGCAGTAGCGGCAGTAGGAGGCGCACTGGGTGGTGACCAGCATCAGGACCCGATCGGGGTAGCGGTGGACCAGCCCGGGGACGGGCGAATGGGCGTCCTCTGAGAGGGAATCGGCCATCTCGGCGGTGAAGGGCACCAGCTCACAGTCATTGGGGATGACCTGCTTGCGGATGGGGTCTTCGGGGTCGTCGGGGTCGATCAGTGAGATGAAGTAGGGGGTGATATCCACGCGGAAGAGGTGGGGGGCATTGAGGGCATTTTTCTCATCTTCGGTGAGGGTGAGCACCTTGCCGATCTCTTCGGCGGTGTTGAGGCGGTTGCTAAGCTGCCAGCGCCAGTTGTTCCAGTTTTCGTCGGGGACGTCTTGATAGATGGGCGCTCGCCTGGATAGGAAGGGGTGGTTGGACATGGATGTTTGCTCCTGAGGAGGGGAGTATATCCTGTTTTTTGGGAAATGACAATTAGAGGAGGAAAAGAAGATTTAACCGCAGAGAACACAGAGAAACCAGAGAAAAGGCCATTAACCGCAGCATCCGCAAAACCAGCGGATATCCAAAGAGTGGAATGGACGCAGATGGTGCGCAAAGGATGCTAGATCCCGAGCCCTCCAGCACAAAACCCACATAGGAGGCTGGAAAACATATTGGGCAGATAGGAAAGGGATTCGACGCGGAATATCGCTCCTAAAAATCAGTCTTGCATCCCCTCACTTCGCTCGGGGCAGGCGCTCACAAAGAGCGGTCTCCAACGCTCATAAAAAACATTCGCGTTGCTGCGGGTAAAGTGCACCCTTGATACTGCGGGCAAATCCGCTTGCTTTGCTACGTTTGCAATCGTTTGCCCTTGAAAACGAAAAGGAACGAAGGCATTTTGGTGGTGTGATGGCAGGTGAACAGGCAGGCCAGGAAGTTGGAAGGAATAGGTAGCCATGATGCCACCATTATAGCACAAATGTCTAATGCACGGGAATTACGAAAGGCCCGATGCGAAGTTATTGGTTGGCTATTTTACAGCGTGCACGTATCAGATCGCAAACCAGCATGAATCGGATTGCTAATAAGACGGCGCTGTTTGATGAAGCTTGGAAGAGCTATCTCGAAATATGTTCGCAGGTTCGCTGATGCGAGTGCAGGAATTGTCCATCCGACGAATTAAACTGCGTGGTAGGAACGAATAGTCATACGAAGCACGATCTGCGCGGGAACCGGCCGTCAACGGGATCGGTATGCGCTGAAAAGGCGATGAAGGGACATGAAGCGGCTGATGGTTCACTGGCATAGCATTACGCTACTTCCGACTTGAATCGCAATCCCGGATCCTTACTGGTGTATCACAGAAACGTGAAGTGAAAGCACATCCATTGCATTTGCATGCGGGTTATCTCTAACCCAGCTGGCGGTTCTTCAACCTGGGAGACACCACACTCCGGACAGGTGATGGCGTACTGGCGTACTTCAATCCCTGGGCAGGCGCTTGTAGGTACTTGGTTATCTGGTTCACCTTGACCAGGTGACCTGTTGTGGCTCATGTCAGCATGAGAAGATGGGCAGTGAATGTCTCAACGATGATTTATGGGATCGTCAGGGCTACGATTAGAGCAGGGAGAATAATCATACGCATTCAATATTATGTTCTAATCTTAGTTCAAGACACAAGAGGGTTATGGAATAAGTGGAGATTTCTATAAGACCAACGAGCTTTGATCTGTAGGAAGATAACTCGACGATACATTGGATTGGGGTAGATGATTAGTAATCAATTTTCTTATAATACCCCGATAGGAACTTAAAAGTAAGGCAAAAAACTTGATTCAAGACATAAATAAAAATAGTATTTCTTTGATTTATGAAATAAGCAAAGAGACCATCCAAACACAAATGCAACAAAGGGGCTCTTTGGAATCAAGCGGAAGACTTTAACTGCCTTTGCAGGTGGTATATTTGCATTATTGATGGGTGCACGGAACACCTTAATATTATTGCGCCATGAATGCCAATATATGATTATGCGAAGTATATTATTCTTTCTGCATCTGTAATTTTATGTACTGTTGTGAATTGGGTACGGCGTTACTTTGTAAATCCAAATCTAGACACGCTTAATTCGCAATACATACGGAAATGTACCAGTGCGATTGAAACACAGGATCAATGGTTGATTGTAAACCTGAACCACATGATCGGAAACTAGAAATTATAAGCTTACTTTCGGAACGTGAATGGGAAATTCTTAGCATGCAGCTTTCTGCTGTAGTCGGCCAAACGATAGCAGGTTACTCATTCTGCTTGAAGTTTGGCGTTAATATCTGTCAATTAGATAGAGGTGACTCATGGAATCGCCAGATAAAGGAAACCTGAACGAAGAAGAAATCCAAATACCCTAGAAAAGCTGTAATTCTAGCCATCTTGAGTATCTCATCTAGTCCTAGGTCGTTTATAGACACCAGGAGGGCGTATATCAAGAAAGAGTGATGAATCGTAAACATCGTGAAGATTTAAAAAGAAAACCCCCTCTTTCCCCAAAAGATAAATCAAAATCGCCAGAAGAATAAGTAGGAGTAGATTGAGTTAAGGGCAGACATCATATACCTTGTCCGGGTTCAACACCCAGCACAAGCAATTTCCATTTGATATAAGTATAATTGCTCCACGTCCTCTGTAAATTTATGCTTGTTGTGCTCTCTGTAAATTAAGATCAAGCAGTCTCTCTAGGATTTGTTCGTCGGATAAATTATGAGGCCATTACATATGCATCCGAGACAGCTTGATCTAGTGAATTATGGATATAGTTTTGTGTCTCAATCTCTTCCAGCTTGATGGTGCCTTCTAAATTTACAATATCCATAAACGTAGGTCATTCACTTTGAACTATATATTTTTCTCTGACCCGGTCGACTAATTGAAAGATCTTATCTGGAGCGGGTACAGGTTGTCGTAGTGGATCGGTGGATATGGAAAAATTTTTACATGTTCCACGACAAATATACACGCCCATTGCGCCAGAAGGAAATAGGGAGGACTGGTCAGCAGATTAGATTACGGATTATAGAATACGAAGACTGGGATCAACGATCCCGGCGTACGCTATAAAGAGCACTCGCGATGTTTCGGACCAATGAATTCCTCAACTACAGAAGAGAATGGGCGAAGCGTCGCTTCACTCCTACGAAAAGCAAATGGCAGGAAGCCAAAACGGCAGTTTGCCGCCCTACGAATTACCGGGATCAACGATCCCGGCGAATCGCTCATAAAGAGCATCGCGAAGTTTCGGAATGAACGATCCTCAACTACAGGAAGAGAATGGGCGAAGCGTCGCTTCGCCCCTACAAAAACACTGAATTCCGACGGGCTGACCAGCACTTCAAGGCTGGAGAGGTGTTTCGGACTTCAAAACCCGAAAACGTCCTCAACTACAGGAAGAGAATGGGCGAAGCGATGCTTCGCCCCTACAAGTACATTAGAATTCCTACGGGCTGACCAGGACTTCGACGCTGAAGAGGTGCTCTATGCCGATACTGAGCGTGCCGCCCTCGCTGACCCTCAGACGCACCCAGGTGGGTGCATCAACTTCGTAGGGCACCTCGCGACCGCATATTCCACATACGAGCCATCTGGAGCCGGGGTGACGAACACCTGGCGGTAGCCGACCACTAACCCGTCGGGAGCCACGAGCTCCACCAGCCTGATCTCCTCCTCCGTCAATCCATACAACTTATAAACCAGGGCATCGATCTAGCGGTCGGTGGCATCCACCTTCATTTGAATATTGTCCCGAAAATATTCTTTATAATATTTACAATATTTGGGTCTAGATTGATTACACTAACAATTGCAGCAATAGAATACTCGATCGCGAGAACCAGAAATTTCTGCGGAAGATTTGCTGTTGCTGAAGGTAATAAATTCTTAACAGGCAAAGCATCTAATGAGTGCCTTAAAATAGAAAAATTCTTTTTGGTAAATCCGGCATAATCAGATGGTAATACAGCTGAGGTTTCAGCCCATTTTATGAGTTCGGTATCAAAAAAAGAAATCCGAGGGTAAAAAAGCCTTGCAGAAGCAACCTGCACAATATTTATAAAGCCAAGGTTTTGGGTTTTTCGTTTAAGCGTATCCAATATATTACCAGCGTATACTTCTGATTCCACAGTTGCATATTCTTTTGTGGAGGTGTGGTCACGCGTTACCCCACAAATAACGATATCATCCCGCTGATCCATGGGCTGGTGGATAAATATATCTGTATGAATACCAGACCGCCGGGTAACGAGATGGTCTAGCACTTCGCTTCTGGTTTTTGATAGCAACCACGTGTTTTCATTACTTAAAGATATATCAAACGCCAGCTCAGTACTCAGTAAACTTAATGGTCGACGCGTGCTTCTCCAGTGGTAAATACCTTTTTCCCAATATAAATCTCCTTCATCAGCTTTACCAATCGATCGGTAACGCGGCATTACAGGGAACAGCTTAGTCGAGTGGTCTGAAGCAATTGTCAGTTTATTTTCACAGAGGACATATTCCAATTCGCGCCACATAGGCATGTAAGCATCGTCAGCTTCAATATGGTGATAATCTGTTCCAAGAATTGGATTCCCAGCATATGGTGCTACCATGAGATCAGCGGTATGCTGGGTCACATAATTTATCTTTGATTTACTGGGAAATAATTGTCCGTGAGCTGCAGCATAACCTTCCTCGAGACTTCTCACGACCGATCAAAAGGAGATTTTTTATCCATTCATCGTTTTTGCAATCCGGTTGTTTATTTTGAAGCTGAAGCGAGAACACAATCAATGACATGCGACTCTGACCTTTGAGTAAGATGCCTCCAAGCAATCCAAGTAACCAAGCGCCTGCCGCGGCTGCAAAAAGGAGATATCCTCGACCTATAGGCCATAATGACTGAAGATTGAGTCTTGCGAGTAAGAGGTTAAGCAACCAAGCTAGCAGTACACCAAGAACACCACCAAATTCCCCGATGGTAGTATGGATGAAGGTTCCAAAAAGTAACGCTAGAAATATGGGAGTTAGAACAACTACCAAGTCAGAGTCCCAGCCAAGTGAAGTAAAAGCGGTGAGTAAAACGATAAATCATTCCGGAGCATAAATAGGATCCAGGTCTCTTGATCAGCCTGCATTTTTAAAAAAGCAATTTCAGTGTTATGTCGGTTCCAAGGAATTTGCCTGCGAAATAGTTGGGACAGGTACTTGAGACTATTAATACGATTGTGTGGCGACGGAGGTCCTTTTCGATTGACTTCTAGCTTGTACTTGTGAAAAGCTGCGGCTCCCAGGGTAAGGATAGCAATATGATAAAGTGAAAGGACTAATAGTGGAATATAAGCGATCAAAGAGCTTTCAGTCCTGGCTACCCCAATTAATGGACCTCCGGAACCCCCAGGATTAGCAAACTGCCAGCCAATCCGACAACTGATCGCAACAAAAGCAATCAGCACAAATGCTCCAATAATCATCACGAGCCAACTAAGGATTCTGCCAATTTGGGCAAACCACTTAAGAACTGGTGTTGATAATACCCATAACCAGTTATCGGCATGTCCAAGTAATTTAAAATCGCCGTATATATCCGTGAGCATATGCAGAAAGAATGCCCCTAAACCGATAAACCAATAAACTGATGCCGAGAAAAAAACGCTCAGTATGAGAGAGAGCAGTGCGATAACCAGCAAAGTGTAGATATTATGGAGTAGTAATCCCTTAATTTGACGCGCATCTTCAATTGTCTTCAGATATTGGAATGCGGCTTTCAATCCTCTTTGGCGAAAGATTTGTCGTGCCTATCTTTTACATGGGTTGCGTTTCGCTGGTAAACCAATTGGTAAAGTGGATGGTCAATAAAATCAATGATTTCTCCCCCAATCACAGCGGAAACGTATATCAAGGGATCGTTGAATCCCCGGCCTGCTAAAAACGCCACACTGGTCACATACCCTAAACTTATCAATATATGCTCGTGCGGCTTCATATGTAACTCCTAAGATAATTTTCCTCAAACGCATGTTAGGATTGTCCGTCGAAGACGCTCTGCTCGTTTCTGGTTAGCTTCAACGAAGAACTTGCGGTTGCCGCCGATGCGGAGGGCGTAATTGGGAGCTTTTATGGCACCACCGACCTTGATTGCGTCCTCGAAGACCACATCCTTGTAGCTGTAAGCGTAGTCCTGCTTGTTGTGCACGTCCTTGCCGAGCACATCGAAGAAGGGTTCGAGGAACTGACTCGGGGCTTGAGCTTCATTGTATTCCAGGGAGCGATAGGAAGAGAGCTGGGTGGCGAATTGGTCGACTAATTGGAGGATCTTATCTGGAGCGGGCATGAGGTTGTTGTCGTGGATCGGTAGATATGGAAAGATTTTTACCGTTCCACTACAAATATACACCCCATTACCTTAGATGGCAAATAGGAAGGGTATAGAAGAAGAAACCGGGATCAACGATCCCGGCGTCGCTCATAAAGAGCACTCTTGTATCCCCTCACTATGATCGGGGCAGGCGCTCGTAAAAATACTCGCGATACTGCGTCGCACAGAACGCTCCTTGCATCTCTCGTAAAAATCACTCGCGATACTGCGTCGCACAGAACGCTCCTTGCATCTCTCGTAAAAATCACTCGCGATACTGCGTCGCACAGAACGCTCCTTGATGTTTCGGACAATGAACATCCTCAACTACAGAAGAGAATGGGCGAAGCGTCGCTTCGCCCCTACAAGAACATTGAATTCCTACGGGCTCACCAGGACTTCGACGCTGGAGAGGTGCTCCATGCCGGTGATGCGCGTGCAGTTTATTCAATTTTTCACGAAATTGACTTTCTTAGGTTTTATTCTATAATGTTAGCAGAACATCTCCCTGAAACAAGCATCGTAAGCGGAAATCGGGCTCTTCGGATGTCCCGGTAATGCGCCGGAAATCTAAAAAGCCGCTGGCATCAAGCTAGCGGCTATTATGTTTGTATTTGGATCTAATAACGCCCTCTTACAGGCATGTACAAATTGGTCGCTAATTACCGGTGAGACTTCCAAAAGATGAGCAGGGAGGATATGGTGGTAACAAACAAATTCAAGACAAGAAAAGGAGGAAATAGGCGATGAAGTACATGGTAGTTGGTAACCCAAATCTAACACCACTCCCACTGGAACATGCAGTAAATCTCTATAAAGCTGCTATGGCCTGGACAGATGAGAGAATTAAGAATGGAAAGATCGATTGCCATTACGTTTACGTCGGAGGTGGTGGTTTTACCATTGGCAATGCAAACTCCCAGGAGGAGCTTTTCGATGAGCTGCTTTCGTATCCACTGTATGCGTTCTTTGATTGGGAGGTAGAACCTCTAGTCGATTGGAAGCATGCTTACAATTCAGTGATCGAATTTTATAAGAAAATGGGTGCAAAGTAACCCGGAAAGCATCCTGATTTTCAACCATCCAACGAAAAATCATCGTTACCACCATATATGATACACAGGGTTGCCAGTCTAGCCTTTCGGAGAGGCTGGCAACCCGCGATTATTGATGGGTACAGTGTGATATAAGATCGTTCCGGGATTCCATCCAGCCCACCTGCGTGACTTCGGGCTCTTCCTAGCCGGGGATTGTAACCCCCGGTGGTTGAAGGACCGGGATCAACAGCTCGTACCTGCCTGCAGGCGATCCAGGCCACAGGAAGAGAATGGGCGAAGCGTCGCTTCGCCCCTACAAGAACATTGAATTCCTACGGGCTCACCAGGACTTCGACGCTGGAGAGGTGCTCCATGCCGGTGATGCGGGTGCCGCTCTCAAAGACCTGCAGACGCACCCAGGTGGGCGCGTTCCTGGGTGCGCTCACTGAATGGATATGCCCCGTGGGATCAGTGTCTCCTGGGTGGACGACCAGCTTCGAGGGGAAACCAGGGGATGCGAGGTTTGTGGTATCCTCAGAGAACCGTGCAAACAGAAAAGTATCCGGGAATGCAGGCAGTTGTAACCCGGCTGGCCGGCTTTGGTCTTAGCGCCTTGTGTCTGGCTTTTGCCATTCCCCTGGCTGCGTATACCTACATGGGCAGCTTTAT
The DNA here is from genome assembly GCA_963828845.1 of uncultured Chloroflexia bacterium. Taxonomy (GTDB): domain Bacteria; phylum Chloroflexota; class Anaerolineae; order Anaerolineales; family UBA4823; genus FEB-25. Next base: position 10,761 of record CAWHGE010000025.1, read on the forward strand.
TCGGATCATTGGGGATGATTATTGTTATGCGGCTATGCTCCGGCAGTTCGGTTTTTGGATGACCCAATGGCAGTCATACGTTGCCATCGGCGGGTACAACGGCAACCGCTATTCATTGAACCTGTTCTCCGCCCTGGTTGGCCTGTTTGGCCCAAAGGCTAACACGGCTCTACCCGGCCTGGCGATCCTGGCCTGGCTGGCCGGCCTGGCCTGGGCCTGGAGAAATGGAACACGGTTGGCCGGCCTTCATACGCTGTCCATGTCCTGGCTGCTGGCAGCTGAAGCACTGGTTTTCTTCACGCTCTCGCAAGCCCCTGACCTGGATCAGGCGCTCTACTGGCGTACCGGCATGCTCACCTACCTGGCCCCGGTCATCACTGGCTCTATCCTGTTAGGATTCATTTTGTGGCAAGCAAACCGCCCACGGGAGCAGGTAACTCTACTGGGAGCGACTTTCCTGCTTGCACTGATCTCAGCTGGCTTCTCCGAAGTGGGCGACGTAGCCCATATCACCAGCCTGGCCTGCCTGCTGGCCTGGGGCGGGTATGAGACCCGGCGTCGGGGTAGAAAGGTCAACCAAAATTCGGTACCCAGCGCCCGCCTGATAGCCCCAGCCAGCTGCGCACTGGCTGGAAGCCTGGTGGCACTCTTACTTTTGGCCTTCTCCCCTTCCACTCACCTGCGCATGCAAACCATGTCATCGCCCGCCTCGCTGCTCTCGACAGTGCAGATCGCTCTTTACTCAGCCCGCATCTTCATCGTTTCTGTGACCATCAAGAGAATGATGCTGCCCAATCTGCTGTTGTTCTCCTTTGCTCTGGCCGGTGGTGCCCTCCTGGCAGCCAAGGCAGCACGGAGCGGAAACCCCCGCCCAATAATGAGCACCGGCAGGTGGCTATTGACGCTGACTGGAATAGTCGCCACCTGCCTGTTGATAGTCGTCGCCTGCATGCTTCCCAACGCCTACGTGCAGTCCGGCTATCCGGAGCTTAGGGCGCTGATCATCCCACGTTTTGTATTGGTAGCCTCCACTGCTGGCTGCGGATGGCTGACTGGGTGGTTCGTGCATACACGGCTGGCCAGAAGGCCACGACGCGTCTATCAAGTGGCCAGCCTGTTGGCCGGGTTGATCCTGGTAGCGGCGGCCGTGTCCCCGCTCTATGCGGCGAGTCCGATCCTGAGCCGAGCCCCCCTTTTCATCAAATGGGCGCACCTGTGGGATACAGCGTGACCAGCAGATCCGCTATGCGGCTAGTTACAACCAGGGCAGCTTGCAAGTGATGGAGCTGGATCACATCATCCCACGCGTCGGTGAGCTGCAGGTCGGGAGTTGGTACACCCAGTGCGCTGACCAGTACTACGACATCCAGATCCTGCCCAATTTACCGGGATGGGACCAGGATAGCATCCCATAGCAAGATGGCAGCCGGAGCTGAGAAGTGTAACTACTGTTAATGGTAAAAGAGATAACATGAGCAAGCAGACAAAGAAACAAAAGGGTGAGAGGCTTTCAAGGATATCCTCAAGCCAGATCCTAAACGAGCTGAGAGATCCAAGAAGGTCATAGGGGAGATAATCAAGGCTCCAGAACCAAGCCTGTGGCCAGACAGGTATTTTGCCACTGCTAAGATTAAGGAATATATGCACAGAAACTATATCTTCAAAGATGTAGAGATGATATCTTACAGGCGGATATGCCAGAAAAGGGGGCTTCATCCCAAACGAGGTTTCAAGCCTCGCCAGGTGAAGATTGCTTCCCTCGCTCAAAAAGAACCTTCGCGATGCAGGGTCGCGAAGTTCGCTCCATCGCTTGCACAAAACACATCGCGATGCTTCGTCGTAAAGAATGCTCCTTGATATTTCGGACAATGACTGTCCTCAACTACAGGAAGAGAATGGGCGAAGCGATGCTTCGCCCCTACGAAAAGAAATGACGGGATGCCAAAAAACGGCAGATTCCCGCCCTACAAAGAAATCACCGGGATCAACGATCCCGGCTAAGAAGAGAATGGGCGAAGCGATCGCTTCGCCCCTACGAAAAGAAATGACGGGATGCCAAAAAACGGCAGATTCCCGCCCTACAAAGAAATTACCGGGATCAACGATATCGGCATCGCTCATAAAGAGCATTCGCGATGTTTCGGACTTCAAAACCCGAAAACGTCCTCAACTACAGGAAGAGAATGGGCGAAGCGTCGCTTCGCCCCTACAAGAACACTGAATTCCTATGGGCTGACCAGGACTTCGACGCTGGAGAGGTGCTCCATGCCGGTGATGCCGTGAGCGAAGCGACGATTGGATATAAACGAGAGACGCCCGAGGGCGTCTCTAAGAGATTTCTTTATTATTTCAGAAACGATCTATATTATGGGACCACCTTCAGCAGGCCGTCCATCCCACTCGAATCGTGCAAAATGCACTCGTAGGGAACGTCGCCACGAATATCACCAATCTTCAGGCTGTAGCTGGTCTGGCCACCTGGGGCCAATAAACCAGAACTGTAGATCCCAGAAAGGGTCAAAGGTTGGCCTGGATTGATCGGCATCAGCACAGCGGGGTTGATCAGCAGTACCGGCGGGAACGGGGGTGCTACCGGGGTGATGAAGCTGATATCCGGTTCGCCGTTGAAGAAGGTCACCGTGTGAGGGGCAACGTTCGTCGGGCTAAGCATAAAGTTCACCGTGTCTCCCGGGTGGACGACCAGCTTCGAGGGGAAGAAGTCCATCAAATCGAACTGGTCTTTAGACCAGCCAATAAGGACAGTGTAGCTTGTAGTACCGTCAGGGTTGTGCTGCGGGGCAGGTACCTGGGACATGGCTTCACCGAACAGGCCATTGGCGTGCGCAAGTTGTAGATTTATGTCCTTTTGTGCCTGGTCTGCTACAGCTGCCGGGGAAGGGATGCTGGCCGATGAAGAATCAACCACAACAGTGCCGGACATCATCATGCCATGAACGATGCAATAGTACATGAAGGTCCCTTGCGTGGTGAAGGTAAGGCTGAACTCAGTCGGTTGACCTGGGTCGGTCGACATGACACCGGAGTTGGCAAAGGTTGAGCCGTCATACATGCCATCTTGTGGGGCGCTCGGGAAAGCAGCTTGCGGGTTGAGCATCAAAGAGCCCGGTGGGAAGCTGGCGGGAGCTGGCACGATGAGAGCAGGTTCAGGTAAGCCAGCCAGGAAAGTGACGGTATGGATTTCGTGAGTATTCTGCTTCCAAAGCACCGTATCACCCACGTGAATATGCAGCGTTGCGGGGAAGTAGGCCATTACGTCAGTACGGCGGGAGACGTTCTCCGCGCCAACCAAGACAGTATACGTTTGCGCCGAATCAGCAGAAGCAACGGTGGGCATTGCCAGGCTTGTGGCGGAGAGTAAAAATGCCAATACTATTATTAAATTGAAAATTGGTAAGCGTTTCATTGATTTCCTCCTAGTTGAAACCAAATTTGTTAACGTGCGGATTTTTAAACCGGTATATTGTATCAATTAACTCAAATTTGTCAAATTAAGGTCTTCTCATCCTATGAGTACCTGGCTGCCATGCTGGTCCACTTTTTCCAGGAGGGGTCCGACAATCTTCACCGCAATCAAAATATGGCATTGCAGCTGAGGATGGCAGGGTGAAGTGTGTAAAAAACCGGGATCAACGATCCCGGCTATGGAAGAGAATGGGCGAAGCGTTATTTCGCCCCTACGAAAAGAAATGACGGGATGCCAAAAAATGGCAGATTCCCGCCCTACAAAAGAAATTACCGGGATCAACGATCCCGGCTAAGAAGAGAATGGGCGAAGCGATGCTTCGCCCCTACGAAAAGAAATGACGGGATGCCAAAAAACGGCAAATTCCCGCCCTACAAAGAAATCACCGGGATCAACGATCCCGGCTAAGAAGAGGAATGCGGCAAGCGACGCTTCACCTCTACGAAAAGAAATGACGGGATGCCAAAGAACGGCAGATTCCGGACTTACAAAGCAAATTACCGGGATCAACGTCCCGGCTACAGGAAAAGAATGGGCGAAGCGACGCTTCGCCCCTACAAGAACATTGAATTCCTACGGGCTGACCAGGACTTCGACGCTGGAGAGGTGCTCCATGCCGGTGATGCGCGTGCCGCTCTCGCTGACACGCAGACGCACCCAGGTGGGTGCATCAACTTCGTAGGGCACCTCGACCGCATATTCCACATACGAGCCATCTGGAGCCGGGGTGACGAACACCTGGCGGTAGCCGACCACTGACCCGTCGGGAGCCACGAGCTCCACCAGCATGAAATCTTCAGCCGGCTTGGCAAGACCGCTTACAATCACCTTGCCACCCTGGATGAGCTGGTTGGGGGTGGGTTCACGGATCACGATCTGCTCGGTGCGCACACTTGAGGGGGTGATATCGCTCGTACCCATCGAGAGCAGGAGCAGGTCCACCGAGTTGATCGAGATAGGTCGCCCGTAGGTATCGTACATGCTCAGCCGCAGCTGGCCAAACTCGGATACCCGGCTCAGCTCGAACTGGACGTCCTCATCCAGGTACACCCAGTCCACGGGATTGCTGATCAGCCTGCGCACCTCCCGGTAGAGCAGACGAGGCCCCTCGCCCTCATGGAGCGGCTCAATCCAGAGCTCTATATGGTAGGTCCCCGAGGGTACGCTGCGCAGGTTGGCTCTCAATCTAAAGGGAGAAGCTACTTTGGACATCGGCCCCGGTTCTGAGATCTGCACGCCGGCGTTTGGAATGGGTGGGGTGCGGGTGATGGTGGGGGTGCGGGTGGCACGGCGGTTGGGGGTGACGCTCGGCTCCATTGTGCTGGTGGCACTCGAGTGCGGGCGAGCTCGTGACAGTTGGGTTGAAGGCCAAGGCTGTGGAGCTATCGTGCGGGTTGGAGGTGGTTTCACCCGGGGCAGGGGTGGGTGAGATGGGCGGAAAGTCTGCTGGCGTGAAAGCCCGGGTGGGTGTGGAGATGACAATATCGGTCGGCGGAACGGTCAATACGATGATATTGGGATTGTAGCCTGGCGGGAATGCAGTGGGGATGGGCGTGGTCGGCAATCTGGAACAGCTTACCCCCAGCAACACCAAAAGAATGGTGGAGAGAACGAGACAGTATCTTCTCATATCAGGCACGTTGATGCAGGCGTAAGTCTGTTCTCTCTCACCATGTGGATTACAAGCCGTAAATTTCCGAGTATTTCTGCTCGAGGTAGCGCATGTAGGGTGCCGGGTCTATCTTGGAACCGGTCACACGCTGGATGAGCTCTTGCGGCTCGAACTTGGCACCGTGGCGGTGGACTTTTTCACGCAACCAGACCAACCAGGGGGTGAATTCACCCTGGCGAATCTGTTCCTGCAGGTTGGGGATATCGGTATTGATGCGCTCCCAGAGCTGTGCGGCGATCAGGTTGCCCAAAGCGTAGCTGGGGAAGTATCCGATGTACCCGCTCGACCAATGAACATCCTGCAGCACGCCATTGGCGTTATTTGGCGGCGTGATACCCAGGTACTCCTGGAAGCGCGTGTTCCAGGCTTCTGGCAGATCACGTACGGCCAGGCTGTTTTCCATCAAGGCGATCTCCAACTCCATGCGCAACATGATGTGAAGATTGTAGGTGGCTTCATCAGCCTCCACCCGAATGAAAGAGGGCTGGACCTTGTTAATCCCTTTATAAAAGCTTCTGAGAGGGATATTGGCAAGCTGGGTGGGGAAGACCTCCTGCAGGCGTGGATAAAAGCACTGCCAGAAGGGATAGGAACGTCCGATCAGGTTTTCCCACATGCGGGATTGGGATTCATGGATGCCAGACGATGCCCCGCCAAATAGTGGTGAGCGATCGAGCGAAGCGTCCCCGCCCATCTCGTACATGGCATGACCGGCTTCGTGCAGCGTGCTGAACAGGGCGGAGGCAACATTATCGGCGAAGAGACGAGTGGTGATGCGCACGTCACCCCAGCCGAAACTGGCGGTGAATGGGTGGAGGACCTTATCCTGCCGGCTGCGCTTCCAGTCAAAGCCCATCTTCGTGATGATCTCCACCCCCAGATCCCACTGCTTTTGCTCCTCATAGGTGAGGTGCAAGAAATCATCCTCCACCTGTGGGCGGCTGGAGATCTTCCGGAGCAGCTCCACCTGTTGGGGGCGCAGGGATGCGAAGATGGCTTTCACATGGGTGGTCTTCATGCCGGGCTCGAAGATGTTGAGCAGAGGGTCATAGACGTGTGTATAGGGTGAGAAGAACTCGGCATAGCGATGAGCCAGGTCGAGGATTCGCTCCAGGTGAGGCTGGAAGTGTGGGAAATCGTTACCAGCACGGGCTTTTGCCCAGGCTTCAAACGCCGTTGTGGTCACCATGGCGAATTCAGCCACCCACTCAAGGGGCACCTTACTCTCTCTCTCGTAATTTCGCCGGGTGACTTTCACCAGGCAGGCATCGAAGGAGTCGGGGTCGAGCTGTGAAACGGTTAGGCTGCAGGTCGTCCAACAGTGTGCCAATCTCATCGGAGACGAACTTGGTGTGGGCGATTTGCTGCAGAGTGGCGAGCTGGTGACCCCGGTTCTCAGCGCCTCCGGAAGGCATGTAAGTCTGCTGGTCCCAACCGAGCAGCGCTGAGGCGTAGTTCAGGTCAGCGATCTCTGCGAGCAGGGTCTTGAGCTTTTGGAGTTGTTGTTCGGGTTGCATAAAGCTCCTATATCTTATGGCGGGTATACAGGAAAAAAACTGCACGAGCGGATGCCCGATATCAGATCGAACCGGACATCGCCCCCCCACAGCTTACAGCAGTCATCCAGGGAAAAACCCTGCATGCGGGGGATCCCGATATCAGATCGAAGCGGAGGTTGCCCGCCATACACCTATGGCTTGAGGCAGGCTTACAGGGGTACCCACGTTACAGGTGGTACCCACCTATTTAATGGTAATTTAGACAATCTTCCAGCGTAGCGGTTCGCCACGCAGGGCATTGAGTACCTCAGAGGCAATATCCTCAGCGGCACGGTCTTGAGCTTCCTCCGTTTGAGCGCCAATGTGAGGTGTGGCGACCACTTTTGGATGGGCTACCAAGGCTGTGAGGCCGGGCGGCTCAGTGGCGAAAACGTCCAATGCTGCTGCAGCTACCTGACCCGCTTCGATGGCTTCCAGCAGGGCGGTCTCATCGATAATACCACCACGGGCGGCATCAACGAGACGTACACCGCGCTTCATCTGCGCCAGAGCTGGCCCGTTCACCATGCCCTTCGACTCGGGGGTGAGTGGCAGGTGGAAGCTGATGAAATCGGATTTTGAATACAAGTCTGGCAAGGCAGCTGGCTCAGCACCGCGCTTCTTGATTTCTTCGGGAGGAACGAGGGTATCATAACCGATGACTTTCATTCCAAGGCCAGCTGCACGCTGGGCAAGGGCGGTGCCGATGTTCCCCATGCCAACGATCCCCAAGGTTTTTCCGTTCAACTCGATGCCTTCAAGCTGCTTTTTGATCCACTGACCCTGCTTCATGGTGGCATCCGCTTTGGGAACCATGCGTGCCAAGGCAAACATCATGCCGAGTGCCAGCTCTGCTACCGCCAGAGAGGTGGATTTGGGAGCGTTGACCACCGTCACTCCATGACCACGAGCTGCGGCCAGGTCGATATTATCCACACCCACACCGGCTCGCCCAACCACCTTAAGCTTTTTGGCGGCATCGAAGACCGCAGGGGTGACCTTGGTGCGCCCGCGCACGACCATGGCATCGTATTCACCGGCCACTTTCAGCAGGTCATCGGCAGAGATATCCGGCTTGTTATCCACCTGTGCGGCGGAATTTAGGATAGAAATGCCCTTATCTGAGAGGCCATCCGTGATAAGGACTTTCCAGGTTGTCATAGAATACCTCCTTAGAATGTGAGCTAATGCTATTATTGATATCAATTTTACACCAAAAGGATAGCTAGCGAGCTTTATGAGGTGATAGGGTGATATTTGTCGTTGAGATATGTGAATAAGTGCGGGGATGATGAGAGTAAAATAGTGGAGTTGCCCTGATTTAATTGGGTATTGAAAGAATGAGCCTGGGAGGACCAATAATGAGATACGATTTTGATCACGTGGCAGACCGGCGGCCAACGGACAGTATCAAGTGGAATAAATATGAGGCGGATGTGCTCCCCTTATGGGTAGCGGATATGGATTACCCGGTTGCCGAACCCATCTTACAAACTCTGCAGTGTCGTGTTACCCACGGGATTTTTGGTTACCCAGACATTCATCCAAAGCCCGGCAGCGTCTCCGAGCTACAACAAGTTTTGGTGGATCGAATGCAACGCCTTTACAAATGGCATTTGGTACCTGAAGACTTGATACTCCTGCCTGGGGTAATCGTGGGCTTGAATCTGACCTGCCACACGCTGGCAACCCCTGGTGGGGGTGTGTTGATACAAACACCAGTCTACCCTCCATTCTTCCAGACTGCTCCAAATGCAGGGATGGTGCTCCAGGAAGCGCCTCTGGTTAGACAGCCTGATGGTCGATATGAGATTGATTGGGAGACCTTTGAATCGGCATTTACCGATGAGACGCGTGTATTCATCCTGTGCAACCCGCACAACCCGGTGGGGAGGGTTTTCCAGAAGAGCGAGCTGGAACACATGGCGGAAATTTGCCTAAGGCATGGAGTGATAATCTGCTCGGATGAGATCCACTGCGACCTGCTCTTCAAGGGGCAAAAGCACCTCCCCATTGCCTCCTTGGATGATGAGATCGCCCAAAATACAGTCACTTTGATGTCGCCCACCAAGACCTTCAACATCGCCGGGTTGCAATGTTCCTTTGCCATCGTGCAGAATAAGGAGCTACGCAAGAAACTCGTGCAAACCATGAGTGGGTTGGTGATGTGGGTCAACCTGATCGGTCTGACTGCCACGCTGGCAGCTTACCGGGAAGGGCAGGAGTGGCTGGACCAGGTGCTCGAGTACCTGGAGGGCAACCGTGACTATCTGTACTGATTTCATACAGTCACAGCTACCAGGGTTAACGATGGTAAAACCAGAGGGTACCTATCTCGCCTGGCTGGACTGCCGCAAATCAGGCATCCAGGGTAACCCGTATGAGTTCTTTTTGAAGGAAGCACGTGTGGCGTTTAATGATGGAGTCACCTTCGGTAAAGGCGGGGAAGGGTTTGTCAGGCTCAATTTTGCTTCTACACGAGCGACACTTACCCGGGCACTGGAACAGATGAAAATAGCGTTGGAGAAAGTATCTGGCTAGATCAGCTCATTCGTAGCGGAGGGCTTCAACTGGCTCAAGGCTGGCTGCCCGGTTGGCGGGGTATAGACCGAAGAATAATCCCACTGCGGTGGAAAAAAGGGTAGCGATTAGGGTGATATCGATCCCAATGGATGGAGTGATGACCGCATTGTTGGCTTTGGCGATCTGCGCTACGGCGAAAGCAATGGCATAGCCGAGGATAATACCAATCACCCCACCAATCAGACTGAGCACGGATGATTCAGCCAGGAATTGGATCATGATATCGGCTTTGTGGGCTCCCACGGCTTTACGGAGCCCAATTTCGCGCGTGCGTTCGGTTACTGATACCAACATGATGTTCATAATACCAATACCACCCACGAGCAGCGAAATGGCAGCCACGCCACCCAGGAAAATGGTGAGCACATTGGTGATGGTGCTGGCAGTGCTCAGAAAATCTTGCTGGGTGAGGATAGTGAAATCATCCGCTCCGATGGCAGTGCGATGACGGGCACGTAAAATCTGGGCGACTTCATCACTGGCTGCAGGCACGGTCTGCGGGCTGATGGCTTCGACCAGCAGTAGATCCACCTGGTCAGTGGTGCTGTGACGGATCAAACGCGCCTGGGCGGTTGAAAATGGTACCAGGATCTGGTTATCTGCATTGGAGAAGCTAGAGCCACCCTTGGATTGTAACACTCCGATCACACGGAATGGTTGGCCTTCAATGCGCACGGTTTCACCCACCAAACCATTTTGGCGTCCGAAGAGCTTATCAGCCACATCTGAACCCAGCAACACTACTGATGCCTGACCAAGCATCTCTTCTTGATTGATGAATTCGCCTTCGGTAAGGCTGTACCTGCGCACCTGGGCATAATCGGGGGTCACTCCGGTGATGTTGGTGGTGGTGCTTTCGCGCTCAAAAGTGACCTTACCGTTATCTTGGATGACGGGCGCAACAGCCACGACTGAGGGGGCTTGAAAAGGATCCGCAATGGCTTCAGCATCCCTCAGAGTGATGGGCTTGGGGTTGCGAACATTCTCAGAACCGCCACGGAACACGAAGACTAGATTGGTGCCAATCCCGTTGATCGAATCGGTGATTGTGGCTTGTGCGCCACGCCCGACGGAGACCATGGCGATGACCGCGGCCACCCCAATCACAATCCCCAGGATGGTGAGACCGGCGCGCAGCTTGTTAGCTGCGAGGCTCTCAAATGCATCCAATACGGCTTGCCAGACGTTCATATTTCCTCCTCCACTACACCGTCGCGGATGCGGATAATGCGTTGGGTATGAGCAGCGATATCTGCAGCATGCGTGACTATGATCAGAGTGGTGCCATGCTCACGGTTCAGTTTGAGCAGGAGCTCCATGATCTCCTGACCCGATTTAGTATCCAGATTGCCGGTCGGCTCGTCTGCCAGGATGATGGCTGGGTCATTGACCAGGGCACGCGCGATGGCGACACGCTGCTGCTGACCACCAGACAGCTCGTTGGAGCGGTGGTGGATGCGATCTGCCAGTCCGACCGATTCAAGGGCAGCACGAGCTTTATCTTTCCGTCCATGCAATGCACCAGAATAACGTATGGGCAGCTCTACGTTGGCAAGCGCAGTAACCCGCGAGAGCAGATTGAAGCTTTGGAAGACAAAACCGACCTTGCGATTACGGATGGTAGCCAGCTGGTCGTCGGTCAATCTGGAAACAGGTTCGCCATCCAGGATGTATTCACCGGAGGTGGGTCGGTCTAAGCAGCCAATGATATTCATAAGGGTGGATTTACCCGAGCCGGAAGGACCCATGATAGCAACAATCTCCCCACGTGCAATCTTGAGGGAGAGACCGTTAAGGGCATGTACCTCCACCTGTCCCATTTTATAAACTTTGGTCAGATTTTCAGCTTGTATTACCCAGCCATTAGCAGGATCAACTGCCGCGCTGGCATTTCTCTTAATATTCATATTCACCTTCATGGGCCGAAGAAACCTCCACCACTGGTTCCGAATAAATCCTGAGGTGGATTGAGCACAATCTGCTCACCCACCTGTAAATCACCACCCGTCACCTGGCTTTCGGTATCCGATGAAGCACCCAGTGTTACTTTGACCTGCTGGAGCTGATTATTACTTAATATGTAAACCACCCGTTGTCCATCTACCAAGCGAACGGCGCGATTGGGAACGAGCAAGGCATCGGTAATCTGGTCGACAACGATATTCACCGCGGCAGTCATACCAGGCTTTACGTTTTGATCAGCATCGGTCAGCTCAACAGTTACGTTAAATTGCACCACACCCTGGATAGCGTTACCTACAGGCGCAACCTGACTGACCACACCTTTATACTGCTTATCCAGGATGGCATCAAAACTCAGGTCGACCGGTTGCCCGACCTGGATGTTGTTAATATCAACTTCAGAAACCTGCACATCCACCAGCAAACGATCCAGTTTATCTACTCGGAAGGCAATGCTACCCGGGGAGACTTGATCACCTGGTTTGATGTCCACCTCGGTGGTTGTACCGGCAAAGGGGGCGGTTAGTGATCGAGAGTCTACAGCTGTTTGGGCGGCTTGCAAGCGTGCCTGAGCGGCTGCCAAATCGTCTGGGTTTGGAGATCGTTCGAGCTCATAAAGTGTGGTGACCGCGGTGCTCAATTGCTGACTGGCATCCTGATAGGCTGTCCACACGGTGTTTAGATGTATGGCGAGGCCGTAGACTGAACTGGTCGCGTCAGTAATTTGGGTTTGGTCGGCGATGATCTGTGCATGCAATAATTGGATTTGAGCTTGGGCGGAGGCGATTTTGGCATCCTGGGCTGCAATATCAGCATCGCTCCACACAGATGTGCACCAGTTCAGGTTCGCTGCGGCGGTTTGTAATAGTTGATATTCACGGCTATTAGCGATATGTCCTGAGAAATTGTATGCATTCAGTGCTCTATCATAGGCATCCTGATAATCTGCAATTGTATCGTCATCACAGCGCTTCCCATTCATGCCCTGACGATGATCAGTGAGATCATTGAGCGTGGATTGTGTACTGATCAAATCCGATTGTTTTTGTGCCAGGTCAGCCTGGACCTGAGCCAAATCGACGCTGGTATTTATCGTATCGGTAAGGACTGTGCTAATGAATTCGTTCGTGGAGGCTTCATAAGCAGATAATTTATCCGTCAGGGTATTGACCAGGTCGGTTGTCTCTGAAGACAACCCAGCTTGTAAGTTATGTTGTTTGGTAAGATTATCTTGCACGGCAATCTTCAGATCGGCAACTTTCTGAGCCAGTAGAACGTCTTCCGGATGGGCGCTGGCATTATCTTGTGCCACCGTGAGCGCAATCTGTAGCTGGCTGGTCGTGCGTACTGCCTGGAAGTATGCCTGAACATCGATGGAAGCGTTTGCCAGCGGCAGATTATTCCGGGCAGCATCCAGGGCGATTTTCGTGGTCATCCAATCGTTATACAGAGTCAAATCATTGGCATTCTGGTTGGTGATGATGGCGTTTGTCAGGTTGGTTTGTGCCTGTTGATAGCCAGTGTAAGCAGCTGCCAGAGCTTTCTCGGAATTGGAGATGGTGGAAAGGTCTGGATTGGTTAGCTGATTCACGGCGTTGCGAGCAGTGATCAGGTCAGATTGAGCCAGGATGATATTTTGAGGTAATGATGATTGGGCGAGACTAGCAAGCGTCTGACCGGCGGTAACGACTTGCCCCACTTGCACGAATACCTGGTCAACGTTGCCTGTGGTTTCCCAGGTGATCAACGCAGTTTGATCTGGTCGCACAGTTCCGGTGGCTCCAACTGATGCAATCAGGCTACCCCGGCTGGTAGTCACGGTTTGCAGGTTGCTGAGCGTATTTGCCTGACGCCTGTCTTGATTGATTCGGTATCCAAAGTATCCAATCGTGGCCAATGCCAGGATAATTACAACTGCGATGGTAAATTTTTTCATAATTTATTCCTCCTCTAACCGGTGTATGACCGGAAGGGGAAATGATTTGATAAGAAAGGCAGGATTAATTTGCTGATTACAATCATATCCTAAATATATAGGGTAAAACAGATTATTCCATGCATGCAAGAATCTGACCAGTCATCATGTGACAACCGTCACAAAATTATGTGACAATAGGGACTAAAATTTATCCTTTAACCTCGATAATATGAAAACAGGATTGAGTGTAGGAGGTGTCGGATGGAAAAAATCTCAAGCGAATCATTGGCCATTGACCGGAAGGCGCGTGCACGGCTGCCGAGCCTTGATATCAGTCACCGCCCTGTAACACAACGGGTATGTGATTTTGATGATATTTGCATCCCGATGACACCTGAGGAGGCAATGTTTGAGGCCTCACGCTGTGTGCACTGCCCTGAGCCATCGCCTTGCGTTGAGGCTTGCCCAGCCCACAATGACATTCCATCCGCCATGTGGCTGATCGAACAAGGAGAATTCCTCGAAGCAGCCAAACTTTATCGGCAGACGAGCAGCATGCCCGAGGTATGCGGACGAGTTTGCCCGCAAGAGCAGCTGTGCCAGGGTTCTTGCTCGCATATCAAGTCACATGCTTCCGTATTGACCGGACCCGCTTGAAGCTTACGTCACCTGCTACGAACGTCGGACGGTGGGGGTGAAAGTACCTGTGGGAAAACCAACAGGAAAGAAGGTAGCGATCATTGGTGCCGGACCAGCAGGCCTGGCATGCACGGAACAGCTGCTTCAAAAGGGTCATGATGTGACCGTGATCGAGTCTAAACCTGCTCCGGGTGGATTACTGGTTTACGGAATCCCGCCGTTCAAAATCCCAAAGGAGATCGTCTTTTGCCGGGTGGGAGATATGCAAGAAGCGGGAGCCAAATTCTCATTCAATACTTACGTAGGGAAAGATATAACGATTGATGATCTGTTTGCAAAAGGCTTCGATGCAGTCTTCATCGGGGTTGGTTCAAATGTCGACTGCACCCATGGAGGTGCCTGGGGAGGATTTACCTGGGGTATACAAAGCCACTGAGTTCCTGGCGCGCAGCAATGTGGATATGGAATTATTACCTAAAGATTGGCGTTCACGACCAGAAATTGGGAAGAAGGTGGTGGTCATCGGTGGAGGTGATACGGCGTCCGACTGTCTGCGGACAGCCTTACGATTAGGTGCGGAAGAAGTGACCTGCCTCTACCGTCGTACGATTAAGGAAATGCCTGGTGGGGTAAAAGACCGTGAGCTGGCCTTGGAAGAAGGAGCGCATTACCAATTCCTGACCCAGCCAGTTAAATTCATCGCAAATGAACAGGGACATCTAGCAAAGATCGAATGCATCCGGATGGAGCTGGGTGAACCAGATGCGAAGGGTCGTCGCAAACCTGTCCCGATTGAGGGGTCCAACTTTATTGTAGAAGCTGATACAGCTGTCCTGGCTCTAGGGTACTGGCCGAACCCGATCATTGGGGATACCACCCCAGAGCTGAAAACCCAGAAGTACGGGTTGATCGTTGCCGACCATGAAACGGGAGCCACATCACGCGCGGGTGTATTTGCGGGTGGTGATGACGTCACGGGACCAGACCTGGTGGTGACAGCGATGGTGGCCGGACGCAAGGCAGCTGCTGCGATTGATAAATATTTACAGAGTAAGTGAGGATCAAAACGGATCTCCAGCTAGATTTCTCATTGATTGACCGAAAAACCCGCATCCATCTGCCTTCCCGTGGACTACCAACCCGGGCAGCAAATGAACGTGTTAAGGATTTTCAAGAAGCTCGAGCAACCTTGGATGAGGACTGGGCGAAATACGAGGCTTCACGCTGCATCCATTGCCACGAAATGGCAGCCTGCAGGCGAGCTTGCCCGGCTGGAAGTGATATCTCGCAGGGATTGTATTTAATCGAGCAGGGAAATTTCTTTGAAGCTGCCAGCATATTTCGGAAGACGAATTTTCTACCCGAAATATGTGGACGGGTATGCCCACAGGAAAAGTTATGTGAGGGGGCATGCGTCTTAGGGCGGGTAGGTGACCCAGTACTGGTGGGCGTTTTAGAATCATTTGCCTGCGAGTATGAGCGCAGCGAAAAAGGAGTACCCATCCACCCGGGCGCGCTGACCGGGCGAAAAGTGGCCATTGTTGGTGCAGGTCCGTCAGGGTTGGCATGTGCTGATATCCTGGTGCGGATGGGACACTGGGTGACTATCTATGACACCCGCTCATACCCGGGTGGTGCATTGACTTACGGTTTCCCCAATTTCAAACTGCCCCACACTTTGATCGCAGATATCTGGAATAGCTTGAAACAAGCCGGTGTGACATTTGTTGGGAATACCTACGTTGGTAAAAAGAAGAAAACGGTCAATGACTTGTTTGCAGAGGGGTATGAGGCGGTTTTCCTGGGGGTGGGGAGCGGGATCGATGCACCTCTGGAAATCCCATGGGGAGAACTTGCCAGTGTTTATAAAGCCACCGAATTCTTGATCAGAGCCAATGCTGATAAAAGCCACCTGCCTCCAAGGATGCGCATGAACCCTGAAGTGGGGCGGAGGGTGGTGGTGATTGGTGGAGGTGACCCGGCGACGGATTGTGCCCGCACAGCCTTACGCCTGGGTGCAGAGGAAGTCACCTGCCTGTACCGGTACACTGAACACGAAATCCCAGGCAGGGCCAGGGATCGAATCCTGGCAATTGAAGAGGGGGCAAAATTTGAATATCTGACACAACCAGTCAGGCTCATCCCCGGACCCGATGGAGATCTGGCGTGGGTTGATTGCGTGAAAATCGCGGTAGGTGAGCCGGATGAAGCTGGTCAGCGTCACCCAGTCCTTGTGGAAGGCTCAAATTTTATTATTGATGCCGATACTGCCGTCATTGCCATGGGGTATTATCCTGACCCGATTATTACTGCCACCACCCCGGGATTAAAGACACAAAAATGGGGCATGATCATCGCTGACCGTGAAACTGGTGCGACCAGCCGGTTCGGTGTATTTACGGGTGGTGACGTGGTGACTGGTCCGGATACTGGTGGTGACTGCGATGGTTGCCGGGCGTAAAGCTGCATATACCATTGATGCTTATTTAGGGTAATGCAGGCTTAGTCTACACTCCCGACCCTTCTCCTAGGTGGAGAAGCGAGTAATAATTATTCTTGGAGGAGTGATTATGACGGATATCCCAAGGGATTTTTCAAGTGTAGATCGAAAGCAGCGCATGGCCATTCCATCGCATGGACTGCTCCTCCGCCCGGCCGCAGAACGGGTAAAGGATTGGGATGAAGCCATCATCCGCATCGATGAGGAATGGGCCAAGTATGAAGCTACGCGCTGCATCCATTGCCCCGACCCTGCACCATGCCAAAAAGCCTGCCCGGCAAAAAATGATATCTCGTACGCCATGTGGTTAATCGAACAGGGTGAGTTCCTGCAAGCCGCCAGCGTTTACCGGCAAACCAGCTCGCTGCCGGAGGTGTGTGGGCGGATTTGTCCTCAGGAAAAATTATGTGAGGGTGCGTGTGTACGCGGCAAGCATGGGGAGATTCCCGTGCCGACGGGCGTGCTGGAAGCGTTTGCCACCCATTACGAGCGGCGTAAAGTGGGGGTCACAATACCGGTGGGTAAATTTACCGGTAAAAAAGTGGCCATCATCGGAGCCGGACCGGCCGGACTGGCATGTGCCAAACAGCTGGTGGGTTGTGGTCATTGGGTGACCATATTCGATGCCCGACCGGCACCGGGAGGATTGCTGATTTATGGCATCCCCAATTTCAAGCTACCCAAGAAGGTGGTGTTTGACATCTGGGATGACCTGCTAAAAGCCGGGGTGACTTTCGTGTGCAATACCTATATTGGACCGAAAATCACCGTGGATAAACTGTTTTCCGGTGGATATAACGCGGTCTTTTTAGGGGTTGGCACCACGGTGGATGCCAGCATGAACGTCCCGGGTGAACACCTGCCAGGGATATACAAGGCGACGGATTTCTTGATCAGTGCCAATGTGGATATGGACTTGCTGCCGCATGAGATGTGTTCACGTCCGGAAGTGGGCAAGAAAGTGGTGGTGATCGGAGGCGGTGATACCTCGTCGGATTGCCTGCGGACCGCCTTACGTATGAATGCCGATGAGGTGACCTGCCTGTACCGGCGTAGTGAAGCTGAGATGCCAGGAGGATACAAGGACCGCAAGATGGCGATCGATGAGGGAGCAAAATATCACTTCCTGACCCAACCGGTGCGTTTCATCGCAGGAGCGAACGGGCGACTGGCACAGATCGAATGCGTCCGCACACAGCTAGGCGAGCCGGATGAAAATGGGCGGCGCAGCTTTTCGAAGGTCGAGGGCTCTGACTTTATCATCGAAGCCGATACTGCCGTCATGGCAATCGGCTATAAACCAGACCCGGTCATCGGCGATACCACCCCAGGGATACAGACGCATAGCTCTGGCTTGCTGATGACTGATGAAAATACAGGTGCCACGCATCGCAGGGGAATCTTCGGGGGTGGAGATATGGTCACCGGTCCGCACCTGGTGGTGACTGCCATGGTGGCAGGGCGTAAAGCAGCTGCATCAATCGATCGTTATTTAGGCTGGTAATAAGCTAAACTTCTTGGTTTATAATTCAGATGTGTGCGCCACGTGTCCGCCATGGCGCACACCTTTTTGTCTTGGTAAAAGTGGTGGAAAACTAACAAAACTGGCCAAGCGCTCCCAAAGAATGAACATTCGATGGTGATTTAGGATCATCTAGAGTCATCAAAGATTGAGGTATGGATGGATATTGGAAATGTAGAACAAGTGGATATCGACCAACAGATGCGGGCAGCGTATCTGGATTATGCCATGAGCGTGATCGTGGCCCGGGCGTTACCGGATGCACGCGATGGACTGAAACCTGTGCACCGGCGCATCCTGTATGCCATGCATGATATGGGAATTAGTGCCAGCTCAGCGTATAAGAAATCAGCCCGCATCGTGGGTGAGGTGCTGGGGAAGTACCACCCGCATGGGGATGCGGCGGTATATGAATTGATGGCGCGCATGGCACAGGATTTCTCCATGCGCTATTTATTGGTCGATGGTCAGGGGAACTTCGGCTCGGTGGATGGGGATGCACCTGCAGCGATGCGTTATACCGAAGCACGCCTGTCGCGTATGGCGGAAGAGATGCTGGCGGATATCGAGCAGGATACGGTGGATTTTGCGGATAACTTTGATGGAACGCTCAAAGAACCCAATGTTCTACCGGCGCGGCTGCCGAACCTGCTGCTGAACGGTTCTTCCGGGATCGCTGTGGGTATGGCAACCAACATCCCCCCGCATAACCTGAGTGAGCTGGTGGCAGCGATTTCATATTTGATCGACCATATGAACGGATTGATGAGATACCAGCCTGATGAGCTGCTCAAGTTCGTTCCCGGGCCTGATTTCCCCACTGGTGGGGTGATCGTGGGGAGCGAAGGCATCCGGCAGGCATACAGCACCGGGCGGGGAAGGATCGTGCTGCGTGGGCTGGCCCACATCGAGGATATGACCGGAGGCAGGCAGCGCATCGTGATCACCGAAATCCCTTACCTGCTCAATAAATCCAGCCTGCTTGAGCGGATTGCAGAGCTGGCACGTGAGGGAAAATTAAGTGACATCTCTGACCTGCGGGATGAATCTGACCGGCGCGGGATGAGCATCATCATTGAGCTACGGACAAGGTGCTCAACCGATGAAGGTGCTGAACCAGCTGTACAAGTACACCCCCTTGCAATCCACTTTTGGTGTACAGATGCTGGCGCTGGTGGATGGTGAACCCAGGCTGCTCTCGCTTCAAACGCATGCTGCAGGTCTATATCGATCACCGCCAGGATGTGATCATCCGGCGATCACGTTTCGAGCTGAATAAAGCCCGAGCGAGGGCACACATCCTGGAAGGGTTGCTGATTGCCCTGGCGAACCTGGATGATGTGATCCAGACCATCCGCCAATCAGCCCGGATGCGGATATTGCCAAAGAACGACTGATGACCCGCTTCAAGCTGAGCGAGCTGCAGGCTCAGGCCATCCTGGACCTGCAATTACGCCGCCTGGCAGCCCTGGAGACGCCAGAAGATCGAAGACGAGCAGCGACAGACCCTGGAACGGATCGCTTATCTGGAAGACCTGCTTGCCAGCCAACAAAAAGTGCTTGAATTGATCAAGACCGACCTGCAGTGAGCTGGCTAAGAAATATGCAGACCCACGACGGACACAAATTGCACATGAAGCCAAGGAAGATTTCAGGGAAGAAGACCTGGTGGTGGATGAAGCCGTGCTGATCAGCATTACCCAGCGCGGGTATGTCAAGCGGGTGGCAGCAAAAAGCTTTAAGCTCCAAATCCAGGGGCGGGCGAGGTGTCACCGGGCATACCACCAAACAGGAAGACGAAGTGATGTTCCTCTTTCCAGCACGCACCCTGGATACGATCTTGTTTTTCTCAGATAAAGGCAAAGTGTATTCGGAAAAAGCATACCAGATCCCGGATGCAGACCGGGCAGCACGCGGCATACCGATTGTTAACGTGCTATCGATGAGTGCAGGCGAAACGATCACCGCAGCAGTGGCAGTACCAGATTTTGTGGCTGCTGAATACTGCACCATGGCTGACTCGTAATGGCAAGGTGAAGCGGGTGGAACTGTCTGAGTTCAGCTGCAGTACGACCATCGGGATTGATCGCCATTAGGACTGGAAGAGGGTGATGAGCTGGGCTGGGCACGCCTGACGGATGGAGAGGATGAGATCATCCTGGTGACCGAGCAGGGGCAGGCTTTACGCTTTGCCGAGAGCAGCGGTGCGCGCCATGGGCACGGGCAGCCAGCGGTGTGATTGGAATCAGTTGGATCAAGGTGACCATGTGGCCAGCATGGAAGTGCTGGAAGAAGGGGGTGAGCTGCTGATGGTCACCACAGGTGGCTATGGAAAGCGTACACCGCTCTCACGAGTACCCACCCAAGGGACGTGCAACCGGGGGTGTGCAGACGATTGACCCGAAGAGCTTGAAGAATATCGGCATGATCTGCAGCTGCCAGGGTGGTGCAGCCGATGGATGAATTAACGATCATCTCAGCCGGTGGAGTGGTGCTGCGGACCCGGGTGAAGGATGTGAAACTGGGCGGCAGGACAGCCAAATGCGATTTATTGATGTCGCTTGAAGGGGAGGATTATGTTGCCTCGCTGGCGAGGATTTCCACCGCTGAGTTACTCCGTGCAGGGGTGAAAGAAGGAGAATGAAGCTTGATAGAACCTGAAAGTTACCCCAGGATTTTTGCTAGCGACCTGACGAGAAATCAGCCAAAGAAAGGGAGGTGCGATTTTGACGTGACCAATAGAGCGAATAATCCACCGAGGATGATCATCATCATCAGCAGCATGAATGGCGACGATAGAAACGCTGTACAGGCGTCATCCCAAAAATTTCGCTGCTCGTTCAAATTAGTTCAGGCAGGTGGCGCTTCTGTCTTGATCGTCATCTGGGAATGCAGAATCATCAATTTGCTTGCGGAAATCTTCAAACATTGCGTTTTGCCTCCAAATCAATCAGGTGGAAGGTGCAGGCTGATCCGTATGCGGCTGGGTCTCAGGCGGATTTCTCCAACCTGTGCCGTGACCAATTTGCCAAATGGGGTAAGTAATTTTAAAGAGCCATCCGGAGTAAGACCAATCACTTTTCCTACCTGGATGGGAGGCAGGTACGGTCTCTGGTTGGGAGGGGTGATCTGCATATTCAACAGAAAGCTCCACCCACTGGTCACGATAAGCCAGGCTAGTCTTCCCAGTCGTGGATGAAGTCTGGGAGGGAGAGCCGAGGCAGCCAGGTAAAAAACTCATCCAGGACTGCATGCAACAATTCCAGGCGGTCCACCGGGTGACCCAACGCAGCTTCTCAACGCAGGTAGCAGGGAAATTCAATCCCTCAGCTGGAAGGTTCACCGGATTGACAGATTCAGGTGCAATGTTAATGCCAATCCCAATCACCACAGCTTTCAAATTCTCACCATCCCAACGCGCTTCAACCAAAATGCCAGCAACCTTACGCTGCATCGAGCAGGATATCATTCGGCCACTTGATCTGGGCAGGCAGACGCATATTTCATTTGAAGGGCATTGCAGGACTGCCAATGCACCCAGACCGGTAAGGCGAGGAACAAGCTGTGGGGTGAGGGGAGGTGAGAGCAAGACCAGGCTGAAAGCCAGCCCACTTCCCGGCCGTGGTGACCCAATGACGTTGGAAACGACCGCGACCGGCAGTCTGTTCATCGGCGATGACGAGCGCACGATGTGGGGCTCCAGCATCAATCCAACGCCAGGCTTCGTCATTGGTTGAGTCGATGCTTGTGAAAAATCGAATGGCTGGCAGATTTAAATCTGCCAGGGCGGATTCCAGGGATGGCTGATCCATGACTTCGATTTTACCTCATGTAGAAATTGATTGTGTATCTAGATGCTGGCGGGTGGCTCGGGTAGGTTTCTTGGGCTGCCTGACGACCTTCGGATCAACTTCGATGATGGCTGGCAGGACTGAGATGAAGATAATTGCCAGGATGACAAAGGTGAAATTCTCCTGGACGACGGGCAGGTTGCCAAAAAAATAGCCCCCAAAAGTAAACAAAGCCACCCATGCCAAACCACCGATTACGTTGTAGGCGATGAATTTTGGGTACGTCATTGCACCCACACCAGCAACAAAAGGAGCAAAGGTGCGGATGATGGGGATGAAGCGGGCGATGATGATCGTCTTGCCACCATGTTTTTCGAAAAATGCATGCGTACGGTCGATGTATTCTTTTTTCAGGAAGCGGATATTGCCACTAAAGGCACGTGGACCGATGTAATGACCGATCCAGTAATTGGCGGTATCACCGGCGATGGCAGCCAAAGCAAGGACGACGAACAAAATGCCGACATTCAGATATCCAAGACCGGCAAATGCACCCGCAGCAAAGATCAGCGAATCACCGGGCAGGAAGGGTGTGACAACAAAGCCGGTCTCCATGAAGATCACAAAGAACATGATCAGGTAGGTCCAGGTGTGGTAGGTCTGGATAATTTGACCAAGATACTTATCCAGATGGAGAATAGTATTGAGTCGATTAGATAATAGCGATTATATTCATGAGTTAGATTCCGAATTGGTGCAGGAGGATTATCACCGAGGGCACTGGTGATTTGGTTCGTTATCAGGCATTGGTGAGAATCGCCTGGCGACAATGGAAGGGAGCTACTGATCTCGGAGGACGGTTGCTTGGATTCATCCAATGAGGGTGATAGAGGTTGTCTCCAGAGGGGATGGAAGCTTGATCAGCACCAGATGATGGAGGTTCATCGCCAGCATACTACGCCGTAAGATGGCATTGAAGCCAATAAAGAGAACCAGAACGAGGACACCCAAGACGACAACCCCAACCGATGAAAGTATCCGAAGACTGCTGGAGGCTGGCAGGAATGGAGATATTGATCACGCCTTGTAAGGATGAAACTGCACTCGATGACTGCCATCCCATTCCACAGACCATGGACGAGAACTGCAATGGCAATGTAATGCCAAGGCGCAGGTAACGACGCTGGCTCCAGGCGGAAGCCAGAGCCCAGCCAACCAGACCTGCGGTGAAGCAATGCAGCAGCAGCGTGCTGATGCGGGCGGAAGCAATAAGAGCCCAGGCTGTCACCGCCACCGCTGGTGTTCCCCAGGTTTTCAAAGAGACCAAAGCCAGCTCCACTCAGCACGCCATACCCAAACCCATGGCAGGTGTAATCTTTTGACCGGCCAGGAACCAGACTCCGATGGGTTTCAGGGTTTCTTCGATCAATGGAACGAGCACAGAGATGAAGACAAAACCGAGGAAAAGAACCCCCGGGTTGAGCAGGAAAGGCAGAAGGATGTTCAGGATCGCATCGGTATTGGGAGCAGACGACTCTGCAAGCGATATACCAGGCCATTCAGCTGGTTGGAAAGTTGGGATCGAGCATGATCCACAGAATGGCCAGGAATACCCATCGCGACGAAGGCCAAGTATCTCCAGAATCAGGATGATCAATGGACCCAGTACCAGACCACTGGCAAAGACGCCCCATTTACGTCTGGGAAGCGGTCGGAAGGAGCCCATGCGTCCCAATATATACCAACCACAAGGCAGGTAGGCCGGTGGCAATGATGTTGAGGGAATGGTAACAAGATCCAGGCGATACGATCATCTTTGGAAGCCCAATTACCCAGGAATAATGACCCGGCCACCAGGACCAGAACAACAATGGTCAGGATGAGGCCAAAACTTTTCGCGTTCAGGTCTGGGATACCGGCTCAAAATCTGGATGTGCGATGTGCTTCCAGGCATACCAGGCAGATGGAAGGACTAATACCCCAGCAAATGCCAGACTGGCAGCGATCATAAACGATTGGGTGGGATCCAACATTTCCCGACCCAGGCTCTGCTGAAGAACTGAGAAACTGGACTGCACTGTCAAGGCAATTAACCCAGCAGCACCTAAAAGCAAAAAGGCTGCCAATGCGCTCAAGATAAGCTGGATAAGCGATGACTAGTTGAATTGCCGGTTTTCGCAGGCTGATTTGAATCCTGGTGAAGTGGACATAATAGACACCATCTTCCCGGGAGCCGGCTTGATAACCCGGCTCCTGGGAAGTAAAAGATTATTTCTCCTCGATGGTCACGCTGAGGATTTTATCCCCTGGCGGAAGATCGACGCTTTCGAGGGGATCGCGTGGGGTGAGATTGGTCGCTACGTCCATCCCCTGGATCACTTGCCCAAAAATGGTATAACTGCCATCCAGGTTAGGCTGGGCTGAGTAGGTGATGAAGAATTGGCTGCCATTTGAATCAGCGCCGGCATTGGCCATACCGACCACACCAGGACCATCAAACTTTAAGATCTGACGAGATTTCATTCTTAAAGGCATATCCGGGCGTGCCATAGCCAGTACCGCTCGGGTCACCTGCCTGGGCGACAAAACCCGGGATGACACGATGGAAGGTGACCCCATCAAACCAACCATTGCGGGCCAGGAAGATGAAGCTGTTCACTGCAATGCGGGGCTTTATCGGCAAATAGCTCGATGACAATATCACCTTTCTCGGTGTGCAAGGTGGCGAGGTATTGTTTGGTCGGGTCAATCGTCATCGTGCGGGCACTGGGTGAATTGCCGATCTTCCAGCAGGGTGAGCTTAATGACTGATAGAGATATTCGCAGCATTCATGGCGACATCGCTGGGCCAGGGTTCGTCATTCGATCAATCAAGGTAGGAGTGCCGGTTAAACCCATTTTATTGACCATTGTCCCAGGCGTTTTGGGCAAAATTCACCAGCTCGGCACTGGTCAGGTCGGTGGTGAATTTATCCACATCCAGATTGATCTCCCCTGCTTGTTGGATCAGCCATTGCTGGAAATCAGCCACAGAAAGTGCCGACCAATCGGATTGGTGGTTGAATAGTACGTCATGCATTTCCCAGAACTTGCCCTGCTTGCCGGCTGCTTCAGCTGCCTGGGTGGCTAGGGCAGCTTTATCATGGAAGGGTGACTCAGGGGTACCAATGAGGGGATAATTGCCGATAGACAAAGCGCAGGTCGTTGGGGAAATCTTTTAGGAGTTGCTCCATCACGGGAGCAAGCTGGGCGCAGTAGGGTCACTGAAAATCGGAATATTCAATAATGGTCACCTTGGCGGTAGCAGGTCCTTTGACCCAATCCGTGTCGCTTACCGGCGGGAAGATGGATTCAGCGGTGGGACCTGGGGTGGGCTTTTGGGTAATCACCGTGCAGCCTGAGTCAGGCAGGAAGGCTGCCTGGGTAGGAACCGTCAGCACCACCGTTGGAGATCGGACGGGCGGTGGCCGTAGCAGTAGGGGTGGGGGTAGCTTGCACCTG
This sequence comes from uncultured Chloroflexia bacterium, assembly GCA_963828845.1. Taxonomy (GTDB): domain Bacteria; phylum Chloroflexota; class Anaerolineae; order Anaerolineales; family UBA4823; genus FEB-25. The sequence continues at coordinate 35,871 of CAWHGE010000025.1, forward strand.
GGGGAGACAACCCGCCAGCCCCACAGCCGTAAGCATCAGAAATAATAAGAATAACTTACGCATTCATTTCTCCATGGGTAAGTATCTCGTGCAATTTTACCAGTGAAAGAGTGAATTGGGTTGCAGGCGAACCACACTCACATGGGTTTAATTTTCAGAAGGTTGAGACGTATCTTGTGGTACACTGCATAGCGTGCGGAGAAGACTTGACTGTTGCTATGTGTCCTGATGATCCTTTTACAGGCCTGTGGGCAGATGCGCTCTCACCAACCGATGTGACACCTACCAGCCACCACAATCCAGAAATCACCAGCCCCGCTGAGCAATGAGCTTACCACAGTTCCAATTCAACCCAGATTGCATCCTGCACTCCACAACAACCACTCACCACAACCCCAATTCCCACACAATCACGATCACTCCCATCCCATCGACACCCACCCCGACCCTGACGGCTTGCATGCAGGCTGGTGGCAGGGTGGAGGTATATGAGTTCACCACCGTCCTGCTGCCCAATCCGCTGGTGTACCGGATATACCTGCCGCCATGTTATGATGAGGAACCTGAGCAGTCTTACCCCGTCTTGTACCTGATCCACGGGCAAACCTATTCGGATACCCAATGGGACCGTCTGGGAGCACCGGAGAGTGCTGACCGGTTGATTGCAACCGGTGAAGCTGTGCCATTCATCATCGTGATGCCGCGAGACCGCGTCTGGCTGGAGCCTACCGAAGACAACTTTGGGCTGGCAGTGGAACAATCGCTGATCCCATGGGTGGATGAGCATTACCGCACTATCCCTGACCGGGCTCACCGGGCAATTGGCGGATTATCCAGGGGAGGAGCCTGGGCGGTCCATCTTGGGCTTTCACATTGGGAGCTGTTCAGCGCCGTGGGGGTGCACAGCGGCTTTGTGTTTCAAAGTGATGTGCAGCCACTCTACCTGTGGCTCTACAATATCCCGGCAGGGAATGTTGCCACGAATTTACATGGATATTGGTGATGATGACCGGCCGGAGATTACCAAATCTGCACCTGGCTGGAGGATTTGCTGACTCAGTTCGACATCCCTCACGAATGGCATATGTTTGTCGGAGAGCATGAAGAAGCTTACTGGCAAGCACACGTGGAGGACTACCTGCGCTGGTATAGCATGGATTGGGAGAAATAAGCCAATGTTATAATCCAATCGTTGGGGAAACCATACCTGATCACCATCAACTGCTCAAAATTGAAAGGATATCATTATGTTCACAACGCTACCGAAAGACCCACAGGTATTCATCCATTGGAATTGGGCACAGATCAAGCCATATGTTGATGAACTGGTAAAACGTCCATTGTCTCCAACCACCCTGGATGATTGGGTGATGGATTGGTCTGACCTGAACCGGATGATCTCGGAGATGTTTGCCCGTTTGTGGGTGGCGACCACGCTCGATACCGCTGACCAGGAAGCCAAAAACCGCTTCAACACCTTCCTGGACGAGATCTACACTCCCTCACAGGCAGCCAACCAGGTGCTCAAACAAAAGCTGCTTGCCAGTGGATTACAACCAGATAGGATTTGACATCCCATTGCGTAATATGCGGGTTGAAGCCGAGATCTTCCGTGATGAGAACCTGCCCCTTCTTTCTGAAGAGAAGAAACTGGTAAATGAGTATGATGAGATCATCGGGGCGCAAACGGTGGAGTGGGAAGGCAAGGAGGTGACGCCTACTCAACTACAGCCGGTCTACCTGAACCTGGACCGAGCCAAACGTGAAAAAGCCTGGCGCTTGGCAATGGAACGCAAGCTCGCTGACCGCCAGAAACTGAATGAGCTGTGGGGAAGGATGTTTGGCATGCGCGGTCCAGATTGCCAGGAATGCAGGCTTCCCAGATTACCGAGCTATCGCTGGAAGGAGCTGCTGCGCTTTGATTACACTCCGGAAAATTGCATCGAGTTCCACCAGGCTATCGAGCAGGTGGTTGTCCCGGCTGCCAGGCGCATTTATGAAAAACGACAAAAGCAGCTGGGTCTCACCACATTACGTCCATGGGATCTGAATGTTGACCCGTTAGGTCGGGAAGCTCTCAAACCATACCAGACGATAACCGAGCTGGAGGAGAAGGTGTCGGCAATCTTTCACCGGGTGGACCCAGAGTTAGGAAAGTATTTTGAGATCATGCGCAGCAAGGGTTTGCTTGACCTGGAAAATCGTAAGGACAAAGCACCGGGAGCTTATTGCAACAATTATGATATGGTCAGGCTGCCCTTCATCTTCGAGAATGCGGTGGGATTGCATGCGGATGTAGCAACCCTGCTGCATGAAGGTGGGCATGCCTTCCATGTATTCGAGGAAGCCCATCTGCCCTATTATCACCAGCTACCGGTTGGGATGGAGTTTGCCGAGGTGGCATCGATGGCGATGGAGCTGCTGGCATCACCATACTTGCTGGCGAGTGAGGGTGGCTTCTATTCAGAGAAGGATGCAGCGCGAGCACTCATCGAACACCTGGAAGATGCCGTGCTCTTCTGGCCATATATGGCAGTGGTGGATGCCTTCCAACATTGGGCATACACGAATCAGGCTGATGCGGCCAACCCGGAAAACTGTGACCATAAGTGGGCTGAGCTATGGCAGCGGTATATGATCGGGGTGGACTGGAGTGGGATGGATGACTTGATGGTCACCGGCTGGCAGCGTAAGCCGCACATCTTCGAGGTGCCATTCTACTATGTGGAGTATGGGCTGGCATCGTTGGGGGCATTCCAGGTCTGGCGAAATGCGTTGAAGGATCAGAAGGAAGCGGTGGCAGCCTACCGGCGAGCATTGGCATTGGGTGGGACAGTACCTCTACCAAAGTTGTATGAGACCGCGGGTGCCAGGTTCGCGTTTGATGTAGGGACGGTACAGGATGCAGTCAGCCTGGCGGAAGAGATGATCGAGAAGCTGGAGAGGGTGTAGATCTGGCTGTTGTCCTTGCGAGCAAGTGCTTTCCTGGTGAAGCAATCATCTAGTCCCAAGATAAGTCTAGATTGATTCCTTGTGCAATTTGATCAATCAAGTCTCTAGGAGATTGCTTCGGTCGCTAAGAGAGCTCCCTCGCAATGACAAAATCAAGATTGCTTTCCTGGTGAAGCAATCATCAGTCCCAAGATAATTCTATATTGTTTCCTTGTGCAATTTGATCAATTAAAGTTCAGGAGATTGCTTCGGTCGCTAAGAGAGCTCCCTCGCAATGACAAAATCAAGATTGATTCGTCGCAAAGCCGCTTGCTTCGCTGCGCTTGCCAGGGAACGCTCCTCGTTACTTCGGCATAGAGCGTCCTCGATGAGAATCCAAGGAATAGAACCCTAAGTTGAATTGGCCACCTCGTCGGCTGAGAAGACCACTTCTTCCTTACCGGTCAGTTTTTCATCGACCTTCTGGGCGACCAGATCCAGGTGACCTGGGTGAGCTACATAATCCAGGGCATCGGCAGGGACGGTGAGCACCGGGCAGAGGCTAAAATTGGTGATCCACTCCTCGTACAATACATTTAGCTGTCCCAGGTATTCGGGGGTGATGGTGCGCTCGTAATCGCGCCCACGGTTGGAGATGCGCTGCTGTAAAGTGTTTACAGAGGCACGCAGATAAACCACCAGGTCGGGTGGAGGGAGGAACTCGCTAAGCACGCGGTATAGCTCGCGGTAGCTAAGGTAATCACGCTCATCCATCAGTCCCTGTAAAAATAGATTCTGGGCGAAGACTTCTGCATCTTCATAAACGCAGCGATCCTGGATAGCGGAGGTCGGATGGTCCAGGAGCTCCCGGTGAGAGCGCAGACGGCGGGTGAGGAAGAAGATTTGCGAGTGGAAGGACCACAGATCGCATATCGCGGTAAAAATCAGCCAGATATGGATTTTCGCCAACAGGCTCGAAGAAGGGCTGCCAGCCCAAACGGTTGCACAGCATGCTAACCAGGGTGGATTTCCCAACCCCGATGTTCCCTGCTACAGCCACGAATTTTTTCATAGCCAATCCTCCTCTAGTTTCAGATTTACTAGATTTCAGTCATGAGATCATGCAAACTTATTCATCCGGGACCAGGTAAGCCAGGGCTTGTCCCTTCTCATCGTCCATGACCAACTCCAGATGATGAGCCGGGCGGAAGGAAGCGACCTCGATCAGGCGGATGGTTTCCGCACAATCAGCTGCCTCAGGAAGGAATGCGGCCAGCTGATTGGGTGTATCGTAGAAGAATGGGTGATTGAATTGGACTTCCAGGTCGTCCAGGTAGATGGCAAGGGGGTAAATATTGGATTCAACCAAGTCCTGGAAGAAATGTGTACCAAAAGATGGCTCTGGGGCGGCACTAATGCCGAGCCCGGAAACCTCGATAAGGGCGCGTGTATTGTAAATATCTCCATAATTGATCGGCACACCCAGGTCAGGGTTGATGGTACCCCAACGACCAGGCCCAATGGTGATAAAGGTTACTCCAGCCAGCTTATTATTTAGTTTACTGACAAGATGCCCGATATGAATCCTTTCGGGCTGGGTGCCAAGGGAAAAATAGCCTTCTGGGGAGATATAGATGACGTGGGAAACCCCAGGTACATGCCCATCGGGTACCAAGCGTGTGGTGGAGAAAATCACGTCGGTGGGGTTTAGGCTGGTGGGCAGGTGGACCTTGCTTTCCTTGAACTGCGATTGTGGGCGGCACTGCAAGAGGCAAATATCCACCTCAGGCTGGATGGAATTAGGGTTGAGGATGCGCAGGGTGAACTCAGTGTCCACCGGCGAGTGGTAATTTTCTTCCAATTTAGCCAGGAGCTCGCGAAAACGGCTGGCAAACGGGGTACGTCGGAGCAGCTCGTCGTAGGTGATGACCAGCTGGCTAGTATCTCTATCCAGCAAATTGCTGCGGATGGGGAGCATGAAATCCTCGTTATAAATTTGAGCAATATAACGTAAACCCGGGTAGCGTACTGAGAGCACCTCTCCCACGGGAATCGATTTTAACTGGTTATCTTCCAGATCGATCAGGTCTACGTAATGCTGAGAATATTGGCTGATGAGGGTGGGAGTGGCTTCCGGATGAAGCAGAGGATGGCTCAAGGCTACCAAACGTGGGTAATCATTCCCTACGCGCTCCACGGCGCGTGTGCCAAGACCCCACACAAGGCGGATGAAACCATCTTCCCTGCGGATTTGGGGGTTCCAACGGAACTGGTTGTGGCTGAATGCCACACCTGCTCCGTAGGGAAGGAAATAACGGCCTACCTTTTCTCCCTGGACGATCTGAATGAGGATCGCCATCCGTTCATCGTAGTCCTGCAAGCCCTTACTGCGGCGGTAAAGCAGCACATCGGGGTTGAGGATGCTAGCATAAATGCGCTGGATGGCCTGCGTAAGCTGGTGAAGATTATCCTCCAGGGTACCCTGGTTGGGGCAAAATATACTTTCATATTTGCCCGCAAAGGAGGTCCCGAAGTTATCTTCCAACAGGCTGGAAGAACGCACGATGAGAGGCTGTTGACCAATTTTAGCCAGCAGGCTACGCAACTCGCTTAAGGTTTCAGGGGGGAATTTCCCTGCCATGAAATCCTGAATGATTTGGGGATGTTCATCACGGATACGTTCCTCGGTTTTGTACTTCTGATCGTTCCAATGCATCAGGTTGTTCATCGCCATGAAAGTGTAGGTGACGTCAGCACCCAGGAAGTACGACTCTGGAATTGACAGATGGGCTTTCAGCTCAGGCGAGGCGACATTCTCCAGGATGCGTCTGGCCAGCAGCATGCCAGCGGATTTGCCGCCAATCTTGCCACTACCAATCTTGTGCTGGTAGATCTCGCGCAGATCGCGGATGGTGAACCAATCCTTGGCGATGTTGACATAAGCAAGCTGGTCACTGATCAGGGTGCGGATGAGCACGACCTTGATCTCACGCAGATGAGGTTCAGCCAAGGTTCGCTCATCAACGGGCAAACTCTCGATTGCCGCGGCCTGTTCGAACAGCATGGATTGAGGAGCCAGCTCGGGGTTGAATGAGAGCAGCAGGTCGTTTGCGTGCACCCCACGTTCCGCCAGAGTGTCGCGCACAATCTGCTCGAAAAGATCGTAGGGTAGATTGTAGGCAAAATAGAAATCAGTCAGGTGGTCGCGCAGGCGCGAAAGGCGCAGCTCCCATACATCCGCTGGTTCCTCGGCTAGAGGGTCGTGCAGGGCTTCGCGCGTCTGGGAATGAATGGCTTGCTCGCGAACCTCAGATTCAAAATCCTGCTGGGTGATCACCCCGTGCTCGAAGATCGCCCGCCGCATACGGGCGCGGATTTGCGTGCTCAGAATGGGGTATTGGGCCAGAGCCAAATAGATGCGCAGGGTTTTTTCAACACTGACGGATGGCAGGGTCATAAAAATCTTTTATAAGGGCGATGCATTCATCTCAGATGGATGCATCGCCCCAACTTGCGATGGATGGTTCGCCCTAACCTCTACCCACCCAGGTGCATGGGCATGATCACGTGCAGGAAGTTATCTTCACCCACCGGGCGAAATACACCGGGGGTAGTTTCAATGTTCGTCTCGAGGATCACGTTGGGGGTCTTGATCACATCCAGGACCTCACGCAGGAAGCGCACGTTGAAGGCGATGAGCAGCGGGTTGCCTTCTATGTTGGCGTCGATCACCGTTTGGTTGAAGCCGGTCTCTTCCGACTGGCCGGAGATTTCGACCGTGCCGGGTTGGTTATCGCTGCCAGGGGTGATCTGGATGCGGGCGATGTGCGAACCCTCGCGAGCGAAAATCTCAGCCTGCTTGCAGGCTTTGAGAATGGCGGGGGTGGATATGACCGTGCGCGTCTGGTGTGAGCGTGGAATGACCTGCTCCAGGTCTGGGTAGGAACCTTCGATGAGCTGGGAGACCAGCTCAACATCTTTCATGTGGAAGATGACCTGACCGCGATTGGCAGGCATCACCATGGTGACCGTGGTTTCGCTATCGCTGGCGATGCGACCCAGCTCAGCCAGGGCACGGGCCGGGATGATGGCTTTGATGGGGCGTGGCAGAGAGGAGGAAAGCTCAGCCTTGCGAATCGAAAGGCGGAAGCCATCGGCAGCCTGCAGGGTGATCTGGTTGCCCTGGGCAGTCAGCAGCACCCCGGTGAGCACCGGTCGGGCCTCATCAGTAGAAGCGGCAAAAGCCACCTGTTGGATCATCTCCTTCAATTCAGTCACGTTGATGGGGATGCCATCCGCAAGGTCGGGCACCGGCATGGGAGGAAATTCCTGAGCATCGATGCAGTTGATATCCGTATTGGATGAGCCACAACGCAGGTTGAGCTTCTGGTTGCGCACGTTGAGGGACATCTCCACCTGATCACTTGGCAGGGTAGCGATAAGATCAGTGAAGGTGCGCGCGGGGACAGTGGTGGAGCCTTCTTCGACGATCTTGGCGCCGATCCAGCAGGTGATACCAAGCTCCAGGTTGGTGGCGGAGAGACGCAAACGGCCTTCATCTGTAGCGACCAGGACATTTGCCAGCACGGGCAGGGTGCTGCGGGGGGATACGGCACGCGAGACGATGCTCAGGCCGTGAGCCAGATTCTCTTGCAAAACGGATACTCTCATGTCAGTAATTCTCCTCGATAGGGTGCGTAAAGATAACGCCCCAGGGTGCATTGAGTATACAACGAGAAGCGTAAATTATCCAGTATTCAGGGCTCTATGGCCGATTTTCTTGGGGTATTTAATTTGCTTTTGTAAAGACACCCTCCGCGGGGCGCCTCCATGGAATTATCTACGTAGGTTGCGCTTTTTCAGCAGGTTTTCTTTTCTTGATCTGCTTTCGGATAAAGGATTCGCTCTGACTGATGAGCTGCATGATGCCGCCGGGGAAGAAAAGAATGATCAGACAGATGAGCAACCCTAGCAAGCTGAGACGGAGCGTGCCTGCCAGGCGCAGGAATTCACCCCCGAAGACAATCACCGCAGCACCCAAAATGGGTCCGGCAAAGGTGCCGATACCACCCAGCTCGAACATGGCGATGCCCAGCAGGAAAGGCTCAATTCCCAACGTGGTGGGTGAGATATCCCCCAGGCTGTGGACGTAGAACCCACCTGCCAGTCCGGTCAGGAAGGAGCTGATGGCAAAGACCTTGAGGCGTTCCCTGAAGCGGTTCACTCCCAATGTGGTGGCGAAGTTCTCCGAGTCACGCAGTGCCATGAATGCCAGCCCTGTGTTGGAATGGATGGTGCGGTATATGATAAACATGGCAATCAGGAAGAAGACAAAACAGATGTAATAGGCATGGATCTTCTCCATGTTCGGGATGAAACCGGGGATCTCATGCAAGCCCATCGCCCCACCCGTAATCTCACGTGTCTGGGTTAGAATGGAGGGCAGCGAATCAGCGAAGATAAGAGAGAGCAGGGCGATATAGATGCCGCTCAGCCTGAGGGCGGGGAAACCCAGAAATAGGGTGACCAGGATGCAGGTGATGATGCCTCCGATGGGGATGCTGATCCAGGGTGATAATCCGAGGGATTTGGCAAGGATGCCCGAAGCATAGCCACCAATCGCCATGAAGCCGATGTTACCCAGTGAGTTAATGCCAGCGTACCCGTTGAGCAGGTTCCAGCTGGCGGCCACCACACTCCAAATGAAGAAAAGGATAAACAGGTGTTTCATATAGCTGTTGGCGCCTGCCAGTGGATAGACCATCGCGAAGAGCCCGACGAGCAGCACCAGTATGTTTTTCCAGGAGAGTTTCTTGATGGATTTCATATTCATCTCCTCTACAACCTGCCACCCAGGATGCCTTGCGGGCGAATCAGCAGAACGACCATAAATATAACAAACCAGATCGGCCAGACCCACATGGCACCTATATAAAGGGTTACCATGGCTTCGACGATCCCCAGGATCAGACCGGCGAATATGGCCCCATTGGTACTGCCCAAACCACCAAATGAGACAATCACAAAGCCCTTCACCATCCACTCCCATCCGATGTGGGGGTTAAGGAAGTACTTGGTACTCAACAATACACCGCTGAAACCGGTGACAGCAAAAGCCAAACCGAAGGTCAGACCGAAGATGCGCTCGATATCGATGCCGACGATCTTAGCACCCGGGATGGATTGTGCAGTTGATCGCATTGCCTGTCCGAGACGGGTGTATTTGAAAAACAGATTCAATGCCACAATCCCTACCACGACGATGATGATCAGGAACAGATCATTCCAGCTGGATGGCTACCGGACCCAGCTTGAGGTTGCCTTCCACCAACACCGGGATAGACTTTACGCGAGGGCCGAAGATTTGCAGGAGCACATTCTCGAGCAGTATCCCTCCACCCAGGAGAAACAACACAGTGGATATATCCCAGGCAGGCTTTTTCATGAGAGGATTCATGGTAAAGCGATAGACGAGGGTGCCAAAGATATACAATACCACCAGGCTCACTAAAATCCCGAGCAGCATATTCAACTGCCCACCCGCCGAAAGGATGGTCCACGCCAGATAAGCGCCCATTACAGCCACGACACCGTGACCAAAATTGAACACCCGGCTGACCCCGTATATGATGGTGAGACCCAGAGCGGTGGCGGCGTAGAGCGACCCGGATATTAAACCGCTGATAATGGCATTAAGAAAACTGTTCATAGGTGCTCCCTAGAAGTAAGCCTTCTCAATCTCTTCGACATTAACTTGTGCGGCTGACCGCTCGAACAGGATCTGCCCCTTTTTAAGCATATAGATGCGGTTTGCCAGCTTTAGGGCATTACGAATCTCCTGTTCGACGATCAGGATGGTAATCTTCTTCTCACGATTGATTTTGGCGATCGAGTCGAAGACGACATGACGCATACCTGGAGAAAGCCCGATGGATGGCTCGTCCAACATAAGCAGAGTGGGTTCGCTCATCAACCCACGGGCGACTGCCACCATGCGGCTCTCGCCACCGCTCAAAGTGGAGGTAAGCTGGTCCTTGCGTTCTGCCAGGCGGGGGAATACCTCGAGGACGAAGGCGAGGTTTTGCTGGGTGGATGGGCGTGCACGGCGATTGTATGCCCCCATCTTCAGGTTCTCCATTACGGTCATATCGCGGAACAGGTGACGTTCTTCAGGGATGTAAGCGATGCCCATTTCTACAATTTTGTGAGAGGGGAGGGAGGATATCTCCTGGCCTTCGAATTTTATCGATCCAGCAGCAGCCTGATGTAAGCCGCTAATGGTTTTAAGCAAGGTACTCTTGCCATGACCATTAGGCCCGAACAGTGCCACAACTTCACCCGAATTGACCACCAGAGAGACCTGTCGTAAAACCTGCAAGTCAGCGTAATATCCATCGACACCATTGAGCTCAAGCATGTTCAGACTCCTCCTGGACGCCAAGGTAGACTTCCACCACGCGCCGGTCATTGGTGACGCCATCGGATGGACCAAGATAAAGCAGAGACCCATCGGCAAGAATCATCATGCGACCGGTCAATCCAATCAAGACATCCAACAGGTGCTCGATGACGATCAGCGTCACGCCCCATTCCTGGTTGATCTTACGCAAGATCTCCAGGAAGTTATTGATCTCAACGATCGAAAAACCGGCCATGGGCTCGTCCAACATCAGCAACTTGCAATCGGTGGCCAAGACTGAACCCAGCATGACCAGCTTGGTGGTGTACAGGTCCAGGTTGCTGGCGAGTTTATCGGCATAAGCTGAGATATTCAGGAAATCGAGGATGTCTATCACTTTTCGCCGGCCTTGGCTGCCGAAGATCGATCCAATACGGAGATTATCGGACACACTCATGGTATGGAAGGCTGCAGGAATCTGGTATGTACGACCGATACCTCGCAGGCAAATTTCGTGGGGACGTAATGGGGTGACATCCTCCCCAAGAAAAAAGACCTTTCCCGATGTAGGTGGATAGATGCCGGTAATTACATTAAACAAAGTGGATTTACCTGCACCATTAGGACCGGCAATGCCAAATATCTCACCTTGTTCCACCTTAAAACTGACATCAGTGAGAGCAACAATCTTGCCAAAGCTTTTGGATATTCCCTGCGTTTCAAGCATCTGTGACCTCGATAAAATGGATTGCCTGCAGGATTACCTCCCCTGCAGAGCTGGTTGACCCTGCAAGGGAGGGTTTACTTCAACTTAGATTACTTTATCCAGTCGGGAAGGATATAGCTGGCAGTATCATACGGGGATGGTCCAACGACAATATTGGCATTATTTTGGATCTGGTACCACAATGTCGGCAGATAATCGACGCCAGATAAAGCTTGCTGATCGGTCGGATTAAATACGTATCTACCGCCGTTACCGGTATAGTCGGCTGCACGGATATTTTCGATGATTTTATCGTAGCAGTTAACACAACCGGCTTTTTCAACTGCCTGGACCCAGATATCAACCGCATCACGTACAAGGTAAGCATAAACAGATTTTGGCTCTTCATTGAACTTAGCTTGCCAACGCTGTGCATAGTCTGCAATATCTGTCCCAACAGGGTTTACACTGGCAGTCCACAATAAACCATTGGCAGATTCTCCAGCCAAGGTTAAAAACTCGGGGATATTGGGGGTATATTGCATGTAAGACGAGGGCATTGATTCCGTTCTCTGCAAAGCGATCATGAAATTGGATCATGAAACGGGCTGCATCGGCAGGATCAAGGATCCAGAAAGTGACATATGCAGGCTGGGTTTCCTCGATCTTTGAGAGAATGGGACCCCATTCGACTACGCCGAACTGGGTTGTCTCATTGACTACTATCTCATAACCTTGCTGCTGGGCGAGCTCGGCAAATTTATCGGCTGCCATGATGTTGTAGCTGTAATCGACTTTTATGATCGCAATTTTATTGTTCGGTGGAGTCCAACCCATCTTATCAGGAATGGTAAATAGGGTCTCAGCAGTGTCATAGCCATAGGAAACTTCACTGGGGCAGTATTGGAATACGTTGCCATATTCCTCTAGGTTTTGAGCGACCACATCGGTATCCTGAGACATGGCATCGGCATGCAGATAGGGCATGTCGTACTCGCCAAAGACACGGGCATCAACACCAGAGTCGGCATAGCCGGTGATGACCAGCATCCACATTTTCACCGAGTAAACGCTCTCCGACAGCTTTGATCTTTTCAGCTTCAAGTGCGCCGACATCACCAGGCACTAAGGTTAACTGGCGACCCAATACACCACCCTTGGCATTTATGCTCTTCGATTGCCATCTGAAGAGCCATCTGCATTTGCTCACCATCGCTGGCATAGGGACCAGTCATGGGCATGGGAGCACCAATTTTGATATTTTCCTTGCCTCCGCACCCTGCCAATGCTGACCCCAGCAGGGTGAGTGCGATAACTAATGCTACGATTGTAAATATTCGATTGTTTTTCATCCTATTCTCCTCAAAGTTTGAAAATTGAATGGTTTATATGATTTGAATTGAGTCTGCTCTGACCTATTATATTCTGGTCACCTCCTTGGATACAACTGCCTTAAGCTTCATAGGTAATACGACCATCACAGATCGTCATGATTGGAACGACCTTTGAAATCTCTTCAGATGGGATGGATTCGAATATCAGCGGAGAGAAGAACGATATCTGCCAGGAAACCAGGACGCAGCTGACCTTTCCGATCCTCCTGAAATTCAGCATAAGCCGCTTCGCGAGTGTAGGAAGCGAGGCACTCGAGTCAAGGTCTGCGATTGTGATGAAGAATTGGGGAGCCCATGGTTTTCGATTGATGGCTCTGTCCAGACCAAGCATGGGATTTGGGGAGACCACTGGCCAGTCGCTGCCGAAAGCCAGATGTGCACCTGGAATTGCGCAGGGATCGCCAGGAAAATCCATGATCCCATCTGGCTTTCGCCGATACGCTTCAACCAGACGTCATTTTCGAAGTTGGAGCCAGCAAGATGAAGTGGCTGCATGGAGGCAATCACACCGAGCTGGGCAAAACGGGGAATGTCTGACGGGTGAAGCAGCTCAATGTGCTCGATACGGTGACGGCTATCGCGAGGTCCATTTATCCTCTGGATGGCTTCAAATCCATCCAGGGTCTGGCGGATGGCAGCATCACCGATGGCATGTACACGGATTTGCAATCCCCAAGACGGTCACATAGCGAGCCCAGCTCAATGAATTGCTCAAGGGAGTAATATGGATGACCACGTTGACCGGGAGTATCGGCATAATCTTCCAGCAAATAGGCTGTGCCTGATTCGATCACACCGTCCATGAAGAATTTGACTGCCTCAAGACGCAGCAGGTCGCTGTGGTACCTTAAATGCATCTGAGCAGCTTCCTCAGATCACGATGAAGTTGTTGTGGGGGTGATCCCATAGGGAACACTCACGCGGGTGGTCAGCTCACCTGACTCTTCCAATGAGGCATATAAAGCGAGCTGGGCAAGATTTCCATCCATATTGTGGAGGCTGGTGATGCCATGGCGGGCGAAAAATGCCAGACCTTTCTTCAGCATTCGCAGGTCTGCCTCTTGTGACGATCTGAGGCTTCCCACTGGTCAATTCACTCGTCACCCGACCCCAGGGACCGGCATGATTCAAGCACCGGGTGGTAGGCTGCAGCTTCACGCAGCTCACCTGTAACCAGATTATCTGCACCCATCACAACGACCCCAGTGGGGCCGGGATCATAGCCATTCAAAATCCCGGCCAACATCAAGGCTTTGGTATTCGCCCAGAGTGTGTGGTAATCATACGCCATAAGGACGATTGGGATGTCTGGCAGGATGGCATCCAGGTGGTGGCGGGTGAGCGGCTCGTCTGATGGCAGGATGGAGTACTTCATGTGAGAGCCACATACCCATTCAATCATCCGGATGGGCTTCCACATGATTTTTCAACTTTATGCGCAGGTCTTCCAAAGTGCGCACTTCATCCAAAAAGACATTATCCAGCTCAGCAGAACCTATAAGTAGATGAGCATGGCTATCTATAAATCCAGGCAGCAAGGTGCAATATTGAGCATCGATCAGATGCGTATTCGGTTGTACGAAGAGCAAGTACATCGTATTACTACCCACTGCGATGATTCGATTTCCAGAGACAGCGATCGCTTCAGCACGTGGCTGGTTGGGATTGGAGGTCAACACCCTGGCATGGGTGAAATACCAGGTTTGGTGAAAGATGTGATTGAATTCTGATTTTCATTACCATGATCTAAACGAAAAAAAACCAGCGTTTATCTACTATACGCTGGCTTATGCATCCTGACTTTCATATGGGCTTGGTGATGAGACTAAACCGGAACCCTTCCATATTGAAGTCACTCTTCATCCGGGCATCCATTCATCAATATTTTTCAGAATTTCAGGGACAAGCGTGTGCCGGATGCTATTTACTCCTGGAATGCCTGGCAAGGTATGGACCAGGAATTCACGTAGTTCAGCATTGTTCTTGAAGCGTACTTCCAGGGATATCTCACCCGACCCTGCGCCATAAGCGACATAGGAAATTTCAGTCATGGCTAGAAAGCGTCGGATGAGTATTAGATTCCTGTTCTGGATCAACCTGGAGGAAAATATCGGCAGCAGTCTGATAGCCGAACGATAATGGGTCAGCAATCGCAGTGACACGAATGGCACCCATCCCTATCAAACGAGCGATACGATTGCGTACCGTGCGAACATCTGCACCAGTGAGATTAGCGATACTGGTAGCGGTGGAACGACCATCCGCATGGAGATGTTGTATGATTTTATAATCCAATGCATCGAATACGGGAGGAAGGCTTTTTTCGGTCATAATAATTCCTAATACGGTAATCTTATTTTCCGAAAAATACAAATTAATCATACATTAATTTCCGAAAATGTCAAGACAATAGAGACTGAGGAATCTAGGGAAGGAAAGCTCTAGGCAAACAATCCATAAATAGAGGCACTAATTTGTGGGTAAAGCCCACTTTCCCCTGCATACCAGTGAAAACATGAAGATACTGCAGGCTCCCCGCTCCCGAATAAAATCATTCGGGAAGTAAATTACCAAAGAACGGTAATTAGGGGAGGGGTAAAAAATCTGAGAATGGTGCATGAATACCCAAACATCCTGGGGGTAGGTCGCGACTCGCCCCTACGTCGATGCAGGCGAGCCCGATAATTCACCGGAACTCTCGCAGTTACAAGCTCAAATATAGAAACACCCCAACGGGGCGTCTTTATAGAAATAAAAAAACAGGATATAAAGATTGCTCCTTACATCCTGCCTGTAGTGATGAATTATATTTAAATCCAGCCGCGCAATTCCATAGCCTTGACCACGCGAGCAATGGCGACCATATAGGCCGCATCGCGCATGTAGACCTTTTCCTTTTCGGACATATCGAGCACCGAATGGAAAGCCTGGGTCATTTTGGTATCCAGTTTTTCCAACACTTCTTGCTTGGTCCAGTAGAAATTCATGTCGTTTTGGACGCCCTCGAAGTAGGAGCAGGTGACCCCACCAGCATTGCATAGGAAGTCGGGGATATCGAAGATTTTATTAGCTTGGATGACCTCGTCTGCCTCAGGGGTGGTGGGTCCGTTAGCGCCTTCGGCAATGATCCGCACCCGGCTGTTGATCTTCTTGATCGTCTCGCCGGTAACCTGACCTTCTAAGGCGGCGGGGATCAATACGTCAGCTTCCTTGGAGATCCAGGCATCGCCCTCCTCAAGCACGTACCCGGCGGCATGTGCCTTGGATTTATCGATGGTGCCATACTGGTCGGTGATGGACTGCAGGAACTTGGGGTCAACACCCTTGGGGTGGCTGAAGGTGTAAGAGCATTTGTCTCCACGATCCCAGCAGGAGACACAAGTCACTTTGCCGCCCAGGAGCTCGATGAAACCGATGGATGCATACTGAGAGACGTTGCCGAACCCCTGTATCGCAGCCACTGACTTGGCGGGATCGATCTTGAGATGTTTCATGGCTTCACGCACGGTGTAGATAACACCGTAACCGGTAGCCTCAGTGCGACCCAGTGAGCCACCGCCGCCCAAGGGCTTTCCGGTGATCACGCCCGGTGTATAATGACCGACCAGCTTGGAATACTCATCCATCATCCATCCCATCATCTGGGGAGTGGTGCCCACATCGGGGGCAGGGACATCCTGGCGGGGACCAATGTTGCGCCACATCTGATCGACCCAGCCACGGCAGAGTTTTTCCTTCTCGTATACTGAGAGAGTAGCCGGGTCCACCGGTACACCACCTTTGCCGCCACCCAGGGGGATATCAGCAACGGAGCACTTCCAGGTCATCCACATGGCAAGTGCGCGCACGGTATCGAGGGTTTCTGCGGGATGGAAACGGATGCCACCTTTATGGGGGCCACGCACGTCGGAGTGTTGGACGCGATATCCGGTGAACACACGCAATGAGCCATCGTCCATGTGCACGGGGATAGTGAATTTAAACTCACGGGCAGGCCAACGTAGGATCTCCACTACCTGTGGATCCAGGTTGAGCTGCTTGGCAACGCCATCGAATTGGCGCTGTGCCATTTGGAAAGCATTGATCTGTTCGGCCATAATTTACTCCTGATAATCTATGTGAAATTTTTCAAAATATAAGCGGGCAACCCGGTTTGGTGCCCGCAATTAACCAAAATATACCAAATGGTGAGCAAAAACCACCAAGGTTGTACCCTCACATATACAATATACGCCACGCGGATTGTGTTTTAAGATTAATCAATGTCAGACAAGTCGTCAAGTGACGAATGCCACGCCTTTCGTGTGCCGGATGGTGCAGTTTAGCATATAACAAATTGTGTGGAATAAAAGATTCGATCGATGATCAATTTATCGCTTTTTGGGCAGCTTCGACAAAGGTTGCAGCTTGTAAAATCGCTGCCTCTGCGTCCTGTTTAAAATAACTCTGACTAGGGGTTAAATCTGGCAAGCCATTGGGGTAGCGAGTGGGAATAAAGTAGCGGTCCAGCGTGGCAGCACGATGAATCCAATCCTCCAGATTGGGGAGGCTGGAGGCACCTGGGAAATCTGTCACCAGGCGTTGGATGGAGGAGCCCCATGGTTCCCGATCATGCAAGTACCAAAGTGCTTTCAAAGCCTTTTCTCCAGCCTGCTGGGCATTGAAGCAAGCGTGGGCGTAAAACCGGTTCTCAGACAACGACTTTGCTGCTAATAAATCCTGCTGGGCAGTGATCAACCAGCGTTGAGCTTCATGGAGATTTTCTTGCTTTGAACTCATAGATCACCATGCCTTACCGTTATCGCGGTGGCAATAATGTAGCGATGAGAGATGGCTTCGACGAACTCCCTAACCTAACCAAGTTCTACCCATGACGGTGCATGAAATGCTGCATGCGGCGCAAAGCTTCTTCGATTTTCTCGTAGGCGGTGGCATATGAGCAGCGAACAAAACCCTCACCACCCGCGCCGAAAGAGTTACCAGGGACGACTGCCACACGCTCTTCATCGAGCAGCTTTTGAGCAAAGGTCTCATCATCCATGCCGGTGATGGCAACATTGGGGAAAGCGTAGAACGCACCATGGGGCTCGAAGGTGGGCAAACCCAGCTGATTCAAGCCACCAACGATCAGTTTACGGCGTGCGATCATACTCATCACGCATCTGGGCGACAAACTCCTGACCATGCTGGATGGCTTCCAGGGCTGCCAGCTGCGACATGGTGGGGGCAGACATGATGGTGTATTGGTGGATGCGCACGAGACCCTTGATGATATCGGCAGGACCGCAGGCGAAACCTGCCCGCCAACCGGTCATGGCATAGTTCTTGGAGAAGCCACCCAACAGGACGGTACGTGAGCGCATCCCGGGCAGGGAAGGGAAGCAGACGTGTTGAACGCCGTACACCAGCTGATCGTACAGCTCATCGGAGATGACGATCAGATCATGCTTCTCGGCGATGCGGGCAATCTCCAGCAGGACCTGGCGGGAGTAGACTGCGCCAGTGGGGTTGTTGGGATAGCCGAGCAGAATGGCTTTGGTGCGCGGGGTGATGGCAGCTTCCAGTCTTTCGGGTTGAACCTGAAAGCCATCCTCGACAAAGGTGGGGATTTCCACCGGCACGCCACCGGCAAGAATGACCTCCGCCTGGTAGGAGACGAAGCAGGGTGTGGGGATGATGACCTCTTCACCCGGATTGAGCAGGGCGGTCATGGTCAGATAGAGTGCTTCGGAAACTCCAACAGTGATGATGGCTTCCGTGTTGGGGTCATAACTGACGCCATAGGTGTTGTGGATGTGTCCTGTGATTGCCTGGCGCAGCTCGAGAAGCCCGGCATTGGAGGTGTAATGCGTCTCACCGGCATTGCAATGCCCGGATGCCGGCCTCGATGATGGGTTGAGGAGTGACGAAATCGGGCTCGCCAATACCCAGTGAGATGACATCTTTCATGGTGGCGACGATATCGAAGAATTTACGGATGCCAGATGGCTTCAGCCCGACAACATGGCGGGCCAGGTACCTTTCATTCATGCTCGCTCCTTAGATTCAAAGTTGTTGAACAGACCATTCGTCTGTATTGGTATCATAAATGAGCTCAAATATACCAAAATCTTTATTCTGCACCTGGAATGAGTAGCCTGAGGGGTACGAATTTCGTACCAATACCTCAGACACCTCCAGACGCTTATCTTGCCAGTAAAATGCAAGCGGGTGCCCGATGTAGTCATGGTCAGAGCGGCATTCCACCCGATCGGCCATCATCAAAGGCTCAGCTCAGTTTGGTCACCGATGTTCAGGACAACAGCCTTTTGCTGGATGCGAACCTCCTGACCGATGAGCGAATGTTCCATGATCACGTCCGTCACAACCGAGGAAGTCATCGATGATGCTATCGCGGATGATGCAGCTTTGGATCTGACAATTAGCACCGATGACAGTATAAGGACCGATGACGGAATTCTCAACGGTGGCACTGGGATGGATGAAAACCGGTGGGAGGATCACCGACGTTTTACGCGCATAGGCTTCATCCGTGTTATCGTGCCCATGCTCGAGCAAATAGCGATTGGTTTTCAAGACATCGTCAGGTATACCTGCATCCAACCAGGTCTCCACATGTTCGATACGCATCTTCAGGCCATGTTCGAGCATGATGTTGATCGCATCTGCCAGGAAGAACTCATTCTTGAGGGTGATATTGCGCTGCATCTGTTCATCGATGGCAGCTAATAATTCATTTGAATTTTGGAAGTAATAGCAGCCTACCAGAACCAGGTTGTTGTCCAAATCTTGGGGTTTTTCAACCAGATGGGTCACCCAGCCATCATCCCCCACGCTGGCAACGCCGAAGCGGCGCGGGTCTGGGACGGCTTTCACCCAGGCAACTGCACCAGCTGTTTCAGTGGTCAGGAAGGAAAAATCAGTATCGATCAGCGTGTCGGCATACAGCACCAGCATAGGACCATCCAGGTAATCCTTGGCCAGTGAGATGGCATGGGATTGACCGCGCATCTCGGCCTGTTCCACATAGCGCACCTTGAGGTCGGGATGGGCGCGGGCCATATATTCTTCGATTTTATCTCCGAGGTAACCGATAATAAAGATGAATTCAGTATTGGCAGGATCGGGGAGGTTGGAGAAGGTGTCCAATACATGATCCATCACCATTTTATCTGCCATGCGGATCAGCTGCTTGGGACGGCTCCAGGTATGCGGTCGTAAGCGGGTACCATATCCCGCCATGGGGATGACGATTTTCAAGGTTGAGCTAGACAAGAATTTCCTCCGTTTGTGATGATATGACGATGGCAGGTCACAAGTGAGCTGCGATGTCAATCCATTGTTATTATACCTTAGGAGACCACTGACATTCGACCTCGAAGACATGCTTCAAAAGCGGTGAGCAATTGCCTGAATCACCTGCTGCATGGAAGGCGGGTTTGAAGCAAGGCTGCCAGGCTGGTGACGGAATAGCCGGCAAGACCACAGCCGATGATCCCGTCCCAATAACTCATATCGGGTGCGACATTGAGGGCGAATCCATGGCGGGTGATACCGTGAGAATCCACTTTCACCCCGATGGCAGCTATCTTTGACCCATTCACCCACACACCGGTGAGATTTTTGATGCTTTCAGCCTTCACTCCAAACTGGTGCAAGAGCCAGGATGAGCACCTGTTCCAGCTTGCGCAGGTAACCGATGTAATCTGCCCTGGGGCAGGTTAGCAGGATCTGATTGAGTGGAAATTACCAGGTCACTGATATCGAGGGCATGAGCGGGTAACCAACGAGCTGCCCAGGACCATGGTAGGTGACATCACCGCCACGATCCACCCAAAACACTTCGACGCCACGCTGTTTGAGCTCGGCTTCACTCCACAGCAGGTTGGCAGCCTGACCTCTCCGCCCAAAGGTGAAGGTGTGAGGATGCTCAAGCAGCAGCAGGGTGGCGGGAATCTCTCCAGCCGCGATCTGTACCGGCAAGCTGGACCTGTAAATCCCAGGCTTGCTGGTAGGGCACCAAACCCAAACAACGGACCTGGCATGGCTGCATGAGGCAAGTATAACATTGGGTACTTAATCGGACTTTCGTTGATCCACCTGAGAAGCGAATGATCTATACGTCGATAAATGTGGATTAAAACAAAAATGGGTGCCGTGATTATCAAAGCACCCATTCTTGATTTACTGGTTGATGATTATTTATTCTTGACTTTGCCTTCGATCATCTTTTGATCGCCGACCTTGATGGCGATACGCTTCGGTTTGACTTCCTCAGCCTTGGGCAGGCGCAGGGTAATCACACCATTCTGATAGGAAGCTTCAATGGCATCACCTTTGATCTTGGTGGGCAGGCTAATGCTGCGGGTAAATGAGCCGTAGCGCCGCTCACGCAGGTGATACTGGTTTTCCTTGACCTCATTATCCGATTTAATCTCACCCTTGATGGTCAAGGTGTCATCGGCATATGAGATATCAAGGTCATCCGGATTGATGCCAGGGACAGAGGCTTTGACGATGAAATCATCCTTGTTTTCGACCACGTCCACGGCCAAACCCCACATGGTAGGGTTGTGCCCATTCATGGTCCGAGCTGACATTATCAAACAGACGATCGACGGTGCGGCGAAGGTTTAACATTTCCTGGAAAGGATCCCAACGAGTTAACATAGTTTTTACCTCCTTATGATTATAACTAAGTATTAGATTTTCTAAATCTGACTCTACTATAGAGTAAAATTGTTAAAATTTGATATATGGAAGATTTGAGTTTTGTAAGAAACCATCCTTTGCATTGTGCTTGCTTACAATATCAAAACCAGGAACCATGGGGCATGTAATTGATTTTACTGACAGGTAGCGTGATTGCACAATATGGAAAATGAGATAACCACAAAACGAGGCTTAATTCTCATCCTGGTCGTCGCTACTGTGGCAGTATTTATCGGTTTAGTGTGGTTGATCGCGACATACGTGCCCTGGAATCTATTGGGATTTCCCAACCCTAGTATTACGGCAACCGTAACGCAGGTGGAGCAGAACTGCACGTATCCGATATCATACTGGAAGGAACACCCTGAGTTATACCCGCCGCAAATGGTCATTGGGGGAATCGTTTACGAAGCAAAGGATATCAGGGAGATGCTTACCAATGAGACCCAGAATGCGACCCAACTCATACAGGCACAGCTAGTGGGGGCATTTTTGAATATGTTAGCCGGTGCAGACCAGAGCTCAATCGAGACAACTGTATTTGAAGCCTATGGGTGGCTGGTCAAACACCCGATAGGAAGCCAGGTGTCGGACGGGGACAGGGAAGCAGGTGTAAGGTTATTTAAGGTATTGGAAGCATACAATGATGGTTTATCAGGGATAGCCTTGTGCGAGGGGCTGGAAATACCCACCCTGGTTGTGTTAAGTACACCCACAGAGACGCAAACGGTCCTATGGACTCTGACACCCAGCGAGACCACCACACCCACACCGAGTGAGACCCCTACGCCAACTGAACAGACGGCAACAGCGACTTCTTTCTTCTTTGTCCCTACTCGCACTACTAAACCAACAACCGAGCCACCCCCTCAAGTTCCAACAAACACGCCAATCCAACCGACGGAGACAAAAATACCGCCGCCACCTACAAATACCCCGCAACCACCCACACCAACTTTACCTCCACCAACGCCGACTTTACCACTGCCATCTCCGACCTTTCCATAGTCGCATCCATAGATTAATAATCAAGTTTATTGGATAGGTCCCTAGACAATGGTATCTAATAAAGTAATTACGCATATGGAAAGGTTTAGCTTATAATCGGAATCTAGAAAGGCGCCTGATTTCATGAAGAAGCTCATCAACCTGACATTGCCCATGGGGATCGTTTTATTGATATTTATCCTTTTCCATGGATCGGAACAAGCTAATGGGGCGACTAAGGGGACAATAATCGGTGTTGATGAACAGAATGGCACAGAGCAGGTTGGGCCGCCATGGTTCGATGAAGCCTGGCTTTACAGGCGACCCGTTATAATTACCAACTCAGGGGCTTCCTTAGCTTATTACCAGGTGTTGGTTACACTAAACAACCTCAATTTCAATTTTAATCAGGCGAATTTATATGGATCCGATGTTCGCTTCACTCACAGTGACGGCACTACAGAGTTGAAATACTGGATCGAATCGTGGGATAAAACAAACCAGAAAGCTTATATTTGGGTTCGGGTGCCGTCCCTGGCAAGTGGGGGTACCACCATTTATCTTTACTATAATAATCCGGCGGCGACCTCACTTAGTGATGGAACGAATACCTTCGATGGCTTCGATGATGATTGGAGCCATATCACGTCTGCGGAGTTAACCCTGGTTGAGGATGGTCAAAACTCTGATACCTCCAACAATGTTGAAGCTCTGTTTAACTGGTCCAAAATCAGCGGAACACCAGTAATCTCACCGCCGGGTATTTTAAACTTAGGGGATGGAACCGGAATTAGGTCCACCACTACTTACCAATATCAAGCAATCGGCTTCCGGGCGAATTTCGGCTTGGGTTCTGGTAAGGAATGGGGAGGGTTCATTAATGGTGCGAGTGGACAACATACGATGATCGGGGACCTTACAACCGATGTGGATGACTTATACCTGATCAATTATGTCAATTCCTCCGATAACGCAATCTTGGAGGGCGTCAATGATTGGCATAATGAATATCATGTATATGAAGTACGCTGGAGTGCGGGACAGAGTATTGGCGAGATCGACCATGGTGCTTCGAATGCATCCACAGCAGCCCAGGTTCCAACGGGATTCTTACCGGTGACTCTTTATAGCTACCCGGGTTCCAATGCGACACTGAAAGTGGATTGGGTATATGTGAGACAATATCGCAACCCTGAGCCAACAGCATTAGTGGGTACAGAACAAGGATTGGTGGATCTGGGAATCAGCGATGATTGATTCCCCCGACCCATTGCACATTGGTGCGGAGCTGACCTATCTGCTCACCATTTCCAATACCAGCAGCATTGAGGCGCGAGGCGTGGTCGTGACAGATACACTTCCAGGAAGTGTCCAGTTTGTTAGCGGAAAAACATCTCCAGAATGCAGTCAGGTTGGGAGTGAGATCGTATGTAGCCTGAACACGATACCTGCATATTTTAACCTCAAGTGTTACGATCGTGGGTAAACCCACTATCGATGGGGTAATCACGAATACTGTCGCTGTTGCTTCATCTGGGTTTGACCTGAACATGAGCAATAATTGGGGTGATGGGGCAACCTTAGTGGATTCAATCCCCCCAAATGTGAACTGGGAGAACCCTGTACGTAATGGCCAAAGTTTTACATCCTATGGGGGTTTAGTATCGCTTGTGGCATCAGCGACTGATAACGATCAGGTTGCATGGGTAGAATTCTGGTTGTGGGACCATCTTCCAACAGCAGACCCCAAAGGTAAGATATCCATCGGGATCGACAATATTTATCCTTATCAAGTGCAATTTAATAGTGATATATTAGTGCCAAACCAAACGTATCAGATGTTTGTTCAAGCGGCTGACAGAGCGGATAATGTATCCAGCATCTACACAGCTCCACACCCGGTCATCTATATTGAACGTATTTTATTGTATTTTATAAATTTACCGATTGCAGTTAAATAAATAGGAGGGTTAAGAACCTGCAGAGGGATACCTTCAAAGAATATGTTAGTGCGCGGTGCGAAGGGCAGGTTGGAGTGATTCGAGACTGCTGGTTAAGAAACCAGCAGGCAGTTCCAGGGAGGCCATCGATCCACCAGGCTGGCTTAACTTCGAGGAGGGGGTGTAATATAAGCTGATTTCGCCGCCAGATTCCGGCAGGTAGGAATAGAACAGGTAGGAGCCATCCGGGCTCCAGTGGGCGTCACGGTAACAACACGAGCCATTTGGAGCGAGCTCCTGGCTCTGGTTTTGGTCGAGGCTGTATAACTGCAATTGGCCAAAGCCCTCATTATTCACATGGCCATTCAATAAAAGCTGGTCATTTCCATTCCAGGAAAGGCCAGTAATTTCTGGATGGTCATAATACCCCCGCAGGGTGAACAAGAAGTAAGTGGGGAGGATTTCCTTCACCGTAAGAGGCGAGGCTGTACATTCGCTAAAATCCAGGATACTGATCTCATCACGATAGACTCCATCCACAGGTGTGGAAAGCAGCAATGCCAGGCGGCCATCCGTTAGAGACCAATTAACGGCTTTTAATGCCTCTATGGTATTGTAGGGAGCATAGTAGGAACATTGAGCAAATGGAAGGATATCCTCCGGGAGGCTAGCCTGGCGCAAGCTGAACAATTGGGAATAAGGGAGAAGATAAAGATCAGTTTGAGCCAGTCCCAAGGCGACCTTTTGACCATCCGGCGAGATATCAAAAGCACTGATGGAGGGAACGCCTGTAAAACAAGTAAGGGTGAGTACCTGCCTGGTTTGCAGACCCACCAGGTTGATACAGTTTGCGGTGGTGTAAATAACGGATTGACCATCTGGTGACCATTGCAGATTAGATTTTTTTACCTCATCGGTGGTGAGCTGGATGAGGTCACTGCCATCCAGATCGGAGACCCAGATATCTGAGGACTTCACAAAGGCAAGCTTATCAGCCTGACCCAGGATGACCGAGGTTTGCGAGGAGGCTCCCGTACCAGGGGCTTGAGCCGTGGGATTGCCGGAATGTTCTCAGGAGGGAAAACGGGAATACACCCAAGGAGCGCAGGATGAGGGTGAGGGATACGGCGAGGATCACGATGAAGCCTATCAGCAAACCCACCCAAGGAATCGTACGAGGTCGCTTCTGCAAGCGGGTCAGGCTGGGATGTGGAAGGATTGAGAGATCTTTCCGCTCGAGGCCGAGCGGTGTTTACCAGGGGGGTAGTCGTTTTTCTTATCCCGTTGGTCTCTCCTTGAATGGGAGCTTCGCTATCATTTAATGGTGAGGATTTTTCCGCAGTGGCCTCTCCGTGCAGTGAAGGTGTGCTTTTTTTGGGGGAATAATCAAGGTGGAACGATCTGCGGGGCGCTGTGAGGCAGTGAGAGCTGTATTTGGGAGGATTGGCTTCTTATGCACTCCAGTGGTTACAGCCTGGATGGCTTTGGCAAAATCTCCAGCAGACTGATAACGGTCATTCGGGTTTTTTGCCATGGCGATCTCCAGGACAGCCTGGATGGCGATGGGAAGGGTATTGTTTTTCTCGTAAATCTGGGGCACCGGATTGACCAGGTGCATCATCATGACCGAGGCAGCCGTGGTACCAAAAAATGGCACAGACCCAGACAGCATTTGATAGAGCACCACCCCCATGTGAATAGATATCGGAACGACCATCAATTTCATGGTCACCCTGGATCTGTTCGGGGCTCATATAGGCCGGCGTGCCCATGATGGAGCCATCGCTGATGTTGGCAAAACCGATGGTCTCTCTCAGACGGGCGAGACCGAAATCTGAGAGGAAGACATTATCATATTTATCGAACAGCAGGTTGTCGGGCTTGACATCGCGGTGGGTGACACCCCTGGCATGGGCAGTATCCAATGCGGGTGCCAGGCGCAGGTACATATCCATACAATCGCGGAGAGGAATG
The DNA here is from genome assembly GCA_963828845.1 of uncultured Chloroflexia bacterium. GTDB lineage: Bacteria > Chloroflexota > Anaerolineae > Anaerolineales > UBA4823 > FEB-25. The sequence continues at coordinate 61,914 of CAWHGE010000025.1, forward strand.
GGACCCTTTTTTAGCTTGTCAGCCAAAGAGCCACCCGACATATAGCGCATGACGATATACGGCTGACCATCCTCTTCACCCATATCATAGACCGGCACAATGGCAGGATGTTCAAGCAGGGCAATCATGTAGGGCTTCGCGCTCAAAGCGCTCGCGAAATTTGGTTGAATGTAAATAATAGGGAGGCAATACCTTAATGGCGACTTCACGCTGGGAGCGCGGGTCATAGCCCAGGTAAACGGCAGACATACCACCCTGACCGATAAGCGATTTAATGTCGTAACGCCCGATATGTTGAAGTTCCATGAGGTTGGTCTACTATTGTAGTCAAGTCGGGTGTAATCAGCAAGGTTACAAAAGATAGCTTACAGCTTTGATAGGCGTATAGCGAGATTATTACGTTTTAGACCTGCCAATATGATCCGGGTAGCCATCTACCCACATGGACGATGCAGTGCGGGAGAGATAATTACTATATACTCAATATGGATATGAAAATCAAGAATCATATCTGATTGGGTAATATTCTAAATTCATGGAGGTAACCTATGGCTATTGAAACAAATGCTTTGACTGCTTTTTCTGAATTCTCTGGTTAAGGTAGTTGAGAAAGCAGGGGAAATTACTGTTCTGGTGAATGGGCGGCGCAGAATGCCTGCAAGTGGAACCGTTTATGCACCTGACTTGATCCTGACAGCAGACCATGTGGTCGAACGTGACGAAGACATCTCCGTAACTCTTGGCGATGGCACAACCATCAATGCAAGCATAGCCGGGCGCGACCCTGGGAATGATGTGGCATTGTTACGTTTGGATAAAACGATCAGCACCCCAGCCGAGAAAGCGAATCATGATGCGAAAGTAGGTCAGGTAGTGATTGCACTTGGTCGCCCGAGCCTGGAAGGGATTGAAGCCAGCTTTGGGATCGTCAGTGCCATCGGTGGACCCGTACATACGGGTCACGGTGGGATGTTGGAGCGATATCTGCGGACGGATGCAATCCCGTTCCCAGGATTTTCAGGCGGGCCGCTGATTGATACAGAAGGGAAGGTGGTGGGGTTGAATACGTCGGGGCTGGCACATGGAGCTGCCATCACCATCCCGGCAAATGTGGTCTGGGCAGTGGCAGAAAACCTGGCGAAATTTGGTTATATCAAACGTGGATACCTGGGGATACGTTCTCAGGCAGTAGAATTATCGTCTGAGGTGCAGAAAGCGCTTGGACGTGAGCAGGAGACAGGCTTATTGCTGGTTTCTGTGGAAAGTGGCAGCCCTGCAGAAGCGGGTGGTTTAATTGTGGGAGATATCCTGGTAGGGATCGAGAAGAAACCGGTCGTTGACCATGACGAGCTGATGGTGCACCTGGCTGGAGAAACGGTTGGGAAAACCACTCACGATTCAAATCCTGCGGGGTGGGCAACCCAGGGAGGTTGCGGTGACGGTTGGCGAACGGAAATAATGCGGCGATTCGTGCCTGCCACCCGGTATCTGTGAGAGTCCTATCTGGGAGGCAATTCGTTCGTTATAATTACCGACACGAGGTTAAATTGATCCGAGTTAGTATCATTGCACCCGCCATAGCTATCAGGACTGGGCTGAGAGCACTTTTAAGTGATGACCCACAAATCAACGTCATCGCCGAGGCTGCTAGCATTGAGGAAATAGAAGAAGCGCTAGATGAAACCGACATTATCGTGTGGGCGCCTGTATCGACGATGGATTTGGAAAGCACGTTTTCTAAAGCAGGCAGGTTGATGAATGGGGAAATGCCTGCCTTACTTCTGATGCATAATGATCCAAAGGCATTGGAATACCTGACCCGGCTACCACGTACGGGCGTGGGGCTTGCTGGACCAGGAAGCTACCCAAGCGGAGCTGATTGCCAGCTTGCAAGCTTTGAATGAAGGCTTGAGTGTGATCAATCCGACCTGGCTGAATCAGATGCTTAAAAGCGCATCGATCAGCAAAGATGGAAATGATGACCTGGTTGAACCGCTCACCGGGCGGGAGGTAGAAATCCTGCAATTGTTGGCGCTTGGCCTGACCAATAAGCAAATTGCAGGCAGATTAGGGATCAGCGCGCACACGGTCAAGTTCCACGTTTCCACGATTTTCAGCAAGCTTGGTACAACCAACCGTGTTGAAACCGTCAATCTGGGATTGAAAAAAGGTTTGATCGTCTTATAAAGACAGGAGGCAAATGGGGATGACCCATTTGCCTCCTGTCTTATTATTAGGAGTACCGCATCGTAAAGAGGGGAAATTAATCACGAACGGAGCGAGATCTTGACATAAGTATTACAGGGCAGCAGGTAAACTTCCAGAGCACTCCCCTGATGTGGAACCCTGGGTGATGAATTGACGTATTTAGAATGGTGCGGTTTCCGGCGGTATAATGCAATAACTATTCAACCGCCAGACACTTGATCATCACACGAGGCGAAGTGGCAGGGTTACAAGACATTTCATCAGTTTGGAAGAATATCAAAGAGATCGATCTGAAGCCGATCAGAGACTCGGCCACGTACCCGCTCAGGATCGTCGCTGGTGGGTGGGCAAGGCGCAGGCAAACATACGCTGGCGGAACAGATGCGAACCGACCCGGCGCGACCGGGGATCCGTTCTCAATCCTCCCATAATCATCCTCAGCAGAGAGGCAGCAGATGAACCACCTGCCGCACATCTGATCATCATCCTGGTAGATGCGACAAGCACAGATTTCTCGGAAGACCAACAATTGGTAAAAAAATGGAGTGAAAGCGGGAAAAATGTGCTGGTGTTCATTAACAAACTCGATCTGGTGGACAGTAATATCGTGGGGGATATCCGGCAGGGATGGCTCACCAATCAGAGTGATCTATGGTTCGGTCAATGATATTGCGTTTTTACAGCGGGAATTTATTCCCACGGTACTGGAGCTTTTACCGCAACAGCACATTGCGCTTGGCAGACAGTTCCCGTTATTTCGCCTGACGGTTGCACGACAGCTGATCAATGAGACCTGTTTATCAAATGCAGCTTATTCCTTCAGCACCGGGTTAGCTGAAATCGTCCCGGTTTTGGACCTGCCATTAAATGTCACAGACCTGGTTGTGCTGACCAAATCGCAGGCATTCCTGGCTTATAAATTGGGGTTGTTGTTGGGGTTTTCCACCCGCTGGCAGGACTATGTGACAGAATTCGGCAGTGTGATTGGCAGCGGGTTCGTTTGGAGGCAGATCGCCCGGCAGCTTGATTGGTCTCATCCCGGCATGGGGAATTATCCCCAAGGTGGCAGTGGCATATTCAGGCACGTACGTGGTTGGGAATGCCATCCTGAGCTGGTACCTGACCGGACGCAAGCTATCTGCAAAACAGATGCAGGCATTATCGGCACAGGCTTTCACACGGGGTAAAGAATATGCACGCAAGCTTGGTCAGAAGATCCCCAGACCCAGGTTAGGAATTCGTAAAAAAGACAGACTTCCTGCGCCTCAAAAACAAGCTGCCTTACCGGAAGAGATCGTGATCAGCAAGAAGAGCAAGCCATCAGCCAGGGAGATGCTCATCCGAAGGGGTTGAACCATCTGATGGTCATTGATCAAGAACAACCCGCACCGACATACCAAGCTTGTCGTCTGGCAACAAAGAAGGGATCAACCAGAAAGCCACGCCATGAAAAGCGCATCCATATCAACCGGCGGAAGCAAAAAGAAGTCGTAAATATATCTACTCCACGAACCTGCACACAGTGTGGAAAAGACTCTTCAGCAGATGCACTTTTTTGCCAATATTGTGGAACTACAGTTTGAAACGTAAACTTATGTTGACTAGTTTGACATTAACGACGAAGTTCATTAATATTGTTGGATTAGCGAACCGGAGCATAGTAAGCAGTGGTTTTTGTAAAGGAGGAGAATATGGCAGGAGCACAATATCGCCTGGTGGTACGGCAGGGACCCACTCCGGGTCAGATCTTTGAGCTGAATAGCAACGAAGTATCCATTGGGCGGGATATTTCCAATGATATTGTGATCAACGATGCGGAAGTCTCCCGCAATCATGCCCGGTTGATCCTGGAGAGGGACCGTTATAAAATCGAGGATCTCAACTCGACCAATGGAACGTACATCGATGGACAAAGGCTGATTGGACCGCACTTACTGGCGATTGGTGAGATCATCATGTTTGGAGATAACGTTGGAATGATTTTCGATGGTGAGCCGGCCATGGCGGATGTGACCGTGCAAAGTCCGGTTGACCTGGGGATGACACCTGTCTCAGCGATACCGGCGCCGGTCGAGAGTTACACACCACCGGTAATTCCACCCACACCTCAGATGAGCGCAGTGCCGATAGCACAGCAAAAGCCACCCAGAGCTACAGCCAGAGCCAGATGCTGGAACCCGAGAAAAAACCGATCAATTCGTGGCTGCTGGCCGGGTGTGGATGCCTGCTGGTGATCGTGGTCCTGGCAATTGCGCTTCTGGTTTTTATAGACCAGCCATGGAAGCCGGCGGCGGTTTATATTGTGTTTCACCCTTCGACATCATCTTCAAAACATTAGGCTATTGCCCGTAAATCATCCAACAGGATGGTCTTATCTGTTGAGATTTGGATGCAGATTAACAGCCGTATTGAATCTATTGAGGAGGAATAAATGGTAGAAAATCAGATGAAGAAGAAGCTAACCGCGGTATATCGTGGTTGGATTACCTGGCGCTGGCGATTGTCATTTTTTGGAGCGATTGTATCCTGTTGTGGAGCATTTGCTGACCTACTCTTCCCAAGCGCAGATCCCTGAGGCATCCGCTTTGGCCACTACCTGGTCTGGTGCTGCTTGATTGGGCGTTACTCGGCGTTAATCGGATTTATTCGCCACTTATTTTAGCTTTCGGACAATCCTCATACAAAGTGGCTGTATGCAGCCTGGTTTATCACAGGAACATTTATCCCCTTGATCATTTTAGGAGCATTGTCAATCGGTATCGGTCGTACTTATTGCCGATTGCTTCTGTTTGTGGTTTCGACGATTCTTCTATGACGATCCGGCAAGGAGGGAAATTGCTGCGAATGCTTTGGCCTGCTTGATGCTGGGTGCCATTATGCAATCTTGGGGTTGCTGTTGACTACTGATTACGCAATTGGCAATAAAGCTTAATGGGATAAATTCACAAATCTAGTTATTTTATTTGACGCTGTATATCAGGGGATGATGGACCACTGACCACCGGTACGCATTAAACTGACACTGATCAAATCTGGTCCGTCGGCTGATGTATTGGAGGTTAACGCAGTATCCCCGTTGAGATTGATGCTTTGGACTTCGTACCCCTGTTGCTGGAGGGTGGTGCAGATCGAAAAATAATCAGCAGCGAGTATGGAAGCAGAAAACGGATCCGTTGTGCCGTGTTCTATAGCATCCAGGACTGATCCGATCACGCCCAGGGTTTGGCTGGCAGACTGCATAATCCTGGGTTGTCATCTGCTGATGGGCGGTGATAAAGAGTGTTTCCAATGCCAGGTTGACCGGGGTATGCGGATGGCGAAGATAATCGCCAACAATGCCACGCTCGCGCATGGTCTTGTTGTCCATTAACCAGGCAGTACGGAAATAGGCAGATGGGTCCAAAAGCTGCTGGTAGCGGCGCATGGTATCGTAAAAATTCACGGTCAGGCGAACATCATTCACCCAGGCCTGGGTATCCGTTTCATTCTTCAAGGCAGCTAGAAAATCCTGTTCAAGTTGGGAGAATGAGATGGAGAAGTGGACTTGCAAAGCCGCGTCGATGGAATCGGATTGACTTTCTCCCTGGTGGTTATGGATATCACGGTAAAAAGATAAGAAAGCATCCAATCCATATGTATTAACCATATACTCAATGAGCGCTGCGCCTTCAAGATATCCAATCTCATGCTGGGAAGCGTAAAAGTCGTCGGCAAGAGTTTTCAGGGGAATGTATAAGTTCAGGTAATCTGGCAGCAAGGCGGCTGCACGGGGCATAAGAGGTTCAGTCTTGTAGTGTCCACCGGTCATATATACAGCCAGACCTTCAACAAATATGGTAGGGCGGAAATCACCTCCAAGATGTACCATCGATGGCATGGATCATTTCATGATGCACAACCAGCGCCCATGAATTCGAAGCGTAATTGCGATCGAGGTAAGATACACTGATCTCCGTGCTGGTGAACCCCCCATGCCCCAATAAGCGCGGCAAGATAGTAATTGTGATTGGTTCGGTGAAGTCAGCTCCCATCTTATTGATTGCATCTTGCGCCTGTTCATCAATCATGGTGGTTAATGTGGGCAGGTCGCGCTCGGAGGCCGTGTCGGTAATATAAAAAACCGTACAGCACTGCGTTTGAGTTGTGGCCCAATGCGCGGCAGCTTGTGCGGGTGGCATTGCGCTTTGAGGCAGAAGGGTGACCGATTCGGTCCAGGCATATCCCTGAGGTTGGACATCAAAAGAGAGCATGTGGGTGCCAGGCTCTAAATTGCTGCGTGTCCCAGGCCCAAAGCATGCTGGCTTCAGATCGTCCTTGAATACCCCAGGCACCAAAAGTTACTGGACCGAGTGTTGGACCACCCGGAGGATCCACCTGGACCTTCACGTTGGCATCCTTTACATCCAACCCGATGCGGTGAAATCACCTCAAAACTGACCTGATCACCGACATACAGTAGATCGTCGGGATGGAAAAGCACAGTGAATGGCTCGATCAATCGGAATTGGAGTGCACGGATGGAGCAGGTGTGGAGGTGGCTGGCGGCAGACTGGGAGTAAATGAAGGGGCTTAATGTTGGGGTTAGCGTGGGAGGAATAGTAGATGTAGAAGTAGGCGAAGGGGTAAACGTCGGCGTAATTGCGGATTGGATCACGAAAATTGGAATACTGCCACATAAAACAAAGACAAAAAGGACGAATATCATTATTAAAATGCGACGCATGGACATATTATAAAATACATAGGGGTGGTAGAATAAAACCAATTCGATGAGAAATTCCACAGTATAAAATTGAGGAGGTTCCAATGTCACCGATGTTCGTTCCTGGTCCGGTAGATGTGTCTCCGGATGTGTTGCAGCAACAGACGAAGCCGATGATCCCCCATCGCAGTAAGGATTTCGAAACCGTTTTCCAACGCTCCGCCGAAAAATTACGCCAGATATTTTTATACTCAATACCGAATATTCATCATGACCAATTCAGGCAGCGGTGCGCAGGAATCGGCTGTGCGCAACCTGGCAAAAGAACGCGTGCTGAATTGCGTCAATGGTGCGTTTGCCAAGCGCTGGTACGATGTGTCGATTGCCAACGGCAAGCAAGCGGATAAGGTTGAGGTACCCATGGGGCAGGCTATCCTGCCTGGCATGGTTGAGGAAGCGCTCAAGAAGCAGAAGTATGAGCTGATCACTATCGTGCATAACGAGACTTCCACCGGGGTGCAGAACCCTGTCAAGGAGATTGCTGAAGTTGTACACCGGGTAAGCCCGGATACATTGATCGCAGTGGATGCAGTTTCCTCCCTGGGCGGGACGAAGATTGAAATGGATGCCTGGGGTCTGGATGTGCTGTTCACGTCATCGCAAAAATGCATGGCGTTACCCCCTGGGATTGCCTTGATTGGTGTCAATGACCGGGCAATGGCACGTGCGGCTGAAGTTCCTTTCAGGGGCTGGTACTTTGACTACCTGCTGCTGGAGAAGCACCGCCTCAAAGATTCCACACCGATGACACCCGGCCATGTCATTGATCTATGCGCTGGATTACCAGATTGACCGCATGCTTGGCGGAAGGGATCGAGAACCGTTTTGCACGTCACAGTGCGATGGCGAAGTACTCACAGGAGTGGGCAACTAAAAAAGGTTGGCCACTGTTCGCCCCGGAAGGGTACCGCTCACAAACGATCACCGTGGTGGTTAACCCACCCAACTTCGATTGTGGAGAATTCAATAAATTCGTTGGACCACGCAGTTTGAGATTGGCAAATGGCTATGGAGATTTGAAGGGTAAGACTTTCCGTATTGCACACATGGCGGAAATCCAGATGAGTGACCTGGAGAACCTGCTGTGCGGCATTGATGAGTTCATGCAGGGAAAGTAAATTATGGCGAGCCGATCAGAGACGTCCCAGGCAGGGACGTCTCTGTGGTTAATTTAACATTATAGCAATAATCATGACATGATACATGTTGATATCAGGATGGACAACCTGGCATATGGTGGGGAAGCAATCGGGAGGCTGCCGGATGGCAGGGTGGTTTTTGTCCCTTTTGCCATCCCAGGCGAGCTGGTGCGCGTAAAGATTGGTGGAGGATAAAGCTCGGCATGCACGGGGTGAGCTGGTGGAGGTTCTCGAAGCCTCACCAGAGCGGGTGGTTCCCCGCTGCCAGCATTTTGGTACCTGTGGAGGCTGCCATTACCAGCATATGAATTATCCAACCCAGCTGAACGCAAAAGCAGCCATTTTGAGAGAGCAGCTGGAGCGGATTGGTGGTTTAAAAGACTATTCCAGCCGGTTGAGATCCTATGCAGCCCAGAACCCTGGAATTACCGCAACACATGTCAATTTCACCTCACATCGGAAGGGAAACTGGGATTCCAGAAAGCGACATTCCAACCAGACTTTGCCATCCGGGAATGTCACCTGCCGGAAGATGGCAATCAACCAGTTGTGGCCTCAGGTGGAGATTGAGCCAATACCTGGCCTGGAGCGCATCAGCCTGACGGGTGGGGGTGGATGAGGACCTGATGCTCATCCTGGAAAGCTCAGATCCCCAGCCAGTGGATTTCAGCATTGAAGATCTGGCGATTTCAGCGGTGCAGGTTGGACCGGCAGGCAGCATGGTGCTGGCGGGCAGTGACCATATGGTGATGGAAGTATCAGGGAGACGCTTCAAGGTATCGGCGAGCTCTTTCTTCCAGGTGAACACACTTCAGGCACAGGCAATGGTGAGCATTTAACCGATCATCTACCGCTCAACGAGGATATGACGGTTTTGGATGTTTATTGCGGGGTGGGATTATTCAGCGCTTTCCTGGCACCTAAGGTGAAGCGATTGGTGGGGATTGAGATTTCACCAGCATGCTTGCGAAGATTTCGCTCACCAATCTGGATGAATTTGAGCATGTGGAATTATATGAAGCTGCAGTGGAAGAAGTGCTGGGTCAGCATTCAACTTCAATCCGGATGTGATCATCATGGACCCACCACGAGCAGGATTGGGAGCAAAAACTATTGAGGGTATATTTACACAAGGAGCAGCCAACTGGCGTATATCTCCTGCGACCCAGCTACACTGGCGCGAGATGGCAAGCAGCTGGCAGCAGGTGGATATTCGTTGAGTGAAGGTGACTCTGTTGGATATGTTTCCGCAGACCTATCATATTGAAAGTATCAGTTTTTGGGAGAAACATTGAATAGTCCATAATGACGAGTGACTGGATGCCATCCATCTTACATGGGTGGCATTTTTCTTTATTTTCCCAATGAAAGGGCACCTGGTATATATCCTGCATAATATGGATGGAAATTAATTTACGTTTCCTCAGGTTCGGACGTAAGTTCAGACAACCTTCAAAAATGGTCATTCTAAAAAGTTCTGCAATTGAAATATAGGTCTTTTGGAGATTGCCACGCCGCAAGAAGATCACTTGCGGCTCGCAATGACAGTCGCTTATGATAGCTGTCCGATGTTTTGTCCGAAGGTCAGGTTTCCTCAGGTTCGGACGAAAGTTCGGACATCGCATCTTACAAGCGGCTAATTTATAGGATCTGCACCTTGAAAAAAACGGTAAATTGGAGATTGCCACGCCGCAAGAAGATCACTTGCGGCTCGCAATGACAGTCGCTTATGATAGCTGTCCGATGTTTTGTCCGAAGGTCAGGTTCCTCTTGACATAGAACAAATGTTCTGTTATAATGACATTTGTAGTAATAAACAGGTTTGGCAGAAAGGTTATAAGCCATTGGAGGTATAGTAATGAATATCGGAATGTTGTGGTTTGATAATGATAATAAGTCGGATCTGGCTACCAAGATCCAGAAAGCAGCCAATTATTACCACTCGAAATATGGGAAGGCACCTAATCTATGCCTGGTGCACCCACGCACGTTGGGTAGATAATTCATGGCATGGGGCAGGAATTGAAGTACGCACCACAAGGTCGGTGTTACCGAATCATTTTTGGTTGGGGGTAAATAATAATGGAAACTCGGTTAAATCGTGAGCTCAATCACCAGCAGCTCAAGGGCTAAATCTGCATCCATCTGACCGGTTTTAATCGCTTCGTCAAGTTCCAACAATCGATGATAGATCGTTTCAAGGAATTTTGTGGAATAACGTGTGGCACTTTCCAGGGCCAATTTTGCGGGGTAATAGCTGATTTTTAGAGACTTTGGAAAATCATTGATCGTACCATGCTCATCCAATATCTCACGTGCAATAATCAAAACCCGAATTTGATAGACAATACTTTGCAGAATCCGTAAAGGATCGTCTTCCTGCAGACTCCGATGCAGCAGGGCCTGTGCTTTTTGCTGGTCTCTATCGCGCAAGGCATTCACCAGCTCGAAATCACCAATTTTGGCGGTCAGAGGCGTCAGGTGCTCAACGTCATCAATATCCACCGGACGGGCGAAGTTAACATACGTCAGCAGCTTGGTGATCTCCTGAGAAGCCAGACGGGTATCGTCTCCAATCTGGTTGGCGAGCAAAACAGCAGCCTGAGGTGTAATTTGACCACCCATCCTTTTCACATGCTCCTGAATCCACTTAACCATTAATCCACCACTGGGTTGCGGGTGATGGCGGATGAAAACACGTTTTGCCTGCTCGGGCGAGGAAGCCCATTTTTCGAGCCAATTCAGCCTGCCATCTTTTCTTTCCCTCTCATTGGTCAGGAAATCATATTCCACCAGACACCAGTTTTGCGGTCGGTTTTACGGAAAAACAGGTAATAAATTCTTCCTGTTCCGGTTTGTCTTTCAAGCGGGAGGTTGGATGGCTAAGAATAACCAGCCTTTTTGAAGCCAGAAAAGGAACGGTTGCAACAGCATCTTTGAGCTGAGTAAGGGAGAATGACCTGCCATCCAATCGAGTGGTATTCATCTCGGCGATATTGGCATCACCGAGCCGGCTGATGATCTTTCTATCGATTCGTTGATGGCAAATTCATCGTCACCATCAAGGAGATATATCTCGGGACCTTCGTCGACCACACTTAGCCTCGGGTTTGGATGCGATGGATGGTCATGCGACCCTGCTGTCTATGGGTAATGGAGATGACTTCGAGTGAGCCAGGGTCACCCGAGGTTGTCACACGCGCCTGGAGGAGCAGACCCAAGGGTTGTGAGATAGATCAAGGCCATGGTGGCAAGGGAGGCGGCAAATGGCAGGCGGGCAAGCTTATCCTGCAACGTTTACCCGTTCCCAGCATGGCAGCTGCGCCTGCCAGACCAGCCAAAGTGCCGGCAGTAACGTAGTTGGTACCACAGTTAGGGTGAATTGCCAGCTGGTGCTCACCGGAGCGCTCAAGCGGGCGATCGCTTCCTGAACAGCGGCATGCAGCATCTCAGAGGAAACATCACCAATAAATCCAAAAACCACCGATATCCGAATGACCCATCAGCATGGTATGGGGGAGATTGAGTGCCAGGGTGTGCAAGGTGGCATGTTCCAACCCGTGATTACGGCGGATACGTGAGAAATGATGGGGAATTCAAGAATGCTGGCGAAATCAATTTTGATGGCTAAAGACGTCTCATATCGCCTCCTGTTCGAGATGATTATACCAGCCATGACATGTGGCAATCGCTCGCACAATGGCTGATTATGGCTAATATTGGGTTTCCATATCTTATTGGGTAATACCTGACCTGAATGATTGACATCGGCAGAATCAGGTTAGTTAAGGATGCCGATGTCCTGAGCTGCCATTCCCATCATCATCTCGGCTGCCTTGCGCCCAATCTCAACTGCGAAGTTCGTCCCCCGATCCCATGGATAGACCTGACTCATGCTGGCGAAATAAAGCCCAGGGATCGGCGTCTGGATGGCTGGGAATATTGCGTGAATGGTTGAGCAATGGTACCGGTTGGGCATAGTTGGTACGATACAACCAGGTTTTGTTGATCCAACCCGGCTCAAATTTGGGATTGAAGCGTTTTAGAGATGGTAAGAAGCGCTGCAGCAGCTCGTCCTGGCTCAGCTTGAAATATTCATGGTCTGGCTCAAGGTAATCACCACAATAAACGATATGGTCACCACCAAAATGCTCAGGAGAGACAAAGTTGGTATGTTCCACCAACGCCAGGAAAGGGAAACCAGCCGATTTGGGAAGGTTGTACCAATAATATCCCTGTTCTGAGAGCTGATGCTTGAGCGAAAGGGTCATTACAACTGCCCCCATGGATTTCAGCTCGAGCAAACCTTTGAGATAATCTGGATGGCAAGGCTGGAGCAAGGCGTGCCAGCAGATTGGGCGAGGTGGTGACCAGACATTGATCGTAATGGACCTGACCATACGGTGTATCCAGGTCAATTCCGCCTTCAGGTGGAGGGATGAATTTGTTCAACTGGGTGTATTCAGAGCGCATGGTGACACCCAATTGCTTGTAAGGTGGCAGCAAAGCGGTCTGCAAATGCCTGGAAGCCACCCTGAAAGGTGCCCAGGCGGGTGGTGCGGGCTTTCAGGCGCGCCCACATCCAGGCCATATTGACCTGGGTGGCATAACGCTCACCAAATTTACCAATCATCAATGGTTCCCACATCAGCTCATAGACACGGTCACCAGCCCATTTGCGCATCCAGGCATCCACGGTGTACTTTTCGAGCGCTTTCCAATCATTGGTCAGGCGCAAGAACAGCCCAACCAGACCAAAACGGGCTTTGTTGATCCCCCAACCCAAACCAGGGAAGAGGATAGCCTTGAGGATCGAATCGAAGGGATAGAAGTGCCCTCTGTAATACATGACCGTATAGGGGCGAGGGAAAAGCACCTTATCACTCCATCCCAGCTCATTGATCAACCCGAGCATGTGCTGGTCGGAAGCAAACCAGTGGTGATAGTACTGTTCCACAGACCAATCCCAATGGGGTTCTTTGAAACCGGCTGCCAGACCCACCAACATGATCGGAGGCTTCATAAATGGTAACCTGATTACCCTGGCGGATCAGATCATAGGCGGCGGATAAGCCTCCAAAGCCTGCTCCTAAAATTGCAATATGCTTCATATTCAATCGTATTCCTTCCTGGTTGAGCTGGCTCATCCTTTGCCTGGATGGTCTCCGTCCACTTGATGCCTTCACGAAACATGTAATAGAGACCCAGAGCAGTGACAGGGAACCATAGGGCAAAATGAAGCACGAAGGTATAGCTTGCAGCCATCTCGCGGGGAATGTTATAAGCCTGGAGCACGGCAATCCCAGGCAGGTCGAAGGTGCCCAGGTAACCCGGGGCAGAGGGAATGGTGGTTGCCAGATTGACGACCCCGTTCATCAGCATCAGGGCAAAGAAGCTGACCGAGAAGCTGAATGCATGCATCACGAACCAATATTTGACCGTCTCCAGCAGCCAGATGAGGACGGAGGTAAAAAAGACCATCAATACATCCAAAGGTGAACGGAGTGATTCAAGACCATCGAGGAAACGCCGGCTGATCCCAAGAGTTTTTTCGCGCAAGCGGACAGGAACCAGGCGCTCGACCAGCCAGGTGACCAGACGGTCGGTGGGGGCGGGGAACATGGCAGCAACCAGGAAAACCGCCAGTGCACCAAAAAAGGCAACACTGCCCCAGATGGCAACTTCACGAATGCCGAATTTTACACCCACTATATCGATGGAAACACTGGTGAGACGGGTGAGCTCAGCCAGGTTGACGAAGACAAATGCCAACATCACGATGCCATCGAACACACGCTCGACGATGATGGTTGCCAGGGAGGCTGAGATGGGCACGCCTTCCTTGCGTTTGAGAACCACCGCGCGCACGACCTCACCCGCCCTGGCAGGAAAAATGTTGTTCCCGGCATATCCCATGGTGACGATGGGAAACATGGTGCGGGTGGGAATAGCTTTCAAAGGACGCAGGAGGTAATGCCAGCGCCAGGAGCGCACCCACAGGGCAATAAAATACACCGCCACACCCGGGTATCAGCCACCAATAGTTGGCTGCAATCAAAACCTGCCATAATGCAGCGTAATCGATTTTTCGTAAGACCAGGTACAGAAATACGGCGCTAATAATCAACCCAAGCCAGAATTGCCAGCGTTTCATGTGTCTCATTCTACCATAAGGATTATTTTCACATGATCTGTGAAAATACTATCAACAGGTAAGAGAGATCAATCCTAATAACGAAACATAGCTGATAAGTGTGACAAATTTCGATGGCTGATCTACAAAGCATCTCAAACCAGGAATTGCAGTCCGGAAGGGTTATAATTTTCAGTATGAAAACCCGGATATGTGATCGGTGCGATTGCATTGTGATCTTGCTCGTAGCTGCAGGGATGGTAATATTTGCCTGGAAATCGAAGCCAACACTTGATGGAGATTTATCCTCAAACAGGAGCGGTCGAAATTCCGGCGACCTCACCCATCCGGTTAGTTTTCTCACGATCGATGCAGGAAGCATCAGTCAGCGAGCGCCTGAAAATCGAGCCAGCCATTGAAGGTACATTCAGCTGGGACAAGAATATCACTGACTTTCACCCCCGACCAACCCTGGCCAGGTGGGCAGAAGATCAGCTGTGCAGCTTGGAAGCTGGAGCCAAGTGCGGCCAGCTGGATGTCATTCCCAATGGGCAGACAAAGCTGGTCATTTACCACCAGCGGGGAAACTCTGGCTTACCTTTGGCCATCCGATGGCAAAGCTGATATCTATGCCCTGAACCCACTGACTGGAGAAATACGCCAATTCACCTATGGAATGGGCGTATTGGATTATTCAGCCAGCAGCGATGGGATGATGATCTATTTCAGTGCCAGTAATTCTCAAGGAGGGGCAGACCTTTACCGGATCGATCGCACCAGGCGGAAGGCTGTGACCAGATAAACCGTATCAAGCTGAAGAAGCTGCTTCGATTGTGGCACTGCTCAATGCAGAAGCCCGGTAGTCTCTTTCGATAACCATTATCCTGGCTTATGAATATCTGCTCCCTGCACCGAGAGGTGATTTAGGTCCGGCACAAATCTGGCTGATTGAGCTTACCAGCTACTGGAGGCAATCACCCATCGGAGCAGGCGAGCCATGAAACCGTCCAACCGAGCTGGTCGCCAACGGGTTTACTGGCATTATTACGATCGCACCAGCAGTGGGTATGAAGTGGTTAATCCTATCACCCATGAGAGATGCAGCTTACCAAACCAGACTGGGCAGCCTGGGGCATGGAGCCCGGATGGAGAATATTACCTGGCACCGGAAATGTCCTACCTTCAAGCAGCTGGGAAACTGAAACGGGAATGAGCCATTTGATACGCTACAACATCCAGGGCAACACGTACAGAGGACATCTCTGGAGAGAATGAAGTGGAGGATGTGGAGGCAGATTATTCACCGGACGGCGAGCATGATCGCTTTCACCCGCAAGTATCTGGATGCAGCACAATTGGTCGCTTGGCAGGCAGATCTGGATCATGAATGCGGATGGGTCAAACCCCCACCCAATCACTGATGAGGCTGATTACAATCATTATGACCTTGCCTGGAGCCGGGATGGGCTGATGCTTGCCTATGTGCGCTTTAACCAGGCAAAATTATCTGATCCACCTGAATTGTGGATGGTAAACCTGGATGGAAGCAACCCGATTCAGCTGGTGATTGGAGGATATTCACCGTTATGGATACCATGATTAATGATCGGTGAGCAGGCTCCCGAATTCCAGCTGCCCGATTTAAAGGGAAGATCGTACTGCTCTGGAAGATTTACGCGGCCGGATTGTGGTGTTGAATTTTTGGTCGGCTGAATGTGAGTGGTGCGAACGGGTGGATCACGAATTACTGGCTTACCTGGAGCCATGGAAGGAGTAGGTAAAAGTACTGTGGATTGCGTCAAATGCCAACGAATCGCGCAGAGCTGATTGAGCGGGTGGCAACTGAAAGGAAACTGCCAACGGTATTGCTGGATGCATCATCAGCAGGTGGCTGATCTGTATGGGGCACAAACCACACCTCATTTTTTCGTGGTGGATAGCAGCAGGAAAACTTGCCTACCAGGGAGCCTGGGATGATATTACCTTCAGGCAACGGGTGGCTACCCAGATTTATGTACCCAGGGTGATCGAGGCATTAAAACAGAACCGTATCCCGGAGGTCACGCAGACACCACCCTATGGGTGTGCTCTGGTACGTTTCTGAGCTGGCTGGAATAATCTTGATTGACCCCGGGCAAGATTTTCTTGTGGCAAGCAGGCTGTAATAAATAAATGAATGCACGGGGGTGGGGATATTGATGCATTTGTCCCATATGAACCATGGCACCATTTTGGGCTTCCAATTCAGATGGGTGACCATCCATGATATCGCGCTGCATGGAGGCCATGGTGCCTGGGGGTAAGTGAATCGATATAAGCCAGGGTATTAGCAACACTATCGGCAGGCAGATGAATACCATGAGCTATTGCCACTGAGTAACATTCGTGCAGCGCATCTTCAAGCATCTGGCGCGATCCCTTGCAGTGGAACGAAATATCCCAATCGGCACCCGGGTGACTGCCCCGATACCACTGACAGCGGAAATGAAGAGGAATTTTTGCCAGATGGCAACATTGATATCCGGAGGAATTTCTGCCGACACCCCGGCGTGTTCAAAAGCCTGGAGAAGTTTCCGAGCCCGTGAACTCGGGCGATTATCTAGCTCTCCAAAGGCAATGGAAGGCTCAATCCCAGTATGCTGGATGTGACCGGGAGAGGCGATGCGACTGGCGATTCGGCATAAGCCACCCAGGATATGCTCCCTACCCAGGATTTCAGCGAGCTGCGAGGGAGCTTCGACACCATTTTCCAATGGGACGACGAATGTGTCACGGTCGAGCATGGGCATGATGGCTTTAGCAGCCTTGGGAATTTGCCACGTCTTCACACAAACCAGGACTGCATCAACCGCTCTGACCTTGGTTGTATCATCGGTCGCATTAACGGGCTGGACGATAAAATCTCCATTGATACTTTCAACGTTGAGCCCATTGGCCAGCATGGCTTGCAGATGCTCGCCTCGGGCGATGAATGTAACTTTTTCTCCCGCTTGCGCCAGGCGACCACCAAAATAACCTCCGATGCCACCAGCTCCAAAAATTACAATATGCATAATCACCTCCCGATATGTAAGATACCTGATTTTACATTATTTATATGATAGCTGGATGAATCGGTGTGAATGTGCCCCAACTCGAATAAAATCGGGTAGAATTATTTGGAACTATCCATTCGTGGATAGACGTCTATTATCTTTGAAGACTACGGATCAGGGAAACCTGTATCCATATGATTGTGAGGAGAATCACATGAGTGAAAAAGAATCACCCCAAAAGGTAATCGAGGCACACCGCAAGCGTCAACAAATGCGGCAAGGCACTCCGATGGCCGTCATGATAGGGGCAGCAATCCTACTCATTGCAGGGGCAGCAGCACTGATATTCTGGTTGTTGGGGGATAATTCTCCGTTCAAAGCCGCAACACCTACACCGACTGTAACCTTCACACCAACCATGACTTCTACAGCCACACCCTTACCACCCACCAACACACCCACCATCACTCCAACATCACTGCCAACGGAGACTGCAACACCGACCATAACCCCCACCCCTTCAGGTCCATTTGAGTACACCGTACAACAAGGGCGATTACCTGAGCGATATCGCGACACGTTTTGGAACGGATATCCCAACCTTGCTTGCCCTCAACCCATCCATTGATCCCGACGACACTGATCATCTATGTGGGGCAGAAGATCCTCGTCCCGCCACCCAATATGCAGCTGCCCACTGCTACGGCGGTCTCGACATTGGTACCACCAGGCACATTGATCAGTTACACGGTGATGCCGGGAGATACACTCGGTGCGATTGCAATCCGTTTCAATAGCACGGTGGATGCTATTGTTAAGGAAAATAAACTGGCCAATGCGAACGATATCAATGCCGGTGATATCCTTAAAATTCCGGTAAATATCGCCACACCAGTTCCCACGGCAACCGTGGGAACGGTTTATCCGACGGTTATCGTCCCGACGAATACCCCGCCCGCACCCACTGCCACTCCGTAATCACTAAATCTCTAAGCGAATATTAAACCACAACGAGACTACTTCTCTCGTTGTGGCTTTTATGATTAATCTTGACAAATTAGAGTTAATATAATATATTTCAGCCTGCTTAACTAATTGAAGGGTTTAACTATGTCTGATGACTTTGGAATTACTCAAACATTACAAGATTGGTCTGGAGTGTTCTTACAACATTCCATGCGTGAATTTAAACAATTAATGGATAACAATGGACTTTCGCCGTCTCAGGTCATCACTCTTTTTAACGCTTTATCATGGGGAACCGTGTGGTGTATCTGCAATTGGAGCACAATTGGGAGTTTCCAATGCCGCTTCCAGCCAGATTGATTGACCGATTAGTCCTCCAGGGTTTGATTGAAAGGACCGAAGATCCGGCCGACCGGCGGGCGAAATGCTTGACAATAACTAACAAAGGGAAAGCCCTGGTGGAGCGGGAGATTGCCACCCGTGCGCCAATGGATGGAGGGATTAACCAACAAACTGACCCCAGAGCAAAGGACAACCGTTATTGCAGCATTAACAATGCTTACAAATTGTGCTTCCAATATTCGGGAAAAATAACAAGAATTAATAACCCTAACGATTACTAATTCTTGCTTTTGGAAACCCAATTCAATCATTCGGAAAATCTGTAGGGCAATCCACGACTGAATTCATAGGCATAATTTCACGATGAGCTTGATATTGCAAGGGCTCATCTCTCTAACCAGGCGCGATAAGGTTATATGGGCGGATATCCCTGGAGAGAGATCGTCAAAAACGAAAATCGTAAGCAATCTATTGCAATATCCTAGATATTATAACTTCCGTGGATTATGGAAAGGAATTAATCTTGAATAAACAGAAAATCCCAACCCAACCGTACGGCTTTTTCTGGGGGTAGAAGCCTGATGCGGATGGCCAAATACTTGTTGAAGTATGGCTGGTTAGCTGCACTACCTTACCTGTTTTTGGTTATCGCCACGATTGCACAGCTAGCCGTACCTCGCCTGGTCAGGAGCATCATTGATGCGGTTACTAATGGAGTAATTGCCAAGACCTTGCTTGCTCAACTCCCCAATATACCAAGCCAGTATATCGGGCAAGCATTACCGCAAATCCTGAGTTTTCTAAAACTCCCAGCAAGTTGGACCCTTGACCAGCTCACATCTCATTTACAGATTGATCAAACAAACGCACCCAGGTTGCTGGTGCAGTCTGGAATCTCTGATCCTTGTTTTTGCAGCTTTCCGAGGGGTATTTGCCTTTCTGCAAACGTATTGGGCAGAACGAAACTCACAAAGCATGGCTTTCGAGATTCGGAATGACTTGTTTGCCAAGATCCAAAGATTGTCATTTTCTTATCATGATCGCAACCAGACTGGTCAGCTAATGATCAGGGCGACCGATGATATCGAGAAAGTACGGCTCTTTCTCGGGCAGGGATTGTTGCAGCTGATTGGAGCGGTCCTATTACTGGGTGCGACCCTTGTCATTTTGTTCACCACAAATGCACAGCTGGCACTGGTGACGATATGGATATTACCTGTATCGCTGATCCTTTTCATGATCTTTGGCACCATCAGCCAACCATTGTTTCACCAAGGTGCAGATAAAACTCTCCGCGATTGAACACCATATTGCAGGAAAACCTGGCGGGAATAAAAGTGGTAAAGGCATTTACGACGGGAGACAAAGTGAGCAGAAGAAGTTTAAGGATTCAGCGACCAATCTGATGAACCAGCAGATTACAATCTCACGCTTATTTACATTTCTAATGCCGCTGGTCTTCTTGGTCGCCAACCTCGGACAGGCGACTACACTATATGCGGGTGGCCAACAGATCATCCATGGTACTCTTATCATTAGGTGAATGGCAGGAATTCAGCCTGTACCTGGTGTATTTGTTCTTACCGGTGGCCCAATTCGGGTTTATCATTACGCAATTTGGGCAGGCTGCAGCGTCAGCAAAACGTATCTATCGAGATCCTGGATGCCAAGAGTGATGTGACAGATAAGCCTAATGCGATCACTCTTACCTGTGGTAGAAGGAACGTGTCAGATTTGAAGAATGTGACCTTTCGATATTTTCAAAGTGGTGAGCCGGTGTTGAAAAATGTCAGCTTTGATACACTGCCGGGCAGAGGATTGCCCTGCTCGGTGCAACCGGCTCAGGTAAGACCACGATTATCAATCTGTTACCGCGCTTCTATGACCCAACGTGAAGGGAAAATCACCATTGATGGTTACGATCTTAGGCGATGTCACGCTGGATTCACTACGCTCACAGATAGGCATCGTATTACAGGAAAGCACCCTGTTTTCAGGAACCATCCGTGAAAATATTGCATTTGGTAAATCGGATGCAAGTATGGAGGAAATTGTGGAAGCAGCCAAAGCAGCAGCTGCACACGAGTTTATCATGTCATTCCCGGACGGATACGATACCCCTGTAGGCGAACGAGGCACAACCTTAAGCGGTGGACAGAAACAGCGCGTAGCGATTGCGCGAGCATTATTGCTCAATCCGCGCATCCTGATCCTGGACGACTCTACCAGCAGTGTTGACCTGGCGACTGAAGCCAAGATCCAGGCAGCACTTGATTTACTGATGAAGAATCGTACCAGCTTTGTGATTGCCCAACGTATCAGCACAGTGATGAGTGCCGATCAGATCCTCGTTCTGGATAAAGGTCAGATTGTTGCCCAAGGAAAGCATGAAGAGCTGCTTGAGACCAGTGAAATATACGCCGATATCTATTGCTCGCAGCTGATCGATGACTCGATAAAGGAAAGCGAGACGTCTGAAAATGTTGAAGCAATTTCTACGTCTGCTTAAACTAGAAGAATGATAGATCATATAAGTATTTTCGTGAAATGGTAGAAGGAGCAATTAATGTTTGCGAATCCACGTCAAATTATGGGATGGGGAAACCCTGAAACCGAAGAAAACTGGTGAGACATTACGTCGATTCTTGAAGTATATCAAACCCTGGTGGCCGATGATGATCGTTGCTGTGGTGTGTGTGGTCACAGCAACATGGGCACAGGTTACGAACCCAGAGCTCACCGGACAGTTGGTGGATTGTTACCTCATCGCCCCGACAGGGGGAAGCAGTTTGGCAAACATTCCCCAGGTTGGGCAGGTGGCTAATGCTTCTGAGACGAATTGTTGGCTGACCCAGAGTAAGGCCCCCCAGGGATTGACCCAACGGATCATAAAAACGGCTTTTCAAGCGGGAGGGTTTTCCGGACCACCCGCGGATCTCACACAAATGAGCGATGCAGAAAGGGTGGCAGGTTTGGGAAGGATGATTATCTTGATGATCATCCTGTATGTAATGGGATCAGGTTTTAATTGGGCTGACCTTTTACTCGATGAGCTGGGTGGGCCAGCACATGCTGCGCACACTACGGACGGAGGTGTTTGAGCATTTGCATAACCTACAATTGAGCTACTATGCGGACCATGAAGCGGGAGATTTGATGAGCCGGATCACCAATGATACCGATACCATCCAACAGGTGGTGAGCTTCGCCCTGGTAAGCGTGGCGAGCGGGATATTATTGCTGGTATGGATCGCCTTCAACATGCTCACCCAGAGCTTACCATTTCGCTCTGCTCAGCATGTCGGTAACACCGCTGATGGCGATTGCAACCATTTGGTTCTCGGGGCAAGCGCGGAAAGCTTTCAGACGCACACGAACAGAGATTGGAAATGTAAATGCCGAGCTACAAGAGGGAATTTCGGCAGTGCGTGAAGTCCAGGCCTTTAATCGCGCTGACCAAAATATTGAACAATTCAAGGTAACCAATGCAGCCAACCGGGATGCAAATGTGCGGGCAGTTTCATTCACCAGCGCCCTGGCACCCACGCTTGAAGCGATGGGTTACCTGGCACTGGCCATCGTCACCGTGGTGGGCGGGCTGGCATTGTTGAACAACCAATCGTTGTTCGGCACGGTGGTCTCGTTTGGACTTGTGATCACATTTTTGGTATATGTACAACGATTCAACCAGCCCATCCAACAAATCGCCATCTTATGGACAAATATTCAAAGTGCAATAGCAGGTGCGGAACGCATCTTCGGCTTGCTGGATGTCCCACTTGAGATGCAGGACCTTCCTGATGCAATTGTGCTGCCACAAATCAAAGGCAAGGTGGAGTTCAAGAATGTCTCTGCTGCGTATCAGGAAGATCAGCCTGTACTGTGCGAAATCAACTTTACCGCTGAACCAGGGCAAACCATCGCGATTGTTGGCCCGACAGGGGCTGGAAAGACCACAATGATCAATCTGATCCCCCGGTTTTATGATGTGACGAGTGGGTCAGTCCTGGTCGACGATGTGGATGTTCGGGATGTAACGGCTATCTCACTACGTGAGCAGATTGCGATTGTTTTACAAGATACATTCATGTTCAGCAACACCGTGATGGAGAATATCCGTTTTGGACGCCCGGATGCAACCGATGAAGAAGTGATCGAGGCGGCAAAATTAGCACGGGCAGATACTTTCATCGAGCGGTTACCAGATAAGTATCAGACGGTACTTGGTGAGCGGGGAAGTGGACTCAGCCAGGGGCAGCGTCAATTGCTTGCCATTGCAAGGGCAGCGCTTTCTAACCCACGGATATTAATTCTGGATGAAGCGACCTCCAGTGTGGATACGCGTACTGAAAGGTTAATCCAACAGGCGTTAGAGAACCTATTGAAAGGCCGGACCAGTTTTGTCATCGCTCACCGGTTGAGCACGATCCGAAATGCCGACCTGTTGTTGGTGTTGGATGAGGGCGAGATCGTCGAACGTGGCACACATGTGGACCTGTTGGCGCGTAGAGGTTTCTATTACAACCTGTATATGAGCCAGTTCCGAAAAGACGCACCGGAAGAGATTGCCCGTTTGTTCGATAAAGACGGGCACAAGAAGATGGCAGAATCAACCCCTGCTTAGATTATCTGGACGGGTTCTGCAGAACCCGTCCATTTGTTTTAATCCAGCCATTCGATAATGGTGGCTTCACCCTGACCGACACCGACACATAAGGTGGCAAGACCATAGTACGGACGCTTTTCGGAAGGTGCGCGGCGTCGCATTTCATGCAGCAGGGTGGTGAGGATGCGTGCACCTGAGCAGCCCAAGGGATGACCCAAGGCAACTGCCCCACCATTGACATTGGTGATCTCGGGTGATAGCCCCAGCTCCTTGATGACCGCCAGGGATTGCACAGCAAAGGCTTCGTTGAGCTCAATCAGGCGGATATCTGATAAGCTGATCTTTGCCCGTTCGAGGGCTTTGCGCACTGCACCGACTGGTCCCAGCCCCATGATGCGAGGTGGGACGCCTGCTGCGGCAGAAGCGACGATGCGTGCCAAGGGTTTGAGACCCAACTCAGCAGCTTTTTCGGCGCTCATCAGGAGGACGGCAGCAGCGCCATCATTCAGACCGGATGAATTACCTGCCGTGACGGTGCCTTCCTTGCGAAAGGCTGGTCGCAGGCGGGAAAGAGACTCCATGCGTCGTATCGCGACGCGGGCGCTCATCGGTAGCGACGATAATGGGATCGCCTTTCCTTTGCGGGATACTGACCGGAATGATCTCTTCAGCAAATTTACCCGAATCTATGGCGGCGATGGCATGTTGGTGACTGGCCAGGGCAAATGCATCCTGCTGCTCACGGGTTATTTCAGGCATCATCTGGGCAATATTCTCAGCGGTTTCACCCATCGATTCGGTACCGTACAGCTCCTGCATCTTGGGGTTGGGGTAGCGCCACCCAGGGCAGTATCCCAGGCAGTCAGATTACCAAAAGCGAAGGGTTGTTCAGCTTTGGGGACGGAATAAGGAGCACGCGACATGCTTTCAACACCCCCGGCAATAAAGACATCACCTTCACCAGCGCGAATGGCGCGAGCCGCCTGGTTGATGGCATTCAACCCAGAGGCACACAGACGATTGAAGGTGACGGCAGCGACTTCGACCGGAAAACCTGCCAGAAGGGTAGCCATGCGGGCGACATTACGGTTGTCTTCACCAGCCTGGTTGGCACAGCCGAGATATACTTCCTCGACCAGGGCAGGGTCCAGCTTGTTACGAGTGATGATGGCTTTAAGAACATGAGCAGCCAGGTCGTCAGGACGGACGTGAGCCAGCACACCACCCAAAGCGCCGATGGGCGTTCGAATGGCGTCAATGATCACAGGGGTAGGCATAAGGTATCTCCTATAATTACGATGTTTCGATGAAAGAATGGGTTGTTATGATTTTACCATTTCAAACGGTAATTGATTCAAAGTAGTGCATTGTAATGCGGTGATACTGGCTACTCATATAATTGTGCTTGCATAATGTCACTTTTTCCGGTATCCTTATAGCAGATTCAGTGTTTACAGAGGTGAGGAGCAGACCATGCAGGAACGAAGAAAATACCCACGTAAAGACTTGCTCTTATTTGCCAACGTGTATGACTCGAAGAGTGGGAAAATCATTGGGACATTATTGAATATCACTCTGGAAGGTGCCATGGTGCTGAGTGAAAACAAGATCGATTCAGAACAATGAGATGGAATTACACATCAAGCTGCCTGAGAACTTCGTCGAAAAAAATGAGCTTGTTTTCACTGCCAACAGCACGCTGGTGTGCACCAGATATTAATCCGGAATTTTTTGATGTGGGGTACCAATTTGCGAATGTAAGTGATGAGGATGGTCAGATCATCCAGGCAATTATTGAAAAATACGGTTTTAAAGATTAATTGCGGGCGTTAATAATCTACCTGCGGGCGCTACAGCTCGCAGGTTTTTATTTAATTCGCAGATTGCTCCAATTGTAACAGCCAGGCTTTCAGCTTAATCCCACCTGGTCCACCATACCCGTGCAAGGATCCATCAGACCCAAGCACACGATGGCAGGGAATGACCAGCGGGATCGGGTTGGTGGCTTCAACGCGACCTACAGCGCGGGCTGCGTTGGGTTTGCCCACCTGAATGGCTATATCTTTATAAGTCGAGGTTTGACCATAGGGAATATGCGTGGTGAGGTGCAGGACCTGCAGCTGAAATGGGGTCATTCCGAGTAAATCCAAAGGTAAGGTAAATTCACGGCGGTTGCCATGCAAGATATTCCGATAGTTGATGAAGAGCGTTCAGCGGTGTGGGTTTCATCATATACAACATTAGCATGAGAAGCGTCGTTCAACGAGACTGAGAGAAATCAGCCTGAGACATGCTCCATTCGACCTCAACAAGACCCAGCTCTGAAACTGCCACCCACAGCGGACCAATTGGACTGGAGGGAAGCATGCCAATATAGATCGGTGATATAGCTCTGGCGGGAGGGTGAGTTTTATCGGATTTTTGGGTTTATCCATTGGAGTATGTCAAATATCTAAGCAATGGTTAATAATTCGTTACCATGTCGAGCAAGCCTCTTTCCCGGGCAATATGCTCGCAATAGCGGAAGAGGAAGAACGAAATGACCCCGAAGATAAGGGTCAGCCCAAGCAGGATGCCGATGAGCTGAAGATTACTTAACCCCTGCAAGGTTGGGAAGGCTTCAGCAACGTGACCAACCAGTGAACGACGCAGCAATTCCAGCCAGTAAGTGACTGGCATGACAAAGCCAAGCGGGCGAATCCAGGCGGGCAAGACTTCCAGGGGGAAGATAGCACCACTGAACAGGAAGAGGGCACCTGCCACAGCATCACCGATGAACCAGACATTGTTCACAATCAGCAGGCTGATCCCAGCAAGGATCAAAC
Organism: uncultured Chloroflexia bacterium; assembly: GCA_963828845.1. Lineage (GTDB taxonomy): Bacteria > Chloroflexota > Anaerolineae > Anaerolineales > UBA4823 > FEB-25. The sequence continues at coordinate 87,930 of CAWHGE010000025.1, forward strand.
CCATCATGGCGAGCATGACCACACCAATCAGCAAGGAGACAAGGAAAAGAGGCCAATTGATGGCTGCCAGGTCAATATTCACATGCAGGAAGAGAACACCAACGACAATGGTGATGATGACCGATATGGAAGCCACCAGGAATTTGGCAACACCCCGCCCGATGAGGTAGGCCGGGATATTAATGGGTGCAATATACATATACTTGAGGGTTTTATAATGCTCACGGTCATCAATCACTGCCCAGGAGATGCCTGACATGACGGCACCAACATATATGTAAAATGCGTTACCCAGGTAAATGTAGGAGAAGATGGGAGAGGCAAAGTTGGCATTGGTGATGACACTGTACATGACCACCAGGATTGCAGCTCCGGCCAGAGGCTTGATGATGGAATAAATGGCAAAGAGGAAGGGATCGGTCCAGTTGGATTCAATCTGCCAACCCAGCCAGGCAGCGACGCGGAAGGAGCGGGAATAGATGGGCAGGCAGATTTTTGTTGAGTTTGGAGTTCAGCTGGTTGCATATATAGCCTCGATGATGGCTATCAGCGCCGGTTTTCGGTGAGACGCCCTTCGCGAATGGCCAGTTTTTCCATATAAGCGAGCATCAGGCGGGCAGCGAAAAGGAAGACGACGCTCAGGATGCATAAGACGATGATCTCAATCGGTACAGAAATGAAACCCAAGGTAGGACCAGATTTGAATACCAAGCTGACGCATGGCATCCAGACCCAGGGTGAGGGGAATGACTGAGGCGACGGCAGAGATCCAAAAGCTGAAGTTCTTGATGGGAAAGTAAAAACCCGAGAACAAGTAGACCGGCTCTTGAGCCAGGTTGGAGATATGCCAGGCTTCACGGCTGAGGAGCAGGTAGAGTGAAGCAGCCATCATCCCAAGACCATACAGGGCTACCATGGCCAGGAAGAAGACTGCGAACAGCTGGGCAAAGCTGGTAATGGCATATTGAACGTTGAAAAACAGGCTACCCAGGACGATGATCACCAGGGCACGCAAGGTGGTGGCAAGCAAACCACCCAATGCCATGCCGAGCAAAATTGCCATCATCGAGGTGGGTGACATGATATATAATGCCAGGTTACCCTGCTCTTTCTCCCAATATAGCTGGCTGGACATACTCCACAGCACATTCATCCAAAAGGCGGTCATCGCTCCACCAACGACGACGAAACCGATATAGTCTTCAGGGGCATGGATGGCACGGTAAACAAAGACATAGGCGCAAACTGACAGCAGGGGAAGGAAGATGTCAAAAAACATCCAGGATTTTTCCCGCTGCTGACCGATGAGGCGTGGGTAGGCACGGGCAATCACAGTTTGGAAATACAACTTCCAACCACTGTTCTTGTGCAGACGCCCACCACCAGAGGGTCGCGATCCATCCTGGCTGGGAAACGAGCATGGGAGGCTGAATAAGGGTTATTACTCATCAGTTTCCCCTTTCTGCTCCACCTCTTCCATGCTTTGACCAACCAGCTTCACAAATACATCCTCCAAGGAGGGTTCGTTCTTTTGCAGGTTTAACAGGCGGATATTGGCAGAATTCAAGGTGTTGACCACACCTGCCAGGGCTTGCTCTTCTTCCAGGATAAGATCGAGCGATTCAAAACCATCCTGTGGGCGGTGGACCACGTTGCAAACCCCGGGCAGGGCTTCAAATTTCTCAGCGCATTCAGGCTGCCATTGAAAGGACTGACTTCCAGATGGAAGATGGCTTCTTGCTGCAGGTTGCGTTTTAGGTTGGCGGGTGAATCACATGCCAAAACGCGCCCCTGGTTGATAATGGCAACCCGATCGCACAATTCATCGGCTTCGACCATGTAGTGGGTGGTGAGCATCAGCGTGCGGGTGGGGTTATTATCGACCCACGAGCGGATGAACCGGCGGACCTCACGCGAGGCACCCACATCCAGACCCAGGGTGGGCTCATCCAGGAAGAGCACATCCGGATCGGTCATAAATCCACGCACGATGTTCATCTTCTGGCGCAAGCCGGTGGATAAATCGGAAGACTTGGCATTGGCGCGGTCGGATAGACCAACCACTTCGAGCAAGCGCTTAATATTCTGGTTGGCGACGGAGGAGGAAAGCCCATAGAACTGGGAGAACATCCATAAATTCTCACGGACGGTGAGCAAACCATAACCGGAGGTTTCACCGCCGGAGACCATGTTGATGCGTGGGCGAACTTTTTCTGGCTCGTCAGCGACATCATAACCAGCATACCCAGGCATGACCCGTGCTGGGAGCGAGCAAGGTGGTGAGGATCTTGATCAAGGTCGTTTTGCCGGCACCATTGGGGCCAAGCAAACCAAACAGCTCACCAGGATGAATTTCCAGGTTGACATCATTCAACGCAACCAGTGAACGGGGCTCAGATTTCTTCCCACCGCGGATTTTATATATGCGACTTAGTTTTTCGGTACGAATTGCAAAATCCATAGTATTTTTACACTCATACTCTCAATATTGTTGGTAATATCGTAGGGTAATCGTAGGTTACCCGTCAAGCACGATAAGTTCAGTATTTGATATTATGTTAGCTGTAGGGCGATTTCTCTTCTTCTCCTCCTTTTAAAGAGAGCCGGTAGTGGCGTACCCGGCTCTCGTTTGTTAAGAAGAGAACGGTCAATCGAGTTTCAATCACCCGTGGTTAAATTCATTTGATAGCATACCAGCTGGCGCATATCTGTAAACCCCAGCTCGCGATACATTTTTAAAACCTCCAGCTTATCACCCCATGATTCCATCTCGATCATCGTTATGACCTTGATCATGAAGCCAACGGATGCCAGTGAGCACCAAGGCACGGTACAGGTCGAGGCGGCGATGCTGGGGGACGATGCCCGGTGCATCGATATAACCGGTAGGCGCCCCATTTTTGCGGGTGCGTTCGGGAGATGGTTCCACCCGGCTGATACCAATCACCCTGCCCTTTTCGGAAAATACCAGGAAGAGACCTTGCTGGTTGAAATTTGGCAACCAGGAAGCCATCTCATTTTCACTGACTTCGATGATGCCCCCAGAGCGGGATGTAGCACAGGTTCATCGCCTCAGTGAGGAGTGGAAAGATCCTGAACCTCGGCATAGGGGCGCATGGTGTAACCAAAGGCCAGATCACTGGGGGTAGATCGGACGCCTTCAGCGAGGCGCAATTCGGTGTAAGCACCCTGAGGAGGTGAAACCATGCTTATGCAAAAAGCCAGGTGCAGCAGGATGCCTGGCATTGGTATAGATTTGAATGGCATCAGCCTCCAGCTGACGAGCGACGTTCAACGACTTTGGACAACAAGGCACTACCAACCCCACGTTGACGCCAGTCGGGATGGACGAGGATATTCGCTTCAGCAATGTTTGTACCTGGGGCAAGCTGACCACAGCGCAGAAGCAATCAGCGGATGGTTCTCATCAGGAGCATCAACTCACCCAGCGATCCATAGCAGGGTCATAGACCCGGGCAGATCCAACTGAGCGCGCAAAGCTTGCTCACTGATCTCCAACCCTTCATGGTCCACTGCTTCGACTGCGGCGAACAGGTTTGAAAGCTGGGGGAAATCCTGGTCTGGTGAGAATGAGCGGATTACTAGCTGATCAAGGTCCATAGTCTTCATCAATAATGCAATCCATGTTCGAGATAAAATTTTAGTAGTGTGAGTGCCTCACCCCAACCAGTGGCGCAATTTACCAAGGCGGCGATTCCGGAGGAGTATCAGCAAAGCCGGACTCATGAAGGCTTACAATTGTACCACCGTCGATCTGGGGTAAGATTTATCTCGACGGTGGTAGCATATTCTGGAAGCTCAGGATGCCATTGGAAGACAAATCGTAGAGGTGGGATGGCTTCCAACACCGTGCCTGCATCCTCGGTCGAAATGTGATCTGGTCCCCAGTTCATCCCAACGAAAATGGATCTCTCCACCTGGAACGGCATTCACGCTTGCACCAGTTGTGAACCAGGCATCCAGACCGTCTGAGGTAGTGAGAGCTTGATAGACTTGCATTGGATCGGCGCGGATTAAACGTCGAATGACTTAACTGTACATTTCGAGACAAATCCCGGTGGGAAATCCTGTTCGAGGATCAGGATGACTTCTGAATGAGTCCATAGGATCACTTATTGGAGATCGCCTTTGCTCGTAGATACTGAAGGATCATTACTTTGCCAGGCTCGAGGATTTCCTGGTAGCGAAAGCAATCGGTGGTATGGTCGTTCACCATGCCGACGGCCTGCATGTGAGCATAGCAGATGGTGGGACCGACGAAGCGAAACCCACGCTGGAGTAAATCTTTGCTCATCTGGCGGGATAGTCTCGGTTTCAGCAGGAATCTCATGACCAGAGGTCCAGGCATTGATAATGGGCTTACCTCCGACGAACTGCCACATATAGGCATCAAAGCTACCGAATTCCTGCTGAATTTTCAAGAATGCCTGGGCATTCTCGATGGCAGCATTGATCTTGAGCCGGTTGCGGATGATGCCCGGGTTGGCCAGCAAGCTCTAGAGACTTTTTGATCGTCATAGCGGGCAATTTTGTGGGGATCAAAATCATCAAAAGCCAGGTGATAATTGGGGCGCTTTCGCAGGATGGTGTACCAGCTGAGACCAGCCTGGGCACCTTCCAGGATGAGAAATTCAAATAACAAACGGTCGTCATGGACAGGCACACCCCATTCCTGGTCGTGATAGGACTGGTAGAGCGGGTCATCGGTGTTAGCCCAAAAGCAGCGGGTGGGCATGGGATTAACTCCTTGAAAAGGCACGGGCGAGGATTGCCTGGCGTCTGATTGAGATTGGATCGGCTGGATGGCATGGAACGAGATGTGTTTAGGGGAGGTGGAAACAGCATATTGAAGCTCGTGAGTGGCCAGATGGATCATCCAGCTCACAAAGCATCAACAAGGGTATAGAAATATGGAAAACCATTCCATTTACCCTTGCCATCGCGGTGACCTGTCAATTGAGTCAGAAAGGAATTGATGCGCGTGTTCAGAATCATTCTGACCGCATGAAACCAGATAGCGCATATAGGCGATGGAGAGGGATTTACATTCCCCTTTGGAGCAAAACTTGCTGTAACACATGGCGTTCATACGCTGGTCGGCAATCTGAACTGGACTTAGCGACTGCCGAAATGTCGTTGCGCGAGTAGATTGAACAGCCTGGCAGCTTCGATAAGCTGAATATGCTGGCGAGCGAATTCTGTATTAAGCGTTCACCAGAGAATAGCCTGGATTCCGTTCCCTTTCAGCGGTGAAGGGGATGAAGAACCCGGAATTTGATCCAGATTGAATCTGGCGGTTGATGAGCATCGCGGCAGCTATCCTGTGCGATGAGACGATTGGAATGGGTTTTTGATAGAAAAAGTGCCTCAGCAGCTGAATCGAGCGTAGCGGCAAGGCTGGTTGGACTGACGATGTTCATATTTCCTCCCTCAGGTAAATCTATTTACAGAATAAATCGCATGATCGGGCGGGTCTCAGACCGTCGAAGGACCTCAACAGAAGCCAGCTTGTTTGAAAGCCGAGGATAATCCCGTGTATACAAATACATCCGGGGATTTGCCAGCTCTTTGGCTCAACCGGATAACCTTCAATGATCTCTGGCACCTTTGGACCGGGCGTATTCAATGGCAGCCTTCAGGAGCTGAACGGTCAAACCTTGCTGGCGTTGGCCACGGGCGACAAAAAAGCATACCACCGACCAGACAGGCTGATCATCAACAGGCTTAAGGATACGTGAGCGGCCCAAGGTGGGGAATTCATCACGTGGAGCGATGGAACACCATCCAACCGGCTCACCATCTGAATAGGCCAGGATACCTGGAATATTGCCTGACTCCACCAGGGCTTTGATGTTGCGCCGATTATACTCACCATGTTGGTCTTCATATTGTGTGCGGGTTAAGCGCCAGTACATGCACCAGCAGCCACCATGGCCCCACGTGGACCGAATAATTTTTCAAAATCTGACCAATATTCAGGGGTAAGGGGGTGAAAGGTAATCATGTTATAACTCCTCTTTCAAGAAATCCAGGACAATTTCATTAAAATATCTGGGTTGCTCCAGGGGGATCATATGAGCAGTGGCAGGAAATACCATCTTACGGTTACGCGAGATTTCTTTTTCGAGGTAATCTGCCACCTCAAGGTGGCACAGGCTATCATATTCACCCACCAGGATGAGGGCAGGGTTGTGAATCTCGCTGAGACGATTGGTGGCAGGAGGTGATAGAGGTTGGCAGTGTCCTGACCATCCTGGCGGGTGTAGTTCGCCTGGACGATCTTACGATGTATTCACGAATTTCTGGGGAAGCACGCCCGACCGGTTGAGAGGGACCATCCGCCCATACATGCACTTCGAGATCAGCCAGCTCATCAAAGGCATTTTTCTCCCACAGATTCATCCATATGGGTGAAAAGCTCGATCTCGTGCCTGGCCTTGCTCGGTATCATCAGCCTGGTATTCATACCCACTGATACCCGGCGGCTACAACAACCAGGGCTGAAACACACTCAGGATGTTCCAAGAGTGAAATCGATGGCAATCTGCCACCACGCGAGATGCCGATAACAGTAGCCTTTCTCGACTCCCAGATGCGTGAATAGGTCAACGATATCCTGTCGGTTGGAGAACTGAGTGTTTTCTGTGCGGGATTTGCCAAAACCACGCGTATCATAGCGGATGACCCGATAGACTCTGGCTGAAGTAGTGCAATTTGGCGTCCCACATGCTGCAATCAGCGACACCTGCATGGATCAACAGGACCGGTTGCCCAGAACCTGCCACTTCGTAATATAGACTCCCTTTATAAACCGGGGCAAAGCCAGATTTGATTTGGGGATGGTCATCCTATTTGAACCTCAATAAAACGAAACGAAACAATTCAAATTTCGATAGTATCCAGGTCGATGTACTCAAGAGGGAGAGTTTTTTGACCATCCCCTGATTTATCGTGTACCTTGGATTTGTTATTTTGGTATATTTTGGGGTGAGAGGATAGATTTACTTGCTGAGGAGTAGATTTTATAGAGGAAGAATATTCATCTCGGTCGAATTCATCTTCATCGTCATCGTCATCAATTTGTCCTCATCATCTTCATCCTCATCAACGTCTTCATCCTCAAGGAGCTCATCATCTTCATCATCATCGCCTACGCCCTCGTCATCGATGAGTTCGTCACCATCCCCAATTTCAGTATCTTGCTCATCGGGTTCTTCATTTTCGCCCTCGTCATCGACGAGGTCTTCATCCCCATTTTCTCCATCGTCTTTGACGAGATCGCCATCTTCGAGGTCATCCTCGTCATCATCATTATCCCCATTCCCATCCGATGATTTTTCGGCAGGCTCATCTTCACACTGGATGGGGTAGCTGTATTAACCATCCCCCACAGCTCAATAGCAGATACCATGCGGAGTGCGAAAGGAGCCGATGGACAGGGACGAGCCAGGATGGAGGGGCTGAGGAGGCTTGCTCAAATTCTATCCCACGTTGCTCCAGCAGCTGGGCGGTGGCCATGAATATCCTTAACCATAAATTGCAGGCGAATGGCATCGGGAGGTGTGGACTGCTCAGCCTGCGGAGAGGGAACGACTGCGAAGAAAAAATCACCTTGAGGTGAGGTGAACATGGCATAACCAGGGTCGAGGGCATTGACGGGGAGCCCAAGAACATCGATGAAGAATCCCACTTCAGCGGCAAATCATCTACCCGGTATTCCACACATTGCTTCCATGATTCACCCCAGACGAACGGAAATGAATTTGAAGGACGTTTCCATAACTTTTCCCATATGCCATGGGTTGTTAGCGCGACCGGCAATATCGAGGCGAGCTTTACCATAGGCGCGAACACGTGGGTTGATTGGATAATTTGTAGCCATTGTAAAATCTCCAGTCGATTATACGAAATGAGCATCTCGAGCTTAGTCCAGCAATCAACCTGATCAATGATTTTCGGATGGACCTTCCCAGGCATAAAGTTTCAGATTGACGCGATCATGCTCATCAAAGATTACGCCTTCATCTTCAAGCAGCTCACGTTGGTGACCATCCACCTCCACCTGGGCGCAGGCTGACTTTGCCTTGTGAATTGATCACACGTTGCCAGGGAACATCCTGTGGGCAAGCTGCCATAGCACCACCCACCCAACGGGCACCGAATGCCAGGTATGACTTTTGATCCATCCCGGGAGGTGGAGAAAGAAGGGCAGCAATTTGACCGTAGGTGGAGACTTTCCCGAGTGGAATCTGGCGAACGAGCGCCCAGACCCGGTGATTGAATTCTTCTCTCTTTGGGGGAGAGACATAACGTTGTGCCTGGTGAATGGCTGAAGGGGTCATAATTCCCATCCTTTTTGTGTAGTATATACTATACCAGAACGCATGTTCTATGTCAAGACTGATTTACAACCTGGTGTATATTCTACGAAGGAGATAAACTCTTGTTGGCGTGTAAGAGCTACCATACGAGTCTCTGATTATACGGATGAAAATGACCTTGCTTGACCCAACCTACATTTTTATTGCGACCTATTTTGGTAATGCATAACCTCAGTGTATGAAGAGTCTGTCATAGATTTCTCCCTTTCTACTCAGTGATGTATACAAATAATATAGACTAAACCGACCTGTAATAATACGAATAAATTATAACATAGATTCACCCTGAATCAAATCTGCTATCTCTCATGAAGCACATCTCGGCAATGTGATATGTGAATAATGTACGCAGAAAATAGTATGAATTTCACCCCCGACCGGAACGCCTGGCTTTGTGATATCGATTACAATTAGTGTTGGTCCGACCATCCTGATTAGAACTTAGAGGACAACATCATGGCGAGTGATACTCCCTCCAGCTATCGCAATCTGGTAATTTATGAAATTTATGTGCGCAATCATGGCACAAATGGAACATTTAGCGATGTGGAGAAGGATTTACCGCGCCTGCATACGCTGGGTGTGGATGTGCTCTGGTTCATGCCGATCCACCCAATCGGGGTGCTGAATAAAAAAGGCAGCCTGGGATGCCCATATTCGATCAGGGATTACCGGGAAGTGAACCCGGAATATGGAACCAAGGAAGACTTCACCCGGCTGATTGAGCAAGCCCATGAGCGGGGAATGAAGGTGATGATCGATGTGGTGTATAACCATACCGCACACGATTCAGTCTTGGTGAAGGAACACCCGGAGTACTTTCACCAGGACGAGAAGGGCAACCCAGTGACCACGGTGCCGGAATGGAGTGACGTGATCGATTTGAAATACCCAAACCCGGGACTTGATCGATTATCAGATCGAAACGCTGCAAGGTTGGGTGGAGCTGGGGGTGGATGGATTCCGTTGTGATGTGGCTCGCTTGGTTCCCCAGGAATTTTGGCTGCAAGCGCGCAAGAAAGTAGCTAAGATCAAACCGGGGGTGATCTGGCTGGCTGAGTCAGTGCATGCCAGCTTTGTAGGGGAGCGGCGGGCAAATGGGTTAACCGGACTTCTCAGATGGCGAGCTGTATGCGGCCTTTGACCTGACTTATGATTATGATATCTGGCCGATCTGGCAGCTGGCAGTGCAGGGGAAGGTACCAGTACGGCGATATATCGAGATGCTGCGCTACCAGGATAGTATCTACCCGGAGAATTATATAAAGATGCGCTGTGTGGAAAACCATGACCAGGCCCGCATCATGCGACTGGCTCCCACCCGCTCACAGGCCATGGCATGGACCGCTTTTGAAGCCTTCAATAAGGGACCCTTCCTGATCTATGGCGGGCAGGAATCGGGCACCAAACATACCCCTTCGCTGTTTGATATCGATAAGGTGGATTGGGGTGATTATTCACTCCAGCCGTTCCTGACCAGGCTGGCGAAGCTTAAAAAAGACCCGGCACAGGTGGAGGGCAAGTTTGTGGTGATTCAGGCTGATCCAGCCATCCAGGCAGTCTGGGAGTACCCGGGAAAGAACTTATACGGGATCTTCAATACGAGTGGAAAAACCGGCTACATCATGGTCAGCCTGCCGGATGGGACCTACCGTGACATCCTGAATGATGGCCAGGTGACGGTGAGGGGTGGAAAGATGCTGCTGCCTGAAGCTGCGGCGATCGTACGGTACACGGACGCAATTCTATTACGTCCGGCATACAGCGAGCTGTTGGATTACAATTTTACCGGGCGATAACTGCTAATTTATTCCATCCCACCATGCGAGCGTAATATCTCGACCAGCTCGCTTCGGTTTTTCTCCACCGCCATTGCCAATGGAGTTTTACCTTCATACTTTGGATTTGGATCCGCACCATGATCGAGCAGCCACTCTGCCATTTTAGGTTGGTTGAACATGACTGCACCGTGGAGAGGGGTAATCCCACCGGGTGAGGCAGCATTTGGATCAGCCCCATGCTGGAGCAGGATATTCAGCCACTTTCAGTCCTGGCATGGATGACCGGGAAGTACAAGCAGGGGGATGCCATGGGCACCGCGGGCATTGATCAGATTGGGATCCTCCTTTAAAAAATCATCCAGACAATCCAGATTACCAAGCATGGCAGCGGTACAGATATCATACTCAGCACCATGATCAATTAAATAGTTGACGATTTCCACCTGACCGGTTTGGGCAGCGGCCTGGACGGCGGTTTCAGTCCAGCTGGCATTGGCATTGATCATGGATGGGTATTTTCAAGCAGCTCCTTGACGATGGCAAGGTTGCCATGGGCATTTCCGACAAACTGGTCGATCATTTCCTGGGAAGGAGCAGTGGTTACAGACATGAATTACCTCCTAATATTTTCCACGGATAGATAAATCTAACCACAGATGAACACAGATAATTGCAGATAGTAGAAATAATATTTAACCGCAGATGCACACAGATAGTGAGTACAGTAGGCACTCTCCACCACAGATAAACACCGATATTGGAAAAAAATATTTACCCGCAGATAGTGTGCAAAAAAGGTGCGCAAAGAGCGCGCCCTTCAAGGTTAATTCCTGCAAATAAACTAATAGAACCATATTAGACCATAATAGTCTAAAATTACAAGAGGGAAAGCTAAATAGTACTACTTGAAAATGAAAATTTGGGCGATTAAAGATAAAGGGGCGGATAACGTCCGCCCCTTTGACAGACTGATGAGGGGTTTACACTTGGAAATGGCTAAAAGATGATGACCAACAGGATAATGATGGGCGCGAGCGGGATGAGCAGCACCAAACCGATAACCACCAGGGCGAAAATGATCGCGCCAATGATCAATCCAAGAACGCCAAGCACCAGACCAATGACCAGCCCAATGACGCCAAAGATCAACCCCAGGATGCCCCCGATAATCCCAAAAATAAATTTTATGATCCCCATACCGAGCTCCTTTCTTTCAACGATAACGCTCCAAATCCGATTTATCTGTTATTTAGAGCCGTTATTCTGTGAACATTACACTGATTAGATATACGATAATCGGAGCCATAGGTTGCAGGGATGAATATTATCTTTAATTCTTTTCCGGCACAAGCAGGCATTCAATGAGGATTGCGTGTTAAAATTATGACTGCAACCAAACTATACAAACATGCAGCATGGAGATGATTATGGCAGCACGGAAACTAAGAACCATCACGGCTGAAGACCTGTACCAGTTCAACACAGTATCGGAAGTACGCATCTCTCCAGATGGACAAAATGTGGTCTATACCGTTCAACGGGTGGATCGAAAAACGGAAAAGAAATACACCAACCTGTGGGTGGCACCTACTGCGAATGGAGTACCCACGCCAGTTCACAACAGGTGACCAGCATGATGGGAGTGGGCGCTGGTCACCGGATGGAAGCCAGATCGCCTTCCTTTCAGACCGGGGAGACAAGGAAAAACCAGCTCAAATCTACCTGATCCCGTTTTCGGGTGGAGAGGCGAGCCGCCTGACCCAGATCGATGGTGAGATTGATGACCTGAGCTGGTCACCGGATGGGAAGCAGCTCTTATGCACGGTGCGCAAAATGGATGCTGAAACACTGGAGCGTGAGAAAGATGAGCAAAAGAAGAAGCTGGGCGTCGTCTCTCGGCATTACGACCGGTTATTTTACAAGCTGGATGGATATGGCTATTTACCGCATGAGCGGACGCATATCTGGACGGTAGATGCCCGCACAGGAAAAGCCAAGCAGCTCACCGATGACCCAGTTTATGATGAGCATTTCTCCCACCTGGTCACCGGATGGAAAATGGATCGCATTCAGTTTCCAACCGCAGCGAGAATCCTGATCTCAAGCCCGACCGACTGGATCTGTTCGTCATGCCAGCAAGAGGGGGGAAAATTCCGCAAGATTGAGACACCCATGGGCGATAAATTCCAACCTTCATTCTCACCGGATGGAAAGCTGGATCGCTTATATCGGCTCAGAGGGCGAGGGGTTATGGTACAAGAATGCGGGCTTGTGGGTTGTGCCAGCAGATGGATCTAAAGCCACCACGCAACCTGACCGAAAAATATGACCTGCACGTCGATTCAAGCACGATCAACGATATCGGCTCACCGGAGACGGATGCGCTCCAACCTGGTCTAAAGATGGAAAACGACTGTATTTCAACACGGTGTTTGCATGGCAGCTCGCAAGCTCTCCTCCATCTCGGTCAGTGGGGATGACCTGCGGGATGAGATTGGCGAAGGTGGGGTGGTGGGTTCGTTCACCTTCGACCGGGCAGCAGAAACAACTGGCATATTTCTACGGACAGATGAACGACCCGGTGCAGATCTTCGTGCGTGAAATGGCAAGTGGAAAAGACCGGCAGCTCACCAGGCTCAATCGCAAGCTGCTGGATGGGATCGACCTGGGTCAGGTGGAGGAAGTGTGGTTTACAGGACCGGATAAAAATGACTTGCAGGGATGGATCTTAAAGCCACCGGGTTTTGACCCAGCTAAAAAATATCCATCCATCATGGAAATCCACGGCGGACCGCTAACCCAATATGGCAAGCTCTTCATGCACGAGTTTTACTACCTGGCTGCACATGGCTACGTGGTTTACTTCAGCAACCCACGCGGCGGGCGAGGCTACGGGGAGGAACATGCCAAGGCAATCTATGGTGATTGGGGTAAGGCGGATTATGCTGACCTGATGGCATGGGCAGATTATATGGAAAAACAGCCCTACATCGACCCGAAGCGGATGGGCGTGACCGGTGGCAGTTATGGCGGCTACATGACGGTATGGATCATTGGGCATACCCAACGCTTCAAGGCAGCCGTCACCCAGCGCTGTGTGAGCAACTTCGTCTCCATGTGGGGATCGAGTGATTTCAATTGGACCTTCCAGATGGAGCTGGGGAACAAGCCACCTTTCGAAGACCTGCAGAATTTTTGGGCACACTCACCGATTGCTTATATCGGGAATGCCCGCACACCCACCCTGGTGCTGCATAATGAATTCGACCTGCGCTGCCCGATCGAGCAGGGGGAGCAGGTGTTTGTGGCCTTGAAAAAGCTGGGTGTGGATAGCGAGATGGTGCGCTTCCCAGATGAATTCCACGGGTTATCGCGCACCGGGCGGACCGACCGAAGGATCGCCAGGTTAAATCACATCCTGCGGTGGTTTGATAAATACCTGAAGGCATAAATAATCGAGACGCCTCGTTTGGTTGACAACGAGGCGTCTCTAAATTGAACTAAAGGTGTTAACTGGAATAGTATGACACAGGGTCATGAATTCTTGCCAGGAGAATAGCTAAGTGCATGATGTGATCGTCGTTGGGACAGGACCTGCAGGTGCAGTTCTGGCATACCTGCTGGCGAAGCGCGGGCTGGATGTGCTGATCCTGGAAAGGGCAACCTTACCGCGTTATAAAACTTGTGGTGGAGGGGTGACCTGGAAAGCGATGCAGAACCTGCCCTTCGACGTGAGCGCAGTATTCGAGCAACAAGGCCGTGGGAGGGGTGGTGACCTATCGCCGGGCAGCAGCTGCTCAAGGTTGAGGTAGGCTGGCCGGTGGCATGGCTGGTGATGCGCGATCGCTTTGACCATTACCTCGTCCAGCAGGCAGTCCAGGCTGGGGCGAATTTGCTGGAAGGGATCAGCGTGGTAAGTGTGGAGGAGAAGAGCGACCGGGTGGTGGTGACCACCACCCAGGGTGAGCTGCAAGCCCAGCTGCTGGCAGGCGCGGATGGCGTGAACAGCATCGTGGCGCGCTCGATGGGATTAATGCCAGACCGGGAGGTGGGGGTGGCGGTGGAAGCAGAGCTGGCAGTATCACCCGCCTCGTTGGAAGCCCAGGGTGGCTTTGCAACCTTCGATTTTGGTGCCTTACCGGGTGGTTATGGCTGGATCTTCCCGAAACGTGACCATCTCTCAGTGGGAGTGTTCAGGGCAGTTCCCGGGAAAGGCGATCGGGCTCAAAAAAGCATTGGAAAAATTCATCGCCAGTGAAGCGGTGCTGCTCGACCCCAAGATCTTACACTTGCAAGGGCACCAGATCCCGCTTGGGAGGGCGAGACGCGGACCTTGCATAAAGGACGGGTGCTGCTGGTGGGAGATGCCGCCAACCTGGCAGACCCATGGATGGGGGAGGGCATATCCTATGCGGTGGTGAGTGCACGCCTGGCAGCTGAGCAGATGTTTTATGCCCTGGAGAGCAAGGAAATTGACTTGAGCGGTTATACCGCAGCTGATCAATGCCTCCATCACGCCACAATTACTGTCAGCCCGGCTGTTTGCCAAAGCTGTGTATGCGCTACCGGAAGTGTGCTCCGACCTGATTGAGCAAAAGCCCATTCATGCAGCAGATGGTATTTCGGCGTCATCCGGGGTGACCGGACATTTAAAGAACTGACCACGGCACTCCTGGTGGCATGCCGCGATCGTGTGAGACGTTATTGGCACGAGCAGGAGCATCGGTGGGTAGATGATGGATCGATAATATTCGAAGCATGAGTAGACAGCCTAATCGATAGCAAGATGGCAGATGGCTGAAGTACTCAATCTCTGGAGCTGCTACCGGGAGCATTGATAACACAGGATGAAGAATGTAGATAAGGGAAGAGGACCGTTCCGCTATCTGGCGGTGGTGACGGTGATTTCTGTGGTGTTAATCATCCTGAATGTGTTGCTGGGAATGCGGATCCCATTCACGGTGGATTTCCTGTTGGGATATGTGGGGGCACTGCTGGTCTTCGTGATCTGGCATGCGGTGCTGACCAAAGGTTGGAAGCGCAGCCTGATCATGTTTGGGCTCTCATTTGTGGTGGCGTTCACGCGCTGAAGCCTTGGGGGTGAATTTTGGGCTGGTATTTGGGCATTATTATTACACCACAATGCTCGGCCTTTCGTTATTCGGGGTGCCGTTCCTGGCAGCCCTGGCCTGGGAACCAATCGTGTATGCCGCATTCTGCATCAGTGATATGCTCTCGACCGCGATGGCAAGCCTATCACCCGTGTTCAAGCAGAAGACCTCTCCAATCTGGGCGGCAGCCATTGGGGCATTCGCAACCACTGCCTGGGATATGATGATCGATCCGATTGCCGTCAGCCAGGGATGGTGGGCGTGGGTGGGTGGTGGACCTTACGTGCCGTATGTTGCCAATGGGGTGCCGATCCAGAACTTCGTGGGCTGGCTGGGGGTGGCATTCGTGATCAACCTGATCTATCGCAAGATGGCAGATGGGATGGAACAACCGGGTCGTTCGCCGCGTTGACTTTCTATGGACCACTGACCTTGTACTGTCTCGTTGTTCCTGACCGCATTTGGGGTAGCCATCACCATCCTGCGAGCGACCCGAAGTGGCATTGATTGGAATGCTGGCGATGGGACCATTCATCGTGATCGCATTGACGAATCTACCGCATTTATTTTTAACCTGACGTAGTCTGAGCACCACGGTGACCAAACCATAACTCATAATTTTATTGGTGAGGAGCAAGAAATGGCGATTGAAATCGAGAAATCACGTTGTAGTGGTTGCAGTTATTGCATGCTTGGCTGCCCGACGAAAGCCATAAAGATGGAAATTGGACAGGATGTCTGGCCAACCATCGATGAGAGTCTTTGCACCGAATGTGGCGAATGCCTGTACCTGTGCCCGAACAATGTATTTTCAGCACCATGGCTGGAAGCAAAACCGGCTGAGCTGAAGGATAGCTACGAAGTCGATAGTGATCGGGGCTGGGATTGGTGGGTTGATGACCGCGGCAGGGCTGGCACGGGCGGGGAAAAAGGTGCTGGTATCTGGAACAGCTTGGTTTTATTGGTGGTAAATATACCCAGCTTGACCTATGAAGATTATGCCATCACCACGGCAGCCTGGACCTGCCCGGGACCCAAAAGCCGGATCGGAAAACTATGCACCAAGCTGGAAGCACCGATTCAATGGGTGACCATCCACGATGTAAAGGCACGCGGGGAGCATTGGGTGCTGACCAAAGATGGCCGACGATTTGGGTCGACGGATGAAGCACAGGAGGCGCTGGTGGGAGGTGCGAGGGGGATGGCGAAGGTGTACCGGTGGATTGCAGATATGTATGACCCGGCGGTGAGTTACCCGGATGACATGACTGCCCGGCAGTACATCGAACGGTATTTCCCAGGGAATGAAGAATACGTGAAGTATGTGGAGACGATCATCACCTACTGCTTTGCCTCACAGACGGTGGATACCTTCTCGGCCAATGAGACCAAGCGGGCCATCGTGGATGCGCTGGAGCAGATGGCGGTATGGGGCACGGCAATCGGTGGTACGGCAGCGATCGTGAATGGACTGGAGCGGGTGATTCACAGATCACGGTGGTGAGATTGTTACACGCACGAAGGTCGAGTCGATCCTGTTGGAAAATGGCAAAGCAGTGGGGGTAAAGCTCAAAGATGGACGGACGATCAAAGCCGACGTGGTGGTACACAATGCAGGCATGAAGCGACTGATCCAGCTGGTTGGGGAAGAGAACCTGCCCAAGGAATATGTGACTCATCTGAGACAGGCAGTTCCGGCAGTGGTGGCAGCGTTGATTTTGGGGCTGAATGAGCCCTTATTGGGTAAGGAGCATTCCCTGCTGCACACCATGGGCTGGGAGCGCACGTTGAACAGCTACGCGCCAACCTTCTTCGACCCCAAGCTTGCCCCACCTGGGAAGCACATGCTGGATGTGTTCTGGGTGATGCAGCCGCCTTATAACCTGAAGCATGAGCTGGAGATTGTGAGAGGCACAGCTCAGAGAGATCTTCCCCAATTTTGACCAGGCGGTGGAGCTGCAGGTGCCGATGTTCTTCCAAGGGGTGTGGACAGCTGAGATGGCGCACCGGTTGGGGCAAAGTGGGGATCAGCGGTTGGACCCGGTGTCACCCATCCCGGGGCTGTTCCTGGTGGGGTACGACTGCATCGGCTATGGCATGGCGGGCGATATCATCCCGCATGGGGTGGAGAAGGCGCTGTATACCATCCTGGGGGATGCCCAATATGCAGCGGAGGACGAGAAAAAGTCTTCCTGGATGGTAAAGAAAGCCAAATCGGTGTTATTCAAGGCGATGGCGCTGGGCAGAGGCTGAAAAGATAGCCAGCCAACAGATTATTGTGAAATTGCCGGTATCCCTGCGATGGGTTTGGCGGCTCGTACCGCGCGTAGGATTGCCTGGGCAAATACCTCAGCAGCAAACGCACCGACGATGTTCACGTCGGCAGTGTGCTCGCCAGTGGCGAGGGCAAAGATGGTGTCACCGTCCACCATGGTATGAGCGGGTCGAATTGTGCGTGCCAGACCATCATGGGCCATCTGAGCAACCTTGTTGGCAGCTTCCTTATCCAATTTCGCATTGGTGGCGACCACGCCGATGACGGTGTTACCACGGCTACCAAAGCCTAGCACAGTTCTCCCGATGAGGGTTTGCATGACCTGTAGGGTATCGGCAAAGTAGCCGGGAGCGCCAATATGCAGTGGTCCTACGTCTTTTGAGCGTGCTCCGGCAATGATCTGGTTGGTGGTGGGATCGATGACATCCCCAAAGGCATTAACTGCAACGATAGCACCAACGATCACACCAGCACCAATCTCCAGACTGGCAGTACCAATCCCGGATTTCATACACTGGCCCAGTCCAAGGATCTTGCCGACAGTGGCACCGGTACCGGCTCCGACGTTACCCTCCGCAGGTGGCTCGGATGAAGCATTCTGGCAGGCAAGATAGCCCATGGCAGCATCAGGGCGAACATCAGCTTTACCAATCCCAAGATCGAACAGAATGGCAGCGGGGACAATGGGGACCTTGGCGATATGGGTGTCAAAACCGACACCTTTCTCTTCAAGGTAACGCATGACACCCGTGGCGGCTTCCAGACCGAAAGCTGAGCCACCTGCGAGGGTGATGCCATGGACTTTATTGACCAAATGCATGGGATGCAAGGCATCTACCTCACGCGTGCCAGGGGCACCACCGCGCTGGTCAACACCGCCGACAGCACCTTTCTCACACAGGACAACGGTACAACCGGTGAGCGCCTCCTCGTTCTGGGCATGCCCAACCAGGATGCCAGGAATATCAGTGATGGCATTTCTAAGCTTCATCTCTGCCTCCAGTCCGAGTAATTATCATTACACTCAAGCCTGGCGTATGGATTTATTTTTTAAGCAAATTGATAACTTCGGCGATAACCCTTTCAGCGACCTCGGATTTGGTCATTAAGGGCAGAGGAAAAGTGCGCCCATCTGAGTGAAGCAAGGTCACCTGGTTGGTATCCACGCTGAAACCGGAGCTGGGGCTGCTGACATCATTTGCGACAACAAGATCCAGGTGCTTGGACTTGAGCTTCGTGTTCAGCATTGGCAAGCAGGTTCTGGGTTTCGGCTGCAAAACCGACTACTACCTTGGGATTTCCTGATTGGGGCTGTTGTTTTGATAAAGCCAAAAGGATATCGGAAGTCGGTTCCAGCTCTAGAACTGGTACTCCGGATGCTTTTTTAATCTTTTGTCCTGCTGCCTGGGTGGGTCTGAAGTCTGAAACTGCGGCGGCCATGAGCAAGACATCTGCCTTTGTGCACGCATTCAATACAGCAGATTCCATCTCGGTAGCGCTGGAGACCGGGATCAGCTCTGCACCTTGTGGGACATCCAGGGCAACCATGGTCGAGATCAAAGTGACCTCTGCGCCCTGCATCCAAAGCGGCTTGAGCGAGAGCATATCCCTGTTTACCCGAGGAGCGATTGGTGATGAGGCGCACCGGGTCAATGGATTCCTGGGTGCCACCTGCGGTGACAACCACTCGACGACCCTGTAATGGACCGCGACGGGTTAGCAAGTAGCGGATATGCCCAAGGATCACGGCGGGTTCTGTCATACGTCCACGTGCCTCCAGCCCGGAGGCGAGATGCCCGAGTTCCGGACCGATGATGAGCGCACCACGCAGGCGCAATCGCTCCTGATTTTCCTGGGTGGCTGGATGATTAAGCATGCCTCCATCCATGGCAGGGGCAATCAGAAGAGGCCGGTCAATGGTGCCAGGGCCGAAGGAGAGCCCAGCTAGAACGAGCAGGTTATCAGCCAGGCCGTGGGCCAATTTGGCGATGGTATTGGCGGTGGCAGGGGCGATAACGAACAGATCAGCAGTATGACCCAACCCCACATGCAAGAACGTGAGCCTGTGCACCCCACAGGGCTTTATCAGTAAAGGCTGGCCGTACCGGTGACCGACTGGAAGGTGAGTGGGGTGATAAATTCGGTGGCGGCTGGGGTGAGGATGACATCCACCAACGCGCCTGCCTGGGTCAGCTTGCTGGCGAGATCCGCGGCTTTATAAGCGGCAATTGAGCCAGTCACACCGAGGAGGATATTCTTTTGGTCGAGGTATTTTTCTGCCATATTTTTACCAGCCACATCCCGAACAAGTCATCCGGGATGTGGCGGATTAGCGCGTGCTTCCCCACTCCCAAGGCGAGGACAACGATAGGGGAATTGATATTATCTTTATTTGCCCAAGCGCTTACGAAATGCTTCGGTAAGCTCCGGGATGATTGCATATAGGTCTCCAGCAACCCCATAGCGGGCCAGCTTAAAGATGGGAGCCTCAGGATCGCGATTAATGGCGACGATGACCTTGCTCGTACGCATACCAGCCTGATGCTGGATGGCACCAGAAATTCCACAGGCTATGTATAGGTCTGGAGAGACGACTTTTCCGGTTTGACCGACCTGGTGAGGGTAAGGGATATATCCGGCATCCACGGCAGCACGGCTTGCACCGACTGCGGCATGGAGGACTTGAGCCAGGTCTTCAATGAGCTTGAAACCTTGTTGGGCTTTCCAGATTTCCGCTTGTTTTTCATCCAAACCGGCAGGTGGGGTGAGGCTGGGGTTGTTTGAGACCCCACGACCGCCAGAGACGATCACGGAGGCATCACTGAGACTAACCCCAGCTTCACCAGC
Organism: uncultured Chloroflexia bacterium; assembly: GCA_963828845.1. Classification (GTDB taxonomy): domain Bacteria; phylum Chloroflexota; class Anaerolineae; order Anaerolineales; family UBA4823; genus FEB-25. The sequence goes on from CAWHGE010000025.1 coordinate 108,346, forward strand.
AGCATAGGATTCGACTTTGGTGGGAATATCCGCTTCACTCATTACGGGATTTACCTTGGTCAGAGTGCCCGTATGGGACGCATCAAGGGGCGGCTTGGCAAAAGCCCGACCCCGAAAAGTGACAAGCTGTGGGCGGGTGAGGCACTTAACTTTAGAAAGCAAGTTTCCCGGCATAAATGGGGCGAGTGGCAAGGATTGAGCCGTCTACAACTTCCAGCGCTATCACATCCGGCAGGACGCCGGTGTTCAGGTCGATCGCAGCCATAGCGGCCAGTTCACGTCCACGCGTGGTGGTGGGGAAGAGAATTGCTTCTGGTGAAGATTCTGCAGCTAATTTAGCCAACAAAGCGGTGTATGGCTCAGTGCGGTAATCATCCAGGGAGGGATCATCGGCGAGCAGGACTTCATCAGCGCCATATTGGAATGCCTGAGAGGCAACAGCTTCGACACCTTTCCCGAAGACCAGGGCAGTCACACCTCCCCCGAGCTGCTGTGCCAGCATTTTAGCAGCCCCGATCCCTTCCCATGAGGTAGATAGAGCCGCTCCTTTGAATTGATCGATGTACACCCAAATCTTATTCATAGGATCTTCTCCGCCATGATTTTATCTGCCAGTGCCTCGGCAATCTCTTGAGGGCTGCTACCTGTGATCATCTCCGTGGTGACCTGACGTTGAGGGGGGTTCAGGATTTCGGGCCAGGTGATGTTGGCTTTGAGACCATCCAAGCTTAAATCTGCAAGGGACCAAACAGGGATGACAGCACGTGAAGCTTTGCGGATACCCATGAAGGAAGGGTAGCGCGGTTCACCAAAATCCTTAACAATGCTGAGCACGGCGGGTATCCTTGAGCTCACGGTAAGCCTACCTTCTTCAGCACTGCGATCAACCCGGATGGTGCGTGCAGCTGGATCCACGCTTCGAGATGACTGCGACGAGGGTTAGGGCTGGCCAGCCCAGCAAGCGGGCGGTTTGGGCAGCGGTAAGCCCGGTATCGGTGTCAATGGCTTGACGCCCGAGGAAGGCTAAATCGACGTCACCCATCTTCTTGATTGCGGCTGCAAGAACACGGGACGTCACCTGGCTATCCATCTGAGTCAAAGCTTCATCAGAGATAAGGATGGCTTCCGAACAACCCATTGCCAGAGCATGTTTGAGGGCTTCTTTTGAGCCCTCTCCCCCGATACTGACCGCAATGACGCTGCCATTATGCGCTTCGGCTTGTTGAAGGGCAGCCTCAACGGCATATTCATCCCAAGGGTTGATGATAAGTGGAGAATCTCCCCAATTTGCCTTGCCATCCACGGCAACGAGCTTGGCAGCTGAATCAGGCACTTGTTTTACACAAACAGCGATTTTCAAGTCTATCCTCCTTTCGATGTATACTCCATATACTGCTTGAGCCTGGATAAGATATTATTTTGTTTATTATTCCAGAAAATCTGCCGACATTTTTAATTGCTAATTCATTATACAGTGAAATATCAGAAAAAAATTTTTTGAAGGTATTCGACCTATATTATAATAGAAGTATGCATCATGCAAATTATTGAAAGGAGGTTAGCATGCGTAAGGTATTCAATTTCTTTGCGGGTGTGATTATGGGGGGATTGGTGGGAGCGACGATTGCGATCCTTCTGGCACCTGCTTCTGGGGAACAGGTAAGGGCTCAGCTTCAGGAACGGACCATCCGATTAAAGGATGAAGTAATGGCTGTAGCTGAGGCAAGAAGGGCAGAGCTTGAACGAGAATTGACGGCATTAAGAGCTCCACACAAGAAGGAATAAGCATAATTGGGCGGAATCCATCCGGTATAAGAACGAACCGGACTCGGGATCCGACTGGTCCGGTACAAGAACGAACCGGACTCAGTCCGGCATAAGAACATACCGCACCCAGTAGATATAAGAGCTAATTGAACTCAGTCCGCCCACTTAAATACCGATGGGATTGTCTGTATTTAGCGACAATCCCATTTTTTATGTCTGAATCAGGGTTGGCTGACGTAAAAGCGATAGGGAGCTAACTGGCGGGTGAAACGAGTGGTACCTGATACTACCAGGACGACATTATCGACACCGCTGCCTATGGTAAATGGGATATCTGCCGTAATATCGGGGTTCAGCGTGAGGTATTGGACACTGGTGGTATCGCCCATTGAGATGAGTGCCAGACCATAATTCTGGGGTAAGACGTTCTGAATGCGTGCCCATCCGTCAGCCTGCCAGCCCGCATTATCAGTCTCAAAATCAGTAGTGTAACCAATCTCAGGGATGGAGATATCATCCAACAGGAAGCCCTCGCCAGTCACGTTGGCATCGGTTATATATTCAAAACGCAGGGTCAGATTTCGGCCGGCAAATTGAGATATATCCACAGTGTCTTGGATCCAAGTTGGGACAGATCTGCCTCCACTCAGGCCTGTATAACCCCACCCATAGTTGTTCCCTTGAGGGTCTGCAGACGTGCCGGAAGGCGTGGTGAGGATTTGCCAGTTTACACCATCGGTCGAGGCTTCCAGGTAGACATAGTCCCAGCCACTTTCCACCTCGTACCAGGTCCAATAATTCAAAGAGAGAGGACCGGAATAACCGGTGAGATCGAAGGTCCTTGTCAGGGTCGTATCTGACTCATCGCTCTTATTTGCCCAAAAAGCGTAAGATCCGGAGTGGCGATCCTGTGGTAGGAGAGGGGTCTGGATGGAACCCTCAAAATGAAGGGTATAGCTACCCGGGCAGGTGAAGCGGATATAATCGACACCATATTGGTGAACATCACGCGTGGTGGAGGCGATAGGGCAGGTGTTGAATGTTTCGGTAGGTTCTGCGCGAGGAGCTCCCCTATAGCTGGTATAGGAGAAGCGCCCATCAGCCACTTTACGGTCCATCAGATAATTGGTGATCACCCAATCCAGGAAGAAATTATCGGCGGTAATCGGCTCACCCGTAAGGGGGTCTGTGGCGTTGAATTGCTGCAAGGTGGAATCCAAACTATACAGACCATTATCCTGGTTAGCAACGAGTGCCTTGGTGGCGGCTTCACCAAATCGATCCAGGAAATAGGTGAGGAACAGAAAACTGGCCCCATAATGAGGGGTGGTATCCTCCTGAGAATCATCAGGCCAATTGTTGAGCTGCACATCGGGTTTGCTGGTATATAAGGCATCAAACCCACCAGAATAGAAATTATTCAGTAGGACTGCAAGCTCGGAAAAACCCTCACTGATCCAATTTGATTCATTCCGATCCTGATACCAATGGATCATATGCTGAAATTCGTGGGCGAGGACACCAAAGGTATATTCGCTATCCAATGGCGAGTTATCGGCGTTAATCATGAACATCTCGTGCCCATTGGAGTAGCGGTTAATCAGGCTTGGGTACTCGTCACCGGAGGAAAAGTATCCGGCAATCCCCTCACCTATCCCGGTGGCATAGAGGATATAAATATGCGGATCTCCATCCACGCCTGGAGACCATTCGCTGCCAAAAAACTCACGGTTGGTGGGGTAAATTTGATTTTCGAAAGCTTCCGCCAGGCTGCTTAGGTCGCGCGGACGATAAGAAACATTATCTTCAACCCAAAAGTAAGCATGGTCGGTGACGTAACGCAGGGTGGCCTGGACACGGAAATTTTCCACTTCGCCATCTCCAATCCAAAATGATTGTTGCGCGCCAACCTGGTAGAAGGATGCGGGTGGGGCTTCTGTGGACGAAAGATTATCCAGGCTAAGCAAACGATGGGCGAGCTCAATCGGGTTGTTTATCGGAATGAAGGTGTTTTCCAGCGTATGGAGAGTATCGGTCGGCACCGACACAGGATATAAAGTATTTATTGGGGCAGGTGTAGCCAATTCAGTAAGAGGTGTGGCTGGAGCTAATACTGAGGTCGGGGTTGATGTTACGGTCTGAGAAGTGGGACGAATGACAAGCGGGGAAGGGGTTGGAGAACCAACTTTCATCGGTTGATAGGGTATATTCAAAGTGAGGGCGGGGGTAATATAGTTGTAACCTCCGACGCCAATTAAACTCACGATAAGGCAGAAAACACAGGCGCAAAGTATTAAAATCACACCGATAACACAAGCAATCCAACCATTTTTGGGCATAAAACATCCTAAGGGAAATTGGCGAAGATGACGGGATTATAATTCACAATCAAGATTTACCACAACCCAGGTATTTTCGTTCATTCAGATCAATTTTCGATCAGAAGTTGTTTAGTTTTAATACAAAAAAGCGGGTGCATATGTTTAGCCACCCGCTCAACTTTCGGACGTTCGTCCTCAGCAATTTCTATGGATTAAAAAGGATGTCCGATTGCTGAGCGTAGATAACAGCAACGTAATTCCCAAGGGATTTTTTTACAGCAACCCGCCACCAGTACGCTCCGGTAGAAATGTGGGTGTCGTCATCCAAGGTACCATCCCACATAAAGTTGGTTGAGGCTACCTGACTGGAAGTCCAAATTGGCTCGTTGCTGCCACTTGGACCAAGCTCGACATGATAGGATCCTCCCTGACTGTAAAGCGACCAGACGAATTGGATTGGATTGGATGAGCTGATTACGGCGGCGGAATAGGTAGCACCATCCACAGGGGTTTGCAACTCAAAAATCATCCCGCTAAGATTAAGGCTGACTTCGAAATCGGGTAAATCAATGATATTGATCCCAGTGGGCAGAGAACCTTCAATCCATGCCAGGGATGCAATCTCAGGGGCTGGGGTCAATTGGGGATTATCAGTCTGGTTGAACGCCAGGGTAAAGGTTGTCCCAGGTGCTAAGCTGGTAAACCAGTAATGGCCACCTAAATTCGTGAATGCTTGCCGTGGAGCAACGTCATCTTGAAACTCAACCAATACGTTAGCCACAGGGGTACCATTTTGAATCACCCGACCGGTGACCCCATATTCGCCTGATGTGAGTGTTCTGGTGATCGTTGGGGAAGGGGTGATGATGGCAGAACCAGGGGTCACAGTATATAGAGAGGTGCTGGATGGCAAGCTCGAACCCGGATTAGTTGGAACACCAGGAGAGGTCGTCCCGCCTGGTACAGTGGTCAACGTTAGATCTGGTGCTTGTGTGTGCGACTTCAGGATTGGGAGTGATAATGTGGCAAAAGGAGTGTAGGAAGTTTGACGGGTGGGTATGCTGGTGGAGGTGGGAGCCATGGTATGAGTTGGACTTGCGGGTAAGGGGGCGAGGGTGTTGGTGGCAGGTGGGGGAGCAAATGGCAGTGGAGCTGATGGATCCTGCAACAGGTAAAAGGAGAAAGCTGCCAATAGCAGCAGTACAGCAGCCATGGCAATTAGGAGGAGTTGGTTTGAAGTAAGGTTTTTTATCAAGGAAACTTCCAGATGATGACCATCAGGCGCGGCGTGGACCGGCAAATTTATCGGTTCTTAATGCGTTCGCAATCAGGGATACAACCAGCTTGACGTCCCATCAGGAAATAATACAACCAATTAAATAAGAAAAAATAATCCCTGGCAAGGTTTTTCCGATAATACAAATAATAAGAGCGGTGCCATTCATAAATTGAACGGTAAGGTTGGACACGAGACCCACCCTGCCCACCAAAATGGATGATCTGAGCTGCAGGGAGATAAACAATCTTCCAACCGGCTTTTTTAGCCTGAAAGCAATAATCGGCATCTTCCTGGTAGGCAAAAAAACGTTCATCGAGATAGCCAATCTGGTCGATCACTTGACGACGAATCAGCATGCATGAACCGGAAATACCATCCACTTCATGGACTTCATTCTCATCGAGATAATTCAACAGGTAGCCACCAAAGAATTTACTATGCGGAAACAGCTGATGACAAACCCAGAGAAATAACTGAATGCAGCCCATGGGCGAGAAACACCGCGCCGGCAGGCTTTTTGTAAGCTGCCATCGCGATTCAAGACCTTCGGGCCACAGATACCAACCTCTGGATGGGATTCTATGATATTGAACCAGCTCATTTAGCGCACCTGGCAGGATGATCGTATCGGGGTTAAGCACCAGCATATAGCGACCCTGGCTGGCCCGTAATGCCTGATTGATCGGTCGGGCAAATCCATCGTTCCTGCTCATTCAGAATAAGCCTGGGCAGCCGGGAATTCACTTTGGAGCATCGCCAGCGGTATCATCGGAGGAGCCGTTATCTACAATGATCAGCTCAAAGTTCAACCTCGACTGGCTCATTCGGGGATGAATCTAGACTGTCTGTTCAAGATCTATTGAACCAGCCTCGACCCAATTTAAATGGGAGGATTGCTCGTAAATAGAGCGTAAGCAATTGCGCAAGTAATCAGAGGCATTGAGGGTGGCGATACAGATTGAGAGATCGAGCATGATGACTAATTAACCAGAAAATCTTAGGTTAAATCAAATGTGATAAGGATTGAAGGAGCATTCTCGTGTCTTAGATATCGATCGAGAGCGATCAACTGCCTGCAGCGAGGATGGCATTGACGATACGCATGGCAGCCTTGCCATCCCCATAGGGGTTGATTGCCTGTGCCATTGCAGCATAAGCCTGAGGGTCATCCAGTAAATGGCAAGCCTGGGTAACGATCACATCCGTTGGTCTGTGCCCTACCAGTCGGACTGTGCCAGCCAAAACACCTTCAGGTCGTTCGGTGACTGCCCGCATGACCAGCACCGGGACACCCAAGGCTGGGGCTTCCTCCTGCAAGCCACCTGAATCAGTCAAAACGAGGCTGGAATGCTTCATCAGGTGGACCATGGGAAGGTAATCCAAGGGTCGAGCAAGATCATATTGGGTAAGTTTCCTAAAATCCGATGGACCGGTTCCTGCACGTTCGGGTTCAGATGCACCGGGTAAACGATGCGAATACCATCCTGATAAATATTGGCAAGCTTCTTTCAGTGCAGAACAAATTGCTGCCAGGGGTTGACCGAAGTTTTCGCGGCGGTGGGCAGTGACCAGGATCAGGCGTGGAGAATCCTGGGGAAGCTATCTGCAGGCGGATCAGATGATCTGGTAGGGGATGTCGATGCGTTTGAAGAGGTCCAGCACATCAGGTGTGGGAGGCAGCTGCACCACCGCCTGCAGTGCATCGATGACCGGATTACCGGTGACGATGATCTGCTGCAGAGGGAATATTCTCACGCAGTAGATTCTGGCGAGCCCAATCGGTGGGGGCAAAATGCAGGTCTGTGACCACACTGGCAAGGCGGCGATTGATCTCCTCAGGAAAGGGCTGCCATTTATCGTTGGTGCGCAAACCCGCCTCCACGTGCCCGACACGGATGTGACGGTAGTAGGCTGCCAGTGATGAAGCCATGACCGTGGTAGTATCACCCTGAACCAGGATCCAGTCGGGTTTCACGCTGGCAAGCACTGGGTCTAGATGAGTAAAAATCTCTGCAGTCAGTGATGACAGGTTCTGGTCGGGCTGCATTAAGTTCAGATCAATATCGGGGTGAATGTCGAACAATCCCAGAACCTGGTCGAGCATCTGACGGTGCTGGGCGGTGACACACACGAGTGGAGTAATTCCGGGGTGTGTGGGCTAATGCCTGAACGACAGGTGCCATTTTCACCGCTTCAGGGCGGGTGCCAAAGATGGATAGGATCCGCAATGGTCATGCTTCTCCATGGCGAGCTTCAAGGCGACTTTCCAATCTGGCAGTTGTCAAATGAAAGGTCTGATAGAAGAGGTCACAATTCAAGGCGGAAAAAAGGGGCGGCGTGCCGGGGTGGGAAATTCAGCCGTCAGACGGGCAGAACGTCTTGGACAACTTGTTCTTCCTTGTGGGGATCGAGCTGTAGTACTTGCTGCCCCCATTCAAAACGGCTGCAATAGCCGGAACCTGCCAGATGGTATAAACCATGATGCTGAGAATACCAGTCAAATGAATCTTCACTGGCAAGAACAGATAGTTGGCTGGTTACTTCTGCTAACATACGTGCCCAGGTGGGCCCGCTGACCTGGTCGGAGACCAGCTTTAGCGTAGGCTGGGATCGTGCCCATCCAAGTACCTTGCTGACAAAACTATCCCGGCGCATGCTATAGACCCAGCTGGTACGCAGGATCAGGTATGCTCCACCAACCTGTTGGACTGCCTGCTCACCAGCGAGTTTGGTGCCCATATACGCTTAGGGGCTGAGGTATATCGCTTTCAAGATAGGGTGTTCCTTGAAATCCATCAAATACGTAATCGGTTGAGAAATGAATGAAGGATGCCCCCATCCGTTGGACTTCTTCTGCCATCACGGCAGGTGCAATAGCATTGATGGCGTTTGCGAGTTCAGGCTCGGTCTCAGCGCGATCCACAGCGGTATAGGCAGTGGCGTTAATGAGCAGGTCAGGTTGACAATCCTGAATAATCTGGCGGAGGCTCTTATTTTCAGTCAGATCGAGAGCGGGAAAGTCACATACGGCCAGCTCTCCCAAGGGAGCAAGGATCGTTCCAATTCCCAACCAAGCTGACCAGTATTACCGAGTAGAAGAATGCGCATGGGATGATCCAGGTGAAATGCTACAGATAATTCTTACAATCTTTGTGTTCGATTGGATATTGATTTTATTGACTGTTGGTATTATTGTCTATGGAAAGGCAAATCATCTTCCAGGAGATGGAGCAGGTATTGCCCATATTGATTGCTGTCCATGGTGAGGGCTTGTTGGCGGAGCCGGTCTGCGTCGATAAAACCAAGACGGTAGGCAATCTCCTCCGGGCAGGATATCATCATACCTTGACGGTCTTGAACCGTTTGGACAAAGTTACTGGCTTGCAAGAGGGCTTCATGGGTGCCAGCATCCAACCAGGCAACACCACGCCCGAGGATTTCCACACGCATCTCCCCATGTGACAAGTAGATCATATTGAGGTCGGTGATCTCAATCTCACCGCGGGCGGAAGGTTTGAGAGTGGCAGCGAGCTCAGAGACTTGAGAATCATAAAAATACATGCCGGGGACGGCATAATGGGAGCGTGGTTTAGCAGGCTTTTCTTCAATGCTGAGAGCCATACCCTGCGCATCAAATTCGACCACACCGTAACGTTCGGGGTCACGTACCGGGTAGGCGAAGATTAATGCACCATGGTTGAGCTGAGCTGCCCTGCGAAGCTGAGCAGGCAGTCCATGCCCGAAGAAGATGTTATCTCCCAGGATCAGGCAACCGGCTCACCAGCGATGAACTCCCGGCCAACTAAAAAAGCATCTGCCAGGCCGCGCGGTTCGGCCTGTTCAGCATAAGTAAATTTCAACCCAAGATGAGAACCATCCTTCAATAGGTTTCGGAAGGCAGGCAGTGCGTCAGGTGTGCTGATGACTAAGATATCGCGAATTCCAGCCAGCATCAGCATGGAGAGCGGGTAATAGACCATGGGTTTGTCGTACACAGGTAGAAGCTGCTTACTGACCCCGATCGTAAGGGGATAAAGGCGTGTGCCTTTACCGCCTGATAGGATGATGCCCTTCATGGCTGCCTCCTAACCCGAATCATTGTCGTTTGTCGTAATTTCGTTCCAACCATTGCTGGTAATCCTGCTGCTGGCGAATCGCAGCGACCCAATCTGGATGAGACAGGTACCATTGGATGGTTTTATGCAAGCCGTTCCCAAGCGATTGCTTTGGCTGCCATCCCAATTGGGTTTTAATCTTCGTTATATCGAGGGCATAGCGCCGGTCATGACCTGGACGATCGGGAACGAAACGCATCAGAGATGAATGGGGGACGGAAGGTGAGGTAGGTAAAAGCTCATCCAAGGCGCCACAGAGGTGTTGGACAACCTCCAGGTTGGTCGGTTGGGAGCCTGCACCGATATTGTATGTCTGACCGGCGTGTCCTTTGCTCAGCACCAACCATATGGCTTCACAGTGGTCTTCCACATACAACCAGTCGCGGATCTGCGCACCATCACCATAGATGGGTAAGGGTTTGCCATCCAACGCATTCAGGATCATGAGAGGGATCAGTTTTTCTGGGAACTGATATGGACCATAGTTATTCGTACAGTGGGTTATGGAATAGGGCAGACCGTAAGTGTGCCCATACGCCACGCACATAATGATCACTGGCAGCTTTGGAGGCAGAATAGGGCGAGCTAGGAGCGTAGGGGGTCTCTTCGGTCCAGGCAGGGTCGGAGGCTTTCAGGGTGCCGAATACTTCATCGGTGGAGATGTGATGGAAGCGGAGACTATCAAGGGGGAGTGCTTTTTCTCGTAGCCAATACTGGCGGGCAGCTTCCAGCAAGGTGAAGGTGCCGACGACATTTGTGCGCAGGAAGTGCTCAGGATAAAGGATCGAGCGGTCCACGTGCGTTTCAGCAGCAAAATGGACAACGGTATCGATTTTATAGAAATGGAAAAGGTGATCAACCAGCGGACGGTCACAGATATCACCTCTTACGAAAGTATGGCGCTCTGGATAAGGTAAATCCTTAAGATTTTCCTGACTGCCTGCGTATGAGAGCACATCGAGATTGATTACGTGGACTTCAAGGTCAGTTTGAAGCAGGTAACGAACAAAGTTTGAACCAATGAAACCCGCACCACCCGTAACGAGGAGGTTTTTCATTTTATCTCCTGCTCATAAACTTCAGCCTTCATCGAGAAGCCGGCCTTGTTTGTCCTTGGGGGAGAGGATGGGCTCTTCGCCTGTGGGAATTGGCCAGGTGATGTTCAAGGAGGGATCATTCCAAAGCAAGGTGCGTTCCCATTCTGGGGCGTAGTAGTCAGTTGCCTTATAGACTACCTCAGCCCACTCACTCATGCACATAAAATCCATGCGCAAAGCCCGGCGGAACCCATAGTTGGGCTTTATTTTTGGCAGAGAGTTCTAGTCCGACCCATTGCCCAAAAGTGGCTGACCAGCGACGAAGATCGACGGCGACGTCATAGATCTCACCAACGATGACACGAACAACCTTGCCTTGTGCCTGGCGGACCTGATAATGCAATCCACGCAAGGTGCCATGCTGAGAACCCGAATGATTATCCTGAAGGTAAATGAAAGGCAAACCTGCCGCACCAAACCGCTGTGCCTGGTAGGTCTCCATGAAAAAACCACGGTCGTCCCCATACAATTGGGGAGTGATCAGGATGATATCCGGGATCGTCGTAGGTTCAAATAGCATGTACGCAAGCCTCCGATTGGGGTGTACCTAATTGTAATATTAATTTCAGATAAATCAATTCGGATCAGCGGCTGAAGATTTGACGTAACCTCAGGCGCAGACGGAGAGGCAGCCAGGCATAGAGCATGCGGCGGAAAAACCAGCGAACGGCAAGCCAGGATATGGAACTACCTCCTTCACGCTTGTATACCCGAATCATCTCGGGGTAACAGCGATCGTCCATCGTTATGGATTTCCCTTCCCCGTGCAGGCGAAAATTAGCCCATAACCTGGGAGTGTATACCAGTGGTGCCAGCTTTGCCAGGCGCACCCACAGGTCATAATCCATGGCAAACTGAAAAGTCGGGTCGAGCGGTCCTACCTGCCTCCACAACCGAGCCCAGAAGAAAGTGGTCTGTTGGGGGATGTGGACCGAGCCACGCAGCAGCTTGCATTAAGCTTGTCTGCTTTGCTGGAAAGCGACCAAGGATGGACCCCTGCTCATCGATCAGATTAGCGTCTGCGTATACCAGGGCAGCTTCAGGGTGGGCAATCAAAAATGTCACTGCCTCCGAGACTGCACCGGGCAGATAAGTATCATCAGAATTGATCCAGGCAAGTATCTCGCCTTTGGCATGCGCAAAGCCTTTGTTGATCGCATCCGTCTGACCCTGATCTGGCTCAGAGACCCACCAGGTAAGCTGGCTGGCATAGTGTTGAATAATTTCTAGTGAGCCATCGGTGGAACCGCCATCCACGATAATGTACTCCAGATTGGGATAATCTTGTGAGAGTACGGATTGGATGGTCTCCAGAAGGAATCGTCCCTGGTTATAGGAAGGAGTGATAATGGAAACAAGAGGTGACTCAGGCATGGTGAGTAATTTCAGATCCTTGAGAAGATAATCTAAATTTCCACTAGGTGGATACCCTGTTCATCCAGGCGAAGCTGCTGACCATGATGCTGGAAGTGCCTGCGTGTTTTTCGATAAGCAAGGAAAATATTGCCCAATCCGATCGAATTTCCAGCAGCCTGAATGACTTTATACCAGGCACGTAGGACGACTTTAGGAGATAACCGCCAAGCTTGCCGAAAGTTATCGAGTGCTTGCCGGGGATTTCCAGCATCGATCAGCCTCTTCCCGGCAAAGACATGCAACCCGGCATATAAGTGATTGCGTTGGCGGGAAATGATTGGCTGGAAATCAGCATCACCCTCCAAGGATTGGATGAAATGGAAGGCCTCATCAACAAATCGTGCTGCCAATGCAATCGTCTTGGCAGTAGAGTGGGTACGCTCGACTGCCCAATATTGACCAACATGCAATATGGGATATTGAGCGGCAATTCGCACCCACAGGCTATGGTCAAGGATCATGTGATAGTTGGCGGATAAGTACCCAGATTGTTGCAAGGCTTCCATCCGCATGAAAACGGTTGGCTGCAGCAGAACTTTGAACGACAGTAAATCGGTCAGGTTGTATTGTGGATAAGTATGCCAATCTAAGATACGAAGGTCGGAATCGACCATGACACCATCTGCATAGACCATTCCGACATCTGGATGGGCTTGAAATGCCTCAACAGCCTGACTAACCGTGTCTGATCGGTAGTACAGGTCGTCGGAGTTCAGCCAGGCAACGACCTGCCCATGAGCGTGAGAAAAACCCTTATTAATGGCATCTGCCTGACCTTTGTCGGGCTCTGAAACCCACCATGCGAGACGGTCAGCATAACGGCGGATAATATCCAGGGATCCGTCAGTTGAGGCGCCATCCACAATCATATATTCGATGTTGGGATAATCCTGCCACAACACTGATTGGACAGTTTGCTCCAGGAAGCCTGACTGGTTATACGAAGGGGTAATAATGGAAACGAGGGGATCGCTCATGATTAATGCACAAGCAATATCTGAATATTGCCCTGGTCTACCTGGTACACGCGCTCCAACCCCTTGCCGATCTGCGGCTCAATCAACCGCCAGACAGCCGGGTTGGTATTATATAGGCTTGAATCGACATAGACGGCGCGAATATCCTGAAGGCGTAGCCATTCCAGAAATTCAACCGGGGTTTTATAGATCGGCACATCGGTTGAGGACAAACCCATGTAGGTCATTTTAGCCATCCAAATCGGTCCTGGCACAGCCGCAGCAACAGGGCTACTGGGGGGCAAGTTTTCCACCAGGTAGGTTAGCGCAGCGATCTTAGGGCTCTCAGTTGGCCGCAGGAGGGTTGGGCTGGGGTAATCGCCGTGCAGCACTAGCCCAGCGGCCAGCAGTACCAGCAAAGTCGCTGGTACTCCCCAACCTGAGCTTGTCAAGAGACCGTCTGACCAGCGCTTGGCAAACCAGATCACCATTAACGCTACCAGGAACGCGGCTGCACCGTAAAATACTGCCAGCTTATTCGCGACCACGCTGGCAGTACACAGCCCAATCAAAACTAACACCCAGGCAGTAGCGTGCCGATTATGAGTTAAGTCTTCCAGTGCGGTTGAAAGTCCCAATGCAGCCAGTGCCAGCACAATGTAAAAGGGGAACTGCAGATGCCCTACCCGCACTAATGTGATGGCGAAAGCGCTGAACAGGTGCAGAGGCCATAAGATGAGCAGCAACAGCAACAGGTAAGCTTTTCGCTGGAGCAGCACCCAGGCGCCGCGCAAGACTAACAGGAACAGAACGGCAGTAAAACGGATGCCATAAGCTTTGAGCAACGTAGCGGGTAGGGTTTTGGCCAACGCAATAACGCGTTGGAGATAGACACCTGGATTACGGCGAATGGCGGTAAAGATCGAGTAGTTATTTTCTGCGGGAGTACCAAAGGACTGCCGGGCAGCAAGCTGGCTTTCAGAGTTTGGGTTTATCTCACCGGGTGCAGTAAAGATAATGATCTGCCCGCTCTCGAAATTGTCGTACGTACGACCCATGGTACCCAGATCATAGACGCCGGTACGCAATCCGTAAAACACGACATATCCGCCGATGAGCAGGATAAACGGCAAACTGCTTGCAGCGAGGGTCCGCAAAATATCCAGCGAGTACCGTACGTTCCTTTGTTTATTCCATTGGAGATTGATCAGTACAAGGACGACTACCAGGATGGGGAACAGCACCAGACCATCGTTGCGAGCCAATGCAGCCAGCCCCAGCAGCAGCGAGGCAACTCCTGCATGCCGTAAGTGACCTGTATTGTAATAGGTCAGCACTTGCCAGAAACTCAGCCCGGCCAACCCGGCAAACAGCGGATCGCTGGGATAGGCAAACATGCTTGTAGATAGCGGCATCACCAGGAACAACCCCAACATGATTGCGGGCAGGTATACAGTATTTTGCGCCCCTCCAGTTTTTTTTGACGCGATCGCGGCCTGGAACTGGCGTGCCACCAGGTAGGCACTGGTGAATAACAAACCAAATGCCAGTATACGTCCCAAAGCATCACTCTGCAGCAGCCAGGTTAGTGAGCTGCGGAATGGCAGATAGGTAAGTGCGTAGATGGCTGTGGTCAGAGGGTTGTTGGCGTAGATTGGCCAGGCACCCTGATCGAGCAGCATCTGCCCATTGTGTAGATACGCAGCTTCATCCCATGGGCCGATATCGTCAATGGTAGGAAAGAATACAGGCCATACCAAAAAGATCTGGACAACCAGGAAAATTAGGGCAAGGAAGATAGGCCGGTAATTAAAATAATGTTTCAAAATCCACCTTTGGGAAGATAGTCAGCTTGCCACCTATGGTGGCATCCAGAACACGACGGCCAGCCCGCGCATAAGCATCACGCGCCAAACTATAAGCCCGTTCCGAACCTGCCAGGTCGGGCAACTGCCATTTAAAACCTTTACCAAAGTAGTTGGGAGCGAAGTGATTGGGGTCATCACCCTGAGAGACGACAGCTTGATTAGCCATGCCCTGGGTCACAAAATTGTGGTCCACACCCACGAGAATTGCTTCATTAAATCCCATATGATATGCAAGCTGGAGAGCAACGTATGTGACGGTGTAACCTTCAAATATACGCCCAGTTATTTTTAGGCAGAAATTTTCTTCCCCGGTGAAGTCGGTGTCGAGGTAAGTGATCTTGGATCAGGGTTGAACCAGTTACGCGCCCGCCAGGTGAGAAATTTCGGCACGGCCAAGCTTTGCATCTCAGCAACGCACTGCTCCAAGACCAAGTCATTCACCGATACCAGATAGGTGGTTGAGAATCCCAGCTCAGGAAAGAGCAGGTATATGCGGTTGAGACCAAATGTGTACTCACCACGGAGCCTGCTCATGTCAGTCTGGCGCAGGCTGGGTCCGTTGCCGATGATGAAACAGCGGTGGTTCGTATACACATTTTCAAGCTGTCGCAAGCGGCGGGAACTCTCAGTCCAACGAGGGTTAAAAGTACGCGCGATGAGGTGCCGACCGCGGTTGCGCCACCACCAGTATAGAGTCGGAACCCAATTTCCAGACTGGGGCAGGGGTGATTTTTTTAATCGATTGTCTTCTTGACTGGTGAAGGGTCATAAGGATTTTTCTGTGAAAGCAGGTGGCTTGAAATCATTCTGTACTCAGCCGGGCGGTTGCTCCACCGTCGACGATCATCGCCTGCCCGGTCATAAAAGAGGATTGGGTCTCATCTGCCAGGAAGTAGATGGCATGGGCGATCTCTTCCGGGGTGCCAACCCGCCCGTTGACGGTCTTGCGCGCCAGGTTGTCCAGCCGGGTCTGGATATCACCGCCTGAACATGCCCGCGGTTCAAGCCAGCACGCAGCATGGGCGTATCCACCGCGCCGGGCAGGATGGCATTGACGCGGATATTATCAGGGGCAAACTCGATCGCCATGGCACGGGTCAGGGCCAGCAAACCACCCTTGCTGGCGGCATAAGCAGCGATGTTGGCTGAGGTGGCTACTGCGTGCACGGACGAGACGTTAACGATTGCCCCTCCACCAGCGGCATTGAATAGCGGGTAAGCCAGCTTGACGCTCAGAAAGACCGAGCGCAGGTTAGATGCCATCACGGCATCCCATTCTTCCACGCTGGTCTGCATGATCGGTTTGGCGATCTGTACGGCGGCATTGTTGACCAACGCGTTGAGATAGCCGGTGTAAGCATGGGCCTGGTTAAAGATCGATTCCAGGTTTCCGCCGATGGAGATATCCGATTGGATGAAAAAACCATTCTGGGGGAATGGTTCACCAAAGGGAGAGCGATCCACACCAATGACGCGCCATCCTGAATCAGCAAACAGATGGACAGTGGCTCGACCTATCCCACCAGCAGCCCCAGTGATCAGGACGGTGAGAGGCGTGGATGATTTTTCACTGCTCAGAACGATTATTATGCATGGTCATTTTTCCTTGGGCAGTGAGATGCCTAAACCATCCAGCAGATTATCGATCGTATTTTGATGCACCCTTTCCCAGGCTGCCGGGCTGGAATTGGCATTATGGGACGCAAGCATAACATTATCCATTTCCGTCAGGGGACTATCTGTGGAAAGCGGCTCATTCTCAAAGACATCCAAAGCTGCACCAGCCAGCTTGCCGGCTTGCAGGGCTGAAATTAAGGCCGGCTCATCAACCACTGGACCGCGGGATGTATTGATCAGGACAGCCATTGGTTTGATCTGGATGAGTGTGGTGGCATTCATCAGGTGGAAGCTGGAGGGGTTAAGATCACAGTTCAAGCTAACGAAATCAGAGCGGGCAAGCAAGTCTTCCAGGGAGGTCATCTCGACTCCATTTTCGAAGAGGAAAATCTGATCGATGGGGATGATATCATTGCCCAGCAGCTTCATCCCAAAGGCACGCGCCCGCCGGATAACCGCTTTGCCGATCTTGCCAACGCCAACCACGCCCAGTGTACATTCACTGAGTGAACGCCCGGGTATTTTCTCCCATTGACCAGATTTCATGGCCCGATCCATCCATGGGAAGCACCGGGCGAAGGTAAGCATATAACCCAGGACTGTATCAGCAACCGGCAGAGTGAAGGCGTTAGGAGTATTGCGTACCTGGATGCCGAGTTTTTCAGCAGCCTGGTGATTAATCGAGTCTATACCGGTACCCCATTTGGAGATGACCTTCAGACGGGGAGCGCAAGCTTCGAGAACTCGAGGGGTATAGCGATCATCGCCGCAAATGGTGCCATCAAACTGACCGGCATATGACAGGAGTTCGTCTTCGTCCAGTCGTTCGTGGACCTCGGGAACGATCAGCTGCAATCCAAGACCCTCCAGCAATGGGCGATAGCGTGGCAGTAAGGGGATCATATAAGGCGCGGAGTAAAGAATGGTTGGCATGGTTTTATCTCTTATCCTGCAATACCTGCTGCATCAAAAATTCAGTAATGGCAAAATCCAGCTCTTCATCGATATCCCAGGCTTCCGCTGCATCGATCTCGAACATCAATGGACGTTCACCAAGGCGATTTCGGCGATTAAGTAAAGAATCGCGGCTGAAGATATAAATGCAGGAGTTCTCTTCGATAGACGGGGGGTAAATCTTGGGTCTGCAGCAGGATAGCGGGGTTGTGATTGATCGCGTGTCCATAGCTGATCCCACAGACGAACTTGAAGACGGGTGACCGAAAAGAGTGAATCATATTCAGGGATATTCGCCAGCAAGGATTGGATGGCACGTGAAATGGTTGATGGACGCAACAGGGGATTGGTGGAATGGGTTTGCAGGTAATAATCAGCTTCCACCTGAGAGGTGTCATAGATCAGGATCTCGTTCATTGAAACTATGTCATCGCGCAAATGCTCAGGGCGTTCGAGGATACGTACCGAGGGGAAATGCTGCTGTATACCATCCATGATTGGCTGGCTATCCGTGTCGACCACCACTTGAGAGATCTCAGGGCAGGCGAGTAACGAGCCGATGATGTGGTGGAAGAGCGGCTTGCCAGCCAGGGGTCGGAAATTCTTGCCGGGGACGCGTTGAGAATGGTGGCGCATGGGTACGAGGGCGGCAATTTTAGACATATTACCTCTAGTGGGCACGGGTATCTTCGTTTGGTTGATATTGGTGGAGAGGAACTGATGGTTACCTAAAGCTGATGGGGATCAGAGGTCTGCATCGAGCAAGAAATCCCCTTCCCCGAGGACGCCATTCATAATGGTGTTAATGGCCGGCGAGGTAGAGGGTGAAAGAGATTGAAAGTGAAACTTTTTCAGCTTGACGAAACCCGGCCAGATACCATCTTCCTGGAGGAAATCTCCGAAGGGAAGCGAGGAACGAAAGAGCTGATAGTATAAGAAACGGCGGGCATTACGTTTGAATACCGGTGGGATGGTAATCTCTGTCGCTGCCAGGAACGCATCTGCCTGTTGATGGTACCCCTGAGGTGTGGTTGGGAAAAAGACAGTGGGGAGCTGAGTGAAGCGAGCACGACCTGCACATAACACTGCAATACCCATGATCGAGGCTTCGAGACCAATGGTGGAGTTATAAACCATGACGAACTTGGAGCGTTGGATCAGCTCATACGAGCTAAGGGATTGATCCGAGTCAACGAACATAAGATTGGACAATGAACCGGCATGGTTTTGAGCGATCCACTGGCTTACACTCTCCTGGCTGGTTTTGCCGGGTCTGGATTCATCGGGGTGGGCGCGTATTATAAACAGTGTTTCGGGATGGTCACGTACCATCTCCAGCACCAAATCCAACCAGGCAAACATGTGGGGAAAGACCACGTTGGAGTGGGGTTGGCTCGTGTCGAAAATGACATTGGTAAACACAGGCACTATCTGCTTGAAGGCAGCGATCTTTTTGATTAAGTCACTATCCAACCCTTTCATCTCCGACCAAAAGCGGACTCCGGCCATGGAGAATTGACCTTGAAAACGTTGGCTGAGATAGGCATCCAAACGATTATTCTGTGCCTGGCTGAGCTCAAAATCATCGGGTACATGCAGTGGGTAGGCAGTGGCCTCACCAGTGGTGAAAAAGGCACTGAAAGGCTGCAGCCCTACTTCATGCGTGATGGTGCGGATACCGCGCAGCATGGATACCCAGCGAGCTGTGGCTTCTGGGAAGAACTGCCCGTTGAAGAGTATCACTGCCTGCGGATTTGTCTTATCAAGCATAGTAAAGAATTCTTGAGCAACTCTCTCGGCAGAGAGGATGTACTCACGATAGAGGAACCTGGTCGAGGCATCATCCTGCAAATGGTGACGCCTCAGCACCCAACGGATGGAGGGTAAAACCAGAGCTCCGAGAGGTACGGGTGGAAGTGGAATATCTTCGGAGCCTTTGATATCTCTGGCTTGAGGTTGATACTCAAACTCCATCAGGTGATCCAGCGAGAGGGCCTTCAGCAGAATCTGTAAGGGCTGAGTCTTCCTGGAAGAAAAATGGGACAACCGGAGTGCTGGAATACAGCCAGCGGGATTGAGCTATACAAGCCCGACATGGGGGAGGTTTTGAAAAATCCTTCCGATCTGTGCCTAAAACACAACGGCTCATCCCGGCCTGGCAGATGAATTGAATCGTGGGTACTTTTTGCAGCCGGAGTGCCCAAGCCGTGAGCAGGGCGAAAGCGGAGTTTAAGCTCATCCCGACCAGGCGGGTTGAAGCATTGAAAAAGACCACCGGTTTTACTTCAGGGTCGGGGTGAGTGAGTTCATTGACCTGCGAAGCCAATCGCTTAACATCGCGATTATTTTCCCTGCGTTTCAAGCGCACTCGCACGATTTCCCCTGCCTGTGCTACGGTTATCATGACCATTCACCATTTACGGGTAATTTCGAACAATGCATTCTAGGCGGCTTTCAACGATTTTGTGTGCTAAGCGAAGCCTTCACACCGCGGATCAGGGAAGAATTTTCTGGCTCAAACCTTGGCCGATATTAATCCTTCATCCGACGCAATTTACGCAAGGAAGGAACTTCACTATCATAGACACGCTTGACCCCATCTCCCAATGCCTGTTCGGTAACACGGATATATTTAACCAGCCGTTCCATCCCACCAGGCTCAACTGAAGCTGCCTGATCACTGCCCCACATGGCACGATCTAGGGTAATATGCCGCTCAACAAGGCAAGCGCCCATGGATACGGCAACAACTGCGGGGATCAAGCCAACCTCATGACCAGAATAACCAATCGGGCAGGAGAATGTGTCCTCGAGGGTGCGAATCATCTTCAGGTTTAACTCCTCCGGGTCACATGGGTAAGTGCTGGTGGCATGGGTGATGAGCAGATTTTCCTCACCCAACACTTTAACTGCCGTTTTAATTTGCTCCATGGTGGACATGCCCGTAGAAAGGATGACGGGCATGCCGGTCTCACGTACATGGAGCAAGGAGTTTCTTATCTGTCAGAGAGGCGGAAGGGATTTTATAACAGATGGGGTTGAACTGCTGGAGAAAATCCACAGAAGGCTCATCCCATACTGAAGCAAACCAGGGCATATTTTTCTGCTTGCAGTATCGGTCAATTTCACGGTATTCATTCAAACCGAATTCAACTTTGTAACGATATTCCAGGTACGTGATATAACCCCAGGGAGTATCGCGCATGTGTTTTTGCTGGTCGGGAGGGACACACAGCTCAGGGGTGCGTTTTTGAAACTTGACGGCATCGACACCGGTTTTCACCGCCACATCGATCAGCGATTTGGCGATTTCCAGACTTCCATTATGGTTGATCCCAATCTCAGCGACGATATAAGTTGAGTTTCCATCACCGACCTTTCGATTTCCGATCATAATTTCACGAGACATGACTATTCACCTTTCTGATAAGCAGATTCTGCGATACATTGATAAGTTGGGTCGTATGCTTGAGCTTCAGTTTCTACCCCTGATTATGGATGATCCGGTCGCAAAGTTCTCTCACAGCACCGTGCCCACCAGGATGGGATAAGATGATATCTGCGTGCAGTATGACATCTGGGTGGGCATCAGCGACAACGATAGCGCAACCGACCAAAGGAAAACATGGCAGATCATTGACATCATTGCCCAAGTAGATAACATTGGACGGATTCAGCTGGCGTTCTCTCAGCAGAAGCTGTAGGGCTGTTGATTTATCGGACAAACCCTGGATGACTGGCAGCTCCAGCTTACGGCAGCGAGCAGACACAACGGGATTGGGCTCGGTGGAAAGGACGACCATGGCAATGCCAGCTTTATGCAGTGCTGCAATGCCCATTCCATCGCGACGGTTAGCAGCGACTGCTTCATGCCCGTCCTGATCCACCCATACTCGATCATCAGTCATCACACCATCGAAGTCGAATACGACCAGGTCGACC
This sequence comes from uncultured Chloroflexia bacterium, assembly GCA_963828845.1. Lineage (GTDB taxonomy): Bacteria > Chloroflexota > Anaerolineae > Anaerolineales > UBA4823 > FEB-25. The sequence goes on from CAWHGE010000025.1 coordinate 129,678, forward strand.
TGTTTCGGCAGCGTACGTTTATGCTGAACTGGAAGGACGATTGGTAAATCGCCCTGGGAGATGATCCACTCTGCGCGCTGCCAATCGCGCAAGGTGTCAATGTCGATGGCGTAACGCGAGTCTAGATGCAAAGGCAGGATAATATCTCCAGTCAATGAATGCTTCTGCACAATGGTGGAGGCTCGAATTGCGTCGATATGACCGGTCTGCCAATACGTTTGGGGGAGCTCCTGACGAGGGGCATTGAAAGGTTCTGCGACACCTGGTAAGGTCAGCAAAGGTGTTATCCGACCGCTTTCGTCGACCCGCCACATCTTATAGGGGTTTTGTCCAGAAGGAATGATGCCACGTACCGAATCAGCCTCAGGGTGATCCAACAGGATCTGCACAGCCTGGTCGACACAATCCGGCGGGCGGATGGGAGATGTGGGCCGCAGCTGCACCAGGATATCTGGCTGGTAGCCCTCATTGTCCATGAGCCAGCTCAGAGCATGGGTAAAGACGGGAAAGTCAATGGAATGATCCTGGGCATACTCAAGAGGGCGCATAAATGGCGTCTCAGCACCGTAACGCAAAGCAATGCGAGCAATCTCCTCATCATCGGTGGATACAATAGTCCGATTGATGAGCCTGGATTGTAAGGCAGCTGCAATGGAGTAAGCGATGAGCGGATAACCAGCCAATGGACGAATATTTTTGTGCGGAATGCTTTTTGAACCACCGCGAGCAGGAATAAAGGCAAGAATTTGCATGTAAGTCAGTCCAGTCTAGAATTACCAGGCAGTCCAACCACCATCTACAATGAGGTTGGAACCGGTCATATAGGATGAGGCATCTGAAGCCAGAAAGAGCAAGGCGCCATTCATCTCGTCTTTGTTTGCCATGCGCCCCATGACGGTGCGAGCACTGTATGCCTTGAGGAAGACCTCCTCATGATTATTGTATATACCACCGGGGGTGAGGGCATTGACGCGAATTTCTGTCCCGGCATAATAAGTGGAAAGATAACGGGTTAACCCCAACACACCAGCCTTGGTGACCGAATAATAAACAGGTTTATAGGTTGTTTGTGTATCCTCACGCTGGTAGATGCGCTGGTCAGGAGCAACCAGACCATAGGTGGAGCAAATATTGATTATTGAACCTTTCTTCCCCTGAGCAAGCATAGGTTTGACTGCTGCCTGGCAGCATAAGAACATACCCGTCAGGTTTACATCCAGGGCGGCTTTCCACGCATCCAGGGGGTAATCTTCGAATGCGCCAGAAACAGTCCCTTGTTTAGCCATCTCAGCCAGAGCCTCGGGATCGAATTTTGGGTCGAGGGCAGCGGAGTTGACCAGGATATCCAGACGGCCATAAGCCAACAAGGTCTCTTCTAGAAGAGCGTTGACTGATTCCGGTTGGGTGATATCAGTCGCAACACCCATGGCATGGTAGCCCGTTTTTATCAAAGTAGTGGCAACAGCATTGACACCATCTGCGTTGATATCTGCGACGACAACCGTGGCACCTGCTTCTGCCAGGGTGCGACAGAACTCTTTGCCGAGCAAACCTGGTCCACCGGTGACAATGGCAACCTTGCCGGTGAGGTTGAATTTTTCCATAATGGTATTCATAGGGAATCCTGGGGTTGGAGAAAATTTGCAGAAATAGTAACGGCCTAATGTTTATGATTCCAATAAATTTCGGAGTTGCAGAAATTATATAGATTAATTTTGCTGTGCTGATGGGTAATAATAAATAACTCCATCGCAGGAAGAAAAATATTGGGTCAGGTTTTGGGTAACTGATTTCAATTCAATCAAAGTATTGGCATACCACGGCTCGACTTGAGCACCACAATAAGGATAGAAAAATACCAGGGCTGCCCCATCTTCACGAAATACCTTCTGCACAGGATCGAGTGGGTTATCCCCATAGATGGGCTGGCCTGGTTGGTTGCACGGCAGGGTGCAAAAGTCATATGCTGGTCGTTCTGTCAGCAATAACACTGCTGCAGATTCGTTAGTGATAATGGGAGTATTCAACGGTAATTCGGTTAATGCCTGAAGTGTTAGAGAACAGTGCCAGGTTTGGCTGGTATATCCACCGCCATAGATATGATATTGGTTGATAATTTTCCAACTCGTGCGTGCGTTGGGGAGAGTAAATATCAAAGCCAGGACCGCACATGCCCATCCCACTGCGGGGGATAAGCGAAACTCATTGATAAACGAGGCAACTAATGCTAATAAAGCAAAACCCATACCAAATTGAACCGGTAATAATGTGCGAGGGTTTAGATCTGGAAGAGGGCTAGTGAATAGGAAGGAAGCTGTCAATAATGAGATGTTTCCAACGATGAATATCAACCAGAGGAAAGCAAAGGTGAATTCTTGGGGCGAGCTATCAATTGATTTACGAAAGATAAACTTTTTAACGACGATCACGCTGACTAACAGGAATATCAAAACGATCAGAAAAATGAGGACATTCCGAGCCAGATTATAAGAATACGATGGTAAGCGGCTGTGAAATGGCAGCCAGCTCCAGAAGACCTCCATCATTCTCTTGCGCAGGTCGATGGTGTTCGACCATATATCGAGGGTGAAATGATAGTCGCGGGCAACCAGGGTTTTCGTTTGAATATAAATCCAAATTAACCAAATCGCTGAGGGGGTAATGCTGATTAGGCTAAATTTCAATAGATCGTTTAATCGTTGCTTCCATGAAGTTCGACCAGCAACCAATAAACCAATGACACAAGTGACGACAACAATGGCACCGGGATAACGGGATAGAAAAGCAAGACCTGCTGCAATGGACGAAAGAATTAGGAGATACCTTCTTCTCTTGTTCAGATAAATGATTAACAAGCATATACCCAGGGTGGCAGTGAACAAGAATAGAAGCTCCGCCATTGCACCACTGGATACATCTACCAGTGTGGGGAGGGTGAGAAGCGCCGCACTCAAGGATATGGCAAGCCATGAAGCATGAAATAAGACATAAGTAAATGCACCAGATAAAAAGATCGTTGCGCCGAAAAGTATTATGTTGAGCCAGCGTGCAGCCTCAATTAGGTTAAAACCTAACAATTCCATTGCACTTAAAACCAAGGGATAAAATGGTGGGTGAAGAGTAAGAGGCACTAAAGAACCTGAAGGGGCCGAGTGACCTAAGCCACGACCTGCCAATAAATTACGTGCAGAATCGATATATTCTGTGGAATCACTATAAGCCCATGGACCCCAGCTGGTACTGAAGTAGATTGCCAGGGAACCAACTATGCTTAACAAGAGGATAATTAGCAAAGTAGGAGTGAATATGTTGGGAAATTTCATTCCCTACTCCTTATAATAATCACTCATGGTAATGCTCTGATTTAATTGGGATGAGATGAGAGAACCTAAAGCCAAGCGTAATGCCATCACTCCGTCAGACATGGTGCAGATAGGCTCAGCTTTGCCATGTAAAACATCGCTGAAGTGATGGAGCTCATCCAAAAACATTGAGTTACGCTCGAAACCTTGCGGGGGAGGAAAATTCTGCTGTGCACCTATATTTCCATCCTGACCAACGTGAGCCAACTGGACAGCCCCGTCGGAATTATCCCAACGGAGAGTACCCTGTGTACCAATTACCTCCAACCAATGTGAAGCAGGGCGCTGGTTGTAATCCAGATGGACACTACCCAAAGAACCATTTTTAAACCGAAGGAGAATCTCAGCATTATCCTCAACCGATAAATTCAGCCCGTTTTGGCTGGTAAAGGCGGATAGTGATTCGACCTCTCCTAAGAGCCAACGCAGGTAATCCAATGGGTGAGATAGCGTGAGCAGGACGCCCCCACCCAATTCAAGACGGGCGGCATAGCCTTGTTTATAGTCCTCCCATGGGTGCCAATTGGGCAAATATTCACCCCAATGAGCATGAACGGAAAGTGGTACACCGATGGCGGCATCAGCCAAAAGCTTTTTTACTTGCCGTAAGCCAGGATGAAAGCGGTATTGGTATCCGATTAAGACTTTATTGCGATTCTGTTCAATGACTTGCTGCAGCTCTTCCAGCTTTACCATCGAGTGGGAGATGGGTTTTTCGATCAGCAGGTGACAACCACAATGGGCAGCCGGGATGGCAACATCCAGGTGGAGGGCGGTCGGATTGGAAATGATGACCGCATCCGGTTTGTAGGCAAGGGCAGCTCTCAGGTCAGTTTCGACGGGGAAACCGGACAGGTCATCATCCGGGAGGGTGGAATGATGGGTGTGGTAGAGCACAATATCCCTTTCACCCAAGCTGAGCAGGTTATGAAAATGACGACGACCGATGGAGCCGAGCCCGGCAATCAGGAATTTCATGAATTGATCAAGATATGCAGTCGATTGTAAAGGCCGAGGGTCAATCGCTTGATGAGAGGAAGGCGTACAAAACGACTGATCAGCCCAGAGCGGGGTATAGTAACGGTCCCTGCCTGAACCAGCAGACCTAATCTTTGAGCTTCGACGGCATTCTCAGGGCTGATGACATTACCCAAAAGCCGAGTTACCGGGCTAATGGTGCTAAGACGGAGATATCCTAGCTGGTCTACCGCGTTTTCCAGCTCGATCATTTTTCCCATCAGGTTTCTATCCCAGGCTGGCAATGTATCCAGCATCAGCTGGCGATTGGTGACAAATTGATGATGCCCAGCCGACGCCAGAGTGCTTAATCCCTTATAAGTTAGCTTTATATCCTCCAGGCCGTTTACTTCCTGCCGGTAGGTTTCCCAATTCCTACCCATGTTATCTATATAATGTTGTTCCATCTCTCTCGGGATGAGTAATCCACGGGTTACCTGAACTCCTGCCTGTTTGGTAAACGCTTCTATGGTTTGAGTGGCATAACGCAGATGCGAACGGATATAGAAACCAGTTACCAGTCCCACACGCGGATACGTATCCATTATCTTCAGATGGGCATCCAACCAACCCGGTAGGAAGAATACATCATCATCTGAATAAGCCACAATCTCACCTGGAGCTGCACGAAAGATTACCTGCAAAGCACTGATCTTGCCAATGTTGCTACTCGAGAGAATCAGGTAGTTAATGAGACCTTTATCGCGTAACTGACACAAATAGCTGACTAATTCAGGGCAGCTGCCGTTATCGAATACGAGCAAATCAGCAGGCTGTGGGGTATGAGCAATCAAGCTTTCCAGGCTCAGGCGAGTGACTGCCAAACGCTCAGCAAAATAGCCAGCCTGATTAGGAAGGTATGTCAGCATGGCAAGGGTAATGCGTGACGGTTGGTAATCCGTTAGCTGACCACGATTCGGGTTAATTCCAATTCTGGGCATGGGATGATTATTTTATGATCAGGATTTACCTGGCGATATCCAGGCGCGTTCCGGGAAAAAGCGCTCAACAAACCAGCGGTAGATGAATCCGACCTGACGTTGGATACGTACCAGATGATCAGGTTTAAAGGAAAAAGTTGTGTTGCTGTCTGGCTGGGCTAACAGGGTGATATAGAGCGGAATAAGCTGGGAGCGTGGCTGACCATGGGTATGCAGCTGGACCACACGGTAACCGGCTTTGGTAACAACTTGTGCCAGCGTATGAGCACTAAAGGAGATGAGGTGGGCTACTTCGAAGCAATCGTGAGCATAAAGGTTAGGAACTTCCAGCAAAAGCCAGCCGTGTGGGTCAAGATACTTTTCACGTAAATTTTGCAGGTATTCGAGTGGGTGGGGCATATGCTCCAGCACATGCATCATACTTACCAGGTTAAAGCGCAGATCATCAGCAAGCTGAGTTTCTTGCAGGGATGGATATACTTCCAATCCTAATGATTGGGCGTACTGCCGGTACACTTTACCAGGTTCAACCCCGAATGCCTGAGCTTGAAAATGGGTTTGAAATTGCTGGAGTAGAATACCTGTTGAACAGCCAATATCCAGGATACGGGATATGGATGTTACCTGCTTACACACGTAGTCTAATACAACTTTGGCCCGTGCTGCTTGCACTGCCAGGTCTTTGGGGTTAGGTCCTTCCTGTCCCTGATAAAGCAGGCGATATTCGGTTTCGTAAAATGCCTGACTTTCGGCGTCGGTCATACGTGGTGATTGGTAGACTAACCCGCAACCCTGGCAAATTCGATTGGATACAGGGTAACCACGAAACTCACGCTGGTCGAACAGTGAACTGCTGATTGAGCCGCAGAGCGGACAATTCTCTACAATTTCAGTCATTCGAATTACGATTTCGCTTAAGCTTGTAGGCCAGGCGACCGCGCCATTCCTTCCATGCTTTAATTGGATGAAAGATAGAAAAAAATACATCTGACAAAGGCCGCGAGTGGAGGCGGGTTAGTGGGAATATCTCGATTTCGCGCATGAGCTTCTGGGGATTTAGAGGAATACGGTGAAGCTGACCATTCTGGATAAAACGATTGGCATCCAGCAAGGGTAAAAATCGTGCGACGACCACCAGCCAGGCGGATATTTTCTGATGATTCGGGCAAGCGATAGTGTGGCTGACCATTGGGGAGATGCGAATAATCGTGATCTTGATGAATCGCAAAAATCGATGAGGTGGCGTCTACGATAGGATAGTGTTGTGTACGGGCATGGAACAACATCCAATTATCCCATCCAGCCCGACCGATCGCAAATTTAGGAATATCGGTGAAACAGGGACGTGGGAAGATAAAATAATCACTGCCAGCGGCGGGATGCAGCCGTCCACGGATTTGTACATCAGATAACAGGTATAAATCCCAACCGGGATTGAAACTCGAGCGGTTGTTGCAGGTTTAGGTCATAGCGCTGACCAACAATGAGGAATTCTTTAACCTGACAATATACCTGCCTGGCAACATTGACAAATTGGGGAGGTCAGCAGTATATCGGCATTCACATAAGCCAGCAGCGGTGAGGTGCTGAATCTGGCGTGCCAAGGCGAAAATCGAGCTGACCAGAGGAGTGCCAAGAGGATTGCAGTCAACCTCCGGCAGGTGTTGAATACCCACTTCAGCGGCGAATTCAGCTATGCCTGGCTCATCTCCAATGATGAACCACATTTACTTCATCGCCAAGGTGCTGCCAGGATTGGATCGCGTTGCGCTGGATCAGGCTGATATGTGTGGGTTGGTGAAAGGTTTGGGCGCAGTGAAAATGGTGATGTAGAGGATCGGAAGGTGCACATTTTGGTAGGTTATGAATGTGGGTCCGCTGGTCTACGTCGAAAGCAGATTTATGTTTTACATCTGCGTTAATGGATGCTAGATCAGGCTCTTTCTCAAGGAGGGCTAAGAACATCCAGCCAGGTAAAATCAGTCCTGCCATGCGAAATGTTGAGAAAATCTGGCGAACAAATTCAAGGTCTGCCGGGGTATCCACCGTCCAACGCAGGGAGCCGTAATCAGGAGTGTGGTTGAGCAAAGCGATTTTGAACCCACGCTGGGTAGTGCCATGATCAACATACCATCTTGCTCCCTTTGAAGGCTTGCCATCTGGAAAAGCCATACCTCCATGTAAAGAAACACCCTCATAGAGATAAGGCATGACGTGCTCGCGTTGATAACGCTCGGTCAGCTTCCTTCCAGGCACGCTCCAGAGCAGAGAAGGTGCAGACTTCAACGTCCAGTACCGATGGGGAGGGTGCTCTTCCAGGGTGGAGGCAAACGGTTTGGCGCGAAAATCAAAAGGAGAGATATCTTGTGAATCGTGATCAGCTATTTGGGAATAATAAGGCTGATTCGGGAACGGTCGTTTACCCAGAAATGCCATCACGGTGAGGTCGATCAGGTCGGGATCGATCAGAGGGCAATCGGCAGTCAGGCGAATGATCACATCAGCGTGGAATTGAGTAACAGCCTGGTAAAAACGATCGAGAACATCCTGGAGGTTGCCGCGGTAACAGGGAAGATCTTGACTTTGGCAGAACTGCTCGAGGATATCATCGGATGGATCGGTGGTGGTGGCAAGCACCACATCATCGATCGCCCTTGCATTTCTGTACGCTCAATCACGTGCTGGAGCATAGGCTGCCCAGCAATATCCAGCATCACCTTGCCTGGCAGGCGGGAAGAGGACATGCGCGCCTGGATGATGGCCAGTTTTTTCAGAGCGAGATAATCATTCATCATGAGATAATTTATTCCAACGCCATGGCATAGGCTTTTTCGAGCTGAGGGAAGTTCTTTTCCCAATCTGCGCGTTCTTCTGCCAGACGGCGTGCCTTACGCCCCATCTCAGGAAGGTTTTGGCTGCTGGTCAATCGCATTCAGAATGATAGTAGCCAATGGCTTCTGCATCCCCATCGGGGAATAACCAGCCATTCTCACCCGGGGTGATCCATTCACGATTGCCGGGGATATCGGGGACGATGGCAGGATTACCGCAGGCAAAGGCTTCCAGTAATGAAATCGAGGTACCGTCACTGTGGGAGGCGCTGATATATAGATCCGCATTGCGATAATAGTCAGGGAGGTCTGAAAAGGAGACCTGACCCGGGAAGAGCACCCTATCATAAACCGCGCCGATCAGCAGGATTTGACGAATAGACGCTGATTGAGAGCCACTGCCCAACAGGGTGAGGCGTAGCTCTGGACGCTTACTGGCGGCGATGACAAAGGCACGCGCAATCACATCAATGCCGTAGATCGGCTCACAGCCGCGGGTGGAGAGCAGAGTAAATGTTGAAACGTTTGAACGTTGTAAACGTTGTAACGTTGAAATGATGGAGATCGATGCCCCAAGGGAAAGTGACGATGCGATCGTTGGGCATGCCGTAAGAGATGGCAAGCTGACGGATTGTGTCACAATCACCCACCATAGCGGCACTGTGATGTAATGTATACCGGGTCGACCAGCGCCAAAAGGGATTGATTTGAGCATCATGCAGCAGGTCATACCCCCACGACATACTTACCAGAGGATGAAATCCCGACAGTGCAACCAGGAAGGCTGAGCGTTGAATTGGACCGGCATGGATCAGGTCGGGATTGACCTGGCGGATGACCCTGCGTAGGTCATCCAGCAGGCGGAGCCCATCCTTCAATGTGGCAGGATCGTTTCCACCTGCCCATTCCACCTGTTCGATCTCAGGCGGTAGGGGACGGTCTTCGAGCACCTGCCCTCCACCTTCCAGGCGCAAATAATATACCTGATGCTCGGTTTTTGCCAGGGCGGAGAGGAAGCGATGGTCGTGCGTGGTGTAGTCACGCGAAAAGTAGAGGATGCGCATTGATACTTATAAGCGACTTTCGATCGCCTGCTTTATCCGGTCCATTAATGGTTTGTCGTGTTCGTAGTCGAAGAGCAACGAATCCCTTTCAGAATGTGGATGTGACCAGGGAAGACCTTTGCGAAGCTCCTCCGGCTCACTCATGTAGCGTGGGACAATATGGGCGTGCAGATACGGGTCTGCATTGCCTGCAATGGCGTAATTTATCCGATATGCATTCGTAACCTCTAAAAGAGCATCTCCAACGGTTACCATATCAGATAAAAATTCTGTCCGTTTCAATCTGCTTAAATCATTCAGACTGGCTACAACCGGATCAGCCAGCAAAATGCAGTAGCCACTGAGGAATTGCGTATCGCATAGAACAACCCAGCCAGAAGGTACGCGGCAAATCACTGTCGGATTCGTACCAGCTCGGGCAGTATCAACGCGCTCTTGAATCGTAATTGACATGCTCATGCCCCAAATCAGTCCAGCGCAGCTCTTTACCCATGGGAAAATCCACAAGCCCGCTTACCAATCACAGACGCTGATCTCGTGGGGTTTGATGGCACCAGGCGTGGCTGGGCGCAGGACGTCAATCATTTCACGGGTAAAGACTTCACCGGCATTGATTTCTCGGGCAGCGCGCAAGCAGCGGCGCTGGATGATCAGCAGTTTCGATCTCATTCCCGGCCACAAATTTGTCTGCACGACCCAGGCTACGTTCAAGGATCCGGGTTTCCTCCACCATATCTGCCCACTTTTGCGGGTTCATGGCGAATTTATGATCTGGACCCTGGCGCTCATTGCTATCGGTGAAGTGACGTTCGATGACGCGTGCTCCCAACGTCACCGCACCCAGCACGGGGGCCACGGCATGGGTATGATCGGAGAGACCCAGGATGACATCGGGGAACATGCTGGCATAGGTTTTAAGCACGTTCAGATGCAGGTGATCGTAATTATTAGGGCTGGCAGTGTAATTGGTATTGCACTGCATCAACACCAGCTGGGGATTGATCTTGAGGATGGCATGCACCGCACGCTGGACTTCCCCGATATCGGAGGCACCCGTGGCAACGAAGAATGGCTTACCCTTGGAGGCCATGCGTTCCAGGGCTTCAATCCAGTCGATCTCACCCGAGCCAGCCTTGTACATCTGGACGTATGGGTCGAGCATATCAATGGCTTCGAAATCATAGGGTGCGGAGAAGAAATCAATCCCCACTTCGTCACAGGTTTGCTTTGAGAATGGGCGTCCACTCAAATGGGATAGAAGCTTCCGCGTAGACCTGAAAGACAGACTTTTTCCAGCTGGCCTGGTGGGAGACCTGTCCATCCATGTGGGTGAATCCATAATCCGAGACGATATTGGGAGCGCGGAAATTCTGGAACTTGGCTGCATCTGCACCGGCTTGCCTGGCCAGGCGGATGAGCAGTTTGGCGCGCTCCAGGTCTGCCATCGTGGTTGGCGGCGATATCGGCAATAAAGTAGGTGGGGTGATTGGGCGCCGATGGTATGAGAACCGATTTTAATTTCCATGGCTGTCTCCGGGGAGGACAAACGAAGATAATTGGCTAATTTAACTCCAAGGCTATGCAGCATGTGTGGATAACCCTGTTGATAAAGAGTGTATAACTGCTCCAATCCTGTGGAAAGGTTGGGGAGAGATTCACCCAAGGGCATGCGCAAGCTTATCCGAACGAAGGTTGAGGTTGGGAGAGCGGATGGCTTTCAGCCCTGATTGTTTGACCGAGGAGGGATTGATCAGACTGCCATCCAGGCCGAATCGCTCCGCCAGACGCATGCCAAAATCATACTTGCTCAATGCTTTCTGAGCTGACCACATGGTACAAGCCCGCTGAGTTTCTGCTCGAGCATATTAACGAAGATATCTGCCAGATGGTTGGCGAGCAGAGGGCAGAAGAACACATCCGTGAAGCCCATCACCTGCTTCCCCAGGCTCAGGTTGTTGAAGAAGAACTCTGCCAGGCTGCGTTTGCCGGTGAGTGACCAGCCATAAAAGGTTGACCCGGGCGATGATGGCGGTGGGGTCAGCTTCAGCGACTGCCAGCTCGCCATTCAGCTTGGTGCGGGAGTATACCCCGACTGGATTGGGGCGATCCTGCTCCGAGTAATCGCCGCGCAGACCATCGAAAACCGAATCCGTCGAGACGTGCACCAGCCGCGCTCCGCTCCTGGCGACATGACTTGCCAGTGTGCGGGGGAGATCGGTATTCAGCTGTTGCGCCAGGAGGGGGTCAGCCTCGCAGGCATCTAAATTTGCCAGTGCGGCACAGTGGATGACCCACTCGGGTTGGGTGCTTTCGAGCAGGCGCTCCACTGCGCCAGGAGCCAGGAGGTCGGTTTGGATCACCGTGAAGGCATCGGTGTTCAGGGCATGGTGATTGACCGTGCCGAAGACCGTGTGCCGGCGGGTGGTTTCCAATGCCAGGTTGAGACCCAGCAAACCACTGGCTCCGGTGATGAGGATGCGCATATCACCTATTCTTCAACATAACCATTTACCTGACGATCTTCAAAAGGAGCAACCATTTCACGGATTTGATTCACATCCAGCCAGTTGGGGTTGTTATCACTGCCGAAACGGAACCCAGCCGGCAAGACCTTGCCTTCAGATTGCCAATCATGCCCAAACCAGGCATTCGGACTGGGCTGGACGACGTACATATCGTCCATCTCAACTGCTGGAGCGGGACTCATCTTCGGAGATCAACACCTCATGCAGTTTTTCACCGGGGCGGATGCCAACAAAATTGATTTCAGTCTCCGGGAGCGATGGCTTTAGCCAGGTCGACGATATTCATGCTGGGGATCTTCGGCACGAATACTTCACCGCCATGCATTTTTTCGATGCAATGGGTTACAAAGCGCACGCCGTGGTCCAGGGTGAGCCAAAAGCGGGTCATGCGCTCGTCGGTGATGGTCAGCTTGCCAGAAGCTCGCTGCTGCAGGAAGATAGGCACCACACTACCGCGTGAGCCCACCACATTGCCGTAGCGGACGCAGCTGAAACGGGTAGCCATCCCACCGGCATAGGAATTGCTCTGGATGATCAGCTTTTCGGCGGCGAGCTTGGTAGCACCATATAAATTAATCGGATTGACCGCCTTATCGGTGCTGAGGGCGAGTACTTTCTTGACCCCTGCATCCAGGGCTGCTTCGACCACATTGCTGCTGCCAAGGATATTGGTCTTGATGGCTTCCATGGGGTTGTATTCACAGGCTGGGACCTGCTTCAAGGCGGCTGCGTGGACAACGATATCCACCCCATGCATGGCACGGCGCAGGCGTTCAACATCGCGCACATCCCCGATGAAATAGCGCAGGGAAGGCATGGTTGAAACCTGCCACGCGCATCTCATGTTGCTTGAGCTCGTCGCGGCTGAAGACGATCAGCTTGGCAGGATGGTACTCAGCCAGCATCAGCTCGACGAATTTTCGACCAAAAGACCCGGTTCCACCGGTGACGAGGATGACTTGTTCAGTCCAGTTCATAGATTCTCCATCATAGCTACTCTTGATAATTTCATCTGTTTTTCGCCAAGCACAATTAGTGGGTATTGACCAACCTTGCCTAAAAAATGTGGGAAGCGTTCTTCAAGCCAATAAATCAGCCTTAGCCAGGACCTGCCTGCAAAGCGCGCGTGGATAAAGGTGCGCAGGAAGCGCACGGAGACGCTGCGCCAGCACCATATTTGGATGGGCATCCGGCTGCCAAGTTCTATTTTGCAGGCGAGGCGGCGTTTTCCTTGCGGACGAAGGTGCCACGGGCATTCGGCTGTTCAGCAGAAGAAGTAGAAGGCTGGTCCAGATTGGCTGCTTTTGATTGGGGCGTGAGATAATGCGTATAGCCGTTCAAATAATGCGATCCAGAAGTTAAGAAAAATGGTCAGCGGTGGGTTATCCCATCCATTGACGATGACCGCTTTGCCGGACTTTGTCAGGGTGCGGTGCAGCTCCAGGTAAGCCTGAGTATGCTCTTCGATTGGCAGGTGGTGGATGGTGTGCAGTGAGACCTCTCCATCGAAGCTGTTGGATCTAAATGGCAGGCAGGCAACATCGCACACCACGTACAACCCGTGATTCCCGATGCGCTTGCGGGCTTCCTGCAAGGCAACCATCGAGATATCCGCACACACCCGATATTGGTAGCCTTTGGAATACTCCAGGTACTCTGGGTATTGGATCGGTCCGCAACCGGCATCCAGCAGGAAGCGCCCGCTGCGGTTCAGATGCCGCAGCACCCGCAGTGGCACTTGTGGATATAGTCATGCGAGACGGGTCGCAAGTCTTCATAGGAGGCATTCTGGTAGAAGCCGTCACTCTCCGTCTGCCAGCCGACCTGGTCATAAAATTCACGCACCTGATGCTTAATCTCTAGTATCTGAATCCATCACTCACCAGCCGATTGGCTCTCCAACCAGGTAGTTAAATGTTTGTTGATAAGTCGGATAAGCCCTTCATCCTTAAGCAGACGGGAAAGCGGCCAGGTTTCAAGATCCTTCCAAAAATGCACCAGGTGCCAGGGGAAGGGATGAGGGTATTCAAAGAAAAAGCGATAGGCATAATTCCAGGCCTGCTCCACCTGGGGCTGCGATAGGCGATATAACCCGGGAGCTGCCAGCATCTCATTCAACATCTCAAAATAAGCTTCCCAGCTTTGCGGGTCGGAGGTGAAATCCTTTAGCCCGATAGTGAGTATTGCCGACGACGATCACCGGTACACCGCTCATGGCCATTTCCATACCGACTGTGGTGGTGTAGACCAGTCCGAGATCGGCAATCTCAACAATATCATAGGTGTTGACCTTGGCATCGGCGGGCACCAGGTGGATGTGTTCGGGGATGGACAGGCAGGGCTTTGCGAACCACATCCGCCACGGAAGGACCTTTGGTGATCAGCTCACCCGGGTGGATGCGCGCCACCAGCTGCACATCCGGTCGGGTGGCGAAATACTTCACTGTGCGCTCCAGCCATTCGGTCATTGAATCGCTGAAAACCTGCCGACCCAGGGTGAGGCTGTCACCGATCACATTGGTGGCGAGCAGCACGATGGGGCGCTGATCCAACCCCAGTGTCTGGCGCACCTGAGCTCCTCCCTCAGAGGGCACACCCTGCCAGCGGCGGGCGAAATTTTCCCACAGGCTGCCACGCTGCCGAGATGAAAAAAGCCTGCGTACCAGGCTCAGCTGGTCTTCACTGAGCGGCTGATTTTGACGTGCCTTCCACAAATCAGAGGTGTCCTGGCGCATGACCTCAGCATTCTGAGCCAGCCAGATGCGGTCGCGCTGCTCACCGAATTCGTAGGTGACGGTTGGGATGCCCAGGAAGCGCGCAACCTGGTAAATCACCCCAAATTCAAGGATGGTGCCGTTGGGGAGGATGATCACATCAGGGTTATGCCTTCTCAGGTATGAGAAAGCGGCGATCGCGGCTGATTGGTTGCGATGCAGGCGTAATTTATACAGATCGCTCTCCAGGCTGACTTCTTCCACCTGAAGGGTGTATTGTGTATCGCGCAGCGAAACCAGATCAATTGAATTAAGCAAGCTCGGAGGGCAACCTGGTGGCTTTGGATTGGCTTAATAACGGCACGATCCTCAATAGAGGTGCGGTTTTCGATAAAATGTTTTCGGCATATACATTCTGCCGGCGCAGGTTGAAAGCATCGATGGGCTGCCTGCCACCTGGCGTAAGGTAAATAGGATAATGATGACGGAATGCCCCTGGCCTGCCAGAGACATACCCAGCAGGGTGGCATGTTCAAGCCAATAACGTAATGTAGCGAAGATAAAGACGCGTTTATGCCCATTGGACGACCTTGAACGGATTGAGTGAAGTGTAAACCTTTGAGCTCATCACCTGAGTGCGCCACTCGGGGATGGATTGCTCCAGCCGGTCGAGGGCAAATTCAGGCGTGACCGGCTTGCCTGGCTGGCGCAAGTACCAGTAGGCTTCAGCTGTCAGGGGGATTTGCCCCAGGATGTTTTTGAGGTCCTGCTTGCTCACCATTCTCATAGGCGCTCAATCACCCAATCCAAAGCCGGGCGTACCGGACCCATACGTGGCTCCGGCCATTGTTTGCCGGGGGCACCGGTGGCATCCACGCTGAATGCCAGGCTGTGGTCATCCCAGAAATAGCGTTTGATCCGAAAGCTGCTGGCGTTGACTGCCAGAACATAGCGACCTTCGTTGAGGGTATTGGCTGGGACTGTACAGCGGCTGATGTAGTGACCTGCCTGTCGCACCCCATTTTGCTCGAATTTTTCGGGGTCGTCCAGGTCGAATGAGGTGAAGACGTATTCACCCCGCATGGTCAGGAGATAAATACCTACCCGCAAGCCGGTGAGGGGACTATCCAGGCGGTACTCGATCTCGATCGTGAATGGCTCGGTGGAGCGCAATGTATCTACCACCCGGCTGTTCCGGTCCCGCAGGCGTAATGCTAAAGGTGTGAAGGGAGCAGCCTCAGCAGGGACTTCCTCGGAGGTCCAGATACGCTCACCAGAACCGGTGAAGCCGGCGGCCATGTAATAATCCAAGGCCTGAGCCGTAGGGGCACGATAGACCAGATGCCCCTTATCCAGCACCATGGTTTCCTCAGTCAGGCGCAATACCGCCGACATGTTGTGGCTGACGAACAGCACCGTGCGCCCCGCCTGGGCAACATCGCTCATCTTGCCCATGCACTTACGCTGGAATTCGGCATCTCCAACTGCCAGCACTTCATCCACCACCAGGATCTCAGGTTCCAGGTGAGCTGCCACCGCAAATGCCAGCCGCAGGTACATCCCACTCGAGTAGCGTTTGACCGGTGTATCGATGAACTGCTCGACCTCGGAGAAGGCGACAATCTCATCGAATTTGCGGTCGATCTCCAGGCGCTTCATCCCCAGGATGGCACCGTTCAGGTAGATGTTCTCGCGCCCGGTCAGCTCGGGGTGAAAACCCGTCCCCACTTCCAACAATGAACCCACCCGACCATGGATCTCTGCACTGCCTTCGGTGGGCTCTGTGACGCGGGATAAAATCTTAAGCAGGGTGCTTTTTCCGGCGCCATTCCGTCCGACAATCCCCAAGACCTTGCCCTGATGCACCTCGAAGGAAATATCGCGCAATGCCCAGATTGTGCTGGCCGGGTTGGATGTGGCAAAGGATGAACCACGGCGCAGGCGTTGAATAGGCGCTTTGACCCCGGCGACGATGGTATCGCGCAGGGTTTTATAGCGCTCAGGTGCAGTACCGATACGGTAGCGCTTACCCAGGTCTTCAACGCGGATGGCAATATCAGTCATAAAAGATTATCGATCCATGATATCAAAATAATCTTAACGGTTCTAAATCTCATCTGCGAAGGTGCGTTCCATATTGCGGAAATAAACCAGACCGGTGATCAGGATGACGACTGCAATCCCAGACGGAGACTGCCAGCAGTTGCCACGGGAGGGTGTGAATGCCCAATAAAGACCATCTGAAAACCTTCAACCACCCCGGTGAGCGGGTTCAAAGCATACAGGATTTGCCAATTTTTCGATACCACGGATGAAGAATAGACAATGGGGGTCACAAAGAACCAGATTTGGGTTAAAAATGGCAGGATATGCCCCACATCCCGGTAGATCACATTCATGGCAGAGAACCACAGGCTGACGCCCAAGGGTGGCGACCAGTGCCAGCAGAATGAATAATGGCAAGCTGAGTAAGGCAGGGGTGAATTGAAAATGTATAGGTTGAACCGGCGAGAGAACGTGTAGAACAGGATGATTACAATGTATACAACGAAGGCAATCGCAAAATCAACCATGCCTGCCAGGACGGATGCCACCGGGATGGTCAGGCGGGGGAAATAGATTTTCGTGATCATATTGCGATTGGTGACCAGCGAGCGTCCGGCATCGTTCATTGCTTTGGAGAACAATCCCCAGGGTAGAAGTGCCGTGAAATTAAAGATGGGATAAGGGACACCTTCAGAGGAAAGACCGGCTGCATTGGAAAATATGAAGGTAAATACGACCATCTGCACGACGGGCTGGATCACTGCCCAGGCAGCGCCCAGCACGGTTTGCTTATAGCGCACCAGGATGTCTCGCCAGGTGAGGAAGAGCACCAACTCACGGTAGACCCACAGGTCGCGCAGGTTCAACGCCGCCAGGCCGTGCGTCGGACGTAAAAAGGTGACCTCTGAATGGGATTTAGATAGCTGATATGCAGCCATGGATAATGATTAGATCTTCCGGTTTTGACGATACCAGGCGATGGTCTGGCGCAGTCCTTCTTCGAAGGGCACCTTTGCTCTCCAGCCAAAATATTCAGCTGCCCGGCTGGTATCCAATCCACGCCGCGGTTGACCGTTGGGTTTCGTCGTATCCCAGACCAGCCTGCCCTCATAACCGGTCAGACGAGCGATCAGCTCCGCCAGGTCTTTGATACTGATCTCCTGCCCAGAGCCAATATTAACCGGCTCACTGCCGTTGTAAAACTCTGTGGCAGTTAATATTCCGTCGGCAGCATCACCAGCGTATAAAAACTCGCGTGTCGGTGAGCCATCTCCCCACAAAATCACTTCTTTATCCCCCCGCTCCTGGGCTTCGATGTATTTGCGTATCAGGGCGGGGATGACGTGGGAAGTCTCCAGGTTAAAGTTATCGCCTGGCCCATACAGGTTCACGGGTAATAGGTAGATGGCATTAAAACCATATTGCTGGCGATATGCCTGTGCCTGGACCAGCAGCATCTTCTTTGCCAGCCCGTATGGGGCATTGGTTTCCTCAGGGTAGCCATCCCAAAGGTTTTCTTCCTTGAAAGGTACAGGTGTGAACTTGGGATAAGCACAAACCGTGCCGATGGCAACGAATTTACTCACCCCACGCTTCCAGGCTTCGTGCATCAGCTGCACACCCATCATCAGGTTGATGTAGAAGAAATCGGCAGGGCGTGCTCGATTGGCACCAATTCCACCTGCCAGGGCGGCCAGATGGATGATGATTTCAGGTTGACTGACATCGAGCATACGCTGGATATCCTGTGGATAGACCAGATCATATTCTTCGATTAGGGGAATAAAAATATCAGTTGCTCCACGTTGTTTAAGCGCATCGAGAACAAAAGAACCAAGAAAACCTGCTCCACCGGTGACGCAGATGCGTTTATTTTGCCAGAATTTTGGATCGGATTGATAAGCCATCGTTACTCCAGATATTATGCTTCGCTCATGATATTGTGGGTGGGGTACTGTTGGCGATAAACTGAGCATTTTGGTAGCCTTGGCTGTGTGTGTTGCGGGTCGGGCTCATGTGGAAGCTATGAAGCACATTGCGTACAACGTCGTCAGGCGTTAGCCTGGTTTGGAGGCCCAACGCATGTAGAATTTTTTTATATGAGATGGTTATATTCCGCATATCACCACCAAAGGTCATTTCTTTAGGTGATTTTGGGCTCAATGTGCAGCAGCTCTATATTGAATAAAGAGCCAATATAGCCTGTCGTGCCACTGGTCACTACATGATTTAGGTGAGTTTCTTCCATATGATTTTCACCCTCGTTGATCACATCTGTTGCATGCGCAGGGTAACCTTTACCCCATGGACCATCAAGGTTGGATCAGATGGATCCTGGCTGATTTTTATCCCCTGTTCCAGACAGGTAAGGCGGCAAATATCGGCAATATCGTTGGTCTGAGTGGAGAGCTTTGGATCCTCGAAATCGACCTCAGTTTCGATATGCACCTGATCAAACCCATTATGGTTGACCTGCGCTAACAACTCACGTACGCGTTTGCGTATGTTCCGATACAGCAGAAAGGATTGTTCAATGTAATCTATTGTAAGACGGGCTCTGAAAGTAATGCCTTCCGGGGTGATTAGGTATCGGAGCTTACGCCGTTCAGCACGTTTTACCTTGACATAACCCTTTGCAATCATGCGCTTGAGGTGCCAATTAACAGTACCTACCGCAACTCCCAGCTGGGTTGCCAGGGAGGCCTGGGTAATATTTGGATCATTCTCGATTTGTTCGAGCAGGATCATTTCACGCGTAGCTTCATGATTTTCAGGCATTGGTATATTCGAGAGATAAGGTTAGGCAAACAATACGATTAATCAAAATTCAGTAGTTGAATTTCAACAACTGAATTATAACTTAATTTTGTAAATTATGTGGAATGAATTGTAGAGATATTAACTGTGGTTACGGAGACGGGGATCAGCACACATCAAAATTCCCGACGATGCGCAGGATATCGAATCCTTCGGCGAAGGGACGCTCTGCCAGCGCGCCATGGCGGATGAGAGTGGCACGCAAGACTGAATCACTAAAGTAGTATTTATCGTTGTACGTGGAATATTCAGAAAGCGCTTGAATTTTCCGCTCAACATCTGCAGCAGTGACTTCCACGAGGAAGTGAGGGAAAAAGCCATAACTACTGCGTAGAGCGTCAAATCCTAAGACGGAGGTACCACGAAACGCCCGCAATACTTCCTCAGTGGTTTGCTGGTGATCCTGATGAATGTCAGCCCGGGTGTGGGTAATGACGATATCAGGCTGATATTCATGATTGAGCTGGTATAAAAATTCCAGGATTTCCTGGCGCAGCTCAGGGAAACGACGGGTGCCGAAGGACCCCAATTTAACATGCTCGCGAGGGATACCCAATACGGCCATGCTGCGGTAGTGTTCACCTACCAGATTGGTGAGTAAAGGATTGGTTTGGTTGTCTGATAAGGTAACGCATAGGATATCCGTTTTACCATTGATGTTGGAGATAAAGGCACCACAACCCAGCTCGATATCATCAGGGTGAGCACCAATGAAACAGACTTTTTTACCATGGAAAAGCATCATAATCTTTCCTTTAGCGTAAAGTCCGGCATGGGAAAAAAGGCGAAACCATCCGGCGTATAAAGATCCAAATCAAATTTACCGACATACAACGATTTCAATTTTGTAATACATGACGGTAAACTGCAACGGTTTTCTCTGCAGTGCGATCCCAGGTGAAGGCTACCGCGCGTTCCAATCCCTTTTTAGATAACTCCTGGCGGATTACCGGTCCATTGATCAGCTCGAGCAGCGATCTGGCAAGAGCTTGTGAATCGTTGGGAGTGAGCAGCACCCCTGCATCGCCTACGATCTCCGGCATGGATGAAACATTGGAAGTAATCACAGGAGTACCACATGCCATGGCTTCCAGGACGGGTAAACCGAATCCTTCATAAACAGAAGGATAGACGAATACATCCGCCATATTGTAAATCAGGGGGAGGTCTGCCTGCTCAACATAGCCGGTGAAATGGACCTTATCAGAGATATTTAATCGCCCGGTCTGTTGTAGGATATTTTCAACCATCCAACCCTTGGGACCAACAACCACCAGACGATAATCTGGCATTTGATCGGCAATCGTGGCATATGCCTGCAAAAGGGTGAGCAGATTTTTACGTGGCTCGATCATACCGACGTACAGCAGGAAACGCTCCGGCAGATGGTATTTCTGTCGTGCCTGTTGGAGGATTGTTCTATCCTGAATTGGACGGAACTCAGGGGTTACACCCAGCTGTGCGGTAAATATTTTACCTGGCGGCACACCAACCAGACGAATGGCGTCCTGGCGTGTACTTTCGGAGTCTGCAATGAGTGCTGCAGCCCGGTGTGAGCTTGTGCGAATGAAGAAGCGGAATATATAACGCTTGAGCAGAGTATGGTGATGCGGGAACAGAAAGAAGGTCATATCATGGAAAGTCACCACTATTCGCCCAGGATAATTTAATGGCATGGTGTAATGCAATGAATGGAGCAAGTCTAACTGGTACCTCTTTGCTAATCCTGGCAAGCTGATCTGTTCCCATAAAAGACGCATGGAGGGAGGTAAGTTGGGAAGGACTATCAAGTGAAGGTTCGGAGTTTCTCCAACATTTAGCAATTCCAATCGAGATTTTTGAATGAAGATGAATAACTTCAACCCGTCCAATTGGCTGCTTTCCGGCAGGGCTTCATTAATCACTATGCGCCGGGCTATAGCCCGGATTAATTGGATGATGTAATTGCCTGCCCCAACTGGACGGGATGGTAAAGCCGAAGCGTCAATCCCGATACGCATCATTCTCAAGGGATAATCTGCACGGGCGCCTGACTGCAGTAGGTCGCCTGGTTATATCCATCATTTGCCTGGGCACACAAGTAATATTCACCTGGGGCTACCCCGCTTGTGTTCCATGTATATAGTACATCCGCGGGGAGCTGTTCGACGAAAGGATCATAATTTGGATCCGCCTTGAAAATAATCGGCAGATAAATGAATTTTGGGGCGACAAGAATTGTCGTGGAGTATGTGCTGGCGAGGTTTTGGTTCAACTCAGAAAGGTTGCTGGTGTAATAAAACTGTAAGGTCACTTCTGAGGGCGGTTTGTTCAGCACCACGCGGACTTTGACTGGTTTGCCTCGAGTTACCTGCTCAACCTTGGTTATGCGGAGCCAATCGAATTCCTGGTGCATCACGTCACCGATGATGTTCTCATTGGGGTCGAGACGGAAATCTACCACTGGTCCTACAGATGCCTGGTCACGCCAGGAAACGATGGGACAATCACCGGGCGTTCTTTCTTCAGGGAGGCCGTTCAATGGATCAAACAGGTCGACCGTGTAAGTCTGCCAGCCGACGTCTAGAGCTATGGCGCGTGACCCATACCAGCAATCAGATCCTGGACGGTCGGAGACTCCAAAAAAGACGAACGATCATGCCCAGGTCGGGCACGCTCCAGGGATACCCGGTTGTAGTGCTTGAGAAGGAGAGGTAACGGTAGCTGGACAGGTTTCCATGGTCAATAGAGTTAAGGAAGATGTGTGGATCGGCTTCATTTGCACCAGGGCCAGCACAAGCACGCGAGGCGGTGTCCAGAGATAGAATACCATTGATAAATCCATAGCTGGCGCAATCGATCCGGGTGGCATCAGATGGGTCCATATCCCAGGGGTTTCCCTGACTATTGGCGTAATCTGGACCGCTGTATGGGGACGGGCTGGTGAAGGTAACAATGGGCGAACCAATGATATTCGCCTGCCCTTGCTGGACCACGACCGGGTTAACTCCCAAGGTCTTCACATAATAGGTGTAGTTGCCCGCAGCAAGTCCCTGAACGTCCCAGGCGTAAGAGCCAACTGTGGGAGAGAAAGAACCAACCGCCAGAATTTGCCGTTCGGGTGAGCCCGTACCGATCCAGAGTGAATAAGACCCCGCAGGTAAACCGCTTAGGTTTGCGTATACTGGCTGGCAGTTGGTCAGGCGTACCCAGTCCACGTAAAATTGAGTGCCAGCCACCAGGTTGGGAGTGATGCGAAAAGCTTGCCAGTCGTGTGCTGACCAAGGTGGGTTTTTTAATATAGGGATGGTTGTTTAGATCGACGCGGTACAGCGCCCACTGGTTTTTTAGGAGTGTGTTGCCGTATGCCTGCCCCCATACTCCACTTTTATCTAATAATCTGTCAAGTGCCCAGAATAATACGTAATAGTTAGTCTCGCTTGTATTCCAATCGGCATCCATTGCCATATAGAAACAAGCGTAAGCGTTCGAATCGATTGGAAAGCGAGCTCCAATCTTCCCGGAGTTCAATCCCGGCTCATAGCCAGGGTAGAGCGGATAGAATTCGGAGTAGCTGGTCAGGTGCTACGCTGAGAATACCCCATCATAAACTTGAATATCTGCTAGATTCATCCGGCGGAGTATGGTTCAGCCTTGTGAAATGTCGGAATAAGTCGACATATCCCATGGGTCAGCCAGGACACGCGTAGCAAAATCGATACTTTCTCCAAGAGTGAAGGTTGCCTCTGGTGTGACCTCGGATTGGGCTTCACCAGATTTTGTGCCCCCAAGGGTAAGCAATAGAACAACAAACATTGATGTCAATATCAATAATTTTTTCATAGCATCCTATTTTTGGGAGATTTTCCATTGGATAAATCGCCAAGCCCGGTGTAGGAGCATGCGGAAACCCTCGGTGCGCCAAATAAAACGGGCGCGTGCCAGCCCTTGTTGCCAGGATTGGTTGAAACTGATTCCTGAAGGATCAGCTGAGAGAGTGGCACGACCCGACGCCAGATCAGCAGCGGGAGCACCTTGAAGACAATAGCGTTTCAGTGGCTCGATGACGTGGCTCCAGGAGAATTTTTGCGCCAATGGGGCAAAGGCAGGTAACCAGTAATCCTTTGGGGTACTCAGAAGTGTGATGAGAGCCTTAGCGATCGCATCCACGTCCATGGGTGGGACGACAGCTCCAATGTGGTATTGGCGAACCCATTCACTGGTGACATCTCCATCACTGATCAGTACAGGCAATCCTGCCCACAGGTAGTCTAAGACACGTGTACGGATGGAATAGCGCGTTTCAACATGTAAAGAGTGGAGAGCTACACCGACATTTGCTTCACACAGCAAGGATTCATGGTCTTCAGTAGATAGCCATTCGTGAAAGAATATTGTATGTCCATTCTGCCCGATCTCCGTTGCCAGGGATTCAGTAGCATCCGCCATTTTATGGCGTGGGACATCGGGGTTAGGATGGCGTGTGCCCAGGAAGACCAAGCGTGCCTGTGGATGGTGGGATAAGACTTGCGGCCAGGCTTTGACCAGGGAAAGTGGGTCGAGCCAATCCCAAATCCCCCCACCCCACAAGACGATTTGTGCTTCCACCGGGAATGCGGGGTGGACACCTCGCAGGAAGGGGTGGTGGACGGGTATACGGTCGGGAAAGCCGACACCGACGATATCAATAAGCGAGCACAGGCTGGCATCACGGGCAAAGGTGTAGGGATTGATACGACCACAAGAGGTCAGCACCCCCACCCAGAAATCTCGTTGGCGCTCATTCCCACAGATGAAGAAATCCCCCCGGCTGACCAGGTGGTTCATATTCTGGATTGCCTGGCTGTTCAGGCTGAGCTGAAAGTCAATTGGCTCGCCTTGATAGAGATGCAAATTTTCCAGGACAATCGGATCATACAGATCGACGACTCGCCGAGCGGGAAGGTTATTAAGGAATGGAAATTTATCCAGAATGAAGCTGGAGATGAGGAGAACATCGCAGGTTTCAGCCAAATCTTTGAGAGGATCAGGCTGTTCAAAGCGATAAGGGAAGAGTTGGATCCCAGAGACCTCCAGGGAGGTTTCGCCAGGCATTGCTAATGTGACATCCAGGCTATCTGCCAGGGCACGTGCCATTTCGAGATAGCGAATGCCTGGACCTGCCATTTTCTTATCGACGATATCCTGGCTGATGATCAGCAACCTTGGGGTAGAGCTCGATATTCGAAATTCTGGCATAGGTTTTGTTTTTTTTGCCTGGATGAGCGGTAGATAATGGTTATCAATCAGGTCCCAAGTCAGCTCAGGTAAACCGCGCCAAATAAACGGGGATGGAATTTGTCGTTGCAGAGCAAATAGCTCTCGGTCATTACATTTCCGAAGAGATTGCAAGGACCGACGAAATTCGGTAATCTGGCTGAAATCCGAGAAAAAATCCCGCCACCCACCAAGGACAGAAATGAATCTCGCTCGGTCCAATCTTATCAGAGATAGCAGTAGATTGGCAGCATCTTCTAAGCCGTATCCAATGAAAAAACGCAGGGTCGTAAAACCCCTGGTAAGCTTGGTGGCAAAACGAAGGCGTCCATAGATAACCCGCCGCAGCTTGTTTGGGTTTAGATCAATATCAATTCCGGTGTGCAGCCTTCCACCAAAAGCATGGTAAACCGTAGCCTGCGGAGCAGCGAGGATTCGGAATCCCATCAATCTGGCACGATAGGACCATTCGGCATCCTCATAATACATTTGAAATTTTTCATCAATTGGGCCAACCACTCCCCAGGATGTTCGGGGGATAAGTGTAGCTGCGAAACAGGCGGAAGGTACTTCCTGCCATGCATCAAACTGACCCAGGTCCAGGTGGCCTAAACCGTTATCCCTGCCCCACGAAAAAGCTCCGACTTGGTTGCCTATTCCATTTAGGAAGGATGGTGCCCACCACAATTTAAGTTTGGCAGCCACTGCCGCACATTCAGGGTCCTGATTGACCTTGGAGACCATCTGAGCAACGGCATCCGGCTCCAGGCGGGTATCCGGATTTAATAGTAAGAAATATTTTCCTTGAGCCAGCTCCACACCCCGGTTAAGAGCGTAAGCTAAACCATGGCCTGGCTCTAGGATAAGAGTTTTAACGAGAGGATAGTTCTCATGGAGCCATGTATTCGCATCTTCTCTGGAACCGTTGTCGATGATGATTTTCTCAATCGGAGTGTATGTCTGTGCGACTAGAGAAGGCAGACACTTTTGGAGCCACTCAAGGTTATTATAGTTAACGATGATAACAGAGACTAAATCTCCTGTGATATGTTCTGTTGGCGATGAAATCGGAATATCATCAGAGCGTTGTAGCAGACCCGCTTCCGCCAGACAGCCCAGGGTAGCACAGATAACTTCCTGGGTGATTTCCTCATCCTTGAATGCGGTAATAAGCCTGTTTAAATCCTGCCCATCAGCCCGATCCCAAAATTCAAGAAGTTTAGGATCAATTGCTATTTTGCCACCCTGGGGGAAAGAAACTACAGGCCGGTTATTTATGTAATCAATTGAAAGGTTGACTGGTTTGTTATAAATCAAGCCGTTCAGCCTTCAATCAAAATAATGGCTATTCATTTTTTAATTTTCTTCGCAAGTCTCCGAAATGAGGAAAGTATCTTTGCTAGCCCTCCCAATGGTTCAGCATGATTGGAGGTGGACGCCTTCTTCGCCCAACCAATTCTCCCATTATGTGTTATCCGAAAATCCGTGAAATCAGGGTGCTGACGCACAACCAGGTCATATACCATGCCTATCTGACAGGCATCCATCTCCCGATCGGTGTAGTTCGGATGAGTGTCTCGCCAATTTGGGATCATGCTGAGGTTGAAATTGATATCATCCAGTGCGATCCAAGCACCTGGTTTCAATAGTTTTGCAATGAGGAAAAAAGCCAAGGCATCAGGATTCCATTCATGTGCGCCGTCTAGCAGGCAGAAATCAAAAAGTGGATCACATCCTCCACGATGAGATTGCTGCCGAATGAGATCGGCTAAATACCAGGTATAACCTAAAGGATCTACGACAATTTTTAAATATTCCTCGCTCAGCCTGGTGTGCTGTATCAAGACTTTCACATTTACTGGCTGATGCAAATACATATCGACTGTTATTACCTGACCCCCACCAATCTCTTCCATTGCAGCAGCCATGATGCAAGCTGTTGCACCAAATCCAGTTCCCAACTCTATACATGTATGAGGTTTGTTCTCAATAATGAATTCATAAATATCATGCATGGCCTCCAGAGGCAGTAAAAATAAATTGGCTGCCCAATCTTCTGGTGGGGTATAACTTTGGAGTAAATCAAGGATTTGTTGATATTTCATAATATATTCATACTGTCAGATTTGATTGAATAACAGCAATTCTACCCGAAATTGGAGAAGCTCAGATTGCCTAGCCCAGGACCTTATTAATCGCTTCTATGCAATCAGGTGCACGATGCGCCAGGATGCGCTCGCTGTACAGGTAGCGGGTAGCATTTCGGGCAATTTGTAGGCGTAGGGAGCTATCCTGGATAAGGGTTTCCAGTGCTTCTTCCCAGGCTTCAGGGGTATTCTCAGCAATCCAGCCATTCTCTTTGTGGTGAATGGTCGATGAGTAAGCTGGTGATTGGCTAAAGATACCAGCAGCCCCGATGGCGGCGTAATCAAGGTATTTGATATCCGACTTGCAGCGTGTGAAAGGGGTATCCAGTAATGGTGAGATGGCTATATCCCAATGGACATGACCGGTGAACCACAGCATGAACAAGGGGTATTCATGTTCTTCAGGGCGCGGGTATACGTAGCGCACGGGTAATTCCTGCAATTCCTTTTTTGTTTCATCGCTGCGAATCACCCCAATGACCTGCACTTCGATCCGCCCTGGGTAGCGCTGGTGAATAGCTTTTAGGGCAGGCAAGATCATCAGGAAATCTTCATCATGTGTGAAGGTGCCCATGTAACCAATAACGATGTGGTCATGGTCAGCAAGAGGGCGAATTTCACTGGGATGCTGGATGACCAGCAAGCGTTCGTCCAACTGGTTCGGAAGGACGAGAATGTTCGGGTTATATTCGAGCAGGCGCTCGCGCAGGGCAGGGGTCGAAACCAGCACGCAATCCGCCTGCCGCAGCATGAAAGCGACAATAGGGAGAAATTCCCTGGGTGGCCAACCTTTGTTCTCCAGTACGAGATCGAAGAAGTTGTCGTCCAGGCTGTAGGCAAATTTGGCTCTCTTCAGACGGATCTTTTTAACCAGCTCCTGGACCAACGGCAGTGTGACATCAGGTCGCCAGAGGCGGTCAACGATGACCACGTCGGCAGATTCTCCATTGAAGTCCCGGTCGAAGGTTGTATCAATGTGCGCCTGTACGCGTGGATGGGAAAATGGGCGGATTAAACGCAGGAAAGGGCTGCTGTGGGGCCGTAAATCGATGCCATATTCGTACACGACATGAACGTGGGAACGCTGGTCGACGGGTTTGGAATCAGTCATTTGTCCACCGGGAACAGGGCAGCAAGCAGATTATAAGTCGGTAGTTCGGGATGGAATTGAATAGCGGCTGAGATGGCATTCTTTTGTATTTTTTGACGCAAAGTGTGGTCTTCGATCAGGCGTTGGAGGGCATTGAAACACGCAGCCTGGTCGTGAGTGTCCACCACGAGGCAATTCTCTTCGTTTTTAGCAAAAGTGCTGGTACCACCATAATCAGGTACGATGGTTGCTGCACCACAAGACATGGACTCCATAGCCGTCAGCCCAAGTGCCTGGAAAACTGAATAATCGACAAAAATGTCGGTCTCATTGAGCAGGTTAGCGATCTGCATTGGGCGCAGCTCTCCCGCCAAATGCCAGGGGAAATTTTGAGGGAGAGGGGCAAATCCGGGATCAGAAGGTTTACAACCAAAGAGCTTGAATTCCAACATGGAACCATACTTTTTACTGGCTTGTTTCATGATCTCCATAGTCATTCTGGGGCTGCGGCGCTCGGAGTGAGGGCGAATCATGGCAGCAATGCGCAGTGGACGGTCAGGCCAGATTGGATCTTGACGTGGGCGTGGCCAGAACAGGTCGGTATCGAAGCTGGCACCGATGATGTAACAAGGGACACTATGATGCTGTTGAATCTGATCATAGATCCATTGCGTGGTCACACAGCGCACAATATTTGGGATGAGTGTATAGGAGTCAGCTGCTTTTTTACGGCCATCGACATCTGATGAATAGAAGTATGGCTCATAATCCTGGATGTAGTATCCAATCGTAAGGTCGGGACGTTGCTGGAGTGCCGGGGCGATCCATGATACGGTAGGATTGAAGGTAGCGACGACAGCATCATATTGAATGGCAACGTTGGGGACGTCTTCAATATCGCCATAAACAACCGGTACGTTTAGATTGGGGTAAGAATTTTCGAACGAAGGGCGATGGACATGCAGGTTCATGATCTGTGCATCCACACCCATACGGCGCATTGCCTGGGCTGCGAGCACGATCACATTGGCTCCACCGCCTGAAACCCAAATGGGTAATACGAATAACACCCGACGGTTAGCAAAGCGTCTATGCCCTTGTTGAAGCAATTCTTCACGCTCGATAATGTATCGGCTGTGTGAGCGAATGCCTTCCAGGATGCGGTTTTCGCGGCAATCGGTTGTCCCTTCATCGATAATTTGCTGTCCATATTTTTGCGCCAGCATGCTGTTGGCACGTTCACTCAAACTTTGGCGTCTCTCTTCGTTATAGCTGCGTGATTGGGCATGGAAAATGTAGGTATTATCAGCCAGAGCAAGCTGCCAGCCTGCCTGGCGTGCACGCAGACAATAGTCATTCTCTTCGCCATAACCAACGCCGAAGTTTTCTTCATCGAAGTAGCCAATCTGATCAAGCACCTGGTGGCGGATCATCAGGCAAAAGCCATTCAAGAATTTCATCTCCGGATACAAGCGCCAGGATTTTTTTGCCACCCATTCACCCATCTGAGCTGCTGAGATATTTGTTGGGAGAGGATTATCAGCCCAACTTCCATTGGAAATGATGTCAGGAATGGATTGGTAGGTCGCTCCATTGGATAATGGACCTATTATGCCGATCTTAGAGCTGCTCTGTGCGCAGGCGAGCATGCCATCCACCCAACCGGGGGTGACAATCGTATCGCTATTGAGCAGGATGACGAACTCAGCAGATGAATGGCGTAAACCCTGGTTAGCAGCCAGGGTGTATCCCAGTGCTTTATCGTTGCGCAGCAGATTACATTGATGTTCATTCGCGAAATCTGCCAGGTATTTGCGAGTGTCATCATCGCTGCCATCATCAACCAATGTGAGCGCATAAGGAGATGTGGTGTATTTCATGACAGAAGTCAGGCAATTTTTGACATCTGCCAGGGCGTTATGCACACAAATAACAATATCGACCATCGCCTGGTGGGGTTGAGGTATTGGGTTGACGTAAACATCCTCAACTTCAATGACTTTTGATACGCCCAGCGTTCTCAATTTAAAGCGGATGCTTTGAGACGCGACCTTTGCCTGCCAGGAGACTTTATTACTTATGCGTTTGAGAAAAGAAATCAGCCCTTCACGCCGCAGGATGTTTATTCCGCGAAAAGTGGCACGCATGTTTGCCTCACGGCGACTACCAATGGGAATGATGCGTTCACGGAAACGATGGAAGCGGGTAATGATTTGCCAGCTGGTACTATTCCTGATCGCGTCCAATTCACATTGAAGACGCTTTGGAGATAACTTCCAATATTCGAGATCCATCTCTTTCTTAGCGAGCTCATTTTTATATTCCACACTGAGGTCCCGCCTTAGTGCAATTTCCTGGGATAGGTGCCAGATCTTGCGCTCGTAGGTTGAGAGTCGATCTTCTAAAGGTAGCTGGGCTTTAATAAAGCGCATGGCCCAGGGAGCAATAAATGAGGCGTCGAAATCGATATCGTGAATAAAGCCAAAGCGGTTAAATAATGCTGCCCAATACTCCGGCGGCTGGACGTTCACATGTGTCGGCTCACGGAAATCATAAGGAGTGGAGGAAAGGAGGATGTCATCGCTGTGCTTACACAGGTTCTCCACTGCACACACAGCTTCTTCAGCAGTCAGGTGCTCGATTACTTCAATGCAAACAATCAGGTCATAGTGCGGGTGTGGAAAAGGATCAGTGATCAAACCAACCTTACAGAAGGGTTGGATTTCAGGAATCACCTGTTGAATGGCATATTCAGATATGTCGATACCCCAGGCGTCCACCCCGCGCTGGTGAAGAGCCTCAACCAGGAATCCCATCGCACAGCCTGCATCCAAGACGGAGCGAGGTTGGAGTTTTGCAACGATGTGATCGGCGATCAGGTTAAATACACCCAACCAGGTCTCATTGCGCTCATAAGGTTCCCCGCAACTGTGGGCATAATACGCGGCGTCGTATTTATCTTGTTGGTTTTTGATCATTTATGCTCTACAGGTTGTGTTACTTCGAATTCCCACTTCCCATCCAGAGTGATGAGACCGTACTTTTCCTTCGTATGACCTTCACGATTGATAACACGGAATGAATACAGTCGGTCGTGATAATCGAAAGTTTCATTATCTTTCTGGTTGACCACTGCTATTGAGAAGCTATACAAACCATCGAGTAAAGGCAGTCTTGCGATTTTATACGTGATCCTCCCTGGTCCGTCAAGAGTAGGAAGGGTTAATCCCGCTTGGGCAGTGTTAGGACCAGTGATGTGGATACCATCTTGACGATGAATAGCTATGCCGAAAATTGGAGTTTCAATACGTTCATGAGCTTCGTAATCGATGCGTAAGAGAAGCGACTCGTTCGTATTGAAGATCATTCGCTCAATTCCAGCGGAATTTGTTATTTGTATGTGAGTAATTTCAATTTTCCGGTTACCCCAACGTTGAGGGGATTTATTGTGGTCAATGCTAAGGTTAGCTCCAACCATTTGCCGTTCGATGGTGAGGCGCTCCGCCTCCTTTTCGAGTACATGTCCAGTATATTGGGCGACAACAGCTTTCGCGTCACCAAGAGCAATAATCTCGCCATGGTCAAGCCAGGCTGCCCTCTGGCACTCATTTTCGATAGTGCTCATGGAGTGCGAAACAAGCAATATGGTCGCGCCTTGAGACTTAATCGCCTGGATGCGTTCAAAACTTTTGCGTTGAAAAGCTTCATCGCCGACCGATAAAATCTCATCAACGATGAGGATATCGGGTTGAGTATCTGTAGCCACGGCGAAACCCAGTCGGGCAGACATACCGGATGAATAGGTACGCAACGGCGCGTCAATAAAATCGCCTAATTCTGAAAATTCGACAATGCGGGGGAACTTTTCCTGCATTTGTTCACGGCTAAACCCCAGCATGGCTCCATTCAAGAATACATTCTCCCTGCCGGTCAATTCTGGGTGGAAGCCTGCGCCGACTTCAAGCAATGGAGCAACATGTCCCATGACCCGAACACGCCCATGGGTTGGACGTAATACACGGGCTACCAGCTTGAGCAGGGTGCTTTTCCCCGCTCCGTTTGGACCGATCAATCCAA
The DNA here is from genome assembly GCA_963828845.1 of uncultured Chloroflexia bacterium. Classification (GTDB taxonomy): domain Bacteria; phylum Chloroflexota; class Anaerolineae; order Anaerolineales; family UBA4823; genus FEB-25. The sequence continues at coordinate 161,544 of CAWHGE010000025.1, forward strand.
AAACCTCGCCCTGATTTACACGGACATTGACCCCTTTAAGGGCGTTGAATTTCCGGTGCTTAATTCTCCCCTGCAACAAGCGGATCATATATTCTTTAAATGTACCAATTCGTTCCTGAGGAACACGATATTCAACAGAGACATTCTCAAAATGGATGATGGTTTGATCTGTAGGGATGGCAGCAAAGTGATCTGACATGAGCTTATATCCGATAGGCAAACTCATCCGATTTGCGAGTAAACACCATCCATCCAATAATCAGCACAGTCAATGAAATGATCAGCGGTATAAGAAACTCCATCAGATCTGGTAGTCGACCATAATAGATGGGGATGCGGAAAAGTTTAACCAGGTGGTACATTGGATTAAGTGTGGTTATATAAGCCCGATAGGCTTGCGGTAAAATCTCCTCAGGGTACATGATCGGGGTTAAGAACATCCAAGCTGTCAAAACAATTTGATACATTTCAGCAATATCGGGGAAATATACTGCCAAAGTGGAGATCAACAGACCAACCCCCAATGAGAATGCAGCTAAGATCAGCACAGATATCGGTACGAAAAGGAGTGACAAGTGAAACGTCATACCGGTAACCAGCATGACCACCATCAATGGGATCATCGAAAGCACAATGTTCACCAAGCCAGTCCCCATGGCAGCAATCGCAAATGAGACGCGGGGGATATAGATTCGATTAAGTAAGTTTCCACCCCAAACAAGGTTAACCATGGATGCGGTTGTGGTTTGGCTGAAAAAAGTCCAGGCAAGTAATCCATTCAGCACAAAGGAAGGATAAGAAGGCAAGTCAGCTGTCTTAAAGAACTGGGAAAATGCAATCGTCCAAACCAACATCATGCCAAGGGGATTAAGCATCGTCCAGGCTACACCCAAGAAGGATCTTTTATAACGGGTCAGGATATCTCTGCGTACCAGCTGTAGGATAAGATAGCGATAATTTAAAATCTCACGAAGCTCTTCGAAGACAACAGAGCCTCGACGGGTGCTATCATAAACAACTGAGAGACCAGGATTAGATTTCATTAATTACCTTGTTTAGGTTTTTGAATATTATATTACGTGTTCGATACTGCCTGATATTTGGTTAGTCCCAGGAGAGCTGTCCAAAATTGCCTACTTGGTAGCCAGGAAACCACCGACGACTTTTGTCATCACCAGCTTACCATCCTGGTCAATACGACGGCTAGCGACGATTTTGATCTGCTGTATGATGTGCTCAAACCCTTCGGATTCTTCAAATAGGCTTTTCCATAATTTACGGTCCTCAGATAGAGAAGCGCGTGTATAGGCCAGGAAGGGATCCACAGATTCGAAAATCAGGGGGTTTTCAAAAATATGGATTTCAACTTTAGAAAATAAGGCTTGAATAGCTTTATGGATCAGACTGGAGTAGCGTGAACTACCGGGCATGGGTGGGATCGGCTTTTGAGTAGCTTCAAAGATAATATCGTAAAACAGGCGTTTATTTTCGGGCATCGGACCAGTGGTAAACAAGCGCCCCCCTGGCTTGATCACCCGGTGCATCTCGGAAATGGTAAAAGAAATATCTTGTGAATAATAAATCGCGAAACAGGAGGTAAGCAGATCATACTGGTTATCATCTAATGGAAATCGCTGGTTGAAATCCAGATCGATGAATTTGATGCGATTACCAATCTTGGCATTTTCCAGGCGTGCTTGTTCGAGTAACTCCTGGTTGACATCACCACCAGTGATATCTGCCTCTCCTTTCAGGGCTTTGTAGAATAGGAAGCATTGTTTGCCAGCCCCACACCCCACGTCCAGGATTTTCGAGTCTTTTTGTGGATTGATCAAGTGAAGCATCCATTCATCGATATCACGGCTGCCATATTTTTTGTGGATATCGATGCGGGCAAGCAAGTCATTGGTCGTTTCTTGATAATCTATTTTCATAGTATTGCCTCTACATTTATTCTTCGGGATAGGGGTGAATTATATCCATAAAAAAAAGATCCGTTTGAACGAAAGTTAAGCAGTGCCAGTCAGATAAAATGCGTGCCGAATAGCAATTCGAAAAGAATGAATGACTCACTTCCAGCTCTTGGTTGCGCACTCGATGAGTGTGAAGAATGGGTGAACATCGGGCAGAAGTTTGGTGAGAATTGAATTGATTGGCATTATAACGGCTTACTTGCATGGATTGAGCCGAGGGGTATATAAGATTACACCGACGGAATCTAATTTTATGGCTGGCTCGTAATAGCACAATACAGGCTCGGAGACGCGTGCCACCCAGGCATCGTTTTCTTCGCCGAAACCATGAGTTCTACCCTGATATTGGATGACTAATGGCTCTGAGACAATCATGGCGAAGCGTTGATTGCTTATATCGGTATGGAAAGCATCCATATAAGCGGCATTATCAGACATCGCCATTTCCATCAGGAAGACCAGCTCATATTCGGGAACCAGGGGTACATTTTGGACATCTTTGAAGGTCAATAAGTGGCGTTGACTGATGAACAAAACTTCACCACCCCGATTTACCGCCTGCTGCGTTTCTGAGTTGATGGTTTGTAAGGCAGCTTGAGCTGCCGGGTAATCCCACTTGGGAAGTTGTCCGCCTGTGGTCAGGGTGAAGTACATAGGAATGACCAGTGCAGCTGCGATGAAGATACCTTCGGTTAATTTAGCCAGAGAGTTAGAAGTCATGAATATGATCCTGTGTATTTTCAACCACTTGGGTTGTTTGATCAGGCTGGAAACGGTCAAAGAAGATATAACTGCCAATCACCAACAGGAGAGCAAGGTATGCATCCAGGTTATGCAGGTTGCTTCCACCACCGATTTTGACACTGACGATTACACCTCCCACAAAAAGCACGCCCAAAATGGCAGCCAATCCTAATATCCGGATGAGATGAAATTCTCGCCAGCGGTTGATGAGACGCGCAATCATCAGACCAATGAGCGGCAGAGAGACGAGGAGTGCGCTTGGCAGGATGCCCAAGGGGAATGTCGGGTTGGGTAGCAGCCGATACCAAAGTAAATCGGAAGTAAAGCTGGAGCCGAACCAGGATTGTGGATTGCCTGACCAAAGCTGATACGCCTGCTGGCTCACAAAGGCAACGCCAGTCCCCGCCAGCACCCAAATGACTGGTGAGACAAGGTATCTCCAAAGAGGTTTGCCTTTTACCTTGACTTCCATCAAGTAAAGTGCAGCCGCTAATAGACCAGGGACAGGCAACCAGTTTATCCGGCTTATCCCTGCCCACAGTGAGGCAATCAGGACGATGATTAGAGTCCGCCAGAAGCGGGTGTTGTTAAAGCTCCATAAAATCAAAATCACCATAAAAAGCAGGTGGTAATAAATGGGTCCTTGAAAGAGAAAAATGAATCCCCAGAAAACCATACTCAGGGTGATGACCAGCGGCTTATTACGGACTGCGATGGTAAGCTTACGGACCAACAACCAGCTGGTTAATGAAGTAGTGGTGATCCACAAAATTACCTGCCAGAATCTACTAAACCAAAGGGAAGAATTTTGGATTAAGAATGGGAATGACTGCAACAGGTATCGGCTGGGATGGAGGACAGAAGGTGGCACTGACATTCCGTATACTTGCTTTGATAACCAGAGGGAGGCGTAATAAAAACGGCTGGCTTCTGACCAGGCGAGTGAAAACGGATAAGTTGAGATATCTGGGATAAAACTGGCGAGCTTATAAGCAGTCGCATAACCCAATGTGGTGAGCAGGAGGGCAGCTCCCCAACCCTGACGAGGCCACGTCTGTCGGAACAGGAAAGCCCCTCCTATGGATAGCAGACAAAATATTCCCAGACGAAGAGGAATATTCGCCATAAGGCTGATGGCAGGCGATAATACCAGCCAGGGAAACAGGGCAAATGAGAGTAGATAAATTATCCCAAATACTTTACGGACCATAAATTATCTCAAATAAGCAAATAATGCGTATATATTGGCATTTGGGTCTGATAGTAAAACCTTTGCGCTGGTCCCAAGACATCTTGGTGGCGGGCTTAACGAGAATTGCTCCTTAACCATATTATTTTCTATCGGCCATGATATCTGGGATGAACAACGCTCCAGGAAGGCTGGCGATCATTTGTAGGAGGCGCATTAATAAGGCCAGTGTGAGACCGGATGATTGGGATATACCTCCAATCGCGACATAGAAAAACGTCATCGCCAGCTCTTGCACTCCCATGCCATTAATGGATATGGGTAGCAGCGTGACGAAATATGTAGCGCTCCATAAACCCATGACCAGCCAGAATGAGATGCGCTCGCCCATCCCACCTAATAATAACCAGACCATGGCGAATGTACAGAGCATATGTACCCAGGTGAAGCCGAGTGCCCCTATAAGTGAATATGGTTTATTGAGCCATACTTTTAGTGCCTGCACGAGTTCGTGTAAAAAACGCCGGATCTTGTTTATTAGCGGATTCAACCAGGGTATGGCTATGCTGGTTGAAGGTGTGCTAGTGACATAATTGATATAAGCGGGGATGGCAAACGGCAGCGCCATGGCCATTCCTGTCATACCCACCAGACGATCCACGACCAATGATGCCAGGCTGATCGCCTGGTCAAACCCCAGGTGGATTGCTCCTGCCAACCGCACAACATCGCCCCCTATGGTGGTAGGCAGGAAGTTAGAGGAGAACAGCATGGCGAAGGTCAAACGGACGGACTGGTTGGGAGTGATGCCAGTACCGGCAGAGCGCATCAACACGTGCCAACGTCCAGCTACAGCAAAACGAGAAATTATGACTAAGATCAATGCCAAAACAAAACGCCACCAGGCAATTTGCCCGGCAGCCGAGGAGATTTCTGACCAACCTTGCCGGCTCAGTAAATAAATGAGCAATCCCACCGCCAGCAGTGTCCCAAACCAGCGCAGCCATGAGGGACGAGCTCGTTTGGTCTTAGCATCCTGATCTGGGGGAGTGTCGGATTGAGAGCCTGGATAAATCAGCTTTTTACTCAGATGATCTCCCTTCCAATGCGTTTCAGATCAGCCTCTACCATTACTTCCACCAATCGATAGAAATTCACGTTGGGTGCCTATCCAGGTTTCTGTCTCACCTTGCTTGAATATTCATTAAGCAGGTCGACCTCACCTGGGCGGAAAAAGCGAGGATCGTGAATGACATTGGCGTGATAATCCATTTCTAGATAGGAGAAAGCTTTTTCACCAAATTCGCGGATGGAATGAGTTTCAGCTATATCGATAACGAAATCCTCAGGATGATCATTTTACTCACTGGCCTTTCGATAGAAGCAGCTAGCCAAATAAGAGCCATCCTGGCCAGAAATTCTCGTGATGATTGCTGTTGGAACGACGATTGTCCTCAAATATCAATATTCAATGATTGAATTATAAACTAGAATCACGTGAAGATGGCTTCTTCTTACGTTTACGATCCCAGAAAACCCCACCCATGAGGATCATGCCAGAAATAAGGAGGATGATCAACGTCATCAGCTTGATATCCAAATGAATGAAACCAGGATAGTAACGGCCTAAGTACCATTCCGTGAACATCCCAACGAAAACCACCTCAACGGCTAACCAACGCCAGAGCCAGGAATCGCGGCGGGAGCGTGCCCATTTCCATGCCCAGGCAACCAGGATTACCTGCCAGAGCAGGAGAATAGCTCTATAGCGCGGATTGTCCCATTGGTCAGCACCAGCGTTTAAAGCAGCCACCATGATCCATGCCCAGTTGATAATGCTGATCCAGATCAGCTGATAACGCCGGGGTTCGGCTCTGTTGCGAAATACACCTAAAGTACCATAGACAAGGAAAAGTGCTAAGTGCATACCATCCTGCAGCGCGTAGGAAGCCGATGATACGCATGATCCATGCTGCACCTGGATCTCCCACGATGGCTGGCAGCACGGGTTGAGCAATCCCATATACTAAAATGACTAGCCATCGCCACTGTTCACCGATACTCTCCAATATACTTTGAAAAATCCCAGAGCTACGTTCAAGCAGATAGCTTTGGAAGGTAAAGTTATTCTTGAACCAGGTAAGATAGACGCTTAGAGGTCCACTCCCTTGTAATGAAGGTAGCTTCGCCAGGATTGAGCTCGCTACCAGCAATATGACCAGGAGCAGGCTGACTAACAGAGCGATGGTCAAGATTGTCTTTCGCTGTTTGAGAGCTTGTAAAGTGATCGGATCGATGAGCCATATTCCCAGGAGAACAGCGAAGGAAATAAAACCTACCAGAGGTTGAATAGGAAACAAGAATATTGCCGAGAGAACGATCCATAACCACCCAGACATTTTCCGTGACTGGATTTCGGCTAATCCATAGAAAGATATAGCCGTCATCGGGATCACTATCGCTTCCCGCATTTGGCTGCTACCCAATAAAACACACTCAGGATACACAGCGAATAACCAAGCTGCAAGGAGGGCCGTTTTATCGCCGAACCAGGTATGTGAAACTTTCCAGAGACCTAAAACGCCCCATGCAGAGACGGTGGCACCTAGAATGAGGATCAGGAAGGGGCGATGTGCGTCTGAGCTGAGGGTACGGTAGATGAATGCACTCAGGGCAAGCATGCCTCCGTATTGATCACCGGACAACCGACCTGAGAAGGCAGTAGTTAATGAATCTCCGGAGACTGCCAGACTCCAGGCTTGATTATCGCGTATATATGCGTCCGTATAAACATAACCAGATTGATGCTCTTTACTATTCTGGTAACCGAAAATGGGTAACAGGAAAGTCAGGGCGACTCCGATCCCCAAGCGAAGAAAAAAAGAAATTAGGGCTGCCGTGGTGACTTGCTGACTGGCTTTAACTGCCTTCCAGACCCCATAGATGCTGACTGCACCAATCCCGAGCAGGATGGTATAGGCAATCCAGCTTTGGAGCACGTGCCCGGTTTTATCCAGTAAAGTAAGTAAGGTTGCAATGATAAGGACCGCAATGCTTATCATCCAGAATTCTTTTGTGAAGCGAATTTTTTTCATGTTAGAGAATTCAAAAAGGAAGCGATAGGGCTATTTCTTAGGTAAGGATGTGGATATTGACTGCTTATGGATGACCAATTGTAGGATGAAGACCGCAACCCATAATACGACCAGCGACTGTAAGGGTACCAGGAAGCGTGGATTATCTCCATGGTCAAGAAGAGTTTGCAGGATTGAAGCAATCCAGATATTAGCCAGCGACATCCATAAAAAAGCATGTAAGGCTGGACTGGTAAAACGGATGGGTTGCTTCGGCAGTTTATGGCGGATTAACTGCAAGTAATTCGATGAGGGCATAATAAATCGAAGAGAAAATGAAGACAAGATTGATCAAAAAAAGTGAACCACGTTGGATTTGGATGGCAAATTTTATGCCATTTGCCAGCCCTGGAATGCGTAGGGCATCGGCAGACCAATAGACTGAGGTGCGCCAGAACATCCACCAACCTGAGATTGCATTTTTAAGAAATTGAATAGGATGATCCAGGATTAGCTGGATTGAGATACGCGTGAGCACCCTTGAAAGGTCGTAAAAACTATACCCCGAAACCTGACTCATCTCGGGTATGGCATCCCAGATAGCGTTCGTTTGGGTGCCATATTGAGCAATGTGAGCATCCCGATATTTGATATATGTATCACGTAGAGAGGCATATTCGTTTGGTACGTATTCAAAGAAATTACCCGTGTGCTGTACGAGGTGATAACCAGTCATGGTCGTCAGGGACCAATCGCCAAATTGTTTATGGATGAAGGTCATCCAACCCCCAAGCAGGATAGCGACTGGAACCAGAAACGCGATACCGAAACGCCAAGGAAAATGATAATGCTGGATTGGCTCCTTTCCTAATTAGTGGTCACCTTCACTTATACGAGCTTTGCAGGATTTTTGACTCAGTCTGGGTTCGAGCCATAGAAATATAAGCAAGAAGAACGGAAGGTAGATGAATAACGGACGAACCAGGAGAGTCAGCTGAGGAAATCAATCCCAATAAAAAAGCCAACCAGAGGCTGCGAAATTTCGGATATAAAAGCCAGACAAATACCCCGGCCATGGTCAAGACCAGCAGGAAGGTAGTTAATGACTCAGTGAGCAGGTTGGATTCGAAAAAGAGTTGGCCCAGGTTAAGGGTGTGCGCCAGGGCAATTAACCCTCCAAACCAGGGTTTATCCGTCAGCTTCCAACCGATATAAAATAAGAGGCAGGTGGTTACGAACCCCAGAAGAAGCTGAATCTAGCCAAACCCGTTGGTCACTTCCCACCAGGGCTAAAAAGACTGGATAACCGGGTGTTCGAGTGCCGTCATAGTTAGCGAAACCATGTAATACAGCTTCTGCCAGGCGACGATAGCTGGGAGTGTCACTATATGGTAACAGGTTGGTAGAAATAATTACCAACAGCCGTTCAAGAAATGCCACTGCAAGCCACAATGACCAACCATAAGGTCGGTGAAGGTGAATATTTTCTTGGAATCATGAGTTTGGATTCAATCATATGAGAATAAGATTTTTATTGCTCAGGGATAAACCCTTGCAGTGCTTTGCGAGCTCGTTCCAACCAGGTGTATTGTTGGATATCTAGCCAGGCTTGATCGGCTAATGCTTTGCGTTTTTCCTCATCATAGATCAGGCTTCCAAGCGCTTGTGACCAAGCATCAATGTCCTCGGGCGGACATAGAATGGCATTGGAGGGATTCAATACTTCTCGAATGACGGGAAGGTCGCTGGAGATGATTGCTCGTTTGCATGCCATATACTCAAACATTTTCATTGGACTGGCATAGGTGGACGAATTTCCGCCACTACTGCCTGTGATCACTCTTTCGTATGGCATAAGTAGGATATCTGCTGCTGCCTGGAATAACGGAAGCTGGCTGTTTTCAACGAATCCTATCAGGGTGATATTCCCGATGTTTTCAGCAACCAAACGCTCGCGCCAGGTATTTACATCTTGTTGGCGACCACCCACCCATAAAAAGTTGATACTGCGGGAAACAACGGGCGAGCTCTGTTAACAAAGACATCCCACGCCCGGGATATAAATGCCCGGTATAACCAACCGTCAGCGTGGATGGCATACTCGAGAAGCGTACGTGCCGCACCTGGTTCAGGTAAATTGGTGTAACGCTCCAAGTCCACACCATTGGGGGACATTTGCATGAGGTGCTTGATCAATAAGATCAATATTGAAGCGTTCATGTAATTGATTGGCAAGGGCATGGGTAATGGGTAGAAGGCGTTTTTTACCAGGAATTTTCTGAAATAGTCGAAATAATGAAGGTCCAAACCTGCCTTCAGGTGGTCCGTGCAGCTCGATGATTACGGGCAGGTGAGCTAAGCAGGGAAAATATCCCTGCCTGGATAAACCAAACATAGGCAGATATCCGCTTTTAATTGACGTGCTTTTCGGACAGCTTCGAATGCAAAATCGTAGCGATTAAGACTCAGCCAGGAGGATAACCACTCAATCGGGAATTGAGTTTTGAGACCATAGAAGGAGGTCAAATCAGTATTTTTTAGTTGATGTTTATATCGGGGAAGAAATAGATGCACTTCATGCCCCAGCTGACTGATTGCCTGGCAGGCTTTCATCACCTGCATGCTGTTAGCGGTCGTTGAGGGTACTCGGGAAGCGGAAATACAGGCAACTCTCATCATACTAATTCCAGGATATCAAACTGGTAAGTCCTTTGAGGCAGGCTCGACAGACGAAATTTCTCTCAGCTTCACGATCCCGTATCTCACGCCAGCCCCGCCAGGCTGTTATCCCAACAGAGACTGCCAAATAACCTGCCAGGATGGCTGCCATGATTAGATAGCCATCTTCCAGGAACCAGCCAAAGAATTAGCAGGATTTCAATCACTCCGACGATCAAGGCCACTAGAAGCGGATAGGAAGGTTTTCCGAAAGCAAGTAATAATGGCCTGTTCCAGTTGAGGATATTAGCAATGCCATACCCAACCAGCAGAATCAGCACCACCGGATAAACAGGAGTGGTGGCAGGACCATAAACCAATGGGATCAGCCACCAACCGAGGAGGGCAATCCCAGCAGTGGCAGCCAAAGTCCAGACCCCCGCAATGGAGCTGACCCGTTTGAGTAAGCTGCGGGTCTTTTGCCACTGGCGGAGTGCAATGGTGCGGGTAATTTCAGTATAGGTCGGCCAAATAAACGGATCGATGGGTAGGGTGATGAAATTGATGATGGATAATCCCAGCTTGAAATAGCCGACATAAGTCTGAGCAACATTCGCCGGACTCAAGTACGCCAGATATAGAGGGGCATTGTCACGGGTGATCAAGGTTGACAGTGCCGTTAAGGTTCGTATTGATCAGCAAATCCTAGAATACCCCGCCATTCCTTTACCTGTCTCAAGGGAGGTGCGCCACCAACCACTTCCCAAGGTTTGGTTCATCTGCCTGATTGCCAAGATGGAGATGGCAATACCAGCAAAGGTTTTTCCTAACAGGTAGGCACCGAGAACTTCAATAATCCCGCGTTTTAGGAGGAAAGTTAGAAGGATAAGGACAAAGGTGATGACACTTTGGATGGTATTGATAATTGCCAGGCGATCAAAGCGTTTGTGGGCTTGAAGGACACCGGTGGAGGTTTCGTAAACCAGGTTGGCAAGTAGCATCAACCCGTAGAATGGAAACAGGACTGCCACAGAAGGGTCTTTAGCTAATAGACGCGCAGCCCAGGAGGTCAGTAGCAGTAAAACCAGGTACGCCAGGATCGAGGTAGCAGCTTCGACAAGACCGATACCTTTAACGATGGCAGCGGCTTGCGGGTTATTGGTAGTATTTTGACTGATCATTCTGAAGGGCCTGGATATTGCTCAGCAGCGTCTTTTTGATCGATCGCCAGTGTCTGCCCAAGGTATTTGACCACGACTTCGCTCATGCGGAAGGAGAGCAGGCGATTGATATTCGAGGTAAAGGTTTGGATAGTGGCGACCAACCCCAAACCATCGACTCCTAATAGTCGGGTGGCAAAGATTGAGCTGAACATGCCCAGAGCAGCTGAAATGGTGTTACTGCTGAAGAGGTAACTGGTGTTTTTTAGCACCCCTCTGAGCAGTTTATCCTGCCACCAGGTGCGAAGTGTATTCAGCATAAGAGGCTATGATTATGTGTTCAGTGAGAGTAGCAGTGGAGAGAAAGAAAACATTAAGGTGTGAGAATGTCGCTCGCCCACGATCGTTCCTGGTTGTACCAATCTACTAAATGGGCAACACCCTCGTTCAACCCGGTGATTGGTTTCCAATCCAACAATTTGTGAGCTTTATCTGACATCTGCCCAATTTGTGGTCATATCCGCTGGATGACGGGGATAATATTCGATTTTTGCTTTTTGCGTTGGTCAGGGATTCGAGCATGCGAATCAGATCATTGATTTTGATGACTTCATGACCACCCAGGTTGATGATCTCATATCCTAAAGGTTTGAGTCCGAGTAATGTCCCGCGGGCAATGTCATCCAGGTAGGTAAAGCCGCGCGATTGCTCACCATCACCATTCACTTTTACAGTTCGACCTTCAGTGATCCATTGGGTAAAGCGGAACATGACCATATCGGGGCGTGGTGCTGGACCATAGACTGTAAAGTAGCGGAATACAGTGACATCCAGGCCATATAAATAATGATAGACATGACACAAGACTTCAGCGCTTTTTTTTGTCGCAGCATAGACCTGCAGAGGGAGATTACTGCTGTAAGTTTCAGGAGTTGGGAGGGGAGCTTCACTGCCATAGACGCTGGAGGTGGAAGCGAGGATGAATTTGGGGATATTCTGTTCACGGCAGAATTCGAGCAAGTTCAGGGTGCCGGTAATGTTGGTATCCACATACACCCAGGGATTTTCAACGGACTGGCGTACACCTGCCCGGGCTGCCAGGTGGATGACTGCGTCGTACTTTTGTTGCCTTAGGGGTGACGTTGTCCGCAAAAGCAGCTCGTTCTGAAATATCTGACCGGTGAAAGATGAAATTGGGATGATGCTCGAGCTTCTTCAGGCGATATTCCTTCATGCGCACGTCGTAGGCATCATTCATGTTATCTACCCCTACGACGGTATGACCTGCGTCAAGGAGCATTTCGATGACGCGTGAAGCGATGAATCCAGCCGCACCACTTACCAGGTAATTTTCCATTATTTAGAGCCGCACTACCTTTGGATTATTCTTGCCCAATTTTCCCAAGGCATTACGAGAGTCGAAAATGAACTTCGCTTCTTTTAGGATGGCTTTATAATCGTACGTCGAGTGATTGGTAATGATGACAACACAATCTGAGTGGCGCACAGCATCCATCACATCTTTGACACTCTCCATCTCGATATCGTCGTGTGTGCGCAAGCGAGGGATATAAGGGTCATGGTATTCAACCTGCGCCCCTTTCTTTTGAAGCAATCCAATCACATCCAGGGCAGGCGATTCACGGATATCGTCGATATCAGGTTTGTAGGCTGCTCCTAAAACCAGGCATTTTGAACCTTTCAACGATTTTCCCCGATCGTTGAACGCGTCAATCACTCTGCTGACCACATAGCGAGGCATGTTAGTGTTAATATCAGCGGCTAGTTCGATGAAACGGGCATTATATTGAAATGCCTTCATTTTCCAGGAAAGATACAGCGGATCGATAGGGATGCAATGACCTCCAAGACCTGGACCCGGTGTGAACTTCATAAATCCGAAAGGTTTGCTGGCTGCAGCATCGATCACTTCCCATACATCGACACCGAGACGTTCGCACATGATGGCCAGCTCATTGACCAGGCCAATATTAATCATCCGGAAAGTGTTTTCAAGCAATTTGGAGAGCTCAGCTGTTTCAGCTGAAGAAACCGGTACCACCGTTTTTAGAGCCTCTGCAGTACCAGGCTGCAGCTACTTCAGTACACTCTTCGGTAATACCGCCAATCACCTTGGGGGTATTAAGCGTGGTCCAATCCTCACGCCCTGGGTCAACCCGCTCGGGAGAGAAAGCCAGGAAAAAGTCCTTACCGACTATGAGTCCCTTATCCTTACCAAGTTTGGGGAGCAAGACTTCACGGGTTGTGCCAGGATAGGTGGTCGATTCGAGGACAATGATCATGCCTGGATGAATGTATTTGGCGAGCTCTTCAGTAGCGCTCAGGATGAACGACATATCAGGGTCACCAGTTTTCCGCAGGGGAGTGGGGACACAGATGCTGACCGCATCGCAATCGCGTAGGGCAGAAAAATCTGTCGTTGCGGAGAATCTACCTGTTTTCAGCGAGTCTGGCCAATTGCTTGTCAGGAACATCCTGGATATAGCTTTCACCCTTATTCAGAGCAGTTCACTTTGCGAGGGTCAGGATCGATACCGATGATCTGAAAGCCCGCCTCACCAAAAGCAGTGGCAAGCGGTAAGCCCACATAACCCAAGACCAAGGATACCAATTTTCGCTGAATGGTCACGAAGGGAATTTAATAATGCATCTTTTACTGGGTTCATATAACCTCACTTGATATAATATCAGAACAAACTCAGCTGAGTGGGTTCTGATTTATTTTCCGGTGGTTTTTCTTCTTTGACGATAGGAGACTCATCTGCTTTGGAGATTAACTCTGGCAGGCGTGCGAAATCGCGCTCCACCGATATCTTCAGGGATGGCTGATGTAAGGCAGCCGCTGGATGGAACATAGGCACCACAAGACGTCCTTTGATTCGAAATGATTGTCCATGTACATCGCTAATCTTGGCGTTGGGTAGGAAACGTGCCATTGAATAACGTCCCAAGGGTGACAATGACCTTTGGGTTAATCACCTGGATCTGACGTTCCAGGTAATCACTACATGCTGCCAGCTCATCAGGGAGAGGATCACGGTTATTTGGAGGCCGACATTTAACCACATTACCAATAAACACTTGTTCACGCCGCAGGTTTATTTTGGCTAATAATTCTTCCAGATATTTTCCTGCAGCACCAACAAAGGGGCGACCCTGTTCATTTTCATGGAATCCAGGTCCTTCACCGATGAACATAATATCAGAATCCACTGGCCCTTCACCAGGGACAGCCAACTTACGCGAATGGTGCAACATACAGCGTTGGCATACCGAAACCTCCCTGGCAATTTGAGCCAGAGTAGCTTCAGCTAGACGCTTTTTTTCTTCATCCACTAGCTGCCTCCTTAGAAATGTTGCGTAAGTATAAAGGATAACCGTTCATTTATCCATGATGGGTATTGGATCTATAGACCCAATTTGCTTAGCCAGACAAGATACTGTGGCCCCAGCTTATCGATGGTCATTAAAACCGCATCCTCGTTATTGTCTTTATAATAATGAATTCGTCGTCCAACGATCGTGAACCCAAAATTTGTATACATCTGTTGGGCATAGCAGATTATTTTCACGGACCTCGAGGGTGGCAAGGATCGCACCTCGTTGGATGGATTGGCGTAACGCCTCTGCCAGTAATTTTTTCCCGTAGCCGTATCCACGAAATTCCGGGTGTATAGCTATCGTGGCAATATGAGCTACATCAATGACGATCCAAACAACAGCCATTCCGATCACATACGGATTCAGAATCGCCAGGAATAATCTCTGCAACTAATGCGAGGGTGGTCGGATTCTCAGTCAGTTCGAACAGATAGGATTTCTCTGGCCACGGTAATGCAAATGAGAGAACATCAATCTCATGAACTCTGGGGATGTCCTCCAATTTCATTGGACGAAACCTCAATGTTTGAATCTGAATTGGGAGGGTAGGTTGCGTTACAGACATAGCCTGATTTTACTGGGCTCAATCAGTGAGTTTATCCACTGGAGAAAGCTATTTATTCTGGGATTGGTTCACCCAGGTGTAAGATAGGTCGGGGAAAGGGTCGCAGGATCGTCAACATCTCCAGACATCCATCGCTTCCATGCCAGTTCTGCTAAGAGTGAAGGACGACGAATGGAGTGCGCTGGCGAGGCGAGGATGACATTTTTATATTTCCTCGCCAATGCATGCTGTTGCTCTTCTGTAAGCTCACCACAAACCAGGGTTGGCTCATGAATATGACGGGATAGAACCAGAGCGTCCATAATCTCAATGGGTGGGTTCAGCTCCCAATGACCATCGGTGGCAGAGTACCATCCGACAGCCAATCGATTACGTCCTGCCTGGAGTACAGCTGCCATGGGTATATCGGGAGAGATTGGTTGAGATTCAGCCACGATATCAAGGGTTGGAATTCCGATGATGGGCAGGTGGCATGCCAGAGCTATGCCTTTTGCCACTGCCAGACCAATGCGTAAGCCAGTGAAAGATCCGGGTCCGGTCGCAACTGCCAGAAGTTTGAGATTTTGGATTTCAAGACCAGCGCGGGAAAGCGTTTCTGCGATTGCTGGAGCAAGCTCAATGGTGTGATAGTCTCGGCTTGCCCAAATCGATTCACTGAGAACCTGGCTGCCATCATAAATGGCGATACCAACAGTGCGCGTGGAGGTATCAATGGCTAAAAGCACTCACCCTCCATATACCAATTTACGAAACCGTGACAATAATTCTTCATATACCTGGCCTCGAGCAGAGAATATCAAATCTCGTTGGATATCATCAATATAATTTAGATGCACCCATAAGCCCTGTTCAGGTAACACTGCCTGGACGCGCTCCGCCCACTCGACAATCATAGGGCCTTGGTCAAGCATATTCTCAATATCGAGATCCGCCGCTTCGGTTGGACCGTTTAAACGGTAAGCATCCAGGTGAAAAAGACGCAAACCATCCGAATGACGGTAGACATTGACAAGCACGAAAGTCGGGCTGGAGACTGGATCGAGCGATCCCCAGCCTGCTGCAATTCCTTGTACCAGTGTGGTTTTCCCTGATCCAAGATCACCTACCAGGGCGACCAGGTCGCCAGATTGTAGCATTGCTCCAAGCCGCATACCCACCCGCCGGGTCTGCTCAGTACTTCTGCTAATGATCTCCAGAGAGTGTGAATCAAGTATGGGCATGAGAGGATTATACAGCGGATTAATAAAAAAATATAACTTGATCCACCGAATTTGACCCTGCTGCATATGATGTGAGGTGTTTATGGCTACCCTTTCGTTTTTAGATTAGCCAGGGAAGCAGCTACACGCTTCATGCCAACATTCTCGAAAAAAATATCCACAATCTCATCATCATCCTGTATGCGACTGCTTAACACCATCCCATCTCCCCAAACAGGATGCTGCACATGTGCACCAGGTTGGTATCTTTGTGATATGACACTTGCTGCTCCAGGGCGTTTTGATTCCCACTGGATGGTTTTAGAATCAAAGCTGGTTAGCTTCGATGGTCTCATGGTGCGCATGGAGCTGGTATCATCCAGGAGGGTATCTGGGATGTCGGATAAGAAGCGGGATGGTTCAACTGGATCTGGGTATCCAAAGGCACTTCGGTTTTGAGCATATATCAGATATAGCCTGTCTTTTGCACGGGTGACGCCTACATATAGTAGCCTGCGCTCCTCCTGCATGGCTTCTGGATCGTCAAAGGAACGTGAATGTGGCAGTGTACCTTCGTTCAATCCAGAGATAAATACTACAGGGTATTCCAATCCTTTGGCAGCGTGCAATGTAAGCAGAGTGGGTACATTAGCACTGGTTTCAATCGTGTCTTGATCAGAGACAAGGGCTATGTTTTCGAGGAATTCACTCAATGTTCTAGCCTGGTATTCGGAAGCCAAGCGGCGTAGCTCCATTACGTTTTCCCACCGGTCGTTACCTTCATCCGTACCGTCATCTATGTATGCATGGTAATCGGTTTCATCAATAATGCGATCCATGATTTTGAGTGGGTCAAGCTCAGCCACCTGTGTGATCCATCGTGATAAGCAGCTCTCCAAATCCTACCAGGATAGTCAAGGCTCGGTGTGGGAATGTGGTTTCAAATTTCTCTCCTTCTCGACCCATTTGGAGCAGAAGCTCACCCGGCGTCAGGTTGGATTTCTGGGCGTGTGTACGTAAGACTTGCCAGGTTTTATCACCGACCCCACGCGGCGGGACATTGATGACCCGGATTAGACTGAGCTCGTCATTTGGATTATGCACCAGACGCATGTAGGCAATAATATCTTTGATCTCACGGCGACCATAGAATCGTTGGGCACCGACGAGTTTGTACGGTAACCCGGCATGTAGAAACGCTTCCTCCAGCAAACGAGATTGAGCATTTGTTCGGTACATCACTGCCACATCCCCTGGTTTGATTTGCTGGCGTCCAACAAGGCTGGCGGCTGTGTCAACGATAAAAGAAGCTTCCTGACGGTCATCATAGGTCTCATGTAAGATGACCTTCAGACCTTCACTGCGCTCGGTAAATAATTTTTTTGGGGTACGGTTCGGGTTCGGGTCAATGACCGCCATAGCTACATCCAGGATTTGTTGGGTGGAGCGGTAATTCTGCTCCAGTAGAATAACCTGGGCATCAGGATAATCCTGTTCGAAGCGTAGGACATTGCGATAATCTGCCCCACGCCAACGATAAATTGATTGGTCGGCATCCCCAACCGCGAAGATATTATTGTGGAAAGAGGATAACCTTCTCAACAAGACATACTGAGCCAGGTTGGTATCCTGAAATTCATCTACCAATACGTGCTCGTACCGGCGGGCATATCGTTCGCGTACAGCAGGGTTATCATCCAACAAGAAAGCGGTGTAAAGCAGAAGATCATCAAAATCCACCGCGTTGTTCGTCAGGAGCATTTGCTGGTAGCCAATGTATACCCGCTTAACGACTTCGTCGCGATAGGTTTGAAGCGGATATTCATCGGGGAGGATCAATTCATTTTTTGCATTGGAGATGGAATTCAAGATTGCCAGAGGCCGGTATTGCTTATCATCCAGGTTCAAGTCAGCAATGACCCGCTTGACCAGACCCATCTGGTCGTCTTCATCAAAGATAACAAAGTTAGATTTGAATGGCAGATGTTCTGTCTCACGGCGGAGGATTCGGGCGCAAGTAGCATGGAAAGTACCCAGGGTTACTCCGCGGGCACTTTCTCCCAATAAATTGATTACCCGATTTTCCATCTCACGGGCGGCTTTGTTCGTAAATGTGACTGCCAGAATGTTGTAGGGTCTTACCCCCATCTTACCGATCAAATATGCGATACGTTGGGTGAGGACACGTGTCTTACCAGAACCAGGTCCCGCCATTACCAAGACGGGACCCAAACCTGACATAACAGCCTGTTGTTGTTGTGTATTTAGACCGGCGAGGAGGTCCATCCGGCAAATTCTACCATACTTACAAAACCGACAGATTTATGGTTATTGGTTGTCAAGATTCTGGCTCTAGGCTAAAATCACAGCATGGATTGGGGCATGATTGGGCATGAATGGGCTGTTGACCTGCTGGCAGAGCATGTGGCTCATGGGCGAGAAAGACATGCATACCTATTCACTGGCCCGCAAGGCGTGGGACGGCGAACATTAGCATTGCGTTTTGCACAAGGATTAAATTGTCTTAAGCCACCGACCCCAGGCCAGCCATGCCGGAAATGTTCAGCCTGTAAACGGCTCGAGGTGATGCAGCATCCAGACCTGATGGTGGTTGAGGCTGAACGTGAGGGGGAGGTTTTAAGAATCGATCAAGTTCGTGAGTTGCAGCATACTCTGTCATTAGCTCCTTACGAGGCGCGGTACAGGATAGCACTGATTTTGCGCT
The DNA here is from genome assembly GCA_963828845.1 of uncultured Chloroflexia bacterium. GTDB lineage: Bacteria > Chloroflexota > Anaerolineae > Anaerolineales > UBA4823 > FEB-25. The sequence continues at coordinate 180,233 of CAWHGE010000025.1, forward strand.
TTGAGGAAGCTCACACTAGTGCTGCCAATGCCTTGCTGAAGACACTCGAAGAACCTCCACCCCAGGTGGTAGTCATCTTAACCGCGAAGAGCGTAGAGAGTCTCTTGCCAACGATCGTCTCACGTTGCGAAGTTATTCGCCTGCGCTCAGTACCTTTGAGTGAGACCTCCAAAGGTTTGCAGGTTATCAAGGGAGTTCCGCAAGAGACTGCTGATAAACTGGCACATATTTCTGGAGGACGTCCTGGATATGCACTCCGGTTATATGAGCAGCCCAAAGTGCTTGAGCAAAGACAATTATTTTTGGAAGATCTGATCCAATTACTTGCCGCCTCACGCGGTGAACGGTTTGCATTTGCAGCCCGGATGGTTAAAGACAAAGAAGAATTGCGAAGTGAGCTGCAAGTCTGGCTTACATTTTGGCGGGATGTGCTTATTTGTGCAGCGGGAATTACTGATACGATAACCAACCTGGATTATTTAGCACAGCTCAAGAGCCTGGCGAACGATGTTGGATTGAGCAAAGCGCAATTCTATGTAAACGCTATCGAGGACACAATGGATAGAATTGATCATAACGTCAACTCACGATTGGCGATAGAAGTTTTGCTCATGGATTTTCCAAGGATATCTATCTCGGTGTGATTAGGAACTATGCTATACTGAGATTGAGCTGCGATTTAGATGAATAAACCACTTCCGGTTGTTACAGAGGATAATTCAACCCGCTCCTCGTTGGAGTTGCTCTATCATATCAGCCGCGAGCTGAGCTCAGCGCTGGATCTACGTACACTCTTGGAACGAGTCCTGATTTTGTCCATGCAAAATGTTGGAGCAATCAATGGCTCCATTATCGTATTGGACGACAATGGAACCCCGGTTGATTCAGCCATTGTTGCGGGGGATACGATCCATAACCATACTACGAAGCGCTTGCTTGAAACACTTGAAAGAGGTCTATCAGGCTGGGTTATGCGAGAACGACAGGTGGCATTAATTGATAATACCAATCAGGATTCACGTTGGATGCCTCGCCAATATGAAGACGATGAACAACAACTACCTAAATCTGCAGTCAGTGCACCTATACTCACGCGTGATAAGCTGGTAGGCATCTTGACCCTGGTCCATCCAAAGCCAGGTTTTTTCACTTCCGAGCATGTTGCCCTGGTGCAAGCGATTGCAGACCAGGCGGGTATTGCGGTGCTAAATGCCCGCTTATATACAGAAAGCCAGCGAAATGCAGAGGTCATGACTTCCCTGGCAAAAAGTGCATCCGGGATATCTGCCAGCTTGAATTTAGAAGATGTATTTTTGGGTATCCTGGAACAGACTGATTTTGCGTTAAATGTACAGGCGGTCACGCTGACATTGATCGACCTCCAAAGCGGCAGCTTAGAGATTAGAGCTGTTACAGGGGAGGCAAAAAAAACGATCGGGAAGATTTCCTCAGAAAATAGACCGTGGAATATCATGTTGGGTCGTAGAACATGATGAAGGCACGATCATCCAAGATGTGAGCATAGATAGTCGCTTTGACCTCCGGGCTGACCAGGTGAGAGGGGTAATCTCCAAAGCAGTTCTGTGCGCTCCAATTCATTACCGAGGGCAGGTTATTGGCACATTGGAGGCAATCAATCCGAAAGAAGCGGATTTTGATCAGGATTCATTACTCATCCTGTCAGGGATAGCCAACCTGGCTGGTACTGCCATCCGTCACGCTCAATTATTTGAGCAGCTTCAGGCAGCCCATCAGAGATACCAGGATTTATTCGAAGATAGCATTGATCCTATCTTAATCACCAACTGGAGCGGAGAGATTTTAGAAGCGAACCGGAAAGCTGTCTTGAGCTCTGATTATGGTAAAGAAGATTTACGATCCATGCGAATTAACCAAATCCATAAAATTGATATTGATTTGGTTGGTGAGGATTTTTATCAGCTTCATTCAGGCAAGACGTTTTCCTATGAATCGAATTTATGTACTGCAAGCGGTCATCAGGTGCCAATCATAGTATATGTTCGTGAAATACAAACTGAAGATAGATCACGCTTGCAGTGGATATTGCGTGATATTACTGAGCAAAAGAAGCTGGATACACTCAGGGACGATCTGACTTCGATGATTTACCATGACCTAAGATCACCGCTGGCTAATGTTGTCTCGAGCCTGGACTTATTAGAAACAATGTTACCATCGGGTGATAAAGCAATGAAATCATTGTTAGAGATTTCCATGCGTTCAACCGAGCGAATCCAACGGATGACTGAGTCATTGTTGGATATGAGCATTATGGAAGCGGGGCAACCAATAGGGAAAAGAATGCAGGCAAGGGTTTCTGATTTGGTCTACGAGGCGGTTACGGCGATAGAATCAACGATAAATAATAAAAACCAATCCATCAGTTATAAAATACATAAAAAACTCCCCAATGTGTGGGTTGATCAGGATATGATCCGTAGGGTAGTGACCAATTTACTGGAGAATGCCAGTAAATATTCACCTCCTGGTAGTAATATTGAGGTTGGTGCCCAGCAGGAAGAAGATTACGTCCGTTTATGGGTGCAAGACCATGGATCAGGGATTCCTGCCTCTGAGCACGAACGTATCTTCGATAAATTTACCCGCCTAAAAGCTGAAAATGGTCCAAAAGGGTTGGGCCTCGGTTTAGCCTATTGTCGCCTGGCTGTGCAAGCGCATGGGGGCAAAATTTGGGTTGAAAGTGAGCTCGGAGTTGGCTCGCGATTTACATTCATCCTGCCAACTATGAAAACCTGACCGATCCATAAATCATGAAACTTAGGGAAAATCATGCAGCAGATTGAACACGGGATTTATATCGAAAATGCATACCCAGGGGTCACGGTAGGGGCAGTCCTCCTGCCGATGGGGACGATTCTGATTGACGCTCCTTTGCGCGCAGAAGATGCTAGAGCCTGGTTGAATCTGATCTATAATTTGGGCGGAAAACCAAGCCGCATGCTGGTCAATCTGGATGCACATCCAGATCGTTCTCTAGGTGCAAGATCATTGGAGTGTACGATCATTGCACACCAAAAGACTGCTCAGGTTTTTCGTGGGCGACCTTCAGTATTCAAAGGTCAAAATGCTGAAAGCGGATCGGTCTGGGAAACTTTTGATGACGTGGTTGGGACACGTTGGGCGTTGCCTGATATCACTTTTACTCACAAAATTTCTGTCCACTGGGGCGAGCAAGAGGTGTTCATTGAGTACCATGCTGGACCAGCACCTGGTGGCACCTGGGTGGTAATACCATCGGCAAAAGTAGTATTCGTCGGGGATGTGGTACTGCCTAACCAGCCTCCTTTTTTAACCAATGCAGATATTCCCGCTTGGATTGAAACATTGGATTTATTAATGAAATCCTACCGTGATTATATTGTGGTCAGTGGAAGGGGAGGTGAAATAACACAGGATGCAGTGAAGACTCAACAGCGCCATCTCAAAAGCATCCTCAAAGGTTTGGACCGGCTGGTCAAGCGGAATGCTCCAACGTCTGACGTCGAGCACTTGATTCCCAATTTGCTATCTGACTTAACCTTTCCGACAGAATTTCACGATCAATATTATCAAAGGTACCGCCACGGATTATTTCAGTATTATGCCCGCCGTTACCGTCCAAGTGATTCCAGTGGTGAGTGAAAACTAAATACGACAGTGTTATCTTATCGACCCATCTTTCAATTAACGCGGGGTGATATCGTAGAATCCCTGCATTTTGGGGCTATCGCAATCATGGAAGCGACAGGCAAGATGGTCGCCTGGTATGCTGACCCTGAACTGATGACGTTCACGCGCTCCTCAGCGAAGCCATTGCAAGCGCTTCCCTTTTTAGAAAACGGGGGTATGTCATTTTTTGGATTAACGTTACAAGAAGTAGCACTTTTATGTGCCTCACATTCGGGTACTGATGAGCAGGTTGCTGTGATCAGGTCCATACAGGAAAAGACAGGTGTAAGTGAAGCGGAATTGATGTGCGGCACGCATACTGTTTATGATAGGCGCACCGCGGAAGCGATGCGTGAGCGTGGAGAGGCGCCTACACCGAACCGGCATAATTGCTCAGGGAAACATACCGGGATGCTGGCATATTCCCGAATGCTGGGAATTCAGAGAGGTCCGGATCACATGGCATATATCGATGCCAATCATCCTGTGCAGCGTAAGATTTTGTCTGCTCTAGCTGAAATGTCAGATCTTAAGCCTGAAGATATTCACGTAGGGATAGATGGTTGTTCGGCTCCCAACTTTGCCCTTCCGTTACACAGCACAGCGCTTGCCTTTGCACGCCTATGCCAACCGGATGGATTGGCGGAAAAACGTGCTGAAACCTGTCACTTGATCACTAAGGCTATGATCACTTATCCGGATATGATTGGCGGTCCGGATAACTTCGATACTTTTCTAATGCAGGCAGCCCAAGGGAGGGTGATATCCAAAGGGGGTGCGGAAGGTTTTCAGGCATTTGGAATTATGCCTGGCGCAATTAAACCAGGCTCACCAGCCTTGGGAGTGGCATTTAAGGTATCTGATGGGGACTTAAAAGGGCATAATTTCCCAGCCGGTGACCCAAGAGGTCACGTCCGTCCAGCCGTAACTCTGGAGATCTTACGCCAATTAAGGGTATTCGAGGCACAGGATTTGGAAAAGTTGCCTGAGTTCGGGCCTGGATTTTCAGTACAGAATTGGCGAAAGCTGACGGTGGGTTGGGCATCGCCTTGTTTTACGTTAGAACATGATAAATGAACCTACAAGAATGCGCTCTTGAAGTACATCACCGTTTATTGCAAATATATGGTGAGCCATCCTGGCGCAACCCTCTGCCGATTTTGGATGAATTGATCTCGACGATTTTATCGCAGAATACCAACGATATGAATCGAGATCGGGCGTTCAATCAGCTGAAAAAGAGCTTTGGAACCTGGGAACAAGTGCGTGATGCTGACGTTGAAGGAGTGATCGAGGCAATTCGCTCAGCAGGATTAGCAAATCAAAAGGGACCACGCATCCAAAAGCTATTACGTGAGATCACTGCAGAGAGAGGCTCGCTCGATTTGGATTTTTTAAAGGATTTATCAGATGACCAGGCGTGGGACTGGGTAGTGAAGTTTAATGGAGTTGGACCCAAAACAGCATCCATCGTGCTATTGTTCTCGTTGGGAAAAGCCGCTTTTCCTGTGGATACACATATCCAAAGGGTAACGGGAAGGATTGGTCTTCGACCAGAGAAAATGAGTACCGAGAAAGCGCATAGTTATCTGGCAGAAATCTTTCCACCTGAAACATATAAGGCGGTTCATCTTAATATTATCCGGTTGGGGCGTGAAGTATGCCACCCGCGCCGGCCTGCTTGTGAAATATGTGTATTGCAATCATTATGTGATTACTATCAAAAGTCACAAAATAGATTGTGAGAGATGTCACATACAAATAATGACAGTTGACCATAAGAAATAAATACCTCCTGAGGTATCATATGTACGAGAAGTGAGCCAAGGCATTGTCCAACCGCTTACACTCGTTGCTGTTTCCTCCTTTGGCGAAAGCCTCCGCTGGGTACCTCACCACCCCAGCGGAGGCAGTCATTTAAGTACAATTATCCCCATTTCCGTGCCTATCTATGGCGACCAAAGATGAGGGTTATTTTATTGGAAAGATTACTGAGAAAGTCGTGCCAAGAGGTGAGGACTCCACCCAGATGCGTCCTTGATGTTTATCAACGATCGATTTGACAATCGATAACCCCAATCCAGTTCCGGGAGTGACCTTGGATAAGTTTTTACCTCGATAGAATTTTTCGAAGATGTGAGGTTGATCTGCGAGGGGGATCCCAGGACCATTATCAGCGACTTCAAGAATGAGCTGGCCCGCTTTGGCTTTACAGCGGACCTGAATCTTCCCCATGGCGGGGGTGAACTTGATCGCATTTTCGATAAGGTTGGTAGCCATGCGTTGTAAATGGAGGGGATTGCCTAAAATTTCTGGAATATCATCCGGAACAGACAGAACCACATCCTGCATCTTTTCACTGTATTGGTATTCAAGGTTACCCATGGCTTGCACCAGAATATCCTTCAGATTGACTCCCGCCATGAGCACATCATAATCGGCTTCCATCCGACCGAGTTCCAACAGATCATTGATCAGGGAGGTGATATGTTGTAAGCTGGATTGAATGTGGCGGATAAATTCAGTCTGTTGTTGGTTAATGGGGCCAACGCGGTCGATTAATCCAATAAATCCGTATACTGCGGTCAAGGGAGATCGTATATCGTGCGAGACGGTGTTCACGAAATCAGTTTTAATGCGATCCAGCTCTTTGAGATGGGTGATTTCATGCAAAGTCACAGCGATTCCGACATCGGGTATTACGCTCGAATGGGCACTAAATACGCAGCCATCCTCCATAGTAATTTCATTGCGATAAGGGAATGTCCTATATGGTTTAAAAATATCCAGAAAATCTGGATGGGTAAAGATTTCATCCACCATCTTTCCTTCAGGTTGATCTTCTTGTATATGGAAAATTCGGCGGGTGGATTGATTGACGAATAGCAGGTGATAATCCAGGTCTACAAGGACAAATCCATCCATAAGATCGTTCAGCACCCTGGCAATGGGCGGCCATGGTCGAATGGATTTATAACGGACCAGAGCATGTCCTACAGAGTTAAGCAAGGTGGTTGGATCAACTGGTGCGGTCAGGTAGTCAGCAACTCCTATTTCCAATGCTTGCTTTACCAAAGAATGGTCAGTATCTCTGGTGACCAGTATGATTGGTAAAAATGGATAGCTGCGAAGTAAAGTTTCCGAAAATCGTAAACCCTCAAAAGCTGATGGATGAGCGATGATCAGCAAAATATAGTGCTGGTTGTAGATCATGCCTGACTCTGCATCTTGCGGTAGAGCTACTGAGGTGACTTCATATCCGGCAGAAGTCAGAGCCGATTGGTCGAGAAGCCCTGCACTCTCAGTTGGCGTAAATATTAATAACCGGGGGGTAGCTGCCATAGTTCGATCACATATTGAGGATTCGTCATATTTTTCGGATGTAAACAGATATTGTTGCTGATAACCAACTCACTTTCAATCAGCAATAGACACGGCTTCTAGGTCTACACGAGATCAATCATAGCATGTTTATTACTTTAACACGATGATTCTATGTTTGATTATGGAATGAGTTAGAGTTTTGTAAGAATTATGCCTGAATGCTTGACTTTGCATGCCAGATGAGCATACAATGGTATTAGAATTCATCAATATTTTGCTATCTTAGCCATATAGTGGTGGCGGATATTATATGGAATATAAAGATTATTACAAGATACTTGGTGTTGAGCGGAACGCAAACAAAGATGAGATAAAACGTGCCTATCGAAAGCTGGCATTAAAGACCCACCCTGACCGTAACCCCGGGAACTCAAAAGCAGAAGAACGCTTTAAGGAAATAAATGAGGCTTATCAGGTCTTGAGCGACTCCAGAAAAACGATCGCGTTATGACCAGTTGGGTGAATCATACTCACAATGGCAGCAAGGTGGCGCTCCCGCTGGTGGATTTAAATGGGAAGATTGGTTCACCACCAGCCCTTCTGGAAATGTGCGCGTTGGTGTAGGTGGATTAGAAGATATCTTGGGAAGCGAATTTTCAGAATTCTTCAGTAGGATATTCGGGGGCATGCCCAATATGGAAGGTTCATCACCGGTAGAGGATCAACTCAACGAAATCGACGGGCACAGATCCCTTCTTACCAGCAGGAAGTCACCATCAGCCTGACAGAGGCGTATCAAGGGACAACCCGCCAAATTGAGGTCGATGGGCGCCGGTTGGAGGTGAAGATCCCTCCAGGGGCAAAAACTGGTACCAAGGTACGGGTGGCAAATACCATCCCGACCGGAATCGCAGGCCAAAAAGGTGATTTGTATCTCGTGATTCAGGTTGCTGAAGACCCACGGTTTGAAGTGAAGGGAAATGATCTACATACCGAGGTCACAATTGATCTTTATACTGCAGTATTAGGTGGTGAAGTGACCGTCCAGACCCTTGCTGGCAATGTGGTTTTGACCATCCCAGCAGGCATCCAACCTGGGCAGATCATCCGATTGGCAGGTCGAGGAATCCCAAGGCTAAATTCCCCGAGTAATAAGGGGGATTTATATGCACATATCAAGGTTAAAATTCCACACAACCTGACTCCAAGTCAAAAAGAGCTTTTCCAGGAACTTAAGCGCGTAAGTTAGCTATCCCATATAACCTTCGTTAAGAGAGGAGTTTTATATGTTAACTGAAACGAACCTGCAAGAATTACTGGGTTATCAAACGGATCATCAGGTGCTTAGTATTTACTTGAATACCGATCCAACACGAAGGCAGCTCAGATGTGTATAAATTGAATTTACGGAGCATGTTAAAAGACATAGAATTACCCTCAGATGTGATGGCAGTTGACAATTACTTCAGTAGAGAGTTTGATTGGTCTGGACGAAGTGTGGCAGTGTTTTCTTGTGCCCCAGACGATTTCTTCAGGGCATATTCTCTGGCGATCCCGATACGCAACCAGGTGATGGTGGGTGATCGCCCACATGTAAAACCATTGGCATCGTTATTGGATTATTATGGTGGTTATGGGGTAGTTCTGGTGGACAAGCAAGGCGCCCGGTTGTTTTCATTCCACCTCGGTGAGCTGAAGGAGCAGGAAGGTATCCTGGGTGAAAGCGTCAGGCACACCAAGCATGGTGGCGCGTCAGCAAAACCCGGTATGCGAGGTGGAATGGCGGGGCAGACTCGCTATGAAGATGAAGTTGCAGAACGAAATATGCGTGGATGTGGCTGATTTTGCAGCCCATTTTTTCAGAGATAATAATGTGACGCCGAGTGCTGATCGGTGGCACAGATGAGAATATCGCCCTTCTGCGCAGCCAATTGCCAAAAAGCTGGCAAAGCCTGATTGTGGGGACATTTCCCATGAGCATGACCGCCAGTAAGGTGGATGTGCTGGAACGGACCATGCAGATTGGCAAAGAAGCTGAATATCGTAGGGAAGAACAGTTATTGAAAAAATTGGTTACCGGAGCAGCTAAAGAACGAAAGGGGTGCTCAACCTGGATGATACCCTGGGTGCAGTTCACGATGGAAGTGTGCAGTCGTTGGTCATCCAGGATGGTTATCGAGCAGTAGGGTATCACTGCCAGGGTTGTGGGTATATAACGGCTCAGGAGTTGCCCACTTGCCAATTCTGCGGATCGAAATTTGAGCACATTCCGGATGCCGTTGAAATGGCGGTGTACAAGGTGATGAAAGCTGGAGGAGACGTGGATGTGGTGCAGCACCAACACAAGATAAATGGATTTGAAAATATCGGGGCTTTGCTTCGTTATTAGCATGATGGATAGCGAACGCAATCCCCTTTTGGAAGGTGTAAGAGTATTGGATCTCAGCCGTGTCCTGGCTGGTCCATACTGCACGATGATGCTAGGCGACCTGGGGGCAGATATCATCAAGATTGAAGCCCCCGGGTTGGGTGATGATACCCGGCATTGGGGTCCACCATTCGCACAAGGGGGAGAGTCGGCTTATTTCTTGTGTGTCAACCGCAATAAGCGCAGCATGACGCTCAACCTTAAATCGGAGCAGGGATTGCAGATCCTCAAAGAGTTAATCCGCCAAAGCGATATCCTGGTGGAAAACTTCCGGGTGGACACCCTGGAAAAATGGGGATTGGGCTATGATGCATTGCAGAACCTACAGCCTGGGCTGATCTACTGCACCATCACCGGTTATGGTTACACCGGACCTTACCGACATCTGCCAGGATATGATTTCATCATACAAGCCCAGGGTGGAGTGATGAGCATCACCGGACCTGAGGAGGGTGAGCCATATAAGGTGGGGGTGGCAATTGCGGATATCACGGCAGGCTTGTTTGCCTGTAATGCCATCTTGGCTGCCTTATTTGACCACCAGCGCAGTGGGAGGGGACAGCGGATCGATATTTCGTTACTCGATTCGCAAATTGCCTGGCTGGCTAACGTGGGCAGCAATTATCTGATATCTGGTGAAAAACCGATTCGATATGGCAATGCCCATCCGAATATCGTCCCGTACCAGACCTTTAAGGCCAGTGATGGATATTTTGCCCTCGGAATTGGCAATGATGGCCAATGGAGGCAATTTTGTGAAAAGGCAGGCAAGAAGGAATGGGCGGAGGATGTGCGTTTTCAAACCAATGCCAATCGGGTAAAGAATCGGAGCGATTTGATCCCTTTATTGGAGAGTTTATTTAGTCAATGTGAGATTGCTCATTGGTTATCCATCCTGGAGACAGTCGGGGTGCCATGTGGGTCGATCAATTCAATCGACCAGATCCTGGATGACCCTCAGGTGCGAGCACGTGAGATGGTGATCCAGGTGTCTCACCCAACTGCAGGGATCGATTCGCATGGTGGCCTCTCCGCTGAAAATACCCACTGCGCCCGCCAGTGGTCCGGCTACCACCACCCATGTTGGGTGAACATACCGAACAAATATTGCATGACCTATTGGGATTTGATCAAGAAGACGGTGCAAGCCTTACGGTCGACACAGGTAATTTAGCTAATAACACCATTCAATCCAATGCCTTAGTGCCCGGCAATACCCCCATAGGTGAGGTGTTTAAAGTCCTTCAGGGCAAGGTCGATTTCTTCCGCGGTGACCAGACGGCCATCCTTAATGTGTTTCAACTCACCTGCAGCAACTTTTTCCAGCGCCACTTCCTGGATGGTGATATTGCGTTGCATGGCTTCCTTGACCAGGGCAGCACTGGCTGCTATAACCGATCAGAGGGTTGAGGGCAGTGGCGACGATGGCGTTCCGAGCCAGCCAGCCTTCAGCTTTGCTGCGATTAGCCTCAAGCCAAGCACACATTTTTGGGTGAACGCTGAGATCGACCCGATCATCACCTGCATCATCTCAAACAAGATTATGAGCAATGATGGGCATCATCACATTCAGCTCAAGCTGACCAGCCTGCGAGGCCAGTGATACGGTCAGGTCACATCCCTGGACGTGGAACATGGCCATATTCAGCATTTCAGCCATGACCGGGTTGACCTTGCCGGGCATGATGCTCGAGCCGGGCTGCACAGCGCGGGAGGTGCAGCTCATCCAGCCCGGTGGATGGACCAGAGGCAAGCAGGCGGAAATCATTGGCAATGCGGGTTAGGGTGATCGCCAGGGTGCGCAGGGAGGCAGAGAAACTGGCAGCATCAGCCATGGATTGCATCGATTCGAACAGGTTATCCGAGCCGGATAAGGGTCAGACCGGTGAGCTCTGAAAGGCGACGAACCATGCGAGAATGATATTCAGGGTGGGCATTCAAGCCAGTTCCGGTGGCAGTACCGCCGATCCCCAAGCCGGCGCAGACCCTCAGCAGCGTGACGGATGCGTTCTGCATCCCGCTGGACAGCAGTGGCATAAGCGCCAAATTCCTGCCCAAGGCGGACAGGGACTGCATCCTGCAGGTGGGTGCGACCTGATTTTACGATGTCATCGAATTCTTGGCTTTTTGATGCAAGGCGTTGGAAAGGCTCGTCAATGGCTCTCAACAACTCATCCAGGCGCCACAGGCAACCCAGGCGGATGGCGGTGGGGATGGTGTCATTGGTCGATTGTGACATGTTGACGTGGTCATTGGGGTTGACCAGATATTGCCCCAGCTTGCCACCCAGCAGGAGTGTGGCGCGGTTGGCAATGACCTCATTCATGTTCATGTTGTGGCTGGTGCCTGCACCTGCCTGAAAGGGATCGACCACAAATTGGTCATCCCATTTTCCATCGATAACTTCCTGGGCAGCAGTGATAATCGCAGCTGCAATATCATCATCCAATAAACCCAGATCACGGTTCACCTCAGCGGCAGCGCGCTTGATGACCGCCATTGACCAGATAAAGGCACGCCAGGGTCGAAGCCCTGAGATGTTGAAATTATTTACTGCCCGCTGGGTCTGGGCACCATATAGGGCATCTGCAGGGACATTCACATCCCCCAGAGTATCATGTTCAATGCGGATAGGTTTATCCATACCAGTATCTCCTCCTGATCATTACAGATTATCAGGATTATACATCAGGGATGGATGAGATTAGATGAAGATTGGATTAATGAACTGGGACCCGCTCGTTGATCTGGCTCGCCAGGGTGTTGAACTGCATGGCAATGATCCCATCGGGTTGGACGGCAATCAATGGAACTGCACGCTCAGAAGCCCGGTAAGCCTGCTCCACCACGGGGGGAAAGCCCATCACCGCTGGATATCCCAGTATTTGTTCCACCTGGCTGATATTCAGGACGATATCGGAGCGGGTTCGATTGACCAGCACGGTGCTCATGGTCTTTACACTGCCAAAACCCTTGAGGTGAAGCTCACTGGCAAGCAGCTTGGAACGTTTGATGGGAACGGGCTGAGGTTCAACCACCATAATCAGCTCATTGCATTTGTTCAGGATGGCATTGAAACCCGGATGAAAACTGGTACCGATATCCAAAACCACCAATTGGGCCAGGCTGGCAAGATAGCCGAGCACCAGCTCCAATTGGGGTGTAGCGGCAGCATATTCCACGTTTTCAGTCTTGTTGGAGGCAGATAATATTTTGATCCCGAAGTTGGTCTGGATCAGTTCCTTGGAGACAGTGTCCATGGTGATATCTTCCAATTCCATGCCGAGCAGATTGGCCAGGCCGACAGGCTCAGTGAGGTTTAGATCCAGAGCCCAGGAGCCTTGCCCGGGTTTCATTTCGGCAGCAATCACCTTGCTATTATATTTTTTTGCATAGGTGATGGCCAGGTTCAACGCTACGGTAGATACACCTGCACCTCCAGTGGCTGAGAGAACGCCGACTACATAACCGTGCTCACCGGAGACTTCAGCCTTGGCCAGTTTTTGGGCCAGCAGGTTGCGGATATTGGCTTGCAGGTCTATGGGGTGGATGGGCTTGGTGAGGTAAAGGTTCACACCAGCATCATACCCGGCCAGTTTATCCTCGATCGTGGTCTTGGCTGTGAACATGAGGATGGGGGTCGTGGCGGTTTTGGGGTTTCGGCGCAGGTTGCGGCTGACCTCATAACCATCCATGCCGGGCATCATGACATCGAGAATGATCAGGTCGGGATGCTCAACCTGAACCCGTTCCAGGGCTTCCATGCCGGAGGTGGCGGCAACCACCGTATAACCCAGGCGGCTCAACATGATGTTGATGAATTTGACGGTATCGGGATCGTCATCGACGACCAGGATTTTATCGGCCATGTCTGCCTCTCCTTTACTAAATTCCGGAATCTACAATCAGTTTAGCACATTTTAAATTTATAAGCAATCACGGAGCGAAAATCATGCCTTACAAAAAAGCAAGCTGGAGAATGCAAATGTTATAATAAAAAACTAACCCAATGAAATATACGAAAAGAGCATTGTTGGTATTTGTGCTTCTCGCCTTTATGTATGGGTATTATTATCAAGACCCGGAGGCGAACGGCAATTCGCGGCTCGGGCTCATCTTTGCCATTGTCCGAGAAGGACGCCTGACGATAGATTCCTATTACGACACAGAAGGAATCAAAACCATCGATCGGGCTTTTTTTAATGGTCACTACTATACGGATAAAGCGATTGGTACATCGATTGTTGGGGTTCTAGTTTATGCACCGATGTACATGTTTACGAAGCTGACCGGCCTTGGACTGGATCTCATGCACCTCAAATACATATTGACCCTTACGGTGGTCGGTCTGCCTTCAGCGTTTGCCGGAAGCCTGGTTTATGTCTTGTGTGAAACAATATCTGGGAGCAGACTACGCGCATATTTGGCAACGCTTGCAGTTACTCTAGGGACAATGTGTTTGCCCTTCAGTGCCGTATTCTTTGGTCATCAGCTCGCAGCTGCATTTTTATTTTGTGGCTTCTTCCTGATCTTCCAGCTGAAATTGAAACCTGATCTGCGTCGAAAGCCAGCTTATTTATTCTTGATTGGATTCCTCCTGGGCATGGCATTTTTGACGGAGTACACGACTGCCGTAATTATCCTTCCCTTAGGTCTTTATTATTTATACATTCTTCGAGAAAGATGGTCATTTCGCTGGATTCGCTCAACCATTTTTTCACCTGTTCTGGGCGCGCTCATCCCGGTCGCTGATCCTGATGGTTTACAATACTCTTTGCTTTGGTAATCCTTTTTCGATTGGATACGAACACCTTTCTAATCAGTTTCAAGAATCAATGTCTCAGGGTTTCCTGGGGATCAGCTTGCCTCGACTCGAAGTACTTTTCTACCTGACGTTCCATCCGGCGCATGGACTGTTCTGGCAATCTCCCGTGCTCTTGATGGCCGTGGTTGGGTTTTTCTTCCTTTGGCGCGATAAACGTTATCGCCTCGAAGGGATCATTGTGCTGGTAGCATTCATTTCTTATCTCTTGATCAACGCAGGTTATTATCTGTGGTGGGGTGGTGCATCTTTTGGTCCTCGTCACCTCATCCCGATGCTATTATTCCTTTCCATCCCATTAGTCCTGGTTCCCCGGCGTCTTGTTCCGCTGATGATCATTCTGACTGTGATTTCCATTGGACAAATGTTCATTCCTCTCGCTGGAAGGACATTAGTGCCGGATAATTATTTCTTCGAAAATGAACACCTGAAATTCTTCGGATATTCATCGATCTATAGTTATTCATGGCAGCAGCTTCTGAATGGTAACTTTGCTTATAATCTCGGGGGTGCCCTGCTTGGATTGAAAAAATGGATGGTCTTCCTGCCAAATGTGTTAGCGATTCTGGTGACCACAGGTATTTTTATAGCGTGGGAAAAACGCTTACCTAAGAACAGTTTAACCCAGGTCAGTCAATCCCCCGTACAGTAATATAACGATTCTGCCTGCATTATGGCATTTTTTCCCACCAGGTTGGATCGCAATCCTCAAAACCAAGTGGGACGACTCGCTTAATACTCTCCAGGTAAAAAGACTCGCTCGAAATCCCATTAAAATCCATATAGATCTTAATCCGCCTCGGAACTTGGTCACAGCTCTTTGAAGACGAATAACCCGGTGGGTAATTGCCAGAATATCCGTTCATGGTTGACCAGCCTAGTTCCTGGGTTAATAGCATGGCATCGATCTCCTTCGCCCAGAATGGTCCCTGAGGGTCTTCAGCCACAAACAGGACCGGATTTGCCGGAACTATCGCAGGGATTTGCTGCGCCAGTTCAGTCAGACGATACTGGGCATCTGTTTTAACGTAGGTAGCGTGGGTATAGAAAACCGATTCCACCACCAGAAGTCCGGCTACCAGGTATGCAGCTACCTGCATCCACCGGAGTTGTTGGGTAAAACGCAATATGAATCCGTCGACCACCCAGGCAATGAAAAGTGAAAGTGGCCACATCACCACAAGCATGATGCGTGTTACAGCCCGGACACTGCTCATACCCGGGAGCCGCCAGACTAGAGCGTAGAGTGAGTATCCATGAACCTCCAGTGTGAGTGCTATCAGGGTGAGTGCGGCAACAAAATGCAGCCATGCCAGTTTGCGGTTTTCGGTATGAAATCGCCCGGCTATGCCAGTCAGCATAAGTAATACGACAGCCAGGCCTGGAAATAACTGGTGTTCCCAGCGGAGGGGTAATATTGAAAAAATGCTGGCTGATGACCTCCACAACTGCGAATTGTCCGCCAGGAGGTAGCTTTGGATCCTGGGAAGCATGGTGAAAACCTCTGACCAGCTCCTGGAAAAACCAAATATCCGGGAGGCACGATAATAAGGCAGGATCAGGATTGTAAAGCCAAAGCCGAGAACAGCCAGCGCAATCACCGCCATTATGCGGGTGGTGATGGGAGCTTGAGACCAGGCTCGAATCAGGCGTCGTGGCCAGATAATGAAACGCTGTAAGAATGTATGCGAAGGGACAAAGAACGGCAGCAATATTATAAGAACGGCTAGCAGGAGCAACAGGAAGATTCCCATATATATCGTTAGATAAAATTGCCACACCAGCCAGACACCCAACGAGATCAGCGTTCGCAGCCGAGGTATCATGGTAGAACTGCCAGAGTGAAAAACAAGCCAGCGGTATGCAAAACCGATAAAGGAGCTGGACATGATTCTCCTGGGCTAACAGCGGGAGACCGAACGCGAAGAAGAATGCCCCAATCCCAATAGCCAGAGGTTTGAGTTTTAAGCGCCACAGGACAAAGCCTGCTGCAGCAAAGCTTAGCAAGTTACCCAGGATATACCAGCCTTGTAGGGCAGTTTCTCTATCGAGGCCGGCCAATCTGAATAGTATGTAGAACGGCGCCGATCCCAAAAGGTTGTCACCGAATGAAATCGTCTGCTGGAAAGGGAAAAAGAAAGGCGCATTCCAGTAGTCCCTGGTTAATCCAGTCACCCAACGGTAAGAATGTTCTAGAATGTAGTTGTTGAAACGGGCATCGCCCAGGTCTCCTGGAATGAGCGAGAGATGCGCACCTAAGGGTCGCAGAACAATCAGCCACATCCCCAAAATCAAGAGAAGCCAGACTGGTGCCTGGTCAATGACCTTCCTGAGAGCCTTGGAGATACCTTGATTCATCTAATTTTTCGGTAGCCAGTTTTTTTATTATTCTGTGATGATGTCATTTATTAATCATCCTTTTCCTACACGCAACCACAAATATCCAACCCAATAACTGGCATAATTATATGGTAAATATCAGAGTTTAGACTACCTTGATTAACGACCATTACAAAAAGGTGTATTGTAAAAACAGATCTCCTTGTTGCTTCATTGCGCATTTTTAATTCATCTGAACTGTTTCAAGCCTCGCTTTTTATTTCAATCCCCACAGCTTATCGGACAATTATCTACCCTTTAGGGTAGCTCGTTATACTGCTGGGTAAAACAAGTGCGGTGCAGGTAAAAAAACACCTGCACCGCACGGTCGTTTGAGACGTCCACCGGTCTTGACGCTTGTTTGATCTGTTACTTCGGTGGTGGAGGAACCAGGCACATCATGCCGCTGCTGGTATTCCCCGAGCCATCCGTTGCGGTCATCACGGCATCACCTTGTCCAAGGATATGCCAGGCAACCGCCCCGTTCATCTCCTTTTGGAAAGGTGTGACGCCAGGTGCTTCCGTGTATTTGATATTTGTCCCCACCGGGAAGGGTCCAAAGACCATACCGCTGCCAGAGTCTGTCACAAACATCTGTATACCTGTCACAGGCCAAACGATGTCAGTGGCATTTAGTTGATAAAAACCGTCCTGATTCTGACCCTGCCCGCCTTGGCCAGGTGCAGGAGGTATGTTTTTGCCAGCCGGATTGACGGTCTGATCGCATGTTATGACGGGTGGTGTGGTATCGACCCAGGTCTTGCTCGCCGTATCTGATCCATAGACGACTGAGCCGTCTCCATTGGTGAATGACGCCTGAATTGTATCAGTCCCTAGGTACGCCGGGCTCACAGTCGCCCCTGGCCCGTAAGTGAACGATGCCTGACCATTGGCATCGGTTGTGCCACTGCCGCTCTTGCCTGCATTAGGACCGGACAGGACGCTGAATTCAATTGGAACGCCCGCCACAGGTCCGTAGCTGCCAGCCGTCAGTGTGGCAACTACTGTGTGGGTGGCGTCAGGCATCAGCTCATTCGTGGCAGTTTTTGGCTGCAGGTCGATGCCCGGCACGTGGATTGTCTTTTGTTCGTAGAGAGTCGCACCGTTGGCGTCTGTCATCGGCAGGCCATTGATCAACGCCCAGTCCTTGCAGGTGTACGTGCCCCCAGCGGCTCCGGCTGCCACAGAGATCGTCTCCGTAAACACTGCATCCTGACCGCTCGTCACAGTTTGAGTTGCGGGAACGAACGCGGTGCTGATTGGCGCGGCGCAGTCGCTGACCATTGAGACCTCAACCTGCAGAGCGGCAAGACCCGCCAGGATGGCAGCTGACACCTGATCAGGGGTTACATTACTGAGATAGATCCCATTGGTCGCAGTCGCAATCCTTTGTGGCTGGCCTGCTGAACCGTCGATGGTCGGGCAGATGTTAAAGTAATCTTGCGACCAATTGGTAGGATCACCGTTTAGCCCATCCGGGATGAGTGAGCCGGTACCAACGACACCGATCGCAATCACCCGGATTTCCTGCGCGACCAGCTTGGCTGTCATCGATGCTTCAGTAATATCGTAGGCAAGTCCGCTGATCGCCGCGCAAATCGGGTCGTGACCAGCCGCGTCGCCGAACCAAACGACGATTTTGGATAAGTCAGCGCGCCAGTTGCCCGCGCCGCTCGCCAGCTGGTCCAGAGCGTAAAACTGGCTTTCGGCTTGATCACCACCACCAGCGGCACTCCATGCGTTAATCGCCGCCAGTGCAGCTGCACCACTATCATCAGCTGCCTGAATCGGTGCCTGGTTCCCGAACGCAGCAGGATCATACGGAAAATCTCGGTAGAAACCCGCGCCGAAACGTGGATCGTTGGTACTGCCTTTCACGGTGTTAAGGATGGTTGTGGCATTGCTTTTGACATTAGCGATCGCGGGGTCCATGCTACCGGTGTTATCTGCCAGGAAATAGATATCTGGTTTGGGAAGAATCTCAGGCGTGGTCACGGTCTTGGTAATGTCGACGGATTCACCCGGGTTTAGTAACTGCTCCACGGTGCTTGGCGAGATGCCAGGAGCAGCGGCTAACGCCCCACTGATACTGGTGCTAACGATGAGCATAATCGTCAGAACACCCATCCAACGACGAAATTTGTTACTTGTTTTCGAGTTCATGATTTACCTCCTCTTATGAACTCACGTAAGGCTAAATATTTTTCCCTAAACATCGCATCAGGAAGATTAACCACAAGCATTTCCACCAATACCTTTGTTTGTCTTAGTTTCACCTCCTTTCGCACTACCCGGTAATATTTGGCTGGCTGACCTGAACGAGCAGCGAATCGCTCATTGAACCTGATATACTGGCCGATCAGCCCTGATCCATGCATATCCTCATCGGCTCATCTCACCCTGGCAGGACTGGTGGACGAGTGTCGACTCACAGTGGTTCCGATGAACTCTCAAGCTGGGATATGAGTTAATCAACGGTTCTTGATCTTCTTTTACCAATAATAGGGACCCTCCTAAAACCAGACACATTACCTGAGACCAATCGTTAGCGAATATTATTTGATCAGCCTATGATTTTGTTGTTCCGTTATCTGAAAATAACCACCTTAGGGTATCCATGCAATCTTCCGATTTCCAAGATGAATTGTAAAAATACCAACCAGAAACCCGGGCGGTTTGAGTGAAATTAGCGTCGAATGGTATGGAAGCTGTTGTGAGCCTCATCCCATTACAGGACGATAAATTGTAATTATGAATCTTAGGCCTGCAATTATTATAGCAGAATTTTCAAAAAAAGCAATATTGTGAATTGCTTAACAATATGAAATAAGTATTGCATTTCTTTCGATAGTAAAGGGGATTTTCGTGAAGGGGAAGACAGATAAAGCTATATGGTGGTGAGGAAAAGGCTGGATATTTATCGTCAAGCGAGTTTCATTGTTTATCATTGAGGGGAATAATGTGTTTATGATGGGCCTCAAGTGTTTTCCCGGGTGCAGATCAATGTGGGATGGTGGGGAGGAGAAAGAGCACCCTCCCACCTGTGAGATCGTGAAGGCACTACAGGCTCCCCTCTCCCGAATCAAATCATTGGGGAGGTAAAATCCCACTTCCCTGACGGGTATCAGAAGGCAGGGTTTAGGGAAGAAGAGAAAAACAAATGCCTGCTTTATTTCTTATACGAGAACCAAGGGAGGAACAAGATATGCAGATAGGCTATATACTATACCAGGAGGTTTTATCGTGGAGCAAAACCAAGCTGCATTGTTATCGGAAACTCGAATCAGGCGTATCAGGAAGCTGCTGTTCCTGGTTATCATCCTGATACTGCTTTCCCTTTACATAATGAATGCCAGCAAACCCGGACTATCCGTGGAAGGCTGCCCTGATGGGTGTGCCATAACAGTCGAGCCAGGTACTGGGCCTTTGCGGGTTGTATCATTGAACATGCTGCATGGGTTTCCGAGATTTACGGACCTTCAGCTCAGGCTGGATTTGATTGCTACAGAAATCAGGCGGTTGAATGCCGACGTGGTACTGCTGCAGGAAGTTCCCTGGGTGAGAGGAACTGGTAATGCTGCTGAAGTAGTGGCGCAGAAGCTGGGCTATAACTATATTTATTATCGGGCAAACGGGAACAGGAATTTGATCCTCTTCGAGGAGGGAGAGGCAATCCTTAGCCGTTATCCGCTTTCGAAGGTAGTGTTCACCGAACTACAGCCTCAAGCGGGATTCTTCGAGAGTCGGGTCACACTAGGAGCATCGGCAGTCACACCGTGGGGAGAGGTGTCCTTTTACGTTGCTCACTTGACGGACAAAAACCCCAAGGTAAATGAAGGCCAGGCTGAGGAATTAAGGAGTTTTGTTGAATCACATACCAATGGCCTTGCAATCGTGGCGGGGGATTTTAACGCCAGGGAAGACTCGCCTCAGATACTGCGATTAGCTAGTGTGTGGACCGACACATACCGCGTAGCATATCCAGATGATGCAGGTTTGACCTGTTGCATTGATGAGTTAAAGGCTAATCCAGGAGAACTTCTTGAGGAGCGGATCGATTATATCTTTCTGGTACATGAGATCGGGAAAATCATCAGTGTAGAACACGTTTTTGACCATCCCTTCAAGGTTGGGGATGGATGGCAGTGGGCATCAGACCACACTGGGCTGATGGTGGAGATTGAACCATGAGACAAGTATATCGATGCTTAGCGCTTGGCGAGTAATGGTTTCATCTCACCTATTTCCGCAGAGCAGAATGCCGACTCATAGAAGTTGACCACACTTTCAAGCTCTTATTGACATCATTGGTTTTCGATTTTTCCGGTAGAATCCTGATAGTTATCAAAGGAGGATATTATGTCGAAAAAGACGATCAGTTCAGTGTTGATTGCTGTCGGTGTAATCATAGTGGTGATTTCTCTGGCCGCTGACCTACTTGGAATTGGCAACATTTCAGGCTTCGGTTGGAAGCAGATGTTAGGCACAGCTATCGGAGTCGTTGTGGCACTTATCGGAGTCAGGCTGACAATGAGTAAACCAAGCCAGAAGAAATAAATATTTGAATCAAGTAGTTATCTCCGAGTTTTCATCCGTTGCATTTGGGTGGGTTCATTCTCCAAGGTAAGAATGCTCTCTTAATTACAAAACTGTTAAGCGAATTAATTCATATTTGACTGCCTTCGTATGAATTTATGATAAACTGAGATAAATAAGTAGCAATCAGCAGAACTAAGGGAATCATTGATGACTGTTACTGTTTTTTTTATTCAGCCAAGGCGATCATGCTTATAACCGATTTCTTTTTTTATCCTTAGGAGAAGATTATGAAATTTAAACCGTCATCACCATTTATTTTACTATTCTCGATCATTGTCCTCGTCAGCCTGGCTTGCGGCTCGACGTCAGTCACTCCTACCACAGCTCCTCAGGTAGAACAGCCAACTCAGACTGTAGCGCAGGAAAAACCCACTGCGCTAACAGTGCCCACCGCCACAGAAGTACCGTCGAGTCTGGTTACAAATCTGACTGATCTAAAGAAAGCGACCATCCAGATCGAAGCTCAAGGCACCTTTATTGATCCTCAATTCGGCTACATGGCCAATGCCGCTGGACGCGGTTCAGGTTTTATCATCGATTCATCCGGGATTGCTGTGACCAATAACCATGTTGTCACCGGTGCTGCTCTGCTCAAGGTTTGGGTGGGCGGTGATACGAATAAGGTATATAACGCTCGCGTCCTGGGTGTGTCGGAATGTTCGGATTTGGCAGTGATCGACATTGAAGGCGATGGTTTCCCATACCTTGCCTGGTTCGACGGGACTGCTAATGTCGGTCTGGAAGTTTATGCTGCAGGTTTCCCTCTCGGTGATCCAGAGTTCACCATGACCAAAGGCATCGTTTCGAAAGAAAAGGCGGATGGTGAAACCAACTGGGCTTCGGTAGATTCGGTCCTCGAACACACTGCGACGATCAATCCTGGCAACTCAGGTGGCCCGCTGGTGGATGCCAATAGTAAGGTTGTAGGCATCAATTATGCTGGCGCAAGCTCAACTAGCCAGTATTTTGCCATCGCACGTGGAACTGCCCTTCCCGTGATTGACCAGCTACGCGCAGGTGACGATGTCGATTCAATCGGCATCAACGGTCAGGCTGTCTCCTCGGAAGACGGCTCGATTATGGGAATCTGGGTAAGCTCAGTTAAGTCTGGTTCACCTGCGGATAAAACCGGGGTTAAAGCAGGCGACATTGTACTTTCGCTTGAAAATCTATTCCTGGCCACCGACGGCACATTGAAGGATTACTGTGATGTCCTGCGCACCCACAACCCAGAAGACACCCTGGCGATCCAAATTTTACGTTGGGATACCCAGGAAATCCTCGAAGGCCAGCTTAACGGTCGTGCACTGGCAGTCGCCTCTTCTTTTGCGACCCAGCTTGGTGAGGATGTCAATGACAGTCCTCCAAGTGGTTCATCGGGTGGTACGACCACTGGCGATTACAGCAGCTATGTCTCCGTACAAGATGATTCTGGCCAGGTATCAATGGAAGTACCCGCCGAATGGTCTGAAATCGACGGAAGTCTTTGGTCGTCAGATTGGGGAGGCATTACGTTTGAAGCACCTTCAGTGACAGCATCCTCGGATCTTAATGCTTATTACGA
Organism: uncultured Chloroflexia bacterium; assembly: GCA_963828845.1. GTDB lineage: Bacteria > Chloroflexota > Anaerolineae > Anaerolineales > UBA4823 > FEB-25. The sequence goes on from CAWHGE010000025.1 coordinate 203,039, forward strand.
CGGTTATTCCACAGCGGGCGTCTTCTTCGCTGCCTCCAAGGAGCTAGGTAACATTGGTGGGTATATTGAGCTTCTCGATGGCGTCAAAGGCTGGTATGAAAATGACTGCACCTTCTCTCAACGAGTTGACTACGGCGAAGGAGATTGGTCTGATCCCTGGTATGAAGGCAAGTTCGATGTCTGGGAGAACTGTGGCCCAGATGACACGATGCTGATCATCCTTGCAGCCCGGCCAAGAGTTAATCCTGAGGCCTACCTGCTGCTGCTCGAGGTGAAAATCATCAGCGACGCTGACCTTAGCGCTTTGTCACATATCCTGGCGACATTCCAGGCAAATTTCTAAACAGTTTCTTGATTATTATGAAACGGCGGGCATAAATCCCGCCGTTTATATTTAAACTGTGAGATCCAGAGTTGTCTGGCTGTCGCATAAATCTGGATTGAGGCGGTGGTAAAAGCTGTGAAGCTTATCACCTTTCAGGGGAGCGAATAAGCCGTCAGATTTCCGTTCTGGTCGGTAATGTATAGCACACCATTGGCAACGATTGGGCTTTCCCAATGAACCTGTCCGATGTGGTTGTCGGACCATAGCATGCTACCGCTAGGCGCATTGAGAGCAGAGATCAGACCGCTGTGGGCATAAAATATTACCCCATTGGCTACGAGGGGTGAAGTGCCTCCTGTGCTCGTCCATTTTAAGCTCAAGCTCGGATCACCGGCTGGGCTGATGGTCAGCTGGAGGCCTGCTAGTCCTGTGCTATTACTGACGAATATCCAGGTGCTGGAATCAGCCGGATTAACCCACACCGCTGGCTGGGTCAAAATATTGCCACCGATGGATAGCGTCATTGAGAATATTTCGCCGCCGGTATGTCCAACACCACTCTGTCCACTCAATTGATCGAGGTTTATTAGCCTGAGTACTCCATCTTTGCCGCCTTGGACGGCTAGATGTGGGTATTTACCGCTGGCAGGAGGTAAGATCGCAGGGGCGGTACTGCCGAGATCCAGGTCGGCATCCTGGAGACTTTGATAATTATCAGGTGTGTAGCTGTCCAATGGGCTGCCGCTTGAGCTGCTGCCATCCGGATTGAGGCTGAAAACCGTATCCCCCCATAGGAAGTTGGCGGGTTGAAAGCTACCGTTACCTGTTGACATCAATATCCGGTCATGATACGGGTCGTAGACTACGCCAGGTCGTGCCCAAATTGCAGCCGTAGTATTGGGATAGCAGTCTGGTCCCATTGTGATGCGCGCGTCTACAAAATGTACCGCTTGGTTGCTGCAAAGGGTATTAAACACCTTCTGGGTGCCATCGGTCAGATTTATGACCGTGATGTGCCCCTGATAATTGCCCTGATCGCCTGGATATCCGGCGTGAGCGACATATAGATAATTGGTTCCATATGTGGCCGTGGCGATACTGAGCGCAGAGGATCCTTTTTCATCGTACCCTTTCAGGGTGGTCAATTCCGGCCAACCGCCTGTCGAAGTCTCTGCTCCATCCCCAACTGCATATTTGTGCACATAACCATCCAACCCGTAGCTGTAAACAAACTGGCGGTTTGGATCGATGGCGGGTGAGGAAGTGGTGTAGCAGAGCTCGTTACGGGTCTGATTTTTATTGACCAAGCATCCAGCAGGACCGTACTGTTTCGACCAGATCAGCGTTCCGGTGTGGGCATCCAGTGCCGCGATACGTCCGTCACGCGTGGTCACAAAAACAAGATCGCGTAACCCGCTGGCTGTGTTTACATTGGATAAATACACTGGTGCGCCATCCGCGATGCCTGGCAGGGAGACCTGGAAAATCATTTGTAGCTGTCCGACGTTGGTCACCGATAGCCTGGTTTCGAGCATGTTATTACCACTGTGTGAAGGATCACCATTAAATTGAAGCCAGCTATACGAAGAGGACTTGCTTATAAAGGGCAGGTAATAAAGTCTGGGGGGCAAGACACCCGCGATGGTTTGTTTGATGGGTGGCAAGCTGAATGCGAGGACTGCAATAAATAATCCTACCAGCGTTAAATTACTCCAAAAAACTAACCGTTGAATGGTTGCGTTTTTCATGTTAATTCCTCCGCTCAAACCAATTATAACAAAGAGGATAATAATTGTTGTATTAGCATTTCTTCATAATACCTGGAATTCGGAGCTGGGTGCAGGGTTTATATACTGAGGAAATTTACATTACTAGGTATTTATCCTTTTCATATTGGAAAATTCCCCATCATTAGTCTAGATTCGAGCATACCATTGTGCTCACCCAGCAAGCGGCAAAATCGTTAGGTGATTAGTGCGGAAATGATGGTGAGATTGAAACCATAAATGGCTATCCAAAGTCAATGCTTCCGATCAACAGACAAACTCATAAATAAATCACTGAAGGCGAAGGGGGCTAAGAATTAAGTGACGGGCATCAAGCTGCGTGAAAAATTAATATCCTATCAAGGTATTGACTTGCCCTCAAAAATAAATATATAATAATGTTACCGGTCACGTGACCGGTAACATCTCGATGATTAGCTAAAATTATCTTCTTTCAACTCCATGTCCTACTCGCTCTGGAGTTACGATTCGTGATGTCGCTGCGCTGGCGGGTGTCTCCCACCAGACGGTTTCGCGTGTCATTAACGACAACGAGCGGGTCAGCCCTGAGACCCGTCGCAAGGTCGAAGAAGCAATCAGCCAACTGGATTTCCGCCCCAATGTATACGCTCGCTTTATGGCAAGCGGTCACACCCGCACCTTGGGTGTATTTCCCCCAATCTGACCGATTACACCTTTGCGAGGATTATTGAGGGCGCGGAAACTGAAGCTCGCAAGTTGGGGTATTTTGTCATTTCTGCTTCCGCTCAGGATGAGAGCACCTTCAGTACATTGGTAGACGAGCTGATTGCCACAGGCCGTACTGAAGGACTGATGGTCATCAACCCCTATGTTGACCAGCGCTTTACTTTACTGCCTCAGGACTTTCCGTTAGTATTCCTGGGCGCCACTGCGCGTGAGGGGCGGGCAGACGCGGTCCGCCTGGATGATTTAAATGCGGGTCGCACGGCCACTCAGCATTTACTGGATCTTGGACATACCCATATCGCTATGCCTTACTGGAGTCTATTGAAGAAGACTGTGCTAGTGACCGCCTGGCAGGCTACCAGCAAGCATTGCTAGAACGGGGGATTCAACCGCAGCGGGATTTGATCATATATGGAGACTGGTCACCCAGGTCAGGTTACGAGAGTATCTTCCAGTTGTTGTAAAGAAAATTACCTTTCAGTGCGATATTTGCTCAAAATGATTGTATTGCTGTAGGCGCAATCCGTGGCTTGCACATGAAGCAGGATTATTCATCCCAGAAGATGTGTCGATTATTGGCTTCGATGATATCCCTTTATCCGCTTATTTTAATCCAGCATTAACCACCATGCGGCAGGATCTTTTTGAGATTGGACGGATGGCTGTCACACCGGCTGATCGAGCGCATCCAAAACCCATTTCAACCGTTTGAACAGCTGCATCTATCCGCAGAATCTAGTCGTTCGCAATTCAACCACAGCGTATTTGGGAAAGGAGGTGATAACCTCAAGAAAGATTGGAAAGGTAAATCTGAATGCATGTACCAAAAGTGACAATGTAAACTAATCTGAACGAATTTAAAACAAGGAGGAGTAGAACATGTCTCGCTCAACGATCTGGAAAATTGCAAGTATTATGATCATCGCTGTAATGTTTGTGACTTCGTGTGCACAAGCTACACCGGTGATCCAAACTGTGGAAGTCCCCAAAGAAGTGATCGTAACCCAGGAAGTGATCAAGGAAGTGGAGGTGACGAAAGAAGTTATCGTCACTCAAGAAGTTCAGGTGGTTGCCGATACGGTCACTTATAACTCCTACAATGGCGATCCCAACCCGCGCGCTTTCGATGAGGCCAGGGTGAAAGAATGGAACGAAGCCCATCCCGACATGCCGGTGGAACAGTCCATTATCGCTCACGAAGACTTCAAGCAAGCCATCCGAGCTTACCTGACTGCCCAACCATCACCGGATGTGTTGACCTGGTTTGCAGGTAACCGAGAGCGTTTCTTTGTGGACAAGGGGTTGGTCTAAGACATCTCCAAGATGTGGACGGACAAGGGATTTGACAAAGTGTATGCACCAGGCTTCCAGGCACTGGCAACCTACAATGATAAACAGTACTTTGTGCCGACCGCTTACTACTGGTGGGCGATCTACTACCGCCCATCCTTGTTCGAGAGCGCTGGCATCGATAAACCCCCTGAGACCTGGGACGAGCTGTTGACTGCTTGTGATAAGCTGAATGCTGTTGGAATAACTCCCTTCACCATCGGCGCCCGCTTCAAGTGGCCTGCGGCTGCCTGGTTCGATTATCTCAATATGCGCCTCAACGGACCTCAGTTCCACATCGATCTGACCGATCTGAAAGTACCTTACACTGATCCGAAGGTCAAAGCTGTATTCGAGAAATGGAATGAGTTATTCGATCACAAGTGCTTTATTGAAGATCCAGCCGCATATGACTGGCAGGAAGCCCTCCCACTGATGCAAGAGGGTAAAGCAGCAATGTACCTGATGGGCCAGTTCGTAGTGGACTCCTATCCAGATGAATTGGAGAATGACCTGGACTTCTTCCGGTTCCCGATTATCGATCCGAACCAGCCGATCGGCGAGGATGCTCCAACCGATGGCTTCTTCATCTCAGCGAATGCAGCCAATCCAGAAGGTGCGGCAAGAATTCCTGGCATTCATGGGATCCAAAGAAGTGCAGCAGATGGCGTTAGCCGAGCTGGGGCGCCTGCCCACCCGTACAGACGTGGATCTTACCCAGATCTCTCCGGTTACCCAGAAAGGCATTGCATTGATCCAGGGCGCTGATTTCATCGCTCAATTCTATGACCGTGACACCACCCCGCCGATGGCGGAAGTCGGCATGGATGGATTTATGCGCTTCTGGGATGATCCCAGCCAGATCGACCAGATTCTGGCTGACCTGGAGGCGGAACGCCTGCGCATTCTGGAAGAGGAAAGTCAGTAATTCTGAGTAATTGATAGAATGGGTGAACGGAAATCCGTTCACCCATCTCCAATATTAGGTATATCTGATTATCGATCCTTTGTGATCAGTAGGGATGAGCGTATGCTCCACAAGCCCGAAAACGTCTGATAGAACGGACTTCTCCCGTGGTAAACAAATAATCTATTATCCTTCTAATCTACCAGCAGAAGAAAGGAGTGTGCGCATATGCAAGATAAATCCTGGGAGTTCACCAGCGCGAACTTGGTAGCCTTGCTGAGTGCTGTGCTGATCATGTTTGCCTTCATTTTTCTACCCTGGTATGGATCGGCGCTTACAGAGAACGGAGCGCGCATCCTATCCGATAACCTGTATGGCGCGGTGAGCGCCAAGCCGGCTCCTCTGATCTGGCTGGTCCCAATCGTCTCATTAGGCGGTATCCTGTTTGGTCTTCTCGGTATATTTTCCGTAGATCGCAGTCGGATAGCTGCATTGATTTCCCTCGGATTGGGACTGGTTGGTCTGGGATATTTCTTGTATATGCTGGCCAACCCATTGTTGAAACAAACGAGCAGCTCACCTGGAATTGGCTTTTGGCTCTCTTTAGCTGGGGTGGTGATCCTGGCTAGTATCGATCGGGTTGGCTTCGCCCCTGGTCAGGAATGCGATCCAAAGCCGTCAAAAGCCAGGCGTAAAGTCGCGCATTCGCATCTCACAGAAGGCTGTGCCTTATCTCTTCTTGTTGTTCCCATTGATTAATTTACCTGGCGTGGATTATCATCCCTACCTTCTATACCATGTTACTCAGTCTGACGAATTGGGATGGGATCAGCACTCCCGAAATACATCGGATTTGCGAACTTTGAGCGTCTGTTCACCAAAGACCGCATTTTTATCGAGTCGTTGTTGAATAACCTGAAATGGCTACTGATCTTTATCACCGTCCCAACCACTATCGGACTGGCTTAGCCATGGTTTTCAACCAGGAAATGCGTCGGGGGGCGCATCTTCAAAGTGAGCTTTTACAGTCCGCTGGTGCTCTCACTGGCGGTCATCGGATTGATCTGGGCATGGCTGTACAATCCGCAGTTCGGCTTGATCAACCAGTTCTTGATAAAGCTGGGTGTTTCCGACCCACCGGGCTGGCTGGGGGAGCGAGGTCTGGCGATTTACGCCGTGATTATTGCAGCTGTTTGGCGCCAGGTGGGCTACGTGATGGTGCTTTACCTGGCTGGATTGAAGAACATCGATCCCACCTTTATCGATGCCGCCCGGGTGGATGGTGCTAACCGCTGGCAAATGTTCCGGCATGTCATCTTCCCTTTGCTCGCGCCGGTTACTACCATTGTAGTGGTCATTTCAATCATCGATTCACTGCGTGCCTTCGACTTGATCTCCATCATGACGCGTGGTGGGCAAAGCACCCAGGTTCTGGCGAACTTTATGTACATCGAAGCGTTTAATAACTACCGCATGGGTTATGGCGCAGCAATTGCTGTGGTGTTGTTTTTCATCAGTATGATCTTCATCGGTTTCTATCTTTCCCGCGTCGTCAAAGACGAGCTGGAGTATTAGGAGGCAAATATGGCGACCAATAATGCTGTGATTGAAACCAGCCGAGCTATAAGCGGAAGAAGTCGAACCCGGAAGACCATAGGTCAAATTATCACTTACGGATTTCTGATCGGCTTGACTCTGCTGTGGCTATTGCCGATCTTTTCTGCGATACTGACCTCCTTTCGGACGCAAGATGATATTTCATCGCAAGGTTTCTTCCACCTGCCCCAGCCGTTCACCTTGGAGAATTTCACTCGAGCCTGGACCGATGCGCGGGTGGAGAAGTACCTGATCAATTCTTTCATCATTACTATTCCCTCCCTGTTTTTGATGTTGTTTTTCTCATCACTGGCGGCATACGCCCTGGCGCGCTACCGCTTTCGCGGCAATTTGCTGATTTATTTCATATTTGTTGCCGGTACGATGCTGCCGTTTCAAATCTTGATGCTGCCAGTCTTCCGTTTGACCAACTACTTGGGATTGTTCGATACCTATGGGGCGTTGATCTTGATCCATACTGCCTTCCAGCTCGGTTTCTGTACCTTCGTACTGCGGAACTTCATGCGATCGGTGCCCTATGAGATTGTGGATGCCGCACGCGTGGATGGTTGCGGAGAATTCCGTATTTACTGGCAGATCGTGCTTCCGCTGACATTACCGGCGCTGGCCGCTCTGGCAACTTTGGAATTCACCTGGGTATTCAATGACTACCTGTGGGCGATCATCCTGCTCCGTTCCGATACCCTGCGTCCGGTGACTGCTGGATTGGCAACTTTACGTGGCCAGTATAATACCGACTGGCCGGTGATCACGGCTGGGGCGCTGTTAGCAACTATCCCGACCCTGTTTGTCTTCATCTTCCTGCAACGCTATTTCATCCAGGGATTGACTCTTGGATCTGGAAAGTAGAAGATGGATGTAAAACTGATCTTGGTGTTTTCTGAGGCCGGGTGGATCCATCTCAAGGATTTCCTTGTTGATTAGAAGGATAATAAGCAGTAGCTATACGGTTACAGATTGCCAATTATTTACTCGAAAATCCTTCCACGAATAACTTACTAGGCTATATAAAAAAGATCGCAAACCCTGATATTAGTGCGCCTCGACGCTCCCCCACTAAACGACTGAACAAAAGGGTAAATAATCCCGCGATGATGGAGATATTGAGGCCACAGATGTAAAACTAAAGTCGATGTTATTTTTCAGCTAGATGGGGATTATTCTCAGGACAAACACGAAAACAAGCAAAAAGAAAGTGGTTGAAAAAGGGGGAGTCTATTCATACCTACCTGGTAAGAGAATATTAATTATCAAAGATAACCCTTGGGGACTCCTGGATTATGGTCATCCCGATTTTGCAAACTTATTACTTTTTCATAAATATTGTCAAATAATATATGTAAATCCGTTTCAGGATAATCCTTCTTCTTAACTTCTTCTTCGGTATGGCTCTTCAAATATTCAGCATTGAAACACTCTTGTATATATGCTTCAAAAGAAGACACTTGACCATAAGCTAGATCATATCCAGGCATAGTTTGACGATTTTTTCGATTTGCATCTCAAGGTTGGCAAGTTTTATTTCTTCAATCCTTATTTGGCCTTCACCTATTAGTTTTCTCTTGTCAGAATAATTAGGATTATCGCCTATAAATTCAATTTTCTTGTGCCATTTACCAATTGACTCATTCCAATTACGAAAATCAAAATATGCTGTTCTTCTTACTGAACCAGATTTTTCGTCACGGAGATATTCTAAAAAGTTGTTAACAGCATCCTCTACTCTTGGCAAAGACCTCTTCTTTATTTTCTTGTTCAGCCATTGATTTATTTTATATTTTATAGGACGCATTTTCAACTCAAAGGGTATTTTGTTAATCACTTTCTTAAGGACAAACTATAACATGCATAAAGCACTTCTTGGTTTCCTAGATACCTTTTAGAAAGGAATATTATGAATACTTAAAGGAAATATGAACCTATGAAGGAAAGTAGGGGTTGGTACTTTGTTGAATACCGCCCTCCTTATAGCCAGGAAAAATTTGCCATGCTAAATTTAGTCATAGTAGAGAAAGCCAGCGTAACTGACATTGTTAATGCGATGGAAAAGGAGCTGCAAAGCTGGCTCAACCGATATCCTGTCCCTATTTTGGTTTCGGCATTTGATAATAAAGATGATCTATTTAATCTCAGTGAATTAAGATCAAGCAATCACGTAATAGGTTTCTTTGATCAAGATGGAAAGATTGATTTACATTGGAGTTCGTTGAATTATGAAGATATCCCTGACATTGCCTTAGATCAGAAGTATGTAGACAATTTATACTCCAATTTAGATTTTAAAACTTGCTGACGAAATACATAAGGATCATCTGAAGAAACAGCAACGACTAAAAACCGGTTGGTTTATATTTTTTATATGGTCTGTAATTATTATTTTAATTGCTTTAATCATAGCTTTTCTTGACTACTTTAATAATTTTGTGTCTTTAATCGCTCTAATTTACAGTATATATAAAGCTATTCAAAAGCTCCTAGAACTTACTGGTAGATGGCCGAAATCTAAAAGAGCCAAAGAAAAAGAACAGGAAGAGTTGTTAAAAAATCATTATTATTACCATTGTCAAATGAACCCAGGAGGTTTTCAGAGATTGAAAAATGAAAATTTCGAAAAAATGGCTCGAGAGGCTATTAAGAAAGAAGCAGAAACTTTGAAGAAAATATAAGTAAATTAGAACCAAGCAATATAGTCATACTTTAGCTAAGATTAAATCTTGTATATCGAAAATGAACTTGACTGGCACGCATTTTAAATTTTAACGTTGCTCATCAAGTGCTATTTGTAGATTATTCAGAAGGTAAACCCAAATGCGACTCTATTTTTCCAATTCTATCTTCGTGGTCAGACACCCGATGGGATAAAACGTCTTCTTCGTTCAAGATTATCCAGCCTTTTGAGGATTCTACCAGTCTGTTCGTAAAATTCGTCTTTTGTAGGAAGCTGGCTTATATCTTTCTTTGTTACCAAGCCATTGTTTTCAATAGCGTCATCAATAGTAACTTTCACCCAACTTTTAATCGCTTTTAAATCCTCCTCGTCGAGTTTCGCCATATCAATAATTTAAACACAAAAAAACAATCAATTCAATTAGCACACCGCACTCACTCGTCAAGGGTTTTCAATGCTTACGCACTTCACTATCGTTTGCCCTTAACATCTCATTGTGCAGAAGTATACTGTCGATGTTAACAAGCGGAACTACTGGGAAGTAATTCGGGTCCTATCAATACAATATAAACGTCATCTTATATATCACTTATTGTGATAATACTATCTCTATTAGTGATATAGAGGTTTCTCGGTATAAATTTATGATATCTACGCTGCTATACCCCCAGATTGCTTTGACCAGCTATCAGCTCCGTAATTTTTGCCACGAACCCTTTAGCAAAAGCGATCGCTTGTTCGGCTTCCTTTTTTGAAACTGATCCAGCTATCTCATAAATCACTCGATGTCGTTTGCGTCGCATTTGATCGAATAAACGTACCTGGGTATTAAAAGCGGTTCCCAATCGCTCTTCAGTGAATTCGACCACCGTTGCATGCTGATCACTTCCTCTTGGACGATAACCTGAATAAAACATCAACGCTCTAGCAGCCTGAAGGATCGAATTGTAGGCAATACTATATGCCCAATCGGGTGCATCTTCCAGATTGCGCACTGCTGTATTCAAATCGCGCCCGGCTAATTGTAAGAGTTGGTTTATCTCTCTTTGGTTTGGCTGTTGAGGTTTTATCCGATTGGAGTTTAGCAATCGTTCATACGGCATGATCCCCTCCGATTAGCATGATCTTTGGAGCCCTGGTAACATTTAGCCAAAACGGATCGTTTGCAGCCGCCTTTTCATTCCATTCCCCTTCGGAATAGATCACATAGTTAATGGAGCGGTTTAATTGCTTTTCTAACCGAGTGATATGGGGTGCAAGCTGGTTAAGGTTTATCTCACCGATGATCATGATATCAAGATCAGAGTCAGCATCTGCTTCACCAGAGACATATGAACCGTAAATAAATGCTTCGTTTACGCCTCCCATTTCTTGAAGCCTTTTTTTGATCACTATTCCAGCTCCTTCAATTTTGAGCACGATTGAACGTAATTCAGGTGCAATCGGGCAGCTTTTATTTTCCTGATAATCCTTGGTATTCCCTCGGTGCTCACTACTCAGAATCCCCAGCCTCTCAAGGTGCACTAGTTCTTTCCAAACTGCGCTGTAGTTCTCTCCCAACTTGCGTGACAGTTCCCAGGCGTTGTGACCTTCTCCTGGTGAAAGGAAGAACGTCGCAATAATTTTGGCTCTAACGCGAGAAGAGAAGAGTGATGCAAGCATGGGTCATAATTATATCACTAATAGTGATAGAATGATCACTATTAGTGATAGTTGTAAAAAAAATAAATACTTCCGATAAACAGTCTTCCGGAGTGGAGATTATTTCCTCTCCACCTCCACCCACATCTGCTTTCCATCTGTGGTTATTTCGATCCAGCCGTTCTGGTCGGTACGCAGCAGGTGAATATCCCTCCAGCGCCTCCAGGGTTTCTGGAGAGGGCAGACCAGTTTTATCACCGGGGGCGACGCTGAGCAGGGCTAATTGTGGGTGTAAGAAAGCTATCAGCTCCGGTGGGTTGAGTGGCGCATATCCCGACTCTGCTAACAGTACAGCCGAAATATTGCGCATAGCCGAATTGTTCTGGAGAGTTTCCAGGGCATAAAATCCATTCCCATGGGCAGCAGTAGCGCGAAAATCATCCCATTTCAAGAGCAGGACCGCACCACGCGCATCGGTGGAGAGTGCTGTCAATATGGCACCGGAACCCAGATCAAGTGCTTGACCAGGCTGCATAAGGGTGGTGGGGATGGACCTAGCTTGTCAGCTCAGTCCACACGTCAGTGGCAGCCCGGGTGCCATACGTGTTCCCTGCCCATAGGACATTGTTAGGGGTGAAGCGCTCCAGGTTGCCTGTCACCCCAGCCAGGTCTTCGTTGTCGATGTCAGCAACGATAAGCCAATCCAGGGAACGGATTGAAGGGCGGCATTCGCCTTCCCAGGGCATCAGAAAGGCGGATAGTGCTTGGTCCGCCGTTGATCAGCACGGAGCGCCCGGATGGGGATTGGATGAGGACTGCATCACCGGTGCCGACGTTCAAGACTGTGACATGTAACAACCCATCCGGGGCATAAAAGGCAGCTTTCCAAATCATGAACGTCAGCAGGACCAGGATAGTGAGTGGTATCGCTGGGGTCAGCTTGTTGAGCTTTCCGGTGAGATGGGGGCGGGTGAATGTAAAGGCAAAAAGGACGGCATAAAAGAGCAGGATGAGGGGGAAGGCAATTTGACCCAGGGGGATGGAACCATGGGGTATACCTGACAGCCATTCCACTATGCGGATGGTGTAAGCTGTGAATGGCCAGGCTGCCCAAGCAAAAAGCTGGCCCAGAGGCTGAAACATCAATCCAGTCAGCACTGCCAGGCCGCCTAAAACCATCAGGGGTGGCTGAGCAGGCAGGATGAGCGGATTAGCGATGAAGGCGGTGAGAGAGATTCGCTTGAAATAGTAGATCATCAGCGGCAGAGTGGTTAGCTGGGCTGCCAGCGTGAGCAGGAAATATTCACCAACCGGACCCGCCAAACGGTCGGCTTTTTCTGGGGGAATAAATCGGGCGGCGAAATTGGTAAACCAATGGGTAAAGGGTTCAGCATACAGCATGATGCCAAGCGTGGCAGCAAAGGAAAGCTGGAAGCTGATATCCCAGAGGACGGTTGGGGTAATGCATGCCATCACAGCCGCGACAAACATCAGGCTATTCAGGCCCACCTGACGCCGGCCTACCTGGTGACCGAGCAGGGTCAGGATCCCCAATGCTGCTGCTCGAAGAACTGCAGGATTAGCGCCCACTAAAAGGGTATATAAAATGATCGCAATCCCTGATATTACCGCACCTCGACGCTCGCCCAATAAACGGCTGAACAAAAGTGTGAAAAAAGCAGCAATGATGGTGATATTAAAACCGGAGATAACGATAATGTGGCTGGTGCCGGTGAGCCGAAAGGCCTCCTGCACTTGTTCCGGGATACCCGATTGGACGCCGAGTAAGATTCCGGCTAATAAAGATGCTTCAGGATCTGGGAAGAGAGAATAAACGACATCAAGAGCGTGCTGCCTGAAAGTATACAGAGCAGAATAGATGGGATTGCCCTGACCTTGCTGAAGCAGGCTGGAGGATGGATAGGCTACGTAACTGTAGATTCCCCGGTTGGCAAGGTAATCGCGATAAGAGAAATCCTCGTTCTCAGGTGGGGTTTCGAGGTGACCCTGCAAACGTATGCGATCACCATAACTATAGGCAGTGCTTGTTGAAACCCTGGCTAGCAGGAGACCATTAACAGGAATGAATTGATCTTCACCCACTGGATGAAGCTGTTCGAGTTGCAAGCGGAGATTGACGTAGGTGTCATGCACATCAGCAGGCTCCACCAGGATCCCTTCCATGATGGTTTCAGTAGATTGATCGTTGTAGTACGCGATGAATGATGGATTGATGGTGGGTTGGTCCAAATGGTACCGGATTGCACCAATGGATAAAAATAGAATGACCAGTGGGAAAAATGCTAGCGAGGGTAGCTTGAGATATTCAGCAAGTCGGGTAAGGCGAGGAGGATACCGAGGTGATAAGCGGCTAGAAATGGGTGGAAGCAATAGAAGGACGGCTGCCAGAGCAAACAGGCACCAGCCAAGAAATGGGATGGAAAGGTTGTTTTCCAGTAAAATACCGCAAAGGAATGCCAGGGATAGCCAAAAAAGGGGCATAAGGATGGGTTTATACTAGTAATAATTAACCAATAAAATAATCGAAAAGGTAGTCGTTGGGCTAAGAATCTTCCGCCTCCAGGTGGAAGCGGTGTAGAAAGCGGTGATAAAGCGGGGCTAAAATGACCCCAACCGAAACCAGGAAGACAATACCTGAATAGAGGGCATAGAAAGAGGCGAAGAGCTTGCCAGCGTTGGTATGTAGCTCGTTCACCGGTCCCATCCCGCCGAGCAGCATAGCGGCATTGACCAGAGAATCAATCCAGGGTAGATTTTCAAAAAAGTGGTAGCCAAGGATTCCCATGGCTAGTGAGCCAGCAATGATACCGAATGCGACGAGTAAATAAATCAGCTGGCGGATGAAGAATTCGCCTGGCGTAAGCAGGGGTTGTTTGCGATGCTCGAACATGGGATACACCTCCAGAGTAGGTGAGGTGGACGGATTGGCTGAAATAAGTATAGCACAGGTCAACCAGAGGAAATGTCAATCAAATGCATCACGGGTGAAGAAATAACCGCAGCAAAAGTACGTGAAAGCACGTGACAAGTGTTTCATTAAGTGCCATAATCAAGGTGCCCTGAATGCGAAAGACTGGTTAGATTGGAATGAAGAATATCCTAGATTGGGTAGGACGACAGATGCGCGCAGCAGTCCGTTTGATTGACTCACTATTGAGTGCAATCCTGGATGTATATGGATTCTCTGATGATCCTGAGTGCATCCTGCGCATCCAGCTAAGGGAAACAAGCCACACTGTGAGTATCGGAAGCTATGTGATATCGAAGGGTGAACCTGTCCTGGCATTACATGCATGGAATGAGCGTATGCCAAAATTGCCCGAAGACGGGGCTACTATGGAATGGGCACTCCGTCTTAGGCGAATGATGGTCCATTCGTTCAGGTTGGTGGCAAAGGAGATGCAGAACGATAAAGAATATTCACAAGTGTGCGCGGTGTGCGGCAAATCAGCGTTGTTCTCCTTTACAGATCATACGGGTGGCATCCGCCTGATGCAGCGCCTGGGTTTTACTGTCCTTCCTTACCATGATCCGTTGGGACGGTTTGGAGAGTTTTGGGAGAACCTTTTCTCCTGGTGGCTGATGTGGGCCTACAATGATGTCAGCCTGCAGAGCCGCCAGTTTTTTCACCTGCAGCGATCGGAGATCTGGATAACTGCCGATGAATTCATCATGCTATATGGGGAGAGCAGCTGATCCTGGTAGATGAGGATTGATTTACGACATCCTGGTTTTCATGAACCGGAAGGTCAGGTAACCTGTGCCCAGGGAAAATAATAGGGCTGAGATGCGTGCCGAGACCAGACCAATCGCTGGATAGAGAAACCTGACTACGATCTCATACAAGGGTACATTGATCAGTCCGCTGATCAGGAGCGATTTACCGACTGAGCGTGAAAAATCAGCTCCACCGCAGGGTATGTGATGACCAGGGTGGAAAGGAACATGGCTGGAAAAGAGCCAAAGATGCCACCAAGTAGCGGTCCACCAAGCTTACCCATGAAGACCGCCAAGGCGATCACTGCCCCACCAAATAAGGCCCGCCAGATGAGCTGGGAGGGTGGGTAGGAAACCTGTAACTTGTCCTGGGAGGAAATTTTCATCCATTTTTCAAGCACCAGATAGCAAAATAAACAAGCAATAGCCAGCCAACCAGGGAGATCCAAAAAGAATGGATATCCAGCAAGTATAGAAGGGTGGATTGGATGATCCAAACCAGTAATGCACCCAATAAACCTGACCACAACCCACGTCGGATGAGCAGCATGAAGGTGAGTATGAACAGACCATTCAACCCTTGGGCGAGGGGCATGACCGTGGTCGCTTGGGCGGCAACCTGTGGAGATTGGGTGTATCCGATAAAGAGCAGCGCAATTACCACGGTGGAGGGTAGACCACCGATCAACCCACCGACTTTACTTCCGAATCGTTCAGCGCTGAGCGTGGTCAGGGTGACCCATAGGCTGCCGACGAGAAAACTCAGGGCAAGCTTGAACCAGAAGGAAGCATCCATAACGGATAAAAGATCAGAATTTTAGATTGGCGTGTTGTGTACGAAGCTTCAATCCGGGGATCAGCATCGGGGTACGCTGACGGTATTCAGCATAACTTTCACCGAACTCCAGCAACAGCTTACGCTCTTCGAAATACGCTCCAGTGAATATATACGCAGTCAGACCGAAATTCAATGCCAGCAGATTCCAGGTGAGGATTGGCAGCAGCCAGATGAAGACCAAACCAGCTGTGTAGATTGGATGGCGGACGTACCGGTAAAACCCACCGGTGACCAGGCGAGGCGGGGATGTATCTTCAGGAAGCAACAGCTGGCGCAGGCCGATGAAAGACCTCATCCCGGTTTGTCGCAGACCGGCGATCACTACAATGACTGCCAGCACCTGGATGGCTCAAGGTCAGGATGACCCATGGAAAGTGAATAACATAGATTACTTTATCGATCAAGAGGATGGGGAGTAACAGGATGGGCAGCAGGGTGAGGACAGCAATCAGGTTATATGCAATACGGAACCAGCGGTCAGTTGTCAGACCGAACCACTTGCGGGTATGAGCTTTGGTTGTCAGGGAAGCCAACAGGGAATGAAGCAGTCCATAAGCCACGACTGCCAACAGGATCAGCCAGAAGGAAATCGTCATGGATTGGTTGTGGGTGGCTGAAGCGGCCGGGTGGCATCCTTTCGGAAACGCAGGTCACGCTCAAGGGTAAGCTTTAAGCCCCTCGGTCAGTGAAAAGTGTGGTTGGTAATTCAGCTTGGTGCGGGCGAGTGCAAGGTCAGCGCACATGCGTGAGACCCCAGCATCGGTTCGTGGGTTGTAAACAATCTCTGCTTTCCCGCCCGTCACCTGGATGATCAGGCTGGCCAGATCCCGCACGCACACTTCGGTTCCACTGCCCACATTGATCACCTGGTTGTCCAGATCCGGAGCTGTGGAAGCCGCCACCATGGCACTGACGACATCATCCACATACACATAATCCCGCGTTTGCGTGCCATCACCATGTACAATGATGGTTCCGCTGCGCATAGCTTGCTTCAGCATGAAGGGGATAACCGGGGGATGAGAGGCTGGTAAATGCTGACCCTGACCATAGGCATTAAAAACCCGCAAGCTGACCGTTTCAATGCCCCATAAATCGCCAATTGTAGCGCAGGTAATATTCAGCTGCCAGCTTGGAGACGGCGTATGGTGATCGAGGATTGGGCACGGCAGTCTCCAACACCGGTTGCTGTTGCTGGTCTCCATACACAGCCCCAGACGAGATCAACACCACCCGCCTGACACCTACATCCCGCATGGCTTCCATCAGGCTGACGGTGCCACCTACATTAACAGCATTATATTCACGTGGGTAGAGCACAGATTCAGGTACCGATACGCGCGCTGCCAGGTGATAGACGCAATCCACATCTTGCAATAAAGTCCATAGTTTTGGCCGGTCACTGACATCCCCGCGTGTGAAAAGTACTTCTGGATGGAGTGCATTCGGATCCCCCGTCGATAGATCATCCAGCCCACGTACCTGGTGACCTTCCCATGCCAGGCGGTTGGCCAGGGCTGATCCTAAAAAACCTGCTGCTCCAGTGATGAGAAAATTCATCAAGGTTGATTATAGCATGGAGCTAGACGATAATTAATTATCACTTAATTTGACATCCCGAACATGTGGGGTTATTATGACCGGCGTGTCATTTAAAACTTCCTTTTGGCTGACAATCATATTGATGATGATGGCGATGATGTTGGGGGAAAGCGTCGTTACAATGGCAGATCCGCTTGAGCAGATTGGGAGCACTCACACGACCGATCGAATTCGATTACGTTTCATGGACCCTGGATGCATTAGGTCTCAAATTGGGACAGATTGCCCTGGATACAGCAGGTTACCTGCCTGAGAAAGACCAGGTCTAGCACCGTCCTGGCAGAGCTTAGACTTGATCCAGCAGATCAATCAGGCGGAAGCCAAACTCAATGATATTTATGCGGATCCAAATATCAGTGATCCGGAAGCTACCTCCGGGATATACGCAACCAGATCGATGCACTGCGTAAGCAGAGGGTTCAGCTTGAGCCGCTGGCAGAAGCCATCCTTCAAGATCAGGTGAGTGAAATTGCTAATCTGGCAGGTCTCACGCTTGGCGGTCAGGCAATCCCACCCGTCTTGTATCACACCACGCCTCCTCCAGATGCATTGATCATTTCCCCACGCGATGTTATCCGGCAGGATCTGAATATCTCGATATCCCCCGATATCACCGTGGATCAAATGGAAGTTTTGGAAAATCAGGTGGACCAATCTCTCGATGTTTCTTCCCTGGTGGTTGGGATTGGTGGGATAGGTCTCTACCCAACCATGGTCATGGAGACGACGGACATTAATGGATTGGCGGAGGTGGTTGCTCATGAGTGGGTGCATAATTATCTGACTTTGCACCCGCTAGGGTTTAGCTATATGAATAGCCCCGAATTGCGCACCATGAACGAGACTGTGGCATCGATTGCAGGTAAAGAATTGAGCCGCATGCTGGTAGAGCACTATTACCCGCAATTTTTACCACCTGAGGCTTCTCCGGTCGATCCAGCAGCTGGACAAAATCAGCCATCGTCACCTCCACCTTTTGATTTCAGGGCGGAGATGCATCTAACGCGTGTAATGGTAGATCAATTATTGGCCGAAGGAAAAATTGATGATGCAGAATCCTATATGGAACAACGCAGGGTATTCTTATGGGATAATGGATATCATCTTCGTAAACTTGAACCAGGCATATTTTGCTTTTTATGGTGCTTATGCAGATCAACCTGGCGGAGAGGCTGGGGAAGATCCAGTCGGGGCGGCGGTACGTTTGCTACGCGAGAAAAGCCCATCCCTGGCAGATTTTATCAACCGGATGGCCTGGATGTGGAAATTTCGATCAACTAAAGAAAGCAGTTGGGGGAGGGTAAATGCTCCTTAGCGTGGTTCCACGGTAAATTTTATCGCCGTACGCACTTTATCTTCGATTTGAACATCCACAAATTCAGGAATAAAGATAATATCGAACCCGTCGTTGGCGAGGTAACCACGAGCGAGAGCCATAGCCTTCACCGCTTGATTAATTGCACTTGCTCCGATTGCTTGAACTTCAGCCCGTTTATTTTCTCGAACGACTCCAGCAATTGCGCCGGCCACAGCCGAGGTACGAGAGGTGCCTGAAACCTTGATAATATCCATGTTGGCTTCCCTCCTTTGATCATTGGAAAAGCATTAAGGAATCGGCAATTTTCATAATTGATTGTACAAGATTTTCAAGTCAATAGCAAGCGGCAATGGTAGAATTCCACTAGCAGGTATATCGTACTCGTTTGAAAGTGAATATGGTGAGGAGTATATGTCTCGTTGGTCAAAATTCCTGATTGCGCTAATCCTGGGAGCTTCGGCGGGTCTATTCTATGGCTGGGTGGTTAACCCGGTAGAATATGTGGATATTGCCCCCCAAAGCTTGCGGGTGGATTATAAAACTGACTATGTCTTGATGATTGCCGAAGCTTACCAGGTGGATCATGATATGGGCATTGGCCGTCAGGCGATTGGCCCGCTTGGGAAGCACTGCTCCTAAGGATATTGTGGCGAATGCGTTGAATTATGCCCTCCAACATGAATATGCCCCTCAAGATTTGTCCCTATTTCAGTTGTTGGGCGAGGATCTGTCCACCTGGAATCCTAATCAGGAGGTGCCAACCCCATGAAACAGGAAAGAAGGGGCTCATGGTACCTGCTGACCGCGCTGGTTTTAGGAGCCGCCATGGGCTTGGTCTATTCATGGGTAGTCAGCCCGGTGAAATATGTGGATGCTCCTCCTTATGCCCTTCGGGCGGATTATAAAGATGATTACCGGGCATTGGTAGCCTCTGCTTTTATATATAGCAATGACCTGGTACGAGCCCAGGATCGTCTAGCAGAGCTAAAGGATGATGAGACCTACCAAACCATTACTTTACTGGCTCAACGTGCCCAGGCAGACGGACGTCCAGATGAGGAAGTACGGGCATTGAAATGCTTGTCCCTGGCATTGGGGCGGGGGTGACGCCAGTTACTCAAGCATCACACCCACTCAGGAAGCGACCTTATCCCGCCTACCAGTCGTTTACCTCCACACCGGTGCTCATCGAGCCAACTGCCATTCCAACCATCACTACAGGAAACCCCACTCCTCCAACTTTAGTAAGATCCGCACTCAACGACCGACGATCAGCCTTCACGGACAGCAACTCCCACACCCACTCCAGGTGCACCATTCGTGTTGCAGGAAACCAGGCTGGTTTGTAATACCAACCAGCCCGAGCCGCTCATTCAGGTGGAGTTGATGGACGCAGCTGGGCAGCCCGTTCCAAGTGTCGAGCTGGTGGTCACCTGGGAGGGAGGTGAGGATCACTTCTTCACCGGTTTACAACCTGAGCTGGGTTTGGGTTATGCTGATTTTACCATGCAGCCTGAAGTGGTCTATTCCATTCAGTCTGGCGGACGGGAGGTCAGTCGGTGGATGATCTGACAGCGGCTGAATGCGTGGCGGATGATGATAGCCGATATTGGGGCTCCTGGTACCTGACTTTCGTTCAACCCTGATGTCACACCCTCTGCTCCAAGGTAAAAGGTTTAAGCCGCTCCTTCGGTGAATTCCAGGCGGTGCATCCACTGGATCTTGAGCTTTTATCCGGGAGAAATCGTCGTTCTGAGTGGACCCAATGGGGCGGGCAAAACGACTTTATTACTGTGTTTGAGTGGGCTGCTCCGTCCAACTAGGGGGAACGTCCTCATGGAAGGATATGACTTGTACCAGCAGGAGCGGGAAGCCAAGAAGCGTCTGGCATTCGTCCCTGATGTTCCCCGCTTTTACCAGGAATTAACCACCTGGGAACACATGCATTTTATTTGCCTGGCTTTTGGGGTGGAAGCACGGATGGGAAGAACGACGCGGAAGGTAATTTAAGAGAATTTGGCTTGTGGGAAAGTCGCGACATGTATCCCCACAATCTTTCACGGGGCATGCGGTTAAAACTGGGAATCTCACTGGCGCTTATCCGACCGTTCAAGGTGTTATTAATGGATGAACCTACGTCAGCTCTCGATCCGGAGAGTGCAGGCATGTTGGTGGGAAAGCTGATAGCCCTAAGAGATAATGGTTGTGCGATTTTATTGACCAGTCATGATTTAAGCCTGGCAGGCACCTTGAGTGGGAAGAGGTGGCGAATGGATCGAGGTCAACTGGAGACGGGGTAGATGAAAGCTGTCTGGCTGGTACGCTTACGTGAACTGGCTGGCAGCCTGAGGTTTTGGACAGCCATCGTTGGTTATGACCCACGTGACCGCTCTTTGAGCCAAAGTATCTACCTGGTCTATGTGGTAATTTTCTTCAGTATTTGGGGGTTTGCTGTCCTGGCACTGCTGGCTAGCTTCGGAGCGGGAATGTTGACCCAGTTCAAGGGGTTGACACCGGCTGTGGCTTCCACAATGATCCTGGGTGTGGTTCTATTGATATATTCCATCTGGCAGGGATACATGTCAGGGAGGCACAGTCCATTTATCTTTTCAGAGACAGATGCTGAATTAATCTGCCAGACACCGGTTGATCGTAGACAGGTGGCGCTGGCATGGTTCTTGGGGGATTGGATACCTGGAGGCCTGGTATTTGGTGGACTGGCAATTGTATTGAGGTTTGCCAGCTTGCAGCTGGTCGAGCAGGGAGCGATCGGATGGGCACATCTCCCACGCTATCTGCTGGCAGGACTACAGGTCGTCTGCATCATGCTGCCTCTTCACATGACGTTCATGGCGATCGATTATGCGTTAGGGGCATTACGGTTGCGGGGAGATATGGATAACCGCTGGTTTCGTTGGGTCCCGCTTTGGGCAGGGCTGGGGCTAATCATCCTGTCAGTAATCAGTAAACCGGGTATACAGATTATTTTATGGCCTGTGTTGTTCTCCCTCAAAGCCGGGTTTGGTGAGGTCTCCTGGCTGGCAGGATTTTCTCTGGCGTTAGTCCTGGCAATGATAGGTCTGTCGGCACTCTATTTGGCCAGTCCCAGGCTAAATCTCAGCCGGGCGGCGCAGGAATCTCGATTTAGGTGGTCAACTCAACAGGTGAGCTGGCTTGGCGATTCCCAGCTCAAACGCGAGATGATAACTCGCCGAAGGCTTGGGGTGGGTCATCAGGCAAGCCGGATTCAGGGCAGAGCTGGAGCCTGGGCATTGATCTGGAAAGATTGGGTGGCAACCCTGCGCGCATTGAATTTCAGCACCGTAATAGGGTGGCTGGGTATATTTACGGTGTACCTGGGAATGATATTGGCACCTGATTGGGGTTCACGCGTATGGGCTTTTACCATTTGGACATTATTGGTCAGCCAGCGATGCACGGAAAGACTACGCGCTGACCTGAAGGTGTGGGCGATCACTCGCCAGCTACCGTTTTCGGGGCAGGAGACACTGGCTGCACAGCTCGCTACGCCTGTACTCGTAACTACACTGCTCAGCTGGCTTGCTATGGGGATCAGCTCATGGTTGGGTTTTTCTCCTGTAATACCACTCATTGTGCTGGCACCTGCTTCAATCCTGTGTATTGCCTTCACGGCTGCATTTGACATCCTGCGAAACTGCCGGAGCAGTGAATTACTGGCAGGTCAGGCGGCAGAACTTGGTGCAGGCGGTGTGGTTTTAGGCATCATTCTGGCAGGGTTACCCATGATGATGGTTTCATGGATCGCAAATCAATATAATACAGGTGGAGTTATCTGGTTAAGCACCCTGCTCGGGTTGGCACTCGGTGGGGGGATTACTTTCCTCATCTGGCGGCTGACCGCAGCTACATACAGGAATATTAAGTGACGGGTCCAGGGGACCCGCTACCGATTCGGCACGAATATTGGTGC
Organism: uncultured Chloroflexia bacterium; assembly: GCA_963828845.1. Lineage (GTDB taxonomy): Bacteria > Chloroflexota > Anaerolineae > Anaerolineales > UBA4823 > FEB-25. The sequence goes on from CAWHGE010000025.1 coordinate 225,448, forward strand.
AAATAACCAATTGTAAGGGGGATGGTTCCAGATGAAGGCCACTCTTGGCTGGAAACCAAGCGTGAATGGTATCCGCCCCTGGCAATGAAAATTACGGCATGGGGTTGTTACCAGCCCAGTCGTCACCCAGGATGACCAGCACATCCACCTGGCTATTTGGGTTGTAATTTAAGAAGATGCTGTATGGGGTAATTTTCATCAAGTCAACCAGGTAGCGATCAGTATAGGGCTTGCCAGTGTAATCAATGATGCGGGTGTAGGTTGTATAATCGCTGTTTTCGGTGCCGACCACATTGGCACCCTCCGATTGCAGGTAGGATTGGGTATCCGAGGCCAAACCCCCAACATAGGTCCCGTTTGCCAGCACGATAGTGGCTCCTTCAGCTTGCATATTCGCACGTGCATCACCGGAAGTCAACCCTGGGCTGGCCATGGTGGAGGAAGCGAAGACCTTATCACGAATCACGCGAATCTGGTCTGGTACCGGGATGAGGATATCCTGCGTCCCTTCGGCCGAGCTGATCGTGGCCATCGAGACAGCATTGGGTGGTGCAATGGCACCACGCTCGACGGTTGACATGGGGATTTCCAATGCCAGCCAGCCAAGTTTCAATGCATCATCCAGGGATAAATTGGTATGGATGCGAGCAGCCAGCTCATTGTACAGGGCAGGTACACGTGTAGCCACTTGAGTTGGTCCAAGCTCAATGATGCGGTCGTAGATGGCCAGGATGACCTGTTGCTGGCGTGTGGCGCGGTCAAAATCACCACCCTCGGTGTGCCGGGCGCGTGCGTATGCCAGGGCGGTTGGTCCATCGAATAGGTAATTGCCGGGTTTTAGAAAAACGGTGTTCCCTTTACCGATGGGGTCGACCGCAATGTCAGTGGATACCGTCATGTTGATCCCGCCCAGTTCATCAATGAACTGCTCGAAGGCGTAAAAGTCGATAATCGCGTAGTAATCGATCGGGACACCCAGTAGGGATTCAACCGTCTGCATTGCCAATCCAGGTCCGCCCCCTGGGACATTATAGGCAATGCCGAGTGGATAAGCGGTATTGATCCGACCATACTCAAAACCTGGAATACTGACCCACAAATCACGTGGGACATTCATCATCCCAGCGGTTTTGGTCAGCGGGTCTATGGTGAGAAGGATCATCGTGTCGGTTCGGGGAGGGCCATCACCAGCTTCCAAATCACGATAGTCCAATCCCATCACCAAGACTGTTACCCGGCTGGCACCATCCCAGGGCTGTGGGGTAGGACCATCAGATATGGTTGGGTTGGTTGTGGGAGCGCTGGTACCATCGATGTTTGGTAATTGTGTAGAGCTTCCCTGGATGGCAAGGCCTGGAATCTGAGCCACATTAAAAGACAGGAAGAAATCGTATGATTTGGTATAAGCAACATAAACCGCGAAAATCGCGGCTATGATAAACAAGGAAAATAAGCCCACTTTTAGCAGGGCAGGGGTCTTATGATTCATCAATTATTATCTCAAGGCATGGAATTATTTTCCGCCCAATCTACTCCCAGTAATATGGCGATATCCGTTTGACTGTTGGGGTCATACCGGCTGTAGATGCTATTGGGCTGAATATTCAGCAGTTCGACCAGATATTGTACTGTGTAGGGTTTACCCGTGTAATCGATAATCACTGTAGTATCAGATTTTTCTTCAGCGTTACCGGTCTCTGTCACGTTAATTCCCAGGTTCACCAAGTAATCTGTGGTTTGGGAGGCGAGCCCTGGGGTGGTTGTGGCATTGAGAACTGAGACGGTTGCATTCTCTGCCTGGCGTAATTCTTCAGGATTGCTGATATAAACCGTAGCGACCGGGGCGGCCCCTGAGGTGGTTGAAAATACTTCGTCCCGCACCGCCCTGACGGCTTCCAGGTCGGGGAGCAGAATATCCATTCCATCCGCTGAAAAAGTTCGGGAGGTTTCATTAGGGCCGATAAGGCCGCGTTTGATGTTTTCCCGTGGAATTTGAGCAGCCGTCCAGGCAAGAGAGATGGTTTCCTTGAGGTTCAAGTTGGTGTGGATGCCATAGCGCAGATTGTTATATATCGTTGGAGAATTGGCAATCAGTTTGGGCAGGTTTCCCAACTTGGTAATCTGGTCAAATATCGCCATGACTACCTGCTGCTGCCGGTCAGCACGGTCGAAATCCGCACCAAATGTCTCTCGATTGCGTGCATAAGCCAGGGCAGTTGGTCCATCGAGCTGCTGGACACCTTGCGGCAAGGTGACCGTATTGTGTGGACCAATGGGGTCTACCGTTATCTCATAGGGCACGTCAACTTCCACACCGCCAATCTCGTCAATGAAGTTCTCGAATGCCGAGAAATCCACCTGGGCATAATAATTAATATCCACACCCAACAGCTCTTCCACTGTTTGGATGGCAAGCCCTGGTCCACCACCTTCCAGATTATACAATTCTCCTAAATAATAGGCTGTGTTGATCTTGCCATAGTCAAAACCTGGAATGTTGACCCATAAATCGCGTGGGATGGACAGCATGCCTGCCGTTCTCGAAACCGGATCCATGGTGATAAGCATCATCGTATCGGTGCGGGAAGGACCTTCTCCTTCCCAATCACGGTAATCTAATCCCATCACCAGCATCGTCACCCGGTTTGCACCATCCCAGGGTAAAGGTACAGGACCACTCTCAGCTTGAAGCGGGGTATTGATATCAACCTCAGGCTGGTTGATAAGCGGAGATTCGGTGAGCGAGAGCTCGGGTAGAGTGGTGAGGTTATTACGCGCAGCAGTTGCCTCACGAACAACAGAATAGGTGAGATATACTGTGGCTGATAGGGTGATCAGAAAGATAACCAGTAATCCCCACAGCACAGGACTCATGGTGATGTGAGAAGACCGGCGTTGATGATTGGGCTGATCTTGGTTTGCCTTCTATGGGATTGTATTCGTCCATCGATGTCGGATTATAACATGGAGAGTGTTTTTGGGTTTGTGAAGTGATAAATTCCTGTGGCATAATTATAAATCCAGATTAGTGGCATATTTTCAGAAATGATGACATATTAATACATATGAGATGTTGCATGAAGAATGCCACCATCCGGGATAATCCTAAGACGAACTTTTATTCATTCTAGTTCCATCAGCAATTTCCCGTCACGCAGCTCTTACTACTTATGTCGCTGATCACCGCAGTCAATCTCGCAAAATCTTTCGGAGCCAATGATATCTTTACGGGCATTTCGCTCAGTATTCCCCATCATGCTCGCATCGCCATCATTGGACCGAACGGAATTGGCAAGACGACCCTGTTGCGCATCCTGGCAAAGGAGGAAGAACCCTCGGCCGGGGAGGTAAGCCAGGCTCGATATTTATCGATCGGTCATCTGGCACAGGAGGCCGGGCTTGAATCACCGCGCACCTTGTGGGAAGAGTGTTTGCTGCCGTTCGCGCAGCTGCGCGAACAAGGAAGCTGAGTTGCAACGACTTGAACAGGCGATGGCGGTTCCAGACCAGGTGGATCAGGTGCTCGGTAAGTATGGACGTCTTCAGGCTGAATTTGAACACCAGGGTGGTTATACTTACATCCATCGTATCCAACAGGTGCTATCGGGTTTGGGATTTACTGCCGATGAATATGATGCACCTCTCGCTCGCTTATCAGGTGGAGAACGGACGCGTGCACTGCTTGCCCGCCTGTTGCTATCAGAACCAGACCTGCTGATCCTGGATGAGCCAACCAATCATCTAGATATCGCTGCAGTGGAATGGCTGGAAGGGTATCTGAGCCAGTGGGAAGGAGCGACCCTGATCGTTTCACACGATCGCTATTTCCTTGACCAGGTGGTGGATACGATATGGGAGATGACCCGCTCGGGCTTTGAAGTCTATCGAGGCAATTATTCAGCCTATGTGAAACAGCGCAGTGAGCGCTGGGAGCGCAGGCGGGAAGTGTTTGAGGCGGAGAAGGAGAAGCTTGAGAAGGACCTGGATTATATCAAAAAGAATATCTCAGGTCAGAACGTCTCGCAGGCTAGGGGACGCTTGCGCCGTCTAAGCCGTCATCTGCAGGCCATTGAGCAGGTGGGGCTTGAAGCTGCCATCAGTAAGAAGTGGGGTGAGCTGAGCATGAGTGTGGACACCACCACCAGCATGATGAGCCCCGAGGAAGCGCAGCATCAGATAAACGCCTTGCGTGAGCCATCCAATCAGGCCTCCACAGTTGCACCTGCATCTGCATACAGACCAGCGCAGTGGTGAGATTGTGCTGCGTACGCATGACCTGCAGATTGGTTATCCAGGGAAGGTGTTGTTCTACGCCGGGGAGATCGAGCTGCGCAGGTTGCAGTGTACTGCCTTGATCGGTCCGAATGGTGCAGGCAAGACGACATTTTTGAAGACGATCCTGGAGAAGATACCGCCTCTGGCAGGGGAGGTGGAGCTGGGTGCCAGCTTGATGGTTGGGTACTTCGCCCAGGCGCATGAGGACCTGCATCCTAGAGCGGACCCTGGTCCAGGAGATCGATGCCGTAGCACCGGAGATGCTGGTGGCAGACATTCGTGACTACCTGGCGCGCTTCCTGTTCAGCGGGGAGGACGTATATAAACCGGTGGAAGTTCTTTCAGGTGGTGAGCGTGGCAGGCTGGCACTGGCTAAACTGGCACTGACCGGTGCCAACTTGTTGCTGCTGGATGAGCCGACCAACCACCTGGACATCCCATCCCAGGAGATACTACAGGAAGTTCTGGATGAGTTTCAGGGCACAATCCTGCTTGTCTCGCACGACCGGTTACCTGATTGATGCTCTGGCTACGCAAATCTGGGAGATTGACGAGGCCAAAGGCATCCTGCGCACATTCAAAGGTAGCTACAGCCAATACCATGTACAGCGAGAAGCTGAGCAAGCGGCAGAGAAGCAGGCGAGTGGGAGTAATTTGAGGGTGATCAGAGCCCATTCGCAAACCTCAGGTATCAGCTGAGGACAAGCGGAAACGTGCACGATTGAAGGAGGTTGAAACATTAATTGACCAGCTGGAAGCCGATCTGGCGGCACTGGGTCACAGGTTAGAAAATCCGCCCAAAGATACAGCCAAAGTGCAAAAGCTGGGGATTGAATATGTGAAGGTGCAGAAAGAGCTGGAGACCTTGATGGAAGAGTGGGGTGAATTACACGGATAACGTCAACATGGGACGATCAAAACGCATCTATGATCTGTTGCTGAGTGTGTGGCCTCTTTACAAGGTGGGCCTATGGATGGGCAAACAGCCTGGTATTGGCAGCCTGCTTAATCCAATATTCAGCTCAAAAATCCACCAGGTGACCATGATCCCGGTGAATGAAACTATAAATCAAGGTGATCAGGTTGTGCTACCCTACTCATTGCTGATGCAATTGGTGGAGCAGGCAAGTGCCCGATTTATCATGAGTGAATGTGTCTGTCGCAGCCATGAAAACTGTCAATCGCATCCGATTAACCTGGGATGCCTGTTCCTGGGTGATGGGGCGGCACAAATTCACCCGTCCATGGGGAGATTATGTAACGTTGAGGAAGCTAAAAGGCATATCCACCGCGGCAGGGAGGCTGGCTTATACCCATTAATCGCTCATACCATGATCGATGCGCTTACTCTCGGGATCCCCTACAGACGTATGCTGACGGTATGTTTTTGTTGTGAGTGCTGTTGTGTGGTCCATCGAGGATGTGCGAAGGGGACCCGCATCGTTACTACAAGTGGTCCAGCGTTTGCCCGGGTTGAGACTAATAGTGGGAAGTGAATGTGAGCAATGTGGTGATTGTATAGAGATCTGCCCGGTGAGGGCAATATCACTCAATCACCGGCGTGCGGAGATCAGCGAAGGGTGCAAAGGCTGCGGAATATGCGTGAATGCCTGCCCGTACGGGGCGATCACGATGGAAATGGAAGGGAAGATGGATTTACTGGCAGGGTTTAGCGAACGGATGCGTAGCTATGCAGATATTTCCGCTCGACCAACGGGCTCTTCTAAACGAAATGGTAAAAATCTATCCTAAAACCCTGATCGGAGCAGAATTCTCATCCTTGCAGACGTAGGGGCGCAGGAACTTAGCCGTGTAGGAAGCCTCAACTTCACAAATCTCTTCGGGTGAGCCTTCAGCAATCAGCTCACCACCCCCATCTCCACCCTCGGGTCCCAGGTCGATGATATGGTCAGCGACCTTGATGATATCCAGATTATGCTCGATGATCAGAACACTGTTGCCGGTATCCACCAGACGTTGTAGCACCTCGATCAGCTTGTGCACATCAGCGGCATGCAGTCCCACGGAGGGTTCATCCAAAACGTATAAAGTGCGACCCGTGGCGCGTTTGGATAACTCACGAGCCAGCTTGACTCGTTGCGCTTCTCCGCCGGATAAGGTGGGGGCAGGCTGACCAATGCGGATATAACCCAAGCCGACATCTTGCAGGGTTTGCAGGCGGGACATCATGCCGGGGAAGGCTTCGAATACCTCCAAAGCGCGGTCAACGGTTAGGTCGAGCACATCGGCGATATTCAAATTCTTAAACCTTACCTGCAGGGTTTCGCGATTGAAGCGTGCCCCGTGACAGACGTCACAGGGGACGTAAACATCCGGCAGGAATTGCATCTCGATGCGCAATTGCCCCTGCCCCTGGCAGGCTTCACAGCGACCACCGTGCACATTGAAGGAAAAACGGCCAGGTTTATAGCCGCGCATCTTGCTCTCGGGCAGCTCAGCAAATAAGGATCGAATTTGATCGAACAGGCTGGTGTAGGTGCCAGGGTTGGAGCGCGGGGTACGTCCGATGGGAGACTGGTCAATGTTGATCACCTTGTCCACATATTCGATCCCATCAATGCGGTCATAATCACCCGGCTGGGTATGAGCACCTTGCAGGCGGGCTGCCAGGGCTTTGTAGAGGATCTCTATCATCAGGGTGGATTTGCCTGAGCCCGACACCCCGGTGATGCACACAAATTTGCCGAGCGGGATCTTAACTTTGATATTTTTGAGATTATTCTCGCGCGCCCCAACGATGGTCAATGCCTTGCCATTCCCGGTACGGCGCTCACGCGGGATATCGACCTGCAAGACGACCCGAGAGATAGGCACCGGTGAGCGAATCAGGATTGGCGAGAATATGATCCACTGTGCCTTCGGCGACGACTTTACCGCCGTGCTCACCAGCACCGGGACCCAGATCAAGGATCCAGTCGGCTGAAAGGATGGTTTCGGAATCGTGCTCGACCACAATGACCGAGTTGCCCAGGTCGCGCAAACCTTTCAGGGTGCGGAGCAGCCGGGTGTTATCGCGCGGGTGCAAGCCGATGGATGGCTCATCCAAGACGTATAAGACGCCCATCAGGCGGGAGCCAATTTGAGTTGCCAGGCGAATGCGCTGGGCTTCACCGCCCGAGAGGGAGCCGGCAGAGCGCCGGAGGGTGAGATAATCCAGGCCGACATCCACCAGGAAGCCCAGGCGCTCAGATATTTCCTTCAGGATGCGCTCAGCAATGGCTTGCTGGCGTGAGTTTAGTGGTGTGGACGAGTCGCACAGCTGCTCGATCCACTTCAAGGTTTGTAGGATAGGCCATTCGGTGACTTCGACGATGTTTTTATCATTCACGGTTACTGCAATGGCTTCACGACGCAAACGTTTTCCACCACATGTTGGGCAGGGGCGCATGCTCATGAAGGCACCGATCTTTTCACGCATGTATTCCGAGTTGGTCTCATTGTAGCGGCGCATCAGGTTGCCAATGACACCCTCAAACTCGCGATCGAAAACATATTGATGCCTATCGTCTCGCTTATAGGTGATGGGAATCTCTTTTCCATGCGTGCCATACAGGACAATATCCAGCTTTTCCTTGGGCATATTACGCACAGGAGATTGCAGATCGATATCATAATATTTAGCCGCGGCTTCCAGGCTTTGCCAGTAATACCCACCTTCTTCTTTGGGGCCGCTCCATTCGGTACTGATAATCGCACCTTCCGTCAGTGATAGGTCGGGGTCTGGGATGAGCAATTCAGCATCGATTTCCAGCTTACCACCCAATCCCTGACAATCAGGGCAGGCGCCATGCGGGGTGTTGAATGAAAAGGTGCGCGGCTCGATCTCAGGCAGGACGGAGCCATGCTCAGGGCAGGCCAGGTGTTCTGAGAAGTACATATCGCGTGGAGATTTGGCATCGGTAATGTCCTGGACGATGAGATAGCCGTCGCCAAATTTCAGGGCAGTCTCGATGGAATTGGTCAGGCGGGAAAGGAAGATTTTGCCTTCCTCGGGGTCCGGGTCGTGGTGGAGTAAGACCCGGTCCACTACGGCTTCAATATTGTGGATCTTGTAGCGGTCCATCTGGATGTCTTCATCCAGCTCGTGGACCACGCCATCTACCCGGGCACGTACGAAACCGGTTTTACGGATCTCCTCCAAGACAGCCTGGTGGGTGCCTTTGCGACCACGCACCAGGGGAGAGAGGATGAGCAAGCGGCTGGAATCGGGCAGGGCTGCCACCACATCCACGATCTCCTGGGCGGATTGCTTGGTGACCTCACGCCCACATTCCGGGCAGTGAGGAATTCCGACCCGCGCGTAAAGCAGACGTAGGTAATCGTATATCTCGGTGACTGTGCCAACGGTAGAACGGGGATTGTGGGAGACACCTTTTTGATCGATGGAGACGGCTGGAGAGAGCCCCTCGATGTAATCCACATCGGGTTTATCCATCTGACCCAGGAATTGGCGGGCGTAAGACGATAGTGATTCGACGTAACGGCGTTGCCCCTCTGCAAAAATAGTGTCGAATGCCAGAGAGGATTTACCTGAGCCGGATAGACCGGTGATGACCACCAGCTTATCGCGGGGAATCTCGACGGTGATATTTTTTAAGTTATGGACGCGGGCGCCAACCACCCGAATGACATTAGCAGTCATAATCCCTTGTGTAGTTCCGTTATCTTATTTTCCTGATCGCTGATGATCCCCGAAAAGGGAACAGCTTGTTAGCTAAGGTGAGTTATTGAATGCAACAGACCGGAATTCTATTATAGCACAAATGTTTTATTAATAAAGAGCTAAAAAACGCTTTCTCAATTAACATGTCTGAGAAAGCAGAGTGCGATTATACCGCATTAAATAAACATACAATATGAGGATCAGGTACTTGTGGCTTTATTCGCTAATCCGCTATTTCATCTGCTTACTAGCATATATTATGTATTCGAGATCCTATACTGGGTGGCCTTTCTCCTCCCCTGATTACCGGTCTTTGGTAATCGGGGGAGGCAGGAGGGGGTTTTTCTTCAGTCCTCTACGGAGCACTTATCTCAGATTTTGATAGATAATCTTTTGGTTGCCATCTTAATATGAGAGATCTTAAAATATTGGCCAAATGCCAGGAAATTTCGATAAACCCCTTGTGGATTAGAACATCAGTGGTCATCTGTATCGATTGGTGCTCTTCCATATCGATCGCTTTCTATCGATAGGCGATTTTCCTATCGATATTGTGCAATTCTTTTCCAGGAAGGATTTTATGAGAAATCTTAAAGTTTTCCGAGTTTTGCATAAACCTCTTGTGGGTAACTACTCACCAGATACGGGAATTGGGAGGGAAGGTGGACCCTACCATGTAATTACTCACCCCTACACGATTTAAACATTTTCTGGTAAGATTCGCGTATGGGAAAGACGGAACTCGAAGCATTATCGAAAGAAGAACTAATTCAGTTGGTTTTGACGCTACAAGCGGAAATTGAAGCGTTGAAATTGAAATTTGAGAAAAACCAAAAACCACCAAGACTTCGAAACGCTGACGAAAGATGAGTTAATCGAGCTGATATTGGCGCAATATGAACAACTGACCAAGCTACAAGCGGATTATGAAGCATTGAAGCTGAAGTTTGAGAAGAATCAAAAGCCGCCCACCTCATCAAAAAACTCCTCTCAGCCACCATCGCGTGATCAAAAAGGCAGCTTACCAGGAAGTCGACGAAGGCATCGGCATGGACCACCCATTGGGCACGAAAAACATGAGCGTAAGTTTGTGGCACAACCAGATCACACCATTGAGCTACGTGCAAAATCATGTTGTAAATGTCACACCGAGCTAGGCAGTGCAGCGAGTCGTTCGGTGGATGTGAACCAGATCACAGAGCTGCCTCAAGCACCTGCCCAGGTGATAGAAGTACGGCAGTATCGCTGTGACCTGTCCTGAGTGCGGAACATCTCAAGTTGAAGAAGCACCTGCAGGGCTGGAGATGAACCGTTCGTTTGGAAGCAGGTTGGAAGCGACGGTGGTGTACTACCGCCAAGAACAGCACATGAGCTATGCCCGCACTCAAAAGGCATTACTCGACCTGCATCAGGTTGAGATCAGCCAGGGCGGGATTGATGAGATCATGAAACGGGCTGGAAAGTGGGCTATGGGCAAGATGGAGCAGATCCAGGACACCATTCGCCAAAGCCAGGTGGTTCATTGTGATGAAACTACCAATCGGATCAACGGAGCCAATGCGTGGGAATGGGTTTTTTGCACTCTGACGAGTGTTTTGCATGTAATCCGGCGTAACCGCAGTGCGGAAGTGATCGTGGATGTCATGCACGACTTACAGGCAGAAGTTTGGGTGAGCGACTGTTATGGGGGACAGTTGAAAGCCCCTGCCAGGCAAAGACAGTTGTGTATGGCCCATCAACTGCGCGCTTTGCAACATGTTTTGGATGCTCAGCCTCATTTGACCTGGGCCCATGCGCTACGAAAGCTATTTCAACGCGCCATTGAAGTGCATCACCAACGCAACCAGATGACTTTTGAACAATTCGAAAGACAAGTGACGCAAATTGAGCGTAACTGTGACCGTCTGCTGCACCAAGAACTGGCTCCACCCGAGGCGCAGAAATTACAGCGTCGTTATTTGAAATATCGTGCCTGCCTGTTTGTGTTCTTGCATCGAAACGATGTTGAGCCGACCAATAACGTCGCTGAACGAGCCTTGCGTCATTCAGTTGTGCATCGTAAGGTCACGAATGGATTTCGCTCCAACTGGGGCACCAATACCTATGCCGCCTTGGCATCTGTCATCGATACAGCTGAATTGGCTGGAGTTCGAGCTTTTGATGCGATCCAAGCCCTCTTTGGTCCGCCTTCACTTCCAGTTCCGATTTGCGGTGAGTAA
>CAWHGE010000026.1:0-14909 GCA_963828845.1 uncultured Chloroflexia bacterium
ACAGACGCCAGGAAAAAGATATTAAATTATGATTGATCTCCCCTATGTTCACTTATGCTGTCCCTGTTACTGGATATATAACCTCTCGACAAATTGTAGGGGATTAAGACCATGTACAGCCAATTACTATAAGAGAGCGAGATAGCATGGGAAACATGGTAAACGCTATTCAAGTGAGGTTATAGAGCTAACGGCCGAAGATTATAAAAAAAAACTTACAGGTCATTTAGGTTAGGTTGGCAAGTATCTAAATAATTGAAAAACGGATTCATGGTGTTGTTGATAAAATAGCACATATTTATTTCATGTTTGGCTTTCCTGATATGGTTAATGTATAAAAGTCACATATGAAGGATTCACAACTTATCTGAGCCTTCGTTTACCAAAAATTACTTAATAAAAAGTAAGGCAGCTATAATAGTTTTCGCATACAAGCACGGTGCCATGTTCTTGCAGCTAAACAGTTGTGTAAGCTATCGGTGAATTATTTAATGATATGATTTAGGCAAGCGGATAAGCCAAGTGACTAATCATATGTGTTTTTCAGTGAGAAATGAAGCTGCAGCCGCCACCTAAGGTCAAGATTATAGAGACTATTAGCAAATTTATTAATGGCTTGGAGGAGACACCGCGGAAGGTGCTCCTGGCGGGTTGATTTTCTTCTTCATCATGGCCGCCTCCACCACCTTGCTGCTGGCCTATTATGTCTATCAGTCACAGGTGGATGCTTTCTTCCAAAAAGCCACCCTCACCCCTACCCCCACAGCCGCACCCCAATGCGTACGCCCTACTTTGACCTTAGGCGAAACTAACTACCCGCTAAACTTGCTTCCAATCACAACCTCGGGTGTTCTGCCGGTTCCCAGAGGAGCCGCAGGCACAGCCTGGTGGGTATCCGAAACCTTCAGCCCCTTCGTGTTCATTCTCACTCCCCCTCTTGGCTCACCAGACCTTTCATCTACCCTCGCTCCTAGGGCAGCGATGTTGGTACAGTGGGCCGACTGCGGCCGTGAAGAGTTCGTCTTCACCAGTCTCGAAACGGGTGCTCCCGATGCCAAGGGTTTATTGGCCCGGGCTAACCCAGGCATTGCTGTGGTCATCCAGCCCATCGGCACCGCTGTGGGTTACGTATTGTACGGTCAGCGTCCCGATCTGCTCAAATCACTCACCCCCGAGGTCACTCTCGAGCAAACCCAAGAGCCTACCCAAGGGCTCACCCCCGAGCTCACTCTTGAGCCTCCCCAAGAGCCAACCCCCGAGCTCACTCTTGAGCCTCCCCAAGAGCCTCCCCAAGAGCCAACCCCCGAGCCATCCCCAATCGCTCCCCTGAGCCCACCCGAGAACCCACCCAGGAGCCCACCAAAGAGAATGCCGTTATAGTCGATATTACCTTCGAGGATATGATTTTTTCCAATGACCGGCAGACCTTGCAGATCAGTTTGACCATCACCAACCGCGGCAGCCAGGCCATCACCATCACCAACGATGATCTATCTCTCACTGCCGAAAACATGCCTCCCGAAGCACCATTGCAGGTGGTGCCAGCCCTGTCTCAAGAGCTGCAGCCCGGTGCAAGTTTGCCGTTGGTGATCACATTCGCCAATCCGGGAGGACAATACGCCGTGCTGCGGGTGTTTGACACTACCCTTGATTTGTTTTATTGAAATTGAAGTTTTTTTAAAACTCCAACTGTCTTTCTTAGTCAAGAGGTTTTTGCTTAATTTATATCACATCTGATCAAATTGGAATTGGATGTTTGAACAATCATTCATGGATATGAGATATCCATAGGTTTTTACTACATTGACTGCTTTTTATATTGAAGATCCATTGTTGCCCATCGGAAGACCAACAAAATGGAATGTCAGGTGGAGTTGATTGAGCAGCTACATCTACATCAGTTGCCGTTAAACGAACCGTATGAATTCATGTATTACAAATTATGATAATAAGCTGCATGGGTGCCATTTTACGCTTCCTAGATATCCAAATGACACACTTTTAAATCATAGATGCTTAATAACTAATTATTCAAATTAACTATTTTTATCTGTATTAATTTGCGGTCTGTATTTCTTTTTTTATACCATGTGTTACTGCCAGTAATTAGTCATGGAAATAGTGGACATATTGGCTATGGTAAATCACTTACAAAGGGTTTCATATCACCATACATAAACTTCGGGTTTAGGAGACACTCCCTGAACAAATTGTATGCGAGCAAAGCCAAATAAAAAGAGGTTGGCTAAAAGAACCAGCCAACCTCTATCTTGTTATGGAGATTTATTCCTGCTATTTATGTATGACGATACTTCCGCCTCCTAATGTCTGTTGTGATCCAACATCATATATAGGGTTTCCCCGGCTGTCTCCCAAATCTTGATGCGGAAAGTGTCTGGGTTATCATCATCAGCAGTTATCATGAACGTGTACGATCCTTGTCCATTTAATGGTGCCAACGCCTTTGAATATCGCCTGGTGTTCCTGCAACAACCAGCCATTCATAGCTGGTGCTCTTGAAATTGAGGTTGCCTACCTTGAATTGGAACTCTGTATTGCCAGATGGCAGGTTCGCACCTTTCTGGTATTTTGCCACGAAACCAAAGGTTGCCTTCCCAGTTAGAGTAGGGTCAGCGGCATATGCCCCAGCAGGAGAGTTGATCCAACCGCCTCCTGTGACAAAACCAGCTGAAGGATCATATACAACGATCATGATTACTGCAGATCCAGACCCGCCATCATCGTCGGTCACAGTCATCGTTACGTTGTAGACACCTGCAGCAGTAAAGGTATATTGAAGGGTGGCTCCACTTACGCACGCTGGGTCAATGCTACCTGCCGCCTCGAGGAAGCTGCAAGTCCAGTACAGACTGGTTCTGAATGTAAACCCAACATTAATTGGAGTATTTACTGCAAGCATTGTTCCTTGTTGAGGTTATGTATGCACGATGGGTGCGATTGTGACTGTTAGAGCGTATCGCTCAGGATCATCAAATCCACCGAAACTGCAAGGGTTAGGGTCACTGCACCGTTATCGTTACAGGTGATCGTGGGTCGTCATGGCTGCATCTGAAGTGCATGTCCCATGCGGGTGCACTGAAGTCACCGTAGGTTAAGAGATCATTGTTTGGATCTGACGCAGTCGTGTCAAGCTGGATGGCTGAGCCTTCGTTGCCAGATAAGGTCCACCAGGGTCAGCTATTGGAGCAGTATTATTGAATTTATAGAGTGATACACACAATCCACCAGTATTGTTTGATGGAAAAGTATCATAGATTTGGAATTCCAATGTGACTGGTGAACCGGTACCATCTTTTTCGGTTGTATACCGGTGCGTATCGGTATATGCTTCCCAATCAACAAATTCGTCATCGACCTTTAACCATCAGGTAAAGTTATCCCAGAGGATTCGTACTTATGAACATCATCTGTCCAACCTAAACCATTATTTCGTTGATATAGATCCTGTGTCCATTTTGCATCAGCGCGAATATCATAGGTATCTATTCCACCTGCGTAATATACACCACTCGCTTCGATCAAATATTTAGCTGCAGATTCAAGCGATGAAGATGTTACTACCGGGATATTTAACGATGAAACGAATTGCGTTTCTATATATGTATATCGATCATATTCCGGCTGAGTGCAATCTGTAACACTTTTTGTAAATAGCGGATCTGTGATTGCGAGAGGGGCAGTATCGGTGACTGTATGGGTTCCATCACTGACAGCTAATGTCAAGGTATAGTTCCCTATCAATTGGCATTTTAGCGTTCGTAACTAATGCGTGATTATCTCCGAATACACAATCGGGACTATTTACTGACCATGTTGGGGTCAATGTGTCATCGTTTGGATCAGATGCCGTGCCCGAGATATTAAAGTATTACCAACATAACGAGAGTAAGGTCCACCAGCATCAACGGTAGGCGGTAGATTTTTAACTACCCAGATACCCGCAATACCTTCATTTTGAGTAGCTCCTCCGGTGGTATTGATGGTGACTTTGGTTATTGGGCTTGTAGAAGTAAACCCTACAAACTCGAAGGTATTTGGATTTGTTTCTAGCTGACCATCTTAATCACCTGATCTGGACTTGCGTCTGCAAAGGATAAGGTGATTGTTTCAGAAGCGGAACTATTCGTGAGGAGCTTGAAGGCAACTCCCATGACGGGATCGGAGAAGTTGATCGTTACCTGATAATCATCTTCACCATTTGCAACAATGGTCGGACCCAGGCAAGGGAGTTGGATTTATGTTGGTAAGTCCAGCATTCCATCCGGTCTAAAATACAAATGTAATTTACCGCTGTATTTACACTAATCGACCCACTTGCTAAGGAAATCCCTGTACTACCAGAAATACAGCTATAGTCTATTAATGTAGAGCCAAATGGCATTACAGGTAGGCTATGTTCATCTGGGATTGGCACTACCTCCGCCCCTCCCAATGCAGTAAATTCAGTTTCATTTAGCTTGATGGTAACCGTTGCAGCCGATGCGCTTCCAACGATAATCAGCGCAAGTAACATTGCCATAATTATGATGAACCTATAAAATTTTTTTGTTTTCATGGATCTCTCCTCAATAATATGTAAATATGAAACATTGAAATCAATGTTTTGATAAAGAATATCGTCCGTGAGTGTAAGACCTTATAACTTACCCTCCTCTCTGAATAATTAAATGTAAAAATGACCTGCCGTACACGCGGTCGGTTTCGCCATTGGCTCCCCAGAAGGTAATCCCCTTGTATTATGTAATTTTTTTGGTGGGGGAAGCGACCAAAATTCTCCTCTGGTTCATCGCATCCTAGTTAAAAGTATATCATATTGTCATATTAAAAACAAATTAAAATTATTCCAAGGTTACAGTAATTATTTAATGTGATTATTACTCTAATTCAAACGAATATTTTTACGAATAATTCTTTCAAAGGAAGTAGACAACATATGAAAATTAGTGTTCCAATGATTCCCTTTCCATGATCTAATTTTCTTCGGACAAAGTCACTTATGAAATCACCACACGCTCCACCCTTCCGACATGGTCAAAGATACTGGTTCATCATTAATTACCCATAGCAATTGCTCGTCACCACTAAAAATCCCTACTTTCCCGATAAAATAACAAGATTTCGGTTATTAAGATATGAAATGACTAGATTTACTCATTTTCCTTGTTCCAAGAAGAATCATACGCCTAACCACAATTGCGCTCGCTTTGGAATACAACGAATAAAAAGTGGTTCATTTTAGCTAGAGCAACCATGATAAAACGTTATATCACCAAAGGTTCATACCCCCTATCTTGGTCAGTGAAAGCATGGCTGCTTAGGGTAGACCCTGATCATTAATTACGGATTAGTAAATCATGTAAATGAAGCTAGAGGATATCCTCACCCCCTATGGACAGGACTGCAGATTGCCTTCTCTCGTTGATTTTACGCAATATCTTCTTCTTGCTTTTATCTCACAATGGTGCAGTTATAGTGCAGTTGGGAAGTTAAGAAGTGGATTAGTAGATATGTTGGATAAAATCATCCCCATATATGGGATATATCTGACATTTCCACACCCTTGCTGTCTATTGTGTATGAAGTGCATGTTCTCTGAGAAGAACAAGCGCTTTGTTTATTTTCAGGTCCTTACTATGGACAGAGTGGTAATGGATTAATGTGGAAACTGTCGTAAAAGGATCACGATGCAAGCGGTGGAAGAACTGCCTGGGAAGCTCAGCGTCAGCCAGACGATTTCGATGAAGAGGTAAGTCTCACGGGGGACAAGTTGGATTTGGTTGAGCAGATCTTGGAGTGTCTTGGCCGTGAACAGAACCTGGGCCTGACCAAAGTCCATTAATTCTCGGGTTGATTTATTCCCACTGATGCGTCGTTGGTGACGACGGAGACGACCGAACAGGCTCTCCAGTTGTAGATTGTCTTGAGGTAATCCAGGAATATCATAACAGTACAGCAGCTCCTGACCGAATAGTCTCCCAGCGTCTTTTCAGCACCCCCAGTAACCTGATCTGGGCTCTTTGGACTTTCCCATCTCGGTCTTGTCTCCTCGATCAGCTTCGTTATCTCTTGAGCCACCAACTGGCTGCTTATCTGTTCTTCAAACTGCAATTCTTGTGCTGATGGTGGGTAGCGTAAACATTGAGCTACCTGGAGTAGGATCTGATGCGCTCTTTTCAAATCTTCTGCTACGGTTTTGTTCTTCGCCAGCACTCTTTCCACCCTCGTTCGCAACCAAAGCAGATAATCGCTCTCATAATTTATTCCCCGAATTTGATCCAGTCCTTTAGCCATCGCTTCAAGCTGCTCATATCCACTCAGGCCTCCCCAAGCGAAAGGTTTTCGACTGCCGCGGTTTACCGCATCGCGAATAGCCTGCCGGACTTGGGTCTCAATCCAGATCAGCACTGGATCTCGGGGGATCTCCTGGTCACAAGGGGGGAGAATCCGGTCCGCCCGGAGTATTCTTGGGAACCTTGGGCAGTCCACCTAGATCCTGACGCATGTCCTTGCGTAATTCATCATCGTAATCCAGTGATGTCATCCACAAGATTGTTCAAAAAATGCACCTGACAACGTTGATGAGGTACTTGCGGCCAACATGTTTTGAGTGCAGCGATCAGGGTGTTTTCACCGTCCGATAGGGTTGCCAGGACGGCTATCGGTAGGTTCCGGTATGGATCCAGCCACTCGACTAATTCCTTTTCGCTGACATGCTCTCGCTGGAGTGCCCCCACCGGTTTGCCGCTCAAGACTTCATACAATACATACAGCACCCCGCTTGTCCCTTCCGGTTGCAGGGCGTCCACAGACCATATGACACCCCCGTATTCTTTAGCCGTTTCTATCAGCCCTTCTTTGAAGTTCTCCCCAGTAGCACTCAGCAATGCCAGAAACTGCCGGTAAAGCTTGCCTACATTGCGCTCATTGACTTCGATCCCCCGTTGGTTCAACTCCTTTTGGATCTCTACCAACTGGCGATGTTCATGTTCGTGTTGCCAGCCAATAAACGCCAGCACGTCCAACCCGTAACTGCTCTGTGGCAGGCTGTATCGCCACACTCGACTGGCATAATACCGTTTCCCGTAGTTCCGGCAGGCTTGATTTTGGCATTCTTCGCTTCTCCCCGCCACAAACAATGGCCCCTTCATCGTTTGGATCGTTTTCCGTGAATGCCAATTCCGTCGCGATTTCAATCTCTGCCCACACAGCGGGCAGACCTCTACCTCAGGACCCAGGATTATCCGCTTAGCTCCAGGATATTCCCGATGTGGTCGGTGCCGTGGTCTCTTTTCCATTCTTCCCTCGCTGTCCTTTGATATGCATAGTATATACCTTGTTCCTCATACCTGATAGACAGCAAGGGTTTAGGTGTCTATATCATTCTATGCATGGAGGTATATTTATCCTACAGTCATATGCGCCTATAAAACGGATCAGAAACACAAATGAGAGCACATTTTTAAGTGAATAATACCCTAATTTTTCGCTTATAATTCCGGAACTTATTTCCTGTATACTTCGTAACACAACACCAACAAGTACGAACACCGGGATACGACTGCATGTTCATTCCCGGTTGAGATGAAGGAAAATGCTAACTGAAACAAACGAAGCCATCCAGGGTCAGCGGCAAAGCTGGAACCTGATTAAGAAATTAGGGGAAGGGGATGCCGGTGAAGTCTACCTGGTTGAGTCTTTATTGGATAACCAGCCCGCGATCGTAAAGCGTCCCCGCAGAGGCTCTTTCTTCAGCGACATCCTACGCCAGGCAAGCCAGATAAAAACAGAAGGCAGCATCTTGCGCGGGCTGCCAAGAGCTGCGTTCCCGAACCAGGGTCTCCACCTGAACATCCCTACCCTGATCGATCAGAATAGGTCGGAATACGACTTAGGCGAGCAGACCTTTATCATCATCGAACAGGCAAGAGGGCTAGACTTGAAGCTGCTCAGCCAGGTCATCCGCTTCGGTCCAGCCAGCATCCAGACTCTACCTACGAACCCAGAATCCACATTCTTAATCCAACAATGGTCTCAGTTTCCGGAATTTCCAGCGCAGTTATTGGTCCGCATCTTGTTGGGCGTCCTTAATCTTCTTGAGACCATCCATACCACCGAAATCCGTAATGAACAAGGCACGCAGTCCGGTGTGATCTGGAACGATGTCAAACCGGAACATCTCTATTGGGATCCCTTAGGCGTCCGCCTGACGGTCATCGATTGGGGCAACAGCCAATTCCTGGAGAGTGATAGCGTTACCAAAGACCGCCAATACTCTGCCCTGGATGACTTCCGCCAGTTTATACAGGAAATGGGCAGTTTTATTGCGGAAGCCAATCCGGACCTGTATACTCGCCTGGAGTGGCCTGAGAGCTCAGCCAGCGGTGACATCTATGAGCAGGTCATCCAGCCACTGAAGGAAAAATTGGCAGCCCTGCACGAGGTTGATTCCGAACATCTGCAAGCGCTGCGCCAGCAGGAAGTGGATCTGTACGGCCTATCCAGGCCGGAGCTGGAGCAGATCGTTCAATATGAAGAGCTGCAGCAGCAGTTGGCAGCTTATGGCGAAATGCCGGATAATTTTGGTGCCATCAATTTTATGTTTAAAGCCGCCTTTCAAATGGCTTCCGAGTACAGACTGGCTGAGTTTCAAAAAGTTTGCGAAAATGCCGCCAGGCTGCCCTCCTCTTCTATCCGATAAATGGAAACTGTTAAACGAAATTGCGGCAGTCGCCAGACAAACTGCGGATACGGATGAGCTGACCCAGACTGCCTTCTCGAATGCCCTGGCAGCCGGTGTGGCTGGGGATTGGACTGCGGCGCTGTGGGAATTGTTTGCACGCCTGGGTGACGGGCCGCGACCAGACTGGTGGGAAAAAATCAGCCAGGAGGTGCGTAAGATAGCCTTAGGACTTGAACCAGAGGCCATATCTCCTTACACCATGTTCGCCCGGCTGTATTACACCCTGCAGGCAGAGGTCACCAGGAAAGGCGACCAACGCCTGCGTGCGGCTACTGAAGGGATGGGCAACAACGGTCAAGAACTGGAGGGATTTCATTGGCAGGCCAGTGAAGAGCTGATTGCCACCGTCCGCGAAGAAATCATCAAAAAGTGGAAAGAAATCGAACCCTGCCCGCCTAACTCCGGCATTGGCTACACCGAGGTGGACAGCCTGATCGATCCGATCGAAGAACTTTTACCTGGCACGCGTGAGAAGGTTGAAAAATCGTTGACGCAGCCGAAAGCCCAGGTCGAGCTGGTTTTGAACGCCTGGGAGCAGAAGGATTTCGAGCTGGCGCGTCGCGGGCTGCGCTCGATCCTGGTGTGGGACCCTGACCGCGCCCGCCTGTTCACCGCGGAGAAGGCGATTGGGGCGACACCGCAGTGGCTGGCACGCGTCCGCAGAGGCGCTGGCAAAGATGAGCCTTTCTATGATTATTTGACCTCGGTCGAGCTGGCAGGACGCACCCTGCGCAACCAGGTTGGGCCTTCGAAATGGCTGGATGAGACCCTGGAGGCTTTCAAACGTTTGCGCAGGGGCACGCGGTCGGTGGACCTGATGATCGAGTATCCCGAGATCATGCATGAGCTGCCCTGGTTGAATGAATACCAATCGCGTGAGATCTTGTCTCTACCACACACCCGTCCCCTCACCCTGGAAAGAGATAACGCCAGGTATTCCCCAGCCCAATATAACTGAAGGAGTGGTGGAGGGCAAGTTCGGCCCCAACCAGGAGCATGGTCCTGGCAGAACCACTGGACACCTGGATGCCGGAAGCGCGCGGCTCATCCGCGCGGGTCTTTGCCGGAAATCTGCGCAACCTGGCTAAACAGCCGCTGTCGTTCGCCTTCAAGATCATGCGACCGGACCAATTGGATTATGCCCTGCCATTATTCATCGAAGAAATCCAGATCCTGACCATGCTGCGCGACGTGCCTGGCATTACGCCCATGGTGGAGTGTGGATTTATCAAGATCGAAGATGGGCAGGCTCTACCCAGCGACGAAAGCCATGCCTCGGCAGAGCAACTGTCCGGGCAGGTCATCCATTATGGCGTCGAACAGGCCCAAAATTTCCTGGCTTCTATGGATAGGCAGTTATCTGTCGGGTGGCTGCCGTACCTGGCATTGGTGAGACGCAACCCGGAGTACAATTTACTGCGCTATTGCGACGCGAGCTACACCCACGGCTGGTTCTTGCCGCTGCGAGAAAGCCTGGTCCTTTCCTTGCAGATCTGTGACATCTTACAGTTTGCTCACGACCGCAATATTGTCTACCGCGATCATAAAATCTTGCATTATTATTGGGACGCTAGACGCTCACGGCGTGACGATGATCGATTGGAACATCGCCAAGCGCCAGCCACAAGGGCTGTCAGATGCAGAAAAACAGTTCGACCTGGTCCAGTTTGGGGCGCGTGGCCTGCACCATATTTTCACCGGGCGGCCTGCCCAGGGCAGCTTACCACTGGGACCCAACCGGCCAGAGGACATCGAGAAAGCTTCCACTCATTACCCGGTGAACTGGACGTACGATGACGAACGCTTACCTAACCAGCTTCGAACCATTCTGGAACAGACACTGAATCAAGGGTATACTCAGGTCCGCGATATCCGGCAGGACCTGCTGGGCATCTATCAACAGCTTCCTGGAACAGATAAGAATTAGAAAGCATTCAGGTATATGAACGTTCAAAAATCATATGAATTCATTTGATTTAATAGAAAAGCAGTATCAAGAGCTCCAAGACATTCCCTCCGCCAGCGTGGTTGACCTGCGGCATCTCCTGCTTGATATCGAAGAGCTGGTCAGCTCGCCCGATTACCAAAACCTGACGCTCGACCAGCGCAGCACCCTCCAGGCGAGGCGTAAAGAATTAATGCAGCGCATCCAGGAGCAGGAAAATGGAGGCGCAGCACCGGCTGAAAAAACAAATGGTCAAGGCCAGGAATCCGCATCCCAGCCAGAAGCAATATCCGAGCCAGCGACTGCCCGTCTGGAGCCTGAGCGAGAACACAACCCAGCAGCTGAATCGCAGATGGAAATGGCAGAGAAGCTTTTCTACAGCGGTCGTTATGCCGAAGCCGTGCAGATCTTCGACCGCATCTTACAGGTGGAGCCGAACTGGGAACGGGCTCGCCAGCACCGCACCGAGGCTGAAAATTACCTGCGCACCGGTTACATCCCGGTGGTAGCCTTACCGGCCGATGCGGCTTCCGCTTATGGTAAAGCACAATCTGCTGCCCGGGTGGGACGCTTCGCCGATGCACTGGCGCTGTTGGAGAGCGCCCAGAACGCCTTGCATGAGCTGGGTATTCAACGCTGGCAGGAAGGCCAGGACTTCGCCCAAAAGCTCCAGGAAAACATCGACGCCGAAAAAGCCTTCGAAGAAGGGCTTAATCTATTCCGGCAAGGGAATATCGACGATGCCATTGAAAGGATACAGGCGGCGGTGGGTGCTACCGGCATGCCGAAATACTCAGAGCGAGCCCAGAGTCTGCGAAAAGTCAAAGACAGCTTGCGTTCGATCTACGACAGCTTAAACCAGGCTGAGCTTGAGCCGCAAGCCGCCTCGCAGGCGAAGGCCAGCCTGGATGCGCTGGTGGTCGAATATGGAGAAAACCCGGCTTTCGAACGCCTGATCGAGCGCTTTAAAGCCATCACGCCGCGGGTGGTAGAACCATTAAAAGAACAGACGCGCACTCTGAAGAACCAGGCCGAACACGCTACCACACTCGAGGAAGGGCTGTACCTCAATAAGCAAGCTCGCCAGAGCCTGGCACAAATCCGCAACCTGGAGGGTGTAGACGAAAGCCTGGACCGCCTGCAGAGTGAGATCGAACGCCAGCAGCGCGCTTATCAGAAATTCGATAACGATTTACAGGCTGCTAACCAGGCCTACGAAAAAAATCCGGCCTGGCCAGCTGAAGCTTCCCGCCTGAGTGCCGAAGTGGTAAAGCGCTTTCCAATCGATCCGGGGGTGAAAGAGCTGAAGCGAAAACTGCGCAACTATCGCTTGAAAGTGTTAGGGATCCAGGCCGGTCTCGTTCTGATAGGGATCCTCATCCTGGCTGGCCTGGGCGCATGGGGTAACAACAAATACCAGGCATACCTGCTGGCCCAGACCCCCACCCTGACACCGACTGCTACCTCCACGGCCACATTCACCCCTTCACCGACCCAGACACCCACGCTGACCCCCACCTTGCTGCCCACTTTGACCCCCACCCTCACCCCTACCCCGATCGTTGCCTTCACCCAGAGGGATGTGTATGCCCGCAATGGATGTTACGAAAAATTTACTGCCATTGGAAAGATCCCCTCTGGTGCAAGCGTGCGCTTCCTGCCAGCCGAACGGCGCTTCGACGAATTCAACCGCGAGTGCGTGCTGGTGGAGTACCTGACCGATAACGGTGGAGCCATCGCCGGCTGGGTGCTGACGCTGGATGTGGGGGTGGAGCTGCCACCCACGGCGACCAGCGCACCGTGAAATAGCGGCGGTTAGGGGCGAAGCGAAAACACTGCTCCGGTTTGAACGAAATCGAACCGGACTAAGTTGGGCGAAGCGAAAACACTGCTCCGGTATAAAATCGAACCGGACTAAGTTCGCCCCTACGGATCGAACTCCAATTCCCGGGTTGGGCGAAGCGAAAACACTGCTTCACCCCGAAGTTCCAACCCTCGAATCCTGGATCATCAATTAGGGCGAAGCGAAAACACTGCTCCGGTATAAAATCGAACCGGACTAAGTGTCACCCCTACTGTTCCAACCCCCATTCCTGGATCATCAATAAGGGCGAAGCGAAAACACTGCTCCGGTATAAAATCGAACCGGACTATGTTGGGCGAAGCGAAACCCCTGCTTCACCCCTACGGATCGAACTCCAATTCCCGCGATTGGGCGAAGCGAAAACACTGCTCCGGTATAGAAGATCGAACCGGACTATGTTCACCCCTACAGATCCTGATCCAATTTCAATTCCCGGGTCAGATAGCGGAGGGCTTCATCGATCATGTCCTGCAAATACTTGTCCAGCCTACCATTTTCATCGCAGCCCCCAATCTTGAGCAGCCTCGCCAGCCGCACGCATCCAAGACTGTACAGGTCCACCAGCCGCAGGTACTCGCGGGTCTCTATTCCCTGCATCGCCCGCCGGTAAACGTTCCTGAGCAGCAATCGCAGCGAGGCAATCTCCTCCGTCAGCATGCCAGCTGCTTCCGCCGCGTCTGGCGACAGCCCCAGTGCGTCCGCCCGTATCTGCTGGCTGACCGGTGGGCGTCCTTCCCGCACCTCGCTCCCATCCAAAAAGGTCAAGAACTGCTCCGCCCAGGGATCTTCCTTGGCTTTCTCCACCGGTTCGTTTACGATGATGAGCGACCCCAGCCTGTGGGCAGCTTGTGAATAAGCATCCACCAAGCGCGCCTCATCCCCCTCCCGCTCGAGCAATCCCCGCATGAGCTTCCGCAGGCAAGCGGTCTCCTGCTCCATCCCCTGGACGTTCTCTCTCAGGATGGCATTAACCCCCAGCCTGTCCTTCTTGCGAGTGTAAAACCCATGGGTGGTGTGATCACCCAGCTTGTATGGCCTGGCTTTCCTCAGCGGCACCTGCGCTTGCCTGGACGGGCCTCCACATCGATGGCGCTGCCTCCCACCATCTGCGGAAGCCTGCCCAACTTATATTTAACCTGGGCAATTGGACCGCGACTATCCATGAAGATTTTCATCCCCTGCAGGCTTTCACCGGCGTCCATCTTCAGCCGGATCGCCGTACGGCGCAGCGCCATCAGATTCAGCTTCTCGTCAGCGATGCCCACCCGCCTGCCGTACAGCTTGAGACTGTTCAGGATAGCCCGGGTGGTTAGCGGCTTCTCTTCCAGCCAGTCTTCAGCTTTAGCGCCGGTCACTTCCCCACGCGTGGTAGCCAAAGGGGCAAAAATATACTTCCCGGCTTGCATCCCTTCCAGCCTGCCGCTGGCGCGCAGGTATTCCCTCAGCGCCTGCCATACCTGATCGGGGAGCCTCACCCGCTCCGCACCCGGCCTCCAGCTCAGCGATGCCCCCAGCTCATCCGGCTCGATCTGCCCCCACTTGAGCATGCGAAGGTTTTTCAAAGGCACTCCCAGATAGAGGCGCGCCTGGAAGAAGGCGCAGTCGCGCTGCCCTAATTCCGACCCGTCCCGACTGAGCAGGCTCAGGAATGCTTCCAGCTCCACCCGGCTCCACAGGCATGCCCCTTCAAAGAGGATAATCCTGACCCTGGCGACCTTTTTAGCCGGATTGAAGCCCGGTTGGCAGGCTGTATCCACCCGATGATCATCACACCACCGGTAAAAGGAGGTGAGGATGGCAAGCATAAAGTTGATCGTGCGGGCGGCAAAGCCTTGCTGCTGCATCCAGGCAGCATGCTGCTCGATATCCTCCTTCGTCACCTCCCAGGGCAGCTTGCCGCAGTGCCTCACGAGCCGCCTGCAGGCGATCACTGAGCGTTGAACCGTATCTTTAGGGTAATGCAGCTTGCGCTCAGCGATCCACCCCTCGAAGGCGCGGCTCCACTTTTTGAGGCGCCTGGAGCGCCTTTTTGGGCAGAAGGCGCCGAATCAGGAAAGTAAAAGCGGAATAACAGGGGGAGTTTATTCTCTTGGTCCATGTTTCCTTTTAGCACAGCGGGGTACACCAACTTCAAAACCATGATTTTCCCCTGCCAGGATTACTCGTCACCCTATCCCCCCCGAGCCACTGTATCGATCAAGATCATGGCTCGATCAGAAAAGCGCTGATCGATCTGGAAAACCACCAATCGATATACGGGTGTGTTTATTGAATAAAATCAACGCTATAGGAAAGCGTCCATACCAATCAGAAGAGCACTGATATCGGTTTAAACCAAC